>JAFEBS010000017.1:37105-370622 GCA_018242525.1 Planctomycetota bacterium | reverse complement strand
TTTGTGAAGAACTAACCCGCCCTGGACCTTCCAGCCACTGCTTGTAGTCCTCGTGCAGACCCGGTTCGTCGTCGTTGATAAAAACAGACGCCGTAATGTGCATTGCATTACATAAGAGCAAGCCCTCCCTGACCCCGCTCTTCTGGACGATCTCTTCGATTTTCGGCGTGATGTTCTCGAATGCCATCCGAGCCGGCAGGTTGAAGGTCAGGTATTCCGTGTGTGATTTCATGGTCATCGTCACCTTCCCTTGGAATCAAAACGTCTTCATCCGGCACGAGGCTACCAAGTCTTATCAGGGGACAACTCGACAAAGTCCTCGCATATTTCGCATCCCCCTCAGTTCCTCGCGTGGTGTTTTGGCCACATCAACCGTTGTTGAATCACATCATCCCGGCAACCCCCGTACAAGTCCGATTCTCACCCTGTTGCGTTCGTCAGACGTGTCAAACTCGAGTTAATCTGGGCTGAGTTGTCCGGTCCGCTGATTGCTGTCGTTCAATGACGGTCTGCGGATTGTATGGGGTTTGCAAGCATGATTTCTTTTCGCACTGCGACTTCCCCGGATTTTTCCCGTTTCCCTCAAGCGAACGGTTGAGCCGCGCTTTATCATTGGGTCATCGGTTCTGTTCACAGGGCACTCTGGCGCATGGTGCCGGAAACGGGGTTCTGTCGTGAACGCGGAATCGTTCGGTAACACGGATGAATCGACGTATGCAATTCCCGTCGGGATGTGTCGGGGTGCTTGCAGTACGAGATCTCGAATACGTACTTGAGGGGGGAAACACATGAGCAGATGGATGGTTGGCGCACTTGCGGCGTTGGCTGTTGTCGCCGTGGGATCGCCACAGTCGGCCTCGGCTGGGTGTTACTGCGGGGCGGCCAGTTATCGCTGTTGCCCGACGACGGCCTGTGAGCCGGCGGCGTGCTACACAACGTGCCGTGTCGAACGGCAGCAATGTCAGCGGACGGTGATGGAGTATGTCCAGGAACCGCAGTGTTACACGGTTTCGCGCACGGTCTACGAGACCGTGTTCGAGGACGTGGCTCAAACCTGCTATCGCAATGTCGTGGAAACGGCCTATCGCGAACAGCAGTACCAGGTCGCCCGACAGGTCCTGGAAACGGCGGATCGCGAAGAACAGTACACCGTCATGCGCCCGGTCACCGAGACCCAGTATCGCGACTGCTCGTACACCGTGCGGAAGCCGGTCTGGGAAGAATCGACTCGTGAAGTCCGCCGTTGCGTGCAACGTCCCGTGACCGAAACGATCGAACAAGAATGCCGCCGCACCGTTTGCCGGAATGTCACGGAAACGATCAACCAGGAACGCTGCTACACCACCATGCAACCAGTCACGACGTACCGCACGGTACGCCGGGACTGTGGACGCTGGACGTTGCAACGGACCTGGAAGCCGTGCTGCCTGAGCCTGCCTTCCTGCTTCCGTGATCCCTGCGGCAACGCTCAACTGGGCATGCAGCCACTCGGCATCTGTGTGGTGAAGCCGGTCTGGTGTCCCAACATCGTCGAAAGCCAGGTTCCCTGCACCACGTATCAAGCGGTGGTCTGCAAGCAGATCGTCCCGGTCACGGTCTGTCGGCGTGTTCCCGAAACGATCGTGACCAAGGTCCCGGTCCAGGTCTGCCGCATGGTCACCGAACAGGTGGTCGAACACATCCCGGTGCGCACCTGCAAAATGGTCTGCGAACAGGTCACTCAGCGGATTCCGTATCAGGTCTGCAAGATGGTTCCCGAACAATGCACCCGCCGGGTCCCTGTCCAGACCTGCCGGACCGTGACCGAAACCAAGACCTGTCGCATCCCTTACACGGTCTGCCGCCAGGAACCGTTCACGGTGACCAAGCGTGTTTCCCGCTGCATTCCGAAGGAAGAGCAGATCCAGTGTACCCGGATGGTCACGAAGTGCGTTCCCCGCGTGGAAACTTACGAAGTTTGCAAGATGGTTCCGCAAACGGTCTGCCCGGCGTCTCCCTGTTCGTCGTGTGCAACCGGTGGTTGTGCCTCTGGAAACTGCGGCATCCCGCAGGCTCCATTGCCAGCGGGAGTCTCACCGACACCCGTCCCGGAAAACGGACCAGCGCCGGAATCCCGCCCCTTGACCCGCACCCCCAGGTTCAACCGTGGTTACGCCACGTGATCTGACGGGTCATGACCAATAAAAAAACAGGACGCGTTCGAGATGAACGCGTCCTGTTCTGTTCTTTGCAATACGGAGGGGGGCTCCGACGCTGGCAGCGTCGGGTACGATGCCTACCACAAACGTGACATCGGCAGCCGCAGCGAGTCGCGCTTCTTCTGGATCGCTTCGTTGGCCTTCTTCACGACTCGGCCTTCCTGCGAATGAATCAGGTCTTCAAACAGTTTGCGGGAACTGTCTCCCAGTTCTTCGGCAATGTCGCCGCCGATCCGCCCGATGCGGCGCGTGTTGACGTCGACCAGGTCCAGCCGGATCTTTTGAATCGCCGGCTTGAGAACCAGATCCGGCAACAGGCTGCTCGATCGATGTTCCGTGTCAATCACCAGTTGCACAACCGAGTGCATGTGGACTTCGACTTCGGATTCGACATCAAAGTTCAGTCCCTTGACCCCCAGAACCCATTGCTCGAACTGGCCGTGCAACTGGATCTGTTTGAGTTTGACGTGGATGGCAAACGTAAACCGTCCCGGACCCCGGGACTGGACCTGATCGATCAGCAGGCTGACGTTCTGTTCCGGCTTGGGAAACCGCACGGTGTACATGTACCACGAACCGTGATTGACCGTCCGTTTCTTTTCCGAGACGCGAATGTTCAATCCGCGTTGTTGAACGCGGACTCCGTCAAATATGTTTCGAGTTTTGTCCCAGTGCTTCTTGTCCTGGTACTTGTCGGGAATGGCCGTCAACAAGATCGCCCGCGACAGTTGCGACCACGTGGGAACGTCCTGCAGCGCGGGTCCTTCCAAAGGATTGGCTGGAACTGGGGGGGGGGCAGAGGTGGAACTGGCAGTGGAGACGACGCGCGGTGATTGCGGCTGATCGGCAGAGCAGGCCTTCATCGGACAGAACATCGCTGTCAGCAGCATCGCCAGACCTGCGATCTCACCGATCCGTTGAACTGCAGTCCGGGGCATACTCACATCGATTCTCCGTCACGATTCTCAGCGCCAATGGCACTGTTTGGTGAGCCGCCAGGCCGCTAGCCGCGGGTGTCTTCTCGATCGTGCCGCAGAACCGGCGGCTAGCGCCTTGCCGCTCACAAAGACAATGCCGTTCGGCCAGCGCCTTGCCGCTCCCATGGCTTACTCGAAGCGTCAGCGCAGGAGAAATCTCCAGAAACCACGGACCTCCTTGTCCACAGCCGGATGTTAGTGGATTGCGTTCCGGAGGGGAATTGCGGTTTTGCGCCCTGCCAGTGAGCCAATTATGAATCTCCAGCCGATTTGCTGTGCTTGGTTCACGTTGCTTTCGAATGCGGTAATCGATCAGATAAACGTCGGACAATCGCTCGTTCCATCCTTGTTTTCGGTACATCACATGCTTCTGAAAGCGTTTCCAAACACGATGTCATTCCTGCCGGCGTTGCTGTCCGTCGGGCTAGTTGTGGAGGCCCAGGATGTCCGAGTCTCCGTCGACGCCGGGCGTATCGTCCACGGTGTTTCCCCCTATCTGGCCGGTGCCTGCCTGGAGGATGTAAACCATGAGGTTTATGGCGGCATCTACAGTCAAATGATTTTTGGAGAGAGTTTCCAAGAACCGACGAACTCACCACCGCAAGGGTTTCGGATCCTGGGGGGAAAGTGGAATGTTCAGCAGGACGAACTGGTGGCGACCGGGGTGCCGGGAGACAAAATCGTCAGTGAATTTCCCGCCTTTACCAATGGTGAAGTGGGAGTCGAAGTGTTTATTCCCGATCGCCAGTCCACGAATGCCGGGCTGATCGTTCGTGTTGGCAAAGCGAATCTCGGGATGGATAACTTTGACGGATATGAAATCTCGCTGAATGCGTCGTCGCAATCTGTGCTTCTCGGACGGCATCGGCATAACTGGGAATACATTCGTAACGCGCCCTGTGAGATTGCGATCGGGCAATGGGTGCCGTTGTCGGTCTCGCTCAAGGACCGGACGATCGAGATCCGGGTGAATGGAAAGAGCGTTCTGAAGTACGAGGATGATGACAAGGCGCTGCTGTCGGGAACTGTGGGGCTGAGACAGTTTCAAAAGGACGCGAAGTACCGGAAGTTGTGGATCAAGACCGGCGGCGAAACTCGGTCGCTGCCGTTTGCGAGGCCGGCTGATCCACCCCCAGACGTGAGCGGGATGTGGCGGGCGGTGAAGAGTGGCAATGCCAGGGGGGCGTTTGCCTTGGAGTCCGAACGGCCGTTTGTCGGTCGACAGGCTCAACGCGTGACATTTGTCGAAGGCACCGGAGAGATTGGCGTCGAGAATCAGGGGCTCAATCGCTGGGGACTCCATTTTGTTGGCGGGAAAGTCTACGAAGGGATCGTCTGGGCTCGCGCGGATCAGCCGGTGGAACTGGCGGTGACGCTCCGTAGTCGGGATGGCCTGCAGACTCAAGCGGAAGCGAAACTGTCGGTACGGGCCGGGGACTGGCAGCGGCTCCATCTTTCCCTGACGCCCGGTGCCACGATTGATCGAGGCCAACTGGCAATCTCGTTGCGGCAACCGGGATCAGTCGAGCTGGGGTATGCCTTTCTGCAGCCGGGCGAATGGGGGCGCTACCAAAAACTGCCGGTGCGACGGGAAGTGGTGGAAGGGCTGATTGCACAGGGGATCCGCGTGCTGCGGTACGGCGGCAGCATGATCAACCACCCCGAGTATCGCTGGAAGAACATGATCGGCCCGCGGGATCGTCGGCCGCCGCATGCCGGAACGTGGTATCCGTATTCCACGAACGGCTGGGGGATCCTCGAATTCCTTGACGTTTGCGAAGCCGCGAAGTTCCTCAGTATTCCCGCGTTCAACATGGATGAGACCCCGGCGGACATCGCGGATTTCGTCGAGTATGTGAATGGCGCACCGACCACGGCCTGGGGACGTCGGCGCGTCGAAAGCGGACATCCGGAACCATATCAACTGCGCTACATTCAACTGGGAAATGAAGAGCGGGTGGACGAGGCATACTTCGCGAAGTTCGCCAGGCTGGCCGACGCAATCTGGAAGCAGGATCCGGAAATCACGATCGTCGTGGGGGACTTCCTGTTCGGGGAACCGATTCGCGATCCGTTCCAGTTTCGAGGTTCCGCGTCCGGCATTACGACATTGGCGGCTCATCAGAAGATTCTGCAGCTGGCAAAGCAGCGGGGTCGCGAAGTCTGGTTTGATGTCCATGTTGGCACCGATGGACCTCGACCGGATTCGACGCTGCAGGGGACGTTTTCGTTTATTAATGCACTGGAGCAGATCGCGGAAGGAGCCAGGCATAAAGTGGCGGTGTTTGAATTGAATTCCGGGAACCATTCTCAACGGCGGGCTCTGGCCAATGCCATCGCGATCCAGGCCATTGCCCGCGATGGTCGAATTCCCGTCGTGACCGCGGCCAATTGTCTGCAGCCGGATGGTCAGAACGACAATGACTGGAACCAGGGTTTGCTGTTTCTGAATCCCGACCAGGTCTGGCTGCAACCCCCGGGGTACGTGACGCAGATGGTGGCGAATCATTATCAGACGCAATTGGTGCAGTGCGACGTGGTGGACGATCAGCATCGACTGGATCTGCTGGCGAGCCTGAGCGAGGACCACAAGACGCTGATCCTGCAGGCCGTCAATCCGACGGATCAGTTCGTGACGGCGCAGGTGGAATTGACAGGTTTTGTGCCACGTCAGCGTGTAGCGAAGGGTGTCGAATTGTCCGGGCCGCTGGGGAGTGTGAACACGGCGGTACAGCCGGTGGCAATTGCACCTCAGCAGCGGGAATGGAAGCACACGCTGGGGACTGGGGCGCAGTATCGATTCCCGCCGCATTCGATCACGATGCTACGGATCGAGTGAAGTCGCAAAACGCCCGGTCACGTCATTACGGGGCCGCTTTGAGTGTACCCGAATTCCAGCTTCAGTCCCTGGTGATCGATGTCGGTCGGCAGGCTGAACAGAACCCTCAGTTCCACCTGTCGGTCGGTCGCCAGGATCCCTGCGAATGCAGTCAAGTGCTCGGTGAAGGTGCGTCCATCGGCGGTCTGGACGGTGCGCGTGGTGAACGACTGTTCTGCATCCAGCCAGATACTGTTGGGGGATTGTTTCCAACTGGACGAGTGCCGTGTCGACTGACGATTCGGAGCGATCTCGGCGGTAAAGTAGGTCAGTCGCACGGTATCGTCGATCACCCAGCGTGCCAGGTAACGCCGGCCGACTCGATCGACCAGCGCCAGGTTTCGCGTCTGAAACACGCGTGCTCCGGTGGAAAGCCTGGGCAGTGCACGGCGGTCGACATTGTTCCAGGATTTCGCATCACCGCGTGGCCATGCTTTCCATTACCGCAGAGTGCAAATTCAGATGAATCACCAGCCGTCACCGTAGGGATTTTGTCTGGTTTGATGACAAACTGCGCGCGGCGCGGACGGATTCATGCTAACGGAAAACGGAAACGATTCCTGACACATTCCTGTTTCCTTTTTCGAGAGTCGTCAGTTCCATCGAATGGAGGGCGGTGCCGAGCCACCGCACTCCAGGGAATCGTGCGGCTCGATTTGCGCTAAGTTGTGCCTGCGGAATGGGTACCAGCCGATTTCGTTATGGGAGTCACGGCCACCGGCCCGACACGACAAATGCATCGGATGTGAAGACTCGGAACCCCGACCCGAATTAGTCGATAAAACCTGTCAATTCCAAGACTTCCGGGCGATGTGGAGCAGAACTGATCATGGCAATGCTTGCCGTGAGGTTTTCTGGCCCTTATCATTCCCGGATTCTCATTATCCCCAACTTGAGTTGGCGAACGGGATTCAGACTCCAATATGTGAAGCCGTGTGATCCCGGGTGTGTCAACAGGTGGCAGCGCCCGCGATTCAAGTTCATCCGTCGCCTGCGTTGCCATTAGCATTGAGGAACCTGCGTTGCGCGCGATCATTAGTGATATCCACGCCAACTTGGAAGCTCTCGAAGCCGTGCTCGCCGACATCAGTCGGCAGGGGATTACCGAGATCTATTGCCTGGGCGACATCATTGGCTACGGCCCGAATCCTTGCGAATGCATCGACAAGGTCTACCAGTGCAAACTGACTCTGCTGGGAAACCACGATCAGGCCGCATTGTTTGATCCCGAAGGGTTCAATGCCAGCGCCGAACGAGCCGTGTTCTGGACGCGCCGTCAACTGGAATCTGGATCCGGTGCGGCCGCCGATCGCCGCTGGGAATACCTGGGCGAACTGCCACGCGTGCATCGGGAACCCAAGTTCCTGTTCGTGCATGGGTCGGCCCGCAACCCGCTGAACGAATACGTTTTTCCCGAAGACATTTACAACCAACGCAAGATGGAACGCATCTTCTCGCTGGTCGAACAGTATTGCTTCCAGGGTCACACGCACATCCCCGGTGTTTTTACCGAGGACCTGAACTTTCTGGCCCCGGAAGAGATTGATTTCAAGTACGAATTGGGGGAGAAGAAGGTCCTGATCAACGTCGGCTCCGTCGGACAGCCCAGAAATGGTGATCCGCGATCGTCCTACGTCGTTGTGGATGGGAACACGGTATATTTCAAACGAGTGGATTACGACTTCGGCAAGACGGCTCAGAAGATTTACGACATCCCGGATCTCGATAACTTCCTGGGTGACCGCCTGAAAGATGGCCGGTAACGGGCCGGGTCTGAGAGCGATGTCTTTCTACCCTGCGTGACCCGGTCGGGTTCAGTGGGGTTGGTTCGAGCAAAAAATGTGACCGGCTTCCGGTGACACTGTTTAACACACGAGATCAGCATGGATCAGCGGCGGTTTTTGGCGTTCTTTACGATCTCCATGTTGATTTGGATCGGCTGGATTCACTTCGCGGTTCCGTTCTTTTTCCCGGTTCCGGTCAAGCCGCCGGCCGTGGTCAAGGAAGAGGTCGATCCGACCAAAGATTCTGAAACTAAGCCGAGCGCCGAAAAAGCAGACCCCGACGCGGAAATCAAGCCGGTCATCAGTTTGCCTACTCACCCGGTGAAATCTGTCTGGGTCGGACCCCGCAAGGACGAAACCGATGCGGACAAGCTGGCGGAATTCTTCCTGGCCGCCAAGTTCCGCAGCGACGGGGCCAGCATTGACGCAATCGAACTGACCGATATCAAGCGGTATCCCGCCTTCGGACATCGCGATCATCGATTGAGCCTGGTCGGCAATGATGTGCTGACCGATCGTCGCACGTTCGGGATGAAGATTCCCGTGATCGACAAGCAGTTGAAGGACGATACGCTCGACAAGATCGCGTGGGAAATCACCGGCGAGACCGACGATTCAGTGACCTTCAGCATCAAGTCCCCCGATGGTGTCTGGGAAGTTTCCAAGAAGTTCAAGCTGAGAAAGCTGACGACTGAATTACGGAAGCATTCCGACATTGGGAACACACTGGCCGCCGGATACAAGGTCGCGTTGACGGTCACGCTGAAGAACCTTTCATCCGACCCCCAGGAAATCAGTTACTCACTGCAGGGCCCCACCGGAATCCCGCTGGAAGATGCCGACAACGCCTACAAGCATCGCGACATTCGCATGGGCTTTCTGCGCGACGATGGCTCGGCCGTTGACGACAGCAAGGTGTCCGCATCCGAAGTCGTGAAAAAGGAAAAGGCGAACACAACCGTCATCTGGAAGCGTCCGCTCAAGTACATCGGCGTGGATGTGGCCTACTTCGCAACCCTGGTCCTGCCGGTCGAAGATCAGATCACGAAGCGAACCCTCGACAGTTCCAAGGCGGTCGTTGTGACCGAGAACAAGGCAGCGACTCAATACAGCGATATTTCGGTCGACCTGGTTTCCACGACCCTGACCATTCCGGCCAAAGAATCGGTCCAACACGAATATGAGCTGTATGCCGGTCCCAAGCGTCAGCAGTTGCTGCAACAGGTGTTCGCCGGCGCGGTACTCGACTACGGCTGGTTCGATTCGATCTGCCGCGGCATGGTGTGGGTCCTGAACCAGTTCCATTCCCTGGGACTCAGTTATGGCCTGGCGATTATCTGCCTGACGGTGGTGGTCCGAACCATGTTGATTCCGCTCTCCAAGCATCAGGCAAAGCATGCGGCCAAGATGAAGGAACTGCAGCCCAAGATCCAGGCACGACAAAAGGAACTGGAAGCCCGTCACGGGAAGAATACTGAAGAGTACATCAAGGCGTCGCAGGAACTGGTCGCCGAGCAATCCAAGATGATGCTGGGCGGATGCCTGCCGATGTTTCTGCAGTTGCCGATCTTCATCGCCCTGTACCGGTCGCTGAGCAGTTCCATCGAACTGCGCATGGAACCATTCCTGTGGTTCGAAAACCTCGCATCGCCCGATGCGCTGTTTGCGCTGCCGTTCAAGGTTCCGTTCCTGGGCTGGACCGAATTCAACCTGCTTCCGTGCATTTCGATCGGGCTGATGATGGTTCATCAGAAGCTGACAATGCCGCCGGCCCAGAATGAAGAACAGGCCGCCCAGTACAAGATGATGAATGTCATGATGTTCGTGATGGGAGCCACCTTCTACCGCGTTCCCGCCGGATTGTGCCTGTACTTCATCGCCACGAATATCTGGAGCATGACCGAGCGGACCATCTTCGAACGCAAGGCGAAGGCACTGGCCCTGAACCCACCACCACCTCCCCCGGTGACTGTGACCTCCAAGAATGCCGAACCGCCGAAGCCGTCCGCCTGGGTCGAATGGCTGAAACGCCTGCAAGCCGCCGCCGACAAGGACGTTTCCATTCGTCGCGACCGCAGTAACGACGACGACAAGGGGAACGGCAAGAATGGCAAGAAGAAGGGTAAACGCTGATTTCGGTCTGCGAGCACGTTTTGGGGAGCGACCAACGGGAGCGGCAGTTGCAGTTCTTGAGCGGTCGCTCGAATTGGGTTGAGGGCACAGCCCTCATGAGGACAGCCGCGAATGGACTTGTCGCTGGATGACACCATCGCCGCACTTGCCTCGGCACCTGGTCCCGCGCGGCGCGGCATCGTCCGGATCACCGGCCCCGCCATTCGTCAGGTGCTGGCGGGCTGGTTTGAGCCCCGGAACGAAACGGCCTGGCAACGCGCCTCCACGGCTTCGGTCCATCCAGGGTTGCTGCATTCCGTCAGTACGCGAGCGCCGATTGCTGTCGATGTCTACGACTGGCCGAATCGTCGCAGTTACACAGGCCAGCCGCTGGTGGAACTGCATCTGCCCGGTTCGCCTCCGCTGCTGGAAGCAGTCCTGTCGGAACTTCATCGACGCGGTGCCCGGCCGGCTCGGGCTGGTGAATTCACGCTGCGCGCCTTCCTGGCGGGGAAGCTGGATTTACTGCAGGCCGAAGCGGTCCTCGGCGTGATCGATGCTCATGATCACGAGGAACTGCAATCCGCGCTCGCTCAACTGGCCGGCGGTTTGTCCGGCCGGTTGTCCGGCCTGCGACGTGATCTGCTGGAATTGCTGGCCGATCTGGAGGCGGGTCTGGACTTCATTGAGGAAGACATTGAATTCATCTCGCGCATGGAACTTCTGGGTCGCATCGCCACCGCCCGCCGCTTTGTGGAGGATCTGCTGCAACAGACTTCCGATCGGATGCAGTCTCGAACGCGTCCCCGGGTGGTCCTGGCGGGCCTTCCCAATGCGGGCAAAAGCACGTTGTTCAACCGGCTGACGGCCAGTCAATCGGCTCTGGTTTCACCCGGGGCGGGTACAACGCGGGACTTCCTG
This sequence comes from Planctomycetota bacterium, assembly GCA_018242525.1. Lineage (GTDB taxonomy): Bacteria > Planctomycetota > Planctomycetia > Planctomycetales > Planctomycetaceae > Schlesneria. The sequence goes on along the minus strand of JAFEBS010000017.1, from coordinate 359,752 downwards.
CAGGCAACCGTGGATTGGTTGGGACTGGCGTTTGATCTGGTCGATACGGCCGGTTGGGAGTTACATGCCGAACTGATCGCCGGGGCAGCCCAGCACCATCGGTCCGAGCAGGTCCGGTCGGCCGATGTCGTAATCTGGTGTTCCGCGGCGCACCTGCCGGCGGACCAGCACAGCCTGGATGAGCAGTTGTTCATCGAGACAAAACAGCAGGCACGCGGTTGCGTCCGGATCTTGACTCAAACGGATCGTCCCGATGCCCGGATGTGGCTGTGCGATGCCGTCACCTCCCCGTTTGACATTGACGCAACCATTGTCGATTTGCCCGAGGTCAGCGCCGTGACAGGCGATGGCCTGGACAAGCTGGCTGAATCCCTGCGACAGCGCCTGGCAAGCGCTCGGGGGACGTCGAGGCAATGGCTGGGAATGACCGCCGCTCGGTGCCGCGAAAGCCTGGAAGCGGTCGCACACGCGCTGGAGCATGCGGAAGAGTCGGCAGGGATCGAATCGGTGGGTGACGAGTTGATCGCGGTCGATGTCCGCGATGCACTCGATCATCTGGGACGGATCCTGGGTGTGATCTACACGGATGACATCCTGGACCGTGTCTTCAGCAAGTTCTGCATCGGGAAGTGACAGGTTCGCCGAAGCGTGTTGGAGACGTTTTGATGTCGACGAACATCACCGGCAACCGTCCCATTCCCCTGGTTCGTCGCGTCATCGGTTTGATCGCGATGGCGTTCCTGAGCACGGCGATTCCGATCGGGATCCTCTGGTGGTCATTGACGTCATTCGTCACTGGCCGGCCCACGGGACGGGCATCTGGTGAACAGCCCGTTTACAGCCTGGGGAGTTTGCACAACGGAGAATTGTGGTATCCCGTGTTTCAGTTTACGAACGATGCCTGGGTCCCTCCCTTCAGTTTCCGGATCGTGCGTCTGAACCTGGAAACGGGAGTCCAGCGTGAAACGGGAATCACCGCTGTCGGTGGCCGCGGCCACGTCGTCTGGGCGGGCGACGACCTGTACGTCTGCAATCCGGGCTCTCCCATGGAAACAGACATCTACCGGGTCGTGGGGACATCCCTCACAAGAATCGGACGGCTGACCAATCCCAAAAGCCTGACGGTACCGCCGTTCCTGTGGAATGGTCATTTGACAACGGTTGTCCAGACATCCGTCCTGATCGACATCAATGGCAACATCCATGACGATAAGTTTCAACTGGTGCATCTGGTCGACGGCGCATGGGTCGCAGGTCGCAAAATCCTGCTGCCAGGCATCGGTCGCGAGTGGTATGACGATCCACAGCGTGACCGCCTGACATTGCGGCCGCGCACGTCGATGACGCCCGGACGCTGGTCGGGAGTGGATCTGGAACTGTCGGTGATCGTTTGTGGAGACACGGTTCACCTCTTCTATTGCGACAACCTGCACAGTCCCCAGAAGCCCAGCTTTGCGGCCTACCGGAATGGGTTTGAATTTGCCGACGATCGGCCGGAGGTGCCCTCGGCACTCGCCCCCGACAATGCCAACCGCGAAGTTTCAGGATGGGAACCAATTCAGCCATCCGCCAGGGGCGATTGGTGGGTGCAGATGGCCTGTTCCCGCCAGGGAGCGTTTTTTGAGATGAATCCGCATGAGATCGGCCGGGTCTATCGATTCGCGCGGAGTGGTCCGGCAGGCCGATGGGAAGAACTTTCCGGGACCGAAACAGCATGCACGATGCGACCGCTGAATTGTTCCATCATCGCCGATCCCACGAACAATGATGCCTATATCGTGCGCCACGCAACCAACTGGAACGACGTCACCGTCTGCCGGATCGACGGGACCACCATCCTGCCGCCGCACCTGTCACTGCCTGCCACGAGCGAACGGGAATATCTCAGTCGACTGCGGTGGCTGTTCGTCGGATTCGTCGTGGCCTGGCTGGTCCATTGTACGGTGTTGATCGGAGGAACCGACTGGCTGACGCACAGCCCGACAGTCCTCGAATACGAGTTCGGCCACCAGCAGGCCACGATTGCACCGACGACCCGGCGCGCGCTGGCCCTGGTCATCGACGGACTGTTGCTGCTATTGATCCTGCTGGCAACGATTTCTCTGCAAGCCCGACTGTTCGGCCTGCAGTGGCAAGCCTGTTCCGTTCGGCAACTGTGTGATGCCTGCGTTGAATTTGAATGGGATCACTTCAACACGCTGGCGGAACATCGGTTCAATCCTTTTCAGCCAGGGTTTCACCCCGTCGCCCTGCTGATTTTTGCCAGACAACTTGCCGGTCTCGCGGGAATGGCGTTGCTTGGTCATCCGGACGAACACGCCTGGCGCGTGAGCGTGATCTGTGGAATCGTCCTGGTCTGCTCGAACTGCATGCTTGAAGGCCGGTTGGGAACCACACTGGGAAAGTGCCTGCTGGGATTGCGCACCGTCCGAACAACGCTCCGCCCCTGCAATGCGGCGCGAGCCCTGATTCGGACCGTACTGTACTTTGCCGAGATCCTGTTCCTGGTGACTCCGCTGGCGGCTGTCACCAGCATGGTGTTTTCGAGGCACCGTCAACGGCTGGGCGATCGAGTGGCAGACACGATCGTGATTGATGCCGGTTCCATTCGTCCGATCGCTGCAAATCGGAACTGATGCGGCAGGAATGACCGACAGTTGCAATCGCATTGGCGGCAAGGTGGTTCACGAGAATCCCGAAACCGAGTCCCGCATACAGTCCCTGGAATCGCGCGTGTCGAATCTTGAGAGAACGCTGAACACCGCGAGGTGAGCGATCACACTCCCGGACCGCAGCCGATCTGCGATCCGGGTCGTGATATTCGGAGTTATTTCACGGGCACATCGTAGGTGAGAACCCCGACGGGAACTCCTTCCTTGACCGTCTTGTAGTTCTCGTGGCACATCGTGCATTTCTTCATGACGACCGGGACAGGTGTTGCCGCACGAAGGCGTGGCTTGCCATCGACGGTGATCAGTTGTTCGTAGTAGTCCTTGCCACCCTTGAGGGCCTTGACTGCCGCCTTTTCGAATTCATCGTTGGCGACGTTCTTTTCCAGGTACGGTTCGCCGGTGGCGTCGATCAATCGGGAATCGTGCCAGCCCTTCTTCTTCATCGCTTCGAACAATGCCATGGCCACGGTCGCCGCGGGCAGATCGGTTTCCTTGTGAACGTATTTGTCGGTGATCGCCACCACCGCGGTCTTGTAGATGTCGTCCAGCATCCGAATCTGCTGACGGGCCCGTTCCACCGCCGGATCCGCCTCGGCCTTGGCCTGACCCTGGGCGGTTTGACGCGAGTTCCAAGCCAGTCCGGCGACCAGTACAGCCGCCACTCCCACCGTTGTCCATCTGCGAGCACTGTGTGTCATTCTTTGTACCTTTCATCAGAGATGTATCGACCCAACACTTGCTCTCACCACGCGAGCAAATTCCTATTGGCGCAGCTTTCAAACCACTGCCCGTTCGGACCGGGCAGACTCACTCACCCGCTTTTGAGCCGGGTTTCTTACGTTTTGTTGGACTCCGTTTCGGTTTCTCGGGAGCGGGCGCCGTCTCGCCGACGTGATTGCGAGCGACGGCACCTGGCAGGTTCAGCAAAGGTTGACCAAACGGCAGAACATCCGTCAGTCGCACGGAGTTCAGGTATTCCAGTTGAATCCGTTCCGCCCGGTCCAGGACGGTTCGCAGCTTGCAATGTCGCTGGATCACACAGACATCCTCCATGCCGATACATTCCAGCAGGTGGACGTTCCCTTCGATCGCCTGCACAACTTCGCCAATCGTGATCTGATCAGCGGGTCTGGCCAGTTCCAGTCCGCCACCAATCCCGCGAATGCTGCGGACGTAACCGAGCCTGGCGAGCTGGTGGACGACCTTTCCGACATGGGTCTCGGAAATCTGAAAGAACCCGGCCACTCCGGCGACGGTTTGCCGACCTGGCCGTGCTGCCAGGAACATCAGGGTTCGCAGCGAATAATCTGTCTGAAGCGCCAACCGCATTGCCATGGCCTAAACCTGAATAAGATGTTCAGCTTAATGATGTTTATCACCAAACAGGGACGCCGTCAAGCGATTTCGGGGAGAATCACAGCCTCTCCAACTCCTGGCACCGCTTCCAGGCCCGCCATTCCAGCCAGAGCAGATTCAGTGCGAGCAGTTGCATGCTGATGATCCAGACGTAGCACCCCGGCTCAGAATCGGTGATCCCGTCGGTCCAGCCCGGGTTGGGAAACTCCATGACTTGGAAGCTCACGGCCAGCACGACAGCCAGGCACGCACAGATCGCTGCCGCGCGTTGGTACCGTCGCCAGGTCAGGATCAGGGCCAGGAAATACAGGGGATTGGCCCACCAGGCCGGGATGAAATAGACAAACATCAACAGGCAACCCCAGCCGTAGATCTTGTTTGTCCCGAAGATGGGAGGCATCGCCGGCAGAAAGCAGGCGACAACGTACAAGCCGAGGGAGACCCAGACCCAGTGGGCACCAGGGCCGGTCCAACCGGATCGGTCGCCGGTTCTGGCGGGCGTGGTCCTCTCAGCAATGCGATGTGGTTTGAGCATCTCGTCCATGCTAACTAACCCGCCTCGATCCGCTTTGACAGAACGAACAAGGCCCGCTGCCAGCGGCAACGGGCCTTGGGAACTCGCCTGTTTCAGGCGACTACTTGTCGTCGAGCAATTCAACAGCCACGAACTTCTTTCCTTCCAGCATTTCCAGGCTGGCACCGCCGCCGGTGCTGACGTGCGTCACCTGATCGGCCAGACCGAATTTCTGAATCGCGCTGGCACTGTCGCCGCCGCCGATGATACTGACGGCGTTACTGGCCACGATTGCCTCGGCAACCTCGCGTGTTCCCGCGTCGAACGGCGGCATTTCGAACACACCCATCGGGCCATTCCACAGGACTGTTTTGGCCGACTTGATCTGATTGGCATACAGCGCTGCGGTGGCGGGGCCGATATCAAAGCCTTCCCAGCCATCGGGAATCTCGCCCGCCTTGACCGTCTGCTTGTTGCAGCTCCCCTTGAAATCATCACCGCAATGGGTGTCGATTGGCAGCATCAGCTTGTCGCCGCCAGCAGCCATCAAAGAATTTGCCAGGGGAACACAATCCGGTTCCACCAGACTTTTTCCGACCGCGCCGCCGCTGGCCAGTGAAAAGGTGTAGGCCATTGCGCCACCAATCAAGACCTTGTCGCAAATGTTCAGCAGGTTCTGAATGACGTTGATCTTGTCCGAAACCTTTTTCCCGCCGACGATCGCCACGAACGGTCGTTGTGGGTTGGCGATGGCATCGGACAGAAAGCGGATTTCCTTCTCGACCAGGAAGCCGCACACCTTGGGCTTGCCGGTCATGGCGTTGGGGACGGCGACCATGGAGCCTTCCGTACGATGGCAGGTTCCGAAGGCGTCATTGCAGTAGATGTCACCCATGCCAGCGAGCACGGCGGCATATTCGGGGTCACCCTTTTTTTCGCCCTTGTTGAAGCGGACGTTTTCCAGCAGCAGCACTTCGCCATTCTTCAGTGCGGCAGACTTGGACGTGGCATCGCTTCCCACGGTATCGCTGGCAAAGTGGACGGGGCAACCCAGCAGTTCTTTCAGTCGCGTGGCGACCGGACTCAGACTGTACTTGGCGTCTTCGGCCGGATCTTTCCCTTCGGGGCGACCCAGGTGACTCATCAGTACGACCCGGCCGCCGCGATCCAGGACGGACTTGATGGAAGGGAGTGCTTCGGTAATACGGCGGTCGTCGGTGATCTGCTGTCGGTCATCCAGAGGGACGTTGAAATCGCAGCGCATCAACACTGCCTTACCAGAAACATTGACATCGGCAATCGTCTTCTTGGCCATGATCGAGTATACTTTCGTCGGTTCTTCGGATGTGGATTCCGCGCGGTATTGCCAGGACCTCACATCACACGCGGTCCTGCACTACTTCTGAACTGGTGCATGCTAAAGGCGCACAACGAAACTGCCAAGCGTGCTTTCCCTGCCGCACCACTCGTGACCGCGATTTCAGGCCAGTTTTCGCACATTTTTCACAGGAATCGACACAATTGCATATGACAGTGGGTTGTAGCGATCACGCACGAGAACCCCGAGTCAACGAATTGTCTCACGCGTTTTGAAATCACGGACGGTCTACTCACATGCGGGCCTCGGCAGTCTTTTGCCGTACACTCATCAGAAAACTCAACAGGTCCGGCGAGTGTCGGGACGGTTTTTAGGCAGTCAACCGACGCTCGAAAGCGGAGAACCTTCACACCGCTGAGAAAGTTCCGCAGCTTGGCGCCACGAGAATTTGAACACGACTGCCCGGTACGCAAAGCGGACGCAGGATCAACTTGGTGAGACCTCAGATCGGCTGAGCTATTGAGGCGGAGTAGACGCCTTTAGTGGAGCTTCCCACTCGATTTTGCAATTCGGAAGAGCCTTTTGCAGAGCAGCAACATCTGACGCTGTTACTGGAACGAACAGGGCGTTTAAGGACTTTAGGTCTTTACATTCTGACAAAGGTGAGAGATCTCTAACGCCGATGCAACGGGTAATTCGTAGTCCCACCAGAGGCATTCTCGTCAAGGGAGACAGATCTGAGATCGAGAGTCCATCGCAATACAGCGTCTTCAACGGCATTCCTTTCAACGGCGAAAGGTCTGTGACCTTAGAGCCACTGCAACTCAGGTATGTCAAGTTCATGCCGCTAATTGGGGACAGGTCCGACACCATGGTTTCTCCACACTTGAGGGTCGCCAAGGGCATTCCTTTCAATGGGAGTAGGCTGCTGATTCTTGATGTGCCACAGTCCAGTGCATTTAGAGGCATGCCCTCCAATGGAGACAAATCGGATACCGAAGTGTGGTGACACAATAATTCCGTCAAAGACAGCCCGTTGAGTGGAGCAAGGTCTGCAAAGTTGCTTTTGTCAATGCCACTCCCGATACACGCCAGCGACTTCAATCCAATCAACGCTCGCACTGGAGAAATGTCCGTTACGTTCTCGGTCAAGAATCCGACCTGCCTAACGATCTCGCCCTCAATTCTCGGCGTGCTGCCTGCGTCGGCTCCAATCAGCTTACCATCAAACCCCGGATTCAGCTCCATTAGCTTCTTGCTGACAGCCTCCACCTGCTTCTCGGCAGGCATACCCAGCACGTCTTTCATCCATTGCTGGAAGGCGGAGTCGTTTAAGGTCTTGATCGGCTTAGCGGTGGTCGGGACCGTTGATCGAATCCGAAAGCTTCGATACTCGCTACGTCCCGTATGCGGAAACAAACACACCTTCCCTGACGTTCTCCGTATCCCTGCGTGCTGTGGACTCCGTTGTTTCAAACTTGTGCGAGTTACTGCCGTAATCAGAACGCTGTTCAGTTCGACTCGCACATCGTCTCCGGATGAGACCACTCGGAACTGATTCCACTGGGGCCATCGCTTGAATTGCCCCGGCTTGGAGGCTGCGAGCAAATAAATGGAACCGCATTTCTGAGTGTCCTTGACGGCAGGATATTCGTCGTCGTCCAGCATTTGAACTTCCAGTCCGTTCTCGGCAGGGTCGCCGTTACCGCCGTAGCTGATTCCCAACCCGCTATTGCCACCAGTCGCCAGCCGAAACTCGACTTCAACTTCGAAGTCTTGATACTCGCCCGGTACAGTGACGATCCCCCGTTTTCCATCATTGACCAAGATGCCATTTTCGACGGTCATCAGTCCGACATCGCCCGTCCAACCCGTGAGTGATTTGCCATCAAAAAGCGGCTTCCAGTCGCCGTCGAGTCCGCTTCGTGGTTTCTCGGTTGCGCTTGGCTTCATCCCGGCCACCGGTGCCTTACCATCCAGCGGAGTCAACTTCGCCGTGATTGACTCCGAGGCCCCAGACTTGATCTCAAAGCTGTCCGTAAAGATTTCAAATCCATCCTTTTGAATCTTCAACCGATGCTTGCCGGGAACAACCGCAATCGTGATTGGCCCCTTTTCTCCCTTTCGGGTAATCTCAACTGCGTCCATTTCATTCAGCACTTGGACTTCGGCATCAGGCTCACTCACTGTGACGACCAATGTGCCGTGTCCGTCCCTGGACTTCATGTTGATGACCGCGCCGGCCAGTAAGATCAACGCACCCAGAGCGGCACAGCCGACTATCAGGAGCTTTTTCTGGCCTTTCCGAAGGGCGTTTTTCCCACCATTGGATGGTCGTTTCGCAGGCTTCTTCGTGGGAAGTGAGTTTTTCGGTGCTCGCTGATGGTCATCCTGAAAGTCGGTGTGGTCCACGTCGATTGAAGGAGTCTTTCGCTTACCCACCGGTTCCCGTATTGTTTGTGACAAAGTCGCCAATTGAGACGAAACTGATTTGTCTTGACCAATGATCGTATGGTCGGCATCCGAAGACTGACGAGAGACCGTGTTTGACAGCCCACTTCGGCAGGCTTCCAGATCGGCTATCGTCGCGGTGATAGACTGGTAACGGTCTTCAATTCTCTTCGCCACCATCTTCTTGAAGACAAGTTCCAGCGATTCTGGAACTTCGGGGCAAACTTCTCGCAGATCGGGAATCGGCTGCTCCCGGTGGGCGAGAAGTTTTGCCATCAAGGTATCTCCGTCATAAGTCGCTTTGCCAGTCAGCAGGTAGTAGAGAGAGCAGCCCAAAGCGTAGATGTCCGCACGAGCATCTGCGGTTTTCGTGTTCAGAGCCTGTTCGGGGGGCATGTAATCCACGGTTCCCATCACGGCCCCGGTGCTGGTGAGTTCCGCCTGATCGGCATCTCCATGAATCCGAGCCAATCCCATGTCCAGAATCTTGACTGTTCCCTTCTTGTCGAGGAGCAGATTGGCTGGTTTGATGTCCCGATGGACGACCCCTTCTGCATGGGCGAATTCCAAGCCTTTGGCTGCCTGCAGGATGTAATTAACCGCTTTATCCGCCTGAAACGGGCCGTTTTTCTTGACGAGTGCCGCCAAGTCGCTGCCGTCCACGTACTCCATGACGAGGAAGTGGACATCGTTGGCCTGATCGGCATCATCGGCGGCAATGATGTTGGGGTGGCGAAGTTTTGCCGCCGCCGTGACCTCTCGTTCAAAGCGGGCAACTGTTGCTGGGTCTTTCATCGTGTTCGCTGGCAGAACCTTCACCGCCACCGTCCGGTGCATCCGGCGATGTTCGGCCTTGAACACCTGCCCCATGCCACCTGCCCCGATCTTTTCCATCAGCACATAATTGCCGAGCGTGAGTGATTTACCCCTGCCTTTGGAAACCTCTTCAGCCTGAAACTTCGTCAGTTTTTTCTGTCGGACCAGTTCCAGAGCCAGTTCCTCAGCAGTTTTCGGCTCGCACTTGGGCGGCAGGAAGTCCTTGAGCGTATCGCCAGCGATAATCCCACTGTCCTCAAGCTGTTTGACAAATCTTTCGAGAGGAACGGCCATAGATGAGTGTTCGTTGGGCAGTAATGGATTACGTCAAGAACGTGGCCGAAAGATTCTCCCTGAAAAGGTGACTATTTGCCATCCTGAATTCAGATCACCGACAACCCGTTTGTTTCCTGAATTTCTCAACGCCCAACGAGCAGAAATATCGAATGGAACCGCCGTCGCCAATGGTGCCGATTCCGTCCAGCAGCAGGCCGCTTCCGATGGAAATGCAGCGCAGGCTGCCTGCAATCACATCGCTTTTGTGGGCTGTTTGCGGACCCAAGGATGCTCCGGCTCCTGAAGAAATGGCTCAGGGCAGGAGTATCTGAAGAGGGAAAATGGTCGCCAACGACGGTGGGAACGCCTCCAGGAGCGGTGATTTCACCGCTCTACGCCAACGTGTTCCTGCACTACGTCCTGGATCTGTGGATTGAGGCCTGGCGCAAGCGGGCCCGTGGCGAAGTCATCATCGTACGCTATGCGGACGACTTTGTGATCGGATTCCACGAGGAGTCTGATGCCCGACAATGTCTGGCGGACTTGCAGGAGCGGTTTACCAAGTTCGGCGCGGAGCTACACCCCGAGAAGACCCGCCTGATTGAGTTTGGGCGATTTGCAGAGTCCAATCGCAAAAGACGCGGCGAGGGCTTTCCCTGGCTTCCCTCCCCCAAAATCCTGCATCCCTATCCCAACGTGAGGTTCGCATGTCAACATCCAAGGTAAGAGCCGTATGCGGTAGTCCCGCACGTACGGATCTGTGCGGGGGGTGGCCGGCAGCGGCCGTCCCTACCGCGATCAGGAGTGGAACCGCGCGAAACGCATGGCAAACAGATCGGGACAGACCAGTCCCTGGCCACAGGATGTGGACCACGAAGTCCATCTGCTGACTGGAGACCTTCGGTCGGCCGTTTCGGCGAGGTCGGGAGACCTGCGCCGAACTGGCGAGACCTGCGCCGAGCATGCCTGAGGTTCTGTCGATCGCGGTTGTGACGGTGAAGCGCGGGCGGAATCGGCCGCCCGGTGATGCTCTTTGAAAACTCGCGATGAATCTGTGGATACTGGTTTGCCACCCCCGGCAGCCGGTGTCAGTCGCCGTTGGCTCGGGGTTCAGCGAAGAGCGGTCGTTCAACCCCGGGCCCGTGGCGCAGCGCGAACTGGGCTCGTGTCGGCTCAGACTGACTGGACGGCGGTCGGTCGTTCCCGGTAGCTTCGTCAGACATCCTGTCTACCAGATGGTTGAGACATTTCTGAGACGAGGCTTGTCATGCTGGCTGTTGACGTGCGCAATCTGCGGGTGCGGTACGGGAAGTTGGAGGCGGTCAAGGGGATCACGCTGGAGATTCCCCAGGGCGAGGTGTTTGGGTTCATCGGCCCCAACGGGGCCGGCAAGTCGTCGACGATCCGCGTCCTGGCGACGTTACAACCCACGTTTGAAGGACGTGCCCGGATCATGGATCTGGATATTCGTTCCAAGCCGCACCTCGTGCGCGAAAAGATTGGCTACGTCCCCGACTTCTTCGGTGTCTACGAAGATCTGACCGCTCGCGAATACCTGCATTTCTTCGCGGCGGCCTATCGTCTGCCGCTCTCCAAACGCAAATCCGTCGTCGACGACGTGCTGCAATTGACCGACTTGACGTTGAAGATCGATTCGCCGGTGGATTCGTTGTCGCGGGGAATGAAGCAGCGGTTGTCGCTGGCGCGCGTGCTGCTGCACGACCCGGCCGTGCTGCTGCTGGACGAACCCGCCTCGGGCCTGGATCCCCGGGCCCGCATCGAAATGCGCGAACTCCTGAAAGCACTCAAGGAGATGGGTAAGACCATCCTGATCTCCAGCCATATCCTGCATGAATTGGCCCAACTTTGTACCCGGATCGGCATCATTGAGACGGGGACCATGGTGACTCAGGGTTCGGTGGCGGAAATCTACAGGCAACTGGGAGTCTTGAAGATCGTCCACGTCCAGGTGGCCAACCAGACGCCGGAACTGATTTCGCGGCTGAAGCTGCTGCCGGGGATTACCCAGGTCGACGACCAGGCCGATCGCATTTCCATCCGGTTTGAAGAAGGAAGCATCGAGGTCGAGGACATTCATGACTTCATTCACAACCAGGGAGCACGGATTCGGATGTTCCAGCCCGAGGTGATGGATATGGAAACGGCATTCATGAAGCTGACGGAAGGACAGACGGCGTGATGGAATCCGGTCTGATGTTCCGGCTACCCCTGTTGGCCAAGGACCTGATCGAGCAGTCGGCTCGACGGCGGACCTATGCCTTGCGGGTCGTCTACGCACTGCTGCTGTACGGTTCTGCCCTGTGGGTCTATGGCGATGTCTTGGGAGGCGGGGCCGGGGCCGGCGTGGCAAACCTGGGCCGCGGCCGAATGCTGTTTCAGTCGCTGATCAAGGTACAATTCGCGGCCATCATTGTGCTGTTACCCGCCCTGTGCTGTGGTGCCATCACTTCGGAAAAAGAGCGGGATACCCTGGGACTGCTGCTGCTGACGCAGCTCAGCCCCACCACGATCATCCTGGAAAAGCTGTTCAGTCGACTGTTGACGATGGGGACGTACCAGCTTTTGTCCCTTCCCTTGTTCGGCGTGGTGTACGGGATGGGAGGGGTGGAACTGCCGGATGTTGTTTCCGCGATCTGGTTCCTGTTGTGGTGGAGCGTGCTGGTCGGGGCATGGAGCATTTATTGTTCGGCCTGGCATCGCACAACGTCAGGAGCATTTATTTCGGCGTATGCCATGATGCCACTGGCGGTCTGCTTTGCGTCGTCCTGCCTGGGAGTCTTCGTTCCCAGCGTGCAGGCGGTGACAACCGGACCGCAATGGAAGTTCGCGTCAGGCTTTCAACGCATTGAGGTTTGGATCTCGCTGGTGGTCATGTTGCTGATCTTTTCGATCAGCATGCTGATCCTCACCGGACTGGTGGTCTGGATGGCACAACGCCAGTTGCTGTCGCGCGCATTTGTGCCACCGCGCAATCTGCTGCTGGAATTCTTCAAGAAACTGGACGGGGTCTTTGAGGAACTGAATCAGACGACGACCGGGGGAGTGCTGCTGGTCAAGGATCGCGATTTCGGACCGATGTTCGCCCCCATTGCCTGGAGGGAAACTCAGAAGAAATCGCTGGGGACGGTCCGGTACCTGTTCCGATTCCTCGTCTTGCTGCTGGTCCCTCTGCTGCTGGCGATTGGCTGGACGATCAGCGATGCGCAGAGTCAGTCTTTCAATGGACCGACCGCATTTTTTCTGACGATGCTCTGGCCGATCGCCGCGGTCGCAGTCACTGTCCATACCACGAACACCCTGACCTCGGAACGTTCTCGGCAGACACTGGACATGCTGCTGGTGGCTCCGTTGTCGCCGGTGGAACTGGTGACGCAAAAGCTGGCGGGGGTTCGCCGATTGATCGGTGTCCTGTCTGTTCCGTTCACCATACTGATTTTGTTCCAGACGATCTGGACGATGTACGTGCAACACGGCCTGACTCTGACCGGCCGCGACGCGGAATCCGGAGTTTTGTTCCTGCAGGAAGTCCTGGGAATGACGTTGGCGATGATCACCTATCCGCGCTTAATCCAATGGATTTCGTTCCACCTGGCATTGCGACTGAAGAATCAAACTCAGGCGGTGCTGTTTTCATTGGCGATAATTGTCGTCGTTTGTGGTGCTCCGTTCGTGCTGTTCTATCTGTCATCCACCTACCTGGGGATTCCGTCGACCAATCCAGTCATGCAATCGATCCTGTGGTTCAGTCCCATTCGAGTCTTGTTTCCTCGATCGTTCATGACGCCAATGGGGGCCTGGGCGTTCCTGGGACTGGCGTTGCATGGACTGGTGGTTGTGAATGCCTGGCTGATGCTTCGAACAAAGGCACTTCACGGCTTTTCGGGCTGGATGGGACGGACTGAACCGATGGAGGAGATCTCGTGAACCCGGCGGGACGAATTCGACAGGAAGTACTGTTAGTTCCCCAGCGGTTGGTGTTTGCCTTCCCACTGCTGGCGCGGGAACTGACCGAGATGTCCGCGCGACGTCGGACGTACATCCTGCGAACAGTTTACGCGGTGGTTCTGTATGTCATGGCGGGGGTGTTGGCGTGGAGTGAAATCCAGGGCTGGACCGGAGTGTCGTTTCAGTTCCTGGGGCGCGGCAGGATGTTTTTTGACGGACTGGCAATTATGCAGTTTTGCGGTCTGTATCTGTTCCTGCCTGCCATGACCAGTGGCGCTTTAACGATTGAAAAAGAGCGGGATACGCTCTCATTGCTGTTGCTGACGCGTCTGGGCCCCTGGTCGATCCTGATCGGCAAGCTGTTCAGTCGCCTGGTGCCGATGGCCACGTTTCTGTTGTTATCGCTACCACTGGTCACGGTCGCCTACAGCCTGGGGGGCGTGAATGAAGTTGACATCCTGTCGCTGGCCTGGACGCTGGCGGTCACCGCCCTTCAGGTGGCGGCGTTTTCACTGGCATGCTCCGCGTGGTGTCGCACAACGGCCGGATCATTCCTCGCCACCTATCTGCTGGGAGCCCTGGTGGTGCTGGGTCCGGCGCTGTTCTTCTGGTGGGGACAGTACGACTCGCTGGGAATCCTGGATTTCCTGCGCGAGTACTGCGAGCAGCGGGGAATGACGGGCACCTATCCCCTGAATCGCGAAGACATGCTTCTGCTGCTGTTTGGACCGTGGGCTGTTCTGGGCAACGAAAACGTTCCGTTCGCCGTCATCGTTCGGAGAACCGTTCCAATTCTGCTGTCAGCCACCGCGTTCCTGGTGTTCGCCCGAGCGGTGCTCTGGAAACGGGCGTTCCTGAAGCCGTCCAATCTGCTGTTGGCGCTGTTCCGATCCCTCGACACGGTCTTTCACCGATTGAATCAGAATTCGCTGACACGGGGGATCGTCCTGACGTCTGAAAACGTGACTCTGCCGAAGTACGATCCGATCCGTTGGCGCGAAACGAAGAAGCGTTCCTTGGGGACGACACGATATCTGATTCGACTGCTGCTGGTGCTGGAGTTTCCGTTGATGTTCGCGATGCTGGTCCCGCATCACCGAGGCACGGATTCCTGGGATGCCCCTGCGTACATGGCCGCCTGGGGTTTGTGGGTGGTGGCGGTCCTGGTCATTGCCATTCAGTCGTCGGGACTGATCGGTTCCGAACGGTCCCGGCAGACACTGGATGTGTTGCTGACGACTCCCCTGTGGAGCGACGCGATTGTGCGCGAGAAGTTTGCGGGGGTCTGGCGACTGATCCGGACCCTGTGGATCCCGTTCGTGACGGTCTACCTGTTTCAACTGTGGTGGTTCACCTGGGAGGCGTTTGGGTCCGGCAATCAAATCACGTACGGATTTTTCCGCGGATTGCTGGCGACGGCCATTTTCCTCCCGCTGGTGGCATGGATCGGATTCCACTTCGGCGTCTGGTGCCGCTCACAGGCGCAGGCCCTGCTGCTGACCTTGACTGTGATCGTGGGCGTTTGCGTCATTCCGATGGCCGTGGGGGAAACGGTGTGGTACCTGGGGATCACGCCGCTGTATGAACTGCGCTGGCTCAGCCCTGCAGCAGTCATCATTTCGAATCCTCAGGAATACCGCATAATGAGCAACGGCAGGTATTACAACCTGGCAGCATCAGTCTGGATCGGCACGATCGTGCATTTCATTCTGGCTGGCGGACTGCTGTTCGTCCTGTGGTACGGCGGATTAAAGACCTTTGCCAGGCGGGTGAGTCGCAATGACGGGATGATCATTGACGATGATGACATTGACCGCCTGGCCATGTTGCGTCAAAAAATCGTGGGCGGGCCGCGATGAGCCCTCGATCGATCACTCCGGCAGGGCAGACCACCAGGAGAACAGGTACATCGCGCGCGGGACGCTGGATTCCACGATCAACCGCCAAGGATCGACGGCCGGCTTGGCCTCCATGCCGAGCAATTGTTCCAGCACGGATGAGGGAGAATGGTACTTGACGACGCGGACGGATTTCAGACCCAGTTTTTCCTGAAGTGCCTTCAGTGTATCTTCCAGGTAACCGATTTCGTCGATCAGCTTGTTCGCCTTGGCATCATCGGCCGTGAAGATCTGGCCCGTGGCCAGCACTTTGACCGCGTCGGCATCCAGTCCTTCGCGATTGTCAACGATCACTTGTTTGAACTTCTGAAACGACTGGTCCATGATGTTTTCCCACAACTTGCGTTCGTTGTCGGTCATCGGACGGAACGGATTCAGGGCATCCTTGAATTCACCCGTCTTCAAGGGATCTGACGCGACGCCATACTTGTCGGCCAGCTTGCTGACGTCGTACCGGGGAATGATGACACCGATGGAACCGGTCCAGCACGTCGGTTCCGCGAAGATCCGGCCCTCCTTGCCGGCACCCATCGATACGTAATATCCCCCCGAAGCGGCCATCCGTTTGAATTGAACATAAATCGGCTTCTTCTTGTCTTCCAGTTGCTTCAAGCGGTGATAGATTTCATGGCTGTCGGCCACCAGACCGCCAGGGCTGTCCACCAGCAGCAGGATCCCCTTGACCTTGTCGTCCTTGCCGACGTGCTCGATCTGGGCCAGCAGCCGTTCGGTAAAGGGGGGCATGATTGTTCCCTCGACCGACAGGACCGCGATCTTGTCGCTGGCCTTTTCGTCGCCGGAATGGAATCGCTCCTGCGGCGGTTCTGTGCTGGCAAAGTACTCCTGGTAGGCTCCGTACAGGCTGATGTTGCAGACGACAGACATTCCCAGGGCGGCCATCAGCAAACGGGAGCTCCAGCTTCGCCAGAAACCGGGTGACGACTGAACCACGATCGTCTGTGCCGGGGGATTCCCCGAACCAGCCGTGGAGGGTGTGAAAACTTTTGAATCACTCATTTGCGTTCCGTTCCGGTTCCTGACATGGCCGCGATGGTGAAAGCTGTCTCGTCACTTCGAACAGTGAGGCCTTCACGAAAAGTCAGGGTAGTGTGAAGTCCGCGAAACGTCCAGCATCGGTTCCGTGTTGTGGTTCGGAGCACGACCTTCCCGGGTTGCGACGACCAGAGAGAGCAGCGATCAACGGTGAATACGTTCCGGCAGCCTTGGGGTATCGGATTTGGACGTGTTTCCGAACGGATGACCATTGCAGATTCACACGGACTGATAATCAGCGATGTTGGCACGAACCAGTTCCTCGGCCTCGTCGGCAGTTCCTGCAATGAGGGCGTCGAAAGGGATCCAATGCATGACCTGCCCCTGAAACAAGACGATGCCATCGTCGAATCGGCGAGCTGAAGTAAACGACGACCAACTGGACTTGTTCTCTGCCAGGGAACAGAAAGTTCCCAAGCTGTCCGATGACAATTCAATTCGATATTTCTGGTTCCAGAATGGCGACTTGCTGAAGGCGCGAACGGACGACTGCAGGTTCCATCGCGAAAAGACGGGGTAGATTGCCAGGATGGCAGCCAGGACAGCGATGTAAATCGCAGTCGTGAGATACTCCTGCAAAATCGCCTGAAAAACCGCCAGCAGAACGAGCGTGGCGGAAAGGCCGATCTGGAAGTACCAATTCGTTTTTTGCAACTGGTAACACCGTTGCAGCATTTCCGTCGTTCGTACTTCGGAGAATTCGTACTCGAACGTCGGCATCGCAAGTCTCGGTAAACGCCCGGGAGTTTTTGAACCAGCAAGGAGTTCATTCTACTCGCCGGAGGACGACATCGAAAACGGTGATGGCAATTTGCGCAACCTGAGTTGAGTCTGTCCGAAATTCCGTTCATTCCGCACGAACGTCTGTTGCCACCGGAATCCGCATCACAAGCGGCAGAACCGTAACACCTCGAACAATCGTTGCGACGATGACATACGTGACTGACCAGAGTCTGTGTGAAGACGTCCCGGACCGTGCGAGGCCATCTCACCGGGGTGAGAATCGGCGAAATCCGCCGCCCGTGCCGTCTTCGACCGCCGGTGCAACAGGACAGGGATGAACCTGTCCGAGGGGAGGAATGCGTGATGAATCTGCAAGGCAATTACCGCCTGCGAATGCTGTTGTTGGGTGCCGTGGCTGCCGGTGCGATTGGTCCGCAACTGGTTGTTGCCGGCCCAATACCGATCCTGTCGAACTCGAAAAAATCGTCTGCGGCCAAACCAACCGTGGTGACGCCACCGCGACTGCTGCCGATGACCGATGCCGACTCGGCCGTGATTCGCCCGGTCGCGCAGACTCAGGTGGCTCCATCTGCCAACAAGAAGTCCGAAGTCATGCGCCAGCTGGAACTGCTGTATCAGCAGGACGGTCGGGAGATGCCGGATTTGAATACCGATATCCGTCCTGTACCCACAGGTGGAACTCCCGGCGCCCCGGTCGCTGGCAGTGCGTCGACGACACCCGCTGCATCACCTGCAGCGGCCGCCCCAACCTCCGCCCCAACGGGCCTGCGGACACAACAACCAGCACTGTCTCACCAGGTGCCGACGGCTGTGCCAACGCCGACACCACCTGCCGCTCCGGCCAAGTCGAAGAATCCGGTTGTCGCCTTCTTCAAGAAATGGATCCCTGGCGGCAATAAAGATCCGAAGCCGACTCAAGCCCCGGCCGAGTATCGGCCTGATGTCGCCCCGGTTCCACCCGGCGGAATTGTGTCACAACCACCGGCCCAACTGCAGCCCGATCTCCAGGCAACCACGACCACCAGTGTCGTTTCGACATTGCCGCCGTTGGATGCTCAACCACGCACGCCATTCTCACCGGCTGCAGGGGTAGAGACCGCCTTGCCACAGCCACTGGCAATCCCCGCCGATGTGCCTCCGGCCCCCAACACAGTCGCCGAGCTTCCGCCGTTGCTGGCGGAACCAACGGATGCAGAACTTGCGACCAAAGCCCCAGCCGCCGATTTGGCCCCGCCGATGTCGAATCCCGCCGACCCGTTCACCGAAATGACTGAGGCCGAGGCGGACAAGAAGCTGGAATTGAATCCCTTCACCGGATTGACATTGGACGAAGAAGCGGGTTCTGCCAACGCTCCCAGGGTCCAGGATCCCCCTCTCGCGGCACCTGCCGAGGAAGATCCGTTTGCCGACGAATTGAAGAAGATGGGAATCGCCCCTCCGGGGACAGAAACACCCGCAGAAACGCCGAAGCTGGCAGCACCCGTCGCCCCCGCGACTGACACTCCCACGTTTGATGGAATCGAAGACCAGTCGACTCGCGACAAGATGAAGAAGATTCACGAACGTGGCAGCATGAAAGGCCTGAAGGGCTTCTGTCCCGTCACGCTGCGTGATCAGCGGGAACTGATCGACGCCAAGCCCGAGTTCCACTCGACATATCGGGGTCAGAAATTCCACTTCGCCGACGCAGAGGCCAAGCTGAAGTTTGACGAAGAGCCTGCACGATATGCACCGGCCGCGTATGGTGCCGATGTGGTCGCCCTGACGCGCGACAAGGATGTTGTTGAAGGGTCGCTCGATTTCGCCGCCTGGTTCAAGGGACGCCTGTACCTGTTCGGGACACAGGAAGCCCACGACACCTTCGTGGCGGATCCTTCAAAGTATGCCACGCCCGTCGGGATTGAATAGGGTCCTGAGACGGCTGCCAGAATCAGTCAGGCCTGGGCGATCCCTTCGTCCGGGCCTGATTGTTTGAGCGACGGAGCCGCAAACTGCTTCTGTCGCAGCAGGGCTCGCGCTGCGAACCAGAGCTTCTTCCACTTCCCCAGGGAAACGCGCCGGGAAAAGACATCAAAATCACGACGCCGAATCTCCTTCAGCAACCCGCCATAGATGTCCAGCATGGCTCGCAGAATCGGCCGACCGCATGGTTCCAGATACAGAAACAACTCCTCCGCGCGATCGTAGCAGGACTGCGCTCGCTGGACTTCAAATTGCATCAGTGAGTGGAAGCGTTCGTCGATGAGCTTCCGTCTTAATCCGTCTGTGGCGTACCCGAACCGCTGCAGATCTTCATTCGGCAGATAAATCCGCCCCTGCGACGCGTCCTCACCCAGGTCACGCAGGATGTTTGTCAGTTGCAGAGCCAGGCCACATTCGACGGCCAGCGATTTCGCGCGTTCGTCGCGAAATCCCCAGACATGAATGCAGCACAGCCCGACCGCTCCGGCCACCCGGTAACAGTATTTCTCCAGGTCCGCGAATGTCCGTATTTCCAGCGGATGCAGATCCATCTCGACACCGTCGATGACATCAAACAGGTATTCATGCGGCACATGGTGACGGGCCACCATGTCGGCCACCGCCGGCAGGGCGGGATGATTGGTCAGGGTTGCCACTTCAGCAGTCTTCGGCAGATCCTCGATCCGGACGTCCGATGGCGGAGTCTCCAATGCGGCTCGAACAGATCGACGCCATGCCTGCAATTGAATCCGACGCAATTCCACGGAAACCGCGGGGTCGTCGCCGAAATCGTCCGTGATCCGATTGAACGCATACAGCGCGTTCATCGCGCGACGCTTCTCTCGCGGCAACGTCAGAAACGAAAACCGGAAGTTGTGAGCCGTCTGCCGGGTCAAGACCCGGCAGTATTCATAGGATTCATTGAGTAACGACATGGCCTGTTTCGGCTGGAGCGGATTGCGATTCGGGTCAGCATTCTGACCAGATGCCCCTGGATTGAAAACAGACAGTCGATTCAAAGTCCGGACTCGCACGCGAAATGTTCTCGCTTGTGTTCATTTCATCGATAGACTCAACTGGTGCCTGAATTCATCAATGAAGCGGTCCAGAGACAAACCGGAGTTTTCCTGCGTGTTCCCCTTCGACGATTTTGAGCATGAACGACGCTTTCAGGCAGCCATGGAGGCCGTTCAGATCGCCCGTCCGGTGCACTACTCGCTGTTCACGTTCGGTCAGTCGGATCTGCCATACCTGCTGGTCCTGTCCGGATTGGGCGAGGACAAGACCGTCAGCGTGACGCGCGGGGAAGTCAAAATCACCCGGCCACTGATTATCACCCCGGACAATGTGAGCCCCGAATTCCAGGATTTTTTTGAGAATGCCGACGATGCCAGTCTGGCTCAGTTCGCACTGTCCCGAACCGCGTCGTTCTCGCACCTGAAGCTGCAGAATCACAGCGGCCCCAAGCGAATTGTCAGCGACAGCGTTGAAGAAGCCGTGGCCAAACTGAATCGGCAGCTGGATGACGAAGAAGAGGAGCATGTCGCCATACTGACCGCGCCGGCCCCGCTGGCCGGATACGCAATCCTGCGTTACACCCTGGATCGTGTCCTGCGCAGCGCCCCCGACAACATCCAGGAACTGCGGGAACGCGGTTTCCTGAAATAAGGAGATCCTCACGCGAGCTGTTGCTGGCTCGGTGCCAGGTCTGGGCGAAATCCCAATCGCAAGTATCCCCGACAGAAGGGGTGAACCTTATGAAACTGCTGTTGTTCAGCGATCTGCATTGTGACGCGCAGGCCGCCAGTCAACTGGTGGCACGATCCCGAGACTTCGATGTCGTGGTCTGTGCGGGGGATCTGGCCAATTGCCGCCGCCGACTGAACGTGTGCCTGGACATCCTGCGTCAGATCAGTCGACCAACCGTGCTGGTTCCCGGCAACAACGAATCGTTCGACGAGCTATCCCGGGCGAGTGCAGGCTGGTCCAGCGCCCATGTGCTGCACGGGTCCGGGATCAGCATCGACGGAGTGAACTTCTTCGGATTGGGTGGTGGAATTCCCACGACGCCATTCGGGGACTGGAGTTTTGATTTCACTGAACCGGAGGCCACGCACCTGCTGGCAGATTGTCCGACCGGGGGCGTGCTGATCAGTCACTCGCCTCCCAAGGGAGCAGTAGATGTCGCCTCCAGCGGTCAGAGCCTGGGCAGCACCGCCATCCGTGCCGCGATTGAAAAGCGACTGCCCCACCTGGTTGTGTGCGGCCACATTCACGCCAGCGCCGGGCGGACTGCAACGATTGGTTCATCGACCGTCATCAACGCCGGCCCCGGAGGCATGGAATTCATGATGACGTGAAGACCCGCTACTGAGCCTTCGTCTGCATCAGACCCAGGTCCGTGGCCCAATCCACAAATCGCAAGTGCCATGTTCCGAAGGGAATCCCCTTTCGCGAACTGATGGCACCGCCATGGCCGCCCCGGCCATAGATGTGCAGTTCGACCGGGATGTTGGCCTTGAACAGGGCATCGTCAGTTACGTCAGCTGCGCCCACGACAGGCCGAACCTTGCCAGGTACTTGCGCAGGCGGTCCGCATCGTTGGGTTGACTCTTGGCGGCGCGCGAGGCTGCGAACAAGGTTCGTCCCGCCACCGACAGTGACTCGGAATTGCGGCAGATTCGAATCACTTCAACCAGCTGAATTCGATCAAACAGATCCAGATCCGCCAGTTGCTCTGTGGTCAACAACGATTCCAGCAGATCCGGTTCGGCCAGCCGGGTGCGACGCCACGAGGCCGTCAGTCGGCCGATTTCTTCGTTCACATCATCAACGGCAATTCGTCCCCGGGCGGCCAACGTGGCCATCCGCGTGACTGCGGCTCCCAGATCGCGGAAATTTGCCGACCACGCGGCGTCGGCAGATCGGGCAAAGTTCAGGAAGCAAGACCGTGCTTCCTTGTTCATGGTCACCTTGCGTCCCGTAGTTGCGGAGTATCGTTCCAGTTCGTAGTCCAGATTCGGCTCAATGTCTTCCTTTCGCTCAGCCAGACCGGGAAGTTGGAACTGCCACAGGTTGATGCGGGCCAGCAGGTCTTCGCGAAATGATCCACGGCCGACTTCCACCTGTAGATCGCGGTTGGTTCCGGCAATCAATTGAAAATCGCTGTCGACGTCGCGATCGGCACCCACGGGTAAGAACCGATGATCTTCGACGGCCCGCAACAGCATCGCCTGTTCGTCCGGGCCGAGTTCCCCGATCTCATCCAGGAACAGCAAGCCGCCATCGGCCGCTTTCAGCAGTCCGGGGCGTGCCGTGGTGGCTCCCGTAAACGCCCCCTTGGTATGTCCGAACAACGCGGACATCGCCTGATCGCCGCGCAGTGTCGCGCAGTTGACTTCGACGAATGCACCCTGCAACTGTTCGCGGCGGCGTTTCAGTTCATAGATCCGCCGGGCCAGGTGCGACTTGCCTGCTCCGGTCGGTCCGGTCAGCAACAGCGGTGACGTGCTGGCAATCGCCACGCGTTCGATCCGCTCAATCAATGTGTTGAAGGCACGGCTCTGGGTTGCGATTCCGGACTTCAAAAACTCGAGTCCCTCCTGGCGTTCCGTGGAGAAGCGAGTCGCCAGAGCGTCGTAGCGAGAAAGGTCCAGGTCAATGATCCGGTAACCGCCTCCGCCGGGCTGCTGACGGGGCGGTGGCGACGACTGCAGCAATCGACCGGGCAAATGTCGCGATTCGGCCAGCAGGAACAGGCAGATCTGTTCCACGTGAGTCCCAGTCGTGATGTGGATCAGGTAATCCTCGTCGTCGGTCGCGAATGGATACCGCCGGGCGAAGTCGTGAAGTTGCCCGAAGACCTCTTCAAAGTCCCAGGGATCTTTCAGGGTCAACTCGTGCAATTGCACCGTGGTCTCGGGAGAGACCGTTGCGATGTCGGCGACCACGCGGCGAGCCAGGTCTGCCTCGCGGATTTCATGAAACAGCTCCAGTCGCGTGATCAGCAAATCTTCGTGCTGGCAGACGGCGACCGTCGGCCGCCACTGCTGCCACCGATCCAGATTCGCACGGCCGCGATCAAGCAGGGTGCCCAGAATCCCAATCACGACGGTCGGACGTGCTGTGGCAGCGGTCACTGCGATCCTGGCTCCGCGAACGAACGATCCCAAAAGATAAACTACGATATCACAATATCGCTTCTCTGCCACGTCAAAAATGATCCGTTTTCGAGAACCCCTGGAAAACAAGCGGTTTCAAGGCCTTTCGCGAGCGATTCCGGAAGAGTCTGCCTCTGGCACAGTGCGTGCTTTTTACCGAAATCGTCAAATGCAATTCACCGGTCAAACCCAATACGAGGGAGACAACGATGGCCAACAAGACCCTGTTCCAGACGATTGCTGGACGACTGTTACCGCAGGCGACCGCTCAGAACGAAGCGGGAGGTCGAGCGTATCAGCGGTCACCGCAGCAGGCCCTGGCTCAGTTTGCCAGCACCGGCTGCTTCAACAGCACCTTTTACGCCAGCGGTGAAGAACAACTGGACCGAGTCCTGACTCTGTGCAACAACATTGCTCCTGAGTTCATCGCCCGAACCGCCTTGTATGCCCGGCAGCGAAACCAGATGAAGGACATGCCCGCCCTGCTGTGTGCAATCCTGTCGGTGAAAGGCCCCGGCCTGATGGCCGAGATCTTCGATCGCGTGATCGACAGCCCGAAGATGCTGCGAAACTTCGTTCAGATCATGCGTTCCGGTGTGACTGGCCGCAAGTCGCTGGGAACGTTGCCGAAGCGGCTGGTCTGTCAGTGGATCGAGTCGCGCACGGACGACCAATTGTTCGTGGGGTCAGTGGGAAATTCGCCGTCGCTGGCGGACGTGATCAAGATGGTGCATCCGAAGCCGACGACCCCACAGCGGGCGGCCCTCTTCGGGTACCTGATCGGCCGCGAACACGACAAGGCGGCGTTGCCGGAACTGGTTCGTCTGTACGAGAAGTTCCTGCGGAACACCAACCCCGGCAAGGTCGCTGTGCCGGACGTACCATTTCAGCTTTTGACCGGCTTGCCGTTGACGAAGCAGGACTGGTGCCAGGTTGCCCGGAACGCCACGTGGCAGACCACCCGCATGAACCTGAACACGTTCGAGCGACATGGGGTGTTCGAAAGCCAGGAGATGTTCTCCCTGATCGCGAACCGCTTGCGGGATCGTGAGCAGATCGCCCGTTCGCGTGTGTTGCCGTACCAGTTGCTGGCAGCCTACGTGAACACCGAGGGATCAGTCCCGCGACCGATCCGCGAAGCGTTGCAGGATGCAATGGAAATCTCGATCGAAAATGTGCCGAACATCGAAGGACAGGTTTATGTCTGTCCGGATGTGTCTGGTTCGATGCGATCGCCGATTACGGGTGTGCGTGAAGGTTCAACCACCAGGGTGCGTTGCATTGATGTGGCGGCCCTGGTCGCTGCAGCCCTGCTGCGCAAGAACCCTCAGGCCGAAGTGCTGCCGTTCGAGTCCAAAGTGGTGAACTGCTCATTGAATCCGCGTGATTCGGTCATGACGAACGCCCAGCGGCTGTCGTCATTGCCGTGCGGGGGAACCAACTGCAGCGCACCGCTGGAGGAACTGAACCGGCGGCGTGCGATGGGAGATCTGATCGTGTATGTGTCAGACAACGAATCCTGGGTCGACTCGCCAAACTATGGCCGCTTCGGCGGCGGTGCGACCGAGACGATGAAGCAGTGGGCCGTGTACAAGCAGCGGAACCCGCAGGCGAAGATGGTCTGCATCGATATTCAACCGCACGAGACGACTCAAGCGGTGGAACGACCGGACATCATCAACGTCGGTGGATTCAGTGATCAAGTCTTCGGGTTGATCGCCGATGTTGCTGCCAATCGGTTTACGCAGGATCATTGGGTTCGCGAAATCGAACGCATGACAATCTGATCGAAACGAATAGTCCGTGGGGCGGTCGAACGACCGCCCCACCTCGCACAACACCTGGAATGCCGCCGGGACTACATGTTAATCACCTGGTTGCGGGTTCAAATCCCGCCACGTCTCGCAAGGGGCGTGTAGCTCAATCCGGTAGAGCAGGTGAAGGCGTCTCTGCACAACCCTTGTCCAGATGTTGTTTTTGAACAGTGAATGAACAGGCCCTGCGGGTGTGATGGAGGCATGACAGTCTTCGAAACTGTCGGTCGAGGTTCGATTCCTCGGTGGGGCACTGCGACAGATGGAATGCCGTTGAGACTACATTTTCCCAATGTTGGTGTCTCAACAAGACCTTGTCCATCTGTTGTTTGGATAACCGGAAGACACTTCGTCGAATGCCGTGGGGAGTACATGTTTCAGTGGGCGTCGAACCCCACCCCGTACCAACGGGAACTCTCCACAAAACTTGTCGACGGCGTGTGTTCCAACGGGCATTTCCCACAACAATGGAATTCAGCACGACGAATGCCGAGGGAACTACATGGTTTTGGACCGCGTGGTCGTGGGTTCGAGTCCCACTGGCTCCAATGGTTTCAGAACTCTTCGAGTCCTGAGACACTTTCGGGGGCCGTAGCTCAGTGGTAGAGCACGAAACGTTTCTTCAACACTTGTCGCCGTGCTGGATTCTTTTTTCTGCTTGTTTTCAATCGCAAACTTGTGTCCCCCTGACTGACTGGACTGCATCATGCCACCGCAAATCATCGCCACGGACGAAGCGACCGGGATTCTGCCAACGAACGGCCATACGAAGCCCGTGACCGTGATCGGGACCCAGGCCATTCGTGACACGTTTGACGAAGGCTGCCTGCAGCAGGCGATCAATTCGCGACTGGCTCCGGGTGTCACCGACCTGGTGTTGAACCCGGACGGACATTGCGGATACGGAGCCCCCGTGGGATGCGTGATGGTTTCGCCCACCCATATCTACCCCGGACCGGTCGGTGTCGACATCAAGTGCTCGATGAGCCTGCTGCAACTCGATCTGCCTGCCGATGCCATCATCGACCGGCCAGTCCGACGCGCTCTGATCAATGCCATCTGCGAACGGACTCCGACGGGAGCCGGTCGCGGCCAACGGTCTGCGAAGAAGTCACGGCATATTGCTGAAGAGTTGGGACGTCGAGTCCTGATCGAAGGGGCATCGGCCGAGGTCTGCCAGGCGGTGGGGATTCCTCCTGAATGGGCCGACCGGTGTGAAGACGCGTTCCATTTGGGCCACGATGACACGCGTGACACCCTGGCCATCCGCCTGCAGAAGCACCTGGATCACGGCTTCTTCCGCAACTTTGCCGACAAGATCTGCCAGCTCGGTTCCTACGGTGGTGGGAACCATTTCGGAGAATGCGAAGTCGTGCATGTCGAAGACAACGATCGTGCCCGTCAGGCGGCGGACGTCTTTGGAATGAAAGACGGCTGCGTGGCATTTCTGTCGCACTGCGGATCCCGCGGGATCGGGCACAATCTGGCATCCGGTCAGTTCAAATCCCTGCAGCACAAGTTCGCTCAGTGGGACATCCCCCTGCCGGGTCAGGATCGGGAACTGGTCTACGCCCCCTTGGGGACTCACGAGGCAAACGCGTACCTGGACGACATGGCGCTGGGAGCCAACTTTGCCACGATCAATCACCTGCTGATCAACGCGCTGGTGCTGGAGGCGTTTCAGGAAGTGATTCCTGGTGTGACCGGAGAACTGGTGTATTTCATCAGCCACAACATCGCGCGGAAGGAGATCGTCGACAACCGGCAGGCGTGGGTGCATCGCAAGGGATCAACGCGTGCGTTCCCGGCGGGACATCACGCCCTCAAGGGAACCCGATACGAAAGTACCGGACATCCGATCCTGTTGCCCGGAAATCCACAGGCGGGATCGAGTGTGATGGTGGCAGATCCGGGTGCCTCGATCAGTTGCTACAGCGTGAACCACGGCGCCGGCCGAGCACTCGGGCGCAAGCAGGCGATCCGAGAACTGGATCAGAATGTGGTCGACCAGTCATTCGACGCGGCCGACATCCTGACCAACTGCCGCACGTACCCGAAAGACGAAGCTCCAGCGGCCTACAAGGAGTTCGACGAAGTCCTGCGAAGCGTCAAGACGGCGGGACTGGCGACCGAAATCGCCCGGCTGAAGGCTCGATTCGTCATTAAAGACGGTGATCAGGCGGATGACTAATCAATTGATGTGTTGTATCTGTCTTGCAATTAAAGCTTTGCGATCATTTTGCGCCAGTCGGTCCGGATGACTGGCAACCTCGCATTCAGGAAGTTATACTGCTCGACCCTGCGCGGAACGGCGGTTTCCGTGGGGGTTGTGTTTTGACCGCTGCCCATTGGTTTTTGCTCTTTGGTTGCTTATTCATGCCAAACACTGAAAGCGCCGCTCGTGCCCTGCGAAAAATGGAACGTCGCCGAGTGCGAAATCGTCATCAACGATCCGCCCTGCGAACGACTGTGAAGAAGGTGCGTGCGACCGCTGCGGCCGTTCCCGGTGGAACCCATTCGCTGGACGAAGCCAAGACCGCGCTGCATCTGGCGATCAAGAAGCTGGATCAATCTGCTGCCAAGCATCTGATTCATCCGAACAAGGCCGCACGTGACAAGTCGCGTCTGACAAAGTTGATCAACAAGCTGTCGGCCGCTCCAACGCCCCCAGCCACCGAAGCAGCAGCCTCCTGAGGCTGATACCTGCCTTCGATCATTCAAGAACGCCAGCAGAGTTCACTCGGCTGGCGTTTGTCTTTATGACGGCTCGTTACGCACCGCGTGAATTGAGCGCCTGTTCCATTCCATTCAGCATCTCTTCGATGCGCCGCGACTCATCGGCAGGAAGTTCACGGTCACCAAAGCGGACCTGATAAAACAGGTCGGCGATCTCGGTCGGGCCGCAGGTCAGGCCAACCAGTTCCAGTTTTGGCTGGAGAACGGCAGTAGCGACTTGAGCGAACTCGTGCTGTGTCTGAGCCTCTTCACGCTGCAGGTTCAGCGACTGCATCAGGCGCACAAACCGCTCGTAGAATTCGACAATGGGGTGATTGTCCGTCAGGTCTGGTGTGCGCCGCCAGACCGACCAGCGGAACCGTTTCAGGAAACGAACAGCGAGCCAGGCCGAGGCAATCGTTACGAACAGGGCCCCTGCTCCTTGAGGACTAAGCCACTGACGCGGACTGACCAGCAGCTTCAGGAACGAGACGAACCCGGCCCGGGGAGACTTCCAGACTTCCATCCTGCCGATGGACGCAATGAATTCACGGATCGGCCGGTAAAACACTTCCTCCTGCTTTTCCAGGGAAATGTTGACCACGTTGTCTGCCCAGAGTCCTGCCAGTTGCGTTCGCATGTCGCTCCACAGGGAACGCTTGGACAAGACACTTTCCACGCTGGCGGTTCGTTCATCCGCTGGAGTGGCATCCAGTGTGACCCAGCCCTGATCGATCCAGGCCTCGCACCAGGCATGGGCGTGCCGCTGCTGGACGTGCAGTGTATGAGTCGATACGTCGTAATTCCCCCCCTTGAACCCCGTGACCAGACGGGCGGGAATATCAATCGATCGCAACATCAGCACCAGTGCCGACGCAAAGTATTCGCAATGACCCTGCTTGCGGTTGAACAGGAAATCTTCGACAGGATCGATCTTCGGGTCCGTGACCGCCAGGCTGAGCGAGTAGGAATAGCGGCCGCTTTCCCGCAGATAGATTTCAATCTCGCGAGCAGCCTGCAACTGTGTCAGCTTGTGATTGTGTTCATGGTCGCTGACGATCTTGCGGGCCAGTTCCTGCAATCGCGACAGCCCGTCGGGAAGATGCTTATTCCGAGCCACATATTGCAGATACAGCGATTGTGAACGGATCATCGAATTCACACGGACGCTGCCGTCTGACGGCCGGTCAGGCTTCGGGTTTTCCGAGAAGACAGAATAGCGGACGGAACCCCGAGGACTCATCGTCGGGTAACGGGTAATCAATCCTGTAAATGGTTGCAGACCGCCAGCGGCCTTTCCTTCATGATCGATGATCCCCAACGGCGTTCCCAGGCAAAACAAGGCATCGGTTCCGACGTATTCAAGTCGAATATCCTGTCGGACCATCGTTCCGGGGGAATATGGAATCAATTTGGTGGGACGCACTCCATGTGGATCAATTTTCCAGCGTGCTTCCTCGTAAATCGAGAGCGCCGTCCCGCGAAACAGCGGTTCGGCATAGCCCAGTTGCTCGGCGTAAACCTGCGGTGAAAGCGGTTGATGATCGGGAGTGTGCAGTTGCAATTGCAGAACCGGATCCAGGCTTTCCAGGATCGAGCCGATGTCGCCCAGGCGAACTTCAGTCGCGAATGCGGAATGCGGAGAACGGATTGCCGAGGGAACATCGTCACTGGCCAGCGCACCCGATGTGGGAATCCAGACACGCGGGATCAGCAGGAAAAACAAGGCACTGATAAATAGACCCGAGGCACTGGTGAAGGCCACTCCTGAGACAAACGGAGTTGTAATCCAGGCCGCGCCACTTTCATTCTGGACAGTACCGAATGCCGCACTTTCTGCAGGATTCGCAGTTCCGGCGATCATCGTCGTGGTGGGGGAAAACTCCGCCGCGGAACGGTACAGCGTAAAGACCGACAGCGTCCAGACGGCACCGAAGACATACACGACCGCGGCGGCGCCGAACCAGGCGGTCGTCAGGCCGCCGATGAGGACTGCCCCGACTGCGATCTGCAGGATGCTGAGTGCCATCAGCAGCCAGTATCGGCGGTTTGTCTTGCGCTGCAGCAGCACGATCCACGTCAGGTAAACGACCAGGTGCGTCCCCGACAATAGCCGACCTTCGACGTTTTCACTGAAGAACTCTGCGGTCGAGGCACACAGTGCCACGAAACCCAGGAACGACGCGAGCAGGTCGCTCATCCCCCGTGAGTGATTGTCATCCGTTTCCGCCTCAGACCAGATGTATCCAACCAGCACCGCCAACAGCGAACCGTACGGAATCCAGCCCTCCTCGGCCGCACCCAGGATCCAACCTGCCAGGGCGGTGACAGAATACAGGCTGAGTTTGAAGGCGCTGGCGAGGTTCATTCCATCACGTTTCCATTCCCAGGGACACCTGTGATTCGCGGCTCACGACCGTTGGCGTGTCCGGGACCGGTTCCAGGGGCTCTTCAAAAATCAGCGCTCGTTCAAAATCGATGTCCGGCAGACAAATCATGTCGATACGCGGGTTGTGAATTGGCAGCGGATTCGGATCACCGGCCGAGCGCGTGGTCAGCAATACGATCTGAGTCGAATTGGACGACCGATACACCACATCATCCACCAGGGACATCGTGTCGCGGGCGGGACCGGCATTCATCACGGCCAGGCCGTCGAACAGAGATTCCAGGCTGGCGGACGTTCCCTGTCCCTGCCACCGGAACGTCGTTGCACCGGACGCCGACAATGTCAGGATGGCATCCCGACAACCGCGACCATGCTCAACAATGGCTGTGGCGGCAAAACTGAGCGCCTGCTCGATCAGTCGGGATTCTTCCTTACGAGCCGAGTCGGGCTGCCACAGGTCCAGGATGATTGACAGGTTGAAATCCCGATTCTGCTGGTATTCCCGCAGGATCAGCTCCCCGCGGCGGGCGGAGGTGCGCCAATGGATGTCGCGTGGATTGTCACCCGTCCGAAACTCACGCAGTCGATGGAACTCGTCGTGAAAGACGCCGGCCTGCGGCTGCGGTCGGGCCACCAGTTCGGTGGCACCCAGCCAGCGCCGTCGCCAGGCCGCCCCCAGCCGTCCAATCCTGGGATAGATCAGGACTTCGCCCGCCAGGGGAAACAACCGGCTCCGTTCAACCAACCCCAGTGGAAAGCGGGAATACGTCAGCAGCGGCCCCAGTTGATATCGACCGCGACGCATCAGCTTCAACTGGTAATGACCGACTTGTGACGAACGCGGTGCCACGCGGGCAAACAGGACGACCGCCGTCAGGTTTTCGTACGCGTGCTGGATCGTATCACGAACGGACATGATCCAGATGGACATCAGGGGACGGCTGTTCGACAGCATCAGTTCCACGTTGAACAGTTCACCCACCATCGCCCGTGGCGGGGCGGTTCGGGTGACTCGTGCGGACTGCAGCATGCCAAATGTCATCCAGCCATTGATGACAAAGGGACCCGCCATCAGAGCGAACACCAGCAGCAACATGTTCGACTTGGTCAGCATGGCACCGGTAAAAAGCGCGAACATGATTGTCAGGTAGACGATCCCTTCGACGGGCACCACCATCCGATGCTTTCCAAAGCCGGGGGTGGCAAGCGTCCCCCGCGTCGGTGACAGGGCCGAAGCGATCTGGAAGACTCCGATGACGGCGAACAGAACGACCACGGCGCGAAACATGATGCGCGACGCCAGTGTCATTCCGACCGTCCAGCGGGAATAGCCCAGCCCCAGGACCAGTGCCACCATCAGCGCGGGGATCGACGAGTACCAGCGCGGTCGTCGTGGCATCGTGGCCGGTACGACTTTCGACATCAACACCCCTTTTCCGCACGCCGCCGATCACTGCACATTCCAGGGACAATTCTGTCGGGTCCCAGTCTCCGATGGACTCCAACTACAAGAACGAGTTCACGGCCCGTTTTCAATTCGGATTCAGAGTGTCGGGGTTTTGATTTGATCCAACCATTGCATCATGCGATCCATGGAATCCCGCCAGTCCGATTCGTGGAACACCTCGTGGACGTGAGTTGGCAGAGACACCAGATCACAGACGGACGATTTGGTGCGACTCAGCCAGGTCGACAGCACGTCCCCATCCGTCGTCTCGTCGGCCATCCCGCGAAACGCCAGGATGGGGATCGAAATCCTGGCGACATCGCGGTGGGCCTGCAGGATTGCACGCTGCATCGCAAAAAACCAACTGGCGGTAACGGTCCGGACAATGAGTGGGTCGTTGCGACGTTCTTCGGCGAACCGGGGGTCACGCGTCATGTTGCGGGGATCGAGCCCGTTTCGAAAACGTGTTTCCGGCAGGAAGCGGACCAGTAATTTTCCCAACAGACGCTTCAACGGGCTGACACGCAATTTCAGGCCCAGCAACGGTGAAGTCAGGATCAGCGCCTCAGGGTCGACGGCTCCCGTCTGGACGGCCCGCACGGCAATCAACCCGCCCATGCTGTGCCCAAACACGACTGTGGACGGCTTTTCGAGCTGAAAATGCCGCCAGAGCAAACCCAGATCCGCCGGGTATTCGTCAAACGACAGGACGTGGGTGCGTGTTCCAGCAGATCGACCGTGGCCACGCAGATCACCCATGATCACCCGGATGCCTCGCTCGACCAGCCACTCAGAAAAGTGTTCATACCGCCCGCCATGTTCGCCCAATCCATGAACGCAAAGGAATGTCCGGGACCAGCGACCCGCGGGGCGGTGATCCCGGACCAGCAGCCGAACCCCGCCGGCTCCTTCAATCTCTGCTGTGACCAGTTCCATGCCAGAACCTCAATTATTGTAAGGAAATGCGGGCTTTTCTGCAGTTGAACGGTCACGGTGGGGGATTCCGGTTCCGTTTCGTGGTTTCGATTTCGTTTCTCGATGTTACCTTTGTTTGGATTATACGTAACTCCATTCAATAAAAGAGTTTGCGATTTTTTTTGGCGAATACTGCACGAGTCGCCCGAAGAACTCTTGCCGTTCGCCGGTGTTTCATCGCGGTCGAATCCCGATTTACGAACTAATCTTTTCCGAAAGCAGGCGAAGGTTTTATGCGATTTTGGGGTGATAAATAGGTACCAGAATCACCGTCCAGAATGAACCGAAAGCAGTTTTTGGGAACTGTTCAGTTCCCAAACGAGTCTGAACTGAACCATGTCGGTAATGATCCACGTTTGTCGGATGGGATTAAAACTGCAGTTTGCAACGTTGTTTTCAAATGGGTAGACTCCAATATCGGCGGAATCCCCGGTTTGCGGTCGGTCAGTTCTGATGTCTGAACAGGGACCAACTCCAGGCCGATCTGCGAGGAATTCATCGTGAGCGCTAATCTTCGTGCCAGTGAACCCGAAGTCTTCGAGATGGAGATCGAGAGCAACAAAGTCTCCCGGACGCTGCAGATGGCGTTTGGAGCGAGCCTGGCGCTCCATGTGATCCTGCTGGCTGCACTGGGCATGATCAAGTTTTCCAGTCAATTGCAGGTGTTCACCACGATCACCAGCGAGATGGAAAACGACGAAGATCCAACGAGTTACAAGTTGGATTCGACGACGTCGGACCAGTTGGGTAGTGACAGTGACATCAATTCGTTTGCCTCGTCGCAAGAGGCCGCGATGCAGATTTCCAAAGATCCGCAAGAGCAGATTGAACAAACGATCGCCGAAGATCTGGAAGTTCCCAATCTGCCCACCGAGGAACTGTCGCAACCCGCCAAGGCCGATGTCCTGGCGTCCGTGGCAACCACGGGTGCCACCGAACATCCCGGTGGCGTCGAAGGTGCCGTCGATCGTCTGGCTTGGGAAATTGCCAATTCGCTGCGTGAAAAGAAGACCCTGGTCGTCTGGCTGTTTGATGTCTCTCCATCCCTGTCCGGTCGGCGCGCGGTGATCGCTGACCGTGTCGAAAACGTGTACAAGCAACTGAACGCCCTGAACGTCAATTCCGACAAGGCGCTGAAGAGCGCTGTCGCGGTGTTTGGCGAGCGGACGAACATTTTGACCAAGGACCCGATCGATGACACGGCGGAACTTGTCAAGACGGTCCATGGGATCAAATCAGAAGCTTCGGGGAACGAAAACACGTTTGCCGCGGTGACGCAGGTCGCCAGGCATTTCCAGAAGTACCGCACGGAAATGCATCGTGACATCATGATTATTATCGTGACGGACGAAGCAGGTTCCGATGCCCCTCAGTTCCTGGAAACTGCGATCGCCTCGACCAAACGATACGGGATGCGTTGCTATTGCGTCGGTGACGCTGCGCCGTTTGGTCGCGAAACCACCGAAGCCCCCTTCACGCTGGAAAGCGGTGAAACGGTCATCGGGGTCATGCACAGAGGTCCGGAAACACTGTACCCCGAGACGTTGCGGCTGGCCTATTGGGGGACCAACGATTACGAACTGCAGAATATGTCGTCCGGGTACGGCCCCTACGCCCTGACTCGCCTGTGTGCCGAAACAAACGGCCTGTACCTGATCGCCAGCGAAGGTCGGGGCCGCAACTTTGATCCGCAAGTCATGCGAAACTATGCGCCCGATTATCGCCCCATCCCGATGATTGACCGGGAATTCAACGATAACAAGGCGAAGAGTGTCCTGCGTGACGTTGCCCGCCTGCTGAAAGTGGAAAACGTTCCGCTGCCCCGTCTGGACTTTCCTGCCGAAAACGACAACGTGTTGCGCGTGGCGATCACGGAAGCTCAGAAGTCGATCGTCGAATTTGAATACAAGATCAATCAACTGAAGTTGCTGCTGGAACCCGGCGAAAAGGATCGCGCCAAGATCAAGGACGCCCGGTCCAAGGCGGGCTTCGATCTGGCCATGGGTCGCGTTCTGGCACTGCAGGCTCGCAGTTATGGCTACAACATGATGCTCGCCGAAATGAAGAGTTCGCCCCGCAAATTCGAGAAGCCCGGGAGCAACCAGTGGAAACTGGAGCCATCCAGTGAAATCAATTCGGGGGCTACCACCAAAAAACTGGCCACCAAGGCCGCCGAATACCTGAAGCGAGTGATTGACGATCACCCGGGAACGCCGTGGCAGCAGTTCGCGGAAAAGGAATACGGGATCCCGATGGGCTGGAAGTGGCGGGAATCCCATTACGATCCCAATGGCGGCGGAATGGGGAATGGCAAGAACAAACCAGGACCGAAGTTTCTTGAAGTCGAAGACCCTCTGACCAAGAAGAAGAAGAAGGTCATGATCACCGACGATCCCAAGCGACGAGACATCTGAACAGCCAGCGGACGAGGACGGATCTTCGCCCATCCGAAAGTTGCAGTTTCATGTGATGTTCGTGGCCCCTTGCAGGAGGATCTCGCAAGGGGTTTTTCGTAACATCCTGTTGCCGTTTTTTCCATCATTGGTCCGCTTCATCGGACTCAGTTCTTCGGCGATCGGTGACCCATGAAGATCAATCGCGATGCTACTCTTGGACTGGGCATTTCCCTCGGCATACACGTGGTGCTGTTGATTGCGCTGTCGCTGATCGTGTTCAAAGGACCACTGGACAACCTCCAGATGGTGCTGGACACGGTCTTTGACGAGGAACGCGTGCACGAGGAGTTCACTCAGGAAGTCGAACAATCCACCGTCGCGGCAGAGGTGGTCAATTACGTGGCGGGTTCCACGGCGGCGGGAATGACCGGCACCGGAGGGACTGCCGGGCCTGTGGTGGCCACTCAAAAAGTGGACGACGCCCCCAGCTTGCGCGAACCCGATGTGAAGGTCAATATCGGAGCCATGACGGTTCCGGGACTGAACATCATCAGCACGGACCTGGGGACCGGCCAGGTAACGGGTGACGTGGGCCGAGTGGTCGAAGGGTATGGAGCAGCCCTGGGCCAGATGACTCAGGAACTGGTGCGCCTGATGCGCGAATCCAAGGTGCATGTCGTCTGGCTGTTTGACGAATCTGAGAGCATGACCGACGATCAGAAAGAAATTCGCGAGCGGTTCCACAAGGTCTATGAGGAACTGGGACTGGTTCAGAAAACGGACTCCAAGCTCAAGGCTTCCGACGAAATCCTGCTCACCACCGTGATGAGTTTTGGCAAGGGCATCAACGAGCACACGCTCAAGCCGACCGCGAATGTCGAAGACATCAAGGCGGCGATCGACAAAATCAAGGTCGACGAAAGCGGCTTGGAGAACACCTGCGGCGCCATCAACGCGGCACTCCAGAAGTACGGTGCCGGTGCCATCCGGGCCAAGCGCAAACTGGTGGTGATTGTCGTCACCGATGAATCCGGTGACGATGGCGAGCATGTGGAGGAAACGATTCAGCGCTGCAAGAGTGCCGATAGTCCAGTCTATGTGCTCGGACATTACTCGGTCTTCGGTTATCCGTACGCGCGGATTCGGTGGGTGGATCCTCAATTCAAGTTGACGCACTGGCTGCAGATCAATCGCGGTCCGGAAACACCGTTTCCAGAATGCCTGCAGTTCGATGGATTGCACGGTCGCTGGGACGTGTTTTCGAGTGGGTTTGGTCCGTACGAGCAGGTCCGCATTGCCAAGCAGACCGGGGGGATCTTCTTCATGTTGCCCGGCAAGGAGGACAATCTGGCCGGAGCCGGATCGCTGGAAGATCGCAAATTCGAATTGCTGGACATGAAGGAATACCTGCCCGATCTCAGTTCGCGAATGTCGTACGCCAAAGAACGGGATTCGAGCAAGTTCCGGGATGCCCAGTGGCGTGTCATCGTGACGCTGAATCCGCATCTCGACAAGCAGTTGAACATGCAGGAACATCGATACAGCCTGGATTTTGCCCAGTTCGCGACCCAGGGCAAGGTGACATTTGATCGAGCCCTGCGTGCGATGGGCCTGTTGAACGAAGCGGTCAAGGTGCTGGATTCCGTCAAGAAGCTCCGCGACCGGGAACCGTCCGAACGCTGGCGCGCCAACTATGATCTGATGCACGCTCAATGCCTGGCCTACCGCGTCCGCTTGTTCCAGTTGTTGCTGTCGCTGGATGCCCACCAGAAGAACAAGCCGACCGTCAAAGACCCCAAGAAAAACTACTGGGACATTCACCGCGTGCAGGAACTTTTGGAACCCGACAAAGAACAGGTGCGGGCCACCAACGTGGATCTGGCGGAGTTGAAGAAGCAGAATGAGCAGGCCAAGGCGGAATTCACCGCGGTCATGAACAGCCACCCGCGCACTCCCTGGGCGCGGCGTGCTCAATGGGAAGCCTCGCACGGGTTTGGTATGAAGTTCGTCGAGTCCTACTGGGATCCCCGTTACGACAACAAGGACATCAAGCTCCCCAAGCAGTAGGATCTTTCCTTCATCCAACCCTGTGTCAGGGTGACAAACTGCGATGCCCGCTCGGCGGAATTGAATTCATGCCCTTCAACACCGAGAAAAGAAGGCAGAAACAGTTGCTGGCGGCCGAAGGCTACCTGTCGCTGGGAATGCCCGATCATGCCCTGCAGGCCCTGAAGCAGGTTTCTGACCCTGGTCATTCCGCGTACAAATGCCTGCTCTTGCGCGGGGATGCGCGCTAAGCTCGAACACGATCAGGCTCTGGTGTGCTTTCAACAGGCGCTGGAATTGGAGCCCGAGAGTCTGGATGCACTCATGGGAATGGCCTGGTGCTACAAGTGGATTGACCGCCTGGATCGGTCGATCGAATCCATGCGTCAGGCCTACCAGCACCATCCGGATGTCTCGGTCGTCCTGTACAATCTGGCCTGTTACTACGCGCTGGATCGCAACCTGGAGCAGGCACTTTCGTGGCTGGGACGGGCGCTGCGGATGGATTGCAGCCTGGCAAAGCTGATCCCCGGCGAGACCGATTTTGATTCGCTCCGAAACGATCCGGCCTTCCGACATTTGTTGGAACTGTCCGCTGTCGAGTAAGCTGTGACGCAGTTGCCGAACCGATCTTCACTTCGATACATCCTCAGAATCATTCTGCGTCGGTTCGGCGGAACCTGAGGAGGCACCCGCCTTCGGAAACATTCGTCCAGCATTTGCGGGAAAACTGCCATGACCTGGCTGGCTCCGTTGGCAAGCATCGAATCGCTGGGAATCCTGGCGCAACTCTCCCCTTATCGCGGGAACCCGGTGTTTGACGAACTGGTTGGCGGCGGTATGAGTCTGCTATGGCTGGTCTATACAGGCTTCTGGTTTTGGATGCTCGTGCACTGCCTGCGATCCGAACCAGACCGCTTTTTCTGGCTGTGGGTGATGATTATCGTGCCGGGCGTCGGCCCGATTGTTTATTTTGTCGTCCGGTATCTCCCCGCGTCCGACCATCAAGTCCCCGGTTTTCTGCGTCGGTGGACGCGTGGACGCGAACTGTCGCGGCTCGAAACGGCAGCCGTCCAGATCGGCAATCCTCATCAATTCATCCTGTGGGGTGATGCACTGCGTGACGTGGGTCAGTTGGATCAGGCGGCCAGTGCCTATGACCGCGCCCTGGCCAAGGAGCCTCAAAACCTGCCCGCCTTGTGGGGCGCCGCTCAGGTCGCGGCACTGCAGAAGCGCCCCGCAGATGTCCGCCGATGGACACGGCAAATCCTCGACAAGGATCCGAAATACAAGTTTGGAGATGTTTCACTCGCCTACGGCAAGTCCGTCCTGCAACTGGGTGATGTGTCCGCCGCCACGGAGCATTTTGAGCAACACATTCAGAACTGGCGGAACCCCGAAGCGGTCTACCTGCTGGCCACCCTGTACGCGGACCAGGGGAAGACTCAAGGAGCCCGCAAACACCTGCAGGCTTTGATGCACGACATCAACGGCAGCCCGGCCGCCATCGCCCGTCGCTCCGGCCGCTGGAAAAGCCGCGCCCGACAACTGCTAAGGAAGCTCCCTGAGTAACAATCGGGGCCAGACTCGGCTTCGCGGCCCTCTCCGTGATCCCCGTGACTCCGTGGTGAACACTCTTCCCTGGGGGCGGAACCGTCACCGCGGCCCGCGGCGGCTACTCGGCTGCATCGTCGGTTCGTGGTCCACTGTCGACAAATCCACTTCGGATCGTTACTTCTGGGTGTCGTTAGAATTGTGTTCGTTGAGCAGGATGATTCGATGTCGACAGAGTCTCTTCGCAGCCCGGAATTGCTGCACCGTGCGGCCAGTCGTTTACTGATCGTGGACGTGCAGGACAAACTTGTCCCCACGCTGACCGAGGAGACTCGGAGTCGGCTGATCCGCTCGTGCCACTTTCTGGCGGAAGGTGCCCAATTGCTGGGGATTCCGACCTCCATCACCGAGCAGTATCCCCAGGGGTTGGGTGCCACGGTCGCCACCTTGCAGCCATTCTGTGCCGACCGACCGGCCAAAAAGCGATTCAGCGCGGTCGAGGCTCTCGGCTGGCCCTTGGCCGCCGACGCCGACGACGACCGTTTTCAGATCGTCGTCGCGGGGATGGAAACTCATGTCTGTATTCTGCAGACGGTCCTCAATCTACTTTCATGCGGATACCAGGTCTACGTGGTGGTCGATGCGGTCGCCTCGCGACGCGAGATCGACCAGCGGACTGCCATCGAACGGATGGCCTACAGCGGTGCCACCCTGGTCACGGCCGAAGGGGTCTTGTTTGAATGGGCCGAAACGGCGGAAGCGGCTGAATTCAAACAACTGAGCGGACTCGTCAAGGGACGCGGAATCTGACAGACCCCGAACTTCGACTGGCTGGCATCCATGGACCCGCTCAAAACGCTGCTCGATCCACAAACACTGAACAAGCTCAAGGGCCTGGAACTGAAGGCCCGGCTGATTGTGGAGGGCTATGTTTCCGGATTGCACAAGTCGCCGTATCACGGGTTTTCCGTCGAATTTGCCGAGCATCGCGAATATGTTGCCGGGGATGATCTGCGGTATGTCGACTGGAAAGTCTTCGGCAAGAGCGACCGGATCTACCTGAAGCAGTATGACGAGGAAACCAATTTCGCCTGTCACCTGCTGGTGGACAGCAGCGAATCCATGTCCTACCGATCCGACAAGGTCCCGTTTTCCAAGTTTGAATATGCGCAGCATGTTGCGGCCGCGCTTGGCTATCTGATCATTCATCAGCAGGATGCCGTCGGGCTGGCCACGTTTGATTCGGCGGTCGGACACGTGCTGCGACCTGCCAGCACGCCCGCTCAATTGAGGCAACTGTGTCACATGCTGGATGAAACTCAGCCTCGTGGCGAAACCTCGATTGGCCCGATCCTGCACGATCTGGCGGAACGGATCAAACGTCGCGGGCTGGTGGTGATCTTGAGCGATCTGTTCGACGATCCGGCCTCACTGCTGCTGGGGTTAAAGCATTTCCGTCATCGTCGCCATGATGTCGTCCTGTTGCACGTGATCGATCCGGCGGAACAGGATTTCCCGTTCATCGACCCCACCTTGTTCAAAGGCCTGGAAGGGATGGGCGACCAGCACACAGAACCTCGATCCCTGAAGGCCGCATACCAGCGTGAATTCGAGTCCTTCCTGAGAACCATTCGCGGCGGTGCCCGTGATCTGCACATGGACTACGTACTGCTGAGAACCGACCAGCCCCTGGAAGTCGCCCTGCACGAGTTTCTCTCTCGCCGTATGCACAAGGCAACGCGGCATTAGCCGTCCTATCAGTCCGTGGTAAAAGGGGTCAGACCGTCTCCAGAGGCGTTTCCTCGGCCCCCGTGACCAGCACAAGATCTTCCTCAACTGAAAGCGACGCTTGTGGGATCACTTTGGCCTGCTCGCTGACAGATTGTTCCATGACCAGCCGTGCCAGTTCCAACCCAACCGACATTCCTTCCGCTTCGATTTCTCGAAACTTCGTTCCCCATTCTGGAAACCCGTCCTCACCATACAACAGCACTCGGAGTTCCGCCGCCACCTTCTCCAATCGTTCCTGCACCTCGGGACTGACCGTAGCTTTCCTGAATGCCATCCGTGGCCTCCATTCCAGAAATCACAAGCATGATTCAACTTACCGCCGACAACCCCGCCGGCGCACTTCACAATACCTCTATCCGATTACAACGGACGCGCAAAGTGCGTCTTGCACTCCCCACCATGCCACCCCGCCCGATTCACATTGCCTGGCGCTCCCTGAACGGGTTAAACTACGGGTATGGAAACCGTAATCCGCAATGTTGGCGAGATCGACGTGCATGACCGGCAGTCGCTGGAACATGTGCTGGGTCGTTCTCTGAGTGAAAACCAGCAACTCGTGATCAACATCGTCAATCTGCAGGTTCCTGTTGGTACCGCTCCAGATTCCCCAAAAGTCAATGGCACTGCGGCACTGCCTGGCTGGTGCAATGTCTACGAGGGGCTCTCTGATGACGAAATCGCTACGATGGAACAGACGATCCTTCAGCGGGCTGACTTGAGCCGACCTTCCGAGTGACTCATGGACGCTTCCCTGCTCGACACAGACATTCTGAACGAGGTTCTTAAGCAAAAGAATGCGAATGCCATCAGGCACGCGGCCGACTACCTCGCACAGCATGGGCAGTTCGCCATTTCTTCCAGTTCCCGTTACGAAGTGCTCCGCGGATTGAAGGAGAAGAACGCGATCTCCCAACTGGCCCGCTGCCAGACATCTGCCAGAACACACTGGTCCTGCCGGTCCTCGACGAGATCTTGGACCGAGCGGCGGATTTGTGGGTGACCGGAAGGAGCCAAGGTCTGGCTCCAATAGACGCGGACTTGATGATTGCTGCCTGGCCCTGCACCACGGACGCGTGTTGGTGACGGGCAACACTGTTCACTTTGCCTGGGTGCCAGGGCTGAAGATTGTCAATTGGCGCAATCCGTAGATTGCCGGGCAAGGAATGCAATTAACCGCCGATCAGATGCAACCGCAACAGGTTCATCGCGGTTTTGGCGGTGCGACTCTTGGCGATTTCGGGATCGCCGAAATGCTGCACCTTTTCAACTTGTACCACCTTCGGACCGGCCAGCGCGACGAAACTGGCGGGAACCGCCGCGAATGGATCATCCGCCTTGAAGTCGGACCATTCTGTGATCGCCAGGGCGAAGTTGGTACTGAACTTGTGGCGGCACCCCTTCGCCATGGCTTCCGCCGCTTCGGAACTGATGTCACCATAGCTGCGCAGCAACAAGGGATCGACGGACAACATGTCACGCTTCGCCGCATGCGTGGGGGCGACGACTCCTCCCTTGTAACAGGTGTCGAAACCTGAAACGCCGGTCAATCGGTATGACAACAACCCGCCGGTTCCCGATTCCGCCGTCGACAGCGACGCCCGGCGCTGGTTGAGCAACCGGACCACCGAGTGCTCCAGCTCTTCGTCCTCCGAACCGAACACATAGGATCCCATCCGATTGATGATCGCATTTCGAGTTTTCTCGATCTTATCACGACATTCTTCGGCACTCAGACCCTCGGCGGTGATTCGCAGCGTGATCGTCGCTTCGTGAACGGTGATTCCCACGTCCGGGTCCCGGCCACGGGCCGTCAGTTCACCCAGCATTTCTTCCGCCTGCGATTCGCCGACGCCAAAGCAATTGATCCGCGCGCGGCGGATCACTTTCCCGCCGCCATCCAGCCGGGGGACCACCTGCTGACGGTACATCTGCTTCATCTCGCTCGGCACGCCCGGCATCGCTGCAATCCGGCATTGCCGACCATCCTCACGCTCCAGAGTCATCCAGATGCCGGGAGCCGTACCTCGAGGATTTGGCAATGGTTCGGCTCCTGCCGGAAACATCGCCTGGGTGACATTTCGCTCGGGCATGGGCCGGTTGCGGCGGGCGAACATGGTCTTGATGTGCTCCAGCGATGGCGGATGCATCACCAATTCCTTGCCGGACACCTTTGCCAGTGCTTCACGCGTCAGATCGTCAAGCGTGGGGCCCAGGCCACCCGTAATCAACACGACGTCGCTACGATCTGCGGCGGTCCGAATTGCGGCCACCATTTCGTCCAGATCGTCCCAGATTGTACAGTGGGCTCGAACCGGGATCCCCGCCTCGGCCAGCTCCAGGCTCAACCATTGGCTGTTCGTATCCAGTTTCGCGCCGGAGGTCAGTTCCGTTCCCACGGCGATGATTTCGGCCGACATATTCGGTCCTGCGGGGTCAATAATTCAGCGGCAATTTGCGTTCTGGCCCAAGGGCGACCCGTAGCTTAACCGCTGGGACCACCTGCGGGCAACGCGGACGGAATTACTGGAACCGAAATGGATCCGGCGTCAGTTCATAGCCGGGCCGCATCCCCACGTTCATCAACAGGCCCAGCGCGATCGCGGTCATCACCAGGCTGGAACCGCCGTAGCTCATCAACGGCAGCGTAATTCCCACGACAGGCAGCAAGCCCACGGTCATCGCCGTATTGATCACAGTCTGCGTGGCCAGTAACGCCACGATTCCAACTGCGATCAGTCGACCGAACGGCTCGCGGGTCGCCGCGGCAATCATCAGGCCGCGGCCGTACAAAATCAGATAGATGGCCAGCGTCAAAGCACCACCCACCCACCCCCAACGTTCGGCCACCATGCAGAACACAAAGTCCTGCTGAGCCGCCTCCAGCCGATACGCATCATCATCCAGCCTCTGGCCGGAGACTTCACTCCCCCAGATTCCCCCCAGTGAAATCACCAGCTTGGACTGATGCTGGTGCCAACGGTCGCCGTTGGGATTCGGTCCTCCGTCCACCTGGGTGAACAAGGCCACCACGCGAGACTTCTGCTCGGCACTCATTTTCGTCCAGAACAACGGACTCAACACAATCCCCAGCATCACCACGCATGCCAGGTGCCGGGGGCGGGCACCGGCGGCAAACAACATGGCAAACAGTACCGGTACGAACAACATCGCCGTGCCCAAATCCGGTTCGATCAGAATCAGAACCAGGGGCAGGGCGGTGAACAGGAACGGAGCACACAGTCCAATCAGCCTGCGATGATTGTCGCGGTACATCAGGTACTGGGCCAATGCCAGGATAAACGTCAATTTGACGATTTCGGACGGCTGCATGTCGAAAAAACCCAGTGGAATCCAACAGCGCGCCCCATTTCGGCGGGGCATGAACAGCACCAGGATCAGCAGCGGCAACGAGAGGCTGAACAGGAAATAGCTGACCGGCTTCCAATGGCGGTACGGGACACACAGCGCCGCAATCAACGCCGGCACTGCGAGCAACACCCACGTTACTTGTTTCGAGAACAGATCAGGACGCTCATCCAGGGTGTCCGCCCGCCGGATGCCGGATAGCCCCAGCGCAATCAGCGCGATCATGCACAGCACGATCGACCAGGGGACGCGACGAACAGGAATTGTGGCAAGCACCGATCGGACCCAGTTTGAGGCAACCACAGCGGCAGTTTCTGCCGAACATTCGTGGTATAGACAAACTGGCTGATTGCGCGAATCCCGTCCTGTAGAGAAGTCGATTCCCGGCGTCGGTGAGGATCCGCCCGCCTATGAAAATGGCCCGGACGACGTTTGTCGATCCGAGCCAGGGATTCC
Source organism: Planctomycetota bacterium (assembly GCA_018242525.1). GTDB lineage: Bacteria > Planctomycetota > Planctomycetia > Planctomycetales > Planctomycetaceae > Schlesneria. Next base: position 315,617 of record JAFEBS010000017.1, on the reverse strand, counting down.
GTAACTCATTATGCAGTTGTCGATTAAAGCAGGCTACTTCTTCTCTGCAGCAGTTTCCGTGCTCTTGGCAGCATTTGCAGCTTTGCGTTTTGCGATCATGTCCTGCCGATGCTGCTCTTCTTTATCGTGGCGCGCCTTGGATGCTGCCGCTTGCATTTCTTTCCGCCGTTTTTCGATGGCGGCCATTTGAGCCATCTGAGCCATCATGGCCTTCTGCTGCATCTGCATCATCTGTTGATTGACTTTTTGCTGTTGCTGCATGTAACGACGGAAGGCCGACGAGTTGTAACGGGCCGATGCAACCGGTACCGATCCAAACAGGATGGCGAACATCAGTCCGACACAAAGCAATCGTGACGCTGATCGGTTCATGGAAGGTCCCTCCAAACAGGCAACGAACAGGTGGGAAATCGCGTAGCGGAATCAAGTGCAGTGAGTTCTCTCGAATATCACCTCGCCAATTCCAAATTCTATCGGTGGAAACTGTTGAAGACGCATCAAAAAGTGCTGAAAAGCGCGTAATCTCCATGTATTGAGTGAGTCGATGCGGCGATCCCGAGCAGAAAACCCTGATTGCGATTCCTCGATCACCAATCCATAATCACTGAAAATCACAGACCTTGTGTGTTTTCAGCGGGGAGATATCGATTGCGAATCCGAACCGAGATGATTGGTCGGCTCAAGTGCCGGATTGTCGAAGCGCCAACGCTCGCCACTCCGCAAATAGTGGTGGTGCTCTGTCATGGGTTTGGAGCCTCTGGTGGCGACTTGGTTCCGATCGGTGAAGAACTGCTGGATCAATTTCCGGAACTTCAGACGCGGGTTCAGTTTATTTTCCCAGAAGCCCCATTGTCACTGGATGAATCCGGGGTCCCTGGCGGCCGGGCGTGGTGGCACATCGACATGGTCAAGCTGCAGTTGGCGGCCGCTACAGGACGTTTTCGGGATCTTCGTCAGGATCGCCCGAATGGTCTGGTCGAATCACGGGAACTGTTACTGGAAACCGTGGGGTTGATTCGCGACACGACAAGTCTTCCCATCTCAAGTTTTGTACTGGGTGGTTTTTCGCAAGGTGCCATGCTGGCAACAGATACGGTACTTCAACTGGATCAGAATGTGGCCGCTCTGGTGGCCATGTCCGGGACTTTGTTGAATGAACAGGAATGGCTCGAGAGAGCGCCCCGGCATTCCGGACTCAACGTATTACTGAGTCACGGCACAGCAGATCCCCTCCTGCCGTTTTCAGCCGCAGAATGGCTACGCGACCTGCTGGTCGGAGGCGGGGCCAAGGTCGAGTTCGTCCCATTTTCCGGCGGACACCAGATTCCCCTCGAAGTTTTCGAACGACTCGCGGACAGGCTGTTGAAACTGAGCGGTCCGAACCCGTAGGACCGGCTTTCTGATTCCGTCAGCAGGGCCATCGCCTTTTTCCAATTGGGGTGCCACGGTCTTACCGTCTTCGGGAAGGCCGTGCGATTTCACAATCGGCACGGCCATGTCGAGGACTCCATTGCCGTGGCACCCGATTCCCAATTTGAAAAAGGCGATGGCCCTGATTCCGTCAGCCAGCGCTCACGCTTTTCGCATTTCTGGCGTATCATACCCGTCTTGCCGCGAACAGGTTCGTGGCTCATTTTGTGCGCCACAACACGATGCTCGGAGTTTCGGTGAGCGGTTCGCCTGAATGTTCGTTGGAGGGGCAGATTCGAGACAGACCGTCCCGAGTTTGGATCCGCATTTCCCCACGGAAACTCCCCGGTTTGCGATTTCTGGGCGCAAGCTTGCTGCTTGTCTTACTCGCGGTCGCGCAGGCCAGCGCTGCTGACACTGAAATCGAAGCGTTGCCAAAGTCGCCGCTGGTTATTGGGTGGAGGGGAACGTATCTGGTCGGTGCCTGGACGGAAGTTGCCATCCACACGGACTCGTTGGATTTGGGTGAATTCATCGTTCGTATCACGGCACCGGATCCGGACGGTCATCGCGTCCAGTTTTCGACCCCCGCGAAAGCAGTTCCCGGACAGGCTTTGAGGGGGCACTTCAAAGTCGGCCAATTGGGTTCCCGGATCGATGTGGACCTGATTTCCGCGGAGACTGGCAAAACAGTCTGGTCCCAGGCCCGTCATCCTGTCTTACCATTGGACCCCAGTATTCGATTGGTGGTGACTGTCGGCCATCCCAGGGGATTTGAGAATCCAGCGGGGCCCGATCAGGGAGCGGATTTCCGGTCGACGGACATCGCTGTCGCTGAACTTCCGACGGTCGCCAAATCGTATGATTCGGTCTGCTTGCTTGTCATCGCCGGGCAATCGCATCTGTCGGCGGAACAGAGTCTCGCGCTGCGCGACTGGGTTTCGGGTGGCGGACGACTGCTGATCACACTTCCCACGGACATCACCCAGGCGCGCGAAGTGATCCGGCCGTTGTCAGACTGGCTGCCGGTGAAGCTGGGCGACACACCCGTCACCGTCAGTGAATTTGGCAAGCTGGAATTCTATTCCGGCCGCAACGTCCGAATTCCATTTTCGGGGCGCATGCCCATTCCCAGCCTGAAACTGACGCATGGTGAAGTCCTGGCGGGGAGCCGCGATGAAGCACTGCTGGCGCGGGTTCCACTGGGAATCGGCTCCGTCACTCTGCTGGCCCTGGACATGACCCGGCCTCCGCTCAGCAAGTGGACGGAACTGCCCTCACTGGCCCGTCGACTGGCGGAAGCATCGCCTGAAGGCGCGATTCCAGGCAGTCCCACTCGAACCTTGCAATTGAGTTCCACGGGCATCAGCGACCTGGCAACCCAGTTGCACGCCGTTCAAGAAGACTTTAGTGAGGTTCGGCGTGCATCCCCGTGGCTGGTCATGGGGCTTCTGGTCATATTCCTGTTGATCATTGGGCCCCTGGATTATGTCCTTGTGCATCGGCTTCTTCAGCGTCCTCAAGCAACCTGGCTCACGTTGCCAGTCTGGTCCGTTTTCGGCGTGGTGGTCTCCCTGTACGTGGCTGACGCCTGGAATGGGGATTCATTTCGGATCAACCAGTTGAACATCGTGAACTATGATGTCGATTCAACCACCTGCCACCAGCGACTCTGGACAAACGTCTACAGTCCACTTACGGAACGACATTCCATTTCGGTGGAATCCAAACTCAACCTGACTGCTGCGGCGGGGACATCGCAACAATCTGCCTGGTCCGGCATCCCCGAGAAATCCTTCGGCGGGATGCTCCGCGAAGCCCGGGCTCAAATTGGCAGTGCCTCTTACCAGCTAGCGTCGAACACCACGGCATCGGATCGCGCCGTGGAAGGACTGCCGCTGCTGCAGTGGTCGTCAAAACCGCTGGTGACCGAGATTCACTCAGGGGGTGGCGACCTGGTCGAATGCGATCTGCAAAGCAACGGCGTTGGTCAGTTGTCCGGGACGCTGAAGCACCGGTTGCCGGGACCGATCGAAGACTGGTTCCTGGCGTTTGGAAACCGCGTCTACCGCCACAAGAAGAATCGTGATGACGGACAAATGATCCCCCTGGCAGCGGGACATCTGCTGCGCGTCGATCAGCCCAACGTTTTCCCCCGCGAATTGCGAGCGTACCTGACAGGCAAGGTGGCCACCGGCACCCAGCGGGAAGGCTCGCAGGCGTCCAACGTCGCCAGCCAGTTCGTCGCCTATGACGCGCTGTCCCGAGATCCCGCCGACATCCTGCGGATCCTGACGTTTCACCACGAAGTCGGCGGCACCAGGTACACGGGTCTGACGAATCGGATGCTGGAAGCCGAGGATCTGTCCCACCTGTTGAAACTGGGCCGCGCCGTGCTGTTCGGGCGGTTGAATGCGTCCGTCGCCACCGTCAAGCTGGACGGAGCAGAATTGACACCAGACCGTGAATCCACGTTTGTCCGCCTCGTATTACCTGTGACGAAGGTTGGCAGCGAAATCAAACGCGACCTTCAACGACTCGATAAATAGACCTCAGCCCGTGGAAGAAGGGGTCTGACCCTTTGGAGGGCAATGGATTGACCTGGAAAACCCCATGCCCGACGAGGGTCAGACCCCTTTTTTCGCGGGCTGCTAACGGACGTGCGCCGGTTCCATCATGATCGAAACCCGACAACTGACCAAACGCTACGGGCACCTGATCGCCGTCAACGAGATCAATCTTTCGTTGAAGGAGGGCGATGTGTTCGGATTCATCGGCCCCAACGGTTCGGGCAAGACAACGACCATGCGAATGATCGCCACATTGCTGAACCCGGATTATGGCGAAGCCTACGTCTGTGGGAAATCCATCTATACCAATCAGCGTGACATCCGTCGGCTGGTCGGCTACATGCCCGACTTCTTCGGCGTTTATGATGACATGACCGTCATCGAATACCTGGAATTCTTTGCGGCCGCCTACCGGATCAACGGCCCCGGCCGACGGAAGGTCTGCGAAGACAAGCTGGACCTGGTCGACATGGCCTTTAAACGCGATGCGATGGTCAACCAGTTGTCCCGCGGGCAAACACAGCGGATCGGTCTCGCACGGACTCTGCTTCACGAACCGCAGGTGCTGTTGCTGGACGAACCTGCCAGCGGGTTGGACCCGCGCGCCCGCATCGAAATCCGCAACCTGCTGAAGAAGCTGGGTGAGCTGAAAAAAACGGTGATTGTCTCCAGCCACATCCTGCCCGAACTGGCGGATGTCTGTACCCGGGTCGGCATGATCGAAAAGGGGAATCTGATTGTCGACGGATATGTCGATGAGGTCATGCGCAAGGCCCGCCAGCAGATCATGCTGCAGATCCGTGTGAAGGAAAACAAGGAAAAGGCCGCCCAGTTGCTCGAGAAGTGCGACCTGGTTTCCAAGGTGGAAATCGTCAAGGGGACGATCGACTGCACATTGAAGTCCGACACGTTCGACTACAGTTCATTGCCCACGCTGTTGATCGAACATGGCTTTCAATTGACCTTGTTCCGTGAAGAAGACGTCAACCTGGAAACCGCCTTCATGTCGCTCACCAAGGGTCTGGTGCAATGACGTTCGCCCGGCGTGAGATTGCTCACACGGGGATTATGGTCACTCCCATTGCAATGGGATGCTGGCCAATCACCGGGGTGACCAGCGTCGACGTTTCGGAAGCGGACAGCCTGGCGACGTTGCAGGCTGCCGTCGATCATGGCATCAACTTCTTCGATACGGCTTATTGCTATGGCTACGAGGGCGAAAGTGAAGCGATGATCGCCCGCGCACTTGGTGCGCGGCGGGACCAGATCGTCATCGCCTCCAAGGGGGGCATTCATTGGGAGAACCGTGTTCAACGCAAGGATGCCCGTCCCGAAACCCTGCGTCGACAGTGCGACGAAAGCCTGCGTCGCCTGAACACTGACTGGATCGACCTGCATTACTTGCATGCGCCAGATCCGGCGACACCACTGGTGGAGTCTGCCGTGGCGCTGAAGGGACTGCTTGACTGCGGCAAGATTCGCAGCGTCGGCGTTTCCAACTTTACGATCGAACAACTGGTCGAGTTCCATTCCGTCTGCCCGATCTCGGCGTATCAACCCCACTACAATATGCTGCAGCGGGAGATTGAATCGTCACAGCTCCCCTGGTGCATTGAACATGGCGTTTCGATCATGATCTACTGGCCGCTGATGAAGGGATTACTGGCAGGCAAGCTACCCCGGGATTATCAGTTCGATCCCAAGGACGGTCGTCGCAAGTATCCGATGTTTGCCGGTAACGAATGGAATCGGAACCAGGATTTTCTGGATCAATTGCGACCGCTGGCCGAAGAAACGGGAACGACCGTCGCCCAAGTCGTGCTGAACTGGACCATTCAACGACCGGGAATCACATCCGCCCTGTGCGGCGCCAAGCGGCCGGATCAGATCATCGACAACGCAGCCGCCATGCAGTGGCAATTGACTGCGGAGCAGATTGCCCGAATTGATGCGGCGATTGTTGCGCGCGGTCAGGCAGTATCCCGCGCGGCCGTGACGTGATCATACTGCGTCACCGATCCGTCAGAGGCCGGGAAATCCGGGCGGTCCCCTGAGTCTTGGTGGTCAGCAGTGGAGTCTCCAGTGACTTGCGACTCAGGCGAAGATCGTTGGCGAGTCGCAGTTCCTGGTCGGGGAACGACGGTTGCAAATCGAGCCCCTGGATGTGTGGGGCGGAGTTTCCAGGCGATTGGCCGCGAATTGTGGGATTGGAATCCGTCTTTGTGACCGGGAGCGATCGGCTTTTGGCCGGTGGGGACGTGTCCGCGACTTGCGTCCCCTCTGGAATCTTCAGTGCGGGACTGCCCGCCATCACCCACTGATCCCAGACCCGTTCCAGAGCTGCAACACTATCGAACTGATACAAGCTCTTCAGAGCTTCGTTCCAGCCCTGCTCGTGGGCCTGTTGCAGGAATCTCAAATAGGTGGCCTTGTCACTACGCTGAATCAGGAAGTCGGCCAGCGAATGACCTTCCGCGTACATTGTCAGGACCTGTTGCTTGTCGCTGGGGTAATTCTTCATTTCCAGCAACGTTTGCAAAGGAATCCTGCGAGTTGTGTTCATCACCTGGTTGTGAATGTGCTGCAACCGCATTCGTTCGGATTCGTTTTCGATCAGGGATGCCGCCCCTTCGTCCGCCCAGCGGGGCAGAGGTCGGCGGAAATGGCAGGCAAAAATCGTATGATTGATTTCGTGGGGCAGCACCGAATCCAGAATTCGTTCTTCGCTGCCGAAGATTTCCATCTTCCAGCCGTAAACTTCGCCACTCTGAAAATTGAACGTCGTGGCTCCGCCGGCCCCCATCGTGCCAACCTTGACGTGAATCGGGCAGGGGGTCGACCAGTTTCCGGGAAGAGCCTTGCCTGTCCATTCAATGGCCAGTTCCCTGCGGTAAACCTCGGCGGCTTCCCCCACCTGTTTGGCGAACTCGTCGTTGTGTGCCGTCACGACGAAGTTGGGAGTCCGATATCCAGCGCCCAGAGAGGACAGTGCGCCGACGATAAGAAGGCTGCGGAAGAGAGCGTCCATGCTGATTCCGAAGTGTTCAGGAGATCGAAAGGGGTCGGGTTGCAGGCATCCATGCCAAACAGCTCGACGATTCCCAAATCAAAGCAAACCTCAGACCGGCAGAAGTCGCCGGTTCCAACGATTTTCCACAACGTGTTTTAATGGTTTATGTTGCGTCTATTTGCGAAATCGACCAACGTCGCCAGTGAGCCACTATCTGGTCAAGAATCCTGTAAGAGTTACAAACCGAGTCTCTGGTTTGGGAAAACTTCACATTTCCCGACGGATCTGGCGCAGGATGTTTGAGTGTCAGAACCGTCCCTGTCGGTACGTTCCGAGACGGCAGTACGCAGTGCGTGACTGGCTTATCAGTTCTGACATGTGAGACGCCTTGTGGTTTTTCGACGCGTCTTCGGTCAGGGACCACCCGATACCTACGTCACTCGGATTCAACATCATTGGCTGCAGCGGAGTTTTCACCTTGGCCCACTCGCATTTGCTGGTTCATCATCTGCTCAAGCAGTTGGAAAATCACAAGCGGGATCGCAGGGATCGCGACCGTCGACCGGAATGGCTCAATACATTCGTTCAGCAAACGGCGGCGCTGTTTGAACCGTTGGCGGGGGTGGCACGCGTCGGCTATCAATGCGAACTGTCGCCGGAAGGCTGGGAAGCCCGTCTGTATCTGGGATCCACGGAAGTCGTCGGGGGGCGCGAAGATGGTCAGGCACGATTGATCAGCTTCGAATTCGACTTCGGCCGCCTGGCAGAAGGATTCACCCGGCTGGATGAGTTCCGCTGGAATGTTTGCACAACCACCGATGGTTCGGCCGGATCATTCGTGACGTTGCGCGGCCTGGTTGATGACCATCTGGTTTGCCTGAAGATTTACTCACGGCCGCCCCAGGACGTCGGGCCGGCATTCCGCCTGCTGCCCGATGGGACTTTGGAAGACGTCCTTACGGCCTGAAATCCAGGATCTGCTCGATGGCCTGCCGGGTCGCCGCGACATCCCCAGCAAGTAGCCCGGAATGGACCAGGCGGAGCAGTTGGACCTGTCGCTGTGTGATCGGAATCGCCGTTCCTGGTGGCGGAACGCGCGGGACCAGGGTGTTGACCAGCGACCGCCGAATCTGATCCAGCCCCTCACCCGTCAGACACGATGCCCGAATCGCGCCGGCCGGCAGTTCGTCATTCCAGTGGTCGCCCAGGTCACACTTGTGGCCAATGACAATTGCGTCCGGCCAATCCGCCAGCAGTTCCCGGTCCTCAGACGTTGCTGGCTGGCTGATGTCGACAAGGACCAGTCGGGCGTTGGCGACTTTCAGCCGTTCGCGAGCCAGCGCAATTCCGGCCGCCTCCAGTTCCTCGGTGGTGTCCCGCAATCCCGCGGTATCAGCCAGCAGAACCGGCCAACCTTCAAGCGCCGTTTCTGCTGTCACTACGTCGCGCGTTGTCCCGGGCTGATCGAAGACAATCGCCCGTTCATATCCCAGCAGTGCATTGATCAAACTCGACTTGCCCACATTCGGTCGCCCCGTCAGGACCACCGTCCACGGTTGCGACAAGTGCCTGCCAAACTCGGCCCAGGTCAACAACTCTTCGACATGTGAGAGCGCAGAGGGAATCGCTCCGGCAAGTACCTCCTGACACAGGGCATCGAGTGCAGTACGCAGCAACCCGCACGCTTGTTCATTCAGGATTTCTGCAGTACGCCAAGTCGTGGCGCGGCTGAGCGCCTCGGCACACTCGCCGGCAAACAAACCGGCGTCACTCGACATTTGCATTTGCCAGTCGGACGTCAGGCAGCCGGCCTGCCGCAAGTGATCCAGAATGCGACGAACCGCCGCGTCCCCGCCATGACAATGGATCTCCAGCGATCCCGGACCGACGCGACAGACCACGACATCTTCAGTCTCGTTCGAGGCCTGGCCCCAGCGACCGAAAACGACGCGACCAACCTGCTGTTCAGCCAATGGTTGACCATTCGCTGCGCGGAACCACGAATTGACGGCATCCTCCAGATCCGATCGATCTCCCTGGACCAGGATCGTGGCCACGGCACCACGCCCAACAGGGGTCAGCAATGCTGCGGACGCCGGAGAAATCCACGTCTCCGCATCTGCATCGGCCGTTCCGGGGTTTCCCGCAAACACAGGTCGCCTACTTCCTGGCGATCCGCTTCAGGACGTCCACGCCGCGTTGCAGCGTAGAGTCTTCAGCGGCGAAGCTGAGACGGAAATGAGTATCCTGCTGGCTGAAGACGTTGCCGGGAATGATCAGCAACTCGTTCTCGATCGCCTTCGAGACGAATTCGGTCCCCGTTCCCCAGGGTGCCTTGATGAACAGATAAAAAGCACCTCCGCCACCGCGGATGTCATAAAGGCCACTCAACTCACTCAGCAGGAATTCCCGCTTGCGGGCGTAGTCCGCAACTCGGTCGGAAACGTCACATTTCAATGCCGCCAGTCCGGCCCATTGAACGGGTTGCGGGGCACAAACAAACGTGAACTGCTGCAGCTTGATCATCTGTTGAATGACGTAGGATGGACCATGGGCATACCCCAATCGCAATCCTGTCATCGAATGGGACTTGCTGAATCCGTCGATCACGATCGTCTGATCATTCCACTTTGCGGGACTGACAAACGGTCGGTCATAGCAGAAGACCCGGTAAATCTCATCGCTGATCAGGCAGACGTTCTTCTCTTTCGCCAGTTCCGCCAGTCCCTTCAGCTCGGCTTCGCTGGCGACATAGCCCGTGGGATTGCAGGGGCTGTTGCACAGGATCGCCTTGGTACGGGGGGTGATCGCGTCACGGACTTTGTTGAGATCGATGCCGAAATCGGGATAGGTATCAATCTGCACGCAGTTCCCGCCCGCCAGCGTCACCAGGTGTTTGTACATCACGAACCAGGGATCGAACGCGATGACTTCGTCGCCGGGATTGACCAGTGTCGACAGGGCGAGCATCAGTCCGCCGCTGGTGCCGCTGGTGATGAACAGTTCCCGATCGGCATGTCCGTACTCGGCCGCGACCTGTTTCTGCAGGGCGTCGCGGAGCGGGGCGATCCCCTGGGTCTGGCTGTAGACATTTCGCCCCTCATCCACTGCCTGGCAGAGAGCCCGCTTGATGGTTTCCGGTGTATCAAAGTGGGGCTGCCCGATGCTCAAGTTGATCGGGTTCTTCATTTTGGCCGCCAGGTCAAAGACCTTGCGGATTCCGGAGGCATCAATCTTGTGCATCCGGTCGGCAATCCAGGAGTCTGTCATGGTTTGAAATCATCTGATGGAATGAACGCGATTTCCTGACCAAGAAGCATACCGAGATGGTTGTTCCGAGTGAACCGTTGGCAGCGACGCCGATCGGCCGGGTTCACTTTGTTTTTTGACTCGTCCGGTTCCGACTGCGATCCGTCGAGTCGACAGGCGGGCCGCCAGCAGTTAAAACGATCGTTCCTGATATTTGATCCCCAAATTTTGAATCCAGATCCATGAAATTTGCACTCGTGATTCCCGATGGTGTCGCTGACGAACCTCAGGCTGTTCTGGGTGGAAAGACTCCACTGCAGGCGGCAAACATTCCGAACATGGATCAGGTTGCCGCGTCGGGAATTGTCGGGCGGGCGGATCATGTCCCCGCATCGATGCCGTCCGGCAGCGATGTCGGGACAATGAGCCTGTTCGGGTACGATCCCCTTGAATACCACACTGGTCGGGCTCCGCTCGAGGCAGCGGCCCAGGGGATCGAACTGGGGCCCCTGGATTGGGCCATTCGCTGCAATCTGGTGACGGTGAAAGACGGTCGCATGGCCAGTTTCACCGCCGAACAGATTCCCAACGACCTGGCGAAGACATTGATCGAACAGTTGCAGCGGGATCAATGTGGCAACGAACACTGGAAATTCTACGCCGGGGTCAGTTATCGCAATCTGCTGGTGTACCGTGCGCGCAACACGCCCGCTCCGTTTGGGCCTGACACAATCACGACACCACCACACGACATTACCGACCAGTTGATCGCCCCGCATCTGCCCAAAGGACCGGGCAGCGAAGAGTTGTTGGAGGTGATGCAGCGCAGCCAGCCGCTGTTTGCCAACTGTCCTGAGAATCAGGTTCGTGCTCAGTCTGGTTCACAGACAGCGACGCAGTGCTGGCTGTGGGGGCAGGGGCAGCGTCCGAATTTCAAATCGTTCGAGGAACGGTTCGGCAAACGAGGTGCCGTGATTACCGCGGTCGACCTGCTGCGCGGACTCGGTCGGCTGATTGGCTGGAAAGTCATCGAAGTGGCTGGTGCCACGGGCTATCTCGACACGGACTACGCCGCCAAGGGCCGGGCGGCCATCGAAACCCTGCAGCAGGATCAGGCGGATTTCATCGTCGTGCATGTCGAGGCGACCGATGAAGCGTCGCACGAAGGGAACGCCGCCGCCAAGGTTCAGGCGCTCGAAGAGATCGATCGACACATCGTCGGCCCGGTGCATCAGTACCTGAAGTCGCAGGGGGATTATCGCCTGCTGGTCTGCCCGGATCATCCGACATTCCTGCGGACGAAGACTCACAGTCACGGCTACGTTCCGTTTGCGATCTGCGGAACGGGTATTCTACCAGACGGTGCCACAACGTACGACGAAGTCGCGGCGGCCGCCTCGTCCGTATGCCTGGATCGCGGATGCGAACTGATGCCGCTGCTGTTCCGCCAGTAGCGAAGTCAGGAATCGCTTATTCGTCAACCAGACGGTAACCAACACCGGGCTCGGTGATCAGGTAGCGCGGCCGAGCGGGGTCGGATTCCAGCTTGCGACGAAGCTGGCCCATGTAGACGCGAAGGTATTGGTTCTCGGAGACACTGTTGGGGCCCCAGACCTCCTTCAACAGTTGGCGGTGCGTGATCACCTTTCCAGCGTTGCGGACCAGTACGAGCAACAGCCGGTATTCGGTTGGGGTCAGCCGAACCGGTTCGCCATCCAGCAGGATTTCGCGCCGTTCCTGGTCGATGATCAAGTTTCCAACGTGAAAGACCGCGGCGTCTGACTTTGCTCCAAGATGCGCGGAGTGACGAAGTGCGACTCGCAGCCGGGCCATCAGTTCGCCGATTCCGAACGGCTTCGTCAAGTAGTCATCGGCACCGGCATCCAGCGCGGCGATCTTATCCGATTCCCGTCCACGTGCCGAAAGAACGATGATCGGAACCTGCGACCATTCGCGCAGACGCTGAATGACGGTCAGTCCATCCTGGTCAGGCAACCCAAGATCCAGCACCACGGCATCCGGTGGTTCTGAAGCAGCGTGGCCGATCCCTTTGGCAGCGGTATCGGTTTCGGCGACCTCGAAGCCGTGAGATTCCAGCGAGATCCGCAAGAACTTGCGAATCGGCAGTTCGTCTTCAATGATCAGAATTCGTGGGTGATCGCCGGACGTCATCGAACGTGGTTTTCGTTTCGCGGGTAAGGCAGCTTGCCTGCCAGTCAGCTTCCAATAATTCGTGATGTGCCAGAACGGGCAGGCAATCAACGTGTCGTACCTTCCAGATTCTAATTCGGACGAGACACGGACGATATCGCCGTTTCCTCGGACAGCGGCAGGCTGACGTGAAACACCGATCCTCCACCGGGGCGATTCATGGCGCTAATGGTGCCGCCATGAAGTTCGACGATCCCACGACAGATTGCCAGACCGATTCCGCTGCCGGTGCGCGGTTGCCCTTCCACTCGATAAAACTTTTCGAAGATGCGCCGTTCCTCACCCTCGGGCAGGCCGGGACCGCGGTCTGCGACTTCGATGACCATACTGTTTCCAGCGCGACGGCATTTCAGATCGACTGTCGATTCTGGTGGCGAGTATTTGACCGCGTTGTCCAGCAAGTTGGTCAAGACCTGCTGCATCAACAGCGCATCGATCGCCACCGGAGGCAAGTCGGGGTCGATCTGCAGGGCGATGCGATGTTCTCGCAACGATCGTTCCAACCGCCCCAGCGTGACACCGACGACCTCTTCGATCGGTTGCAATTCCTTGTGCAGCCGGATGGCATTTGCTTCGAGGCGGGTCAGGTCCAGCAGATTTGTAACGAGGCGGTTCAGCCGGTCCGACTCGTCGACGATCGAATCCGCCAGTTCCCGGCGTTGCGATTCGTCGAGATGCGACTGACCGGCCAGTGTGCTGGCGGCCCCCGTAATCGTTGCCAGCGGTGTGCGCAGGTCATGCGACACGGTACTGAGCAGCGAATTCCGCAGGCGTTCTGTTTCCATCTGCAGGCGTGTCCGTTCGGCGAGTTCTGCCAGTTCGCAGCGTTCCAAGGCTCCGGCAACCTGGCCTGCGAGTGCCTGCAGCAATTCCCGCTGGGCAATCCCGTACGGTGTTTCGGAAGAATGGGGCCTCACCCCCAGAACTCCCATGACGCCGCTGGAGACCGTCAAGGGCAGATAGGTGGTTGCGGTCCCCGGCAATGTGTCCGTCCCTCTGCCGGCAGCCCGATCATGATCAAACACCCAGCGGACGACGCCGACATCCGTGCTCGGTGGCAGGTTGTCAGCCGGTCCCAGAAATCCTGTCTGATGTTCGGCATCAGGACGAACGATCCATGCATCAACATCCAATGCCTGTTGGATCATCCTCCGACTCTTTTCGATGACCGCCTCGCGTGTCGGCAAGGTGGAAAGTTCACGGCTGAGTGCATACAAAACTGCGGTACGCAATTCCCGATCCCGCTGGCGCTGGGAATGTGACCGCACGTGGGAGGCGAGTTCACTGATGACCAGTCCGGTCAGCATCATGATCATGAAGGTCAGCAGGTACTGGGAATCACTGACCGCAAATGTTCCGTAAGGCGTCACGAACAGCACATCAAACGCGGCAACCCCCAGGACCGTCGCCACGATGGACGGACCACGCCCGTTGGTCAGGGCAACGGCCACCACTCCTGCCAGGTAGATCATCGCCAGATTTGTTGGCTCAAAGAAGGGTGACAGGACAAAGGCCACCAATGTGCAGCAGGCCACCGCAGCCATCGCCATGGCATACGGCTGCCACGAGAACCGGGGGCGATCGATCACCGGGGTTGAAGGACGAGCAGACGATGTTCCATCGCCGCTGATGACATAGACATCGGTTTCGCCGCTCTCGCGGATCAGGTCGAAAACCAAAGATCCGCGCCACCAGTCCAGCCACCGCGAATGCAGCGGTTTGCCCGCGATGATTTTCGTGACGTTCTGCCGACGACAGTAGTCGATGACCGTTGGCGCGAACGAATGTCCAGGAACCATGGCCACCGTCGCTCCCAGTTCTTCAGCCAGCTTCAGATTCGCATCCAAACGCTGCTGGTCGCCGGGACTTTCGCGATGCGGCCCGTCCAATTCCACATGCAACGCAATCCAGGGAGCGTGCAGGCTGGCGGCCATGCGTCGCGTGGCACGAATCAACCGGGCGGACATGGGACTGGGGCCGACGCAGACCAGCAGTCGGTCCGAGGTCGGCCAGATTCGATGGACATCATGCAATTGCCGGTAATCGATGGCTTGAGCGCCGACGCGTTCGGCCGTCTTGCGCAAGGCCAGTTCGCGCAGTGCGATCAGGTTTCCTTTGCGAAAGAAGCTTTCGATGGCGCGCGCCGCCTGTTCGGAAACGTAGACTTTGCCCTCGCGCAGTCGTTCGATCAGGTCTTCCGGAGAAATGTCGACCAGTTCCACTTCATCGGCAGCCTCGAACACACGATCCGGGACTGTCTCCCGGACCGGAATCGACGTCACCTGGGCAACCACGTCGTTCAAACTCTCCAGGTGCTGGACGTTGATGGTTGTATAAACATTGATTCCGGCAGCCAGCAGATCCTCGACGTCCTGCCAGCGCTTCGGATGGGTGGATCCCTCGGCGTTGGAATGAGCGAGTTCGTCGACAAGGATGATTTCCGGCTTGCGGGCCAGGGCCGCTTCCAGGTCGAATTCTTCGATCACGCGCCCGTGATAGTCGATCATTTTTCTGGGCAGGATGTCCAGGCCCATCACCAGAGCGTACGTCTCGGGGCGTGCGTGTGGCTCCAGGTATCCGACGACCAGATCGGCACCTTCCTTCGTGGCCTTGCGGGCCGCTTCCAGCATGGCATACGTCTTGCCGACGCCCGGAGCCATTCCAAAAAAGATCTTGAGGCGGCCTCGCTGTTGGCCCGCTTCTTCCGCCTTCACGCGGGCCAGCAGCGCATCCGGGTCGGGACGATTGTCGCTCATGCCATTCAATCTACTTTGATTGCCGGAACGATGGTCAACTTTGTGACGCTCACTTCACCGCATCCAGGCTCCGGTTCAGTCTCAGTATGTGAACTCGCGGTTGTCCGAGAAAGCCAAACATGGGTGGCTGGGTGTGTGTCTTGATCAATTCGCGCACGCGCTGCAAGGGAATTCCACGCTCGCGGGCAACTCGCGCCGCCTGATAGTTCGCGGCGGAGGGACTGAGATGCGGGTCCAGGCCCGAAGCAGACGCCGACACCAGGTCGACCGGAATCGGCAACGTGTTCCCCTTGTCGGCAGCGCGCAATCGCTCGGTCCTCTCCTGGACGGCTGCCCGCAGGGCCGGATTTGTCGTCGCCAGGTTAGATCCACTGCCGCCGAGGCCGTTATATGCGGGTGTCGTCGCGGAAGGACGTCCCCAGAAATAGCGTGCGTCGTCAAACGGCTGGCCGATCAGGTCAGACCCGACAATCCGATCGCCGTCGTGAATCAGACTGCCGGTCGAGGCTTGCGGAGACGCCACCTGGGCGACAACGGTGACCACCAGCGGATACACAATTCCAGTGATCACGGTCATTGACAGGAACAGCACGGCTGCCGCGCGCATCGACTCTGACAGGTCCAGCGTTCGGGGATTACCGGAACGCGGCTCTGCGGCATTACGATCACGCGGTGTTGATGATTCTTTGGAGTCTGGATTTGCCTGGGACGATTGCGTCATGATGCGTTCTCTCACTAAATATGACCGACGCGCGAACGAGGGATTCGCCATACGTGTCCGACTCGATCATCCCTCGATCGCGCGTCGGGTGGATGTTCTAGACCAGTTGCAGACCGACCAGGATCAGGTCGATCAGTTTGATTCCGACAAATGGCACGAGCAGTCCGCCGAGCCCGTACACAATCAGGTTATTGCGAAGCAACGTGGCCGCTCCGACCGCCTGGTATTTCACCCCGCGCAATGCCAGCGGAATCAGGACGACGATGATCAGCGCGTTGAAGATCACAGCAGAAAGGATTCCTGACGACAGCCCCATCAGGTTCAGCCGCCCCAGTTCCGGATAGGTGCTGGCGAAGGCTGCCGGGATGATTGCGAAGTACTTCGAGACGTCGTTGGCAATGCTGAATGTCGTGAGAGCACCGCGTGTCATCAGCAATTGCTTCCCGATCTCGACAATCTCAATCAGCTTGGTCGGGTTGGAGTCGAGATCGACCATGTTTCCCGCCTCCTTGGCCGCCTGCGTACCGCTGTTCATGGCCACGGCGACGTCGGCCTGAGCCAATGCCGGAGAATCATTGGTTCCATCGCCAGTCATCGCGACAAGACGCCCGCCCGCCTGGTATTCGCGGATCATGCTTAACTTGGCTTCCGGAGTCGCTTCGGCCAGGAAATCATCAACGCCAGCCTCGGCCGCGATGGCTGCTGCCGTCAGTGGATTGTCACCAGTAATCATCACCGTCTTGATGCCCATTTGCCGCAATTCGGCAAACCGTTCACGAATCCCACCCTTGACGATGTCCTTGAGGTAAATCACCCCCAACGCTTGTCCGTCGTCCACGACGACCAGCGGAGTTCCGCCGGATTTGGAGATCTGGTCCACACGATCACGCAATGAACGTGGGAATTCGTGACCGCGTTCCCGCACATAGCTTTCCATGGCATCGACGGCCCCCTTGCGAATCTGCCGGCCTTCAAGGTCCACGCCACTCATGCGCGTCCGCGCCGAGAACGAAATGAAATGGGCACCCAGGCCTTCGACGTCGCGTCCACGCAGGCCATACTTCTGCTTCGCCAGGACGACGATGCTGCGTCCTTCCGGTGTTTCGTCGGCCAGCGATGACAACTGCGCCGCGTCGGCCAGACGTGCAACATCCACGCCGTCTGCAGGAACGAACTCCACAGCCTGACGGTTTCCCAGAGTGATCGTCCCCGTTTTGTCCAGCAGCAAAACATCGACGTCGCCTGCCGCTTCCACGGCGCGGCCGGACGTGGCGATCACGTTGGCCTGGATCATTCGGTCCATACCCGCGATGCCGATTGCGGAAAGCAACCCGCCAATGGTTGTGGGAATCAGGCAGACCAGCAGGGCGACAATCACGGTCAGCGTGATCGGCGTGCCCCGCCCGGCGGACAGGACGCTGTATTGCGAGAACGACACGAGCGTGGCGCAGGCCAGCAGAAACACGATCGTCATCGCGGCCAGCAGAATGTCCAGGGCAATTTCATTCGGTGTCTTCTGGCGTTTTGCCCCCTCCACCATGCTGATCATCCGATCCAGAAAACTCTCACCCGGTCGGGCGGTGCAACGAACGATCAGGAAGTCCGACAGCACACGGGTCCCGCCCGTCACGGCGCTGCGATCGCCACCTCCTTCGCGAATGACCGGCGCGCTTTCACCCGTGATGGCGCTTTCGTCGACGCTGGCGACACCTTCAATGACTTCACCGTCCAGCGGGATCAATTCGCCCGCCTTGACGACAACGATGTCTCCCACCCCCAGTTCGCTGGAAGAGACCATTTCATACAGCTTGTTGGCGGCGAGGCGCCGGGCGATGACATCCTGTCGTGATTTGCGCAATGTGTCCGCCTGGGCCTTGCCGCGCCCTTCAGCCATCGCCTCGGCGAAATTGGCAAACAGGACTGTGAACCAGAGCCAGGCGGAAATCGCCAGAATGAACCCTGGTGATTCGTCGCCAGTTCTGAACAGCGCCTGAACGAACAGCAACGTTGTCAAGGCGCTACCCAGGTACACGGTGAACATCACCGGATTGCGCAGTTGGTGGCGCGGGCTCAATTTCAGCAGCGAGTCCCTGAGTGCTCGACGCACAATCAACGGGTCGAATAAGGGACGTGCGGATCTAGTCGACATCATGGACACTCCCGGGCCGACGGCGACGGATATCGAGGTCGGTCAGAAATCATTGAAATTCAAAATTACCGACGGGCATTCAAGACCCGTCCTGCGACGATTCAGGAATTCATCGACGTCAATTGCAGGTGTTCAACAATCGGCCCCAACGCCAGGGCCGGGAGAAATGTCAATGCCCCCACCAGCACAACAATTCCGGCCAGCAGGACCACAAACAGCGGCGTGTGTGTTGGCAGAGTGCCCGCCGAAACCGGCGTCTGCCTTTTGCGTGCCAATGATCCCGCGATCGCCAGGACCGGGATAATCAACCAATACCGCGACACGAACATCGCGACGCCCAGCAGGCTGTTGTAGAAGATGCTGTTCGCTCCCAGTCCTCCAAACGCACTGCCATTGTTGTTTCCGGCCGAGGACAGCGCGTACAGGATCTCACTGAAGCCGTGTGGCCCCGGATTCGCAATGGCAGCCCGACCAGCATCGACAGAAACAGCGAGTGCCGTCCCCGCCAGCACAACAATGGGCGGGATCAGGATCACCAGAGCCGCCATCTTCATTTCATACGCTTCGATTTTCTTTCCCAGGTACTCGGGCGTACGGCCGACCATCAGACCGGCGATAAACACCGCGACGAGAGCGAAGATCAACAAACCATACAGTCCACTTCCAACCCCTCCAAAAATGACCTCGCCGAGTTGCATGAGCCACATCGGGACCAGACCGCCCAGCGGAGTGAACGAATCATGCATCGAATTCACACTGCCATTGGATGCCGCCGTTGTCGCAGCGGCCCACAGCACCGACGTTCCGACCCCAAAGCGAACTTCCTTCCCCTCCATGTTGCCGCCACTTTGTTGCAGCGTCGCTGTGGCATCAATCCCCAAGTCGGCCAGTCGCGGATTGCCGGCAGATTCGGCCCACAGGCCCAATCCGACCAGCGGTACGAAGATGATCAACATGGTTGCCAGCAGTGCCCACCCCTGTCGGACGTCCCCGACCATTTCTCCAAACGTGTAACAGAGCGCCGCCGGAATCAGCAGGATCGCCAGCAGTTGCAGGAAGTTGCTGAGAGGCGTGGGGTTTTCCAGCGGATGCGCCGAATTCACTCCGAAGAACCCGCCTCCATTTGTTCCCAGTTGCTTGATGGCAACCTGCGAAGCCGCCGGCCCCATGGGAATCCGCTGCGTCAGCACCGCCTGACCGTCGGCATCCGTCGTCGGATCCAGTAATGTGGCTTCAGCTGCCGGGCCAAATGACTGAACGACCCCCTGCGATGCAAGGACGATGGCCATCACCAGCGACAACGGCATCAGGATGTAAAGCGTGCTGCGCGTCATATCGACCCAGAAATTGCCGATGGTCTCGGTTGACGTGCGCGACAATCCGCGGATCAAAGCGACCAGGACCGCCATCCCGGTGGCCGCCGACAGGAAATTCTGCACGGTCAAACCCAGCATCTGCGTGAGATGACTGAGCGTTGATTCACCGCTGTAAGCCTGCCAGTTGGTGTTCGAGGCAAAGCTGACCGCGGTGTTGAACGCCAGATCCGGTGCGACCGTACCGAGTTCCTGGGGATTTAGCGGCAACGACCCCTGGAGACGTTGCAGCCCATAGACCGCAACAATTCCCAGCAGATTGAAGATCAACATGGCAACGGCATACTTTTGCCATGACATCTCGCCATCGGGGTTCACACCGCTCAGGCGATACAGCAATCGTTCGACCGGCGCAAGAACAGCATCAAGTCCACAGGGCCGGCCACGATAGACCCGCGCCATATACCAGCCCAGGGGTTTGACCATCGCCAGCAAAACCGCGAAATAGACGACGATTTCAATTCCAGCGTAGGTATTCATGAGAATCGCTCCGGGAAGAGCATTGCAAACAGCAGGTACAACATCAGGCCGCCCGCCAGCACGGCCGCAATCAGCAGCATGGGGTCCATGTCATCGTCCCTCCATCGAACCACAACCACGGATCAACAATGCACTCAGGACAACAAGCCCTGCGATAGCGCTCAGAAGCATGGCATCCATGGGACGTTCTCCGTTCAATTGAACCCGGGTCACTGACACGGTCGAATCTTAAAGGGATCGCCGTAAAATGGGGGTAAGAACCGCCTGTCGCTGCGCAAGGAAAGTGTAAAGGCCGGTTATCCCCTGCGGCCGGGGTCTGACCCCATTCGGTGGGCAAAGACCTGTGCGGCGTGCGAGAGCGATGCGTGTCACTCCACGGCCTTGATTCCGGACCAGGTGCCCTGAAATGGAACAACCGCGTTGATGTAGGTCAGATAAGCGCGATCTCCCGCGAGAGTCACACCCCAGGCCCCCTGTTTGTTCCTGGGAGCCCCATAGCGGGCGACCAGCTTCGGCTGGGTGGGTTTGGACACGTCCACCACCTGCAGTTCGCTGTCACCTGCCGACAGCCAGACCTGTTTCTTGTCAGCGTTCCAGGCAATCTGGTTGGTGTGTCCCGCGCTGTTGAACCAGATATTGCTCAGCGCGTCCGCTCCCCAGGGATTCCACCAGCCAAGTTGCTTGATGTCGCGCGGATTGCGGATGTCGAGGATCTCCAGGCCGGCGTAATCGACTGCGACGTACGCGCGATGGTCATCCAGCACCAGGTTGTTGAACGCCTGCGGTTTGTTGGGGAATCTTCGATTGACATATCGTCCGATCTCGCGAGGTTCTCGAGGCTTGGAAACATCCAATACACGCAGTCCACCGGCGTCGTAGGCCACGTACAACAGATCACCCCGCTTGGCAAAACCACGGGCGTTCGGATGATGGATCTTGCTGGGATTCGGTGACGGAAAGTCCACGTTTGGCTGGTACGAGCTGATTCGTTCAATCCGGTCGGGTTGTGACACATCCAGGATGATCACTCCGGCCGACATGGCACCCAGGTACGCGAATCCGTCATCGACCAGGACGGTCGCACTTCCCTGCAGGACTTCGTCGGACTTCCACCGGGCCACAACCCTGGGGCGCTGTGCATTCTTCACGTTCACCACGGCCAGACCGGCGGGGGCTCCGCTGGAATTGAACAGATCGCCCAACGCCAAATACAGGTGTTCGCCGGATTGTGTCAGGTGCATCACCTGCAGATTGTGGAACTGATCCACCCCCAGTCGCGCCACTTCCTTCGGTGCCTGCTTGCGATTGGCGATGTTGACGACCACCAGTCCACCCGTCTTCATCGCCGCAAACAGCAGCGGGCGCTTCAATCCGTCTTCGACAATCGCCTGGGGCATGTCGCGCGGCGTGGGCAGTTCCCAGACCAACGACAACTCACGTACCTTTGTCGCATCCTGCGCCAGCAGAAGGGAGGAATTCATCAGCAGCAACATCACACCGGCGATCGACATCCGAAGCATGGCCACCTCCAATCGGTCAGGATCTTCCATCTGCAAACGCGGGCCAGATTCAATGGTCCTCTGCGCCCTGGCATTCTCGTTGAAGCATCAGTTGCAGGTAGACGACATCCAGACGCTTTCCAAACTTGTATCCCACCTCTGAAAGGCGTGCGACATGTCGAAAGCCAAAGCTTTCCTGCAGGGCGATGCTTGCGGTCTGATCGGCACTGGCACCGCCGATCATCGAGTGAAACCCGGCGTGGCGGGCGCGCTCGATCAAATCACCGAGAAGAAGCCGTCCCAGCCCGCGGCGATGAAAATCATGATGAATGTAGATCGAACCTTCGACGGTCGGCGAGTAGGCAGCCCGCGGCCGAAACCTGGAAAGCGATCCCCAACCGACCACTTGTCCGTCCACTTCAGCCACGATGACCGGATACGTTTCCGGCTGATGATCTCGAAACCAGGCGATTCGATCCTCGATGGTTTCCGGTTCCAATTGGTAGGTACAGGTGCATGTTCGTACGTAAAAGTTGTAAATGTCATTGATCGTCGGCAGATCCGCTTCTTCCGCCAGACGAATTGAAGGGGTACTCATGTCAATCCATTTCGGAAAATCGGGAGGTGCGATTTGAATGATCAGAAACCTGCGACCTGCCTCAATACACACGCGGTGTTGTCCGGATCGCGAACGTACGTTGCTTCCTCACTTCCTCTCCGCTTTCCGCAAACACCACAGGTGGTTATAGGTCCGCAGGAAGAGATCCCCGTTGGAGATGGCGATGGACGCCAGGGTGCGTTCGGGGATCTTGTTCCGAGCCACCACATCCAGCTTTTCCAGATTCGGTCGGAAGACGACGGATTCGCCGTCCAGACTGGTGATGTACAGGTGGCCGTCGGCATGAACAAGGCTGGCCCAGGTCGATGAAGTGAGCCTGTTTGTCCAGAGGATCTTGCCGGTTTTCGCTTCGATGCACTGAGCAGTGCCGGGTTCATTCACCATGTAGACATGCTCGCCCAGGACGACTCCGGACCCGATCCGCTGCGGGGAGGTGGGATGCCGCCAGAGCCGATGGGTGGATGTGATGTCGACCTGGCTGGCGGAAGGAAGCTCGACGGGGGGCTTCAATCCGATCCATGCTCCGGTGAAGCCACCCATCGCGACGATCACATCCTGTGTGACCAGCGGCGTCGTATACACCAGCTTGTCTGCGGCCTGATCCTTGAACAGGCCCTCACACTTCCAGAGCAGTTCGCCGGTTCGCGGCTGGTAGGACTTCATCGCGCCGGGCCAGCTCAGGATCAGTTCTTCCCGCGACGCGAACCTCGCCAGCACGGGGGTGCTCCAGGAACCGATCCATTCGGAATTTCCCTTGTCACCCAGCTTGCCCCCGGGTTCCTCGGCCCGCCAGACGTCCTTTCCCGTTTGTTTGTCGACAGCCATTAGAAACGTGCGTTCACCCGGGCCAAAGTTCAGGAAAACAAGTTCTCCCCAGATCACGGGTGAAGCGGCATTGCCCCAGATATGATGGCACGGGCCCAGGTCACGCCGCCACAATTCATTCCCTGCCAGGTCATAGCAGAACAACCCGGCCGAACCGTGTGAAACCACGACTCGCTCGCCATCGGTGACGGGTGATGCTGAACAATACGGGTTTGTATTGTGCGTCGGTTCCGTGGCCGCGAAGTCGATGGTCTGCTGCCACAGGATTTTTCCATCGCGCCGATCCAGGCAGATCAGCGACCGCTGCTTTCCCTGCTGCATGGCCTGCGTCAGGAAAACCCGATCCTCCCACACGATCGGAGTGGAGTTTCCGGGGCCCGGCAGTGCGGTCTTCCAGCGGACATTCTCGTCCGCGGACCAGGTTGTTGGCAGATCCGTTTCCCGGCACTGACCATCTGCGGTCGGACCTCGCCATGCCGGCCAGTTGTCGGCGAGGGCAACGGCACCCCCAAGGTGAATTACGCAGACGATTGCGAAGATCACTTGTGAAGTCTTCCGCATGACAATCCTTTCTGCACCACGAGTTCACGAAACGGCACGCTTGGAACGCTCTTTTTACGGTTTCGCCGCAATCGCAACAATCGTGGCGCCCACCAGGTGCACGGCCATCGCCTGTTCCGAATGAGGGTCCAGCGCCGTGCGAGTGCTCAAGCGGCACGGCCATGTCGCGGACTCCAATTCCTCCGAGTCCGTGGCACCTGAATCCCCGTTTGAAATAGGCGATGGCTCTGGCGGCGCGCGGATTGTTTCGGTGGAGTGGCGCCAGTACGATCTTAGGGTCTTCCTCACGAATTCATTTCAAATCACAACTATGACGCTCAGATTCGTTTCTCACTGCGGTCATGTGCTGACAGCAATCCTGGCGGTCGTGTTCGTGCCAGGACGTGCCTTGGTGGCACAGGACACCAGCGCCGTGCGGGCAAAAGCCGTCGAATTGGACACCGACACATTCTATCGAATCGCAGAGATCCAGACGGTTCACCTGCGAGTCACTCCGGAAGACCGGAAGCGGATGCTGGCAGCGTTGCCCGAGCGGATCTATGTGCGCGCGTCGTTTCAATGGCGGGATGTCACCATCGACAATGTTTCCATCCGGTTCAAGGGAAACAGTTCGTCATCCCCGACTCAGCAGCACAAGCGCAGCTATCTGGTGAAATTCGATGAATACTCCAAAGACCAGCGCTTCCTCGGGCTGCAGCGAATCTCGCTGGACAACGGTGTTCAGTTCGGCAGCCTGTTCAGCGAACCGATCATCACCGAGATCCTGCGCGACCAGGGCCTGATCACACATCGCTGCAACTATGCGAAACTGTTTTTGAATGACGAGTACCAGGGGGTGTACATCAACGTGGAACGGATTGATCAATCGTTCCTCGAAAACCATCTTCCCGACCCCGAGGGGATGCTGTTCAAGGTGGATGAAGGAGGCCCTGGTGCGAATCTGCAGTTCCTGGGTGACGATCCGGCGGCCTATGAGCGGACCTTTGAGCCGGAAACGAAGTCCGCGAAACGGGGACGGCCACAACTGGTGCAGTTCATCAAGCAGATTCAAACGCAGGATCCGGCGTTTGCGGAACAACTGGCGAAACAGATGGAACTGGACGATTTCCTGAAGGTGACGGCCGTGTTGTTGTTCTCGGGAGCGTTCGATCAATTGACCGGCTGGAATCCGCACAACTATTATCTGTATCGGGACGGGAACAGCGGCCGGTGGCGCTATCTTCCGTGGGACCTGGATGTGGGGTTCTGCGAACGTGCGTTTGGGCAAATCAACGTGCTGGCCGATTGGAATGCGGCCTGGCCTGCGCCTGGTCAACTGCCGAATCCGCTGCTGGATCGCATTGTGGCAGACCCGGTGCTGCTGCAGAAATACCGGGACACGGCCCGGGTGATCCTGGACAAATCGTTTGAACCGGATCGATTGTGCGCGGTTGTCGATGCCCGGTATGCGTTGATCAAGGCGGATCTGAAAGGGGATCCGTTTCCCCATCGGCGAGTGACCAATCCCGAGGATCGCAGCTACGATGACATCGTCGCATCCATCAAGCAGTTCATCCGGAAACGCCACGCCACCGCTCGCCAGCAGTTGGAGAACCCGGGGAAGCGACCCGCGATGTCGCGCCCGCCCGAGATGCATCGGGGTCCGCCTCCTCAACTGGTCGGGAAGATTCAGCGCGTTCAGCGGGTTGCGGAACAGATGCGGCAGAACGGAAAGGATTTGCAACCGCTTCACAAGATCATGCAGCAAGTCGGCCCGTTGCTGCAACAGGGGAAGTTTGACGCGGCGGAGAATCTGATTGGCGAAGCTCTGAAGGTGGTGGGTGAGGATCCAGGAACGAAGTGATGGCAGAACTCCTTTACGGATGGCAAAGAAAGGCTGGCTGTGTCACGCTGGTGATCGCTGCGGGACTGCTGTGTGGCTGGTTGCGAAGCCAAAGCCGAGTCGATCGTGTCACCGTTTCTCTGCAGGACATTGAGCACACCTGGTTTTCCGACCGTGACGGCATCGCCTGGCACAAATCCGTGAACCTGGATCCCGCCCATCGTTATGTCGACGCCCGGCGCAAATGGATTTCATGGACATTTGGGATGCCACATACCGATGCCCACAATGTGGAAAAGTATCGTCGGAAGCGATTCGGCTTCTATGGCAACAGCGGTGTCATTCACGGGTTCAGTGGTGAGGCCCTGATCCGCGTTCATATGTGGGGAGTTTCGTACATGGTGGTCCTCGTCCCGCTGACGGTCCTTTCCGCGTCGCTGTTGCTCCGCAAATCCCGCAAGTCGACAAACGGGTCCTGACTGTTCCGCCAAGTTCCATTTTGATCGGATCCCACCATGCGAAGCACCTGTCAACGGACGTTCACTGTTTGGACAAAAGCGTGAGTCGTCGCACTGCAATGACCTCTGCCGTTTCGACCGCCGTCGTGCTGGTGGTTGCAGCGGGATTACGGCTCTGGGCGAGTTGGGATGACTTCTGGCTCGATGAGATCTGGACCTGGGTGCTGGTGCAACAGCACGTCTCAACCTGGTCGGATGTGTTGCTGGTCCTGTCGCACGAAAACAATCACTTTCTCAACACCTGGTGGATCTTCGCCCTGGGGCCGGATGTCGACTGGCGCTGGTATCGCCTGCCGCCAGTGCTCCTGGGAGCCGGTACGGTTCTAATGTTGAGGCATGCCGCCGCCGAATCCGGTGTCGCCTGCGTGCGGGTGGTGACGCTGCTGACCGTTCCGTCGTATCTGCTGGTTCACTATTCGTCCGAAGCCCGCGGGTATGCCTATTTCCTGTTCTTTGCGGTGGGCGCGTACCTGCTGCTGAACACCTGCCTGCCGCCGCTTCGGTCCGGGTTGCCACAGGCCGATGTTCGGCCCCGGCAGTGGCCTTGGTTCGTGGGTCTCTTCGGACTTTGCTGCATTGCGGGTTGCCTGGGTCATCCCGCCTTTCTACTGGTCTTTGTTGCCCTGTGCCTTTGGGCCGGCGTCCGCGTGGGGCGGATGCGCTGGAGATGGGACGAAAAGCTGGCGGTCCTGATTCAATTGTTCCTGGTGCCGACGCTGGGCTTGGGAGCGCTCTGGGTGTTGAACCTGTCAGAAATGGTCAACGGAGGCGGCCCCGAAGGTGAACCGCTGGTGGTCGCCCTGGAAACTTTGTCGCTGATGGTCGGCGGCCCCGAATCCGGCGTGATCGCGATGGTCATCGGTGGGTTGATGGCGCTGGCAATTGCCGTGGCACTGGTCCTGCTGGCAAGGGCCGGAGATGACCGCTGGGTGCTCTGGCTGGGTCTCACTGCAGGACCGATTCTGTTGATCGTGGTGACTCAGCGGAAGGAAGTTTATCCACGCTATTACCTGGGGGCGGTCGTATTCCTGTACCTGGTAATGGCTCAATTGGCCAGCCGTGTTTGGGTGACATGCGGCCGTGCAGGCAGGATCGCCGTGATCGTCTTGAGCTCCGTGATCACGTTCGGCAACGGAATTCACTTGGCGCGTTTGTACGAATTCGGCCGTGGCCGCGGTTTGACGATGGTTCGCTGGATCGATGAGCACACGACAGGCCGCGAAGTCGTGATCAGCAGCGACCATGATTTTCGTCACTCGCGGGTTTTGATTTATGGCAGTAGTCGCCTGAAATCCGGCAAGCCGTTCGTGTATCTGCCCATGGCCAGTTTGTCGTCTGAGTCGCCGGAATGGTTGCTGACTCACTCGTTTCAGCCGGGCTGGGTTCCCGAGGAACAAATCAACGTTGCTGGAAAGCAGTATCGACTGGTGCGAGTTTTCCGTTACGCGGGTTTGTCAGGCTGGCATACCGCCGTTTACCAGCATGCCCGCTCACCCGGCAACTGAGTGCCAAAGTCGGCTGGATATGGAACGCGCATAACCTGCCGCACACGAAAGTTAATTCACCAGGCTGAGCATGAGTACAGTCCAGCCAGGCGTCAGAATCGCTACATTCGATACATGCGGCAGAATGGTTATGATGATCTCATCAATTCAATTCTGGGGGACGGTACGACCGCGTCGATACCTATTGCCATCCATTTCGGAAGTCCGCTTGCACGACTTGCGGATTCTGGACGTGGTGCAGCCACGCTTCGGCGGCCTTTCTGATTCGCGACGAAGTCGAATGGTTTTGCATCCGGGTAGCGTCTTCGACCTGCCCATTGACGCTGCCATTCTCCCGCACGGAAAAGAACTCTCGCATGTTCAAACTGGCACAAATCTCGACGCTGATACTTTCTGTAATGAGCGGGAGCGTGATCGCGCAGGAGCCGATCGCTGCCGATGAAAGTGCCAGTGTGCAGCCGAGCCCGTCTCCCGTTCCGCAGAATCCGGGTTGTGTCCCAGGAGTCTACGTTTCACCATTTGAGGGAGATCTCTGGGATCGATCGAATCTGCTGGGAAGCGTCGGCGGGACTCGCGATCAGCTTGCTGCGGCCGGAATCGGGGTTAACGTCTACTCGACACAGTTCTACCAGGGTGTCGCCAGCGGCGGACTGCAGCAGCAATTCGCCTACAATGGCCGGATGGACTACCTGGTCAATGTCGACGGTGAAAAGGCCGGACTGTGGCAGGGACTGTTTGTCACCCTGCACGGCGAAACGCGATATGGCGATCAAATCGGACTCAGCTCTGGCGCCTTGATGCCATTCAACACCGCGGCGCTATTCCCACAGCCCACGGGGACGGTAAGCGCTTTGACCGCGGTGAAATTCACGCAGGCCCTGTCCGAGAATTTCATCACGTTCGCCGGCAAGATCAACATGCTGGACGAATTGAAGCAACCGTATTCTGCAGGACGTGGTGTCGATGCGTTTATGAACCTGGGATTGACGTTGCCCGTGGCAGCAGCCCGCACAGTTCCCTATTCGACACTCGGTGCCGGCTTCGCCGTCCTGCGTGATATGCAGCCGTTCTTTACAATGATGGTTCTGGACACGAACAATACACCCACCACATCCGGATTCGAGTCATTCTTCAACAATGGTGCCACGATCCTGACACGGATTGAGACGCCGGTCACCTTCCTGGATCTGCCCGGGCACCAGGCGCTCTGGGGCACGTACAGCAGCGGGACATATTCCGATCTTTCACCCACTCCGTATTTCGATCCAGTCTCCGGTCTCAAGCTCATCAGTGGAACCCAGACAGGTTCGTGGTCGATCGTGTACTCGGCCGATCAGGCGCTGTATGTCGATCCGGGCAACCCCAACCGTTCCTGGGGAGTTTTCACAAATGTCGGCCTGGCCGATAACGGTCCCAGCCCGATCCGCTGGTCTGTGAATGTCGGTCTTGGGGGCAGCAGCCCGATTCAGTCGCGTCCCCGCGACACCTTCGGCATCGGCTATGCCTACGTGAACTATTCGTCACCCGTCCAGCAGTTGGCCCCGGTCGTATTGCCGATCGGCAATGATCATGTCGTTGAACTCTTCTATAACATTGCCGTGACACCGTGGTTCCACTTGACCCCGGACCTGCAGGTGCTGACCCCGGCCCGCGAACGAACGCTGCCGCCAGGACCGGACATCATCAACACGGCCATCGTCCTGGGCCTGCGTGCCAAAATCGACTTCTGAGAACGTCAGGGCAGAATCGCTCCGTTTGTCAGACGGGATTCAGAAACTGCAATCCTTCCTGCTCGGCCCATGTTCGCAGCACGTCTGCAGCCGGTTCTGTCGGTGGTGCGTTGCGCTTCCCTTTGGCCTGACGAATGAGCCTGGTCTCCGGAACGACTTCGATCGTCAGCATGCGGCGATGGGAATCCCCTTCGTGGACCTTGAGCGACCAGATGGATGTCTGCCGCTTGGCACACTGAGGGATGTAGAGCCCGACACAATGTTGCATGATCCCACCTTCCACGCGCAGTTCCTTGTCCGTCAGTAACTCATCAATCGTCCAGAACTTGCCATCCCGGCAGTCGCGAAATGGTCGAATCGACGTCCGCGGCCACTGCGCGGAACCGTACGGGGACACAGTCATCACAGACCGGGGCCGCAGTTCGTCTCGCCAATTGGCCATCAGGCGGCGAAGTGACATCAACGAGCGTCCGTCCAATGTCATTTCTGGCCGTAGCGGGAGCGGACCGCCGTTCGGAACAATCAATTCTGCCGGTTGAAAACGCTGCTGGTGCAGGAACTGGATGATGCCGACGATTTCGTCCGTCCCGATTGGGGCGTGCTTCACGAGGAAGCGAATCACGGATTCCCAGAACGTTTCCTGAGCCGTCAGTTCGCTGAGTACGGTCCGGGAAATCAGCAGTCGTGCCAGTCGAGCATCGCCGCCAAGTGATCGGATCTGACTCCAGCGCAGCGCCTGCATCGGCAGCAGATCGTCCGGGGACTGCATGAACCAGACGCTGGCGGCTTTACTCAGTCTGTACGGGATCGGCAACGTAAAATCGCGGATGCTGCGACCCGACGCCAGGTGCCGGTACATCGCGAGTTCGCGTGACATGTCCCCGGGCATCGTCCATGCCCGGGCCAGGAAACGAGGGACCGGATACCGGGCAAACAGGTGGTTGGAGAGCGACTCGATCTGACAATACGAGCTGTCACTTTCACACACCCATTCCTCGGGCGGACGCACCCAGGACTCGCCGTGTTGTGCCATGCGGACGCAGCCGAGCAGGACGTGTTCGACCGCTGCCGGATCGGTGCGACCGCGATTGGTGCGGGGCCTGAGTAAACGTGACGCTGCCCGGACGGCACCGATGAGCCTCCAGTAGCTATCGCGGGAAACGGTCAGCGGTTGACCAGCCTGGACAATTCGATCGTCCAGGGACAGGCGCGCCGAAAAAGGATGCAGGGGCGCGGACATGGCGCGGGCTCCATGAAGTTCGGGTCGAAGGACGGGAACCGGGCAGACCTTCCGCCGCGGTCACGTTCAACAACGAACCTCAGCCAGCGCCTGCTCTTCAGAATCCCGGTCGAACCCGCATCGTCATCGCCCTTGCTTCTGCTCGCTGTTGTCAGCGAACCACTCCCCTTGAAGAAATGTCCTGAGTAGCATGCAGTCCATGGACAGATCACTGGACGGCAGAACAGACACGTTTCGGACGAAATGGTTCGCCGGTCCGTAATTCAACTTTGTGGCACACTTCCGGCCGAGCTTTGGCGCATCCCATGACAATAACTGATCCTCGGATCTTGTTGATCCTCGACCTCGATGAAACATTGCTCCACGCATCGGACAAGCCGCTGGATCGGGAGCCGGACTTTTGCGTCGGACATTATTGCGTATATCGACGACCGGGATTGGAGAAGCGCAATTGGAGACGGGGGCACCAAAGTCACTCCGCTGGATCAGGGTTCAACGAATGAACAGTTCGCTGATCGGATGCCTGGATGTCGACCGAATACCAGGCTGGAAGCCAGCCCTGCGGGTCGGTATGTTGCTCCCAACAAACACCCTGCGGAACTTTGGAACCTGAATTCATGATCGATGAACTGCGGACGGCCATTCTGGAATTGCTCGACGGT
The DNA here is from genome assembly GCA_018242525.1 of Planctomycetota bacterium. Lineage (GTDB taxonomy): Bacteria > Planctomycetota > Planctomycetia > Planctomycetales > Planctomycetaceae > Schlesneria. The sequence goes on along the minus strand of JAFEBS010000017.1, from coordinate 284,707 downwards.
CGACATCTTTCATCCGAAACGATGCGGGCCGCCGTGGGTGCCATCATGGATGGCCGGTCCACCGAAGTCGAAATTGCTTCGCTGCTGACGGCATTGCGGTGTCGTGGTGAAACGGTGGGAGAACTGGTTGGCGCCGCCCAGGCCATGCGGGAACGAGCGAGCTTGATTCCCTGTACCACCGGGAATCTGCTCGACACATGCGGGACCGGTGGCGACGCGCTGCATACGTTTAACATCAGCACGGCCGCCGCCCTGGTGGCCGCCGCGGCCGGACAGCCGGTGGCCAAGCACGGAAATCGCAGCGTCTCCAGCAGCAGCGGGTCCGCCGACGTCCTGGAAGCGTTGGGAGTCAACCTGCAACTTTCACCCGTTCAGGTGGCGGAGTGTGTCGATCAGGTTGGAATTGGATTCTGCTTCGCTCCCCTGCTGCATCAGGCGATGAAGTACGCCGCCCCCATTCGCAAGCAATTGGGGTTTCGCACGATCTTCAACATGCTCGGCCCGCTGACGAATCCGGCCGCAGCCGCCTTCCAACTGGTCGGAGCCAGCCGGATCGCCTCGGCCGAAATGCTGGCCAATGCGCTGTATCAACTGGGAGCCAGCCGGGCTCTGGTCGTGTGCGGCAATGACGAACTGGATGAGGTCAGCCTGTGGGGAGAAACCACCGTCTTCGAAGTTTCCGCGGCTGGCGTGCAACGTCACACCTGGACCACCGTGACGCTGGGCCTGCCGACATGTCGTGTGGAAGAACTACGCGTCACCACGGCCGCCGAAAGCGCGGCCCTGATCCGGCGAATCCTGACGGGTGAACTGGGGGCTCCCCGGGACATCGTCGTCGCCAATGCCGGTGCCGCGCTGCTGGCGGCCAATCGGGCTCCGACGATTCAGGAAGCCGTCGCGCTGGCCGCGGCAGCGATCGACAATGGAAATGCCTCCAGACTGTGTGATCGCCTGGGCGAATTCACGCGTCCAGCAAAATAGCGTCACGACAGCGTCGGTTACGTTACTGCCCCGCCGCTTCATCGGATGCTGCCGACGTTCCCAAGTCCAGCTTCGTCCACTGCCTGCCGTGCAACTTCTTCAAGCCTTCGGCGGTCACAGAGCCGTTTTCCTTGAAGGTTAGCGATTGCAGATTCGTCATCTTCAGTATCGTGTCGATCGACGCGTCGGTCACCGCTGTCGCACGAATCGTCAGATCGGTCAGCGCGGGAAGGGTGGCAATCACTTCCACCGAGGCGTCGGTCATCTGCGGTACGGTCCAGATGTCGAGCTGTTCGAGCGATTTCAAGGCTTCCAGGTGCTTCAGGCCGGCATCGCTGACCGTGGGCAGTTCGTGCAGGTACAGGCGTTTCAACTTGGGTAGGTCGTCAAAGACTTCCATCGCCCGGTCATCCACGTTGGGCAGGTCACGCAGAGTCAACCGGTTCAGCCCCATCCCCTTGAGTGCCAGTACGCCCTCACTGCCAAATCCCTGGCAGCGGAAGATTTCCAGTTGAGCGAGTTTGCTGAGCTTCGCCAGGTACGGGCCTGACTGGTCGCTGATGATGAAGTCCTGCAGCAGCAGGGATTCAATGGTCTGGTTGTGGCTGAGATACTCCAGACCGGTGTCCCCCACGGCGGTGCTGCGATGCTTGAACGATACCAGCTTCGGCAGTCCGGACACGACTTCCAGGGCCATGTCACCGGCTTCCATGTTCCCCCGCAGATCCAGCGCCCGCAAATTCGTCAATTTGGCCAGCCGTTGCGCTCCAATGTCGTTGACCTTGTTCTGCACCAGTGTCAACCGCTGCAGTTGAGGAGCTTCGCTGAGAATCTTGATGACACCATTGGACATGTTGGTGTTCGACGACAGATCGAGATCCGTGAGGTTGGGGAACGACTTGACGATCATTTCGACCGAGTCATTGCTGATGACCGAGTTCGTCAGAGCCAGGCTGGTCAGGCCCTTCAAACCGCTGAGCTTCGCGGCCATTTCGTCATTCAGAGGACGGCAATTGAGGATCAGAAGCTTCTTCAAATCGCTGAGCTTACCGAACAATTCGAAGTCTTCGGCGGTCAGGTTGGATCCATCCTGGATCGCGATTTCCGTGAGCAGGTCGCCCTTGGCGGGGACACACTTGGCGCGGTTGCCCAGGGCTTCAATTCGGTCGCGGGCGGACTTCACGTCGGTGGCGGCGGCGGTCGCGGCAGGCTTCTTCTCAGCACTGTCGACCTTGGGGGTTTCGGTGATCGGTGCCTGATTGGTGGGAGGAGTGACGGTTGTCGAGCTTCCGCCTCCTGGCGTACCCGATTGTGGCTTGCAGCCGACCGCAACAAAAAGGGTCAGGCCGAGCAATCCCGAAGCGACGCGCGCGGCAACTTCCCGCGACGGATACAGATTCAACATGATTCCTTGCCCGTCCCATGTTCTGAGCGGTGGACGCAAGTCCACCGGTTGACGAATGAAAAAAATGGGCGCACGCAAGATGCGTGCGCCCATGTGAGCAAAACCCGATTAGTCCAGCCGATGACCTTCGGCGTAGACCGGCTTGATCAGGTCGGCAACGCGGGGCGTCTTGAGCGACGCCAGGTTGGTGACCTTCAGACCCTTGGCATCCCACTCGACCTTCTCACCCCAGTCGCCCATTTCGCCGTTCTCTCCGCCCGTTGCGGCGGCCCAGACAGCGAGATTGCCGAGCAGGATGGTTTCGGACAGCGGACCTGCACGGTCGACGAAGTTCGACTTGCAGATCTTGGGATCGCCGGCCCGCTTGGCACGGAACAACTCGTACATGTTGTTCAGGTCGTTGTTCCCCTTGTTCTCCGCTTTTTCGTAGTCGACCTTGACCTTGTCGACACCCTTCAGGGCATAGACACCGCAGTAGTCGTCGGAACTGTAGAAGGCACCCTTCTCGCCCACGACCAGCACACCGCTGTCCGAGACGTTGGTGATGCCGTGCTTGGAGAAGACTTCCATCGGCGGCTTGTTCCCCTTGCGGTCATACCACCAGAATGGCAGAGCGGGGCGTTCCGAAGTTTCGGGGAACTCGAACTTGATGATCGAGCTGGCCGGGAAACTGTCGAAGTCGTGTCCGGTGGACTTGGCAACGACGGAGATTGGATCGCGCAGTCCGCACGAGGCAAATGGCACGGTCAATTGATGGCAGGCCATGTCGCCCAGGGCGCCGGTCCCGAAGTCCCACCAGCCGCGATGCTGGAACGTGTGGTACAGGCCAGGCCAGAATTCGCGTGGTGGTGCCACACCCAGCCAGGCCTTCCAATCGATCCGTTCCAGGGCCTTGGCGATTTCTTCCTTCTTCTTGGCGACGAGCTTTTCGGCGTTTTCGGGATCGTCCTTCATCGCCTGAGCAGCGAACTTGGCCATATCCATCCGGCGACCGGGCCCCTGCGCCCAAACCGGACGATTCGACCAGGCGAAGACTTCCTTCAACGTCCCCAGCACGCCCGACTGGATCTGGGCGATCGCTTCGCGTGAGGAATCCAGGGCCGTTCCCTGGTTGCCCATCTGAGTGCAGACGCCGGTTTGTTCGGCGACGGTGGCCAGCAACCGGGCTTCGTAGATGGTCCGGGTGAGCGGCTTCTGGGTATAGCAACTGATTCCCAGTCGCATGGCCGCCAAGGTGATGGGGCCATGCATGTGGTCCGGAGTGCTGATCGTGGCAATGTCGATCTTCTTGCCATACTTTTCCATCAGCTCCCGATAATCGGTGAACTTCTCGGCTTCTTCAAAGCCTTTGGACTTCCCCTTGCTTTCCAGCGTGTTGCGATCGACATCGCAGATGGCGATGACGTTCCCGAACGTCGCGGCATTGCTGGAATCACTGGCTCCCTTGCCGCCGACACCGAAGTTTGCGACGTTGAGCTGCTCGTTGGCCGATCGTTCCTGACCTCGCAGATCGACGGCTCCCCCGACGAAGAGCGCAGCTCCGATCGCCGATGTGTTTTTCATGAACTCGCGACGAGACGATTGTCGACCCATAAGGTACTCCTCTGGCGGCAAAACTGTGGTGAGTTGGTATCAGCGGTCGGCAGCCGACCTGCCCGCAAAGAACGATCGTAATCATGTGAAGACGAAGTTTACAGCTTCCGAAGGACTCGCCGGGCCGGGTTTCGGGCATTTTGAAGATGGCAAAAACGTCAGGTTTGACGGGTTTTGCCTGCCAAATGGGGTCAGATCCCGGCCACAGGTATCTGATTTGAGGAGATACGACATTGGGAGGGGGTCAGACCCCATTTAGCAGGGGTCTGGTTTTCGCTGAAAGCGCGGTCGCTGTTTCGTTGCAAGCACTTACGTCAGAAGTCACTCAGGCCGCCCGTCGGTGCTGCCGGGGCGACGCGGCGACAGGAATCGCTCGCATCGGCGACAGGTTCGGCGGCTCAACACGGACGCCTGGGTTGATTGGGACGTGGCTGGCAACCACTCCCACGATCTTTCCACCGCCACGCCGGTACGAATCGATCGCCTGAGTCACCTCCCTGCGATGGCTGGCCTCCGGACGAATCACCAGGACCGTCCCCTGTACGGTCCGGCCGAGCGTCAACGAATCCGCCATCGCCAGAACCGGTGCATCGATCAGGATCTGGTCATAAATCGGCGTCGCCCAGGCAAGTATTTCCGCCAACCGGGGACTGCCCAGTAGACCTGGCGGATCCGTCGGACAGGCTCCTGCCGGCATGAAGTCCAGGCCGTCGACGCCCAGGTTGAACACATTTTCCAGAAAACTGTCGGCGATCGGCTGAACGTCCTGCAGGACCTGAGCCAGGCCGAGTGGCCCGTCCAGTTCGAACAACCGTGACAGACCGGCCGTTCGGAAGTCGGCATCCACCAGCAGAACCTTTCGGCCCGCCTGCGCTTCTGCCACCGCCAGGTTGACGACCGTCGTTGTCTTGCCGTCCCCGGAGTGGACACTTGTAAAGACCAGTTGGGACGTTTCACGATGACACAACGACAACGCCGTTCTCAGCGAACGAAATCCTTCGGCTTCGATCCCGTCACGATTGTGGTGAGTAATGATCGCGTCCATGCCGACACCGACGGTCGGACCCATCCGCGGAATGACACCCAACAGAGGCAGGCCCAGTTGTGAAAGTGCCGCGGCAGAATCGAATCGATCATCCCGTGCAGCCAGAACGAAGACGACAGACAATCCGGCACCGCAGCCCAGCAGGATCCACGCCACCAACGTGGTTGCCAATCGCGGTGAGGAACTGGTCCGAGGGACGTGAGGTTTGCCGGACAGTTCGATTTTCGAAGCCTGTTCCCGGGCAGTTTCAATCCCTTTGATCTGTCGCTGAAACAATTCGTGGTACGTTCGCAGCCGCTGCAACTCGCTGTTCATCAATTGCAACTGAATCACCTGATTGCCGTGATCGCTCGTCTGGGGAACTTCGCCTGCGTGGTTCGACAACCAGCGTTCGGCGAATGCAGCACGTGCTTCCAGGTCCGCCATCTGCCGAGTCAACGCGGTCGATTCATCCTGAAATGAGGCCAGGACGGACCCAAAGCTGCCGAGTTGCGTCTCCTGCCGATGAAGGATCCACGATTGGATGATCGCATCCAGAACTCGAGCGGCGGTCTCCGGACCGTGAGAGGCATAACGAACCGTGACCGTGTTCTTGACGCGCGTGATGGTCAGATTGCCACGCAGCACCGCAGTCCACGTCGGCCGCTTGTGGCCTTTCAGATCCAGGCGGAGCTTTGGCGGCAGAGATTTGATGGCGGCTTCGAGGACGGCATCCGAGATCAGCTCAGCTTCAGGAACTCCGCCGGACAGAACCTTTAACTCGGCATAGGATTCATACTGCGGAGTTGCCATCAAATAGTGGGCAATGCCAAGGATGGTGCCGATCACCAGGCACAGCATCAGCCACCGCCAGCGCTGTCGGAAGATCCGCGCCAGGGCATTCGGCCTGTTGGCGCTGGCGAATTCCAATTGCAGACGGTCATCCATGATCATCGCGTTCCCACGGGAAACAACGGCAGTTTCTGCCAGTTCACAGCGGGATCGTAGGTCAGGACACTGAGATCGTCAATACGGATCTCCATGCCGTATCATCACTTACCGTATCAGGAGTCATCCGTCATGACTGCACGCCGACGGATGAAGGGCTGTGCTGTCTTCCCAGAACTTCGGGCAGTGTTCGGTACCTCGTTCCACCATGCCGACCGAATCGCGATTCCTTCCACTTCACCCGGCCCCTCCGTCACCGCCCATTGCTGTGCGATGCTGGCTGCATACCCTCCCCGTACCTCCCCAAGACGGGGAGTTCGAGTGAAGTGTTCCAGACAGGTGCGGACCGGGCTGGGCAGAATTGGACTTTATCCGTTTCCTTTCTTCAGAAATCGCACCGTGTATAAAGACTGAGCCGATGACACCTGCGTCTCACGCGAACCACCCGACCCCTGATCGATCCGCCCGAAATCTACTTGCGGAACATCGAATCGTTCGGGTTGCCGCGCGACAGCAGATACGCCATCAGGTCCAGGACTTCCTTCTGATTCAGTTGCTTCAGCAGGTCCTTGGGCATCAACGAGACCGGGGACAACTGCTGGGCTTCGATGTCGGACTTCTTGACAGTCACCACCTTGGTCGAGTCTTCCGGATCGATTAGAAGTGTAATCGTGTCGTTGGTCAGCGCGACCACCCGACCGGTGTACGCCTTGCCGTCCTTCGTTTCCACCTGGGTCGTCTTGTATTGATCCGAAACGACCTTGCTGGGGTCGACGATGGCTTCGGCGACATCCTTGAAGTTGAAGCGGCCAGCCGCCTGGGTCAGATCCGGTCCGGTCGCGCCACCGTCACCTCCGAAGCGGTGACAGACCACGCACCGGGCGGCCGCGTACATCTTCTGACCATTCTTGAAGTCACGGCCCTTCATTTCCGATTTCGACAATTCGAGCAGTTCGTCCAGGCTGTACTCCTTGCCGGGCCCCGTCGGCTTCGGCAGTTCCGGAGCCTTGTACGGCTTGCGGGCACCGGAGGCTTCCAGCAGGATGCGGTCTGCTTCCGGCATTGACTCAAACGCCTCGCGATCAATGTTGTTCAGGAACTTGATGTAGCTGGCACCTCCGGACCAGGTGCGAGCCCGATCGAACCAGGCAAAGTATGTCTGGCGAGCGGCGGGGGTCCAATGCGCCTTCTGGTTCCTCAGGTGGAACGCATAGTCGTACTGCTGCAGATCGGGCTGGTTGGCCAGCATGGCGGAGATCGTTCCCCCGTAGCCCTTGTTGCGGGTGAGCAATTCCCCCAGTTGTTCCAGCGTGCCGACTCGTTCACGGGCCAGCACGGGGACCAGCTTCTGGACGGCTCCCGCCGTCTGGAAATGAATCATCAGGATCGCCAGTTCGCGATTGACGAAATCGGTTTTCTGCGGGAACAGGTCGTCGAATTTCTGACCGAGGGCCGCCGCAGTCTCCTTGTCGGGGTTGCCGAGGCGAATGAAGGTCAGTTGATACGCTCGCAGCAGCGCCAGCATCTGCTCTTCCGTCAATTTCGCGGGATCGATCTTGCCGAGCGCCGCGACGATGGCCGGCAAATCGGCCGGCTCGCCCTGGCGCGCCAGTCCAATACTGCCGGTAATGACCGTGTTGGCATCGGTCGACTTCAGGACGGCATCTTTCCAGTCGGCAATGGGGCGATGTTCCAGGCCAACCCGGCCCGCATAACGGATATACCGATCGGAACTGGCCAGGGCCCCCACCATGGACTTGATCGTGGCCGGAGAACGGTCGCTGGTCAGACGCGGATCATGGAACTTCTCCACGGCGTGACGTTGCTGGCGAGCGTCGGCGAATTTCGAATCACGCGCGTCGACCGGCTTCGTGTCCTCGGTCCCGACATAGGTGACACGGAACAGTTCCGACTGGGCACCGCGACCGCCGATGGTGAAGTACAGAGCCCCATCCTGGCCAACCGTACAGTCGGTCAACGGCAGCGGCGTCCGCGAAACGAACTCTTCCTTCACCGCCTTGTAACTGGAACCACTGGCTTCAATGTGAATCGCGTACATTGTGCCGAACGTCCAGTCACAGATGTACAGAGCCTTCTGATACTTGCCGGGAAACTTCGTGCCGTAACCGAAATCGACACCGACCGGCGAACCGGGGCCGATGTTGACGACTTCGGGCAGGCTGTCGGCATAATACGCGGGCCACTTGCCTGTTCCGCTGCGCCAGCCGAATTCGCTGCCACTGGTGGCATGCACAACCCGGGTCGGACGATACCAGGGGGAACCGAAGTCCCATTCCATGTCGGCGTCGTAGACGAACAATTCGCCGTCGGCGTTGAAGGCGAAATCAAACTCATTGCGGTAGCCGGACGAAACGACTTCCCAGGTCTTTCCGTCCGGGTCGATTTCGCAGATCCAGCCACCAGGAGCCAGGACGCCCGTCGCATGGCCGCCACCGTCCCACTGCCGTGGCAGCAGCAGGTCTTCATCCCAGTTCGGCACCAACCGGCTGGTCGCTCCGTCGGGCAGCGTGGTCCGCAGTTGCTCGGGACGCGGTCCGCCCATTGTCTGAACGGGCGAGTTCGTCTTCACTTCGAATGGCAAATGCGTGTGATTACCACCACAGACATACAGCGATTTGCCGTTGGGTGACAATCGGATTGCGTGGGGGCCATGTTCACCGCCACCGGGAATGCTGCGCAACAGTTCGACCTTGTCGTATTGGTCGTCGCCATCGGTGTCGCGACACCGGTACAGGCCACTGCCCGGTCCGCCATTGCAGACGACGTACAGCGAATCAAACGCGTGCAGCAGTCCCTGGGCCCCCGAAATCGGCTTGTCATCAATTTTCACGTCCAGGCGTTCCACTTTCGTTGGTTCCTGGGATCCGATGGCCGGGGGGGTAATCCGGCACAGGCCGAGATTCCCCTGATCGCTGACGATCAGACGTCCCTTGGGATCGGTCGTCATGTTGACCCACGAACCCAGTTCTTCCTTCGGCACCGTGAACAGCCGTTCGACCTGGAATCCAGGGAGCAGATTGAACTGATCGCGCGGAGTGGAATCTTCGATCTGACCGAGGAATGGCTTTCCGCCCGGGTGACCATCAAGCTTGGCGACCACCTTGACCGCAACGGTTTCCTTGGCGCCCCGCGTCTCGGCGGCCTGCCAGGAATCGTCCGTCACGATATACTGAGCCTTCCCGTCGGCCCCGATCAAAGCCAGCTTGGCCGCAAATCCCGCGATGCCGCCTTCATTCACGATTTCGGCTTCGAGAACATTTTCACCGACGGTCAGGTGTGGCTTGACGTCGACTTCAACCGGCTGCTGCCAGTTGTCGCTTGTACCGACCTTTTTGCCGTTGACATACAGCGTCATGACATTGTCGCACGCCGCACGCAGTCGGGCCGCAGGTGCAGCCCCGGTGAAGGTTTTGCGGACAAAGTACCTTTTGTCTTGATTGGCACCCCAGATCCAGACTGGCTCGGGACCTTGATTCATGACTTTCTTGACGACCGGTTCCACCGCGGCGGGCGGAGCGACCTGACCGGCGGCGGGCGCGATCTCAGGTACCTGCGTGTAAACCTTACCTGCGGTCGTCTCGGCGGCGCGGGCCAGCCCGATCAGGCCACCCGCGACCACAGTCGTGACCGTCAAAAACTGAACAAATCTTCGTCTGGTGGGCATCAGCAGTCGCTCCTGAGATAACAAACCAATCAACAGAATTCGTTGGGTGGGAATCTTACTATCCACGAGGGGGCAGCGAGAAGGAATCGGGGTGGTTGAAACGTTCGAAATCCGCAAATTGAAAACACGGAAATCGATGGACTGGCAGGAAACGTCGAGCGGATTATGTCAGCTCACTGTGAACTCAACATGCGGGTCATCATGAGCTCTCCAACCTGCGCCAGCCCCCGGCAAAAGGCGATGGCCTGAAGCCGGCCGGGCAGATCCTTGACACACGCATTTCACTTGGTACATTCGTGCGTATACGTACGGTTTTCGGTTCGGGGTTTCGACTCATGGATCAGACGAATGAACTTCCACTGGTGTTGAGGTCTGCTTATCACGGACTGCACCGCCGATCAAATCTGCGGTTTGAAGAATACGGTGTCACCGCGGATCAATTCGTGTTGCTGGCAACACTGGCTCGAGGTGATGCACTCACACAGCGCGAGTTGGCCGCTCGGATGCCTTCCGATCCCAGTACTGTTCGTGCCATGCTGGCCTTGTTGCGAAAACGGGGACTCGTCGCTCGCCAGACTCATCCGACCGATGCACGGGCGAAGACCGTTTCGTTGACCAGGGCCGGACGACAGAAGTTTCAACAGGTCTGGAAAGCCGGACAGTCGATCCGAGACCAGATGGTCAGTTCCTTGAGCAGTTCCGAAGTCACAACACTCGTCACACTCTTGCGGCGAGTTGCCGGATCACTGGCGGAACTCCCGCCGGTGATGGCGGCCGCTGAGCTTTGCCCACCACTGGGAGATGACCGGGGCTGACCCCAGCCAAAGGTGTCTGATTAGAACAGATTGGGAGGGGCAGACCGGCTCTGCCCATCAAGGTCGGGTTTGTCCATAAAAAGGGGGTAGACCCCAGCTACACGGAGTCTGACCCGAGTCGAAATCACACTGGCAGGGGGTCAGACCCCTTTTTTATGGACAAAGCCGGCTGCTTCCACCGAGCACCGAACCTACGGAGACGAGATATGCAAAAAGCATACGTATTTCTTGTGTTGTTACTCACGGCTGCAGGTGGTTCTGTGCTCTCGCAGGAACGAGGCAATCCGGCGCGGCCCGGTGGCTTCGGTGGTCCGATTGAGCTTGGTCCCAGGGACAAACAAATCTATCCCGATCCCGCCGACAGCATCGTCGCCAGACGCGACGAGATTCCGCACGGCCAATTGGAAATGGTCGAGTACGAATCCAAGACCGTGGGCACGACTCGCAAGATGAATGTCTACACGCCGCCGGGATATTCGTCAGACACGAAGTATCCGGCGTTGTATCTGCTGCATGGGATCGGCGGCGATGAAACCGAATGGCAACGGTATGGCAAGCCAGAAATGCTCTTCGACAATCTGATCGCGGACAAGAAAGCCGTGCCGATGATTGTCGTCATGCCCAACGGCCGGGCCCAAAAGGACGACCGCGCCGGCGGGAACGTCTTTCAGTCGGCACCGGCGTTCGCCGTTTTCGAACGAGATCTGCTGGACGATGTGATCCCCGCCATCGAAGCCCGTTACTCCGTTCAGGCCGATCGAGAGCACCGTGCCCTGGCGGGACTGTCGATGGGGGGCGGACAATCGCTCAACTTCGGCCTCGGGCACCTCGACACGTTTGCCTGGATCGGCGGCTTTTCCTCTGCACCGAACACGAAAGCCCCGGAAGAGTTGATTTCCGATCCGAAAAAGGCCAAAGAGCAACTGAAACTGCTCTGGCTCTCCTGCGGCAACAAGGACGGTCTGATCCGCATCAGTCAGCGGACTCAGCGCTACCTGGACGAGAAGCAGATTCCTCACGTCTGGAACGTGGATGCACATGGTCACGATCCGACCCACTGGCGCAACAACCTGTACCACTTTGCGCAATTGATCTTCAACGACGAAGCTTCCAAGGCTGCACTGAATCGTGCCGTCAGCACGACGAGCGAGACGCCTGCTCCTTCGAACACCGCACAATCGAGTCACACGCCGGATGGAATCACTGACGACTTCAAGCCGGCGACAACGAATCAACCGGGACGCGAGTATCCTCAAGTCAATTCCCAGGGACGCATCAAGTTCCGCATCGTGGCCCCCGACGCGAAGAGTGTCGGCGTGACATTTCGTGACTCGACCGAGTTCGTCAAAGGCGGGGACGGGGCCTGGATTGGTTACACGCGGCCGCTGGACGAAGGTTTTCATTACTATGCCATCAAGATTGACGGTGCCGAGATTCCCGATCCCAACAGCAAATACTTCTTCGGAGCCAATCGCTGGGGCAGTGGAGTTGAAGTGCCTGCTCAAGATCAGGACTTCTACGCCGTCAAGCATGTCCCGCATGGGCAGGTTCGTGAGATTCTATTCCACTCCGCGAGCACGGATACGGAGCGCCGCGCGTTTGTTTACACGCCACCCGGCTATGACCAGGACGCCGAGACACGATATCCGGTGCTGTACCTGCAGCACGGGTTTGGCGAAAACGAATTTGGCTGGAGCGTGCAGGGGCACGCCGGTCTGATCATGGACAACCTGATTGCGGAACAGAAGGTCCGTCCGTTCATCATCGTGATGACATACGGGATGACGAATGAGATCCGTTCTGGCGGTCTCCGCGACTTCAACATCCAGCCGTTCCGAACGGTGCTCTGCGAGGAACTGATTCCGTATATTGACGCACAGTTCCGGACCCTGTCCGATCAGCCGAATCGCGCGATGGCTGGTCTGTCGATGGGCGGCATGGAAACGAAGTCCATTACGCTGAGCAGACCTGACCTGTTCTCACACATCGGCCTGTTCAGCGGTGGCAGCATCTCGATCGAGGAGATCAAGGAGATGGACGCGTTCCAGAAACAAAACCGTCTGGTCTTCGTGAGTTATGGCGGCCACGAAGTGGGCGGCGGCGGGCCTCGCCGGGGTGGTGACCCGAAGGCGGCCGTGGAATCGTTGAAGACTGCTGGTGTGAACGCCCACTATTACGTATCACCAAAGACCGGCCATGAATGGCAATCCTGGCGACGCAGTCTGCGTGAATTCGCGCCGCTTCTGTTTCTAAAGTAATTCGGCATTCTGGCACGTTGTACGTACCACGATCCCTGACAATCGCTTTGCAAACTGGCAAGAAAAAGAATCCTGACTTACTTGTCGGCGAGAGCCTTCAGCAGGGCCGTCGCGTTCTCCAAGCTGCCCGTCGCTTTCAAAAGCTGCTTGGTGATCTTGATCGCATCGACCCAGAGGGCCGCAGTCGCTGGCACCCCGTGGAAAAAGGGGTCTGACCGGCCTTTCGAGGCACAAACTTTGCCACAGCAATGTCTTGCGTCGTTATTTGAACGGATTGCCGCGGCGCGGGTGGTCGAATCGGGAGTGGTGAAATCGATCGGTTCGTGGTTTTCCCCGTTTTCAGAGGGGATTCCTGGCGGCAATGATGTTGAACTCACAAAGTTGGGCGCGTACTTTGTGACGGATTTTTTGGGGCGTCGAATGCAATTCCTGCTGTTGCATTGCACAATGCTGAAACCCAAGTCGGCGAAAGACATTGAATTTCGGGACCGAGTTCCGTGACTTCAATGTCGCTGACACGGACGCGAGTTTGCCCGGGCCATGATTCGAAAGTCCGCTACTTACCATGTCAGATGTACACTCCCGTGATACTCGACTGGACGAAGATCCAACTCCTTATTCCCTGATTCCGCCCGTGCCGTCGAGAGTGGGAGATATCGCGATCCACGAGCCGTTGGGCCAGGGGGGGATGGGGACCGTCTACGCGGCCACACAGATCTCGACAGGCAAGTCGGTCGCGGTCAAGGTTCTGCTTCCCAAGAATTCGCAGGACGAGCAGGTTCGGCGGCGTTTTTTGCGGGAAGCACGCGCCGGTGCGATGCTCAAGGGGCCGCACATCGTTCCGGTGATCGGAATGATTGAAAACGAGAATTCGCTGTACCTGGTCATGGAGCGAATTCGGGGCGGAAATTTGCGTGACTGGTTGAATGCTCATAAGAAGCGGGAAATCAGTTGGGTGATTTCCATTGCCCGCCAGATTGCGCAGGGGTTGGCCACTGCGCATGCCGTTGGGATCTTCCATCGTGACATCAAGCCATCCAACATCCTATTGGACGAGGACGGGAAAACGGCCTACATCGGCGACTTCGGTCTGGCGTTGCTGTCCAATCTGCCCGACGGGTTGACATCCACCGGTCGGCCGTTGGGGGCCCCCAACTACATGTCGCCTGAGCAGGTTCGTGGCCAGCCAACCGATCATCGATCCGACCTCTTCAGCCTGGGATGCCTGATTTACGCGATGATCTCGGGGGAATCCCCGTTTGTCGCCCCGTCCATTGCGACGATTACCTGGCGCATCGTGGAAGTGGATCCGCCGTCATTGCATTCGATCGATCCGCGCGTCACTCCATTTCTTTCTCAGATCGTTTCTCGATTGCTGCAGAAAGACCCCGTCGCCCGGTATGCGTCCGCTGAAGAAGTGGTTGATGCACTCGACAAATGCCTGGATGTCGACCCCGACGCCACTTATGAATACTCCGGCGTATCGATGCCGCCGCTCACTATCGCGCCGTCGTCCACACACGACACAGTCGTGATGGTGCCGCGACGCCGTTGGACTTCGGCTCGAGCCGGGATGCTGGTGATGTCCCTGCTGGTCGTCGTGACCGTCGGGATGCTGGCGATTTATTCGCTGCGCCCGCCGATTCCTCACCCGGACGATCCGCCCGACAAAAAGCCGAATCCTCCCGCGATCATTCCCCCTGTCATCGGTCCTGTGTCCCTGACGGTGGCACAATCGGGCGAAGCGAATTTCCATTCGATCACGGAAGCCCTGAAGGCGGCCAAACCGGGTGATGAAATCACTGTCCTGGATGCTTCCACCTACGCTGAAACAGTGGTGATTGACGAACCCATCCGGTTGCGGGGCATTCGGCTCGTTTCGGGCAAGCGGGCCAAGATTGTGGCACCAGCCGATATTCGACTGCTGGGAACGTTGAGCATCAAACAGGTTCGCGAAGTCCGCGTGGAAGGCTTCGAGATCGAAGGTGGAACAGAGGCTCACGCGGTTTACATTGACGGTGACGTGGCGGGCGGATCGCTTCGAGACCTGGTGATCACGCAACCGCCGCAGTCGCAATGGGCCAATGTCATGCTCGCTCGAAAATGCGCGGGTGCCGCCGAAGCGCCGTTGATCTTCCGGGCCTGCCGGATTGCCACCGGCAAGTACGGGATCTTTTCCGGCCGCGAGGACATTCCCGATGCGATGGAATGCAGGCATGTCTGGTTGGACGGCAATGAATTCCACGGAGATGGAACTCACGTTGAGCTTGCTCATTCCGCGAGCGATGTCACCATCGAATACAACGTGTTCCGTGGTGGTGATGGAATTGTGCTGCGCCTGCCGGCGGCTCCCGCCAGCGCGAGTTTCCGCATCACGAACAATTCGTTTTTTGAGATTCGAAACTGGCTGCAACTGGAGCCGATGGTTGCGGTTTACAGCGGGCAGGCCATGAACAATCTGATCGTCGCGCCGCGGGCTCTGGTCTGGACTCCAAAGCTGCGGAACTTCACGGATCGGTGGCGATTCGGCAGCAATCTGGCGGAAACGCCGGAAGCGATCGACATTCAACCATTCGGTGCCGGCATTCTCGATGCCATGTTGCAGTCGCGAGTCCCCGGTGACGAGGGATTCCTGCGTCCACTTCCGAACAGTCCCGCTGCAACGGGAGGGGTCGGAGACGGCCTGCCAGGATATGTCGGTGCACGCAGACCGCGATAGCCACGAACGGAGTCGCAGTGAAAACTTAAATTCATGTCAAGAGGTAGAACATTGTCACTGCCCTATTCGTTCAATGGTGGATTTGTTCCGGTCAGAGTCGATACCGAGCCTTTTGCGCTTGATTCCAATACAGGCGCGGCTGGTCCGTCGAAATCGACTCCGACGTCAGATCCACCTTACTATTTGTTTGGTACGTCGACTGCGGCTGACCCTGGCGCGGTCGCGGAAATCCAGCAGTCTCCGTTCGCCTATTACATGTTTCCGGACCCTGGTCCGGCGATGGCCTCCGCGGCGTCAACGTCTTTCGATCAGGTTCCCCGGGGCGCGACGTACTACCTGTTCCCCGATGCTCCTGCGATCAACTCCGCAATCGATCGTTCCACAGGCGATGTCGGACCAACCGGCCCGCGGATTCATCCAACCAAGCCGCTGGACCGGCCGTTGCGAGTCGTCCATGTCGGGCCTCATCTGCTGCAGGGTGGTGCCGAACAATGGTTGCTGGATCTGGCCGCGGTTGTCAATCCGGAATTCATGCAGATCGTCAGTCATATCGCCGTACATGGCGGGTACGCCAGCGCCAACTACATTGCCCGGCTGGCGGACGTCAACATCTCGGTGGAGGTCGGTGGCCGGGAATCTGTCCAGCGAGCCATTCAAAACGCCGATGTACTGTTGAGCTGGGGCGTCTGCCTGGATCAATATGTGGGCGACGTACCCCGACCGTTGTCGATTCAGATCGTGCATGGGGAAGGACCCTGGAGCCGCATTTTTGTGGACGGGAGTCGTCGGTCGGTCGATCACTTCGTCGCGGTCAGCCATCGCGTTGCTCAACGAGTCTGTTACGATGTTCCGACGACGGTGATTTACAATGGGATCGATAATCGGCGACTGGCGCGGACCCAGAGCCGGCAGGAAACCCGTCAGCAGTGGGGTTTGAATTCCGACGATTTTCTGATCGCATACTGCGGTCGACTGGCGGCGGAAAAGCGGGTGGACTGCATCATCAAGGCGATTGCGTATCTGCCTCCGCAATGCAAGTTGCTCGTGATTGGCTCCGGCCACCTGGAAGGAGAATTGCGCCAACTGGCCGATTCACTGGTACCAGGGCGGGTGATCTTCACGTCATCCGCCAGCGGGATGGGAGACCTATATGCCGCCGCCGACGTGTTCTGCATGGCTTCTGATCAGGAAGGCTGTTCACTGGCACTGCTGGAGGCGATGTTGAGCGGACTTCCGGCGGTGACAACACCGGTTGGGTCTGCGGCCGAATTCATCGAAGACAAGGTCACCGGACTGCTGTTTGATGGTTCTCCGCGTCACCTGGCCAGGTCACTGGAACTGCTGCACAAGCATCGAGACTGGCGACGCGGACTGGCGGCGGAAGGGCAGCGTGTCGTGGAATCGTTTGGCTATTCGAAGCGCATGAGCCGCGACTATGAGCAGTTGATTCGAGGGTTGATCTAGGATGGGCGAGACGCCGCTGGTCTTCCGCACGGAGATCAATTTCGACCGGGCAATTCAGCAGGACGACTATTTTCTGCAGCCAATGGCGCGTCTCGTGCAACCACTGCGCGAACGCGGAATTGAATTCAGCCCAACGCGTGGCGACATTGAGTTCGCGGATTGCGAACAGGGTCCCCCGTCCACGGAGCGTCCGTTTGTCCTGTTCGATCGAACGGATGGCGCGTTTTTGTGGTGGCGGTTTCACCCGCACGGGACGATCGCCCGCGATCTGCTGGAAGTGCCCAATCTGCTGGGCCTGATCAAGATTTCGCGGTACTCTCGCCGCGAAACATACAACTGCGTGGCGGACGACACCACTCATCACGCCCGCCTGATTCGCGAGATTCATCCGGTGCCGGTTTCTGCCGGGTCTGAGGCGCTGGTCCGTCCCATTTCACCCGCCGCGTATTCGCGGATTCGACTGGGCGTGGGCTACTGGGGATTCGACCAGTGTGGTCCGCTGGCCGACCTCCCGGAATTCGCGGTGACGGGCCGACGGTCGATTGACGTGTTTTGTGCTCACAGCGTCAACTACACCTGTCCAACCATCTGTTGGCATCGGCAGGCGGTCCTGGACCAATTGTCGGGGATTCCGGGAATTCGTACCGTCGTGGGACGTGGACGCGTCTTCCTCGACGAGAATTATCGCGAATTGTTGCTGCGTTCCCGCATCTGCGTTTCCCCCTGGGGTTGGGGCGAAACCTGCATTCGCGACTACGAAGCCCTGCTGGCGGGGTGCGTGCTGATCAAGCCGCGCACGGACTTTATCGATTCAGCGCTGCCCCTGGATGAACGACACTACATTGCCTGCCGGCCAGACTTCAGCGACCTGAATCAGCGGATTCACGAAGTGCTGGATGACTGGCCGCGACATGCCGCCCGTGCCCCGCAACTGCGGCAGTACGTGGTTGCCGCACGTAATCCCGGCCAGATGGCCGACTGTTACGCAGCGGCCTTCCGGGAATCGGTACAGAGCCTGACATGACTGCTACGCGGCGTGGCGAACGGAATCCTCGGGCGGCGCGGCCCCCACTTCGGCGACGAAGTTTTCCACACCCTCAGCAACGTGGTACCTGGCGTCCCCGCCGATTGTCTGTCCGACACCCGGGTTCCACAGCCAGGGAAGCGTATCCCACAGGGCGGCCCAGTAAGTCGGAAACAGAGGGACCACGGCGTCGGGGTGCTTGCGTTGATATTCCGCCAGGCGGGTTTCCAATTCGAAGTGGGGTGCCTTTGGATAACGATGATGCGGTCCATGCACGAACAGTTCAAAGTTGAAGTAAGAACTGAGTCGCGTGAGCAGGCCCTTTCCGATAACTGTACGAGTCCCCAGGATGGGGTCCGTGCTGGACATTCCCAGGTGCTCGGTGAACTTCCGGAATCCGTTGAAGAACGCCGCGATCGGCAGTGGCAACAGCCACATCGGGTCGAACCTGGACCAGTCAATCTGACCGGCCAATGAAAGTCCGGCGACGCTCAGCAGCACCGTCCCCCAGAAGGCGGCCATCGCCAGGTATTCACGCTTCAGCGTGGCCCGTGCCTCGGCACTGATCGGGGAATCCTTCTTGAAATAGATGCGACTATAAACAACAGGCCCTGATAGAACCGCACCGAAGAGGTCAAAAAGGACAAACACCCGGCGAAACGCCAGGGACGTCGTAGGCTTGGAATAGGGCCACAGTTCGTAATCCTGCGGCGTATTCAAATAGGCATGATGCCGTATGTGCGATTCGCGATAGGCCGTGTAGGGGACTCCCAGGAATGTTCCGACCACTCGACCAAACCAGATGTTGGCGGTGCGATTCTTGCCCATCGTCTGATGGACGCTCTCGTGAAACGATCCTGCGACGCAAAACCAGCAGTAGCCCAGACCGAGTGACCAGGCGGACCGGACCCACAAACTGTCGCCACCCAGTCCACTGACAAATCCGACATAGCCAATGACTGCCAGGACGGGAAACAACAGCATTCGAGGCCAGAAGGTATGTTCTCCCAGCGAATGCAATTCTTCCTGAGTGAATTCTGTCTTCGACATTTTCATCCTTATTCGAAATTCAGGCGGCGATTTTCTGGTTAGAGACGGGGGCGGGAACGAGCGAGATCGTTTGCAGCAACTTTCCACCGACTTCAGTCCGCTCAAACCGATCCACATGCTCCGTAACGACTGTGACAGAATTGAAACAATTCAGTCGACGAAGAACATTGGCGAATTGAAGTTCCACGGACGCCGCCACACTGGCGACTTCGTGTCCTTTCGAGGGGATGAACTTTACGCGGAGTTCATTCTGGCGCAGATGAATGACCTGGAACTGTGACACACCCTTCGTCCGCAGCATGGTGTCGACCACCACCGGGGGACTCAACAGTTGCCACATGCCGCCATCATTTCGCAGGTGAATCTGGCTTCCCTTTCGACCGACGACCTGAACAGTCGGGAACACACTGCCACAGGCGCACTGTTCCTGAGACACCCGTATGCTGTCATCGACTCGATAACGTATCACGGGTTGTACGCGATTGATGAGGTTTGTTACCAGGACGTGATCCGACAATTCACCGGGCTGGACCGGATTGTCGTCCGCGTCGACGGCTTCCAGAATCGCGTAGTCCGTGCTGATGTGCTTGTTCCCGTGGTGACACTCGGTCGACAGCGGCAAACACTCGCTCATTCCATAGTGGTCCACGAGCCGAGTCCTGGGAAATGCTTCCCGGATGCAGGCTCGGGCAATGTCCGTCAACGCCTCGCTGCCAACGGACATCAACTCCGGGTCAAATCTCAGTTTGCCACCATCCAGGCGATACCGCGCGAGCATCTCGGCGGCCGTCGGGTACGCATGCAGGTATTCGGGACGGTAGTCGTTCAATGCCTGAGCGATTCGGTCCACGGATTCAACGACAGAATAGAAACGCGAGTTGACAAACGGTCGTGCCCACAACTCGGCGGACCTCGAAGCCTGCCAGGTCATTGAATGGGAATGTTCGGCAGCCAGACAGGCCGTGCGGATCGGACGAAATGGTGATTGGAGGACTCGACCGGCTGTCAGCCAGTTTCGCGCCATTCGTCCAAACGTCGCTCCTCGCAGGATCGCCCAATCTCGCAAACCGGTGACCATCCAGGATGGCTTGCCCGATGTCCCGCTCGTTTTGACCACGATGTACTTGCCGTTGATAATCGGCAATTCCAGCCGATGCTTGTTCGAGTCCGTCGCGATCGCCTGCTCCAGGGTGACAACTCCATCGGCAATGGTCGCGTCAAACGACTCCATCATGGCGGACTTGGTGGTTGCCGGGATATCCGTGAGCCGGATCTTGTCCAGATCGACGTTGGCGAGTCTTGGCCGCTGAAACGTAACATGTTCGCGAGCATGAAGAAGCAATGATCGCAGCAATCGATTCCGATGGGATTCAACTGCTTTCCGCGAGTTTTGGTGATCTCGCGCAAACGACTCCAATGCGAAGCGATAGAACGTGATGCTGTGCAGCGGCATTCAGAATCTTCCATGAGAAATGCTGACAGTGGCCATACCGATACGACACAATTATCGGTTGCTTATCAAAATTGCGTAAGAACGAATTGTGGCTCGTCGACCGCGATTCCGTGAATGCAGACGTTGTCGCTGCCTGACACCACACTCGTTTATCGCTGGCGCCACAGAATCTCGTCGGAAATCTGCAATTGCCGTTGCGTGTCGGCAATTTCTTCACGGAATCGCTTCGCGTCCAGTGGATAGCCCTGGGTTGGCTTCAGGTCGGGGATTTGCGACTTCCAGAAGCGGTTGAACTGGTGCATCGCCAGTTCTCGCAGATACTTGGCCGTCATGGAGGCGAGTGCCACCGGACCATGCGATTCCGCGCGCGGCTGGAATCGGACTTCGCCCCGGCCGACTCGATAGACACTTTGTTCGGCCCCTTCCGTCAGACATTCGACCCGTCGACCGAATGTTTCGGCGAGCAGGGTATCGTACCGGTTTCGGCCACCATGCTTGTCGGCCACGATCAGCGCTGGCTGATCGTCGGGATTCCACACTCCCTGCAACAGGTTCATCGCCAGACGTGATGTGGCTTGCGATTTGTTGTCGTACCGGCGCACCAGTCGGTTGAAGCGGCGCGGCTCCACCACATCGGCGCGAATTGCCATCAGTTGCACTCCAAGTCGCTCGCACGCCTGCTGCCACGGAGCGACCAGATTGGCTTCGTTCGATTCCACCGGCAATGGCAGCCTGATTCCCTCGTACCACGGCAGCGGAATCCGGTCGTCCGGGGTTCTTGCCGTTTCGGTGGGCGATCGCGCAGCCGACAATTCCGCATCGTCGAACAAGGATCGCTCTCCAGAACCGGACCGCACAACCGCTGGCATGTCGACGCGAACCGGATTCGACAGCGCTTCACAGAGTGAATCAAAGGTTCCGGGTTGAACACCCGCCAGTCGCAGGGCCGACCAGACGCCGCGTTCCAGAGAAGCCAGGCCACGCTGCGGTTGAAACACCTGTTTGGAATCCGCGATATGCAGTCGGGGGTCGCAGGAGGTTGGTGAATGGGTCAGGATCGATTCAAAGGCCGTCCAGAAATCGAAATCACCCGGCGAACCGGGGACCTGCCACACCGTGGCCGCCACAATAAACGGCCCCAGGTTTGGACCAAGTCCCGCTTCATCCATGCCGATCAGCAGTGACACATCGGCCCCTTCACGCAACAACCGAACTGGTTTTCGTAGCGCAACTTCAAAACGCGCGCGTCGGGCTTGTGTTTGCCGGCATCAGCGAGTCTGGAATTCCCGTGGCTTGCCGTCGGCTCCGACTTGAACTGTGTAACTGGCTCCGTCCTTCGCGACCGAGGCCTTGATCCAGGTTCCTTTGCAGGCACCGGTATCTTCCTGGTTGGCGATGTTTTCCGGCGGGGCCTGCTGGTTGTCGGCCAGTTTGATATTGCGATGCAGTTGATACATGGCCTGCAGCGACTGGACTTTCTTCAGCGTGGCGATCGTTTCCGGTGCGCCTCCCTTGGTCGGACCATTGCAACTGACCGCAACTCGAGGATCCAGGGCCAGCACCATCACAGGATTGTTGCTCACGTTCAAACCATGGTGGGTCACCATGAACAGGTCAATCTGCCCGACAGGATTGTTCGGGGTCATCAACCTGGCTTCGGTGTTCCAGGTCAGGTCGCCGCAGGTCAGGAAGCGGAACTTGCCGAACGTGAACAGCAGGCTGACACTTTTGGCATTGTCGGTCGGATCATCCGCCTGCGGCGTGTGCAGCGCGGCATGCGGATTGGCCGGACCTTCGTTGGGAATCACGTCCCCACTGGCGGTGACCACCTTGATCTGGATCGGCTGACCCGGTGAATCCAGGGTGAACGTATCACCAGCCTTGACCGCCTTGCTCTTGTTCTGGGTGGCGGCCCGGTACAGGGCGATTCGATCGCCGAATCCCTTGTCTTCCGCCAGCGATTCCGGAATGCCGCGATCCCAGAAGTTCCGGATCTTGATCTTGTCCGCGAGCGATGCGTGGTTGCCAAAGTGGTCCAGGTGCCAGTGCGAAACCGACGCATGATCCAGATGATCCAGCTTCGCCACGTTCTGGATCACATCGAGAATCCGGTCGCGATCACGTCCTCCGTTGTCCGGGTAGCCAGAATCGATCAGCACAGACTCACCGACCGGAGTGACCAGCAATGTCGCGGCCCCCCCTTCGACATCGATGAAATAGATATCGAATCGGCCATCGTTGACACCAGCGAACAGTTGAGGCATCGTGAACAGACACAGGCTCAGGGCAATCAGCGCGCGAAGCATGGCGAAGTCTCCAAAGGAAGGGGAAGTGCCTCGCAAGATACCGTGCCGAACGCCCGACTCCAACCGGCCGGGCCTGCCAAAGCTGCGGCGAGCGGACGGTGCGGTGGCTTCGCCCTCCAATGGGGTCTGACCGCGGCGACAAGAGTGGCCGCGGCAAGGACAAACGGTAGCGTCAGGCACTGGCCCGCAATTCAGTTGCGGGAGAAACATCCGCAATCTGGTCGAGCAGGTCGTCGATCTGACGCGAGACGCGTTCCTGAGTCTCCTGCAGCAACGATGTGGCGGCGATCAGTTCACCTTCGCACTGATCCAGTTCCTGTGTCCGGCCGGTCATCATCTCGGACATCTCGCGAATCTGATCGAGCAGCCGTTCGCAGTCGTCCGCGAATTCCCCGGCCGGCGCAGAATCCAGGACGTGTGTGTCGGAATAGTCGGCACGGGCGACCTGCTTGATCGCCGCCATCAGCTTTTTCACACCGTCGAGTCGTGTGGACTCGAATTCATCGACGACCGATTGTTCGGACAGAATCCGATCACACAACTCTTCAGCCGACAGCGCCGTGATTTCTTCAGGCTGCCCGGACGCGGCGTCAGCAATCGAAACTGCGAATCGTTCGCGAACGGTCAGTTCCAATCCTGGCACCAGAATCACGTCTTCGTTGCGCAGCGCCATCCGTCGACAGTTTCTCCAGTTGACCATCAGATCGGACACCGATTCATCGGCTTCGATCCAGGTCACGCCATTGTCAACGCGGATGACACTATGCAAAGCGGGACCTTCCTGCAGTTGAATCTCACAGAGCGGGCTGGCACCAATCCGAATTCGGTCTCGATCCACAACCAGAGATCGGTCTTCTGTTTCCAGGACCAGACAGGCAGAGGTTTCGGCGTGGGTATCGGTACAGCGATCGATGGTCAGACAGGGCAAGGCAGTGGGCATGGGTGGCGATCCAACATCGTGTCGGGCAGACAAACGCTTGCCATTGGCGAAGCACAGCAGAGGTTGACCACCCTTAGTTTCGTCCGGCGGAATCTGCCGCCGTGAATCAATCGAGATTGGGCGGAACAGACGCTGACGCCGATTCGCCGATTCGACGCAGCAAGCGCAGTAAAGTCTTCAGGTCAGGCAATCTTTGTGGCCGATTCGCTGGCGACTTTCGAAAAGCTGCGCAGTTCTGCGAAGACTTTCCGGATGCGACAGGTGGTTCGTCACAGATTAGTGAGATGCTTTCGCCAGATGCAACATTCGGCGTGCGCGTTGCTGATCCGCCAACTTGGCCTTCACCTCGTCGTCGGTCCGCGCGACTCGACCATCCGCAGCAGCCAACTGCTTTTCGGCGTCGGCCACCACCAGGTTTTCGACGGGCACAGCACGATGGGTCAACAGGGAGATTGTGGAGCCCAGAACTTGCACGAAGCCACCATCAACAAAGAAACTGCGATGTCCCGTACTGTTGGTCACCTTCAGCTCGCCGCATCCCAAGCGACCGATCAGCGGCAGGCGACCAGGCAGGATTCCGATATCGCCGTCGTACAGCGGAAAGCGCAGCGCAGACGCCGGCTCATCGAGCAAAGTTCGCTCGGGAGTAACAATCACCAGTCGCAGCTTGTCACCGGTGGACATAATTGGGTAGCCGAATTCTGTGTTCAGTAAAACGTCTGCCGGGAACAAATCCTCCCGGTACTATGCCTTCGCCATCTTTTCCGCCTGTTCGGCAGCTTCCTTGATGCCACCGACATAGGTGAATGCCTGCTCGGGCAGGTGGTCCCACTTGCCGTCGCACAATTCTTCAAAGCTTTCGATCGTTTCTTCGCGGGGAGTGATTTTCCCCTTCTTGCCGGTGAACGGTTCGGCCACCAGGAACGGCTGCGACAGGAACCGTTCGATCCGGCGGGCGCGATGCACGACCAGCTTGTCTTCTTCGCTCAACTCGTCGATCCCCAGGATCGCGATGATGTCCTTCAATTCGCGATACCGCTGCAGAATCTGTTGTACGCGTCGCGCGATCTTGTAGTGACGCTCGCCAACGACCAGCGGGTCCAGAATTCGGGACGACGACGACAGCGGATCGATGGCCGGGAACAGACCCTTTTCTGCGATGCTTCGTTCCAGGTACAGGAACGCATCCAGGTGTGTGAACGCCGTGGCGGGGGCCGGGTCGGTTGGATCGTCTGCGGGAACATACACAGCCTGCACCGACGTGATCGCACCGCGGTTGGTCGACGTAATTCGCTCCTGCAGGGCTCCCAGTTCCGTACCCAGTGTTGGCTGGTAACCCACTGCGGACGGCATGCGTCCCAGCAGCGCGGACACTTCCGAACCGGCCTGCGAGAATCGGAAAATGTTGTCGACGAACAACAGTGTGTCAGCCCCCGTGGCGTCGCGGAACCATTCGGCCATGGTCAGCGCGGTCAGGGCGACGCGGAGACGCGCGCCTGGTGGTTCGTTCATCTGGCCGAACACCATTGCCGTTTGTTCAATAACGTGCCGGCCGGTACTGCCGATTTCGGCCTCCTGCATTTCCAGCCACAGGTCGTTTCCTTCGCGGGTTCGTTCACCGACCCCTGCAAACACCGAGTAACCACCGTGTGCCGCAGCGATACGGGCGATGAGTTCCGTCAGAATCACCGTCTTGCCCAGACCGGCACCACCGAACAGACCTGCCTTACCACCACGGACGAACGGAACCAGCAGGTCGATCACCTTGATCCCGGTCTCGAACAATTCGGTCTTGGAACTGAGGTTTTCCAGCTTGGGGGGATCTCGGTGAATGGACCAGCGTTCATCGCTCTGGACATCACCGCGGCCATCGACGGGATCACCCAGCACGTTGAACACGCGGCCCAGGGTTCCCTTGCCCACCGGAACGCTGACGGGAGCCCCGGTGTCCGTCACTTCCATGCCGCGGACCATGCCGTCCGTCGTCCCCAGTGCAACGCAGCGAACGCGCCCGCCGCCCAGGTGCTGTTGGACTTCACCCGTCACCTTGATTTTCAAGCCCTTCACTTCCGTGTCGATCTTCAACGCATTGTAGATCGCCGGAAGTTGGTTGAATTCCGCATCGAATGTGGAGCCGATGATCTGAGTGACACGGCCGATGTTCGCAGTCGCAGTAGTCATGCTCTTCGTTCTCTGACTTCTCGTGGGTTGGTTTGGAAGTCCCAGGTTGGTATTCGTCCAGACCGCAGGATACGTGGCCGGACTGCAGTTGCTTCAGCCCTATTCCAAAGCTGCGGCACCGCCGATGATTTCGCTCAATTCGGATGTAATCTGAGACTGGCGTGCCCGGTTGTACTGGGCCCGGATCGACCGAATCATGCCGTCGGCGTTTTCCGTGGCACTCTTCATGGCGACCATGCGTGCAATCTGTTCACTGACTGCCGCATCCAGGAAACATTTGAACAACCGGGCCTTGAACGACGCCGGCACGATTTCTTCCAGAATCTCTGTCGGTGAGGGCAGGAATTCGTATTCCACCTTCGGTTTGTCGCCTGCCGGAGTTGCCGTTCCGGACTGCAGCTTGCCGATCGGCAGCAATGTCTGAACCACGGCCTTTTGGCGGGACATCGATTCAAACTGGGTATAGGCCACATCCAGCCGGTCGATCTCACCCCGAATGAAGCTGTCGATATAGCGCGAGGCCAGTTCGTCCACCTGCTCAAACGTCGGCTTGTCTTCAAAGTGAGTATAGCTGGCGGATGTGGCGATCTTCTGAAACTTGCAGTAGCCAATCCCGCGCTTGCCGGACACTTCGATGTTCAGATCAACCTGATTGGAGCGGCATTCGCGAATTCGCCCCTGGGCCAGTCGCAGCACGCCGCCGTTGTAACCTCCGCACAGCCCGCGGTTGGAAGTGATGACCAGTAGAATGCTCTTCTTTTCCGTATCGCGCTGTTGCAGCAGTGGATGACTGAGTGACGAGCCTTCACCGATGGTTTCCGACAGGTCGGCGACGATTTCGGAGATCTTGCGAGTGTACGCCGCAGCTTGAATGGCCCGATCCATCGCCTTTTTAAAGCGCGCCGTTGCGACCAGTTCCATCGTTCGCGTGATCTTGCGAACGTTGCGAACGGCCTTCAACCGCTTGATGATCGCCCGTGCTTTAGCCATTGTCTCTCTTCTACCCGACTGGATCCCAACACCGTTCGTTTGTAACGCGAAACCCCTGCGGTGGAATCGGGAACCTTACCCCGCCACAGCACGACCTCTTACTTGTGCGTTGCTTCCCAGTCACGACGCCATTCTTCCAGGCCGGCCTTCAATGCCGCTTCCGTCTTGTCGTCGAGGACGCCGGTGCTGATCAGCGCATCACGCACTTCGCTCTTCTGCTCACGCATGAACGCCAGCATGCTGGTTTCGGCTTCCTGCACGCGGGGGACCGGCACCTTGTCGAAATAGCCCTTTGAGCCGGCATAAATACTCATCACCTGGTCGGCCGCCGGCAGCGGACGGAACTGAGGTTGCTTCAGCAGTTCCACCATGCGGTAACCACGGTCAAGTTGCTGCTGCGTGGCCTTGTCTAGTTCGGTACCGAGCTGGGCGAACGCTTCCAGTTCGCGAAACGCGGCCAGGTCCAGTCGCAGGCTGCCGGCCACTTTCTTCATGGCCTTCGTTTGAGCGTTACCACCGACGCGCGACACCGAGATACCGACGTTGATGGCGGGACGAACACCCTTGAAGAACAAATCGGGTTCCAGATAGATCTGGCCGTCCGTGATCGAGATCACGTTCGTCGGAATGTACGCCGAAACTTCCCCTTCCAGTGTTTCGATGATCGGCAGAGCCGTCATCGAGCCGCCACCCAGTTCATCACTGAGCTTCGCGGCACGTTCCAGCAACCGGCTGTGGCAGTAGAACACGTCCCCGGGATACGCTTCACGGCCTGGCGGACGTCGCATCAGCAGCGACAACTGGCGATACGCGGTGGCCTGACGAGTCAAGTCATCGTACACGACCAGCGTGTGCTTCCCCTGGTACATGAAATACTCGGCAATCGCGGCTCCGGCGTACGGAGCGATGTATTGCAGAGGGGCAGGATCACTGGCCGACGCGCTGACGACGATGGTGTAGTCCATCGCCCCCGCTTCGGTCAGAGCATCGATCACGCGTGCGGTCGTACTGGACCGCTGGCCGCATGACACATACACACAAATGACGTCGCCACCCTTTTGATTGATGATGGCGTCGACTGCGACAGCGGTCTTGCCGGTCTTGCGGTCGCCAATGATCAGTTCGCGCTGACCGCGACCAACGGGGGTCATGGCGTCGACGGCCTTGATCCCGGTCTGCAGCGGTTGCTTCACAGGTTGCCGCGCGGATACGCCGGGAGCCATGGTTTCCAGTGGACGAGTCGATTGGGCCATGACCGGCCCCTTGCCGTCCAGGGCCACGCCCAGCGGATCGACCACACGCCCGATCAAGGCTTCGCCGACTGGAACCGACAGCAGTGCGCCGGTGGTCCGGACTTCATCCCCTTCGGCGATCTTCAGGTAGTCACCCAGAATGATCACACCGACGGAGTTCTCTTCCAGGTTGAACACCTGGCCGCGAACGCCACTGGAGAATTCGACCATTTCACCGGCCATGGCTGACGCCAGACCGTATACTCGCGCGATTCCGTCACCCACTTCGACTACGTGGCCGACTTCACTTGTTTGAAGCTGGCCGCGGAAGTCTTCAATTTCCTTCTGGATGACTGAAGCGATCTCGCCCGCGTTGAATTTCATTCAGACACCTCTCGCGCAATCGAGCGCGAAGTTGCTTAACTTGAGTCTTAAGGGAACCATCGTAGACCGTGTCGCCCACGCGAACGACAAGCCCACCGACCAATGTCGCGTCCACACGTGTTTCCAGAATCGGTTCGATCGACAGCGTACTGCGAAGAGCGGCGCGGATGGATTCCAGTGTGGCGCTGCCCAGAACGGCCGCGCTGGTCACACTGACACGTCGCTGCCCGGCCCGCCGTTCGGATTCCACTTCCACCAATCGCTGAATCCCCGGCAGCAGCGACAACCGATCATGTCGCGCCAGAACCTTCAGAAAACTGGTGAACAACGGCGTCGCGCGCCCCGAGACAACGCGGTCAATCAACCGCAGTTTCTCCTCGTGACCCAACGACGTACCTCGCAACAACTGGTCGAATTCGGATTGCATCCCCAGGACGTCGTCCACGAACGAAGCCAGTTCCTCCGACGCAGCGGCAGAATTCTGCCCGGCCGCGTCCAGATAAGCGATCGCGTAGACCTTCGCAATGGATTGCGCGCGAGGGTCTTCGTATACGCTCCGAATCTTCGTTTTCAGTTCCATGTCCACGGTTCAATCCTGCCCGAACAATGCCCGGCGACCAACCCCGCAAGAGGGCTGTCCAACAGTCACGCACGGCGACAATCAACCACACAAAGCCACTAGTTGCGGATGTTCATTTCCGACAAAGCCTGCTTGACCAGGCGATCGTGATCGCTGTCATTCAGGCTGCGTCCAATGACCCGCTCGGTCGCTCCAACCACATTCGTCGCGACGAAGTCGAACAATTCGGCCAGAGCCTGATCGCGCGATCGCTCGATGTCGGCAATGGCCCGCTGCTTCATTGCTTCCGCTTCCGTCTGAGCCGTCGTCACGATGTCGTGACGGACGCGATCCGCATCACGTCGGGCTTCCGCCAGGATTTCACGCACTTCGTCGTGAACTCCCGCCAGCTTGGCCTCGCGCTCCGCAATCATCTGCTCCGACCGGATCCGATTTGCTTCGGCATCGGCGATATCCTGGCGAATCCGTCGTTCACGCTCCGTCAGGCCGGCTCGCAACGGTCCCCAGGCACCAAATCGCAAGACGGCGACGTAGACGACGAACGTCACGAGTGAAAACAGAGCCAGGTCCTGCTTCCAGTTCATTGGCAAGCCGGTGTCGTGATGGTCGTCGGCGTGGTCCGCGGCTTCTTTCTCCGCATGGGGTGCCGCATCGGCTGCCCAGACCGCCGTTGAACCCATGAGCACCAGGCTCAGGGCCACCAATCCCAAAGATCGCACGAAAGACCCAAACATGGTTTGCCACCCGTGTCGCAGTTCAGAAACCACCAGCCAAAACTGGATCAGATCTTAAACGGGGAATAGTTCGCATTGCTGCCCATGCAGACGATCAGTGCGAAGAACGTCGCACCTTCGATCAGCGCGGCCGCGATGATCATGGCCGTCTGGATCTGACCGGCAACTTCAGGCTGGCGAGCCATGGCTTCCACAGCCGCCTGGCCGATCCGACCGATACCCCAACCAGCACCGACGATGGTGATGGCGGCACCGATGGCACCCGAGAAGTGAATCCCGCCATTGCCGCCGTCAGCGGCAAACGCTGGCGTCGCGAACACAAACAACAGGCAGATTCCGTAAACCAACACCCTCAGATTCTGACTCACGTCGACTCTCCTCACCTGAAACACTGGGAAGCCCAAGAGGCTTGAACACCAAACACACTCAGTGCGGATTGACCGCCGCACTGATGAACAACGAAGCCAACAGCGCAAACACGTATGCCTGCAGAAACGCCACGAACAATTCCAGCATGCCAATGGCCACCTGACCAATGATGCTGGCCGGCATGACAATGCCCCAGATCGGACCATTTGCCACGGCAATAAAGCCCAGGAAAACCCCCAGGACGGTATGACCGGCCATGATGTTGGCAAACAGTCGCACGGCAAGCACGCCATGCTTGATCAACAACCCACCCGCCTCGATCACCCAGATCCCGGGCAGCAGGATAAACGCAATTGGTCCAGGCAGATCCATGCTTGGAACCAGCGCTTTCAGGAACCCAACGGGTCCAGACCGCTCGGATCCGAAAAACGCGACGTGCGCGAACGTCACCAGCGCCAGCGCACCGGTCACATTGATATCGGCCGTGGGCGAACCCAAGAACGGAATTGCACCGAGGAGATTGCAGAACAGAATATAAAAGAACACGCTCCACACGAACGGCAGATACTTGTCTGCGGGGTGTCCGACATCAACAGCGACGGCGTGCGCACCTGCGACCACCGCAGACCCACCAACATTGTGAACATGACCATGGCCATGACTGCCTGCGTCATGCGCATGATCGTCGTGCCCGTGATCATGATGGTGGTGAGGAATCCCGACTGAGGGTCGGACAACCTGATCGCGAATAAACAGCGCCAGCGTTTCCCAGAAGTTCCACCAGGCACCGGAAACCGGCTTGCCACCACGGACACGGGTTGCCAATCCGCGAAAAATCACCAGCGACAGCACGACGGCAACGACCTGCAACACCATGTACTTGGTCAGGCCAGTCGGCAATGCCGGATAGCTGGTCATGCCCAATGCATCAAGCACGAACCCGGGAATCTCCCAGACGTTCGTATCCCGCACGTGATGAAAAGGATCGCCCGCCGACATGGGTTTCCAATCAACCTTGATCCTGAACCGAATCCCCGCTCGCCGCAGGGGCCAAAATCACCGCCGTCTCCAGGGCCAACGCCACGAGATAGCTGATGATTAACCACACCGTGAACTGGCGGAACCCCAGATCAGGGCGCAATGCTGAAACTGCAAACATACCCAGCAACACAAACAACATCCGGAACCCACCACCCGCCAGAACAATGTAGGCAGCGAGCCCGCGATGCTTGAGAAACTCACCCGAATAGACCGTCAACAGACCGGGAATCAGACACAGCACAATCGAGTAAACCAGCCCTTCGACTCCCGGATAACCGGACACCCCAAATGCCACGACACCGAGAAGTACGCCTGCCGCAAGCATTCCTGCGGTCAGCGTCAACAGTCGGCCGCCGAGTGTCTTCACCCCGATCTCCAACCAGACGACCTCACCCGGCCGCCATCTCCAGCATTGCTATTGGCTGTCTCTTGCCAGCTTCAGCAACTCCAACATGGCCATCGCAAAACCCAGCAGCGCACCAACTACCGTAAACCACGGGGACGTCGAATATCGCTGATCGAGCCACCAACCAGCTCCAGGGGGCAGAGCCATCTGGAATCCAATGGACATGACCCGCATCGCCAGCACGTATCCCCTGGCGGCCGCATGCCGGCCATCGCGATCATCATCGCTCTGTGCCATGGTGCATCCGATCAAGGATTACGATCTGGTTAGGGACCGGGAATGCTAGCCTTGGCCTAATCCGATGTCAAAGCCGCACATCAAGGGAGGGGAGAATTCTCAATTTTGGTTCTGGTTTGTACAACATCGTCAGGCGGTGCACAAACATTGTCCCATTCAAGACAAAGACGTCGGCGTACGAATCCATACGCCGACGTCACTGCTTTTCAACTCGTAAGCCGCGGTTCAGTCTCGCTTTGGAGTGTCAGGGCGACCTTCCGGGTTACGATTACGGATCCGATCACCGACTTGCTGCGCCCCGGCGCGCAGTTCGTCCTGGCTGACGAAGCCATCTCCATTCGTATCCAGCATACTGAAACGCTCCTTCATCGGATCAGGAACCTCGTCCTTGGACAACTTTCCATCACCGTTCTTGTCCAATCGCTGGAAGAAGGCACCGCGTCCTTCGGGCCTTGGAGAGGCATCTTCCGAGCCTCGACCAGGCGGGGTGCGATCACCGTCACGGCGTGGCTCGGCGCCGCGCGGGTTGCCCTCGCGGCCACCAACGGCGCCATCGCGAGATTGGCCGGGGCGACCTTCGGGGGGGCCCGGGGGGCCGCCAATCAACTCAAAGGGGTCCAACTGGCCGTCCTGGTTGCGATCGAGTTCGGCAAAGTGCTCACTGACCTTGGCAAGTTCGTCTTTCGACAGCCTCCCATCGTGATTGGCATCCAGCAGTCGGAAGATGGCAGGCCCACGACCTTCCATGGGGCGTCCTTCCCGCGGGCGGTCACCCTCCGCCCGTCGTTCTCCGTCCGGCCGTCGTTCTCCATCCGGGCGAACTCCCTCAGGACGGCCACCATCTCGCGGCATTGGCGGCTGGAAATTCCGGGCGAATTCATCCCTGGTCAGCGATCCATCCTTGTCTTTGCCGGCGCGGCGCAGCGCCGCTTCCAGCATGGGGCGGGCTCGTTCGGGAGCCTCATCCAGCGTCAGTTTACCGTCGCCATTGGAATCCAGCCGACCGAAGATTTCTTCCGGATTGCCCGGCCTGGCACCGCCTGCCAGCCGACTGAACTCTTCAAATGTCAGTTCCTGTTTGCCGAGGCGATCCAACATCGGCTTCATGCGTTCCCGAAATTGTTCGGGAAGCTCGTCCAGGGTTACCTTGCCGTCCTTGTTGCGATCGATCATGTCAAAACGCTGTCGGGCGTCTGCCCGTGCCTGTTCGGGATTTGGTCCTTCCAACGGGACATTGGGGCGATCTTCAGGTTTGTTGGCCTGCTCGAATTCCTCACGAGTCAACGCCCCGTCCTGGTTCTTGTCTCCGCGCCGCACCAGTCGCTCGAAGAATCGGGCTTGATCGTCCGGGATTTCGTTGCTGTTCAATTTGCCATCGGAGTTTTTGTCCAGTCGCTCGAACAATGCACCAGCGTCGGGAGACTCGTCTTGTGCCACAGCCCCGCCGCCACACAGAATCGCGGTCAATGCCGCAGCCAATGCCCAACGCGTTCGTTTCATGGACTCGCACCTTGTAGAGGAACTCAAACCTGGCAGGATTGCCTACGCAACCACGATTTCAACGCATCATCAAACACCTGATCGACGTGAAGGTTTCGACATTTACTGGAATTCACGAAGCCAAAGTCTTCCCGGCGTTCAAAGCAGAAGGCCCGCATTCCATCTAGCAATGCGGGCCTCTCTGTAATCACAAGTCATTAACCAGGAAATGGTTGCGATCGACCGTGGCTATTTGTCGCCTTCACTCAATTGAAAACTAACGCTCAACGCCCCCTTCTTGTCCGGGATCATGTAGAAGCCGCTCGGACGCAGGTACTTCTGCAGAACCTCAAACGGGGGAAGCTTCTTGAAGTCGATTCCGTCCAGGAAGTCGACATTGTCGGCGTTCTTCAGCAGGTCGTAAACCGACTTCATTTGCGCATCGGAGTTGGAGTATGAGACCATCGACATCTTGGCCGGGAAGTGCTTGGCAATCTTGCGATAAGCTGCGGATTCCACCAGCGATGGTTGACGTTCGGATCGCAACATCGCTTCCAGCGTTGCGGTGTCATTGGTGACCACCAAATGCCCCGAGGCGACGACAAACGAGACCGGTTCCGGTCCTGCGGAAACCTCGTAAATGGTTTCGCCGTTGAATTCGCGCGTTTCCATCTGGCTGCCGTCGGATTTCGCCGCCTTGGCCAGCGTCTTTTTCATTTTTGCGGCGTCTTTCACGTCGAACGCCATCAAAATCCGCTGCGGTTTCGGTTCGTCGCTTTCCTCAGCATCGCTGCGTTGAACGACATGAAACTTCCCGTCCAGCAGATCGAGCACGTCTTTCTTGGGATGAAGCCCGGGGCCCTTATCGGAGAGATCGTCCAGGAATCGGGCCGTCGTTCCACGACCGCTGAAGTTGTCAACCAGTCCCTCAATCGCCAGATACGCCTGCGCCAGGTTCCAATTTCCGCCGAAATATGTGCTGGCATCCGCGGGGACCCACTTCGGCGGCGCCAGTTCTGCGGCGGGGTACTGAAACGCATTCAAAACACCATTGGCGGGTTGGTCAACATACAGGAAGGTTTTGGAAACCATGTTGAAATCCCCTGCCGCTTCATAGCCCGCCCCGCCGAAACCCTTCAGCTTGTCAAAACCCAGGATTGGTAGAAACGCGCCGGCAAACGCCGCCTGAGGAACGCTTGCCTGGGCCATGTTCAATCCGGCCTGAATGATCCCAATCGGGCTGATGAACCAGACTGCTGCCGGTTCGCTGGATTCCTCCTTGCAACGCTCCTGAATGTATTTGTAAACGTCATTGTCGGCCAATGTATCGTCGCTGTCCCCGTCCATCCGGTCCAGCACTTCCTTGAGCGCATCGACTTCGGTGGAGAAGACGAGGTACGAATCCTCATTGAAATAGGCCAGCGTCTTGAACGGGTTGTCGCCACCGCTGTCTTTCAGCGTGTAGACGTGAACCTTGACGTCGTCAATCTCCTGGGTGGAATGCTCGGCGATATCACCTTCCAACCCCTCGTGCATCTTCTTCAACAGTTTTTCGATCGTTTCCTTGTTGTCCCCATAGTCGACGAGCAGGACCGGTGCCAGCTTTTGCACAGGTCGTTCCAACACGGCGAATGTCATTTCGCCTTCGGGAATGTCGCACAATTCCTGGATTGTCACGCCGATTTCTTCGTGGAGCTTTTCCGACAGTTCGTCGATCTTCTTTTGAACGTCCGCCAGGAACGGCTTCATCTCGGGGTCGCGAAACAGGGCCCCGGATAGCGACTTGTCGAACGCCTCCCAGGAATCGGGAACACTGGGAACGCTGAAAAACGCCAGTGTGTCCTTCGGCAGCAGTTTCGCGCCTGATGGTCCATCCTCGGCCCATGCCGTCTGCCCGCCCGGAATTGTCTGCACCAGTCCGCAGACGATCAGGGTGATTGCCAGCCACATTCGTTTCATAAAGATTCCAGTCCGTTTTCGATCTTAAATTCCAGGGAAAAGCAACACGGTCGACACTGTTTTGATTGACGCCTGTGTCGCAACAGATGTGAGACTATTGATGGTCCTGTCAGTACCAGCATCCCGTGAAAAAGGGGACTGCCCCTCTCCGGGCATGCTCTTTTCGAGGTAAATCCATTGCCCTCCAAAGGGTCAGACCCGTTTTTCTAAGGGCTGCTTAGTGCCACGGCCTCATTCCCGATTCGACAGCAAGATTCCGCAGGATATCCTGACGAATTCTAATCACCAAGACAATCCTGCTTCGAATCGGCGAAATGTCCCACAAGCAGGCGTCGATTCCGCATCGGTGAATACCCGCGCCCGCGTCGAGTGGTTTCAGCGGTCCGGCCGTAGTGGGCGGGTCGCGAATTTGCACAACAATCGTGCCGCCACACAATCTACTCGGCAGCCGTCATCACAACATTCTGAGCGAGTGCCAACCCATCCCTCGCTCACGCGGTGGACCTTGGTTTCGCACTGCTCGGCTTACTCTTTTGGCGTGCTCTGGTTCTTGCGCCGGGGTGGATCGAGGTAACGGAACCCGGAATTGGGATTGTTGCGATCGAACGCAAACGCCTCATGATTGTCCAGGAACAGCTTCAGGTACGGTGCCGGAATCGCGAAACCCAGTCCTTCCGAGAACAGGAGCTTCATGTTCGTGACACCAATGACTTCGCCCCGGGCGTTGAACAGCGGGCCACCACTGTTCCCCGGGTTGATCTCGGCCGTGGTCTGGATGTAGACTTGGCCCTTGAAGTTGCGGTTTTTCGTTCCGATGATTCCCTGGGAAACCGATCGTTCCAATCCCAGCGGATTACCGATCGCGAAAACTTCTTCCCCCTCCTGCAGGTCATCCTCGGCTGCCAGGAACACTGGCTTGAAAACCAGATCCTTCTGTGCCGGGATCTGCAGCAGGGCCAGATCAAAGAACGGATTCAACGCGACAATTCGGACATCATCCACGCGACGGCGATTAAATTCCCCATCCGAACCGCGGTGGAAAATTGTCACGGCAATGCGTGTTTCCTTTTCCACGACGTGATAGTTCGTGACGCAAAAGCCACTTTCATTGACGATGAATCCCGATCCCAGACCGCCCGGGGTCTGCACCAGCACGACCCCTTCGCCAAATTTCTCGGTCAGGTCTTTCACGCTGCGTCGTGGCAGTTGAGCGGTCCGATAGAGCTGATGCTTTTTTTCATGCACCGTCGCCACGGCCGAGTCCTGCGATGCCCGACGCGATTTGATCTGTGACAGGGGAATCCGGACCTCGTCCACCCCGATGTCCACCAGCAGCACGTCCCCCTGCTGTTTCAGGACAGTCCCTTCCACGGTGTACCCGTTCTTCAACTCGAACACTTCGGCATGCCCCAGGCTCGACAGGAGCGGCAAACAGGCGAGCGACAGGCAGATGATCGTCGGAGACAGACAGGGAATTCGCATGGGTAATGACTCCGGCAGATATTTTTGCAGTGATTCAAGGACTGGAACCGCAGCCCGGGTTTGCCCACAAAATGGGGTTTGACCCCCTCCCAATGTGGTTTCTACTTTTTAAATACCTGTGGCAGGGGTCTGATCCCATTTTGTGGGCGAAGCCCCGTCAACCATTGCCATATTGGGCGTGGCATTGATCACAGGACTTGTTGACCTTGTTCATCGAATCCGTGAATTTCTGAAAGCTTTGATCCTTGGCGGCGGCATTGGCCTCTTTGGCGCCACTGATCAGTGCTTCCACAAACCCCTTGTACTCTTCTTCATCGGCACTGGTGTAATCCTCGAAGGAGACAACTTTTCCCAGCGTCGAGATCATCATCGCTTCGTGCTGCACGGAATCACTTTCGGACTTCAGCTTGGCGTCGGTGTTGATGTTGTCACGCAGGTGATTCCGCGCTTTTTCGATCCGTTTCATCAGGCCGCCCCGATCGGCGACCTCGCTGAAGGGTTGCTTCGGGGCCACCTTCGGAGCGTCGGCGGGAATGGTGCCTCCGAAAACCGAATCGAGATTCTCGTAGGCGACCTTTGTATTCTCGTAGTTCTCTTTACCCAACCCCACCGCCGCTTTTGAGAGCCCCAGGCCAAACTCGCGAATCAAGGGGGCATTCGCCTTCCAACTGATCTCCCCGGAATGGTCGATCGCGATGGCCGCCAAGGCCGCAATCACCGCCCCGTCCGCCTCGATTTCCTTGTAGTTTCCGTTGTAGGTTCCCGGATTCTGCATCGATGCCTTCAAGCGATTCATGATCTTTTTGATTTCGCTCTGCAGGTTTTCTGCAGGCAGGTAGTCACCCCAGGCCAGCGCTCCAGCGGCCGCTGCCGGCTTTTCCGTCATTTTTTCAGGGACATCGCCAGGCACGCTCGCCGGCGGGCCACCAACCACCTTGTCAGCGTTGGCGGCGACTTCCAAAGGATTCTCGAAGAACGCGTCATACGGGATGCCGTCCTTCTTGTTGGATTTTGCTGGCGTTTTTTCTGCGTGATCCGCCGCTGCCACCCGGTCCGGCCTGGCGGCCGGTTCTTCCACTTGAGCAGCCTTCGGACCAGATGACTTACCGCAACCGATCGCCGAAAGTGTGAAGCACACCGCGAGTGCAGTGCCTGTCCGGACAAGCCATGATGCCAATTCGCTACAAGCGCTGTTTCGGAAACTCAACATCACTGCACCTCCCACGGTGTCCGCAATCAATCTGACGGGGATTCGAGATTGGATTCTGGTTTTAGACCGCTCCACCACGTTTTCTCAATTATGCTTGCGATGAGCCATGCCTGCAATTGGCAAGTGAGTTTACAGAGAATTCTCTGCAAATCGACAGGTCCGTATTTCGGGCATTTCGACAATCGTTTCGGTTGATCCGCTTGTCGACGGCGGGTGTGCAGCGGATAATCTGTTGCCACAGATTCAAGAAACAACATGCGTTAACCTGCGGTAAATAAGTGGAATTTTTGGGTGATCGCTTGTGTGGGCAGAAGTTACCTATTATTCCTACACCTGACGACCTGCAGGGATGGCAGGGGGCTTTTGAAAGTATTCACAACACGAAGCGTTGTCGTAACGGTTCGTGATTTAAGCTTGTGCTGAAGCCAGAACGACCGACCATGATCGGTTTGGTCCGTCAGCTTCAGGGGTTTTTGGTTCGGTTCAGTGACTCGATCCACGGAAGTTCGAGTCTCTGTACCTCGGAAGGAGTAGTTTGATGAATCGGATTTGTGCCAGTTTCACTCTTGGATTGGCCCTGATGGCGACGGCAGCCATCGGCGCTGATGCTCGCTCGGTCTTCCTGGGCGGTCCCACGCTGCTCTCTCAGCAGGGAACAGATTTGCCGATGCCGGCACCGTTGTCTCCCGTCCCGGAAATTCAGTACAGCGGCCCGGTCGGACAACTGCCCGTCGTGACGACGGCTGACGCCACATTGTTTCCCTGCGTCAAAGTTCGTTCGCCCCGGAACATCGCCCCGTGCGCCGTTCCGATCATCGTGCAGGTCCCTGATCCCTGCACTCCCCGCGATCGTTGCGGCTGTGCGCCACGTCCCTGCGTGAATGTGGAAATCTGCGTTCCCGCCTGCGGTTGCCCCAAGGTCTGCGTCACCCGCCACGGGAACAAGACACGCTATGACTACGGCAA
The DNA here is from genome assembly GCA_018242525.1 of Planctomycetota bacterium. Taxonomy (GTDB): domain Bacteria; phylum Planctomycetota; class Planctomycetia; order Planctomycetales; family Planctomycetaceae; genus Schlesneria. The sequence continues at coordinate 245,792 of JAFEBS010000017.1, read as the reverse complement.
ATACGCCGTCAACATCATCTCGGTGAATGGCAAAATCGTTGTGGATTACGATGACTGAGACGGAATCCCGACAGAATCTGCATGGAAATCGAAGCCGGCCTCGCAATCGCGGGGTCGGCTTTTTTCCTGGAAGGCTCTGTCGAGCCGGAGTCTTCCCGGGAATCCTCAGTTGACGGGATGGGAAGTTCGGGGGAGACTTTCCGCCGACTGGCGGGGACCGGTCATTGCGTATACGCCATTCCATGCGTCGATCAGGGATGATCATGCTGCTTTCCATCCGACACCGGCTTGAATTCCTCGTCTTTCAGACGCTGGTCTGCATTGTTGATTGCCTTTCCCCGCGCGCGTCTGCCCGCCTTGCGGAACAGTTGGCGTGGTTCATTCATTATGGGTTGCCGCGCAAGTGGACGCGGTATCAGGTCGCGTACGAAAACGTCAAGCTGGCGTTCGGCGAACAGTATTGCGATGCGGAAATCGAAGTGCTGGTTTATCGGATGTGGATTCACCTGTTTCGCACGGTCGCCGAGATCGTCCAATCGATCCGCAAACTGCACATTCACAGTTACCGGCAATCCGTTCAGTTTGCCGATTTCACGCGGACCAATGAAGCCGTCTGTTCGGGACGTCGAGTCATCCTGCTGGGAGGTCACTTTGGTAACTGGGAAATCGGTCCGTCGCTGTTCGGGATCTGGGGGTTTCCCATGGGGATCGTCGCCAGGGAACTGGACAATCCGTATCTACACCAGTGGTTTCGACGTTACCGGGAATTGACGGGACACCGCCTGATGATGAAGTCGGGGGGATACGACGACATGACGGCCCTGCTTGAGTTGGGTGGAAATCTGGGGATGCTCTGCGATCAGGATGCCGGGCCGCGGGGGCTGTTCGTCGATTTCTTCGGTCGCCCGGCGTCGACCTTCAAATCGATCGCGTTGCTGGCCTTGGAATACGATGCCCTGATCATCGTGGGATATGCCATTCGTCGTCCTGACAGTTTTGACGACTCTCCCTGGGTCAATTTTGAAGTGGGTTGCGATGCCTTGATCGATCCGCGCACCATCACCAGCAGTGATCCGGTCGGCGAGATCACGCGTCAATTCACGACGGCTCTGGAACAGGCCATTCGCCGGGCTCCCGAGCAATACTTCTGGGTTCACCGACGCTGGAAGAGCGAACCTCGTGTCAGGCAGAAAACGCAACCGCAACGATTGGCCGGCTAACTGATCCGAAGCTGGCAGCGTCGGCCACCATGGAACTGCTCATGTCTGAACGTCATCGAATTGCCGCGGTGGCCGATGTTCCAGTCGGAACAGGTCGCGAATTCGTGGCTGGGGGGCGCATCGTGGCCCTGTTTCATCTCGACGACGGCTTCCATGCCCTCGACGGCATTTGCCCGCATGCAGGCGGGCCATTGGCTCAGGGCGTTGTACAAGGGCACATCGTAACCTGCCCCTGGCACGGATGGCAGTTTGATGTCACTTCGGGTCAGCACTGTCTGAACAGGCGTCTGTGCCAGACATTGTTCCCGGTAACGGTCGAAGGAACCGACGTGTTTGTCGACTTGCCTTGAGCTCTGTCAGGGTAGTGGACGTCGGGAGACTTCGGAAATCTCCGAACTCTCACGAGTTCGGCTACAAGTTGGACACGCATCGACGAATCCCTCGCTCGCGCGTCGGGCTAGTGTCCCAGGCGCATACAACGCTATTTAGCCTGCCCGGCGGATGACGTCAGACATGGGCGTGTCGCTCAGGCTCAGGGCCTGCAGGACGCGGGCCAAAGTCACGATCGCGTTGCACGTCGGGTAGAGGCCGCCAAACCAGACGCGATGATCCGCGGTGATTCCAAGTGCTGCGTTGTGTTGCAGGACTGCCGCAGGCAATTCCGAAGGAGTCGAGGACTCGATCTGACACGCGGTTCCCACGGACGTCAGCCATTCGCGAACCTCGGAAGACAACGCTTCATCCACGACAACTCTTGTGGCACGGTGCTCGTGCATTTCCAGCAGTACGAGCAGTCGGGCGAGTTCTCCGGCGGTGACCAGTTGGCCATTGTCTGTCACAAACGCACATCGTTCCCCATCATCATCGACAATCAGTCCCAGATGATGCCGACCGGCAACGACGTTTGCAGCGACCCGGCGGATCTCCGGATCCTGCGGATCGTTCAAATCCCGGCGACGAACGGGCAATTGCTCATGAATCAATTGACAGGGGAGTCGCGAAAACAGGGTGTCCAGCACTCGTGGCAATTGCCACGTGGCGTTCCCGCAGACAATCTGCAACGGTCGTAAAGCGTGAAACAACTTCCAGAGTCTCGTCTGATACGGAACGTCTGCGTGAAACGCCCGCTGAACTCCGGCCGTTCTCGTTGGCCGAGCGATCGTGGCACGGGCTCGTTGTTCCAATTCATTCAGTTGTTCAGACTGCAGCCAGGGCATTGAACCCCGTCCGGCGAAGTGGAATCCCGTCCAGGCGGGATCGCATCCCGACCCCGTCACGAAAACTCCGCCGACGGCTTCCAGGTGATGGACGGCAAAATGAAAACACGGCCGCGAAACCTGACCCAGATCAATCACGTGACAGCCCATCCGCCGCAACCCGAGTGCGACTCCCATCACGATATCCGGCGATGAAGGGCGTTCGTCGAAACCGATGACGACCGCGGGGCCGCGGCGGGATTGAGGGGTCACCAGGGCCGGAATGGCAATGCTGGCATCTGAAAGGGAACCGGACGGAAGCTCAGGAACGGACGGAGACGGGGATTGACGACCAATTCGTGGTTGTTCGTCCCAGAGGAACGACGCAAATGCGGCTCCCCAATCGGCCGCTTGAGTCCGATCCAGGTCGTTCAGATAGACGCCCCGGATTCCGGCGGCGGACACCAGCGAGCGACGATGTGGCTGGCGACGGATGGATTGGCTGGCGGAGTCATTCCAGCGGCAGTCCTGACAACCCGTGTAACCGGAAGAAAGTCGGGCCAAATGGACACTGTGCGAGATCGGATGAGTTTCGCCCGGACAGGTCCGCGTTAACCCGGCATCCACCAGGGGAAGTGGCGTCACAGGTTGTCCGGAAGTCCGCTGAGGTCGATTTTGAAGTTGGGCTGTGGACGTGCGCAGGCCCGAAATTGACGCAGTTTGCGGGAGTTTCATTCCTGACAATCGGCTCATGACGATTTCCGTGTCACGCAAGTCCAACGGGCGTTGGACTTGTATGACAACGGTGCAAGTCGGTCAATTGGGAACAGTGCCCCTGCGGATCAGACCCCGGCCAGTTTGCGCGGTCTGATCGACTTTGGATTCGGTTCTCTGGGGGGCTCCGGCGTCGGAAACACACCGCGTTCCAATTCCCGGACGACCGTCTGTTCCGCGCCAAATCTTCGGGCCAGAACATCTGCCGCAGCTTGGGGCTTCGTGGTTTCACCGCAGGTAAAGACGTCGGCGGCGACGTAGCGGTGCTCAGGCCAGGTGTGAATCGAAAGATGGGACTCGGACAAGACCGCCACTCCGGTGACCCCTTGCGGGCTGAAGGTGTGGACGTAAATGTTCAGCAGAGTGGCATTTGCCGCACGGACCGCGTCCAGCATCGCGCTTTTCACGAGTTCCGAGTCATTGATCGCGGCGTCGTTGCACCCCCACAATTCGATGATGACATGCCTGCCCAAGTGCTCCATCAAAACCCTCGCCTTCTTGACGCTATTGCTAGCCGGGCGACGGCGGCGGCCGACGCTCATTCCACAACAACCCCGCCGGGTTTGGAAGACTCATTGCGAGCCATCTCGTTGACAAGTGAAACTGCCTGTAGGATCCAGGACGATTACCGCTGGGAAGTTTTTCCGATTCACGCGGGCTGGAAGAGTCCTGTCATTCCAGCATTGGTTGGCCAGCCGTGGCCAGAATCGTGCCGAAACCCGGGAAAGTTCGCACGACGGTCCTCGAAACTCCGACGTCGAGAAGTCCGAAGTATCCCAAAAAGCAGGCCTGTGGTCAATCACCTGCCTCCCTTCCGACCACCATCCCATGAATCATCAGTGGAAATGAATCAGTTTTAGGGTTCGTAACGACGATTCTTCATTCTTCTTCCGCATCCGGTTCCGCCGCGATTTCAGCACTGACGAGATACAGCGTTTTCATAGTTATCACGGTGGTCTTAACCTTAGAAAAGAGTCGATCGCCGACAACTGGAAGATCACTCAGCACGGGAACTCGCGTAACTTCCGCGCTTCCGCGTTTGCAGTCCAGGCCTTCGATCATCAGAGATTGGCCAGGCCGAAGTTCCGAGGTGGCGGCCACCTTCAGAATATTCTCGTTCTTGCTGCCAATCGAAAGTGCACCGGGCTGTCCCGAGATGGAGACCTGAATGACATCGGAGGCTTCGACGGTCGGTGTCACCCGCCACTGGTAGTCTGGTTGATTCTCATCCTTCCAGGACGAGGCCGCGCCGCTGGCAATGACCGTGGAGACTTCGGGGCGAAGTCCCACAGCGCGTGTTGCCAGATGGGGCTGTAACGTTGCCAGAATCTCGTCCGTCGCGACAATCTGGCTGCGGGGTGAATCTGGATCGGCTGGAATGTCTCCCCATAATCCCTGCAGGATTGCTTCGACGTCGGTGTGATTACTGAAGAGCACCAATTGTCGTCGCAGGGTCACACGTGGTCCCGCCGCTGCGCCGACTGATGGCGTATAGCTGGCAGTGACAACCTCTGCAGATGAATCCCCCACCGATTCCTCATCGCGCTGATTGCTGGAATGGACCTGCTGTGGCGCGGACCGACCGGTACGAGGTTGAGCACAACCAACCCAGGCACAACCGAGCGCCACCAGGACACTGGAAATGATCAGCCGGGCTTTCATCGCAGGATCTCACCAAAGGGCCGAGTGAATCCCGACTCCGGGCGGTCAGGTTGCAGATGCGTGTAGCTCAAGATCCCTGACGAGTCAATTGCGGACACGAGTGCGCCGGATCAAATGGCGCCTGTGTGTCAACAATTTCAGGCCGCTTCACTTGATCGCCACGCTTACCCAAAACTCCAGAAAAGCGATCTTGATCGTATCGGCCACTTTTACTAGCTTCCGATTTGCCATGCTTGGTACGGGAATTTCTATTACGTAAACACATTCAAACGGGCCATTCTGTGGATACGGATCAGATCGCAATCCGGCCACCTTCGCCAGGAATCCAATTGGGTTGGATCCGGTTGCTGTATGTCTGTACGGCGATGATGGGGATCAGCACCGGACTGATCATCGCACTGGCTCCCGATCGATTCGCCCGAAACATCATTGGGATTCCGTATTGCCTTCCCGCGCAGGATCGAATTGTGTTTGGGTTGGTGGGGTGTTTCTGGCTGACCATGGGGTTGATGGCATTGCTTGGGCTGCGTGCCCCACTCCGGTTTCTTCCAATTTTCCTGATTCAACTTGTGTACAAATCGTGCTGGTTCCTGTTCGTCTTTTTCCCGTTGATCGTGACAGGAAACTTCCCGAACCACGGATGGTCAACAGTGGTGGTCAACGCCGTGTGGATGTCGATGGACTTGAAGGCCATCCCCTGGCGTTACCTTCTGAGCAAGGATTCCGGGACAGACCTTCAGCAGGCGACCGGGACGACGGCGCGGGTTTGATGGTTTTCCGCAGGACGCGGTGCAGAGGACGGATGCCATGGAAAAGGGTATTGGAGCACGGTTTCCGCTGTTGGAGAGAATTGTCCGGTCCGGGACCCTTCCGCTGTTGAAGGCGATCGGACACTCGCGAAAGTTCTTTACTCTGGACAGCAAGTACGCGCAGCAAACACTGTCTGATGCTCGCGCCAAGTTACAGGCCGGTCGGTCGATTTTTGTACTTGGATTCGGCTGCGGCGGTCACAATGCCGGAGTCGGCTTGGTCGAAGCATCCCTGGCAGGTGGAATCCAGGTCCTGGCCAACCACGAAGAAGAACGATATCGCGGAATCAAGCACTTCAAGCGGTTTCCAGATCACAGCCTGACCAGCACCAGCGAAGAACTTGCCGAACGCGGCATGACCTTGGGCGATCTGGATGCTGTCGTGGCCACCTGGGACTACATTGAACTCGCGTCACAACTGCTGGGACATATCGCGGGCGAGCTTCCGGGCAGCCTGACGATGGTTCGCGCCGATGCGTCGCCCACCTTCAGTTTTCGAGATTTGTGCAGTGCGTTCCGCGCCCCGTTGCATTTTGGCAGCCGCTTTTGCGGGGGCCAGCCACAGCCATTTATCAATCTGCGCCATCACGATAACCATGCCTACCTGGCCTATGGTGCCTCTCCATTTGCCGGACGACCCGGCCGGTCACTGGTCACGGTGGTGGACGGGATGGGGGATGACACCTCGGTCACCATGTCCGTGGCGGAAGGGAGTCGCCTGGAGAAGTTCTACGCCGGCGAAAGAATCCTCGATTCCATCGGCATGATGTACCTGTTCCTCAGCAGTAGCCAGGGCGGATGGCCTCCGCTGAGCAGCGAAGGGCGTTACATGGGGGCCGCGGCCTGGGGTGATTCCAATCGCGCGACGAATCCCTATTACGCGCCGCTCAAAAACGTATTCATCCTTGGCGAACAGGGGCAAGTTCACTTGAACCGACGGCTGGTGAACTGGCATCGCGGAGGCAGTCTGCGGCCCTACACGAAGGAACTTCAAAGGATACTCGGAACGCCAATCCTTCCGTCGCAAATGTGGAACCCTGACCACGTGCTGAAGGTGGAAGACATCCAGCATGCCCCCATCACCCGGGAACGTGTGGACAAGGCCGCCGCGACGCAACTGGTGTTTGAAGACGCGCTGCTGCATGTCCTGGAGCATGGCATCCGCCAGACGAAGGCCAGCCAACTGGTGTTTACCGGCGGTGCCGCACTGAATTGTCTGGCCAGCATGAACGTGCTGAATCACTTCGATGAAGCCTGGTACCGGAAAAACCTTGGCTTGGAAGAGACCCGACTTCATCTCTGGGTTCCTCCGATTCCCGGAGATGCAGGGGCACCCGCTGGAGCCGCCTATCATTTCGCCTGCCTGGCAGGAGCCGAAATCGGGAAACGCAGGTCGATCCTGCGAAACCCGTTCCTGTGTGGAAGAAGTTACTCACAATCCGAGATCGAATCTGTCATCCAGGATGCCCCCGAGGTCGATTTCCAGTTTGTTGCCAACATCAACGACCCCGGAGGAATCGATCGGCTGGCTGACTTGATGGCGTATATCGTGTCGCAGGACGGAGTCATCGGGATCTTCCAGGGTCCCGCCGAGACCGGCCCCCGCGCACTGGGACATCGATCAATTCTGGCCAATCCGACCAATCCCCGGATGCTGCAGATCTTGAACGAACGAGTCAAGTTCCGTGAAGCGATCCGACCACTTGCGCCGATGGCGACTCGCGAAGCCGCCGAGCGTCTGTTTCAACTCTCTCCGGGCGCTTCTGACGACGACTTCGATGCGTACAACTATATGGTCCTGACAGTTCCAGCCCGACAGCAAGCCTACGATCTGGTCCCTGCCGTCGTGCATCGCGATGGGACGGCCCGGTTGCAGATTGTCCGGGAAGACGTCGATCCGCTCATTCATGCCTATCTGCGGGCGATGGGGCGTCGAGTTGGCGTGGAAGTGTCAGTCAATACGTCGCTGAATGTCGGCTCGCCGATTGTTCAGAGGCCCTGCCAGGCACTGGGCGCATTGCAGAAATCTCACGGACTGCATGGGCTGTTTTTCGTTGCTGGAGACGGTGCCTGCCTGGTCGCCTGGCACAATATCGAGTCCCGTTCCAAGGACTCGGGCCAACAGCTGCGGGCTTGGATCAACAACTGGAAGCTGGAGATGGGAATCTCGAAGGAGATGTCGCCTGGCGAATTGACGTATTCCCGATCACCCGCAGCAGCTGCATAGCCAGCAAACAAGCTCCAGCAGCACTTATTCTCTGGCAAACATGTGTCAAAATGGCACACGCGCAGCGGGCTGCATCTTTGTGCTGCGAACGACCCATAATTCAAGAAAGAAAGGGAAAACCCGTTTTATTTGTCTTGACCCGCACGCATCGGATAACCATTATCATCGGCAAGCCGGGCCGGTGGTAACAGTCTTGTCAATTTATCCGAATCGATGATGGGGAGAACGGGTCATGGCTTGGAAAACGCTTGAAGCGGGAATTCGTGCTACAATTGTGGCGTCGGTGGCATGCTTGGCATTATTTGCCTCCACCCCAAACGTGCATGGTACGGCGGACACTCGGGGTGGTAATCCGTGTGATGTCAACCGGACGATGCAGACGGTGTGCGGTGATACCAGCTACTCCAACAAGTGCCTGTACCAGTACACTAGTTGCTATTCCGTGGCTGGCTGGCGCTTCATGACCTGTACCCTGAAGCCGCTCGCGAACAACAGTTGCGAGAAGGATGTTGGCCGGTGCTTCCCACGCGACGACTATATGCCGAACGGCAACTGTTCACCCAGCTACCAGGCTGCGGCAGCAGTGCGAGTGTCGCAATCGCAGTAGATCTGGCACCGCAAAGTCGATGGAATTCTTCGCGACGATTTCAAAGCTTCTGCCGTGTCCATGGCGGAAGCTTTTTGCTTTCCGGACCGCGTGGCTGAGGGGAGAAAAAGTGAAGTGGGCTGCGACCCTAATTCTTTTCGCGGCGCTGGCCAAGCCAACACTGGCAGCGGAACTTAGTCTCGATCAGATCATGACAGGGTACGCAGCGACACTGGAACGATTGTCGCTCTGCCGGCTGGCGACGCACGAGCGTCTGTTGTCGACTCGTGCCGACGGTTCGCCCGAGCAGATACTCTCGACGCGCCATTGTGAGATTCTGCGGGATGGTCTGCGAGCCAACTTGCTGGTGGATGAAGTGAACTACCCTCATGGTGTGACACCAGCGGAAGCCGGCAAACCCGGCAAAGAGGGATATGCCAACGAATTCAATTACGTCTGCGGTGAGCAGGTCCTGGAGGTGTTCTATCCCCACGACGTGTTTGATGTTCGCCCGCCACTTCCGCGCGGGGTGATGGGCCGGCTGGCACCCCAGGCATCCGATGAGTTCTACGTTTCAAACGCGATGGGGCACGCGGGAATCGCATTCGGACTCACCTCGTTCGTCAGCCCAATGCCTGTCTCCAAGCTGGTCCGGCTCGATCAAAATACGGTAACAAAGGATGATTTGGGTTACTGCGTCCAGGGGGCATCCAAGGATGGGACACGACACAAGATCTGGTTTGATCCTGAGGCCAGTTTTGTGATTCGCCGACTGATATTTGAGCAATCCGGCGAAACCCTGAGTGACAATCGATTTCAGTACAACCGTCGAATTCTGAATTCACGATTCGGATTTGATGACAAGACAGCAATCAAGTCTGTCACTCTGGAACTTCGAAATGTTCAAGTCGAACCGCGGAACGAGACGCATGTGATCACCAGCGTCGACAGCATCCGGACCATTGTTGCAGAGAATGGTACCAAAGCGCTTGAATCGTCGTTTCATACCTTGTCGGACTGGGACCTGGCACCTGTAATCACCGAGCAGTCATTTCAGCCCCGGTTGCCTGTTCCCGAAGGAGCGCATGTCGTTGTCGAGGATACCCGGTCGCTGGAATATGAATATCGGAATGGTCGAATTCAGTTGACTGTCCACAAGGATACGCTGGAACCGCTGGAGCGCGTTCGGCTTCCCAACCGTCCTGCCGCTCCGCGCATGCAATGGATTTGGGCGGTCGTGGCAGGTGGTCTCTGCGTGGCCTGGTGGAAGCTTCGGTCTGATGCAAGTTGAAGTCCTGCGACAGAGATTGGCGGTCTTATCTTTCAAACCACAATGGAATGTTCCATGTTCTGGCGTAATGGTTTCACGGCGATGTTGGTCGCGAATTTCATGGTCAGCTTGATGGCGTTTGATGCGCTCGCCACGGATGTCGCCGCCGGGGAAAAGGTCGCGGAGGAAATTCCGGATGTCGGCAAAGAAACATCCTCGTACTGCGGAATCTACTGCGTCTACGCCGCACTGAATGGATTTGGCAAAAGGACCGACTTTGTGAACCTGCTGCAAACGAAGTATGTGGGCACCATGTTCGGCAGTTCCATCCACGAACTCGCCAGGGCTGTCGAGGACCACGGGTTGCACGCGCAGCCGATGATGGGCTTGTCACGGGCCAACCTGGTGACAGCACGGACCCCGATTGTCCTCCACGTCAGTCAACCCAATTCACCGACCCACTTTGGCCACTGGGTGTTGTTCCTGGGAATGGAAGACGGACAAGCCAAAGTGCTGGACGTGCCGCACAACCCCGAACTGATGCCAGTCGCCGACCTGCTCGCCCGGTGGGATGGAGTAGGGCTGTATATCTCCGAACAGCCGTTGTCTCCGTGGCAACTGAAGCTCGATTCGCTGCTGACTGGTGAAAATCTGGTGCTGGTCGCAGCCTTGTTGTTGATCACGACGCTTGTGCAACGAGTCATGCGGGTTCGCCGAGGCGCTGTCGTTGCCACGCGTCCCACCGGGGTTGCTGCCGCTGGCCTGCTGCTGACAGCGGGTCTGACGGCGCTGGCCTGGCATGTCCTGTCCGCCGACGGATACGCCCGCAATCAAGTCGCCATCCGGACCGTCATTCAACAGCATCGCCCGTCGTTTCTGCCCAAGCTGGATGTCCCGGACATGGAGCGGGCACTGCAGGACAAGTCGGTGGTGATTGTGGATGCCCGCTATCCACGCGATTATCAGGCAGGGCACTTGCCCGGGGCGATCAATGTCCCGATCTTTACGACGCAGGTCGAACGCCGCAGGTTGCTGGGGTCTGTACCGAAGAACGCGCGTGTCATTGTTTATTGCCAAAGCGACAGTTGTGAATTCGATGAATCACTCGGTTCAATGCTCGTGGCGGAAGGGATCGAAAACGTGTCTCTGTTCCCCGGTGGCTGGGCCAAGTGGAAAACAGATCGCCCGAAGGATGCGGCAGATGACAATGGAAATGGAAAGCCAAACCCATGAATGAATCCCCGGCCACAATGACCGAGACTGTCATCAGTGCTTCCCCAATACCTCCCATGACAAGTCGCCTGGCGCGCGAGTTTGTCTGGGTGTCCTGTCTGATCGTGGGGGGCATCTTTGTGTGGAGTGGCTCGGCACACTTGTCGAATCCGTACTACTTCCTGTCGACGATCTACCAGTACGAACTGACCAGCGCACCGGTGGGGGCTTTCATTGCATCGTATGTGCCGTTTCTGGAACTGGTCCTGGCCGTCTGCCTGCTGAGTGGCATTCTCAAGCGACCCACGTGGATACTCACCACGCTACTGCTGATGTCATTCGTCGCTGTGCAGGGTTCAGCCCTGGCACGCGGATTGAAGATCAGTTGTGGATGCTTTGGTCCCGAAATCAACCGGCCTGTGGATTCCACATCCATCTCGTTTACCGCGGCCCTGGCAGTCCTGTCGATCCTGGCCACGATCGTGGTCTTTCGGTCGAATTCGCCGATGCCGGAGAACAAAGTTGCCTGAGGAGCAGGTGGAGGCGGGCCAATTTCCCGAGTCTGTCTGTTCCCGGCACCTGTGCTTGCCTAAAATGCCACGCTCCAACGTTGTGACTCATTGGGAGTATTGGCTACATGGACGGCCGTCCCGCTGATCGTATCTGCCTTCATTCAGCAACCCGCGGAAAAAGGGGTCTGACCCTCTCCCGGCATGCTCTTTTCAAGGTGAATCCATTGCCCCGCAAAGGGTCAGCTCCCTTTTTCCACGGGATGCTGGTCATCACCTGTTGCCTCGTGATGATTGCCGCGCATTCCGTATCCGCGCAGGGAACGCGCGGACGAGATCTTTTGTCCAGGCTTCGTGAAAAGCATCTGCAGCGATATCGCGAGTTCGCAACTCAGATCGACAAGCTCGCACTTGCCTGCGACACGAAAACCCTGGAAGAGGGCGCCCGGATTGTTCGCAGCAAAAACATCGATCCCGATTCGCTATCTCACAATCTGCGCGGTCTTCCGAGGGAGTTCGTCTCGGATATCCCGCCGAACTTGCCGGAAGGTGAAAGATTCTGGAAGACGCAATTGCGATCACTCGAAAAGGACTATGCCCAGGATCTGTACCTGATGTCCCGACGGGCATTGAACGACGGGTTCCCCAGTTATGCATACAGTCTGGTGCGCGAGGCCGCCGTCCATGATCCGGATCACAAGCCCGCCCGCAAGATCCTGGGATTTGTCCCGCATGGGAACCGGTGGGTGACTCCGTTTGCTGCCGCTCAAATCAAGAGCGGGATGGTCTGGAACGACAAGTTTGGCTGGCTGCCGAAGGATGATCTGACGCGTTACGAAAACGGCGAACGGAAATTCAAAAACCGCTGGGTGTCCGTCGAGAAGGAAATGGAGGCTCGTCGCGACTTCGCGAACGCCTGGGTGATTCACACGGATCATTACGAAATCAGCACCAATGTCAGTTTGGAACGCGGTGTCGAAATCGGCCGGTCTCTGGAAGATTTCCATGAGTTCTTCCATGAAATCTTTGCAGGCTTCTTTAACACACCGGAACAAATGAAGCGGTTGTTCGAGGGAAACTCGGTTGGCAACTCGACCTCGCGGCGCTATCAGGTCCATTTTTACCGGACTCGCGAGGAGTATATTGACCGTTTGAAGAAGGATTTTCCCAACATTGGCATCACCAATGGGATGTACATGACGACGGGCCGGACGGCGCACTTCTACGACGATCACGAAAACGACGTGGAAGCCACGTTGTTCCACGAGGAAACTCACCAGTTGTTCTACGAAAGTCATGACAATCGCGCGATCGGAGAACTGGCCCATTTCTGGATCATCGAAGGGATTGCGTGTTACATGGAATCCTTCAAACAACAAGATGGCGAATTCTCGCTGGGGGATCCACGTTACATTCGATTCGTCGGAGCGAGGAACAATCTGCTGCAGAAGATGTACTATGTCCCATTGGCAGAATTCTCCAACATCGGCTCGCATGAATTCCAGCATTCGGCCGAGGTCGCCAAGAATTACACGCAGGCCTCTGGTCTGGCCAGATTTTTCATGGAATATGACAATGGCCGGTATCGCGAAGCACTGGTCAGACATCTGGCAGACCTGTACCACCCCAGCCTGAAGGTCCGCAACCACGCTCAACCACTGAGCAAACTGACCGGCGTCAGCTTTGAAGAACTCGACCGCCAATACGCCGAGGATGCCCGCGAGATCGAGAAGGCATTGGAAACACCGTGACCTGAAACACGCGACCCCGAGTGGAAGCGGCGCTAACCAACGCTCACGAATGGGATAGAGTGGGCTCTGTCACCCTTCCCCGCCAATTCCCACGGCGATATCTTTGCAATTGTCGGCCAAGTCCGGGCCGGTCCTGATCCACCCCTGTGAAACCGAGCTTTGTTCCATGCGTGCCATTCAACTGCTTGAGCCACAACAGTTTCGATTGATTGACATCCCCGAGCCGAACGAACCAGGTCCGGATGAAGCACTGGTGCGGGTCCACCGGGTCGGAATCTGCGGGACGGATATCAGCGGCTACCTGGGCAAGATGCCGTTTTATTCGTATCCGCGAATCCCCGGCCACGAACTGGGGGTTGAAGTTGTGGCGGTTGGCAGCGGAGTGACCAACGTCAAAACTGGCGACAAATGCTCGGTCGAACCGTACATCAACAACCCCGCCAGCTTTGCCAGCCGCAGGGGACGGACCAACTGCTGCGAAGATCTGCAGGTCCTGGGTGTGCATACCGATGGGGGAATGCGACCGCTATTCAAGCTGCCTGCCCGCAAGCTGCACATTTCGACGAAGCTGGCCATGGAACAGTTGGCATTGGTCGAAACCCTGGCGATTGGCTGTCACGCGGTGGCGCGGTGTGCTCCGCAGGCGAATGAAGACGTGCTGGTCATCGGGGCCGGCCCGATCGGGCTCAGCGTGATCGAATTTGTCAAATTGACCGGCGCCAACTTGATCGTCATGGACATGGTCGCCAGCCGCCTGGACTTCTGTCGCGAAAAGATGGGCGTGAAGCATACTGTCAGGGCCGGGGATGGCCATGAGGAAAAGACACTGCGCGATCTGACCGACGGACACCTGCCGACGATCGTGATCGACGCGACCGGCAATGCCAAGTCAATGTCCAATGCCCTGACGCTTGTCGGTCACACCGGCAAGCTGGTGTTCGTCGGGATCACGACCGAAAACGTGTCGTTCCCGCATCCACTGATGCATCGGCGCGAAATGACCTTGCTGGCCAGTCGCAACGCCATGCCCGAAGACTTCGATCGCATCATCGGCCTGATCGAATCCGGAACCATCGACACCCGTCCCTGGATTACACATCGCACAGGCTTTGACGATTTGATTGGACAATTCCCGAGCTATACGAAGCCCGAGACCGGCGTGATCAAAGCCATCGTCGAGGTTCCCCAATAATTCTGGTGACTTGAGAGAGAGAATCAGGAAATGCATGCCACGCCGATCATCGCGCCTTCCATGCTCAAGTGCGACTACGCCAACATGCAACAGGAAATCGAGCGGTTGGAAGCCGCCGGGACCCGGTGGCTGCATTGGGACGTGATGGATGGTCACTTCGTCCCCAATCTGTCGTATGGGGCCATGGTCATCCGCAGTATTCGGTCGCGGACCACGTCGTTTTTCGACGCTCATCTGATGATTTCGGATCCAGCCACCTATCTGGACGACTACCTGCAGGCGGGGTGCGATGCGATTACATTTCACATCGAAGCGGTTCCAGAACCCACGGACTTGCTCCACCGGATTCGTTCGGCCGGACGCCTGGCGGGGCTGGCCATCAATCCAGGAACGCCGATCAGTGCCATCGAACCGTTTCTGCCAGACTGCAACTTGATCCTGATCATGAGTGTCCAGCCGGGATTTGGCGGTCAGAAGTTCATGCCCGAAGTGCTTGAGAAGGCACGGCTTTTGAAGCCGAAGCTGGCTCCAGGGACACTGTTGTCGATCGATGGGGGGATCGCGGCCGACACGATTGCATCAGCAGCGGCTGCTGGTTGCCAGGTGTTTGTGGCAGGCAGTGCGATTTTTGACGAGGCCGATTATACTTCTGCGGTTCAGAACCTCGAACGACTCGCCGGGCGGGTCGATTGATCTGTTGTTGTCGAAGGAAGCGTCGTCGATGAGTACAGCCATCCCCAGTGAAGCCGAATCCAGCGGTGAAGCGCCTCGCAAGAAGCGTGGCGTTCCCGAAGGACTGTGGATTTCGTGCGAATCCTGCAAGAATACGGTCTATCGCCGACAGGTCGAAAAGAATCTATTCCTCTGCCCGGATTGCGCTTATCACTTCACGGTACCTGGCCGGATCCGGATCCAACAACTGCTGGATGAAGACAGTTTCGAGGAGTGGTTTAAAGAGTTGGCACCGAAGGATCCACTTGGTTTCGTCGATTCCAAGCCGTACAAGGATCGACTGATCGCCGAACAGAAAAAGTCCGGTTTGATGGAAGCGTGCATCGCCGGTCGCGGATATATGCGGGGACGGCCGCTGGTCTTCGCCCTGACCGATTCGTCGTTCATCATGGGAAGCATGGGCTCGGTCGTTGGTGAAAAGTTGACTCGTTCGGTCGAGGAAGCGACCCGATTGAACCTGCCGCTGGTGATCCTGAGCGGATCGGGTGGCGGTGCCCGGATGCACGAAGGAATTCTGTCGCTGATGCAGATGGGCAAGGTCTCGGCCGCTCTGGCGCGCTACCACGAAGCGGGCGGACTTTTTCTGTCCGTACTGACGAACCCCACGATGGGGGGAGTGGCAGCCAGTTTTGCGTCGCTGGGTGACATCATCATCGCAGAACCGAAAGCGTTGATCGGATTCGCCGGACCGCGCGTGGTCAAAGCGACTTGCAAGATCGACCTTCCGCCAGGTTTTCAGACAAGCGAATTCCTGCTGGAGCACGGGTTTATAGACAGGATTGTCGCACGTCCAGAGTTGCGGTCCGAGATTTCGCGATTGATTGACTACTGCGGCATGTAGTCTCTCCACCGCCTGCATTCGCCTGTTGTTGTCATGCCGGATTGGGTCTGCTGCGCGCTTAATTCTGGAGTAAGTTCATGCTCGACTTCTTCAAGAACATGGTGAACTCCAATCAGAAGGTGGAAAAGCTGGACATTACCAAGCGATTCCAACTGATTGGTCGTGTCGGCCAGGGGAGCATGTCCAAGGTCTGGCGTGCCATTGACGGAAACACAGGTCGCACGGTTGCACTGAAGCTGCTCGACGTGGAAAAAACCAAGCGTCTGGAATCCCGCTTCAAAGGGATTAAAACGCGAAAGCCGACCGAGGGAGAAGTCGCTGTCCTGCTCAAGCATCCTCACATCGTGCAAACGTACGAATACGGGATCACGACCAAGAACGAGCAGTACCTGGTGATGGAGTTTGTGGAAGGGGTCAGCCTCAGTTACCTGATCGACGTGCAGAACGACGTGATGCTGCGTAACCGGATCCGGTTTATGCTCGAACTGGGTGAAGCCATCGAATACTTTCATCGTCAGAACTGGATTCATCGCGACATTTGCCCCCGAAACGTGATCCTGGATCCAGACTACTCGATCAAGCTGATCGACTTCGGCCTGGTGGTTCCCAACACACCGGAATTCCAGGCTCCCGGAAATCGGACGGGAACCGCCAGCTACATGGCACCCGAATTGATCAAGCGGCAGCGCACGGATCAGCGAATCGACATTTTTTCGTTTGCAGTCACGTGCTACGAAATGTTTGCCAAGCGGTTGCCATGGGAGGCTGCGGAAACTCTGGATGCAGTTGTTCAGCACATCAACAAACCCCCAGACGACCTGCGAGTCCACGTCCCGGAAATTGATCCACGCATTTCTGATACGATCATGAAGGGACTGGCGATCGAACCGCGAGATCGCTGGCAGACAATGGGCGCGATGCTGGAAACGTTCCGTACGATCCGGGCCGGAGCCACGAAGCCCCGGCGTAAGTGAGAGGGAAAGAATGGAATCCGTGAAGACTGCGCCGACGCGCCAGCAATGGATCTGAAGTTTCGCGTCCAATTAAAAAACCCCTCACTGGTGCGTCGGGCGACTGTTCGGCACCGAATTCGTTTCAGGACTGCCACGTGTCGTATTCGCCATTTCTCAGCACGCCGGCTCCCCGGCCCGGCGGATCGGGCGGATCCCCAGCGACTGGCAAGACTCGCCCCGCTGGCAGTGGGTCGCTGAATGAACTGAATGCCTCACAACGGGACGCCGTGACCACGCTTGCCGGACCATTGCTGGTTCTGGCGGGTGCTGGAACCGGCAAGACGCGTGTCATCACGTATCGCATGGCAGAGTTGATTCGTCAGGGGATCGAACCGAACCGGATTCTGTCGGTGACGTTCACCAACAAGGCTGCCCGCGAAATGCAGGAGCGCATGAGCAACCTGCTGGGACGGCGGCTGAAGTCCAAGCCCAGTATTTCCACATTTCATTCGCTGTGCGTGCGGATCCTGAGGCAGGAAATCGAAGTCCTGGGGTACCCCAAAGGGTTTGTGATTTACGACCGCGGTGATCAGGAATCGGCGGCGCGAAAGGCGCTGCGCGAAATTCGCGTCAGCGATTCTGCGATGAAGCCGGCAGACCTGATTTCGCGTGTCAGTCGATGGAAGATGGACGGTGTACTTCCAGATTCGGCCCGTGAATTTGCACAAGACGATCGAGACTTCCTGGCGGCAATGGCGTATCGAAAATATCAGCAATCGCTGCGCGCCGGCGGAGCCGTCGACTTCGACGACCTGCTGCTGCTCACGGCACAATTGTTTGACGAATTCCCCGACGTGCTGCAGCGCTGCCAGGAACGATTCGATCACGTGCAGATCGACGAATACCAGGACACGAACGAAATGCAGTTTCAGATCGTGGCGTCACTGGTTCGACCGCACCGCAATCTGTGCGTGGTCGGTGATGATGACCAGTCGATCTATGGTTGGCGTGGTGCCGAAGTCAAACACATCCTCGGCTTCCAGCAGCAGTTCACCGGAGCCAAGGTGGTCCGCCTGCAGGACAATTATCGCTGTACGACGCAAATCATTCAGCTTGCCAATCAACTGGTACATCACAATCGCGGACGACACGAGAAGACACTGATCGCCCACAAGGAGGGGGTTGCGGTCGCTTTGAAGTCGCACCCGGACGAACAGGTCGAAGCGGAAGGGGTGGTGCGCGAGATCAATTACCTGGTGAAGGAACTGAATGTACCGCCGCAGGATATCGCGATCCTGTTTCGGACCAACGAACAGCCCCGGCTATTTGAGTTGGAACTGCGCCGCGTCCACGTTCCCTATGTGCTGGTCGGTGGACAATCCTTTTTCGACCGTCGTGAAGTGCGCGACATGATGGCGTATCTGAAGCTGATCGCCTGCCCCACTGACGAAGTGTCGCTGCTGAGGATCATCAACGTTCCCGCGCGCGGCATTGGTGCCACATCGGTCGAAAAGCTGCTGACGCGCGCGGTGAAGTCCGGTCGAAAGCTGCTGGATGTCGTGGCGGAATCGGTCGCGGAAAAGGAAATCTCGGCCAAGACCGCGGCTGCGATTGGAACGTTCCGTCAATTGCTGGACGAGTACCGCGAACGCTTTCAGGCGCGCGGAGCGAGCATGGCGGCGACGTTTGAAGCGTTGCTGGAGACAATTGACTATGAATCCGAAATCGAAAAGCAGTACAAGGACGCTGGACAGCAACTGGCCCGGACCGCCGTCCTCGAAGAATGTGTGCTGGCGTTGAAGCAGTACGAAGAGCGCGCCGAACAACCGGACTTGCTGGACTTTCTGGAACAGTCGTCCCTCAACGGCAACGACCGCGAATTCGGCGAAACGGATGAATTTGAAAAGCCCGCCGTCAAATTAATGACGCTGCACAGCGCCAAGGGACTGGAATTCACGCGGGTGTACCTGGTCGGTTGGGAAGAGGGTATCCTGCCCCACCAGCGATCGATCGAAGACGAATCACCGACGGCCGTGGAAGAAGAGCGGCGGCTGGCGTACGTGGGAATCACCCGGGCGCGGGATTATCTGACAATCTCGCATGCGCTGACCCGGATGAAGTGGGGCAAGCGACGCGAAAGCGTCCCGTCGCGATTCCTGCGGGAAATGCATGTCCCGCTGGATGGCCAATCGCCGGCGGTTGGCAATCCTGACACGCTCGAAAGCGGTGATCCGCAATAGCAGTTGCCCTTGATCCATGCGAATCGGATTCCGGTTTCCCACTTTCCTGGAGATCACTGCCCCAGCAACTTCTCCAGCAGCTTGGTCAGAACTTCTCCGCGGGCTTTCATCGAGACAACGTTACCATCCTTGTCCACGAGGATTGCGGCCGGGATCGAGTTGATCCCGTAGTGCTGTGCCAGCGGATGATTCCAGCCTTTGCCGGCCTGGATTTCTGGTTCATACAACTGTGTCCAGGGAAGCTCTTCCTTTTCGACGAATTTTTCGAGCGGGTCCCTGGATCGATCGAGGCTGATTGCGACGATGTCGAATCCCTTGTCGTGATACTTCTTGTAGTTTTCCTTGACGTTTGGCAGTTCACCAATACAGGGACCACACCAGGTGGCCCAGAAGTCCACCAGGACAACTTTGCCGCGATACGCAGTCCAGTCAAATTCTTTGCCGTCTAGCGTTTTGCCTTCGAGTGACATGAAGTTCCCCGGCAGTCGCAGGCGACGGGCGATCCCCTCGAATCGCGTGACCAGAAGTTCTGCATTCGCGACTTCCGAGTGCATCACCAGTTTCGCCAATCGATCGTACAGGCCAGCGGCTTCTTCGTTCATCTCCTTGTCGATCAGCACGTCACCCAGCATCGACACCACACCAACCGTCTCGCGGGAGAACTTGGCCTTGACGGCGGCATCAACCAATTCGTCGGTCAATTCCTGGAGTTCGGGAGCTTTCATGTTACCGGCGTTATAAACGCGGATGCGTGGCCAGAGAGGTTCAACAACACTGGCGACCGCTTTGCGGTCATCCGCACGAAGGATGATTGCAGCGGCCAAAGCCTCCTTCGGGGAATCGCCAATCTGATTCGCGGCCAGCATTGTCAAGGCATTCATTTTCAGCGTCGCCGCTTTGACGGCAGTTTCGTCATCCGTCTTCTGATCCAGGATCTTGTCACCGGCCGCGATCAAGGCGCGTTGAGTTTTGACAGCGTAGTCAATGAATTCCTCGCGACTGACAAGCTTGGGGCGACGACGTTGCAGTTCGGTGGCAAACTTCAGAATCTCCTCCGGAGTTCCCTCTGGAACTGTAAAATCGAAGAGATCCTGAGCTTGTGCTTCGGTCTTCTGATCTGCGGGTTTGGCGTCCTCCTCGGCCGCAACTACAGAGAAAACTCCGCCAAAAACGATCAGGAATGTGGCGGTCAAGTGCGCCAGTAAGCGGCGACGGATACCTGTCATGATCATTGCAGAATTCCTGAAAGTGAGGAACGTTCCCTCGAAACCCCGCGGGGCCAGAGGTCGAGAATACAGTGAAACCATCAGATTACGCCAGTGTGAGGTTTCTACTCCTGCCTGGAATCCGCCTCGTTCGGCAGCACAAACCCGGCGAAGCGGGATGATTCTGTCACTGATAAGCCCGTCTCCGTCGCCTGAACGATGAGCGCAGCAGCCCCCTTCGTCTGCTCGATCAGTGCCAGTCCGCGATCGGGGCCGAGAATGCTGACCGCCGTGGCCAGGCCGTCTGCGGAGATCCCTTTTGGTGCCACAACTGTGACACTGCTGCGCCGTGTGAGTCCCAGGCCCGTCGCGGGATCGACGATGTGCGAATAGCGAACGCCGTCAATCTCCACGAACTGGAACGCATCCCCTGATGTGGAAATCGACGAATTCACCAGTCGCAGATACCGACTTGGCTGGCCGTTGGCCTTGTCGAGCGGTGCGATCCCGATTCGCCAGCAATCGCGTTCTGGAGGGGCATCTCCGGCCGCGATATCGCCCGCGACAGCGACCAGGCATCGATGAATGCCGCGTTCCTTCAATGCGACCCGAGCCTGGTCCGCAATATAACCTTTTGCGATTCCACCGAAGTCGAGCAGCATCCCCTGCTTACGCAGTTCTACGGTCCGCGCCGCGGAATCCAGAATCAACTGCTGCCATCCGACCCGCAATCGAGCTTCTGCCAATTTGTCAGCCGCAGGCATCTTTCGCAGCCGGCGCGCGGAGCGCCACAATTTGACGACCGGACCGACAGTGACATCAAACGCGCCATCGGTCGCTTTGGAAATCTCAACCGACTTTGCCAGGACTTCATATAACTCAGAGCTGACAGGCACCGCTTTACCGGTTCCAGACGCCTGGCACAATCGCATCGCTTCACTGTCAGGAATGTAATCACTGAGGATTCGGTTCAATTCTTCGATGCGTGCGAAGGCGGCCCGGGCGGAATCGTTTGCGACAGTTTCGCCGGAGGCGTATAGTGTCAAGTCGACAATCGTTCCCAAATGCGGTTCGCGGAACTCATAGCGTTCCAGCGTTTGTGCTTTGGTGATCGATGGGTGCCACAGCAGGAAGACCAGGATCGCTCCCGCGGCGACCATTCGCCGACTCTGCCGTGGTCGTTCGTATTGACTGCTTTTACCTTCAGAACGTGTGACCATGATTCAATTCGATCGAGTGCGTGGAACTGCGCAAGTTGTGATGAGACTACGCGGCTTGCCGCAACAACTGCAAGTGCTGACCGCGCTTTGCCTGGTCGTCACCGCCGCCGCCGCGATTGGTGCCGAACCCGGAGCAAAGTCCGATAAGGAAATGAAGCCCTACACCCAGCAGATCGCGCACACCGAAGTCAGTTTTGACTTGGTGCCGATTCCCGGCGGTGAGTTTCTGATGGGCAGCCCTGTTAGCGAAGCGGGTCACAAGGACGATGAGGGGCCTCAGCACAAGGTCAAGGTCGAACCGTTCTGGATGGCCAAACATGAGGTGACGTGGGAAGAGTTCGAGTTGTGGTCACTGCTGATGGACACCAAGCTGCGCCGATTTCAGAACATCAAGCCCACGCCGCTCGACAAAAGTGCCGATGCCATCACGAAACCAACACCTCCTTACACGGACATGTCGTTCGGGATGGGCAAGGATGGTGGCTTCCCCGCGATTTGCATGACCCAGCATGCGGCGAAGAAGTACTGCGAATGGCTGTCTGCGAAGACCGGCCTCTACTACCGTCTGCCGACCGAAGCAGAATGGGAGTATGCCTGTCGCGCAGGTACCACCACGGCCTATTCGTTTGGCGATGACGTATCCAAAATCGATGACTACGCCTGGCATTCAGGCAACAGCGTGGTCGACGGAGAAATGAAGTACCATCCCGTCGGCAAAAAGAAGCCAAATCCCTGGGGGTTGTACGACATGCACGGCAATGTCGCGGAATGGGTCCAGGACAAGTATGAACCGGATTTCTACAAGAAATTTCCGGCGGACAAGGCGGCAACATTTCCGATCGCCCTGGCAGATGTCGAATATCCACGAGTCGCCCGAGGTGGATCGTGGAAGTTTGATCCACTGGAAGCGCGCAGCGCCACTCGTCTGGCGTCAGATCCTGAGTGGAAACAGCAGGATCCTCAATTGCCCAAAAGTGCCTGGTACATGACCGACGCCCTGTTCGTTGGATTTCGTGTTATTCGTCCCCTCCGAACTCCTTCGGAAGAGGAACGCAAGAACCTTCGCCTGGATGCAGTCGTTCCGAGTGACGTGAAAGAACGCGTCACGATGGACGAATAGATTTGGGTGATCGAGGAGTCGTCAGTAGTCCCGCCTTGTTCAACCTCTGGAGAAGCATCAATGGATCGCCCCGTAGAACCCAGTCGACGTGATTTTCTCAAGACCTCCACGGCAGCGATCAGCGCCGGCGCACTGCTTCAGTTTGGACTGAACAGTGCCGTCCATGCCAGCGGTGACGACACAATCAAGGTCGGATTGGTCGGTTGCGGCGGACGTGGGACGGGTGCCGCCACCCAGGCCCTTTCCACCAACGGTAATGTCAAGTTGACGGCCGTTGGCGATGCGTTTGAAGACAATGCCCGCAATGTCTTGAACGGGATCAAGGGTGGACTGGGTGACAAGCGAGATCGGGTGCAGGTACAGACGGAAAAGATCTTTACCGGGTTTGACGCGTATCAGAAGGTGATTGACAGCGGCGTGGACCTGGTCATCCTGGCAACGCCACCCGGTTTCCGACCGATTCACTTCGAATATGCCGTAAAGGCCGGCAAGCACATTTTCATGGAAAAGCCGGTCGCCGTGGATGCACCCGGCGTCCGCCAGGTGCTCGAAGCGAACAAGATTGCCAAGCAGAAGAAGCTGAAGGTTGGGGTTGGCCTGCAGCGGCATCACCAGGCCCCGTACCTGGAAGCCATGCGCCGCATCCATGACGGCGCGATCGGCGACATCATCGCCATGCGCGTGTATTGGAACGGTCCTGGCGTCTGGGATCCACGCCTGAAGCGAGCCGACGCAAAAAGTGAAATGGAATACCAGATGCGCAACTGGTACTACTACAACTGGCTGTGCGGCGACCACATCTGCGAACAGCACATTCACAACCTGGATATCGGCAACTGGGTGAAGAACGATCATCCCGTCAAAGCGAACGGCATGGGTGGTCGCCAGGTCCGAATCGACAAGAAATACGGTGAGATTTACGATCACCATTACGTCGAATTCGAGTACAAGGACGGCAGCCGGATGTACAGTCAGTGCCGCCACATTCCAAACACGTGGAACAGCGTCAGCGAATTCGTCTACGGGACGAAGGGATCCGCCAATCCGGGCGGCCAGGTGATGCCAACGGGTGGAGACGCTTATCGTTTCGAGGGGGGCCACAAAGACCCGTACCAGGTCGAACACGACGATCTGGCAGCGGCAATCCGGCAGGGCCTGGAATACAACGAAGCCGACAACGGCGCCTATAGCAGCATGACTTCGATCCTCGGTCGCATGTGTACCTACTCCGGCAAGGAAATCACTTGGGACGCCGCTATCAACTCGAACATCAGCCTGATGCCAAAGGTCTTCTCGTTTGATGCCGATCCTCCGGTGATGCCACGCGAAGACGGGTCCTATCCCATCGCGACACCCGGTCTGACCAAGGTCTTGTAATCGCAGTCAACTCGTTGTGACTCAACGCCAGCCCGCCCGATGCACCGTGCATCGGGCGGGCTTTTTTTGTCGATCGTCGGCCTGATCATACTGAAACGTTGCACGAACCCGCCGGACGGTGCCTGGACGAACTGCGGACTTCCCGATGGTGCTCCAGTGTCTCCCTCGTTTGACATTCGACAGTTCGTCTTTTCTTTTGAGTCGAATCGGCGTAGATTGCTGGTACGCTCCCTGGCTCCTGCAGATCGATGAGCTTGAATGGAATGTTCGGTGGAAAGGACGTTCGAAATGCTGCGCTACTCCCTCATCATGCTGACCGTTGCCTGTACCCTGATCTGGACCTCGGCTGCCCGGGCGGATCGTAAGGATCCCAAGGTCAAGCTGGCGGCACAAAAGGGACTCGACTGGCTCGCGGGTGAACAGCATCGACAGGGATACTGGGAAGCCAACCAGGGCCAATACCGCGTCGCAATGACGGCGCTGGCTGGCAATGCGATGCTGACCGAAGGGTCAACGACCACCCGCGGCAAATATGCCAAGTACATTTCTCCTGCCGTCGACTATCTGCTGGAAACCGCCCAGCCCAACGGGCTGATCGGTTACAAGCATGACTATCACTATACCTATGGGCACGGGTTTTCGATGCTGTTTCTGTCCCAGGTGTTCGGTGAAGAAGAGGATGCTCGCCGCCGTGAACGGTTGAAGGAAGTCCTGACCAAGGCCGTTCAGTTTTGTGGAGAAGCGCAGACACCGGATGGAGGTTGGGGATACGTTTCCGCCAAAGATGGAAACAATTTTGACGAAGGGTCCACCTGCGTGACTCAGGTCCAGGGTCTCAGGGCCTGTCGCAATGCCGGGATCCCGGTTCCCAAGGAAGTCGTGGATCGGGCCGTCGAGTACATCCGAAAATGCATGGCTGCGGATGGGGGAGTGCAATACAGCATTCGCGGCGGCGGATCGCGTCCACCGATCAGCGCTGCGGCGATTGCCTGCCTGTTTAATTCGGGCGAGTACGAAAATGAAACCGCTCAAAAGCTGATGAAGTATTGCGAGAAGAGCATGGGGACGACTGGCAATCAGAACCAGTTGTTTGGACACTGGCATTACGCGCATTACTACTATGCCCAAGTGCAGTACCGGTTGGGCGACGAAAAGTGGGAGGCCTATTTCTCGCCGATCTCCAAATCGATCCTCAGTCAGCAGTCTGCAAACGGAGCCTGGAAAGAAGGACACGTCGGTCCGGTCTACACGACGGCCATCAATTGCACGATCCTGCAGATCGACAACGGATTCCTGCCGATTTACCAGCGGTGATTGTCTGGGCGGCGAACCAACCCGTTGAATCAATCCAGTGATGTCAGATCGTAAACCTGGAATGTCGCATTCTGAAAAACGGGTTCGATGCCCATCGGCCCTAGCCGATCCGTAAAGATGTGCGTGATTTCCGTCTCTTTCCGCAATTGTCGCAATTCGTCTGCCGAATAAAAACGATCGTCGTAGTGGCTTTCAAACCAGCGCTTTAAGAAGTTGAGCCGACGATTCCATTCCACGATTCCGGCCGCGTCCTGAGGGCAATCCTTGAAGTTCACGTATTCCGCCCGCTGCGCAAACCATTTAAACGCCCATCCATTATGAGGCGTGTGAATCAGCGCATCGGAGGGAAGATGGGCATCAATCCAGCGGCATCCATCAATCCAGTCTGCACGTAACGCACCCGAATAGCGATTGACTTCACACATCGAATGCGCTCGGAACAGTGCTGCAACAGCCAGCAGGCCGCACCCCAGGAAAACCTTCGTCCGATCCACGCCCATGACATTGATAGTGTTCACGATACCCATTGAGACCGCGATCGGAATCAAAACATCGGCAAGACGGAATGGGTAGAATTTCAGGAGTTGTGCCCGCGGGATGTACCAGGCCATCAGTTGAGCCGGCCGCGGTCCCCAGCCGACAGCAAGTCCTCCCAGGGCGAACAGGATTGCGAATCCAACGATCAGGTCCAATCGCAATTGATTGTTTGCCAAATCAACCTGCGTTGTCGATGTCGTCGCGGCCGGGACGGTGTCATGCACGCGCTGCTTTCGGAGTCGCATGACGATGATCCAGATGATCAACAAGGTGCCGTACCCGAGATAGGCGCGTGGTGGAAACCGCATCGGGTCCAGGTGGTGGGCCAGCCGATAGTAAACTTGAATGTACGCTGCCGAATTCTTGATCGAATTCGGGACCGGTTCCGCCAGCAGTTTCAACACCGGAATCAGGCCTGGCAGAGCACACGCGATCAGGACGACGATGCTTAATAGTCTTGAGCGGACGTTGGTGGCTAATGGAAACAGGACGTTGAATCGCCAGATCGCCCAGAATCGATGCCGCACCAGTTCGGATCCGGCGAAAGACAGCAATCCCCAGACACCGATGACGGGATGGAAAGCGATCGCCAGGCCAGCCAGCCCCCCCGCACGAACGATTCGGCCACTCGCCACATGCCCCAGTGCGCTGAACAAAAAACCGTAAGCGAAGACTTTTCCTTCGACTCCGCCAACGAGCCATTCTCCGGATAAATTGCCAATCGACGTCAACAGCAGAAACAGCCAGCAAGTCTGCAAGGCTGACCAGCGTAACGACGAGACCGTCGATAGCAGTCGGCACCAGCCCGCGGTCAGTACCAGGATCGCCAGCGCGCGACCGGTCCACGCGGTCTGCTCCAACGACAGGAATGTCGTCAAACTGCCAATCGTGGCGAAAAACACGGTGTGCGCGTTTGTGGAACGCAGAAAGAAGTCCTGATCACACCAGTCCGGCTGCCAGAAATGCCGGGCCTTGCAGAGATAATGCGGCTCGTTCACTGCCGGGACGGGCGCTGCGATCGCGCAATACAAGAAGAAGCTGCACCAAACGGCCAGAAAGATTGGCCAGGTCGACGAATTCTCGCGTGCGGACACACTCGTGGATTCCAAAGCCGCACCTCGCTTTATCCCAGTTCCCGCTCACCGACACGCTGTCGCACTCTGGACGTCGCGTGAAATAACGAAAAACCCCTGCGCCGGGCAGGGGTTTGACTTCGCCAGATTCGAACCCGAATGTTCAGGCCTTCTTCTTCGCAGCCTTTTTGGTCGCCTTTTTGGCGACTTTCCCGGCGGGCTTGGCAGCCTTGGTGGCCGCCGTCTTCTTGGTGGCCGCCGTCTTTTTTCCGAAAATGGCGTCGTAATTCTTCCAGAATTCCGGGGTCGTTCCCGTCCGCACGATTGGTCCGCTCATCCTTCAGTCTCCTCAGTCCAGTTGTCACCGTGATGGAATTTAAAAAGCGGGCATTCGTCCCCTGACGAAGCCTCGATGATGGTTGGTCACCGATCTTCAATCCTGCAATGAAGCTGGGTGATTCTTCTGATGCTCGGCAACGCTGTCAAGGCACGATTCTACTCCAGGTCGAAATCCAGCACGAGCGGCAGATGATCGGATGCGTCGCGAGTGGAGCGCCCGCGGACAATGTGAGCCCGGGTGACTTTGATCCCACCCCGGTAAAACGCCTTGTCCAGTGACCAGACGGGAAGCCATGCGGGGAAGGAGCGAAATCGGGATGGGGGGGCGGTCGCCTGATGGAAACCATGTACCTCGAACGGACCTGTCGACAGGCGGTTTCGCCAATCATTGAAGTCACCCACGATCATCGACGGCAAATCGCGTGATTCTCGATACAGATGATGTTCCAGCAGATGCCGCGTCTGCCAGTCGCGTTCCCGTTCGGACAATCCCAGATGCCAGTGTGTCAGATGCATCAAGCCCGCCGGGGTTTCAATGACGGCCAATTGAGCTCCGCGTGGTTTGCGCTGGTGTCGCGTCAGCGAGATCTGGTGATGACTGCGAAATGGCCAGCGAGACAACAGCAAGTTCCCGTACCCACCGTCATGAACCTTAAAAATGAATTGAAACAGGTGAGCCACCGGCTGAAACCGTTCCGCCAGGAGTACCGGTTGATTGTCGAAGCGGCTGCGGCGAACGTTGCGATCGACTTCCTGCAGACACACAATGTCCGGCGCTTGTCCTTCGATCGCAGCCATGATCCGCTCCAGCCGATACAGACGATCACGGCCGCCGATCCCCTTATGAATGTTGTAACTCAACAATCGCACCCGAGAACTCCACTTTATAGGTTGACGAGAATTGCGAGCCTTGGTTGAGCTCCGGGGCACAGACGGCCATCGGTGACCATGCTTGTGCTGTACCCAAAACCTCGCTTGAAACTATTCCGCTCAGATTGCAGCAGATACGCTTAGAATACCGGAACAACGCCATTCCGCGAGCGTGAACGGCGATGACTGCTCAAAACAGGAACCAGACCATTCCCCGGCAAGGCTCGAGGTTTCCGTGTTGCAGATGTTCGAACCAGCCGCCGACTGGAAAGCCACCGACCGCATTCGTCGCAGTCCGGCAGTGCCGGTCGTTGCTGCGGTAGCCATTGGGATCCTGTTGGACAGTACCGGAACCATCGTGTTTTCGACCTGGTGGATCGGTACGGCGGTCGCACTGAGTGTGACGGCGCTGTTTCGCCGGAGATTTCCATTGGCGACGGTGCTGCTACTGTTGCTCGCCTGCTCCGGTTTGGGGGGAGCCTGGCACCATTGGCGATGGAGCTGCCTGCCCGAGAACGAGATCTCGGCCTGGGCCACCGACCGAGGCCGACTGGTTCGCGTTTCCGCCAAGGTGCTGCAAGCGCCACTGCTTCTGAAGGCCGTTGAAGGGAGTCTCCCCTGGCAGGCTCACGAACGTACAGTCACGCTTGTCGAGTGTCGAGAATTGCGGGACACGACCCGCACAATCCCCGTCGCGGGACAATTGCGGCTGTTCGTGGACGGCCAACGGACTGATCTGGCCATTGGAGACATGATTGAAGTGACTGGCATGCTGAAACGTCCCGCCGAGCCCGCAAATCCCGGCGAGTTCGACAGCCGCCGCTGGCTGCGCAGCCAGTCCCTGCACGCGACCCTGACTGCCGCTCTGCCGGACGCCGTTGTGATCCAGGGACGTGAGCGCACTCTGGCCGACACACTGCTGGTCCTGCGCGCCGTCGTACGTCGGCGGGCGGAGGAATTGATTTCCAACCGGATGCGGCCGCGCACCAGCACAGTCGCCCAATCGTTACTGCTGGGAAGTCGGGTGGAACTGGATCGTGATCTGCGTCGGGCTTTCGCGGAAAGTGGGACGTTACATGTGCTGGCAATTTCCGGGTTAAACGTTGGACTGCTGTGGGGCTGGCTCTGGGTGCTGTGCCGGGCTCTGCGGCTTTCACCGTGTGTGTCGCTGGTGGCGGTGCTGGCGCTGCTGCCAGCCTACGCACTGATCACCGATGCGAATCCACCGGTCGTTCGCGCCACGATCGTGGCGGTCGTGATGGCATTTGGTCAATTGATCGGCCGCACCACTTCGCAATGGAATTCGCTGGCTCTGGCGGCGTTGCTGGTCCTGGCGTGGAATCCAAGCGATCTGTTCAATGCAGGAGCTCAACTTTCGTTTGTCGCGGTCTGCGCCATCCTGCTGACCACCGGCTTCCTGCGTTCGGTGCGCGCGTCCTTTGAACGGGAGGATGATCCGGTTGGTCAGAAACCGGTCTGGCACCGGGGAGTCCTGTGGCTGATCCGGGGCACTGTGGAAGGGTGTCTGATCAGTGTCGGCGTCTGGACGATGACATCCCCGTTGATCGCGTCTCAATTCCACCTTGTCTCACCGATCGGATTCGCACTGAATGTGCTGCTCAGCCCGCTGATCTTTGTCATGTTCTGGCTGGGATACTCGTTCCTGCTGCTGGGCTTGATTTCACCAAACCTGTTCGGCTGGATTGGAATACCATTTGACGTCACGCTGGGCTGGTTCCTGTCGGCCGTCGAAGCAGCCGCCCGTATGGACTTGGGGCACAATTATATTCCCGCTCCACCTGTCTGGTGGATGATCGGCTTCTACATTCTGACGTTGTCGCTGGCAGTAGTGGATCAATGGCGGGGCCGCATTTTCTGGTCAGCGCGAGCAGCATTGGCATGGTCGGTCCTGGGACTGTTGATCGCGCTGCGTCCGACAGATTCGCCGGGACTCTCGTGTACGGTCCTGTCTGTCGGGCATGGGCTGAGCATCCTGATCGAATGTCCGAACGGCCGTACGTTGCTTTATGACGCTGGCAGCATGGGTGGCGGCAACCGGGCTGCCAGGACCATCGAGGCGGCCGTCTGGTCCTCCGGCCGGTCACGACTGGATGCAATCCTCATTTCCCATGCGGACGCAGATCACTGCAATGCGCTGCCGGAACTGGTGGATGTCATCCCCACGCGAACGATGCTGGCGCATCGGACGTTTCTCGACTGGTCCCAGCCCCCCGTCTCTGCCGCGATCGAACATGCGACGTTGACCGGGGTCGGGATCCAATTGCTGGCTTCCGGTCAGCGGATTGAGCTGGATCCGCGCGTCACCATTCAAGTGTTGCATCCGGCAGTGGACTTTGCGAGTTCGACCGACAACGCCAACAGTGTGACCCTGCTCCTGGAGTACGCCGGACGTCGCATCCTGTTGACCGGCGACCTGGAACGGGAGGGATTGTACCAACTGCTGGCTTCGGAACGGATCGATGCGGATATCCTGGTTTCGCCGCACCACGGTAGTTTGGGTGCCAACACCAAAGACCTGGCTCGCTGGGCAACTCCGGAGTGGCTGCTGGTGAGTTGTCGCGACGATGCCGTGCGTGAACGTCTGGCCGCAAACTTCGGGCCGGAAACCCGGGTTCTGACTACGGCCCGCCACGGAGCCCTGAAGTGTCGCATTCAGACGGATGGCGGGCTGCGCATTGAACCCTTTAAACCCTGATGAGCTGTTTTCGTGATCCGGTTCTTGAGCCATGTCGGCCAGTTGCAGGTTCACAGTCGTTTCGTTACAGAGACTGCTGGACGAAGTAACCAACGCGGCAGGATGGGCAAATCGGTGATGACAGAACTTTCGCAACGAACCAGGGATCGTCATCCGTCGGTGCCGCGCCTGCTGGTGAGCGTTCGCTCGCGCCTGGAAGCGATAAGTGCCGTGGAAGGAGGAGCAGAAATCCTGGATGTCAAAGAGCCCTCCCATGGCTCGCTGGGAATGGCTGGCATTCACGAGATCGAAGAGATCGCGGACTTCATTGCCAACCAGGATCAATTCACCGGTGGAACGGCTGTTCCACTCAGCGTTGCGCTGGGTGAATTGCGGGACTGGAGCGGTTCCAACTGTGTCCCGGCTCTGCCGGCCGCTGTGACATTTGCCAAGCTGGGACTCAGTGGACTGGCCCGCGTCCGTGATTGGCAACGGACCTGGCGGCAGGTTCGCGATGACTTCGATCGACAGCGGATTGCCCCACTGCGGTGGGTGGCGGTGGCGTATGTGGACGAAGAGTCCGCCGCATCACCGCCGCTCGATTCTATCGTCTCCGCGGCTCGCAACGGATGTGCCGGACTGCTGGTCGATACATATTCCAAAACAGGAAAGTCACTGATCGACTTTGCAGCCGGTCCAGTCCTGAAGGAACTGGCCCGCCAATGTCACGACTCGGGATTGTTTCTCGCCATTGCAGGCAGTTTGACAATGGATGCCGTCGTGCAACTGGCCGACGTCGAAGCTGACATTGTTGCCATTCGCTCGGCGGCCTGCCCGCGAGCCAATCGCTGCGATTCCGTCGATGCATCGCTTGTGGCAGCGTTTCGCGATGCGCTGCTTCAACGACAATCGAAGCCTCAAGCAACTGGGGCGCCGTAAAGACTGGAATTTACGGCCGCCACCTTGAACTGTCTGACGTCAGGACTTGATCAAGTCGCCAAAGGTTTGAATCAGAGACCCGGCTGGTCCTTCGACATCGGCCCCATTCCACATTGTGGAAACACCCGCCCAAATGACCAGTGAATTGGCAGCGAGGAACAGCGAGCACGCGATCAATCCGATTGCCATTCCAGCTCCCCAGGATGGCTCACGCGGCCCCTTGGATTTCTTGGACTTGGCCGCCGGTTCCAGGTAGTCATCCTCGTCGTCGACCGCTTCAACTTCTTCGGCACCGAATGTTTCGTCCGAGGCATCAAAGACTTCTTCCTCTTCCGAATCCAGCGTTTCGACGGTGTCGTCGATCGTGGCGTCCAGGTCCTGCGAAATCTCAAGGTCTTCGACTTCGGCTCCGTCGTCCAACTCAAACGCGGCACTCAAGCTGCCGGGTTCGGGACGTCCACGGCCCTTGCGAACAACCGTGGCGCTGACTTCGTCCGCGACATCGTCATCATCCAGCAGCAGCTCGGCAGTTGCGTCGCCATCATCGAGATTGATCTCAAACGCCGAGTCATCGCTGATCTCGCCGGACAGATCCAACGTCTGTGTTCGATCGCCGTCCAGGTTCATCTCCAGATCGCTGTCAGCCTGTGTCTGAGCATTACTGTCGATGGTGATTCCGGAGTCACCTGCCCCCTGCAGACTCAGGCCGCTGTCGGCCGCCGCTTCGAGGCTCAGACCGCTGTCCATTCCGCCCAGCGCGATACCACTGTCTCCAGCCAGGGTGATCCCGCTGTCGGGTCGTCCGCTGTCCAGGGTGATCCCGCTATCGTCCAGTGTGATTCCGCTGTCCTCCTGCGCCGATTCCAGAGCAATGCCACTGTCAGAGACATCCCCCGCCGCACTGGCCAGAACCGAACTGCCGCCAGCCATTCCCAAGTGAGAATCATCGCCCAGCAGGATCCCGCTTTCTTCGGCTTGAATTCTGACGCCACTGCCGGACAAGTCGACCAATTGAACTCCGCTGTCGCCACCCACCCCGACAGAACTTCCCTCTTCATCCCCCGGCATAATGCCGCTTTCGCCCGCAGAAATGCCGACGACGCTGGAACCCGTTTCGCCGACATCCGACACATCATCCCAGGCGGTTTCGTCGCCGACGTCCGGTACTTCGTCTTCATTCGGGCCCGGAGCGGTTTGAGGCAGTCTTAGCGACGACCCAGCCGAAGAAACCGTGGCTCCGGCGTCCAGATTGAAATCCAGCAGGATTCCGGAATCTTCTGCCTTGGGACTGTCGAAAGTTTCGGCGATCCGGACATCGCTATCACTTTCGTCAATCATGGCAGGAAGTTCACCCGATATGTCGGCTGGGCCCGAATAAACTTTCACGTCGCTGGATGACTGCTCGCTGGGCGCGGTCATCTCACCCGCATCCGAGGGGACAAACCAGTCCTGCTCAGCAGCGGATTGGGGGGGCGACTCCAGCGGACTTGATTTGGTAATCATGGTCGCCTGTTCGGCGAGTGCCTCTTCATCCAGTTCGATATAGGACAGATCGTCGTCCTGAGCCTCACCCGGATTATGAAACGTCAGGATCTGATCGCCATCTGATAGCGATCCGACCGGTTCGATTTTGCCGGCGTCCACCAGTGCCTGAAGTTCGTCGCGGCGGTACTTCCAAGTTCCGCGATCCGCCAGTGCCCGCACTTCGCCCGAGTCCACGAACGGCTTCAGAGAAGCAGCGTCGAGCCCGAATTCAGCAGCAACTTCATCAATGTTCAGAAACTTCTTGCTTTCCATGGCGATCACTCTTCGTAGGCAGGGTTGCAATGGATATGCGGATTGGGAGGGGCGTGGAGAACGTGATTCTCCACTCAGACTACGGAAATCTCCCAACCTCTATCTTCGGCAACCAAAAATCGAGACTGATGTCGGTTGTTCTTACATTTTCGCACCGTGAAAAGATCCCGCAACCCCAAAAGGAATCTTCGGCGTTTAAGGATTGTAGCCTATGACTGGTTGCGACAGATTGCCAACTGTTTTTTTGAATTCCCTGTGGAATTTGCGGGTGCCAATACACTGGAAGCGATAAATCTCACGTTCCAGCACAGTTAAGCTTCACAGCGACCGGCGGTTCCATTGGCGGTGAGCGTTGGAAGATCCCCATTTCGAGAAGGTCGACATCATGCCGGAAGCCGCCACTATCCCCGCCACGCCGATGGTTCCACGATGGATTCCCATTCTGTTGAATGCTGCGGCCATCTACAACGTCGCCTGGGGGGTGTTTGTGATCCTATTTCCCAATCTTCCATTTCAACTGGTGGGAATGGCACCGGTGAATTATCCCGCGTTGGTGCAGTGTCTGGGGATGATTGTGGGGGTGTATGGCGTCGGCTACGCGATGGCCGCACGCGATCCCGTCGCATTGTGGCCGCTGGTCCTGGTTGGTCTGCTGGGTAAGGTGTTTGGTCCGATTGGATTTGTTTATGCCGCCTGGATCGAAGAATTTCCGTGGATCGCAGGTGTGACGATCCTGACCAACGACGTGATCTGGTGGGTACCGTTCGCCGCGATTCTGCTGTACGCCGCCAGAATCAATGATTCTCGGCAGGCGACCGCTGCCGGTCTGAACCTGGACGACGTCTTGAAAGAGACCCCGCTTTCAACGGGTCAGTCTCTGCATTCTGCTTCCATGGAGCAGGACCTGTTGCTGGTTTGCGTTCGCCATTCCGGGTGTACATTTTGTCGTGAGGCACTGGACGACCTGGCACGACAACGTGGGGCGATACTTCAATCGGGGGTGCGGCCCGTCGTAATCCACATGGGAACGACTGAGCAGGGGAGCGAATTGTTGCGCCGCTGCAACTGCGCAGACATGGATCAAGTCAGCGATCCGACGCGGCGCGTCTACCGGGCACTGGATCTGCGACTGGGGACTTTGACCGAATTGTTCGGAGCCCGCGCATTCTGGCGCGCAATCGCTGGTGGAACGATCTTCCGATTTGGGTTTGGCAAGCTGGTTGGCAATGTCTGGCAGATGCCGGGGGCGTTCCTGATTCGACACGGGCGGATACTGACCGCGTTTCGCCATCAGTCGTCCAGTGATCGTCCCAATTACACCCAAATCGCGTGCTCGGCGAGATCCGGGCAAACTACTTCAAGAAGTTAATGAGAGTCAGGGAATTGATCTGGGCGGCGATCTGCAGGCTCGCCTGGTACAGATTCATCTGCTTTTGCAGATCAACCACCGCCGAGGCTGTGTCCGTGGCTTGCAGGTTGTCCGTCGACTGGGACAGGTTCAACTGCAGCGAAGTCAAATGATCCTTCAGGCTGGCGAGCGATTGTGCTTGAACGGACTGCGATCCAATCACATTTCCAATGCTTGAACTGGCACGGTCAAGATCCCCGATCTGCTGGTTCAGCGCCGCCGAGCGATCTGCAGCGGACAGTCCCTGCGTATTCGCGATCGTGTCGCGCAGGACGATCAGACTTTGAAACAGATCTGACGTCCCCTGATAGTGGACCTGTGCGGTCCCTGCCTGACGAATGTTGGTGCTGTCAATATTCGTCATCGCTCCGGTTGTGCCGTTCAGGACGACCTGATTCCCGCTGAAATCGATCGGTACGCTGGTGGCGTTACCATCCGTGGAAACAGTTCCCGTGGCAGTCATCGGTACGTTGCCGCTGAACCCTGGGGCAATTGCGGTCGTATTGAGATAAACGACTTCACCGTTTGGTCCCGTCACCTTCAAGTCGGTGTCGAGATTCGTGAAGGAGATCGCCGGACCGCCATTTAACGAGACTGTTCCAGAAGCCCCCGTGCCGCTGGTGTCATTGATGACCAGGCTGTTGGCGCCGGACGGACCGATCACTGTGTCCCCCGACGGTGACGAAGTCCCCGCGGCAACACCGGACGCTCCCGAGTACGTTGTAAGCAGATGGTTGACGGTCAAAGTTCCATCGCCAGTTGCGCTGTCTGTCCCGGTACCCGCAGCGACACCAGTCGTGCCGGTATAGCTCGTTGTCCCGCGTGAGCGGGTTTGGAATACATCCTGACCGGACAGCAACGTGGTGGCGGTCACCGTTTGTGAAATGATCACGACCGAATTCTGCTGGCTGCCATGGTAACCAATACTCGTCGGCTGCCCGGTCGCGTCGGTACTGGTGACCGAGAATGGCGCCGCATTGCTGGCTGTTCCACCATACAAGCGCGACCCATCAGGCAGGGTTTGATTCGCGAGATCCATCAATTGAGCCAGGGCGGTGTTGACCTGTTTCGCCAGCGTGGCGTTTGCAGTGCTGGATGTGGTGACGTTGTTCGCCTGCAGCGCCAGGTTTTTGACGTTCGTCAGCAAATCCTGCACCTGCGTCAGCGTGTCGACACCGGTTTGCAGCTTGGCACTGGCATCCTGGATCATTCCCATGTCGTTCGTGAAACGAGCGTCCAGCAGGTTGTTTTGCAGAACCTGCGCCATCGCGGTCGGGCCGTCCGAAGGCAACTGCAACCGCTTGCCAGACGAAATCTGCTGCTGCAGAGTCGAGACCTTGGCGTACGTTTGCTGAATGTTCAGCAGTGACTGCTGGTATTGAGATTGAGTGGTCACGCGCATGTTGGATCGCCATAAGGCCCGGTGTCTGCGACGGCGGTCAAACCGCCCTCATATCTGCAAAGTCTGCAATCGTCCCGGATCATTCCCGGGACTTGGAACGGATCACAATGACTGGAATAACTGCTGCAGCATGTCATTGACGGCACTGATGTACTTTGCAGCCGACTGAAACATCTGCTGGTACTTGATCACCTGAACCATTTCTTCATTCATGTCGACGCCCGACTGACTCTGCTGCTGATCCTGCAATCGTGTCGTCAGGACTTGATTCGTGCTGGCCTGTTGATTCAAACCGCTAACCTGAGAACCAACGTCCGAGACCATCTTGTTGAAAAAGTCGGAAAGACGCTGTGTTCCCCCACCCATGGATTGCACATCCTGCAGTCCGACGAATCGCTGCAGGTTCGACGTGTCTCCGGGAAGACCTGTCTGCGAAGTCGCCAGGCAGTCTGGATTCGACGCCAACTGGTCGCTGACTTGCAGCGACGCGGCATCGTTTCCGGAGAAAAACGTGTTCAGTCCCAAGGCGACGAGCAAACCCGCCGAGTCTGGATTCCCGATCGAATTTGCGGACAGTGAATCGCCTGCTGTGACATTGCCAGCGCTCAGGGTTAATGTCACACCGTTCGGGCCTTTGACCGGTTGTCCGGCTTCATATCCCTGTCCGACATCAACGGTCCCAAGGACATTTCCAAGTTTGTCTGTCACCTGGGCCTGCAAACCGGGCGTGACCCCCACGGTTCCGCTGGAAAGAAAGGTAAACGTGCAGGTGTCGTTGACACCTGCGGCTGGCAGTCCACCGGTCGTCGCCGTGACCGTGGTCCCGGGAGAAAATGATGTCGTCGGATTGGTGTCGACTCCGCCGGTAAAATCGAACTTGTAGCCGGGAGCGGCAATCAGGGACAACGTCCCGGTCTGGTCGTTGACGAATGCCTGCACATACGGAACGGCCGCCCCGATGGCACTGGCGGCATCCTTTAGAGTTTGCGTGGCCGGATCAATGGGCACTGTCACCATTGTGCGTTGACCCGTGGCGGTGTTCGTCAGGCCAATCGTGATTTCGCCCGCCTGTGGCGGAAATGCCAGGCCGGCTGAGTTCAGCAGCAAATTGGTGCTCAGCACACTGCGCTGGCCGGTCAACTGAGTGAAGCCACCATTCACCCCGACCCCCGTTGACTGGATTGAGTCGAACTGTTTCGCAATGGCTTTTGCCAGCGTATCCAGCCGTTGACGGAAGTCGGGCAAGTCTTGATTTCGAGCCTGAAGCATTCCCCCCAGGGCTCCGCTGTCAATATTCAGCGGCGTGGATCCCTTGCGGACGCTGATGTTCATCGCACCGTTTTTGTCCAGTGTGTACTGGATCTGCTGAGCGTCACCGGCGATGACGAGCGGCGCGCCGGATTGAAGAATGGTCACCTGTTGTTCCGCGCCGGGCTCAACTTCGATCGGAATCTGCTGTGCGATCGTGTTGACCAGTTGATCCCGTTTATCCAGCAAGTCGTTGGGGCTCACTCCCTGGTCGACAAAACTGGCGATTTGTGCATTCAGATCGGCGACCTGTTTCAGCAGGGGATTGATCGAATTGACCGATGCCACGATCGAGGCATCCAGGCTGGTGCGCATCTGGTCCATGTTGCCAGCCAGTGTATTGAACTGGCTGGCGAGTGTCTGGGCGGTGGTGACGACGTCCACCCGCGCCGCACTGTTTCCCAACTGCGACGACGCTTGTTGCAGACCGTTGAAGACGGCACCCAGCTGATTGGCGATCGACGACGAGTCCGTGGCAATGAAGGACTGCAGTTGTGTCATTGACGTCGACAGGGAATCGACATACCCGTTCTGAGTTCCCTGCGTCGTAATCGCGGCTTCCAGTTGCTGGCTGATCGCGCGCTGCACATCCACGACTTCGACACCACGTCCATAGGATTGACCTCCAAGCAGCATCGGTGACGCCGCCGCCAACTTGACCACCTGACGGTGGTACCCCGGCGTGTTGGCATTGGCAACGTTGTTACCGGTGATCGCCATCGCCTGTTGGGCGGCCTGGAGAGCCGAAACACCAATGGAGAATTCCATGATTCTTGCCCAGAGTCTGATAAAAGTGATCGCAGCCCGTAACGTGTGATTCCCGCGACAAGTCATCCCCCCCACTGAACCAGCGGGCCCACATGAGCCTCTTCGCGAGCCCCGCCAGCGTTGTAGGATTCGCCCGAGAATGTCGTGCCGGTCAGGTGCCCGACAATTCCCCGCATCAGCAGCAGAGACTGCTGGATCATGGCTGCGTTTTGACGATTCAATCGGTCCATTTCTTCCGACATGTCGGCAAGTTTCTGGCGAGTCTCGACCACCGATGCCTGCAGGGCTCCGGAAGTTTTCGTCGCCAGCGCACTCAGGGTGACTTCGTGGGGAGACAGACCGAATGCGCCGGCTGTCTCGGTACGAAACGCCAATCTCTGGCGTTGCAACCCCTCTGCCTCTCGCAGCGCGGCAGTTTCATTTTGCAGGGCCAGTGTCAACGCTTCCCCATCCAACTGTCGGAGCGACTGATGCAAGTCGCGCACGGATTCCAGCACGGCGATAAGTGTCCGTTCCTCTTCCGTCAGATGGCGTTTGACGCGTTCTGCCAGGGCCTCTGTAATTGTCGGGGTTGTCCCGTTTGCGACCATGTTGCTGACCTTGTTGTCGTGAACGACTCTGTGCTTCAGATCCTTTTTGGCTGCGGACCATACATGTTGTTGATGCCGGACAGCGGGCCAACCCGTTTGTCCGGGACCGAAGCGGGGGGCAGACTCGCCGCCGCTCCCGGGCTGTCTGCCCTGTGACTTCCCGCCTTTTCCAGGCGTTCGATCGACGACTGAACCATTTCCGCCATTCCCAGGCCACTTCCCTTGGTCATCTGCTCGCCGAAATACCTGTCGAACAACCCACCATAGACGTCTCCTGAGTCCTCGCCAAACAGTGTGCCGGGTTCCAGTGACTGCCGCATTTCCTTAAGTAACATCGAGGCAAACACGCTTTCAAAATCCTGAGCGACGTTGGCTGCCGCGTCCCCCCCCACGGGTCGGGACGAGGAATGCGAGCTCCCCGCCGATTGAGGCAGGGGCAACGAACTGGAAACCATGGATGAACCGATTGTAGACATGGCAGATACCCACTCGATAGAGGTTAAATGGATCGCAATTCGGCATGCATCGCCCCGGATTCCTTCAACGCCTGAAAGATCGCAATCAGATCGCGCGGGGAGACGCCCAGCGCATTCAGCACTCGCGCCAATTCCGCCACTGTAAATGTCTGTTCAACCTCCAGAAGTGCCGCCGGTCCCTGCGCCCCCGGGATCTGTACAGGGCGAGGCCGCAGCGCTTCCAGGATTTCATCGATCCGGTCTGGATTTCCGGGAGCGGGCGGCACAGCATCGGACAGCGTCGGATCACCTGTCAGCGGAGTCAAGCCGCCGGGAGCCGGGGCCGGGGCGACGTTGGGCTTGATGACCAGGCTGCCGTGGGCAATCGCCACGGACGAGATCCGAACATTGTGCCCGACAATAACCGTACCCGTCCGTTCGTTGATGACGACTCGGGCCGGAGCATCTGGCATGACCTTGATCTGGCCGATTTCGCTGGAGAAATCCGAGATCGAGCGATGGTATTTGGTCGGAATTCGAATCTGAATCGTCCCCGGATCCACTGTGATCGCCGAGTCTGGAAAACGCGCGTTCACAGCCTTCAGGATCACTGCTGCCGTCGATTCGTCCGCTTCCCGCAACAGCAATCGAATGACACCGCCCTGATTGATCTCACCCAGCGCCTCCTGCTCCACAATTGCACCGGCGGGGATTCGAGCGTTCGTCGGGTGATTCATCTGTCCGCCCGCGGCGTTCGTACGAACGTTAAAACCACCGATGGAGATATTTCCCTGGGCGACGGCGTACACAGTTCCGTCGGCACCGCGTAGCGGCGTCATTAACAGTGTTCCCCCTTCCAGGCTGGTTCCGTCATCGACCATCGAAACCACGACATCCAGGCGACTTCCCTTGCGTGAAAACGGGGCAATCTCGGTTGTGACCATCACCTGTGAAATGCTCGTCGATTTGAACACGTTGTCCAGCTGAGTCTGTCGCTGCAGCTTTGTCGTGATCTCCAGCTTGCGCAGCAGATCAATGGCCATCTGCTGAGTGGCCAGCGACTTGGCACCGGTCCCATTCAGGCCGAAGACCAGGCCCACTCCATACAACTGGTTGCTGCGTGCGCCTTCGACCATCGTGATGTCCTTGATGCGGACTTCAGCGCGACAGGCTGGCGCGGTGGCCATTCCCAATCCCAGGACCGTGATTGGAATGATCCAACGAATACCTTGCAACATGTCTGTACTCCTGACTCGTGGCCTGTCAAACTACTAGAACGGCCACACTTTATTGGTCATACGCCCCAGCCAACCCTGGTTCGTGAATCTTGATTCCACGCCCGTCCCTTCATACGAGACATTGAAATTGGCGATGAAACGGGATTCGATCAGGTTGGGAATCTCAATGTCGTTGGGGCGGATGACTCCCGAGACACGGAGCAGTCGCATTTCGTTCTGGACCAGACGTCGTCGATAACCTTCGATCACCAGATTTCCATTGGGCAGGATGTCGACGACAGTCACAGTCATCTGGTCGAGCAATTGACGTTCGCTGGCGAAATCTGCAGATCCTTGAAATGACCGGTCCGAGGAATTTGAACCATTCATCTGCCCTGAGGCCGCCCGTCCCGCTCCGCCCGCATTACCGCTGGCCGCAAGATTCAGCTTCGCAGACATCGCGGTGTCCTTTTTCATGGTCCGCTCTTCCTTGTTGGTTGCCCCCGTGTTTTCGTTGACGGACACGGTCAGCAGGTCCCCGACCCGACGGGCGCGATTGTCCATGTACAGATACGCGCTGCGTTGGTCTCGCCGTTCCCAGATGGAATCCGCCAGCAAATCGCTGGACGAAAGCAGCGGCGCGGCAGCCACGGGAGTCAGGCAAAGCATGATCCACTGGCGTCGGTTTGTTTGCATCTCTGATTCCTGTGCTTCCTACAGCGAGATTTCCACTTCGTCGGCAGTGACAACCTTGCCGCTGACGATTTTTCGGGATTGCAGATTCTGTACGTTGATCGTTTCACCCACTCGACCCTGTTGCATTGCTTCGCCCTTAATGGTGAAACTCAGTCCACCATTCCGAACAACCATGTTGACTTGGTCATGTGGCTTGATGACAACTGGCCCACCGAGTCCCTGGGACTGGCCATCGCCCGTTCGGTCCAGATCCAGGTCACGGATGATTTGTGCCGCCGGCAACGCGCGATTCACCACTCGTCCGATGAGTTGCTCGGGCTTTGTGCAGTAATCCGTCGAGCCAGTGACGTCCCAGCGATGCACATACAGGTCTTCTCGTTGAATCGACTTCCCCCGGGGAATTGGTCGGAAGGTGGAAACTACGTTTTCGTAATGGCGGACCTCCAGAACGACCGGGACAACCAGCGGCGATTGCCCATGGGATTTCACAGTGACATCCACATTGACACGTCCCACGGGGGGGCCTGAGGCTCGCAGGCAGGCCGAGCAGCCCGTGATTGACGCGAGCGCGATCAGTTTTGCTTCGCGGCTGATGGGCTGTGCCAATTGAAATGTGAGTTCATCTTCCGGCCAGGGGAGTTGAGCAAGCACCGCCCGGCGGGCAGCTTCCACGACCGTGCCCTCAACGGTGTCCAGGACTTCCGGGGACTCTTCAACGACCGAATCCTGCGCGACGGGCGGTCGATGAAAGGAAGGAACAAACTGTCCGTGAGACGTCGAACGTACGGTCGGCATCTCGAACTCTTGTGCAGACGTTTGCAACGTCAGATTTCGGTGGCCCTTCACGATCGCCTGTTGCCCACGAATGGAAACATGGTGTGCATCGAGACCTGCCAATCGCAGCCGGAATTCGATCCGCCTGGGAGTAATCGCCGTTGATTCTCCGTCCGCTGGTGCCGCGGCGATGTCCAGCGATTCGATTATCTGCTTGAGAGACGCATTAGCGGTGTCGACTCGGGCGATTTCGCCGATGGAGACTTCCGGCTGATTTGCAGAACTGGATGGATGCAACGAAATGACGACCCGGTCTGCAGCCGTCGATGGCGGACCGGCCGATCCGCTGCGCTGGGCAGCGACGAACAAGAGCATCGTCGGAATCAGGCAGTGGATGCCGTGAATTCGTTGTCGCTTCATTGCGTGACTACCTCACCATGTCATTACTGGTACGGAGCATTTCATCGCTGGTCAGGACCGCACGCTGACTGGCTTCAAACGCCCGCTGTGCCGTGATCAGGCCAATCATTTCAGTCACCACCTGCACGTTGGACAGTTCCAGAAATCCCTGCTGCAGCGTCCCGAAGCCGTTGGAGCCTGGAATTCCCTGCAGCGGTGACCCGGATCCAGTCGTTTGGCCGTACAAGTTGCGGCCCTCGGATGACAGGCCGCTGGGGTTGGGAAACCGGGTCAGGGCAATGTTGCCGACATTGACCGCCTGTGTTGGATTGCTCCCCGTGATCACCGAGACCGTCCCATCGGTACCGATCGTGACTTCCATCGTGTCGATCGGAACGGAGATGGGGGGTTGCAGCAGGAAGCCATCGGCGGTCACAAGTTGTCCGGTCGAATTCGGTCGAAACGTGCCATCTCGCGTGTACCCGAAATTGCCGCTGGGCAGCAGGACCTGAAAGAAACCCTGTCCCTGGATCGAGACGTCATAATTGTTTCCCGTGTTTTCGACGACACCGGGTGTAAACACCTTGGTAATGGCGGCCGTCCGAACACCGCTGCCAATCTGAATGCCAGTCGGAATCTGATAGCCCGTGGCACCCTGGGTTCCCGGTGCACGCACGGTCTGGTACAGCAGGTCTTGAAACTGTACTTCACTGCGCTTGAAGCCGGTGGTGTCGACGTTGGCCAGGTTGTTGGCGGTCGTATCGACCACTGTCTGGTTCGCCAGCATTCCCGTCGCTGCAGTAAACAAGGACTTCATCATGATCGGATTACCTGTTGAGCGGTCGGGTATTGAAGGCCACGGCATCACTGATGGATCGCAAGGCACGTTGTGCTGCCTCGAAATGCCGGACGCCGGCGATCATCTGGACCATTTCCTGAACGACCGTCGAATTGCTGAGTTCGCGACATCCCTGAAAAACGCTGGGTACCACCGGCAAGGTTGGTGCGCCCGCTGGAGCCTGAAAGTACGAGGTTCCGACGCGCTGCAAGGTTTCTGGTTGTTCGAACGTCACGACTTTCAGTTGCTCGATATCGATTCCGTCTGCGACGACGGCACCGTTGGGGGTGACTTCAATGTCCATCGTTCCGATTGGCAAGTCGATGGGGCCTTCGGATCCCATCGCAGGGAGACCTTCCATCGTGACCAGTCGCCCTGATTCGTTGAGCTGGAAAACACCGTTTCGGGTGTACACCGGTCCGTTGGGTCCCTGGATCGCGAAGAACCCCGGTCCGTCAATTGCCAGATCCAGCTTGTTACCAGTGTGCTGTAACGTCCCCGGGGTGAAATCCGTATGCAGCGAGG
This sequence comes from Planctomycetota bacterium, assembly GCA_018242525.1. Lineage (GTDB taxonomy): Bacteria > Planctomycetota > Planctomycetia > Planctomycetales > Planctomycetaceae > Schlesneria. The sequence goes on along the minus strand of JAFEBS010000017.1, from coordinate 201,752 downwards.
TTGTGGGCCCATGGATCTGATTCGGATCGGGAGCATCAAATCGAATCATTTCTCGCAGGTAACCGGGCTTGACCGCATGGGCCAGGTTGTGCGCGGTGGCGTCCTGTTGCTGGGACGTCGCCTGCATTCCGCCTGCGGCACTGTAAAGTCCTCGAATCACAATCCCGCCTCGTTGATTGACCGGGGTCCGGCAGTTGCTGCCGATGTTCCAGACATGGCGCACCAGCCGCCTGTTTGTCATCCATCGGACTATTCGGCCCATGCCGATTAATCGGACGATGCCAGCTATGCGGGCTTCTCCCAACTTAGCAGTCTTAGCGTCTGGAACGTCTTATTGATGGGCTGGAGAAGGCCCTCCCTGACAAAAACGACCCTGCAGTCAACGCAAACCGCCCCACCCCTGTAACCAGAATTTCCGTTGTACGTCGAAAAGTCTGACTCTGGGAAACGGTAACGGTTGTGACCAAACGTGCGTGGAAATCACGGCGATTGATTCCACTCGTTCCTGCAGTACGACCTTAAATATGCGTGATGGTGCTTCCTCGCGCGGGCTGGACATCCAGGTGCCACCTACGCGTCTACTTCCGCAAGTTTCAATCAATGCTGAACGGATTATTCACAGCGACCTCGGCGATGGACGCGTTTCAGACGTCGGTGGAGACGACCGCCAACAATCTGGCGAACTCCAATACGACTGCGTTCAAGCGGAGCATTGTGGACTTCCAGGATTTGATTTACAGCGGTCCCACAAACCTGCAACTGGGCCACGGCGTGAAAGTCGCCGACATTTCGACGCGGGATTTCAAGCAGGGGGCGGAAGAGAGCACCGGAGCGGAACTGGATCTGTTCATCAGCGGCGGGGGATTCTTTGCCGTTCAGCATGCGGACGGAACCACCAAGTACACGCGCGACGGTTCGTTTCAGCGTGATGCCCTGGGACAACTGGTGACTGCCCAGGGGGACATTGTTCAACCACCGATCGTGTTTCCAGCGGATACCGTTTCGACAAACATCAGCATTGATGGTGTCGTGTCTGTCGTCACCGGTTCTGGAGAAGTGAAGACATTGGGCCAGTTGCAGTTGACGAGTTTCCCGAATCCAGCAGGCTTGCAGCAGGAAGCCAACAACCTGTACAGTGAAACACCCGCGTCGGGAACGCCAACAACCGGGATCCCCGGAACCAGCAATCTGGGAAGTGTCCGCCAACGTTCGCTGGAACAGTCTAACGTGGATCTGACCACCGAAATGACATCGCTGGTGACTGCTCAACGGGCCTACGACGCGAATTCGCGCGTCGTCAAGACCGCAGATCAGATCATTTCATCTGCTTTGGACATTGTTCGGTAAACACCAAAATGCCCATTTCAGGCCGAATCGTGATCCGTCAACCACGGTCATAAGACAGCATGTCCGGCGCCGATGTCCCGCGAATCAGGTCTTTTGCAGCGTGCGTCATGGCTGCTGCACTTCGACTGCGGTGCGAACGGTGTCCGGCCGCGAGAAGAGTCCGGCGGTACCGAAGGAACGGTGGCGCAATCGCTGCAACTGACTCGACCGGTATCCGAAGTCAATATCGAACCTTCTGGACGGGATTCATCCGGGAATCAGGCAAGTCCTTCGACTTGCGTTCGATCGTAGAACTGCAAACTGTCACCTACGTTCCGTCAACGCGCACTCGATTGATTCAACAGGAAGGGTTGGTTGGATGACAGTCGTCGAGAGCAGCCGCGAAACAGTGGGAATGCCCTCCCCCGAACTTCGTAGCCAATTGCTGAATCAGACCGCTCAATGGCAGATGATTCCCGATATCGCCCAGAAAGCGCTGGCGATGGCGCGGGATCCGAATTGCTCGATCCGAGAATTCTCATCTGTCATTGAATGTGATGCGAAACTGGCAACTGAGATTCTGCGGATCGTGAACAGTGTGATCTACGCCGCCCGCACCCCGATCCTCAATTTGAAGCAGGCGGTGACTCGGCTGGGATTCGCCCATTGTCGCAACGTAATCCTGGCCGCCAGCCTGGGCAGTTCCATGCGCCGACTTCCGGTGTGCGAAGCGTGGATGCAACTGGTCCTGTGGCGTCACTCGGTTCTGACGGGCATGATTGCCATTGGCCTGAACAAGGAGTTTAAGCTTGGATTTCTCGGCGAAGAGTTTACTGCCGGGCTAATCCACGATGTCGGACGATCCTTGCTTGGCATCATTGCGACAGATCACTTCGATGCCGCGGATCCACTCGATTTTGAAGAATCTGGAGATTTCCTGCAACGAGAGCGTGACAACCTGCAAACCGATCATTGCGAATTGGGAGCCTGGTTCATCGCTCATAATAAACTTCCTGAAGCCCTCGTCGACGTTGTTCGGCTGCATCATACTCCGGCCGAAACCAGCGCGCATCAACGGTTGGTGGCCACAACGGCGGTGGCCGATCACATGGCAAATCATATTCAGCGCAATGGCTGCGCCGATGGCTACATTCCGGAGGAGAATTCGGCCATGGAAGTGTTGTTCCGGGAGGATTCCAACCATGCGTCCAGATATTGTCAATTGGCCACCAGGATCATGGCTGACGCCATTCAGGAAGCCAAATCATCGAACAGTCCATTTGGTCTGTCGTAGTTTACCGATTGGTGATTCAACGAATGCGGTCCACCGGACCGGCGAGGATTCTGTGCGTTTACCCATCCGAGTCATGATCGCCAACGATTCCGCGGTGATTCGTCGCCTGGTGACAGAGGCGTTGACCGATGCGAATGGCTTCGAGGTGTTTCCGGTGGTTCACGGCGGTGATGCTTTGAATCAAATGGCGACCGTGCGCCCCCATGTCCTGATTCTCGACACCGAGATGCCCGTCATGAATGGGTTGCAGACCGTTCGGCTCATTCGTCAGGACGACACTTGTTTGCCGATCATCATGCTGTGCCGTTCCACCGACGCAGGATTGAAAGCGACGGTGGAAGCCATTCCAGCGGGTGCTAACGACTGTGCCAAATTCTCGGCACGAATCGGGCATGCTGCCTCGGCGAAAAAGCATCTGCATGATGAATTAATTCCGAAGATTCGCTACTGGGCCGAAAAGTATATTCAGCACCTGGTACTGACCGAGAATGTCGTCCCTGTGGAAACGTGATGGCAGATCACCAGTCTGCGGACTTCTTCAGTGCACCCAGATCGATCGGACCTTCGTCGCTGAGAAGCTTGTTCAGCGTCAGATGATTCAGCACATCAGCGACAGACATTTCGGATCCATCGACAATCAGGCGCGCTGCCATCAGTCGCACTCCATGGCTGTAGTCGACATACCAGTCGACATGTCCCACGTACAGGGGCTGAATGGGGATCCCATTCAATTGATGCCACCCGAAAATGGCAACTCGATGCGGTTTCTCCTTCAGTCGATTGGTCAGGACAACGTCCTTCTTGATGCCAGCGACAAAAGATCCCGAGGGCTGCTCGCGAAGCTGGCTCTGAATGATCTGATGGTGCTGAAAAAACGTCGCCACCTGATCCCGATCCATCATCAACGGTTTCGGCTCCAATCGAACGGCCGCAGTCGCATCAATGTCGTCAGAAATCTTGGTCGTAATCAGCGAGGCACCAAAACTGTCTGCGATTGCGGACGCCGTCCGGGGAGTCATTGGCATGCGGAAGAAATCCGCGTCTGTTCCAATCGCCAGATAATCCGGCATCACAAAGTAGTCCGCCGTATGACTGGCGCCCGCGGCATCGGTGAACGCAGTGCGAATTGCCATCAAGCGTCGCAGAAAATCGGGAATGTTTCCACAGAGCACCTCCTGGGCGACGGCCGCTTCTCGATCCTGGCGTGACACGTTCACGATCTGTTTCTGGAATTGTGAGCCCGTCGGAGCATCGTCGGGGCGTTTCGGGATCTTCAGCGAATACCCCTCTGCATGACCGACCAGCGACGCCCGGCGGGATTTCGATTCGACAATCGGCTTCGCGGGAATCCATTTTGTATAGGCGCGCGGCCCGCCAAAGGTTCCCCAGGCAGTCGCGTGGTCGGTTTTGACGCTCAATCCCTGCAGCAGACCATTCATTTCGCCGACGAGCGCCGTATGTAGAATCTTGTTGTCGGAATTCGGATGGACCAGCCATTGAACCTGTCCATTCAGTCCGGTCGTGGATTGAAACGGCCCCGTTTGCTGTTCGGTCAGATCCATCTCTGCCTTGAATCGGCGATGCATGCGCTGCGTCGCCCGAAAAGTACCGCCGTCCGGTCCGATCACCTTTTTGCCATTCAGTTCGATGTTCCGGTCGTCGTAGGCAATGACGATCAAATGATGGCTGGGGCTGCCGCGCAACCAGTTCAGAAGTTTTTCCGCATGTTGATCGTCCGAATACGAATAATTGGCATCCAGGAATACGATGCGTTGAATCAACGTTGGAATCACGTCGACGCTGGAAATGTATCCCAGCAGAAACGAACCGCCGCCGCTGTGTCCCGCCAGGATGAGCTGATCCGCCTTGAATTCAGTGGCCAGTGAGGCGACCAGTTCGCGAATGATTTTCTCGGTACCCGCTTGATTCTTGCGAAATGTCGGCCAACTGAGTCCAGGTGCCTGGACAACACACAGGACGACATCCTGGTCAGCAAGAGTCTGACGCCAGCAGCGAACTTGAGCGACCACGTGCTGAATATCGAATCGAAAATCCAGACCTGCAGCGGGCTCGCACCCCAGGGTCTGTTCAATCGTGTTTCCATTCGGTGTCGCGTAGATGACAAGGGTCCGACGCGCGGCATTTAGTTTGCGGGGAGCGTCGACAAACACCCGCACACCGTCTGGCAGGCGAGACCATCGAATCTGCTCGTCCGTCCCGGCCAGCAGTTCGAAGTTGTCCAGGGCCGCAGCTCGTGGTGCCCACGCCGCCCAACCGAGACTCAGACCCACCACGAGCAGGCCTGTGAAAAAACGTTGATCTGGCATTCTTGTCATGGTTCGAGTGACAACATTGCACTGGCGGCAGAATTCGACCACAGTCCAACTGAAACAGACGTCGCCCGGCATTCAAGATTGTATTACCATTCAGGCTGAATGGCGCGGTCACGCGGGCATTCGTCGTTCGGCGTCTCGTCGGCAGCCATCTCACGGCAGGGGATGACCGGCCGTCATTCGGTCAGCAACTTCCGTTCAACCGGTGCGCGTTCGCAACCGCAGTCGAAAAGACAACTGCTATTCCGACATCGCACGATTGTGTATAAAGGGTTGTCACCATCCATTGCCGTCATTTAGGGTGAATCTTCCATGAGCATCAATCGTGCTGAATTGCTCGCACTTCCAATTGAGGCAAAACTCGAACTGGTCGAACTACTCTGGGATAATCTCGGCGATCAGCCGTCCCCGCTGCCTATCCCTCCGTGGGCGATCGCACAAGCAAAACAGCGACAGAACGAGATGAAGGCAGACCCAACATCGGGCGTCTCGCAGCAGGAAATCTGGAGGCGCGTCGCTGAGCATCGCAATGGGTAGAGCGGTTCAATTCCACCAACTGTTCGCCACTGACATTGCTGAGGCTGCTGGATGATTCACGTTGCCCGGGGCTTGGTGATCGCTTCTGCGATGCCGTTCAAGAATCAATCTCAACAATCATCGCAGACCCTGTTGCCAATCCGCTACTTGATGAATCGTTGCGCTACCGGCAATTACGAAGATTTCCCTTTCTCATTGTGTACGAGGTGGATGAGTCCACGTTGCAGTTGTACACGGTCGTCCATACTGCCCGCTCGCCTGAACAGTGGCGAATGCGGCGTGCATGACCAGGCACGCTGGTAACTCCGCCATGCCGACGCCGTCGGTGCAAAGATTGAAGATTTCCTGCTGTTCGGCATCGACCGTCACACTCCGCGGAGACTTGCCCACGTTTCCACCTGGATCGGAAGTGTGATAACTTGCCAAACCGCCGTGGTTCTCACGGAGATCTCGCCTTCGACCCCATCGCGTTCCGAGGAGCAACAATGACTGCGCAGCCTGACCGGAAACTGTCCGAGAATTTGAGCAACACCACCGTGCCTCGACGTTCCTTCCTGGCGATGACCGCCGGAGCCGTCGGATTGGCCGCATCGAGTGCCTGGGGCCGGGACTATGGTCCTCATGCACAGCCCGTCCGTTACCCGGATCCCGACATTGTGACGCTGGATCCGCAATTCAAGAAGTATGCGCTCGGCAACACTCCCATCCAGCGGATTTACCATAGCGATCAAATGATGTGGGCCGAAGGACCCGCCTGGAACGGAGTGGGCCGCTACCTGCTCTGGTCCGACATTCCGAACAACATTCAGTTGCGGTGGCTGGAAGAAGACGGCCATGTCAGCGTGTTCCGCAATCCGGCGGGAAACAGCAACGGCAATACGTTTGACTTTCAGGGTCGACAGATCTCGTTCGAGCACGGCAATCGGCGGGTTGTCCGCTACGAAAATGATGGCTCGATCACTGTGCTGGCCGACAAGCATGACGGCAAGTCACTGAACGCCCCCAATGATGGTGCCGTCCATCCCAACGGGGACATCTGGTTTACCGACCCCGGTTACGGGAGTCTGATGAATTACGAAGGGGTCAAGGCCCCCAACGATTCCAAGCAGCCGTACCAGAAGGAGGCGATTTATCGCATTGACGGAAAAACGCTGAAGGTTGAAAAGGTCGCGGACGAGATCTTCAAACCAAACGGACTCTGTTTTTCACCGGACTACAAGAAGCTGTACGTCGCCGACACCGGGGCTTCACACTACGACGATGCGCCCAAGAACATCAAGGTGTGGGATATCGTCGACGACAAACGGCTGGTCAACGGCCGTGAATTCGCATCAATGAAGCTGAAGATGCAGGACGAATCCGGGGCCATCGTGGAGAAGGCGGGATTCGCCGACGGGATCCGTTGCGATGTTGATGGCAATGTCTGGGCGAGCGCTGGCTGGGTTGGCGACGGTTATGATGGCGTTCATGTCTTCGAACCGAAAGAAGGGAAGCGAATCGGCCAGATCAAGCTTCCCGAGATTTGCAGCAACGTCTGTTTCGGCGGGACGAAACGCAACCGCTTGTTCATGACCGCGAGTACGTCGGTTTACGCGGTTTATGTCGAAACCAAAGGTGCTCACATCACGTGATCAGGGACTCGTTGAATCCCCAGCCGCTTCCGATTTCCCGGACGGCTGGGGCGTTCTTTATCGGGGCAAAGCTGGTGTGACCCCGTTCGTCAGGCAAAGCCACCTGCCCGCTATCTAGACCGGCCTCCCCGCGAGCGCGTGAATCAGGGACCGAATCGTGTCGACCGAGAAACGCAGACTTTTGGACGTACTCAACAAACTCTATTCCGAAGTGGACGCTCAAGCAGAGATCCTGGCGCAGGTCCACGGATCACGGCTGGTCTGTCGCCGTGGCTGCAGCATGTGCTGTGTGGATCAGCTGTCGGTGTTCGAGATCGAGGCGGAAAACATTCGTGCCAGGCATCAGGATCTCTTGCAGTCGGCGCAGCCGCATGAAATCGGGGCCTGTGCCTTTCTGGATTCAGAAGGGGCCTGTCGTATCTACCAGGATCGCCCGTACGTCTGCCGAACCCAGGGGTTGCCGCTGCGCTGGCTGGATGAAGACGATCAGGGAGATTTTGTCGAATATCGCGACATCTGTCCTCTGAATGATGAGGGAGACGTGGAGCCGATTGAAGACTTGCCTGAAAGTGAATGCTGGAGCATTGGGCCTGTTGAAGAACGGCTTGCCAAACTGCAACAACAATTCGGTCACGAACCGGCAAAGCGGGTGGAATTGCGATCCCTGTTCCTGAAGGACTAGATCACGCGACCCGGCTGTCCGGTACCAGGGAATGGCCGGTCAGGCGACTGCGATAGCCGTCGACGTGCTGCTGGAACAAGCGTAGCACACCTTCCTCCAGCATCGGCAGCGCGACATGGAGTGCACGGCGAATCTTCCGGGTCTGCAGCGATGTTTCACCGCACGCGAATCCAGTGGGTCGATCGACCAGGAATTCGCCGGCGGGAGAGGATGGAACTGGAAGCTGGAAGTGGTGTGACAAACGGCGGGCAAACTGAACTGGATTGGCTCGCTCGGCTCCACCAATATGATAGACTCCCGACAATCCGGCGGCCCAGGCACGCGGAACAATGTCCGCCAGATCTGTGGCAAGGATCGGCGACGCATAGCGGAAGCAATCGAGTCCCCGGGCGTTCCCCTGTTCCATCTGTGCCAGCAGCGATTCAATCCAGCCGTCGTTCCCTCCGGGTTGCCAGCCGAAGACGTGAGTTCGCACAATCAGAGAATCCGGTGACAATTCGGCCGCAGCCGCTTCGATTTCCCGCAATCGCTGAGCGCCGGCACTGGGGCAGAAGCTTTGGCTGTTTTCGGAATGAAACATCCACGGGCCTGTAAAGATTGCCCCGGACGCGATCAGGGTCAGGTGCGTGTGCGACTGGCGAGTCGCCTCAATCCAGTTTCTGGCCAACTGGACATCCGCTTCAGTGGGTGCCTGGGCACCCTCCCAACCGCTTCGGGAACTTGCGCCGCAGAAGATCACACGCTGAGGTTTGGTCCGTTCGATCAACAGTCGAATCGCCTCCACGTGTGTACCCGGTGGCGGTTCGACATCACAGCCGCTGAACGAAACTGGTTCTGCAAGGGCCACCCCCTTCACGGAGTGCGTTCGAGCGAGACAAACCGCCATGTTTCCGCCAACGACGGTTTCAAGACCAGCCACCAGAACCTTGTTCACGCGATGCCTCCCTGCTTCGCCGCGCCGAATCCTTCGAAATGTCCACCACCTGAGGCGACGGACTGCGCGCGGAGTATAATTTTGATGGCCATACCAGCCAACCCCAATTCGAGCGGGTTGATCGTTCAAAATCGGGAATTCACAATTCGATTTCACACGTTCATATTCACAGATTCACCGGCCTGAATGACAAACCGGACCGTCTTCCTGGAAGACGGTCCGGCTGGATTTCATGGCCACGGTCACAACGAGCAACAATTGTCAAATCGTTGCAACCGTGGTGGTTTGAGGTTATTTCGTGTCGGCATAAACCTTAGTGGCTTCTTCACGCACCACTGGTTCCTGCAGGCTGGCACCCGTCATGCGAACTCGCATGCGATGATTGCCTTCCTGGATCCCCTTGACGTGAACCTTGTATACCACGGTCGCTCCTGGAGCCACGTTGTCAAGTGACTTGAACAGGATCTGCCGACCTTCGTTCACGAACTCGACGGGTGCCTTGACGGACTTCAGTTCCATTTCCGGCGGCAGTTCACAAGCGATGGAAACCGCCGACGCTGCTTTTGAACCCTCGTTTTTAACACGGATTTCGTAGGCCGTTTCCGCACCGATTTCGACCGGATCATCCAGGTCAACCAGTTCCATCGTCAGCGAAGCAATGCCATCGACGCGTGTCTCGGCCTTCGCTTCGGCCCGAATCCCGGAATCGGACAGGACAGCCACTGTGTGTGAGAAGTCGCCCAGGGCAACAGCACTCAATTCACAAGCGACCGTCGCAGTTTGACCAGGTTCCAACCGGCCTACGAACCACTGGACGCTCTTGCTGCCGGAATCGTACTTGCCGTTGTGATCGGCCGCGACAAATTTGAATCCGTCCGCCACCGTTTGCGAGATGCGAATGTTGTTGTTGGGAACGCTTCCATCATTCGTAACGGTCAGATTGTACTTGGCATTGCGGCCCTTGTACCGCAGTGCAGGGCCATCGACGGCAATCTTCAGGCTGGGGGCAATGACATTCAGATTGACTGCGGTGGTGGCACCTGCGTCAGAACTGGAATTGGCGGCGACACTGATGGACTGTTGCCCACCCTTGATGGCAGACAGCCCCAATCGCACGGTCCGGGATTCGCCGGGACCAATGGAACCGACTTCCATGATCAGCCGTTCGCCACGCGATCCATGTTCCAGGCCATCGGAAATCCGAGCCTCGACTTTCACATCGTGAACTGTTCCGGTCCCCGGGTTGGAGACCAGGATCATCTGCGATGCAGGATCACCCAGCATGACTTCGGTGGGCCCCTTCAGGGCCACTTTCAACAACGGCTCTTCGACCCGGAAGGATGCCGAGGCGGCACCGGTGAATCGAACCTGCGCGGTGGCTCCCAGGTCGCCGCGACGGCTGGGAATCAGTTTCACGGAAATCTTCTGTTCGGAACCAGGGGCCAGTGAATCAAAGGACCACGTCACCTTTTCACCCGAAGCTGCGGGCTTGGGGGTCGCACTCGTCAATCGAACAGTGCTGGGGAACAGGCCATCAACGGCCACTTCGGACGCGGGAACGGAGCCACTGTTCTTGACAATCAGTTCCAATTGACATTCCTGGCCGACATTGATGTCTCCCTTCTTGACCCATTCGATGGTCACCTGGGGAGTTTGTGGGCCAGCCTCAGCGACGGTGGCTTTTGTCGACAGTGGTCCAACGATACCCACTTTGCCGACGGGAGCGTCAGACGATCCACCGAGTTCTGGCATGGGGGGCGCCGTCGGACGCTTCGGTCCTTCGCTACGAACCTGCTGAATCATTCGGCGTTCGGACGATGTGGGCAACTTGTCGTAACCGGCCTGAATGACTTTGTCGCTCGGTTCCGCCGCGGTCTTCGAATTGCGGACCGCGGGGGCGAACTTGCGAGCATCCGCGGCGGGCCTGGCGTGTTCCATGGGAAGCTTGGCAGCGACTTTGGCTGGCGCCGCTGCAGTCTCGGCGGCAGGGACGTCATCTGCCCACGAAGTATCGGTCGCAGCCACGGATGCCTTGGGCTCAGCCGCCTGCGGCTTGGCAGGCTCGCCAAACAGCTCTTCGTAGTAATTCTGTTTCGTCTTTTCCGCTGCGGTCGTTCCGCGCGTGTAACGACTGGGCAGTCCCGCCGTGGGAACCGCAGCTTGTCGATTTCGTATTTGCAATTTCCCGTTGGTCGGAGCGATTCCCTGCGCAGGGTCAGCGGCGAAGCTGACACCCGTGTTCAGTGCCATGACTCCAGAAACTGCGAGAATCCAAGTCCCGCGACGCATATTCGGCTCCTTCCGCGGATGTGAGGCCGCCAGACCAAGAGAAATTGGGTGACGCGCAACCCTTCGACAGTGACGTGATACGATCGAGTCCTCTCGAACTTCCGAGATTCCCCTGTGCTATCGGTTACAACAATCCGGCGGATGCAATCAAATCGGCAAAGTTTAACGATTTTTCGTCAGGGGGCGGTTTTGTGGATCGTAGGTGACCATTCAGGCCGACACAGGTACGGAATTGGCCGGTCAAAGACCGGCAGACTTTGCCGAATGAAGCCCAGGAACTGGACGGAGCGAACCACGCGGTCGGTTTCGCATGACTGCGGAGCAACTTTCCAGCTTTGCCTAACAAATGGGGTCAGACCAGTCTGACCCCCTCCCAGTGTGATTTCGATTAAAATCAGATACCTGTGGCAGGGGTCTGACCCCATTTGTTGGGAAAGGCCCAATTGTCCGTCTATACTGCAACAGCCAACCTGGTTGATGCCAGAGTGGAATCTGTTCGTCTTTTGTGGGCCAATCTTCGGATGACGCGCCGTATTCGAATTCTGTTTGTCATTGGCACTATGAGTGGCGGCGGAGCCGAACGGCAGATCATCGAGATCTTAAGGCTGATCGATCGGACTCAATTTGAACCGCTGCTGTATCTCGCAACCCGCGAAGGAGATCTGCTGGCGAAAATTCCAGCAGACGTGCCGGTCTACTCATTTCGAGATTCTGGGGCAGAATCCGGTTGGAGTCGACTGGCCCGACGATTCAAACTTTCACCGCTACTGCGGTCCCTGCACCTGGCACGCGTTCTTCGCCGTGAGCGCATCGACATGGTGTACGATCGGACATTTCGCGCCACGCTCGATGCTGCCGTCGCGACATGGATTCGAACCACCCCCCGAGTTTCCAGTTGTGTGGCTCAGCCTGAATTGGAGTTTGGTGCTGGATGGCTGAGCGCACTTCGGCGAAGATTCGCACGATCCGCCTATCGACGTGCCAGTCTGGTTCTGGCAAATTCTGAAGGGTTACGACTGCGCGTGATCGAGTACTACGGTCTACCGTCAGATCACGTCGTCACGGTCGGCAACCTGCTCGATCTGGATCAACTCGACAGGCGGGCCGCCGAACCTGCGCCTGATCTCCCCGGAGACTCGTTTCTGCTGGTGGCCGCAGGACGCTTGCATCGCGAAAAGGGATTTCGTTACCTGCTGGAAGCGGTCGACAGGCTCGTGCATCAACGTGCCTGCAATCTGCTGCTGGTCATATTGGGAACGGGTGAGTTGGATGCCGAGCTGAGGAGCTTTGTCCAGGCCCGCAACCTGCAGAATCATGTCCGCTTCGAAGGGTTTGTCGCGAATACTCTCCCGTGGTTTCGCCGAGCAAATCTGTTCGTCCTGTCTTCGTTGAACGAGGGGCTGCCAAACTCGCTTCTGGAAGCGGTCGCCTGGGGAACGCCCGTTGTTTCCACGGACTGTCCGAACGGGCCGGCTGAAATCCTGGAGGGAGGAAAGCTGGGGGATCTTGTCCCACCGGGCGATTCCATCGCACTTGCAGATGCCATTCAGGCTGCCATCGATCACTACCCGGACTGGCAGCACCGCGCCATCATGGCCCGCCAATCTGTGCGGCAGCGCTACGATTCAAAAATGGGAATCCTGCATTTGCAGGAACTGCTGACGTCTGTCCTGTGCCACACAGGATTGTGAGAACCTTCATGTGCGGTTTGACCGGCTTTTGGAATCGGAGTCGCAACCAGACCACCGAGCAATTGATGGCGACCGTCAGCGCCATGTCGCAGACGTTGCACCATCGCGGGCCGGACGATGCTGGCATCTGGACAGATCCTTCCGTCGGGATTGCGTTAGGTCATCAGCGATTGTCCATCATCGATTTGTCTCCGACCGGACATCAGCCGATGACTTCTCGATGTGGACGATATGTGATCGCGTTTAACGGGGAAATCTACAACCACGCCGAACTACGTCGAGACCTGGTCGCGGTCGGACGAACATTTCGAGGTCTCTCGGACACGGAAGTCCTGGTTGAAGGCTTCGCAACATGGGGCATCGATTCCACGATCCGACGTTGTGTCGGCATGTTCGCCATCGCGGTTTGGGATACTCGCGACCGCACGCTCAGCTTGATTCGGGACCGGATCGGCAAGAAGCCGCTTTACTACGGACGTTGTCGTTCCGTGCTCTTGTTTGGATCCGAGTTGAAGTCCCTGCGTGCCCACCCGGACTTTGTGGGTGAGATCGATCGACAATCGCTTTCCGATTATTTCCAGTGGTGTTACATCCGACACCCGGCAACGATTTACCGCGGCGTTCAAATGCTGCCACCCGGAACGATCCTGACCCTGGGAATCGACGCTGAACTGCCTCAGCCAATCTCCTACTGGTCGCTGACAGATGTGGCCGATTCTGGAATCAGGCGTGCCGGCGAACGAGGCCAAATCTCGCTTGCCGGCGCTGCCGAGCAATTGGACGAACGACTCACCGAAGCAGTCGCTTGCCGCATGGTGGCGGATGTTCCACTGGGTGCGTTCTTGTCCGGCGGCATCGACTCGTCGCTGGTCGTGGCGCTGATGCAGAAACAGTCGAATCGCCCGGTCCGGACGTTTACCATTGGATTCGAAGACCCGGCCTATGACGAAGCTCCCTACGCGGCCGCAGTTGCCGGGCACTTGCAGACTGACCATGTGGAACTGCAAGTCACCTCGGCGCAGGCACGCGATGTCATTCCCCGGCTGCCGACGATCTTCGACGAACCCTTTGCAGACTCATCGCAGATCCCCACATTTCTGGTCAGCCAGTTGGCCCGACAACATGTGACGGTGGCGCTGTCCGGTGACGGGGGAGACGAGATCTTCTGCGGCTACCGGCGCTATTTTGAGGCGCTGGAAGGATTCGATGGTCGACCGCTCGGTTCGGGGCGGGCCAGTGCCGTGCTGGGGCGACTGGTCCACTTCATTCGTCAATCGCCGAAGTCTCTGAAGATTCCCATCCAGGCACTGGTGACTGGCCTGGCGCGCCTTCCCATGGGACGTGTGTCCAACCGTTTCGCTCAATTGTCGCGGCTGCTCCATGATTCGGGGCCCGTGGATCGATATCTGCGGAATTTGTCGCATTGGTGCCGGCAAACGCAGATAGTTGTCGGTACAAGTCCCCCGGTCGATTGCTGTGATCTTCGGGGCCGTATTGCCAGATGTGACAATCCGCAGCAGTCTTTCCAATGGTACGACAGTTTGACCTACCTGCCGGATGACATTCTGACCAAGGTGGATCGAGCGAGCATGGCTGTTTCGCTCGAAGCGAGAACTCCCCTGCTGGATCATCGAGTCGTCGAGTTCGCCTGGACGCTCCCTCACGACTGCCTGGTGCAGGGGACGACAGGAAAGCGTATCTTGAGGGAAGTCCTGTCCCGGTACGTCCCGGCCAGAATGTTTGAACGTCCCAAGATGGGTTTCGGCGTCCCGATCGACCGTTGGCTGCGGGGACCGCTGCGCGACTGGGCGGAAGACCTGCTCGATGAACATCGATTACGGCAGGAGGGCTATCTGAACCCCCTGCCGATTCGCCAGAAGTGGGCTGAACACCTGACTGGCCGTGGCAACTGGCACTACCTGCTGTGGGATGTGCTGATGTTTCAAGCCTGGCTCCGACAGTCCACTTGATCAGTTCACGGGCGGATCAAGGGGGGCAGTTCGCGTGTGAGGATTTCACCGGCGAAACGATGTCCATCACGATTCCAGTGTCCGGTTCCCAGGCGTGTCTCGGGAAATCCGTGAAACCAGACATGTTCGTCGCGGGCACGCTTGCGGAATTCCGGTGTCAGGTGGACCACGGGAAAGTCGAACTCGCGCGAGATCTCGTCCAGTCGCCGATCCGCATATCCGAAGTCTTCGACGTTCAATTGTCGCTTTAAGGCAGTCTCCTGTTCGGTATCGACTGAGACCTCAATCGGATTCGTCACGACTGCCACCACGAATTTCGCGGTCAGACGCTTCGCTTCGTTCTGCGTTTCCCGCAACGCCAATCGGGTGATCTCCCAGGCCTCGGTCCAGGCCGCATCAGGCGGTGGTATAAATGCCTGGATGTCGAGTCCCGGTTCTGTCAACGGAGTGGCAGTTGCTGTTTGCGCTCTCGATTGAAGGGCCGCTTTTGTGCGGTAGATCAGCCGCAACAGGCGCGACCATTTGACGCACGTATCTTTGACCCACAACCAGCTTCCGGGGGGTATCGGATTGGCGATGGGATCGAATTTCAATTCACCGTTTTCAATCCTGGCAAACGGAGTTCCCACCTGAGTCTCCAACTTTCGGCTGTTGTTACGAACATCGTTCCCCGGGAACAATGCCAGCAATACCAGATCGGGCTGGAACTGACCGGCATAATGCTTCAGCGTCTGCCATTCTTGAACTGTGCCATATCCCGAAACTCCAAAGTTGATGACTTCAACCGTCTGCTCTTGCAGAACCCGGTCGGCGTTCAGACCCGATTCCAGCACACTCCAGAAGGTCTCGGATTGGTTGACTTGAACGGCCTCTGAAAACGAATCACCGAGCACCACGATTCGATAGACATTTGGCGGCTTTGCCAACGAGTGTTCACGATCACGAAGTCCCTGGCGGCTCGTCCGCACCCAGATTCGCCCCTCGTTCCCGCCAAAAAAGAAACTTGACGGCGGCAGACGCACTCCGACGTACGGATCAAACACGTAGTTGCAATCGGGGGGATAGAACAGGCGTACCCCGATTTCACCCATGAGTGCCGCCATTACCAAGCCCAGGCAAACGGCCACGAACCGGAACATCCATCGACGAACGGTTCGCCATTCAGTTTGACCGGTTTTTGCAGGGGCTGATGTCGAATGCTTCGTCACTACCCGTCCTTACATTTTTTGTTTCTCGCGATCAGAGGCAAAGTCGCCATCCCGATTTGCGAGTGTCGTTACAACTCGTTTCGCGCAAGAAAAATACTACATTCCATTCATTGCGATGGTGCCGTCATTGAGAAGAATTATTTTGGGAATTCTTCTAAGAAATCCCGCGTCCAACCGTTATCAAGTCACGACCGGTCTATGACCTCGGAGACGAGGATGTCGAGTTCGATCACATCAAGAATTGAGTTGGGCGGGGATCTCGTCGAGCCCCGGCACGGGCCGATTGAACCTGCAAACACAACTGGCGACACCGATTCCGTCGCCTGGCTGCAGTCGATTCTGGATCAGTTTGAAGGACCGCTGTTGAGGTATGCGCAGCGGATTACCGGAGATCTGGAGCTGGCCCGCGATGTTGTTCAGGACACGTTGCTACGGGTTCTGCGTGAGGATCGGGCCGCGCTGGATGGACACTTGGCGCGGTGGCTGTTTCATGTGTGCCGCAATCGAGCATTGGATGTTCAACGAAAGGAGCAACGCATGTCGGTTGCCACAGATCTGGACCTGAAATCACTGCCCCGGGAAACGGGACCCGCGGATGAGTTGGTTTTGCGCGAGACCAGTTCCCGTCTGCAAAACCTGCTGGAAGGGCTGACGCCCATACAACAGGAAGTCATCCGACTGAAGTTTCAAAACGACATGTCCTATCGGGAAATCGCTGAAGTGACCGGGCAAAGCGTCTCCCACGTGGGAGTGCTGTTGCATACCGGCCTGAAACGGCTGCGAAGTTTGATGAAAGATCACGAATAAATTCCGACCGGCATCGGCCTCTCGACATTGACTGTCGAGCACCGAACGAGTCGCCCTCAAAATATGACCCGCCCACGGGAGGTTCTCATGACGACGCCTGAAATCCATGCCGACGATGACCGCCTGACAGACTATGTCCTGGGAGAACTCGACGAGGCCGCTCGTCAGGCCGTCGAAGCCGAGTTGGCCGCTTCGCCGGAACTGCAACAGGAATTGGCCGAACTGCGGGAGCTCACCAGCTTGTTGCGGGCCGAATTGGCGACCGAATCGATTCCCGCGCTGACCGACGATCAACGCCAACAACTGTTGAAGCAGGTGGGCGCTACACCGTGCCCCGTCGTGGCGACCGCCGCCAGCGGAGCACCTGTCGACAGCGCTCGTCGTCGCCGAATCCGTCGCTGGGCGATGGTTGGAGCGGAAGTGGCCCTCGGTGGTGCCGTGATGCTCGGCGTCGCAAATCACTGGTTTCAGCCAGGCAGGGAACCGTCCGAATTGAAGTATTCGCAGAGGTGGCCCGCGCTTCCCAGACTCGCCGAGAACGACGGACGAGTCTCGCACCGATCGAACGTCGCAGGAATTACCAAGGAAAATCAGGACCCAACGGACCGTTTTGAATCCTCTGCGGAATCGATGCCCTTCAGTACCGCGACCGTCAAGTCTGTGGATGAATCCAGGCTGGTCGCAAGTTCCGGCTTCCAAATCCCGCCAACCGCACTCCAACCAGGAAATGATTCTGCGAAGCGTTATAACGAGGCGGGTTTTCGGCCGGGACAAAGCCTTCAGCAGAAATCCAATTTCGAGAACAATTCCAACAAACCTCCATCAGTCGGACAGGCTTCAGAGGGCGTTCACAAGTCGGACAGTCTGGCTCGATGGGAACGGGCTGGCAATCGGCCGTCCACCGATCCGTTTGTTTCGGACGAGGGGAAGCCACTCGCGACAACCGCCACTCATCCACTGTCGGTGGCGGGTGACCCGGTCGGTGAGGGCAGGGGTCTCACAGTTGCGGAGTTGCAGAAGCAGTCGAGATTCAATCGTAATTGGCGAATCGGCAGCGAGTCTAAAGAAAGCGAACGCTCAGAATCTGCACCGGGCGAGGGGTACGAGGCCCCGGCCGAAAACGCCTTTCTGATGCCATCCCAGCAGCCGTTGTCGACCTTTTCGATCGATGTCGATTCGGCTTCGTATGCCAATATCCGGCGGTTCCTGACTCAGGGCCAGTTGCCGCCATCGAATGCGGTCCGGCTGGAGGAAATGGTCAATTACTTCACTTATGATTATCCGCAGCCGAAAGAGGGGGAGCCATTCTCGGTGACCGCCGATGCGGCTCCCTGCCCCTGGCAGCGGGAACATTACCTGGCTCGCATCGCTCTGCAGGCGCGGACCATCGACAAGGCGAAGCGGCCGCCCACGAACCTGGTCTTTCTGCTGGATGTCTCCGGATCGATGCAGGCGGCCAACAAACTGCCGCTGGTCAAGCAGGCTATGACGCTGCTGGCCGAAGAACTGAACGAACGGG
This sequence comes from Planctomycetota bacterium, assembly GCA_018242525.1. Lineage (GTDB taxonomy): Bacteria > Planctomycetota > Planctomycetia > Planctomycetales > Planctomycetaceae > Schlesneria. Next base: position 183,531 of record JAFEBS010000017.1, on the reverse strand, counting down.
ATCGAATCGCGATCGTCACGTATGCCGGTGACGCCGGAGTCAAGCTGGAATCAACGATTGGCTCCGATCAGACGCGCATCATGCAGTCCATCGACGCCCTGCAGGCGGGTGGTTCGACGAACGGCGCCGCGGGAATCAATCTGGCTTACGAAGAAGCGTTGCGTCACTTCAATGGCGAAGGGGAAAACCGGGTCATCCTGTGTACCGATGGCGACTTCAACGTCGGCGTCAGCAGTGACGACCAGTTGGTGCAACTGATTCAGCAGCAGGCCAAAAGCAAAGTCTTCCTGAGCATCTTCGGGTTCGGCATGGGGAACCTGAAAGACGCCAAGCTGGAAAAGCTGGCCGACAAGGGGAACGGGCATTATGGCTATATCGACGATCTGCGTGAGGCCCGCCGCGTCTTCAATGAAGAACTGGTCGGCACCTTGTACACGGTTGCCAAGGATGTGAAGATCCAGGTCGAATTCAATCCGCTGACGGTCGGTGCCTATCGGTTGCTGGGATATGAGAACCGGGCCCTGGCCGCGAAGGATTTCAACGATGACACCAAGGACGCTGGTGAAATCGGTGCCGGGCATACGGTGACGGCACTGTATGAGATCGTCCCGAAAGGGAAATGGCAGAAGACTCAGGCGGTCGATCACCTGAAGTATGCGAATGCCACGGACGAACCTGCTCCCGTCGAACTGCCCGTCCGAGCCAACATTCCGGCCGAGTCGGCGGATGACCTGTTTACGGTGAAGCTGCGTTACAAGCAGCCAACGGCCGACACCAGCGTCAAGACCGCTGATTATGTGGTGGACGACATCGCGGGGAAGAACATTGTGCCGTCAGCCGACTTCTTGTGGGCCGCATCGGTCGCGTCATTCGGCCTGCACCTGAAACAGTCGCCACATCAGGGCCAGTGGGAACTGGCGGATCTTTACGAAACGGCTCAAGGGGCCAGGGGAGCGGATGCGAATGGTCGTCGGCGCGAATTCCTGGATCTGGTCCAGGCCGCACAACGACTGCAGCGCTCCGTTGGCAAATGAGCTTGCTGCCACGATGGACGCCACGTCCGTCCGAGTAAGCCGTACCTGTCAGGAATCCACCGATCGGGCAGGTGTTATGGGTCTTCCGGGCGCGTCGATCAGACTGACCCGCCAGCCTTGCAGTTTATTCGAGTTGTCTGTAACGTTCATCGCAGCCATTGTTTGTGGCGATCATGCACTGCGCCAAATTCTCCGGAACGACTGGAATCGGCACGGTTTCCAGAGCGGTGGGGCGGGTGAATAGTAAACATTCTCAACAACCCGACCCGCCAACGGATGGGGACGCTTGATATTGGCCCGCGTAGGGAATAAACTCCGCGACCCTGGTGTTTTGCGGGACGATTGTGTCTTCACGCTCCCGGGGCGGTCGTTGTTGTGTGACATTGATGATTGGGTAGTCTGACGATGCCGACAATTAACCAGTTGATTCGCAAGCCCCGAAAACACCAGCCAGTTCGGACGAAAACTCCGGTTCTGGAAGGTTGTCCGCAGAAGCGCGGCGTGTGCCTGCTCGTGAAGACGGTGACTCCCAAGAAGCCAAACTCAGCGCTGCGTAAGGTGGCCCGTGTGCGGTTGTCGAACGGGAAGGAAATCACGGCTTACATTCCCGGTGAAGGCCACAACCTGCAGGAGCACTCGATCGTGCTCGTTCGTGGCGGTCGTGTTCGCGACCTTCCCGGTGTTCGTTACAAGATTATTCGCGGTGTGCTGGATACTCTGGGTGTTGCCAAGAGAATGCAGGCCAGAAGCCGTTACGGTGCCAAGCGAGCCAAGTGATTTGGCCGCCCGTTGTGGCTTCCAGTGCAATTCGCTGCCGTTGCTTGAATACAGAGTTGGATTTTTTGGAGGGGTTTTCATGGCTGATCGTTTCACAGCCAGCCGTTCGCAGTTGATGCCGGATGCCCGGTACGGTTCGAAATTGGCTTCGAAGTTTATCAATTGCCTGATGAAAGACGGCAAGAAGAGCATCGCTCAGTCGGCGTTCTATTCCGCAATGGACATGATTGCCGAGAAGTTCCCAGAGCGACCGCCGATCGAAGTCTTCATCACGGCCGTCGAAAACTGCCGCCCTTCGATCGAAGTTCGATCCAAGCGTGTCGGTGGTGCGAACTATCAGGTTCCGACCCCGGTGAATTCCAAGCGACAGCAGACCCTGGCGATTCGCTGGCTGCTGGAAGCCTGTCGCGACAAGAAGGGTCGCCCGATTGATCGTCGCCTGGCCGACGAACTGATGGCTGCCTTCCGTCGTGAGGGTGCTGCAATCACCAAGCGCGAAAACGTCCACCGCATGGCCGATGCCAACAAGGCATTTGCTCACTTCGCCTGGTAACGTCCGCCTGATCGAGCGGTGTTGCGAAATCCAAAGAGCTTCCGGATTTGTGTCTGGAGGCTTTTTTTATTTTGACGCATCGACCGGAGCGGGGCTCTCTTATCGCGTCGGACGGCCGGCGGGGACGGTATAGAGACAACAATCCACCGGACAGATGTCATGGCTGGGACCGCGAGATCCCAGGGCGCGACGTTCGGAAACCTGTCCCAACCGCTCTTGAATCAGTTCGCGAATCATCGCCACGAATCGGGGGTGAGTCCCCACCGTTCCCGCCCGTGCCATCGGCAGCCCAAGTTCGTCACACAGTTCACGAGCTTGTTCGTCCAGATCGAACAGGATTTCGATGTGATCGGATAGAAATCCAATTGGAGCGATCACGAGGGCCGATGCCTTGGCATCATGCAACGTCCGAATGTGGTCCAGAATATCTGGCTCCAGCCACGGATCCGTGGGGCGACCGCTGCGACTTTGATAAACCAGCTTCCATCGGTCCGCAGGGAGATGAAGCTCATCGGCCACAAGACGACACGTTTCCGTCAGTTGATCCACGTACTTGCAATTGTCGGACATGCTGAGCGGAATGCTGTGCGCCGTAAATGCGATTTGGGCTTCGAGTCCACCGTTCGGAAGACTGAAGAGGGCGGCTTTCACCCGGTCGGCGTTTGCAGCCACGAAGTCAGGATGATTGTAGAAGACGCGAATCTTGTCGACGCTGGGAGCCGTCGGCCCGACTTCCGCCTGGGCCACGGCCACGTTTTCGCGATATTGGCGGCAACCCGAATAGGAACTGTACGCCGACGTAAAAAACGCCAGCGCGCGCTTGCTGCCATTCTCAGCCATCTGCCGCAGAGTGTCCGTCAGCAACGGATCCCAATTGCGGTTCCCCCAGTAGATGGGCAGGTCGATTCCGGATCGGGCGAGTTCGTCTTTCAGCACGGCGATCAGTTCACGGACCTGACCATTAATAGGGCTGACACCGTCGAAGTGATAGTAGTGTTCGGCGACTTCCAGCAGTCGTTCCCGCGGCACCGGCTTGCCGCGCAGCACGTTTTCCAGAAACGGAATCACGTCTTCACGCTTTTCCGGTCCACCGAACGAGACTATCAACAATGCATCATACGGCTCAGTCACTGCGGAGGTCCTCTCACGGCTGATAGCAAACGCTGGCCCGACGCCTGAGCGAGGGATTCCCAACCAAACGGACACTATTTCTTCGGCGTCGTCAGCTCGGTCCCTGGTTTCGCGGCATCTTCACCGGCGCTCTGCTTCATCCGGTCCAGGAATTGCCGCGTGATGTCTTCGGGAACGGTCTTGTCCGTATTCACAAACTCGAACTCCTGGTCATTCACCGGGGCATCGAACTGCACGTTGCTGAATCGCAGACTGACCATCGGGCGGTAGACCTTCTTATCTTTTTCGATCGCGCGTTTAATGTAGACGATTCGGACGGGGAACATCGTCTTGGTATCAACCCAGATTCTTGCCATGTCCGGGACGTAAACCGGCAGCAGCCCATCTTTAGAGGTTGGCCAGCGCTTGGCAACTTCGGGCTTCCAGCGTCCCTGGACGATGGTTCGTCCACCCTCGTCAACGGACTCTTCTTTCATCGCGTCAAATACCATGGTTCGTTCGAGCGATGCCATCAGCGCGGTCAGTCCACCGAGCCCAAGTTCCGCCGTCAAAACGACATCGGGGACGGATTTGGTGCTGGTGACGGCTGCCTTGATCTGTTCAATATCACGGTGGGTGACGCGCTTTGTCTCCCCGACCTTCATCTGACTCCACAGTTCCTTACCATTGCTCACTTCCAGCAGTGAACCGGACACTCCCTGGTCTGGCTGAATTGTGTATTCCAAACGTAATCGCTGGCCAGCATTGACGTACTGGCCGGTGACCTGGAATTTCTGAGCCCCGATCGACACGGTTTGCTCGATATCTGCACGGATGGACGACCGATCGTACAGTCCATCATGGACTCGCTTCATAAAGTCCGTGGCAGCTTTGATTTTCGCGGGATCTGGAGTTTTGGTACCCGGCGTTTTGGGAGGGGTGGTCTGGGAAGAATCTCCCTGTCCCTGGGCGGACGAAACCCAGACAACGGCCACCCCGGTCGACATGAGCGATAAGCCCAGCAAGGTGGAAAAAGAGATTAAATTACGCCAAGAATTTGGAATATGCCGGATTTGCCAAAGATACAAGGCGATTCCTTCCGAAAAGAGAACAGACCGAAGTACGACCAGTCCCGATTTTGGACCGGCTGGCTTGGAAAACCCGGAAGTTCGGGAACCTCGCTCGCCCATTCTAGCGGGAAATCGACGCCAAGGTCGACGGAGAAACTGGTTGAACTCGGATTCACCCGGTCAGCGTGGTTTTGGTCAAGACTTACAGTACCCATGGCGGCACGTTGACCGCTGGGAAAAAGTGCAGTGAACGGGATTCGGCAGGGACAGCCGATTCGATTTGATGCGGGAACCATCGGCGAGCGATCGCGGGAGGTTTCAGCAGGCAGCGAGTCGCAGTGCCTACTTCGGAAGGGGTCGTGATGAAGTACTACTTTCTGGCTTTGGGCACGGTCGTCGTCGTGTGCGTCGGCTGCGCCATGGACGGCAACCAACATTTGAACAAGGGTGAGTACCACGCTCCACCCGCGGCCATGATGGGCCGACCAGGGCCGATGGTCGACGGACCAGGTCCCGGCGTGCTCCCCATGATGGGTGGCATGGGTGGACCAGGAATGGGTGCCCCAATGGGCCCCGGCGGAATGCCGTTCGGCGCTCCACCTCAACGTCCGGCCGCTCCCTCCACGACTCAGATCCGCTTCGTCGGTCCGGATGGCATGCAAATCGGCTGGTTGATTCCAAACGGCTATGCGGAAAATCAACTGGTCGCTCCGGCCCGTTACAACTTCTTCCAGGGGGGAACCTACCGCCTGAAGATCAACAACATTCCCGGTCGTGATTCTCTGACGCTGTACCCCACGTTGCAGGTTTATCCCGGTCATCCAAACACTGAAGCGTACCTGACGCACAACAGCGTTCCGCTGCAACTGACCGAAGAAGACATCGAACAGGTCGAAAGCAACAACTTCGTGACGAAGGTCATCTACCTGCCGGATGCACGATACCAGGAACTGGCGATTGCCAACGTGGAAACCCTGGTTTCAACGCGACTTGACCCCGGTGTTGATCCGATCCAGGAAGCAGACAAGCGTGGAACAATCATGGCTGTCCTGCGAATGGGGAACATGGACCTGGAAATGCCGGGCCAGACCGGCAAGCCCATGGCTGGTACGGAACAGGGCGGCATCGATCAAGTCGCGTATTCGGTTGACGGGGCTCAAAACCAGTTCATGCCACCGCTGCCAATTGGCCCCGCCGGTCAGGGAACCCCAGGGATCCCCGGTGCGATGATGGTTGCTGGTTCGGGAATGCCCGGTGCTCCAATCTCGGGAGTGAACATGGCTGCCTGGGGAATGCCCATCACCGGAACCCCGATTGGCCTGAATGGTCCTCCGCACCTGCCGCTCGGTGGCCCTGCCACCCTGCAATCACACACGGTCCGTAATCGCTCGAAGAACGAAATCCCCGCCGGTGTGAAAGACATGTTGATCGACGTCAAGCATGACCCAGGCTACCGCCTGCCACCTCCGGTCAGCTACATCCAGTACACCGAAAAGCATCCCGTCTACTCACCGGGCGAACTGTCGATGCCCGCCTGGGCTCAGGGACAACAAGGTCAGGGCCAGTACTGTCCTCCGCAGCAACAGCAGTGATCCAAGCTGTTCTCGTGACCAACGCCAGCCCGGTCGAAAACTTCGGCCGGGCTGATTTCCAGCGCGATAGAACCACTTCTCAGTAGGACAGCATCGTGGTGAGGATGACTTCATTCATCGCGGGACTTTCGCTACTGGCGGTTCTGCTGGCCACCGGAACCCCGGTCCAGGCTCAGCAGTATCCCCCGGTGGGTGGCCGCCAATTTCCGCTGAACCAGATGTCCCCTCCCGGGACCGCGGCTCAATGGGCCATCAACGCGGGCCGCGTCGCCCCCAATTATCTGCAACCGGTTCGAGTGACGCTGCCTCAAGACGGCAAGGTCACCTTTTACGAATCCCTCGAACGCCCGGTCGAACTGGCGGCACCCGCTCAGGCGGCCCTGCTGGTCGGTCGCATGTACCGCCTGAAAGTAACCGGCATGGAAGACTTTCCCGGTGTCGAGTTCTTCCCGTCGATCGAATTGATCGACCGCCTGCATCCCCCACAGGGACGCGAAGAAGACTTTCCGATCGACTTTGAGTTCACCACGGAAGAATTCGAATGGGCGGCCAACGGCCGGTTGATCACCAAGGTGATTTACCTGGAGCAACCGGATCGAGTTCCCACGGAACTGCTGGAACGCACCCCACGGATCACCACGATTGAGCCGTCTCGCAATGTGCTGGCTGAAGCGGACGACCTGGGTCGTCCCATGGCGATCGTGCGGTTGGGGGGGCGAACGCCCGATCCGCACCGGCCCGAACCCAGCTTCTTCGGGCCCGGTGGCCCGATCCGGCTGCCTGCGAAAGTGACACAAGCGAGTGCTCAGCAACGACCTGACGCGGTGAATTCACGCTAGTTCGGACCGCGAGATCCTGGGACAAAACTGAGAATGAAATCCTGGGCTCGTGCTCTGACAACATGTAATCTGCCTGGAGAAGTTCGAGATGATCGATCCCGCACGAGTTCTGTGGAAGATGTCCCGGAGCGGCGGCATCGCGCTGCTGGCGTTGTCCTGCTGCGCTTGTGCGGGTCCGCATTCGATGTCGCGCTTGATGTCTCCAAAGTCTTCGAGCACCACTTCAGAAGCCGGCCCGGTCCAGGCACTGTATCAAGAAGCTGTCTTCCGCAGTCAATCCGATTCCCTCGACGATAAGCCATCACAGCCAGCCGCGGCTGGAGTGGTGCGACTGCAGAAACGACCGACGAGTGCTTCCACCTGGGCGGTGTCCCAGCAACCGGTGGCGCGCGGTGGAATCCTGCAAGTTAGTCACACCCAGATTGGTGCTCCGTGCCCGCCATTTTCGATCAATCAATGCCCGCCCGATCCGCGCTGGGCGGCCCCTGCTCCCAATCCACTGGCTCAGGGAATGCTTGGTTGTCCCTGCGAAACGACCGTCCTGGCGGAAAAGTTCCCGGATGAATACCTGTGCGACGGAGGAGATCGCGCCATTCCCCTGCATTACGACGGATCGAGCCGCAACGGCCTGGATACCGAAGACACCGTGGCCGAATTCACGGACCATACCGGAAAGAACCGCGTTCGTCCGACGAATCGGGTTTGCATTTACGCGCCGCGAATGGCGACCGTTCGCACGATCAGCCGCCCACATGAAGGAACGACGCTGGACGAAATCGCACGTGTCGGTCATGCCGTCGGGACCGATCAAATGCATACGCGTCTGGGAGCCAGGCTGCACGTCAAGAATGAAATGTCCGGTCGTGTCATGGTCCGGTCTCGAGCCAGCGGACTGGAAAGCGAACAGTACCAGGGTGACATCTCGCAGATCAAGCGGCTGGTCGTGCATGAAAAGCTGTTGAACGTCTATCAGGATCTGGCCTTTGTCCGGTTTGGAAAGATCGAAACCAAGGACGCCGCCAGGCTGAACTTCGGGATTCAGGCTTCGCTGATCTGGACGCGTGAAGAAAGCCCGATCATCGCTGCCAAGACCGAAACGGCGATGACCGGCGAGTATGAAGCGCATACCGCGACCATTGTTGGCATCGATGACAAGAAGTCCGATCAACCGGGCGACCTGCGCGTGGTGAAACTGGCTGACAAACAGACCGGCAAACCGGGTGAAGAGATCGAATTCACCATTCGCTATGACAACATGGGTCCGAACACGGTCCATCATGTCCGGATCGTCGACAATCTGACCCCTCGCCTGGCCTATGTCGAAGACAGTGCCACATCGGATCGCGACGGTCGCCTGGTGGTCCAGGACAACGGCGAAGGCAGCCTGGTCCTGATCTGGGAACTGAACAACCCACTGCCTCCCAAGACCGGCGGCGTCGTGAGCTTCAAGGCACGAATCCGCTAACGCGGCTGATGGCCCCAATGCTCGGCGCGGGTCTCCCGACCCCGCCGGAACGCCTGACCGAAGGTCTCCTCGCCACTTCCTCGTCGTCGGCTAGAGCCGCAAGTTCTCGCGCCGTCTCGTGCCCTTCCGAAGGTCTCCCACCTCGTCGGCTCGTACGCGCAGGTCCGCGTCCGAATTGTCGCTCACATCGGCCAATCACCCACCCGGTTGCAACACCAATCTGCCTCGTTGTCCAATTCCGCAGCAGCGTCAACAGTGGTTTGTCACCGGATGGTGCCGTCGCTGATCGCCTTAATCATCGTCAGAGTCATTGGTTACGGAATCACGCCGTTCCCGTCTCGGATTCGGGAACAATCCTTGCACAGACTCCTCTGGCGGCGTTGCGGATCAATTATTGATTCTCGTTTTTCTTCACCAGACTGACCGCGCCCTCGCCATTTGTTGCTGGAACGGCCCCAGCATTTTTTCATGACGGCCGGATCGACAAACGTGGCGTGATTCACGAAGGAGTCCATCGCATGGTAATGATGAGTCCATTGGAAGTGTACGAAGTCGGCGAACTGACCGTGATTGGGTTCGGCGGACGCGAACTGCTGGACCGGCTGAGCATGGCCGAGTGCCGTAAAGAATTGAACCAATTGATTCAGGAAAACGGGTGCAAATCGCTGGCGTTCGATCTGACCGGCGTCAGGCTGGTTCCCAGCGGAATGCTGGGTCTGCTTTGTTCGTTCCGTCGCCAGGGCATCAACGTTTACTTGTACAATCCGTCACAGGATGTGCGCGAAGTCCTGGAAATCACAAAGCTCGATGCGTTGTTTGAATTGCATGAAGTCGATGTCTGAACATTGACACAGTCATCGCCACCCTGGAACTCTGGCCTTTCGCCAGAGTTCTTCTTTTTACAAAACCTGCCTTTTGTGGTCAGATATCTGGTATTGTGCTGTTTTCAATACCGACCTCGCGACCCTGCCTCCATGCCATCCGATGTTCTTCCGCGTCCTGAACTGCTCGCTCCTGCGGGAAATCGCGAATGCCTGCGTGCGGCGGTGGAGAATGGGGCCGATGCTGTTTATTTCGGCTTGAACTGCGGCTTCAATGCCCGGGCCCGGGCGACGAATATTGAGTCTGCGGAATTGCCGGAGATCATGGCGTTCCTGCATCATCGCGGCGTGAAAGGGTTTGTGACGCTCAATACGCTCGCGTTTTCCGATGAATTACCTGAGTTGGAATTGCTGGTACGACAGATCGCACTGGCCGACGTGGATGCCGTGCTGGTCCAGGATCTGGGCGTCGTGCGACTTGTACGTGCCATTTGTCCCGAACTTGCAATCCATGCGTCGACGCAGATGACGTTGACCAGTGCCGAATGCATCCAGGTCGCGGAAGAGATGGGGATCGAACGCGTCGTTCTGCCGCGGGAACTTTCCATCCCTGAAATCGCCCGGTTGCGCAAATCGACGAATGTTGAACTAGAAGCGTTTGTGCATGGCGCGTTGTGCGTGGCCTATTCGGGCCAATGCCTGACGAGCGAATCGCTGGGGGGACGCAGTGCCAACCGCGGCCAATGTGCCCAGGCCTGCCGCCTGCCGTATGACCTGATCTGTGATGGCGACGATGTGGACCTGGGTCCGCAGAAGTATTTGCTCAGTCCCCAGGATCTGGCGGCGTATGAACTGACACCCGACCTGATCGCGGCCGGAGTCTGCTCCTTCAAAATCGAAGGACGACTGAAGACTCCCGAATATGTGGCCAACATCACCCATCACTACCGGACCGCGATTGACGCGGCCATTGGTGGAAAGCCCGTGCAGTTTACGCGGGATGAAGTTCGCGAGATGGAACTGTCGTTCTCGCGAGGCTTTTCACCAGGTTGGTTGAAAGGCGATGACCACAAGATGCTGGTCCCGGCACTGAGCAGTTCCAAGCGTGGAGTGCTGCTGGGTGAAGTGATTCGTACTCAAAGCAGCCGCGTGGAAATCCGGTTGACGGGGCCAGTCGCTCGGGGAGACGGCGTTGTATTTGCCGGTGATCGGACCGCAAACGCCGAACAGGGGGGACGGGTCTACATGGTTCTCGCAGGCGGACGCCCCGTGGAAAGCGCCAGCGGAGGGATCGTCGAATTGGAATTCCAGCGGGATGCTCTGGATCTGTCCAAGTTGGAACCCGGACAGAAGCTCTGGAAAACCGACGACCCGCAATTGACAGCCCGACTGCGCAAGACATTTACCGGTCCCGATCCACTGCGCAAACGTCCGGTGTTCCTGCGAGTCCAGGCCATCGCCGGAAAGCCGATGGTGATCGAAGCCACTTTGGCCGGTTCGGGAGGCATACAGTCGGTGCATGCTCAAGTCGAATCGGCCGAGCCATTGCCGCTGGCGACCAGGCACATCATTCGTCACGACTTTCTGCAGGAGCAACTGAGCCGCCTTGGCAATACGGTCTATGAACTCGCACAACTCGACGCAGAGATTGTCGGTGGTCCCATGGTGCCTCTCAGCGTCCTGTCCAAGCTGCGACACGACCTGGTCGGTCAACTCGACCGTCTCACGCAGCGACCGCGATTACGGCAGTTGGCCGATCCATCAGCGTTGAGCGAACTGCGGTCTGCTGTTCAACTCACAGCGAACGACACTGCCGGTGTCGGACTGCACGAACCTCGTCTGCAGGTGTTGTGTCGAACGCTCGCTCAATTAACGGCGGTTGCCAGGGATGCCGAATTGAACCGTCGTGCAATGAACGATGGCTCAGTGGTCTATGCCGACTTCCAGGACATTCGCGAATACCGTGACGCGGTCCGGATCGCGCATGACGCCAATCTGACAATCTTCCTGGCGACGCCACGGATTCAGAAACCGGATGAGTTGGGTCTGTTTCATGCCATCGGCAAGCACGGTGCCGACGGAATCCTGGTTCGCAACCTGGCAGGTTTGCGGTTCTACACTCAACGGGGCATCCCGGTTGTTGCCGATTATTCACTAAACGCGACGAATGAGCTGACCGCCGAGTACCTGCAGCAGCAAGGGGCGGGACGAATCACCGCGTCTTACGATTTGAATCGCGATCAACTGCTCAACTTGGTCTCGGCCGTACCGCCCCGGTGGCTGGAAGTGGTTGTTCACCAGCACATGCCGATGTTTCACATGGAGCACTGTGTATTCTGCGCAGTCCTGTCCCCCGGCACCAACAAGACGAACTGTGGTCGTCCGTGTGACTCGCATGCCGTGCAGTTGCGCGATCGTGTGGGGAGCGAGCATCCACTGCACGCGGATGTTGGTTGTCGAAACACCTTGTTCAATTCCGTCCCGCAAAGCGCTGCGGAAGTGGTTCCGTCGTTGATCGAATGCGGAGTTCGAGATTTCCGCCTGGAATTCCTGAGTGAGATCCCGAGCGAGATCCCGCGAACCTTGAAGTTGTATCGCGAATTGCTGGCGGGCCAAATCCGCGCCGAGGCTGTCTGGCGGCAGTTGAATGCGTCCAACCGAGTCGGCGTAACTCGCGGAACGCTCGAAGAACGACGCAACCCGCTGGCGATCCTGTAAGTCGGCCGTGTTGCCACCGGGCCGCTTCGATCACGGTCATCCCGGCAGGTTTAAACCTGAATCCGGAAGCCATGGATTCCGTCCCCTCAAAAAAGCCGTTGACGAAGCGAATTTCTTCGCTACACTGTGCCCATGGCGAATTCGTTCGCTTCCGCAGCGGGAATCAGGCCAGGAGGGGAAGATGGCAAGGCAGGCGTCGTTGCAACCGACCGAGGTCGAATTGCAGATCTTGAGGATCCTGTGGCAAAGCGGTGGTTCGACCGCTCGCGAGGTGCATAACGGGCTGGCGACGGTCGAGGCCAAGCAGACGAACTACTCCACGACTGTCAAGATGTTGTCGGTAATGCTCGACAAGGGTCTGGTCAAGCGGGATGGATCAGTCAGTCCACAGGTCTTTCGGGCAGCCACCAGCCAGAAGGTGACTCAACGCAGGATGCTGGGTGACCTGATCGACAAAGTCTACGACGGGTCGGCGTTGAGCCTCGTCTTGCAGGCACTGTCCGCACGTCCGGCCAGCCCGGACGAATTGAACACGGTTCGGCGCATGTTGGATGAATTGGAACAGCAGTCCCGTCAGCGATGACAAAGTCCGGCGGCTTGTTAATGACAATCTGTCGCAGCAATCGAGGATTCAACGGGAGGGTGATCCAATATGAAAGCGACCCTGGTGGCTGGAATCTGCGTGACATTGGCCACCGCTCTTGAAGCGGTTCCGTCCAGCCCGGCCTTACAAGAATGGGGACAAAGGCTGGGATGGACCCTGATTCATTCCATCTGGCAAGTGACGCTGATTGCTCTGGCGGCACAGATCATCAGTCTCTGCCTGCACCGACGGTCCGCACAGTCTCGGTATGTCGCGGGAGTCCTTTTTCTCGCGCTGATGCTGATCGTCCCGGTCGTGACGTCAAGGACAATTGCGGTGGCACCTGTCGCCACGGATGTCGTGATCATCCCCGCCGAACCAATCGCGCCAGCAATGCCGCTCATGGTGGGAGTCCCGGCCCAACCGGCCGATCGCCCGTTGGAACTGGCCGATTCACCACCGGGATTGGAAGAGGAACTCCTTCAAGAGCCGAATCCGGCAAACACTTTCGTGAGTCCATCGGAACTGCCGCGCCAACCGGTTTCAGCGATGGGATTCATTGTCACGTTCGAGTCGATTCGACAGGCCCTCTTTCCCTGGCTGGGCTGCGTAGTGACGGTTTGGCTGGTGGGTGTTGTGCTCTGTGGCATCCGGCCGATCGTCGGATTGTGGACACAATTTCGATTGCAATGTGTTGGCTTGACTGCCGTCTCCGGGGAGATTCAACAACAGGTGCTGGATCTGTCCCGTCGATTGCGGATCACAGCGGTCGTCCGCGTGGCCGAGTCGGCGCTGGTCACGGTCCCGATGGTGGTGGGATACCTGAAGCCGATCATCCTGATTCCGGCCAGCGTCCTGATCGGGCTGACCCCCGGTCAACTCGAGTCGCTGCTGGCTCACGAATTGGCCCATGTGCGACGCCACGACTGGATAGTCAATGCGCTGCAGGTACTTGTCGAAACCCTGCTGTTTTATCACCCCGCAGTGTGGTGGTTGTCCAACCGGATCCGCTGTGAACGCGAGCTGAGTTGTGACGACCTGGCTCTGTCGCTGACACGCGATGCATTGACGTATGGACGGATGCTGCTGACTCTGGAAGTACTGCGCAGTAATCACGGCACGGCGGCCCTGGCCGCGACCGATGGCGATTTGACGCAACGAGTCCAGCGTCTGCTTCCCGGATATCGTGCCACTCGGCGGTCACCTCGCGATTGGCTCGCAGGGATCGTCCTGCTGGGAGTGTCGGCTGCGTTGGTCATCGGCGGTGTCGCAGCTTCACGTTCTGCGGCCGATCAGTCTCAAGCGACGTCGAACGAGCCACAGTCAAAGGACGGTGATGAGAAGTTCACGGCCTCGGAATCCGGATCCGAAAAGAACGCACCCACCGTGGCGGATGATCAGAAACTGATCGTGCGCGGTCGAATTACCATGTCAGACGATTCACCATTGCCGCAAGATCTGAAGCTGCAGCGGCGAATCACTGGCAGCAACTTTGCCGAACAAGTGAAGGATGTCAAAGTCGATGAACATGGCGAGTTTGAATTTGAGGTCCAACATGATGCAGCCTTCGTCAACCTGTACGCCACGACTTCCCAATCGGCACCCGGTTCCGCGGCACGCTTTGAAGTGAAACGCGGTCAGCCGATCGAGCCCGTCGCCATCATCCTGCCACGCGGTTTTACGGCGACGCTGCGACTTCGCGACAGCCAGGGAAAACGTCCTCATTCGGGAACCGCCACTGTCAGCATCCGCAATTCGTTTGAACCAACTTTCGGTGTATTTGCCGTCGCGCCCAACGGGGACGTCACAATTCCCCATTGTCCTGAGGGACCCGTACAAGTCGATCTGCTGGTGCCGGGGTTCGAGGAGCAGAGGATTCATCAGTCCTTGAGCAAGTCACCGATGGATTTGGTGATCACACCGGCAGCGACGGCACGATTTCGGCTGGTCGACAACGCTGGCCAGCCCGTATCGGGTGCCAGGGTTCGATTGTTCAGTCGAGTTCGTGCAGACTCGTTCCTGCGTCCCCGTCAGGAATGGGGTGATGGCCCCGTTTGGGCGACGTCCGACGCAGATGGTCGCGTGGAATTAAAAACCCTGTGCCAGATCGATCCCGTTCCGACGAATGACCCCGGACCCTGCGAATATGCCTTCCGGATCGACGCCGATCGAATGGCATCACGTTATGTGGGGGGCGTCCGCGCTGGCAGCGACCTGGGCCAGATCGTGCTGACCGAACCACTGGACGTTCGCGGTGAAATCGTGCGGACGTCGGAACCGCCCGAGCGCGTGTCGGTGCAGTGGCGACAACGAACCGTCGCGCAGGGAGGAACTGACGACAAGCAAAGCTGGGAATCCGCCACCCTGGAGGATGTCGAGGGCCGACTGCAGTTGCACCTGACCGGATTGCAGCCCGGGCCGTTGGATTTGTTCATCGCGTTTTCTGATCCCAAGGCGGATCCAAACTCATTCGCCGTCGTCAAACAGCTTGAATTTCACGGCCTGCTCCAGGCCAGTTCCGCAGGCTTGAAAATCACTCGCGATACCGTGAAACCGGGTGACGAACATCTGTTGGCGACTCGCGAATCGCTGTTTCCGATCGATGATTTTCCCCCCAGCAACCTCCCCCGGAAGGTTCGTCAACAACTGGTCCCCGAAGGGAACATCGAAGAGGGGGGCGACGGAAAAGTCAGCCTTTCTCCTCCGATGCCGCCCTTGCGCGAAACTATGCTCAGTTGGTCCGCAACAGCGCCCGTACAACACTCGATGGGGCACGTTCAGTGGCGTTTGATTGTCCTGGCAGATGGCACCGTATTCGTCCCAGGAAGTGGCAGCGACGATGCGGGTGCCTGGCACCGGTTAACGGTGATTGAAACGGAGGAACTGACGTCGTTGATGGACCGGTATGCGGACTATCAAAGTCTGCTGCCAGAACCCAGGACTCCTGAACAGGGGGGCTGGCGATATGGGCATGACACACTGCAGTACACCAGACAGGGGAAAACCAGATCGTTTGTCAGTTGGCACGGGCCAGACCCAGTACCGATCGTGTCACCCGATTTGAATGCGGTGGACGAGCAGAAGCGACCGCCATCTTACTCGGAAGTCACAAGTTTCCTCGACCGTCTGATCACAGAAGCGTGCAGTGGTGGCCGAACTCGACTTCAGTCCTATCGCGACCTCGCCAACCGGGCCTTGAAAGAATCCGTCAAGACCGCACGTCCGTTCACCGAGTCTGACTGGTGTAGCGCCACGATTCACACCGATGGAACACGCTTCATTTCGTGCGCCAATCTTGCGGACAACTGCCGAGTGGATCTGGAACATCCGGTCGGCGGTCAGCCCTTTGTCCGAAACATTGAATTCCAGCAACGGAGAATGCCATTGCCGGCGGTGGTTCCACCGTCACCGCCGACTCCAGAGCACGAAGGCCAAGCCCGCAATGGCATTCCAGCACGGGTAAAGAGCCTGGGAACCCCGGTTCAAAGCGGTCCAGGCGTCCATTTCTATGCAACAGACACACTGCTTCAAGGAGACCGGGTCACGATCCACCGGGACGAACCGGGAGGATGGAGCATGATTGCACCACCACCGGGCAGCTTCAGTTGGATTCGAGCAGATCAGGTCCAGCGTTCCGGCGACTCGACGGGCGTCGTGAATTCGCATGGTGTGGTGGTCCACATCGGCAGCGCGCTCAATGCCGAGGATTACAAGACTATCCAGGGGAATTTGTCGAAAGGAGATACTGTTCAGATCCTCGGCGAACGTTCAATGGACTTCGAGCAAGGTCCCCGGCGAATGTTCAAGATCCGCCCGATTGCGCAGGAATGGCGCTGGGTCAAGACCTCAGCTATCGATCGAGAAATCGCTCCTGTCACGCAACTGGGGTGGGGGCGCAAAATGCTGGATCCCGTGCCAATCGATTTCGGCACCGTCATCAGGGGCGATGTGGCAATGCTGCCTGTGAAGATCAAAAACGTTTACCGCGAAGAAATCCAGCTAACTGGACTGAAGGCACAGGCGGGACTTGAGTGGCAGACCGACGGGAACGAGCACATCTCGGAAAGCGACTTCCCTCTCGCGCTGGCCAGTGGCGAAGAACGAGTTTTATACCTGCGGCTGACTGTACTTGATGTTCAGGGGACCTGGAACTCACGTGTCCAATTGACTCTCGTCGATCCGATCCACGAATCCACGGACCATGTCATTCTATTAGTTCGTGCAAACTTCGAGCAGCATCCGGAGAACCTCTCGGATCCGTCGACAATTTCCCGGGATGATTTGGAGACGCTGAAACGTGACGTGGCGGCGTACGAAAAGGTACTGGCGGCGGCGGAATCGACAGATGCCGGCAAGGAATTGATTCGCCATGGAATTCGCTACCGATTGGAAATGGTTTGTGTGGATCAGAACAAGGCGCAGGTTCATCGCGAAGATTTGCTGCGGGATTTGATCTCCATCGGGGTCAACGCGGGGAATCGCGTAGCTGTTCCAGGCTTTCACGATGCCGTCCTGGAAGAAGTGACTTCCCAAATCGGCAGCTTTTTGAAGTCACGGAACAACTTCTACTCACGAATGAATCTGATCATTCTGTTGGGGGAACTGAGTCACGCTCGCAACGATCTGAAGCCCGACGAACCGCCACAGCCGTACGAAGCAGCCGCCCCGATGCTGATCCAGATTCTCGCCACTCCGAAGGATCCTGTGGCGATCAAGGTCGTTGCGGCCCGGGGACTGAAACGACTACTTCGCCACGGCGAACTTGATGCGGCCATTCGGGCCAATGCGGCCGAAACAGCGACGGATGAACTGAAACGCGGGTCAAACGACTGGTACCAATTACGTCTGATTCAATGCCTCGCGGCGGTCGACTTAATTCAGACCCGACTTGATAACAACCCCGTGGTCGTCGAGACACTGAAGTCCATCCTGGCCGACGAAAAACGCACTATGATCGTCCGGGGAGAAGCCGCACATGCCCTGGGACGCGTTCAGATACCTGCCGCCGAGGACGCCACATCCGTCACCAAAGCCGTGGAGCGATTTGCCCATCAAGCCCTCGCCGATGCCGCGACGCCATCCAGCGTCCTGTTAAAACTCTACCTGGCATTTCAACCGTCAGACGTCAAGGACCTGATGGTCGACAGGAAATCCAAATCCGGATTGATCAACAATCCAAAGGCCAACGCACGGGCCACGTACGACGAGCTACTTCCGCGACTTCGCCCCGCACTCCACAAGCGTTTGGGTACGGAGAAAGCGGACCCGCAATAACTTCGCATGCCGCGGGAAGGACGTGCCGTTAATCCACGTATAACGCTTCGCTGGCATTCAACACAGCCAGGCATGCTTCCACCAGTGCAGCGGCCTGGCAGGAGTCTTCAACTTCCACCGAACCTCGAGGCAAGGCGAGTTGCCCGGGTCGATGGCGCTCCTGTTTCAGTCGATCACTTTCGGTGACGATGAACTGTTGGACCTGGTGCGACTCTTCTGGAGTTGGGCGACGGGCGAAGGCGCGCAGGAACAGTTCGTCGATCTGCTGAGCGGGGGTGTCGCCCGCCGCCAAGACGGCACCGGCCAGGTGTTGCGCAGCTCGCAATGAGAACTCGCTGTTCAGCAGCAGTAACGCTTGAGTCGGGGTCGTCGATCGATTGCGAACGGCACAACTGGCGTTGGCGTCCGGGCGGTCGAAGACTTCAAAAATCGGGTATCGCAGATTCCGGCGTGCAAACAGATAGATGCTGCGTCGATCGTGATCGGCAGGCCGGGGACTGGTGGTCCATTGCCCCTTGAGCAGCGTCTCCACCAGTTCGTCCGGCAAAGGGGGCATGACGCCGGGACCGCCGCGTTCGTCTGTCAACAGCCCGGAGATCGCCAGCAGGGAATCTCGCAGGGATTCACCATCCAGCCGGCGGCGGTGGCCGCGACTGTACAACGTATTGTGGGGATCCACGACCAGCTTGCGCGACCAGCCCGAGTCCTGCGGATTCGCTCGACTGACCTGGCGATAAGTTGCCGAGTCCGCGATCTGGCGATGCAGCCATTTCAGATCGCCGCCGTGACTCTGGAATTCCATGACCAGCCAATCGAGTAGTTCAGGGTGCGTCGGCTCGGCATTCAGCAACCCGACATCGCTGGGGGTGTCAAACAGTCCGCGACCGAAGTGATGCTTCCACAGGCGATTCACGAGGACGCGCATGGTCAGCGGATTGTCCTCGCGCGTCAGCCATGCAGCGAACGCAGCGCGGGGCGACAGACCGGATGGGGGCTGGTCGCCGGTGTCTCTTTGACTGGCAATCCGAGGAAACGTGACGGAGACCAACGGACCTGGTCGGCGATGGTCGCCGCGAATCCAGATCCGGGCGGGAATCGCTTGCGACTGTTGCTTCAACCGCAGATACGGCGCATCACGTTTCAACTCTGGCACAGCCGATTCAAATGTGGCTCGCAAGCGGTAGAAGTCGGCCTGGCTGACGGGATCGTACTTGTGATCATGGCATTCGGCACAGCCCAGTTGCAGACCAAGAAACACGGATCCGACCGTCGATGTCATTTCATTCAGGAGCAAATGACGTCGTTCCTGCTGGTCGTTGATATCGGGCATGTCCGGGCCCGCCAGACAAAACATCGTGGCGACCGGTTCATTCAGTTCATCGCCGTCCAATTGCAATTGCACGAAGCGAGCATAGGGCAGGTTGCCATTGAACGCCGCGATGACCCATTCCCGATATTTCCAGGCATCGGCACGGACCTTGTCGTGTTCAAAGCCGTCCGTCTCGGCAAACCGGGACAGGTCCAGCCAGTGTTGTCCCCAGCGTTCACCATACGCGGGCGACGCCAGCAGTCGGTCGACCTGTCGTTCGTACGCATCTGGCCTGGAGTCGGCCTCGAAGTCTGCCAGTTCTGTGACCGTGGGTGGAAGACCGATCAGGTCAAACGAAAGTCGTCGCAGCAGGGTCGAGCGATTCGCCTGCGGAGCCGGGCTCAAGCCAGCCTGTTCCAGGCGCGCGAGAATGAAGAGATCGATGCTTCCATTCGGCCAGCCGTGCATGTCGACCTGCGGCACTGGCGGACGAACGACGGGTCGAAACGCCCAATGCTCGCGATCCACGGCAGTGACCGCTGGTTCGACGACGGGTCGGGATTCTTCAGTCGTGTCCTGCTGACGAACAACGGGCGCAACGTCTTCCTGGCAGATTGCCATCACCGGCAGCATGCCGATGGCCAGCGTCACAAAGAGACGTTGAAAGTGCATGGTGGATCGTTCGTGGACCAATACCCCGTGTTTACGCCAGGATGTCATGGACGACTTCGACATCGTCCGTGGGACCAATCAATCGTTCGTTGAGTCCGTTGTGAAAGTAGGATAGTGCTTGTGAATCCAAGCCCAGCAAATGCAACAGAGTTGCATGGAAGTTTCGAACGTGGACCGGCTTGTCCGCCGCGCGCAGTCCGACATCGTCCGTGGCCCCGTAGGCCATCCCCGGCTTGACACCACCGCCTGCCAGCCAGATCGAATAGCCCCAAGGATTGTGGTCGCGACCCGAGCCCTGTTCACTTATCGGCATCCGGCCGAATTCCCCGCCCCAGATGACAAGTGTGTCGTCCCACAGGCCGCGGCGTTTCAGATCGGTCAGCAGCGCCGCGACTGGCTTGTCGGTGGCGCGGCACATCTGGGTGTGATTCTTCTGCACGTCATTATGAGCATCCCATCCATTCGTATCGCCGGAATAGACCTGGACGAAACGGACGCCGCGTTCGATCATCCGGCGCGCCAGCAGACAGCGCTGGCCAAAGTCGCGGGTTTCTTTCTGATCGAGTCCATACAGCGACTGCGTTTCGATTGTTTCGTCCGCCAGATCGACCAGTTCCGGGGCGGCGGACTGCATGCGATAGGCCAGCTCATAGGCTCGAATGCGTGCCGTTAATTCGTCGTCGTTGTCACGGGCGACCGCGTGATGGCGGTTCAGTTGCTGGACCAGGTCCAGGGTTGCCCGCTGTTGACGGGTGCTGATTTGGGGTTCGGGTCGCAGATGCAGGATCGGTTGCGGACCCGACCGCATTGTGACTCCCTGATAATTTGCGGGCAGGTAACCACTCCCCCACGCGGGCGGACCTCCTTTGACGCCGCCTGCCGGATCGGGCAGCACGACAAATGCTGGCAGATCGCGATTCTCGGTCCCCAACCCATACGACACCCAACTGCCAACGCTGGGGCGCCCCATCAGAATGTTACCCGTGTTCATCTGGTAGACCGACTGCGGATGATTCACGCTGTCGCCGTGCATGCTGCGAATCACGCACAATTCGTCGGCGTGGTTGGCGATCTCAGGCAGGAAGTCGCTGATCGACAGACCGGACTCGCCACGGGGACGAAAGTCTTTGATCGGCGCCAGTAGAGGATTTTCGGCCACTTTGCGGCGCGTCATCACCGAGCCAAAGCTTTCAGGCAACGGCTTACCGGCGTGGCGAATCAATTCTGGCTTGGGATCGAACAAATCCACATGACTGGGCCCGCCGTGCATAAACAGCCAGATCACTCGTTTCACGCGCGGAACGAAATGGGGTTGGTGCGCACGATCCTTGGCGACGCTGCTTTCGGAGGCGGAAGTGATGGATTCATTCGTGAGCAGCGACGCCAGCGCAATCATGCCCAGTCCGCCAGCCGACTGAGCCAAGAAGTCGCGTCGCGATGACATCGGTGGTATCGGTGACGAAATCATAGATTCGACTTGTACAGAGTGATTGCAGAGACAGTATGGTCACCAAAACAGTGGGGTCTCGGCAAGCTTCTGCCATCAAATTCTGGTTGCCGCAATGTCATCGGTCGCGACTTTTGAAGGCACATCTGCACGTCAACCGAGCAACATGGTTTCGCCTGGACGACGTTGACAGGAAAAATACCTGCCAAATATTCGGGAATTCGCGATCTGATTCCGCTGACTGGCCCACAACTTGCTGATTCGTTCTACACGATTCCTTTCAGACTTCCCTGCTTCCACACCCATGTTGATTTCCGATTCATGTCGTCCAGTTCGTTTGCACTTGAACTTCTTGACGCCGACGGCGGTCACGTTCTCCAGACTTGGGAACTGGGTGACCGGGATCTGATCTATCTGGGGCGGTCCCGAGATTCCGATGTCGTTTTCTCGAACCCATTTGTTTCGCGGACACATGCTGCTCTGCAACAGACCGCAGAAGGTTGGGAACTGCAGGTCATCAGTACCGGTGGCGTGTTCGTCGATGGGAAGCGGATCGAACGGCTGATCCTGGAGGACGGAGTCGTCTTTCGGTTGACCGATCGGGGACCCTGGTTGCGGTTTCAGTACGAGGTGTCGCTGGAAAATCAGTCCGGTGGTGCGACGTTCGCATTCGACCCTGCTCGTACGCCGGTGTTTGTCCTGGACGATGCGCAACTGAAGCGTGAAGTCGAGCAGATCACTGGGGGGAACTACTTCCAGGAACTGCAGAAGCGGATGGCCCAGATTCGTTCACGAACAGCCACAAGAAAAGCGGCTGGCGAGTCGTCTTGAAACGGAGAGACATCTGTGTCGAAGATTGTTGCCATTCACTCGTTCCGCGGTGGAACGGGGAAATCGAACACCACCGCGAACCTGTCGGTGCTGATCGCGCGGGCCGGGAACCGCGTGGGAATCATTGATACCGATATTCATTCGCCCGGAATTCACGTGATCTTTGGTCGCAAGCCGGAGTCGTTTCACCATACTCTGAACGATTATCTGCATGGGAAATGCTCGATCAAACAGGCCGCGTATGACGTCACCGAATCGGCCATCGGACGGGTGGGGCCAGACGACGAACGTCCGCGCATTTTTCTGATTCCCAGCAGTATCGAGGTTGGTGAAATCGCCAAGGTGTTGCGCGAGGGCTACGACGTCGCACGACTGAATGATGGATTTCAGGATCTGCTGCACGACCTGAAACTGGATTATCTGATGATCGACACTCACCCGGGTGTCAACGAGGAAACTCTGTTGTCGATTGCCATCGCCAATTCGTTCGTCCTGATCCTGCGACCAGACAGCCAGGACTTTCAGGGAACGGCCGTCACCCTGGAATTGGCACGACGCCTGGACGTGGAACGAATCCAGGTGATCGTCAACAAAATCCCCCCGTCGATGGATCGCGAACTGCTCCGCGAGCAGGTGGAATCCGGCTATCAAGCCCCGGTGATTGGCATGCTTCCGTTGTGCAACGAAATGGCCGAACTGGCCAGCAGCGGAGTGTTTTCCAATTCGCATCCCGATCACCCCTTGACCCGCGAACTGGTGCGGATCGCGGACCAGATCATGAACTGATTCGGATTAGGGAAATGTGGATTGAGGGTGTCGTCATGTCGGAAGAAAAGAAAGATGAACTGGATCTGCTGGTCGGCCGGATGCGTTCCGCTGCAGCACCGCTGCGCGGGACGCTGAACCGCCTGTACGAACAGTTTCGCGATGTTCGCGACGGCAAGGTTGCAGACTATATTCCCGAACTGGCCAAGGCGAATCCCGACTGGTTTGGGATCAGCATGGTCACTGCCCAGGGGCAGGCGTTTGACGTCGGCGATGCCAGCGTCAAATTCAGCATTCAATCGGCCTCGAAGCCGTTCGTGTTCGGACTGGCCCTGGAAGATCACGGTTTGGAAGGGGTCATGAACAAGGTCGGCGTGGAACCGACTGGCGAAGCCTTCAATGCCATCGTTTTGGACGAAGTGTCGAATCGCCCCTTCAATCCCATGGTCAACGCCGGTGCCATCGCCACGGCCGATCTGGTCAAGGGAGCCGACTATCCCGAACGAGTGGGACGGATGCTGGACATGTTTGCCCGATATGTCGGCCACGAGGTGTTTGTCGACACCAAGGTCTTCATGTCGGAACGAGTCACCGGACATCGCAACCGGGCGATCGGCCATCTGATGCGCAACTTTGGAATGGTGGGTGAGAACTTTGAAGAGTCGCTGGAATTGTATTTTCAGCAGTGTTCCATCCTGGTCACCTGCCGCGATCTGGCGATGATCGGAGCCACGCTGGCCAACGGTGGCATCAATCCGGTGACGGGCGTCCGGGCCATTGACGCCCAGTACGTGAAGTATCTGCTCAGCGTCATGTTGTCGTGTGGCATGTACGATTACGCCGGCGAATGGGCGTTTCGGGTTGGCATCCCGGCGAAGAGTGGAGTCGGAGGCGGAATCGTGGCGGTTGTCCCCGGAAAACTGGGGATCGGCGTGTTTTCCCCCTGCCTGGATCTGAAGGGAAACAGCGTTCGCGGGGTGAAAGTCTGTTCCGAGCTGTCACACATGTTCGGCCTGCACGCGTTTGAGCTGGACCGTAATCATCAGTCCCTGGACGAACAATTGCTCCCTCAGCGGTCGCGGTGAGACAAAGAACGACGGCAGCCCAACGACCGGGTGGGTCATCGGGCTGAACTCGTCTCTTTTCTCTGAAATCCGTCGTTTAGAAAACGTCCAGGATAAAGTGGTGGCCCATGTGGTAGTGCTTCTTGTTGGGATAGAAGTTGTACCAGCTCTTGTTGTAGACCGGGATTTGCCGTTCCTGCGGATACCGGTTGTACAGGCTGTTGTATTCCCGGGGGGCCTGGTAATTGTGCGGGTAGTAGACGTAGGGGTAGTAGTTAAACCGACCCCAGTCTGAGGGCTGACCTTCACCGGCAGCCTGTGCCGATTGTCCTCCCGCCAGAATCGCCGCACCCACCAGCAGCATCGCCAACATTGCTCGACGCATGGTCACCTCTCTTGAAAACTGCCAACGGAAACGGTCAATCCGCGTGAAATTGTTGATTCGTCCCGCACCCGACGTGCCTGCCAATTTCGGCAGGAAGTCTGCAAATGGAGGATCAGGATATTCATCGACCATCAATCCCCGTTACGATAGGAAACTTCGCCAGAATCGTTGCAACTGTTACAGTCGAGTCGGCTGGGAATTCCTCGTTCGCTGACGCAGTTCCGCTTGCCCCAGGGATTTCTTGAAAGGACAACATGACAAACGTGCTGCTGTTGGGGGCCGGGACGATCGGCAGAATGATTGCCATGATGCTGACGCAGTCCGGCGATTACCGGGTCCGGGTCGGCGATACCGATGCCGAGGCCCTGGATCGGCTGCAGAAGAAACTCGGCGTGGAAACCATGATCGTGGACGCTGCCAGCCCGGAACAGCTGGCCACCGCGATGAACGGGATGCAGGCGGTGCTTTCGGCTTTGACGTTTCGATTGAACCCATCGGTGGCCAAAGCCGCTCTGGCGGCAGGAATCAGTTACTTCGACCTGACAGAAGACGTCGAAACAACGGCGGCTGTCCGAACGTTGGCAGTACAGGCCAGACCGGGGCAGGTTTTCATGCCACAATGCGGCCTGGCACCGGGTTTCGTCGGCATCGTCGCCAATCACCTGGCTCAACGATTTGAGACAGTCGACTCGCTGATGTTGCGGGTCGGTGCCTTGCCCGAGTTTCCGACGAATTCGCTGAAGTACAACCTGACCTGGTCGACGGACGGGCTGATCAATGAATACTGCAATCCGTGCGACGTCATCCACCAGGGGCAACGGCAGGATGTCTGGCCAATGGAAGGTCTGGAACACCTGTCCATCGATGGCGTCGAATACGAAGCATTTTCCACGTCAGGGGGGTTGGGAACCCTGTGTGAGACCTACCAGGGTCAGGTGCGTGAATTGAACTACAAGACGGTCCGATACTTGGGTCATCGGGATCGGATGCTGTTCCTGCTGGACGAACTGCGGTTGCGGGACCGCCGCGAACTGCTGAAAGAGATTCTCGAAAACGCCCTGCCACGCACCTTGCAGGACGTGGTCATCATTTTTTGTACAGCCACAGGAATGCGGGACGGGCAGCGAGTCCAATTGTGGGATGCGCGAAAGGTGTACCACCAGGAACATGGTGACGAAGTCTGGAGTGCCATCCAGATCACGACGGCGGCGGGAATCTGTGCCGCACTGGATATGCACGTGCACGGCCAGCTTCCCGATACGGGCTTCGTGCGCCAGGAGCAGGTGGTCTTCCCGACGTTCCTGGCCAATCGGTTCGGCAAGAATTACGTCGGTACCGGCGTCAAGAATAGAAGATGAACCTCATGAACTCTCCCATAGACATCCTGCGTCAACTCGGAGTCACCCAGACACCTCAGGCGGTCTGGATCGGGACCACGGCCTCGTCAGGAGCTGGCGATTCGTTTTGCAGTCGATCGCCGATCGATGGTACCACGTTGCTCACGTTGACGGCCGCCACAGCGGCTGATGTGCCGCCTGTTCTGCAGGCGGCCAGCGATGCCTTTCGGAACTGGCGCACGGTCCCGGGACCACAACGGGGAGAGTTCGTGCGGCGGGTCGGGAACCGCTTCCGCGAGTTCAAGTCCGAGTTGGCCAGCATCATCACCTGGGAAGCGGGCAAGATCACTCAAGAGTCACTGGGTGAAGTTCAGGAAGTGATTGACATCTGCGACTTCGCGGTGGGACTCAGTCGCCAACTGCATGGATTGACGATCGCGAGTGAGCGGCCGCAGCACCGTCTGTCCGAACAATGGCATCCACTCGGCCCGATCGGCGTGATTTCCGCGTTCAATTTCCCCATGGCCGTCTGGGCCTGGAACGCTGCGCTGGCCTGGGTCTGTGGCGACC
Source organism: Planctomycetota bacterium (assembly GCA_018242525.1). Lineage (GTDB taxonomy): Bacteria > Planctomycetota > Planctomycetia > Planctomycetales > Planctomycetaceae > Schlesneria. The sequence goes on along the minus strand of JAFEBS010000017.1, from coordinate 157,315 downwards.
CCGTGGTGTGGAAACCGTCGGAGAAGACGCCGCTTTGTGCGATTGCCTGTCAGGCAATCGTCGCCTCGGTCTTGCGCGAAATGCCCAACGTCCCGCCGGCCGTTTCTTCGGTCATCGTCAGTCATCGTGATGTGGGGGAATCACTGTCGGATGCTCCAGAACTGCCGTTGATCTCCGCCACAGGGTCCACACGGATGGGGCGCGCGGTCGCCGAACGAGTCGCCACACGACTGGGACGATCACTGCTGGAACTGGGCGGAAACAACGGAATGATCGTCGCGCCGTCGGCGGACATGAGTCTGGTGTCGCGGGCCATCGTGTTTTCGGCGGTCGGCACCTGCGGCCAGCGCTGCACCTCACTGCGACGGCTGATCGTTCACGAAAGTCTGGCCGAAAAACTGGTTCGCCAATTGGCCTCGGTCTACCAGCGATTGCCGATCGGCAATCCCTTCGCGGCAGAAACACTGATTGGCCCCTTGATTGATGAGCATGCCGGCTCACAAATGCTGGAGGCATTGACGCGAGCCCGGTCGGAAGGAGGAGTGGTCCACGGCGGCGAACGACTGACCGCAGGGGTTCCGGCAGGCGGGGTCTACGTCCGGCCAGCCCTGGTGGAAATGCCGTCTGGCAACGGGATCGTTCAGGAAGAAACGTTTGCCCCGATTTTGTACGTCCTGAAATACAAGACTCTCGAGGACGCCATTGCCCTGCATAACAACGTCCCGCAGGGACTCGCGTCGTCGATCATGACCAGCGACATGCGCGAGGCCGAGTACTTCTGTTCGGCAGCGGGATCCGATTGTGGGATTGTGAATGTCAACGTCGGTCCCAGCGGTGCCGAGATCGGCGGCGCGTTTGGGGGCGAGAAGGCGACCGGCGGTGGTCGTGAATCGGGTTCCGACAGTTGGAAAGCCTACATGCGCCGTGCGACCAACACGATCAATTATTCCACAGACCTGCCGTTGGCGCAGGGGATTCGGTTTGATGTCTGACAGTGCGGATGGAAAGTGCGCTGAACCCCTCGCGCTTGCCACGCGGCGTTGACCGCGGATGGATTTGTCTTGAACACCGGATCTGACACAGCTAGATTGCCGGATGCTTCGCGGCGAATGTCGGTTTGCGATCGAGTCTGAACACTTGTCCTGGGAATCCATGATGCCTCGTCAATTGATGCTGCAGACTTTGACCATATTTGTGGTGGGCAGTGGATTCGCCAGCGTTGCCCTGTCGGACGACCCACGGGAGCGTGCTGAAAGACGCGACGGGGACCGAATTCAGGTTCAGATTCGTGGCGAACAGGCCGGGACAGATGGCGGGTTGGTCATTCAACTGGGCGAGGACTCGAACCTGTGGCTGGGACTGTCCCTCGAACAGGAAGATGGCGCCCTGGAAGTGCAACAGGTCCTGCCGGGCAGTCCCGCTGAGAAAGCTGGCATCAAGCCACACGATGTTCTGTTGGCGAGTGGAAAGACAGGCCTGAAGGACGTCGCGGATCTGCGGAAGCTGGTCCATGCCTCGGGTGGAAAGCCAATTTCATTGAAGCTCCAACGCGACGGCAAAGAGATCGTCGTTGACGTCAAACCGGAACGGTCTCCCGGAGGCCAGATCTACATGATCGAGGAGAAACACGACGAAGGCAAAGCTGACCCAAAACACGAGGAGCGGCTTCAAATGGTACTCCGTCAACTCAATGAGCAGGTTCGCAAGCAGGCTGAAGCCGGAAAAACGCTGCCTGCGAGTGGCTGGCAGGTGATGCACGCCGGGGGCGCTTCAATCCCGGACGACATGGAAATCACGATCAAAAAGAAGGGAAACCACCCCACCCGGATTAAGGTCCGACAGGGCGTGCAGACCTGGTCCGTGAATGAACATGAACTCAACAAGTTACCGGAGCCGATCCGGGGGCATGTTTCCCGGTTGTTGCCTGGCCACGCGCAGCCGCCGATGATGCCTGGAGCATCCATTCCTCAGGGAGCGTCTCCAAGTCAAGGTCCGGACTATCCAGCGCCGTTGAATCCAGGTGGTGGGATGGGCGCTTACCCGCCAGATTGGCGACCCGGAAAACTTCCGCAACGAGATCCCGATTCTCAGGAGGACAATCGTCGTCTTCAAAAGGAAGTACAGCGGCTGCAACATCAACTGCACGAACTGACCGAGCAGGTCGAAGCGATGCGCAGGAACTGATTCTCCGAGTGACGGCTGAAGTTGATCGACAAGGCGAGGTACTTTCATGCGGATGGGCCGTTTCCTTTGCGTCGGACTGGCGGTGACTGCGATCGCTGGTGGTGTTGTGTGGGCTCAAGAGCCCGTTCATGTCCAGATCGATCAGTTCATCGAAGCTGCCGCGGGAATACCCGTGGCACCGCTCGCGGAGGATTCCGAATTCCTGCGGCGGATTTACCTCGATTTTGCCGGACGAATTCCGTCGTCTGCAGAAGCACACTCATTCCTGAGTGACACGGCAACAGGCAAGCGAAGCGCACTGATCGATCGGCTGCTGACATCGCCCGAGTACGCACGCCGCATGCGCGATGCGTGGCATGTCCAACTCATGGAGCGGGCGGGGGAGCATGAGGAATGGCTCAAGTTTCTCGAACAGTCGTTTGCCGCCAACAAGCCATGGGACAAGCTGGTTCGTGAGATCCTGAATCCGAATCCAGACGATGAATCAACCCGGGGATCCGCCTACTTCCTGACCAAGCGGCTGGAAAACTATGGCCAGCAACCGGTCGATCTGCCCGGTCTGACCCGAGACGTCGGGCGGTTGTTCATGGGGGTCGATCTGCAATGTGCGCAGTGCCACGACCACCTGTTTGTGGATGATTACAAGCAGGTCGACTTTCAGGGTCTGCATACGTTCCTGTCACACGCCACGATTCGGACCGATTTGAAATTCCCGGCGATTGCTGAAAAGGTCGTCGACAAGAAGACCGAATTCATGTCGGTCTTTTTAAAGGAGCCTCGCACCACCGGGCCTCGACTTCCGTTCGGGACTGAGGTCGATGTCCCGGCATTCGCCAAGGGCGAAGAATTCGCGGTGGCACCGGATCGCAAGTTGAATTTTCCGGGCAAGCCCAAATTCAGCCCGCTGGCGATCCTCTCCGAACAGTTACCGACCGCGTCCAATCCGCAGTTCGTGCGCAACATCGTCAATCGGCTCTGGTGCCAGATGCTCGGCCGGGGACTGGTCCATCCGCTGGATCTGACACACAGTGGCAATCCAGCGTCGCATCCCGCGATTCTGGAGTTGTTGGCGACTGAGTTCACGGCCCACCAGTTCGACATCCGATGGCTGCTGCGGGAACTGGCACTGACCCGCGCGTATCAACGTTCCAGCACACTGCCAGCCGGGCTGGCGCAGGAGCCTCGACCGGAGTCCTATGTGGTTGCGATTGAAAAGCCGCTTTCCACCGAGCAGATGTTCTGGAGCATTCTGCAGGCGACGGGCGAACTGCCCAGGTATCAACCCACGATTCAGGCCGACGGAAAGACCAAGCCGAATCCCGCCTTTGAGGGTCTGCGCAAAGGCTTTCTGGCCGCCTTCGCCAATCCGCCGCGTGACCCCGAGGGCGATTTTGCGCCGTCGGTCAAAGCCGCATTGTTCCTGTCCAACGATGGGAAAGTTCTGGAATTGTTCAAGCCTCGCGACGGAAATCTGGCTGACCAACTGCTCCAGGAAGCGAATCCTGCGAAGTTTACGGACACCCTGTTTATTGCCGTCCTGGCTCGGTCTCCGTCCTCCGAGGAATTGAAGTCGCTCACGGAATTCCTCGCCGCCCACCCTGGTCAACGCGACAAGGCCGTCGAACAGGCGATCTGGGCGTTGATCAGTTCCACCGAGTTCTGCGTCAATCACTGACCGAACGTGGTTCCTGCGGTTCGACCCGGCCGCCGACTTTGTATCCATCCGCTCATCCCACTACGATGGGGAAAACCGTCCGGCCACCATTTCCCAGATCTGCGGGGTTCTTGATGATTCGATCCTGGTCCGTCCAACTGTGTCTGTCCGCTGTTCTGCTGTCGACCGCCACGGCGACCGTGAAGGGGGCTGACGTGTTTGAGCGTCACGGTGCCATGCTGGTCAAACGACTGGCCGAAGAGGGTGAAGTGCTCAAACAGTTGACCATGAATGACGCGGCCCGCCTGAAACCACTGGCGGCCACTATTGGATCCCCCTGCCTGGTCGCGAAGACTGATGAGGGAGGTTATGCAAAGCTGCTGGTGGCCTGGGGCCTGAAAAAGGGGAAGGGAACGGAAAAGCCGCCCAAGGTCCTGCTGATTGAACGGTTCGTCACGTACCGGGGTGATCGATTGGACCTGACCTCGGCCATCGGCAAGGACGTGATGCTGTTCCCCGGCTTCGGCTTCGATCTGGACATCGGACAGGTCGTTCCTGAGGGACAGGGAGCCGACATAGTCTTTACGGCGGATGGTGATCTGGTGGCCGGAGACAAGTCGAAACTGGTGACCTTGAACGGTTCGCAGCTTCCGCCCGCCGACAAGACAGCGACGCGGGATCCCAACGATCATGAAGGGGTCATGGGGGAAGACTTCACCGGAACCTGGAAATTGAACGCGGATGGACGCTGGCTGGGGGAACTGGAGCTGAAAGTGACCGACGGCGGGAAGGCGACCGGATCATTCACGTCCGAAGAATCCAAGAATTCCTATGACGTCACCGGTCAGACCGGAAGTGTGCCGCACAATCTCAAACTGGAAGTGTTCCTGGCGAACACGCAGCTGGCCATGGACGGCTACTTGTGGACCAAGGACAAGTCACAAATGGCCGGGACCGTCACAATGACCGGTCGCAAGTTTGGGTTCGTCGCGACACGTGTGCCGGCTGAGAAGTAGTTTCCACCGGGAGACTCCGAAAAACCGTTACAACCGCGCAACTTGCCCGTGGCAACTACTGTGTTTCCAGAAATCATCATGAACACAGGGCCTGTGAAGGAACAGCGAACTAGATTCGGAATAGGACTTCACGCGTCCCAACCCCGTGGCATCGAATGCCAGGGCAGCCGCCGCGCCCGATTCACGGACCAGTTCCATGAGCACAGACGTTGCTCCGCAATTTGATTCCCTGATGCAGGATGTTCGCACCCAGTTTGGGTCGGACTCCACGCCAGGCTTTCAGCTCGGTCAACCGCAGCGGACGGATGCCGCTGTCGGTCGATTGTCGGCCAACGCCCTGCCGCCGCGCGAACAGGATGAATCGCTGCTGTCGGCAAAGATCCTGATCGTCGACGATGAACCGATCAACGTCAAAGTCTGTCAGAAATACCTGCATGAACTGGGCTATAAGAACTGCCTGGGACTGACCGACTCGTCGCGGACGATCGCCATGATCCTGGACGAGCGTCCCGACATCATCATCCTGGACGTGATGATGCCGGTCGTGAGCGGTGTGGACGTTCTGAAGCTGATCCGCAAGCACGATGAACTGCAGCATCTTCCGGTTCTGATCCTGACCGCGTCCAGTGATCGCACGACAAAACTGACGGTGTTGAACCTGGGAGCCACCGATTTCCTGACCAAGCCGATCGATCCCAGCGAGATGGCACCGCGTGTCCGAAACGTGCTGGCCGTGAAGCGCTATCACGACACCCTGCGGACACATGCCCAGGCTCTGGAAGAGGCAGTACGGCAACGTACCGCTGACCTGGAAGCCTCACGTCTGGACGTGATCCATTGCCTGGCTCGGGCTGTGGAATATCGCGACGACCACACCGGCCGGCATGTGGAACGGGTGGGCCGGTTTTCCGCCATCATTGCCCGCGCCATGAAACTGGATGCCAGCAGCGTCGCCATGATCGAACAGGCGGCACAACTGCACGACGTGGGGAAGATCGGTGTTCCCGATGACATCCTGTTGAAGCCGGGAAAACTGACGCCGGAAGAATTTGAACGCATGCAGAAGCATACGTTGTTCGGTCGCAAGATCGTGGAGCAGATGAGTGAGCGTGAGTGGGAAAAGCTGCGACAGCATGTGCAGATTGGCGGCAGAATCCTGGATGCACCCCGGTCCCCGCTGTTGTCCATGGCGGCACGCATCGCCTTGACACACCACGAACATTGGGATGGATCGGGATATCCACTGGGATTAGCGGGTGAAGATATTCCACTGGAAGGTCGAATCACCGCCGTGGCTGATGTGTTCGACGCTCTGAGCAGCCATCGTCCGTACAAACCCGCCTACCCGATCGACAAATGCCTGATGATCCTGCAAAGCGAAAGTGGTTCACACTTCGATCCGGAAGTCATCGAGGCCTTCTTTTCGCAGCGGGAACTGATTGTGCAGACCCAACTGGAACTGGCTGATTCCCAGTGACATCGGGCACAGTCTGCCTAAAAAGCGCCGCGAATCACGACAAACCTGCTGCGCCGGCCGATTTGCTGAGCTAGGTTTTGCCACAGTGACCCTGCGACACAATTCTTGTGGTTCGCGGTCGGTATCTGGATCTGGCGATTCATTGCTCCGGACGTGAATACCGTCTTGCGGTCTGTGCAGAATTCGGTGAGGAGAAGTTTTGATGCGTGAACTGTCGACCCCCGCCAAATCAATGCTGATGGCTGCCGCCACGATGATGATTGGATTTTTCACACTCGCTGCCTGTCAGGGCAACGACAAGATGCATTCGAGGATGGCTGCGCGCGGCGATATCTCCCTGGCTTACAAGGCCCTGAACTACATCGGCTGGCCGGGACAATCGTTTGAAGCCAGGAATTCCCCCGTTGTTCTGGTGGTTCTGGGACAGGCATCCGCGGCCCATGAAAAGGTCCTGGCCCCGTATGTGCTGGGACAGAAGATTCGCTGTCGCACAGTCCATGTCCAACGGGTGGCAAAGCCCGATGACATTCCCCAATGCCAGATCCTGGTCGTGACCGAATCCTGCTCACCAGGGGATACGACTCAGGCGCTGAAGGTCGTCCAGAAAAAGGGGGTTCTGACGATCGGCGAAACCGCCGAATTCACCAAATCGGGTGGCGTCCTGAGCGTCGTCAAAAGCGGTGACGAAGCGTTTCTGGAATTGAACCAACAGGCCGCAAAGCGTCAGGGGCTGAAGATGGATGTCCGATTGATCAATCTATCGGTCCTTGTCGAGGAGGGTTGAGGGACAAGGGCTGGGACAGGCGATGGAATTGTCCCGCCCGATTTCGTTCTGTCAGTGAGCCCCGGCCTGTATTGAAGATTCCGTCATGCATTGGATTCGCAATCTGCATCTGCGAAGCAAGCTGATCCTGGTGTCCACGACCACCGTGGGATTGGCGCTGGTGCTGGCGTGCGCCGGGTTTCTGATGAACGACCTGCGATTGCTGCGGGACTCCAAGGTCCGGCAATTGAAAATGCAGGCCGAACTGCTCAGCTTCAACAGTTCGGTCGTCGTCTCGATGGGCCAGAGGCACCAGGCGGATGAACTGCTGGTTTCGCTCCAGTCTCAGCCGTCGATCGAATTGGCGGGACTGTACGATGCCGTCGGGCGTCGAGTGGCAACTTACAGCACAGATGTCGAAGTCGCGGCCCCGGTGACCCTGGACCATGCCGATGGTGTCTGCGTGACGGCAACAGGTGCCGTGCAGGTGTTCCAGCCCATCATGGAGCAGGGAACCCGCGTGGGGACGGTGTACCTGCAGACAAACATGCGTGACTTGTGGGACCAATTGAACAGCTATTCCCGGGTTTCATTGCTGGTGATGGGGGTGGCGCTGGGAATTGCCACCTTGTTCGGCTCCATGATGCAGAACACCGTTTCCAAGCCGATCCTTCAACTGGCCGAGGCGGCTCAAGCCATCACTTCCAAAGACGACTATTCCATTCGCGTTCACACCAACAGCGGAGACGAACTGGGGATTCTTTATCGATCGTTCAATCGCATGATCGAACAGGTGGAATCGTCGCGCTCAGAACTGTAACGGGGACGCCAGCAACTGGAACACCGCGTCGCCGACCGCACTTACCTGCTGCAGGAAGAAATCGAACATCGCAAGCGAGTTCAGACAGAACTGGAGATGGCCAAGGAACGTGCGGAAGCGGCCAGCCAGGCCAAGAGCAGCTTTCTGGCAAACATGAGTCACGAGATCCGGACGCCCCTGAATGCCATTCTGGGATTTGCCGATCTGCTCAGAAATGGTGCCGACCGAAACGACGAGGCCGAGCGGCAGGATTTCCTGCAGACAATCCATCACAGTGGAGAGCACCTGCTGACGCTGGTCAACGACATTCTTGATCTGACGAAGATCGAAGCGGGTCAGATGGATTACGAGCAGTTGCGGTTTTCTCCCCACCAGGTGATTGCCGAAGTCATGTCTGTCATGCGGGCTCGCGCCCACGAGAAGGGGCTGGCGCTGGACTATCACTGGGTGGGAGGCATTCCAGAAACGATCAACAGCGATCCAGCCCGTTTCCGCCAGTTGCTTTTGAACCTGATCGGCAACGCTATCAAGTTCACGGAACGCGGTGCGGTCCAGGCCGTCGCCCGACTTGACGTTGCGCGATCGGAACTGCGGGTCGACATCATCGACACCGGAATTGGGATCCCGGCCGATGTCTGCGAATCGATCTTTAAACCCTTCACTCAGGCAGACAGTTCGGTCACTCGCCGTTTTGGCGGTACCGGGCTGGGACTGTCAATCAGCCGTCATCTTGCGTCCGGCCTGGGGGGGCACATTTCTGTTCAGAGCGAGGTGGGCAAGGGAAGTACTTTCTCAGTGACGATTGCCACAGGGTTGCTCGAAGGAATCCGACTGCTGGATCATCCTGTTTCCGATGTCCTGGGTAGCCTGAAATCCGAGCCAGCACCGCAGCGCATCCGCATGGATGGTCGATCGATTCTGGTCGTCGACGATGGTGAGACCAACCGCAAGTTAATCCGACTGGTGCTGTCCAGGGCTGGAGCCAATGTCCGGCTGGCCGAGAACGGACTGGAAGCCGTCTCGATCGGCCGAGAAGAGGACTTCGATCTGATCCTGATGGATATGCAGATGCCGCTGATGGACGGTTACACCGCCGCCACACGTTTACGGGAACACGGATGTACACGTCCGATCGTGGCCCTGACAGCCCACGCCATGCGCGGAGACGCCGAACGCTGTCTGGCGTCTGGTTGTTCGGACTACCTGACCAAGCCAATCAATCCTGAAAAACTGATCGAAAAGATCTCGCAAATCCTCGGTGGGAACAGTGCTGCGACAGACTCGATCCATGTCGCACCATCCCGGAGCGACGCGATGATTTCCGAATTGCCAATGGACGATCACGAATTCGCGGAAATCGTCAGTGAGTTCGTAGAGCGATTCCGTGTCAAGCTGACCGAGATGCGCGCGGCCCGCTCGGTTGACAACTGGGAATTGCTGGGGGAACTGGCACACTGGCTGGCAGGTGCCGGAGGTTCCGCGGGATTCCCGTGCCTGACCAATTCCGCTCGCGAACTGGAAACCACTTTGCGTCAAAATGAATTCGGTGCCGTTGACGACCAGTTGGAACGGCTGGATCATCAACTGCTGCTGATCACATTCGGTGCCCCGATCACCGCTTGAGGCGCAATGTCAGCTCTGCAGGTACCGCGCCAGGGCGTCCTGCCACGTCGGAAGTCGTCCACCGATGACATTTGCCAGACGGCTTGTTTCCAGGACACTGTAGTCCGGTCGGCGTGCCTTCGCACCATATTCAGCGGCAGTGACGGGAATTGCTTTCACGGGAAGATTCGCCACCCGAAAAATCTCGGACGCAAATTCAAACCACGAGCAGTCGCCGGAATTGGTTGCATGATAAAGTCCAAATGCATCGGTGCGCACCAGCTTCGTGAGGGCGTTTGCCAGGTCTGCCGTTGATGTTGGCGTGCATCGCTGGTCGGCGACGATCTTCAGTTCCGTTCGCTCGCGCCCCAGTCGCACCATGGTTTCGACGAAATTCCCCTTGCCCCGCGGCGCATGCTGACCATACAGGCCGCAGGTTCGCACGACGAAGTGCCGCGGACAAATGCTCCGTACGAAATGTTCACCCGCCAGTTTCGAGGCCCCGTAGGCACTGACAGGTCCGGTGGCGTCCGATTCGGACCACGGAATGCATCGATCCGGGTCCAGCCCGAAGACATAATCGGTGCTGACGTGCAACAGCACGACATTCGAGCGGGCACACCATTGCGCCAGGTATCGAGTCCCGAACGCATTGACCCGGAATGCCGCTTCGGGTTCCTCTTCCGCCTTGTCCACCAGGTTGTAGGCGGCACAGTTGATGACGTGAGTCGGCCGCCGAACCCCCAGTGCCGTGTCGATCGACGCAGGGTCCGTCAGTTCCAGGTCCGCATGTCCCAATGGAATTGCGTCCTCCCCCAGAACGGTGATCAAATCACTTCCCAATTGCCCGCGGGCTCCAATCACCGCGATGCGCGGGGGGTCGGTCATCGGATTCTCCGAAGATTGAAATGCATTTACGAGCAACGTTGCGGTACGTTGTTAGTGCAATCTATAACACACCGCGCACAAGCATAACCGGAATTTGAAATGAGAAACATGCAGGAACAGTTTGCGTTCAGAGATTGAGCGGGTTAGATTGCCTTAGAACGCATTCAGGAATCCAGGCAACGCGTTGTCCATCTCTGAATGACGCTCGAATTCGCTCTGGTCGGTTCTGATCTGACGACGACCCAACTTCAGTTTCCGTTCGCTTTCAATGGGCGTGAATATGGTCGACTCGAGTTCTCATCCTGTTGGAGTCGCAATACCTCCAGAAACTCTCGCATTTATCGAACGTGTACGTGAGCGGATTGCCACCGTCGTTGTCGGACAGGATGTCGTGGTGGAACGAGTGTTGATCGCACTGTTTACCAGCGGTCATCTGCTGCTGCAGGGCGTGCCTGGCCTCGCGAAAACCTTGCTGGTGTCGGTTCTGGCCAAGACGATTGAACTTGGTTTCAAACGAGTACAATTCACGGTCGACCTGCTTCCGGGTGACATCCTGGGCTCGGAAATCCTCGATCAGCGGACCAACGAGTTTATCACTCATCGCGGACCGATCTTTACAAACCTGTTGCTGGCGGACGAAATCAATCGCGCGGCCCCGAAGGTTCAAAGTGCATTGTTGGAAGCCATGCAGGAGCGCAAGGTGACGATTGGCAATGTCACGCATTCCCTGCCTGCGCCGTTCGTGGTCATCGCGACGCAGAATCCGATCGAACAGAGTGGGACGTTTGAACTTCCCGAAGCACAACTGGATCGATTCCTGCTCTGTCATCGGTTTCACTACCCGGAGCCCGAAGAGGAAAAGGAAATCCTGCGACGCAACATGCGGTTGGGAGTTCGGCGCGAAGATCGGGGAGCGGTCGCCAACAGTGAATTTGATGTCCTGTCTCAGGAACCGGTCGGCTCGACGGACGATCTGATTCGGGCAATGGAGGCGGTTCACGACATCCACGTCAGCGAAACGTTCATTGATCACGTTGTATCACTCGTCAATCGAACTCGGGAACATCCCGCCGTGGAGTTGGGATGCAGCCCCCGGGCCGGGATCGCCCTGATCAAGGCCTCGCGCGCCCGGGCGCTGATTCATGGACGAAACTATGTGATTCCCGCGGATCTGTTCGCCCTCGCGGAAGACGCCCTGCTGCATCGTATGCGACTGACGTACGAGTCACTGGCGGAAGGATATTCCGGCGTGGATCTGCTGAAGTCCCTGTTGCACGAATTCGGTGCAAATCCTCAACGCAACGGGCACGTTCATGTCTAGCTGTCAGCTCGTAAAAAAGGGGGTCTGACCGGTCTGACCCTTTGGAGGGCATTGGATTCACCTTGAAGAGCGCGTGCCCGACGAGGGTCAGCCCCCTTTTCCATGGGCTGACAGGTTGCCATCAGTGGGAAGGGGGTCACTTGGACGGCTTCATCGCAACGAACCATTACATGGACTCGCGGCAATTCCAGATTGCCGTGCGTCGACTGGCGAACAGCCTGGGTTTCGGTGCCGACCGGTCCGCTGCACTCGGTCCGGGCCTGGAGTATGTCCAGTCACGTCCATATGCTCCCGGCGATCCAGTGAAGTCGATCGATTGGCGAGTGACGGCCCGGACCCGCAAGTTTCATGTGAAAGAATACGAAGCGCCCAGGCGTCTGCCAGCCTATCTGCTGATCGATACTTCGGCTTCAATGACGATCCAATCGACCAGACACAGCAAGTACGAAACAGCGATCTTCGTTGCCGGTGGCTTGGCGCTGGCTTGCCTGGATCGCATCAGTCCGGTCGGCGTGCTGGGGGTTGGTGAATCAACCCTGCATGTTCGGCCCAGTCTGTCCCGGGAAACGGTCCTCGGGTGGCTGCATCGGTTACGGACTTACAACTGCAATGAGCCGACAAAACTGGCGGGCCGAGTCGCTCAGTTGGCACCGCAACTGTCTGAACGAACGCTTTTGATTGTGTTGAGCGACCTGCACGAACCCGAATCGCTTCCCGTGTTGAAGAGCCTGGCCCAACAGCATGACTGCGTTGTCCTGCAGTTCCGCGATCCGGCCGAACGGGGATTGTCAGGTGCCGGTTGGTTGCGGGCCCGCGAAGCGGAAACCGGGCGGACAGTGGTCTCGCGCGGCGGCGTCAAATGGAGCGATCCGGAAGCAATCGCCAGCGAATTGCAGCGGGGGGCGATTCATCACCTGTTGATCGATGTGGATCAGCCCTACGTTCCCCGGCTGCGCCATTTCTTCCGCTCGCGCGGGATTCTCGGTCAGGGGACGCGCTGATGCTACGATTACGACCTCTCGCAGAATCGAGACGATTGTTGACGATGGCCTGCATCGCCTGCGGGCTGGCATCGCTGTGTGTGAGCGCCCGTGGTGAAGACCCGCAGCCAAACAAGACCGGCAAGATTGCTTCGTCGTCGACGGTCGGTGTCGCAGCGGAGATCAAGCAACTGGTGATCGACGGTTCTGAAATCGAAGCCAGGCCGATCGAAGATCGCAAATCGCCCGCGGTGTTTCGGATCCTGGGAACGTTTCGGCACGGCAGTGGGTTTCGGTATGACCTGGAGTACTATGGACTGGAAGCCGGCCGCTACGATTTGCGGGATTATCTGCAGCGAAAAGATCGGACGTCCCTGGAATCGGTTCCCCCCATCCTGGTGGACGTGACTACGCGTTATCCCGCCGGGCAGCTTCTACCGTCGAGCCTGAAACCGAAGAAGTTGCCGTCCGTCGGTGGCTATCGGCTGGAAATGAGTCTGGGGATTGCCGTGTGGACGGTGGTCACGCTGTGGCTGGTACTCGGGGGACGTCGACAGAAATCTGCTCAGGCAAGCGTCTCGCGCATCCCATCACTGGCCGAACGTATGCAGCCACTGGTCGTGGAAGCGATGGCGGGCCGGTTGACTCCGCAGGGACAGGCGGAACTCGAACGGATGTTGCTCGGTTACTGGCGAAAGCGACTGGACCTTGTGGATGCAGATCCCGTGACCGCCCTCGCGACATTGCGTGACCACCCGCAGGCGGGTGAATTGTTGCGTCAGATGGAAGTTTGGCTGTATCGACCAGAAGGGGCTCATCAGGTCGATGTTGCCGCGATCCTGACCCCGTATCGGCACCTGCCGGATGAGGAACAGGATTCCTCGCCCGACGTGGTACCATCTGGTGGGCTGACGGCCGCGACTTCGGCACAGGGGACCTGAAGATGTCGTTTGGTCAACCCTGGGTCCTGACCCTGCTGGTGATCCCGATCGTCCTGTTGTCTCGACAGGTGCGCGGGCGGGACCGTCTGCCGGTGGCTCTGCCGGTCGATTTTTCCGGTGTGCGGTCATCACGACTGATGGCGGCCGTCATCGGATTCGCCGAGATGCTGCCAACACTTTTGGCAGCGGCAGTGATTGTCCTGCTCGCCGGTCCAGAACGGTTGGGAAAACCCGTCAGTAAACGAGTGATGTCCAACATCGAACTGTGCGTTGACGTTTCGTACAGCATGACGGCACCGTTCGGCGAAGGGTCTCGCTACGACGGATCGATGGCGGCGATCAACGAGTTTATTGATTATCGCGCCGGTGACGCCTTTGGATTGACGTTCTTCGGCAACAACGTCCTGCACTGGGTGCCGCTGACGAATGATACGTCGGCCGTGCGGTTCAGCCCCCCATTCATGCGGCCGGAACGGCTCCCCGTCTGGATGGGGGGGACCGAGATCGGCAAGGCGGTGACCGCCTGCCAAAAGGTCTTGACCGAGCGACAGGATGGGGACCGGATCATCATCCTGGTGACTGACGGCTTGAGTGCCGATCTGTTTAACGGGAATGACGTGGACTTGGCCCGCAGACTGGCCGCCGATCGGATCGTGCTGTTTGCGATCCATGTCGCCGATGGAGATGTGCCAGACGTGGTCGTCAACCTGTCGCACCTGACCGGAGGCGAAGTATTCGAAGCGGGAGATCCCGAGGGACTGCGTGAGATCTTCAAGAAAATCGACGGCATGCAGATGGCCAGGATGGAACGGACCGCTCCGGAACGTCAGGACTTCTATCAGCCTGTCTGTATGGTGGCTCTGACACTGCTCGGTTCAAGTATCGCCACACTGTTCGGTTTGAGGTACACGCCATGGTAGCCGAACTGCTGGCCATCGTCGTGCTGCTGACGGTCCTGGGGGCCGAGGCCTGGCACGTACAGCGGGTTCGCCGGGTGGCAATGCTGGCATTCGGACCATCGGGAGTTCCTCGCAAATGGACTGCGACCGTGCCGTTCTTGCGGGCAATTGCTTGTGCCGCATTGGCATGGGGATTGACCACTTTGATGTGGCTGCCTCCCAAGGTCCATCATTCAGCGGTGGTCGACAAGAACAAGCTCAGACATCTGATGATTCTACTGGATGTTTCGCCCAGCATGCGGTTGCAGGATGCCGGCCCGACGAAAAAGCAGTCACGACGTGCGCGTGCCCGGGACCTGATCGATTCGTTCCTGGCCCGATCCGGGGCCGACTTCAAGGTCAGCGTGATTGCGTTCTACACGGGGGCCAAACCCGTCGTGGTCGATACGGTCGATGGAGAAGTGATCCGCAACATCCTGACCGATCTGCCGATGCAATGGGCGTTTGACGCCGGGAACACGCACTTGTTTGACGGGATCGAGGCAGCCGCCAAGATCGCTCATCCGTGGAAACCCGATGATGCCACGCTGTTGATCGTGACGGATGGCGATACGGTTCCGGCGACGGGGATGCCGAAACTGCCCGCTTCGATCAACCATCTGCTGATCGTCGGGGTCGGGGATTCCAGTGCGGGCAGTTTTATCGATGGTCGCCAGTCACGACAGGATATTGCGACGTTGCGTCAGTCCGCCGTTCGCCTGGGTGGCGAATACCATGACGGCAACGAAAAGCAGATTCCGACCGACGTCGTCCGGTTCGTCTCGTCGTCCGGTCGATCCAAAACGTTCATCACACTGACGCGACGAGAATATGCGCTACTCGCATGTTTGCTCGGGGCCATTGTCCTGGCGGGCCTGCCATGGGCGTTGCACGCCTATGGATCCGGCTGGCGGCCGGGAGTCCGACCGGCTCGTGTTGGCTGGAGTTTTGCCACGACGGTGACTCGGAACGGGGATGACCATCGCAAATCTAACCGAACACCACAAACGACCAATCGCGAGCCAAAATCATGAACCGACGAACTTCGTGATTCCATGGCGACTTAGAAATGTTAGTATTCTGTCTGACTGCAATGGCGAAGAACGTGACGGAGTTGTGTCAATTTCAAATCCATCGTAATTCCAATGCCGACGCTTGCTGAAAAGCCGAGCCACATTGCGACAGAGTCGATTCACAAGGAGACCTGACCATGCGAACAGTCCTGATGGTCGTGATGTTGATCACACCGGCGGCGGGAATTGCCTACCACTATGGACCGGGCCAGGCATTGGTGGCTCTGGATGATGCGTCGATCCAGATCCAGGCCGCCGAAGAGTATGTCCGCCAGGAAAAGTATGCGCAGGCGATCACCGCCTACGATGCGGCACTCGGCAGCATTCCATCCGATCGGGTGGACCTGATTCGTCGAGTTCGACTGGAACGGGCGAAGGCGCGATTGAACAACCGGGGGCTGTCCGAGGCCTACGACGAACTCGCCGCGTTGAAGGAAGAGGCTGATGCAGCGGGGAATTCCGTTCCGGCGGAGTTTAACACGGATTTGAGAAAGACGACCGCTCACGCGCAGTACTTCATGACGTGGTTGCAGCGATTGGAAGGGGAACCCCGTTCGGCGTGGGAACCGGACATCGAAGCGGCCCGCCAGAATTACAAACTGCTGGCGGAAGCCGCCCGAGCCAAAGGGGAAGATCAAGAGGCCGTCCTGTTGGAAGGGGACTTGGAGTCGGCAATTCGGCTGGCACGCATGGATCTGTCCGAACTGCAGGCGCTACCGCTTCCCAAGCAATGTCAGGGTTGTTGCTCTGGCACCTGCCAGGGGAAATGCAAGGGACAGGGCAAGAAGCGTGGTCAGGGTAAATCGGAAGAGAAGAAGGAAGATGCCCGCGGCGCCGGTTCGGGACCACCGCCGGATGAAAAAGGCTCTTGAGGTATTCTTGAGCGGGGGACTTGAGTCCCTCGGCAATGTGACACGTGTAGGGCTGAGTCCTGCCCATCCTGACGCGTCCGAGATATCACGGACGGACGAGTGTCTATCTTACCCCCGGCTCACGTCCAACACTCAACGAGAATCTTTCTCAAGTTCCCGAGTCATGAAGTAAGGCGAACGTCAGCATGATCCCGCCAGTGTTTCTTCGTTCGCGAATCTCGTTGATCGTCGTGCCGTTCGTGATTGCCGCGATGTCCTGGATCAGTCCGGTGTCTATTCACGGTCAAGTCGAAGTACCAGACCCGGTCGAAGAACTGCAGTCAGTGCCACTACCAGCGGATTCCGACGGACCGCAGGTCGCCTCATCCACGCCAACAGCCACTTCCGATGCCGCGAAGGCCAAAGCCGAGCGTAAAACCCGTCGATTGCAGCAGATCAAACAATTGAACTTTGATCGTCGCCCCACCGCGATCCTGAAGGCCTGGCAAACTCCACCCCCCGTTGAACCGGTGATGGAGGCAATTGAGGAAACATCGGGTTCCTCAGCCGACAGTCCAACCGTGACTGCCGACGTGAAACCGGCTGAGGCCCCCAAAAACGAGCCCAAAACTGTCGACGCGACCAAGCCGGGGGCGACGACCACCCCGGAAGAGACTGCCGCGGCGGCGAAAAAGGCCGAGCAGGCCCAAAAGGAACAGGCCGCCAGGCAAGCCGCGGACGCGAAGCGAAAGGCTGCCGAAGACGCGGCGTTTCAGCGTGAACTGACGAAGCTGCAGCGTCACGTGACTCTGGCCGAGTGGACGGACGTCCGTCAGTACATTGCGAACCTGGAAGCCGAGGAAGCGAAGGCGCTTTACAGCCAGATGATCACCTCGTTGCAGTCGGGGGCCATCGGCCGCATGAACATCGAACCGAACATGTTGCAGCAACTGGTGACTCAGGGCGCTGACATTTACAAGATTCAACAGACTCTGTCGTCGATGGGCCAGGGGCCGGGGGCCGCATACCTCGAAAAGAACCTGTTCACCATGCCAGACGTGCTGGGACTGCTGCTCGCGACACCCGGCGAACTTGACGACGATGTCATCCGCAAGGCGGGAATGATCCTGCTGTATTCAATCAACTCGGGATTTGACCTCGACGCACTTCTGGCCGAACCTCCCATTGTCGAAGCCAAAGCTGGTCCAAAACTCGCCAGGGTCGAGCCTGCTCCTGCAGTGAAAACGGCAACGGGTACGGCCGACAAGCCGACAGAGGTCAAGGAAACTCTGCCGCGATCACCCTATCAATTGACGGCCAGGGACATTGCACGACTGTTATGTGCGGCACGCCAGGAGCCGCTGGCGGGTGACTATTTGCCGACACTCGACGAAGCTAAAGCCGCCCAGGACGGCCCCGGACTGAATCTGGTCGTGCGGCATGTCTTGTCGAAGTACACCAAAGATCAGCAGACCGTTGGATTGGAACAGGCCTGGCAGGCGACGCAGGCGGTCCTGGAAATTCCGATGCCGCCGGAACCACCCGCAGACTCTCCATCGACCAAAGCCAGCCCCGCCAACGAAGCCAACGACTCCGAAACACTCGAGGCCACGAAGCCCGACTTGCAGCGGGAATACGCCAAGAAGCAGTATCTGCTGGCAAAGTCGACACGTGATGAAGCCCTCACTCGTGCCGTTGAACTGGCACCCAAGATCCGTAAGGAACTGGGCCAAAGCTGGTTGGATGACAGTTTTCAGCAGCGGATCGAACGTGGCAAGGAATTACTGACTGCGATCGGTTCCGCCACATCCGGCAATTTGTCGTCTCGGCCGCAGGACAGCGAATACCGCAAGCGGGGCCTGGAACTGCAGCAGACCGCTGTCGACGCACTGCTGCGAGGATCGCGCGAGCAGGCCAAGGCATGGCGCGATCCTCTGACAGTCATGGCAGTGGCGTGGCTGAAGGAAGCCAGTACCAGTCATCAACTCGACAATAGTGCCGGGATGCGGGGCTGGCGGCGCGATCGCTATGGCAATTACTTCATGTTCGATGACGATTACTCGCCCAGCCGCATGAGTTATGGTGGGGGCGGAGCCAGCCCGATCAAGATCGAAGAGATGCTGGAATTGAAGCCGGCTCAGGATTGGCTCGATCTGATCACCGACGATCTGAAACCCCGGTTTCACGAAATGTTCGCTCAACTGCACTTAAAGATGCAGGACGAAGCACTCGCATTCCCCTACATCGAACGACTGGCCACCAGCCATCCCAGGCGGGCGAAAGATCTGGCCGAGGAATTCGTCCGGGTCTGGACATCGACTCACAACCCCAATGAGAAACGTGACGGTTACAACCCGTACATGTACTATTTCGCGTACGAGCGACGCGCAGATCGGATTCCGTTGACTCGTTCCAAGCAGGAGCGGAACCTGGTGGAACTGGCGGCCTGGATCAAACGGATCCAGGCTCTGCCGATTGAGAGCATCAACGAAACGCTGCTGACCAATGCGTTCACCACGGCACACAGCCGCGCTGAGGTCTATCGGCTGGAAGCGATCGAAAGCGTGTTTGGTTCGATCGACGCTTTGAAGCCCCGGACTCTGGCGGAGTTGATCCAGCAGATGCGGGGAAACCTGGCGACCGTCTGGCGCATGCCGGATGTGCAGCGACAGAACAGCACGAATCGTAAACAGCGGGATATCCGGGCTGAAGTCGAGCACGGGTACGCAGTTTCGCGTGAAGTCGTCAAGCGGGGCCTGGAACGACATCCGGGCCACTGGGCCTTGATCCTCGCGGATGCGGCCCTGCTGCATGACGAAATCGAATACGAAAAGGAAGCCGAAAAGAGCAGTGACTTCTCGACCCGGCGCAGCGACGCGTTCGACTTGTTCGCCAAATCCGCTGCGGCTTACGTGGCCGCCGTTCCCGAAATCCCGGTCGACGAACAAACAGTATTGCCGTTTGAAATGTGGTTCTATGCCTCGCTGGGAAGCGTCGATCTGGCACGGATCACGCCCGATAAGAGTGCCGATCTGCGCCAGCCGGCCTTGATTCGTGCGGCCCTGGCCACGCTGACTGGCGAACCGGCAGAGCGACATCTATCCCAGTTTGCGAACAACCTGTTCACGCGAGCCAGTGACGCCAAGCCCGAATTGAAACAACGCTACCTGAAGGCGGGCTTCGAAGTCGTGGGCGATCACAAGCTGGCGCGCGAGGCGCGAAAGCTGCACGATTACTACAGCGATCTGGTGACGGAAATCAAACTGGAAACTCGGCTGGATGGTCCCGACTCCGTGGGACACGGAAAGCCATTCGGTGTCTTCGTGAACCTGCTGCACACGAAGGAAATTGAGCGAGAATCCGGCGGCTTCGGCAAGTATCTGCAGAACCAGCAGAATTCCCAGATGTATTTCTATAACTTTGGCCGGCCCCTGGAAAACTATCGTGACAAGTTCCGTGAATTCGCCACCAAGGCGCTGGATGAACACTTTGAAGTCCTGTCGGTGACGTTCCAGGAGGCGAGCGTGAATTCGCGGGCACTGCCTGAATATGGCTGGCGGTCGACGCCGTATGCCTATCTGTTGCTCAAATCCAAGGGCCCGGAGGTCGACAAGCTGGCCTCACTGCGGATGGATTTTGATTTTCTGGATACATCCGGTTACGCGGTGTTGCCCGTCGAATCACCGATGCTGCCACTCGATTCGAAGTCGGACAATCCACCGTCGCGCCCGGCCGAAGATATCGTGATCATGCAGACGCTCGACGAACGCCAGTCGGACAAGGGGAAACTGCTGCTGGAAATCCGTGCGACGTCGCGTGGGCTGGCTCCCGAACTGGATCAGCTGCTCGATTTGAATTCACCGGGATTCTCGGTCGAGAAGATTGACGACCGCGGCGTGTCGGTGCTCGAATTCGACAAGGAATCCTCCGAGAACGCAATCCGTTCGGAACGGCAATGGATGGTATCGCTGGCAGCAGCCGCAAAGCCCGATGGAAAACGACCGGCGACATTCAAGTTCGGATCTGCCAGATTGCCCGTCAAGGAATCGGTCTATCAGCGATACGTCGATGCCGACCTGAAGAGTGTGCCGGCCGAGGTGTTGCTGGAAGCTCGCTATGGCAAGTCTTCCAGTCAGTGGCTGCTGTGGCTGGTCCTCGGTTCCGCCGTCGCACTCATCGTCGCAGCCGCGTTCTGGCGTGGGCTGGCAGGTCGTCCATCCGCCCCGGAGCGAGAATTCACGTTGCCAGCCAATCTGACTCCGTTCACCGCACTCGGGTTCCTGAAAGATCTGGATGCCAACGCTGGTTTCGATGAGGCCAGCCGACTTCAACTGGCTGAGTCCATATCAGCCATTGAGCAGCACTATTTCCAGATGCCGTTACAAACTCCACCAGACTTGGATTCCATTGCAAACCGCTGGTTACAAGCGGCGTTGAAAGGATGACGCGTTCATTCTGGAACACGGATTGGGGTGAAGTGAACGAGAATTGAGCCATCACGTCCGGTCGGCCGGATCTTGCAAACACCGCGAGGATGCCGACCTTGGTGCCGCTGACGGGGATGTTCCAGACCAGAACGGAATTGGAATTCCGCTTCGATTCCACCGGGCACTCATTCCATCGGACGTGGGCAGATTCTATCGCGAGAAGCAACACAATAGAGACATTGTGTCATTCTCAGGTTGACGACCATTCTGCGCCATCTCGATGCGCCCCCCCCGGGCGAACGGGATAGGGGATCGGCATCTTCTGCCGATCTCGGATGGAGTCGCGTTCTCCAACTTCAGGAAGAGTTCAGGCGACGAGCTTCAGACAGAACCAACCTTAATTTGGGATGAGTGGACAGGTTTTGCGGTCAAGGGGGTGCGTTGAGTTTGCCGATAGCAACGACTGGCGCGACTGCGCCGAGATTGTTGGCTCTTCAGTTCCCTGCAATTTTCGCTCGATCACCTTCTGGAATCGGCAAAGCATGAACCAGCACAACCGTACATCGCGACGACTCGTCTTCCGACCGATGTCGCTTGCGATCCAAAGTCTGTCACTGGCCACCGCCTCTTCGGTCTTGATGTGGACATTGGGAGGGGGCTTTGACGCTCCTTTGCCTCCCATGGCCTCCGCGGCTACCAAGGCCTCCAGGACCGACAAGGAACCGAAGGGGGAAACAGCCCGGGAGTCGAGGGAATCAACAACCGTTTCGACACCGTCCGCCATTGGGCACTCGGCCGAAGCTGAATTGCGCAACGTCAAACTGAATTTCTTCAATTCCACCTGGGAGCATGTCCTGACGGAAGTGGCAACGCAGTCACAGTCAGAGCTGATTATGGATCGCATTCCCAAGGGACGGTACAGCCGCCGCGATTCCGCGAAGTACAACCGGCATGATGCCGTCCGCATCCTGAATAAAGACATGGAGCCGCTCGGATTTCGGATGATCGAAAAGGGCGACTACTTGATCATGCTGGATCTGGGAGCGCAGAAGCCCCGGTATGCACCAGCGGTCTTGCCACCGCAGAACACATCGCAACAGGCGACTGCACCGGCCGTCATTCCAACAACGCCCAATGAAATTCGGGTCGATTCCATCACCCGCAAGACCGCGGCCGCCAGCAATGACAATTCTGTACCGAAACCGCGCCGGGAGCGAACAGAGATTGCTCCAAAACGGGTTCGGCAGGTCTCGCATGACGATGTCAACCCGGAATCGTCGCCTCCCGCACAGTTCACAGAGGACGGACCGGAGGAATCGGCCTATCTCACGTTTCGGCCGAAAAACCGAACGGTGAAGGACCTGTCGAAGCAGTTTTACCGCACATTCAAACCGCGCGCTCAATTGATCGAATCGGGACGGAATCAACTGCCGGCGTTCCGAATTTCGACGGCGGACGAAACCTCGAACGAAGAATCCTATTTAACAATTGCCATCGACGAGGAGTACAGGGAACTGCTGATCGACGGCAAGCCGCGTGAGGCCGAGGCTGCCAGGAAGTTGCTGCAGACCCTGGATCAACCTGTGGATGCGGATCCCGTGCAGATCAAGGCCAGTTCCAAATACGTATGTCAGATCGCCGATCAGTTGCCCGCTGAAATTGAAGAACTGCGGAAATCACGAGCGGCCGACGAGGATTTTCCAAAGCGCGGTACCGCCAACATCCCCATCGCCCTGGGAGACACCCTGGGGAACCTGAAGGGGGAAGTGAATATCGAAGCTGTCAATGACCTGGGCGTTCTGATCCTGCGCGGAAATGAGAAGGATGTCGAGCAGGTCATGAAGGTCATTCGCGAATTGGAAAAGCTCAGTGAAGCGACTGCGCCCCGGGTGCATCTGCTGTACTTGAAAAACGTCGATTCCGGCTCGCTGGCGGACCTGTTGACGACCGTCTACGACCGGCTGACGAAATTCCCCGGCCGCGCGACTCAACCCCGACAGAGTGCGGCGATCCTGCCGATCTCCAAGCCGAATTCGCTTTTGATCATCGCACCGGAAGCAGACCTGGAATCGATCCTGGATCTGGCCGAGGAACTGGACCAACCGGTGGATCCCCAGACGGAATTCCAGGTGTTTCGACTGAAGACTGCAATTGCCAAACAAGTCGAAGAATTGATCACGCAATTCTATCTGGAGCGTCCCAATCTGGGCGCGAAGGTTCTGGTCATCGCCGACACCCGAGCCAATGCGGTCATCGTGCGGGCTCAGCCTCGCGATCTGGATGAGATTGCCGCGTTGATTCGCAAGATCGACCGCGATGAAACGGCAGCGGTCAATCAACTGAAAATCTTTCCGTTGAAAAACGGAGTCGCCTCGGAACTGGCGGCGGTGATGAACGCCGCCATCCAAAGCGTGATCGCTCCCCCGACTTCAGGAACCGGTGGTGGCGGCGGCAACCAGAATGGTGCGCTGCAGGGGTTGAATACCGCTCAGATTGACGAACAGTTCAAGAACGTGAAATCTGCCGTGCTGCAGATCTTCAGTTTAAACGGAAAGGGCGAGAAGATTCGATCGGGCATCCTGGCCGACATCCGGATCACCCCCGATTCTCGCGTCAACAGCCTGATCGTCTCCGCATCGGATCAGAGCATGTCTCTGGTGGAAGAGTTGATCAAGCAACTGGATCGTCCCACAACGACGGTCTCCGAAATCAAAGTTTTTACGCTCGCCAATGCCGACGCGGAACTGATGGTGCAGCAGTTGAATGCACTGTTCAACAATCAGCAGCAGGGTCAGGGGCAGGGCCAGCAACAGCGCCAGAACCTGGGGATCGCCCTGGAAGGCGCCGCCGATTCCAGCAGCAGCCTTGTCCCGTTGAAATTCTCGGTCGACAAGCGGACCAACAGCGTGATTGCCGTGGGTGCCCGGGATGCGCTGGGGGTGGTCGAGGCAATCCTTTTGCGACTGGATGAAAGCGACCTGCGCGCCCGGCAGAACGTGGTGATTCGCCTGCAAAACAGCCAGGCGACGTTGATCGCCCAGTCGATTGCCCAGTTCTATCAATCGCAGCGGGACATCGCCCAGGCGGATCCGAACCTGATGAGTTCCGTGGAAGCGATGGAAAAAGAAGTCGTGGTCGTACCCGATACGACCAACAACAGCCTGTTGTTGAGTGCCACGCCGCGCTACTTCAAGAACATTGAACAGATGATCCTGAAGCTGGATGCACAGCCGCGACAGGTCGTCATCCAGGCGCTGCTGGTCGAAGTCGAACTGCAGAACACGGACGAGTTCGGTATTGAACTCGGTTTCCAGGATCCGATCCTGTTCAACCGCAGTATCAAGGACACGCCGGTCACGAATGCCACGACCTCCACATCTCCCAATGGTGTGCAGACCACGACGAACACGATCTTGTCCCAGT
This sequence comes from Planctomycetota bacterium, assembly GCA_018242525.1. Lineage (GTDB taxonomy): Bacteria > Planctomycetota > Planctomycetia > Planctomycetales > Planctomycetaceae > Schlesneria. The sequence goes on along the minus strand of JAFEBS010000017.1, from coordinate 132,957 downwards.
CCGGTCAGCCCGGTTTCAACTTCAATAACCCCAGCCTGCCACTCGGGAACAACCTGGCAACCGCGCCCGCCGCGGTTGCGGCCCAGGGATTGACGAACTTTTCGCTCGGTCGAGTCAACAGCGACCTGGGCTTTGGCGGGCTGGTCCTGTCGGCTGGATCAGATGCGGTCAACGTTCTGATTCGTGCCCTTTCCGCACATCGCAAGATTACGGTTCTGAGCCGACCACAAATCCGTGCTCTGGACAATCAGATGGCGGAAATCTTCAGCGGGCAGCAAATTCCCGTGATCACCAGTTTCACGGCAAACGGCACCACTGGCGTCAACACGCCCGTGGTGACACCCAAGGACGCCGGGGTGCAGTTGCAGGTGATGCCACGCATCACGGCCGACGGAAACGTGGTGATGATGCTGTATGCTCAGCGCAGCCAGTATCGCCAGCAGGGTGTTCCCCTGTCGACCGACGCCACAGGCAAGGTGGTTTCGTCTCCGATCCTGGACATCAGCCGCCTGCAGACGACGATCAGTGTTCCGACGGGCAACACGGTGGTCATCGGTGGACTGATCAATACCAAGGACGAATCCTTCACGAACAAGGCTCCGTTCCTGTCGGAGATCCCCTTCCTGGGGAGCCTGTTCCGCTTTGATTCGCGAACCACCCGGCGTGTGGAACTGCTCGTCTTTCTGACTCCACGAATCATCAGTGGTCCGATCGATGAAGAAACAATCAAGGAAGTGGAAATGGCCCGCATCAACTTCATCGAAAGTGAAGCGGAAGGTCTGCACGGCCCCCTGCGATCCTTGCCCTGTCCGGAAGACATCTTCAATGATCCCAAGGCACCGCCGCTGTTTGGGCCAGGCAGCAATCCGCCAGAGCCGTTGCCGGCACCGGCACCCGCCCCGGGAATCGACAATACCTTGCCGCCACCGCCACAGCCGGACCCCAGCACAGCTGTGATCCATGATCCCGAAGTCAACCCGGTGACAGCCCGCTTGAGGTATACGGAAGAGGACACGTCAGCCGTGATCCAGGCCAAAGGTGATACGAAATCAAGACTTTCGTTGTTCAATCGGAAGTCCAAGCGGCATCCCGTGGAATAAATCACCCCACATCATTGTCTGAAGTCTGCCGGTTGTCCCGATTGAGTTTTGGAGAGTTCCCATGTTGTCCATCCCTCGAAGCGTCTCGAGCCTGCTTGTGTGCGGGCTGCTGCTGACTACGGTCGGGTGTTCGACGTTGGACATCACAAAAATCGACTGGCGAACGCGCAAAGCGACCGCGCGTCATCCCGCCATCAAGGTTGTTTGCCTGTGGGAACCCGCGGAAGGACGCGATCCGAAAGGAGTTCCGTGCCAGGGTTTCGCCGGACAGATCCTGTTCCTCACAAACACATCCCTGCCAGTCTCGGTGGATGGTGACGTGCGGATTTATCTGTTTGACGATCAGGGGCAGGGGGAAGAGGCCGAAAAGCCGCTTCATCAATTTGACTTTGACAGCGGTTCGTGGGCTCAGCATTACACGTATGGAACTTTGGGGCCAGCGTACAACGTGTTCGTGCCATACATGCGGCGCGGAGTCTACGATGCCACCTGTGCCCTGCGAATTCGATTGACCCCGAAGAATGGCCCCGTGGTGTTTTCGGAAATGACGTCGATCGGACTGATGGGATTCGACACCGGTAAGTCATCCAGAAAGGCACCTCTGACAGATTCCCGGGTCGAGCAGACAATTCCCGAAGATCTGACGTCGGTCAACAAGCGCCGCAAGACGACGACGATCTCGCTGAACGGCGAATCCACTGATCTCGGATCTCCGGCGGACGATCCGAATGCCGGCAAAGTTCAGTTGGCTGGGTATGAAACGGAGTCCAGGCCCCGGCCGATGACGGATGATGATGCCCGGATTGCGCAACTGGAACAGATGGTTCAGGAACTGCGTGCCGCACAGGCAGCCCAACCGCCGATTGCCAAACCGGCCACACCTGCCGAGCCACCGCTCATCCCCACTCCGCCTTCGCCACCACGACGATTGGACGAGATTGATGATGGCGAAGAAATCGGGCCACAAACCCGGATCAAACTGCGTGGAATGTCGAATGGTCGAATGCAGGCGGCGGAGACGGACGTCGATTCCATGGTCCAATCGTCCGCTCGAAAGCGGCCGAACGTCGTCACGAATACGAAGCGCCGTCACCCGCTCGATGATGAAGCGCCGGCAGTGGTGACGACGCCACCTCGGACGAAAACGCATCCGTTGAACGACTTCGATGACGAACCGGATCCCGTTGAAGCGGTTGTCGCCAGACCTCGCCAGATCCAGCGGCACCCGCTGGACGAACCCGATGACGATCCCGTTCGCAGCACCGCCACGCGAAAACCCTACCGGTCGACGGAAGCGCCTCCTCAATCTGAAAGAGAACGCGATGACGCGTTCGACCCGTTTGATCCGATCGACACGGAATTCATTGAGACCACGGCAGTCGATGATAACAAGGTGATTCGCCAACAGTTGCGGGCGGCTCGATAGTCAGTTCGAGGGGCGTTGACGCATCTGAAAGATCCGATTGCTGTGGCAGAGCGGTGAGTCCGCTGATAATGCCGGGTGCAGGCAGGTGTGGTCCGCAGACCTCGCACGACCGACTGAACGGGTCGACTTGGCAAGAACACGCAGATTTCTCTATTCTTCCCGTCGATCCTGTCTCTTTCGTCCGATTCCGGGGAGAAACCAGTGGCTGATTCCGCATCTGAACTGATCACGTTGAACGAACTCTCGCGGAAGCAGCGGCGCGTCCTGGGGGTGTTGCTGGAAAAGGCCTTCACGGTCCCTGACCAGTATCCCATGACTCTGAAGGGGATCACGACGGGTTGCAATCAGAAGAACAACCGCGATCCGGTTTCCAACTACAGTGAAGAGGATGTGGCGGACACATTAACGCAGTTGCAGCAGATCGGGCTTGTCGGTTGCCTGCATACTGAGGGCGGGCGGACCGAGCGTTACCGCCACTATATGCGGCACAAGACCAGGTTGTCGGAGCCTCAGCTCGCAATCATGACGGAATTGCTGCTGCGCGGTCGTCAGCAATTGGGTGAGTTGCGGACGCGCGCCAGCCGAATGGTGCCGATCGAGACTCAGGAAGTCCTCAGGCTGGCACTGCAGGGATTGCAGGAACTGGACCTGGTGCAAGCCAATGGACGGTTGGAACGGCGCGGAATTGAAGTCGATCACAACCTGTATCCGTCCGGCGAAAACCACGACCGGATGACCATGCTGGCTGAAGAAACCGAAGACGAAGGAATGGAAGTCCCCCGTGCCATGACAGCGCGCCCGGTTCCTGTCGAGGAACGGACGGATCCAGGAACGTCAGGTCGAGTTACGGCATTGGAGGACCTGGTACGCGAATTGAAAGACGAGATCAATTCGGTTCGGTCCGAGTTTCGTGACCTGCAGGACAAGTTTGAAGACCTGCGACGCCAATTGGGAAGCTGATGATTCAGGCAGGATCACCGGGCCTGCGGTCGGGACTTTCGGCAGGACGGAGGCTCGGCAGTCCCGTATCGGTCATGATGTGCTGCGAACGACAATCGCGACAATCGCCAGAATCACAATGCCAACACCGATCACGGCCCCAACGATCGATCCTGCCCGGTAGGCTGAAATTGGCATATTGGGGGAAGTTTTGCCGTTGACGGAGGTAATCAGGATATTGCATTTCGGGCAACGAGACCCCGGATGGATTTCTGTCGTCGACGTAAACTTGTGACGGCAACTCAGACACTGATATTCCCAGATTGTCTGCATCCCCATGTTTGGAGGCATCCCCGGATTGGGTGGCATTCCCACATGGGGAGGTATCCTGGCATTTGGCGGCATTCCCAGATTGGGAGGGGTCTGCGGAAACTGCATGTGTGATCCCGCCGGCGCTGACGGGGGCGCTGGCATCCCCGGTGGCATGCCCGATGGCATGCCCGGCGACTGGGCATGTGCCATCGAATTCATGGGCGGATTACTGAAGTTTGGTGGTTTCGGCATCGAAGGCATTGCGGGCATTTGCGAATGACCACCTGCCGGCGCTGATCCACCCATCCTGAACGGAATTCGCCCGGGGCCGAATCCCGGTAGTCCACTTGTCATTGGCGGCTGCGCGGGAACCGATCCAGTTGGCTGTCCAGGAACGCTGTTGGGGGAATTCGTCGACGGTTGCAGCCGGGTGAGCCGTTGAATCAGTTCGTTTGCGTCATCCTTGGCAGGCGTGTAAAAGATGGAACCATCCGCGCTGCGCACGGTCTTAACAGCGCTGTTGGCGAAATCGACGGTTCGCCCCTGTGCAGTCATCACACTGATACCATTTTCATCAACACTCAATAACATTGCCTGCATGACCGCATTCCCCTTGGTCAAGCGCATCGTCACTGGAATCGGCTGGCTCAGCCGAACCGATGTGGGCTGTTCGGGTGGTGTCTCTTGACCGTTGGCAGTTCCTATCAACACCGCCACTATAAGACACATCAGAATGAGTCCGATACGATGCAACATGAGGGGCCTCAATTGCCTGGAAGGGTGACAAATGACGCGAGGCAACAAGGAACAGTGCCCGACGACGTCGTCATTGTGATGGGAATTTCAGACAGAATAGTGTTTGCAGGACTCGGCCCAACGTCAAGTGAAGTCTGAGTTTTGTTACAATCGTCTGCTGGCGAGTGAATTCTCGGTGGCGATGAGTGCCGCGCTGTGCCAGTCCATTTTTTGCCCGGTTGTCCGTCGATTCGGGCTTGTGAATCGCAGGCATTGGCAGGTAGTCTTTGATGTGTCGCCTGCCGGTTCTGTCCCGCCTGGATCGTTCTCATGTTGCCTACCCCTCTCGCACGGTTGATTGCATTCGCCGTGCTCTGCATGGGCACGACCCTACGTGCCGCGGACGAAGCCCCAAACGGCCCCGTGACCTATGAGAGAGATGTTCGTCCCATCCTGAAAACACACTGCTTGCAGTGTCACGGTGAAGAGAACGCTCGCGAAGGAAAACTGGACCTGCGATTGCGCCGGCTGATGGCAGCGGGGGGGGAATCCGGCCCGGCCTTTGTGGCCGGGAACCCCCAGGAAAGTCTGCTGATTAAACGCCTTCGCGCCGGTGAAATGCCTCCAAACGGTAAAGTGCTGGCCGCGCGTGAAATCGATCTGATCGAACGCTGGATTGCAGCAGGTGCGCTGACTGCCCGCGAAGAGCCGGCTGACGTCGCCGCCGTGGGCGAAATCACCGACGAGGAACGGTCGTTCTGGTCGTTTCAACCAGTCAGGCGACCCTCGATTCCGGCGGTGACGCAGGCGGATCGAATTCGCACGCCGATCGATGCGTTTGTGCTACTGGAATTGCAGGAAAAAGGCTTGGGGATTTCGGAGGACGCGGAACGACTGACGTTGATTCGACGCGTCACTTTCGACCTGCATGGTCTGCCGCCAGCCCCCGAGGATGTGGACGAATTCCTCCAGGACCCTGCGCCCGATGCGACCGAGCGACTATTCGATCGGTTGCTGGCGTCTCCGCATTACGGAGAACGCTGGGGTCGACACTGGCTGGATCTGGCTGGCTATGCCGACTCGGACGGCTATACGGAGGTCGATCCAGTCCGAAAGTACTCGTACAAGTATCGCGATTGGGTCTTGCGGGCGATGAACTCTGATATGCCGTTCAACCAGTTTGTCCTCGAGCAACTGGCGGGCGACGAACTTGTCCCGTTGCCCCATGCAAACCTGACGGCCGAACACCAGGACCTGCTGATCGCGACCGGCTTTCTGCGAACCGTGGCCGATGGGACTGGTCAGGGTGCCGACCAGAAGATCGCCCGCAATGCCGTGGTGTCGGAAACGATCAAGGTCGTCTCGACGTCACTGCTGGGGCTGACGGTCGGCTGTGCCGAGTGTCACAATCATCGTTATGACCCGATCCCACAGGTGGACTATTACCGGATGCGGGCAATCTTCGAACCCGCCTTGAACTGGAAGGAGTGGCGTAATCCGGCTCAACGTCTGGTCACGCTGTACACGGATGCGGATCGAGCCCAGGCGGCCGAGATTGAAGCCGAAGCAGCCAAGATCCTGGAAGAGCGGAAGAAGAAGCTGGATGCCTTCATCGAACAGATCTTCGAGCGGGAATTGGCCAAAGTTCCCGAAGAGCAACGCGAACCTGTCAAGGCGGCACGCAATACCCCCACCAAGGATCGAACCGCCGAACAGGTTGCTCTGCTGAAAGAGTATCCCAGCGCCGACCCCAAGCCGGGGCAGATCGATTTGTATGATCACAAGGCGGCACAGGAACTCAAGAAGGATGATGAGCGCGCGGCGGAAGTCCGCAAGCGCAAGCCGGTCGAGGATTTCATCAGTGTGCTGAACGAGGTCCCCGGTCATGTTCCCGCGACGGTGCTGTTCTATCGGGGTGATCCAGATCAACCGAAGCAAACCGTCTTGCCTGGGGAACTCTCGGTGCTGGATTGGCTGGGGGCCGGCATCCCCGACAAGACCGAAGGTCTGCCGACCACCGGCCGACGTCTGGCGTATGCACGGCATCTGACGGATGGACGTCATCCGCTGGTGGCCCGCGTGTTTGCGAATCACCTGTGGATGAACCATTTCGGACGAGGCATTGTGCCGACGCCAGGGGACTTTGGGGTGTTGGGAGAACGTCCCACGCATCCGGAACTGCTGGACTGGCTGGCCGCGGAGTTTTCCGGAATTGCGGCCGATTCACCGGCAGCCGTCAGGCCATGGTCCATCAAGCGTTTGCACCGGCTGATGATTTCGTCGACCGCCTATCGACAGTCTTCATTGCACACGTCACAAGGGGATGCGCTGGACCCGGACAACCGGCTGCTGTCCCGAATGTCGGTCCGGCGACTGACTGCGGAATCCGTCCGCGATGCAATCCTGGTCGTGAACGGCACAATCAATCACAAGCTGGGTGGCCCCCCGGTCCCGGTGATGCTGGACGAAGACGGACAGGTGGTCGTCGGCATCGAAAACCTGAACGGCGAGAATCGGCCGGGCCCGATCGTCCCGCTGAACGGCGAAGAGCATCGTCGCAGTGTGTATGTTCAAGTCCGTCGGTCGCGACCATTGGCCGTGCTGGACACGTTTGATCTGCCGACTCTCGATCCCAACTGTACGATCCGTACATCGTCGACTGTGGCACCCCAGTCTTTATTGCTGATGAACAGTGAATTCGTGCTGGGATCAGCCCGGCAATTGACGGAACGACTGAATGCGTCCGTCGGTCCCGACCCAACGGGGAGGATCCGATTGGCGTGGCGGTTGTTGTTCGGCAGGCCGCCAACGGATGCTGAACAACAATCTGCTCTTCAATTTCTGTCTGACGAACTCGCCCGACTGACGTCGGCGGCGGAATCGATTACAGATCCAAAGCAAAAACCGGATCCGAACCAATGGGCCTGGACGGCATTTTGCCAGGCACTGTTGGGCTCGAACGAGTTTCTGTACGTGGACTGACGCTCCCTGATCTCGAAAGATAATGGCCTGCCATGCAGCGAATCCAGTCTCGACGTGACTTTTTGTCATCGGCCACATTTGGCGTCAGCGGCATCGCCATCGCGAACCTGCTGATGTCTGAACGCCTGTCTGCTGCGCCTGTGAAACCCGATTTGAAGAAGCCGACGTTTGATGTGCTTCCCAAATCGACGCACATCGTTCCCAAGGCCACCGCGATGATCTCGCTGTTCATGCAAGGGGGGCCCAGCCACATGGACATGTTCGATCCGAAGCCGGAGTTGAATCGGCTGGATGGGACCAAGTTTCAGGGCGAGATCAAGTATGACAACGCGGCTCAGGCCAGCTCCCGCGTGCTGGGCTGCCCCTGGAAGTTTGCCAAGCATGGTCAGTGCGGCATGGAACTGTCGGAACTGCTGCCGCACACAGCAAACATCGTCGACGACATCACATTGATACGATCCATGTACACCGGGGTCAACAATCACGGCCAGTCGATCGATGCACTCAACACAGGCAAGGCCGTCTCGCATCGGCCGTCGCTGGGGAGCTGGATGGCGTACGGCCTGGGTTCCGAGAATCAGAATCTGCCCGCGTTCGTCGTCCTGACAGATCCCGACGGCTTGCCAGTCCTGGGAATGCAGAACTGGTCGAACGGGTGGTTGCCATCCCTGTACCAGGGAACGGTTGTCAGGCCGCGCGAGCCCCGGATTCTGAATCTGGATCCTCCCCGTGAACTGCGCGGCCTGCCCCAGCAGCGGTACCTGGAATACCTGGCGGAATTGAATCATGATCATCTCTCGCGACACCCGGGCGAACTGGACCTGGAAGCCCGGATCGCCAGCTACGAGCTGGCGGCTCGAATGCAGTCAGCGGCGAAAGAGGCGGTGGACATCGGTCAGGAAACAGAAGCCACGCAAAAACTTTATGGCATCGACCAGCCAGCTACCAAAGATTACGGCACACGGTGCCTGATCGCCCGTCGACTGGTGGAACGCGGCGTGCGATTTGTGCAGCTCTACACCCGATATCAATTGTGGGACCACCACGGAGCGATCCGAAAGGCATTGCCAGCGGCCTGTTTGAAGGTGGATCAGCCGAGTGCCGCACTGGTCCAGGATTTGAAGCAACGCGGCCTGCTGGATTCCACGCTCGTTCACTGGGGAGGAGAAATGGGCCGTCTGCCCGTGATTCAAAACGATGCCGGTCCCGATTCCGTGGGGCGGGACCACAACACTTATGGGTTTTCGACGTGGCTGGCGGGCGGGGGAATCAAGGGAGGGCACATCCATGGCAAGACGGACGAATTCGGTCACAAGGCGGTGGAAAACGTTGTGACTCACAGCGACTATCATGCGACGCTGTTGCACTTGTTTGGTCTGAATCACGAAAAGCTGGTTTTCACGCGGAACCTGCAGGAAGCTTCACTGGTCGACAAACAACCGGCCCGAATCGTGACCGAAATCCTGGCATAGCGAATCGCCCGAATGGCGTGTCGAAACCGTAAACCCGGGCGGTTGACTCGGGCAAGTACGACGAAAAACGTGGATTGAGGCCGACATGAGTTTGTTGACGATCGCGGCACCGGAAAAATGTGGCCTGGATCCCGAGCGATGGAATCGGGCGCTGTCGGTCATTCGGAACTGGGCAGAACGTGATGACCGGGTTCCTGGTGTGGCAGTTCTGGTGGGTCGGCGCGGCGTCACCCCGGGACCACAATTCTTTGGTCGCCAGAAGGTGGGGGCCGGTTCGTCGGGTTTGGGTCACGACGCCATCTTTCTGGTGGCATCGATTACGAAGCCGATCGTGGCCATGGGCGCAATGCTGTTGATCGAACGGGGTCAATTGACGCTGAACGATCGCGTCAGTGACTTCCTGCCCGAGTTTGGCAAAAAGGGAAAATACGGGACCACGGTCCGAAATCTGCTGACTCATACGTCCGGCCTGCCCGACATGCTGCCCAACAACGTCGAACTACGGCAGGTAAAGTCACCACTTTCGGCGTTTGTCACAGAGACGTGCGCGATCACCCCTGACTTTCCGCCGGGCCGCGCGGTGCAGTACCAGAGCATGGGGATTGCCGTCCTGGCCGCAATCGTGGAACAGCTTTCCGGACGGACGTGTGCCGAATTCCTCAGACGAGAATTCTTTCAACCCCTGGGAATGAACGACACGCGATTGGGTGCGCCCGACGAGTGGTTTGAAGGGAGCTGCCCGACCGTTGATCGGATCGCCGAGATTCGAGTCCCTGACGATCAACTGGGCACCGACTGGAATTGGAACAGCCGCTATTGGCGGCAACTGGGGGCACCGTGGGGGGGATTGTTGACCACTCCATTGGACCTGGGCCAGTTTGCTCAATTGATGCTGAACCGTGGTCGGGCGGACAAACGGCAACTCCTGTCCCGGGCAACCGTTGATGCGGCAACCAGAAATCAACTCGCCGTCATGAAAGACGTTCCCGAGGAAGATCGCCGGTTCCGACCGTGGGGCCTGGGATGGAGGTTGCAATGGTCCAGCCACGCCAACACTTATGGCGATCTGGTCAGTGCGGAAACGTACGGGCACTGGGGAGCAACGGGGACCGTCCTGTGGATCGATCCAGTGCAGGAATCATTCGTCCTGATCCTGACCACTCAGCCCCTGGATCCAGCGGGTGCCCCATTTCAGTGTGCCTCAAATGCAATTGCCGCAGCGTTCGATTGATTGGTCTTCGTCAAAGCGGGAACACTCGCACCGTTTTCACCGGTTTTTCCCCATGGATTCCGTATTTCGTTAGTCGGTTGCTGGATTCACCTTTGGATACGGTTTACCCTGCGTCAGGCAGTGTCCTCGGCACAATTCATCCAGCGGGCTCGCATGAATACTGCGCGACATCATACGTGTGTGATTTGCGGTTCGGAATTTATTCCGCCAGAAAATAGCGTCGTACTGCACTGCTCAAATTGCGAGTCGGCCCAGACGAATGCTGCCGGGTCGGTCGCAGCCAGTCTGGATGCCACGGTCCCGGACCAGAATTCCCCCAACGTGGTTCGGGATCCCAACAAAACCCTGATCGGAACTGCATCCGAGTTCGATTGTCCGACAATCGACGTTGATCCAGCACTGACTAAGACGCAGCCCGCAACGGGGGATGGATCACAGCCAGGTGCGCGGACCAAGTTCGGACGGTTTGTGGTGATGAAAGTCCTGGGGAGGGGTGGATTCGGGACGGTTTTCCACGCGTATGATCCGCTGCTGGATCGACACGTGGCGTTGAAGGTTCCGAATTTCAGCCGTAATGACACGACGATGATGGAACGATTCCGCCGGGAGGCGAAGGCGGCCGCTCGATTGCACCATCCCAATATCGTTTCGCTGTACGAGCATGGCGAGACCAACGATGGCCCGTATCTGGTTTCGGAGTATATTGATGGTGACACGCTGTTTCAGGTGATCCGGAACGGAAAATTCGAGATCCGGCAGGCGGTCGAGTGGGTTCGTCAAATCTGTGAAGCATTGAATTACGCTCACGGCGAAGGGATCGTGCATCGTGACATCAAGCCCGGAAACATCATGCTCAAGATGGGCGTTCGGCCGATGGTCATGGACTTCGGGCTGGCGAAACGTGACGTTGACGTGGACTCCAATGTCACCATTGAAGGCCAGATCATCGGTACCGCCAATTACATGTCGCCAGAGCAGGCACGCGGTGAGATCGCCACAAGTACATCACTTGCCAGCCTGGGCGATCAATACAGCGTTGGAGTCGTTCTGTACGAATTGTTGTGCGGACGTACGCCGTACTCCGGTCCGACAGTTTTCGTGATCTCGCAGGTCGGTAATCCCAGGATCACCCCCCCGGCACCGCGTTCGATCCGATCCACGATCCCGCCGGATCTGGAAGCCTGCTGCTTGAAAGCGATCGAAAAGGATCCCCAGCAGCGATACACGACCATTAAGGACATGGCCACGGATCTGGATCATTGGTTGAAGGGGTTGCCCCTGATCGCGCGGCCGATTGGCCCGGCGGAGCGACTGATCCGCTGGTGTCGAGCGAATCGGATGATTGCGTCGCTGACTGGTGTACTGGCATTGATCATGCTCTTCATGGCAATCGTCGGCCCGTGGACGGCAGTGCGGTTTAAGAAACTGGCGGCAGAGGCAAATCAGGCAAGGTTGGAGACAGAACGGATCCTGATCGACAATTACACGGAATCAGGACTGTCTGCGGATCGTGACAACGATCCGGGAACCGCGGTGCTGTGGTTTGGCAGCGCGGTCGCCGCCTCGGCCAATCATCCCGAATTGGAACGTCTGAATCGGATTCGAATGCAGTCCTGGATCCCGAAACTGGTAGTCCCGATTTACGCGTTTTCATTCGCGTCAAATGGATCTCGATCGATCAGCTACCACCCCGACGGTCAGGCGGTTCTGAATGTCTCCTCCAACGGTGACATTGACTGGATTGACGTGCAGAACGGCACCCGGCACCGGTTGGCGATTCCCAATCCCTCCGCCGCAACCTGGAACCACGATGGCCACAGGATGGCCGTCGCGTCCGGCAAGACCGTGGCCATCTTCGAATTTCCATCGGGCACGTTGGTAGATCAATGGGAAGCGTCCGAGGCGATCTCGATCCTCCGATTCAGTCCCAATGACGAACTGTTGTTTCAGGGAGGTTCAAACTCGGTACAGATTCGAGACCTTCCTGGAAAAAGCCTGCGTCCGCCACTGATGACTGGAATGCCGATTCTGGGAATTGAAGTCAGCCCCGACAGCCGGCGGTTTGCCACACGCGATCGACAATCGGTTCGAGTCTGGTCCACTGCTCATGATCGGCCTGACCCGCTGCTGATGCCGCCGCAACCAGCGGTTTCCGAGGGAGAAGTCATACCGTACTTCATCTCGGAAAATAAAATGGTGCTGTTCGACAGCCAGGCCTCGGCCGTCCGCTGCTGGAATGTTGACGAGCAAAAAATCGTCTGGGAACTGGCAGCGCGTCGCGTTTTGACGATGGCACTTTCGGGGAACAGACAATGGCTGGCTTACGGTGACGATGCGGAAGCAGTTATCGTGGACACCACGAACCCGATGCTGACTCCGCGGAAGATTCCCCATAAAAACCTGTTGCACGGGTTGTCATTTCATCCCAAAACCGGTGCGTTGTTGACTGCGAGTAACGACAATTTCCTGCGGATGTTTGATCTCTGGACAGGAACCCCGGTTGGGCCCCCCATCCCGCACAATGCCGCGGCACACCATTGTGCCTGGTCTCCGGATGGTACCACGTTTACGTCCGTGGATTTTGGTGGGCGACTGCTGCGAATCTGGAAGCCATCAGACTCGAGTCCACACGAAGTTGCTGTCGCGACCGCCGACGGACCGTTTATCCAGTTCAGCCCCGATGGCGAACGGTGGATGAGCAGCGGGTTTGATGCAATCCGGACCAGAAAGGCGATCCGGGTGATTGATGCCACGACATCGCAACCTGTGGGACAGATGCTGTCCGGGGGATTGATCAGCGATGCCGCCTTCATCCCGGCTTCAACACAAATCGTGCTCGTCGGCGGGGCGGAAAGTGATGCCCGGTTGTTCCGGGATCAGAACCCTGATGGTCCGGGTTATGCGAGAGTCGTGGATTCTGCCAACGGCAAGGCCATCTTTCCAGACGTATCCACGCCATCTCTACCAATTGCAGTGCGGGTGAGTCCTACTGGGGACACGGCAGTGGTTTTGTGCCATCTGGGAAATGGATTTTTACTGGACTTAAAGACCGGCAACGTCCGGTCGCAATTCGTTGCGTTTGAAGGTTTACCGGCCACCCACGGCTTCATCATTCGGGATCGAATTCGCTTTTCACCAGATGGAACTCTGTTCGCGATCTGGGGTTGCCAACAGGTCGGCGAGGTGCGCGACTCGAAAACCGGCGAACTGAAATACCAGTTACCGCACGAGAGTCATTATATCCACGATGTGCAGTTTTCCCCCGACGGCCAGTTGATCGCCTCTTGCTCGTCTGATCACACTGTCCGTCTGTGGAACTCGGCAGACGGCAAAATCACCGGCTCTCCGCTGCATCATCCCAGTTGGATCTTCAGTGCCCAATTCAGCGGCGATTCCCGTCAACTGCTGACCGCATGTGACGACCGGCACGTGCGCCTGTGGGATGTCAAGACGGGGACCACGGTACTGGCCACGCAAGAGCATCGGGATCAGGTGTTTGGAGTCTGCCAGCTTCCGAGTGAAAAATACTTTCTGGCCTGTGACCGTAGCGGCGGGTTGACCGCCTATGATCGACGCTTCGGAAAGATGATTGCTCCCATGCGTCACATTCCAGGGATGGTCTATCAATTGTCGACGAATGGTCGAGGCGAGAATGTCGTCGCATCCGGCAAGATCGACTCCTGTCGATCGTTTCACTGGCGGGATTGGATTATCGAGCAACCGTTGAACTTGGATCGTCACGACATGCTGTTGCTGGGTGAGATCGTTTCCGGCAAACAACTGCATCAAGGAGGTGCCGTCGCGAGCCTGACGACCCTGGAATGGATGGAACGCTGGCAGCAGTTTCATACTCGCCATTCACTCCGCGCCATCGTCGAACAGAGAACAAGCCAGTAACAAGCGATGAAACTCGATCGATCAATTCCGCCGACATTTCTGCGGAGATTCGGTCCGGGGATCCGGGCCGTAGTACGTGTTCCCGAGGAATTGTGTCGATGTCAGAGAAACCTGAACCGCTGACCGCCTGGCAACTGGGACCAGTGGACCACATGACTCTTGAACCCGCCCCGGCGGATCGGGACTGGATGGACCGGTCCAACAATCGATTTGCCTATCGCTGCCTGCCACTGCTGATTGCGAACCAGGGGGGATGGATCATTCGCAATCCGATCGACTTTTCGTTGAGCTGGAATGGCGGAAATGAGCTGCATGATTTGCAGATTCACCTTCCAGAAGGATCCACGGAAGCCAGGATCAGCAGTCACTTCGGACAGGGAATTGTCACATTTATCGTGCCCTATTTGTTTCGGACTCCGCGTGGGGTCAACCTGTGGGTCAAAGGGCCGGCCAACTGGATCAAGGATGGCATCCAACCGCTGGAAGGGATCGTTGAAACGGACTGGAACGACGCCTCGTTCACGATGAACTGGAAGATGACTCGGAAAGACCAACCGGTCTCGTTCGAACGTGGAGAACCGATCTGCATGATCGTCCCCATTCCCCGTGGTCTGGCAGAGAATCTGGAGCCGGTTTGCGAGCCACTTCATTCAAACCCGGGGCAATTGCACCGTTACGAGAAATGGAGGGAATCCCGCAAGGTCTTCAATGAAGGCCTGAAACAGATGGACGCGGCCACCCTCGAACGGGGATGGCAAAAGGACTATCTGCTGGGAATCGGAACGGATGGCCATTCGTATCCAGATCACCAGACGAAATTGAACATCCGCCCCTTCCGCTGTTCCGAATAACCTGCCATATGCCTCAGCACGAAATTGTCGTCTCCACCGAAAACAACGATTACCTGGTCTGGCAGGCCATGCTGTTTCATGCGTCGTGTGTCCGCCACCTGGGACAGGTACCGATCATCATGGTCCATACCGATGATCAATCGCTACTGCCAGGATTCAACCGCATTCGAGAAGCAGGCGGGCGCCTTCAGACGGCTCCCGATTATCGGCGGATTCGCGGGGTCAATTATCCGCCACGCAACACGGCAGCCACTCTGCGACACGTTCAAACCGATGCCGAGTACATCGTACTCTGTGACCCCGACATGGTCTTTCTGCAATCGTTGCCGTGGCAGGACTTGAAGCTGACAGACCATCAGGTCACATTTGATTACGTTGGCTACCTGGACCCGAATATCGCGAGTTACCAGCCGACTGTTGACGATGTCTGCCGCCGGGCGGGGACTGATCCAGCGCGGCTGCGGAATCCCAACGTCAACGGTGGTGTGCCCCACGTGATCCCAACCCGTCATCAACGGGGACTCAGTGACCTGTGGCTGGAATTCATTGATCTGTTCCCGAATTCACCCCCCTGCTCGCCGGATGATCCAGGCGCAAGACCGCGTGAATGCCATATCGGTCCCCAGAAGGATTGGCTTTCAACAATGTGGAGCCTGATCATGGCCGCCGATCAATTGGGGTTGGACGCGGTGCTGACCCGGTTGTGCGTTTCCACCGGTCAGGGGGAACTTCCGTTGCCTGAAGTGACACCTGGAGGCCCGTGCCTGATCCATTATTGCTATCACTCCCGCGGCTTCAACAAACATGAGTTCGACACGCCCGATGCCGCCGATCGGGATGTTTGGCATGTGCCGCCCGGTGACGGAAGTATTTGCGGAAATGTCCGTCAGCAATTGCGAGACGCTTGCGAATTCTATGGGCTTGCGTAGCATGAAGCGTCGTCATTCGGCGTGACGAACTGTCCGTACTGTTTCCAAAGGGCCAACATCGATGTCGTATTCGCCACCACCCTACTCACCACCCTACTCGCCACCTGTTTCACCGCCACCTTATTCGCCACCTGCTTCGCCGCCACCAGTTTCTCCTCCTCCCTATTCGCCACCAACCGGCTGATTCATTCGAGGCCTGATGCACGCGTCCGGGAACTGCCGCCGTTTTCGTTCGCGACAAGGCGTTGTGCCAGTTCTCCAGCCTTGGCGACTCAATGTTCTGTCATTGCACGCTGGATGGCGCGCCGCGGTTGTTGCGCGACGGGCCGCGAAGACTGTGTGGTGCGTTTTCACTGTGCCGTCGTCGGAAGTCTCGAATCGGCATCTTTCTGCAATGGTGTCACCACGCACAGGCCGCAGGATGTCGTCAACCACAACTGGTCACGCAGCCAGACTCCATCATGGATCGATTGCGTGTAGACCGTCGGGAACCCATCCCGTGGCGAAAACTTGTGAAACGCGCCGGTTTTCCGATGAATGCGATACAGGCCCGAACTTAAGAAGTGATCCCACGGTTGACCACCGAACCAGACCTCGTCACCCCGTTCCGCCACGAAGCTTACTTCATATCCGGCCTTGGTACCGGGGACGTTGTACCACGCAGACTTAAAGATCTGATTTCGGGATTCATCCGCGTCCCACACGGTGATTTCGTGCCCATAGTTTGAAGCCCAGATGAGACCTGTTCCCGCAAACAATCGCGTGGCGATGATCTGACCGAGGCCACGGCTGTGTTGCGTCCATTTGCCGGATTTCAATGATAATTCATACGTGTGCTCGACGGTTCGAGCCAGCAGTCGATTGTCATCGAGGACCATGTGAGTCGGTGCAACCCGTGGTGCGTCTCCTTCAGCCAGCGGGTGAATCGTTCCTTGCGAATCGATTCGGACCAGCCCCCCCGCTGCCGCCGTACCAACACCGACATAGACCTCGTCCTGATTCAATGCCATGCAGGTGACACGCAGATCGGGAAGCCCCTGATCGGTTCCGTACGGAGTCCAGTGATTGGAAACAGGATCGCATCGCCAGACCCCGCCGACTGCGGTCCCGACCCACAACTCCCGATGCCGAACCTTCAAACAGGTGACGTTCCCAAGGCCTGGCTTTAATTCGACCGACGCTTCGGTCTCCGGGTCGACCATCAGGACTCCGGGGGCTCCCACGTAGAGTCTCGAGCCGTCCGTAACCAATGGAGCGTTGGCGAAGGATCGTCCCTCCGCCAGTTTGATGGAGCGCACAGTGATGTCGCGATCGTCCCTCAGGGGCATGCCGCCCAGTCCCCGAATGCATTCGACGATATCGCTGTTGGGTATGATTCCCGGGCACTCTTCCGCTGCCTCGATATACGCCGCAAGTGCCTGTTTCTTTTCACCGAGTGCCTGCAGTGCTGCGCCGATTTCGTATCCCCGCATTCCCACGAGAGTCGAGCCTGACTGCGACATCGGCTCGAACGAGCGGAGTAGCTTCAATCCCCGGTCCGGTTGTCCGGCCAGTCGATAGCTCTTTGCGGCATTCACCAGTTGCACACCGCGTTTCAACCGATCGGCCGGTGAATCACCATCGGCCAGCTTCGCAGCGAACTCCTCGAACTGCATCGCAGCAGCGAGGTGATCTTCGTTTAATGCCCGAATTCGTGCCAGCCCCAATCTCCCTGCATCGGCCAGTGTCGGATCCGGTCCGTCGGACCATTTGCTCAGCAGTGCCAATCCCTTGTTCGCCCGCTCTGGATTCTGCATTCCCCGGTTGGCCAATTGAATCGCCAGTCGTTGCACCTGGCTCACCAGTTGTTGACGATGTTGCTGGCCTGTCTGTTCCACGTAAGGAATTGTTTTTTCGAGCAATTCCGAATTCTGCGCAAAGGTACGCTGGGTCCTGCCAATCAACTCCAGCCTGCGCGGCCAGAGGTAGTCTCGATACTTTTCCGGTGTCTTCTCGAACGCGAACCACAAGCGTTCCGCGGTGGCGTCGAATTCCGACCGGTCGAGGTCGCCCGTTTGATCGTGAAACGAAATCTCTCCCAGAAATGCGAGTGCCAACGCGGCGAGTTCCGTTTGCGGCTTGAGAGCACTCGCCTTACGCAAATACACGTCTGCACGGGCCGGTTGGTAGATGTCCTGTGTATGCAACGAATGGCAAAAGCCGATTGCATACGCCGCTTCGGCATCGTCGGGATCAATGAACAGGACTGTTTCCAGGCGATCGATCGACTTGCGAAGCAACATCTGACCCAATGGGGTGTCCGGCTTTGTCAACCGGGGAGCACCAAGCAGTTCGTTCCTGCCCGGAACGCGAAATGAGCGATGCCCGCCGTCAGCCGGGCTGCGACGTCGAAACCGGTGCAGGTCACGCAATGCCAGATCTTTCAGCACCTGGCTTTCCAGTCCTCGACGTGTCGGTTCGGCCGGCGCGGACGATCCTTCGAGGGCTCCCAGTTGTCGGGCAATCCGATCCACGCGCACGGCGAGCTGCAATCCCATTTCTTCGGGTGGACACTGGAATTCAAACGAATCACGTACTTTGGCCGTCGCGGCATCGATCAAATCACCGCGGATGACAACCAGGAACTGTCCATCCACGTGGCGTTCATCAATTTCGCCTTTGATCAGGAATGCGGCATGGCGGTTGGGCAACGTTGCTGGCAGGCGACCCTGGTCCACAAGTCCCGTTTGGATCAAATCCAGTTCACGCAGCAGTTGTTCGAGTCCAGCTCGTTGCAGAACTTGAAACAGTGGGCGCGGAGGCTTGCCTGTATCGTCGATTTTCTGACCAGGTTCCGGAGCGAGAACACCGACTCGGGCCAGCAACAGTGACGTCACAATATCCCGAACACCCAGTTCCAGCGGCCGCAATCGATCAAATCGACCGACAGATTCAAACGGTGCCACTGCGACCGTGACGGCAGGAGCCTGCGGCTGGCGAATCGTCGCCGGAATGTACCGCGCGAACTGTTCTGCTGTGTCTTCCAGGTTCGTTTCCGTCAATTCCGACATGACCGTAATGCCACGAATTGTGGCGGTCTTCGCATCCACAACACGGAGAAAAGCTGTAGGGGCAGGCGATTCCGCCTTCCGCTGCAATTCCAGCATCACGAGAACGTCCGCGTTCATCAGTTTGCCGAGGCGCAGAGATTCGTCTGTGGAACGTTCTCGGCTGAGCGCCAATTGCTGCAGAGCGGCGTCCAGTTGCTGTCGTTCGACAACGGCCAACGTATCATCTGCCAGAACATCCATTTCCACCAAGGCGATCAATCGGGCGGCCAGATCACGATCCGATTTCTTCGTCGAGTCCGTGCCGGCTACGGTTGTCGTCATCGCGACCGACGTTTTCTCAATCGCCCAGAGATCACGCGCGGACTGACAGGATGCCAGACACGTCAGCACGATCAACAGCACCCTTGGCATGACTTTCTCCACTACGTCACCGACAGAGCCACCATCGGTTCAGCGATCAGGTTATGAGATTGGACCCGGTCGACAAACAGTCCTTGGTCAAATTCCCTGGATTCCGGGCATTTCCCCCTCCGTCGCAATCATTTGGCCGAGCGAATCTGGTCTTGCCCGTTTTCGATCTGATAGGTATTTCACGCCACCACCTTCGGCAGATTCCGCCGGAGCGTGGCCAGTGCTTGCGGATTGTCACGGATGAATCTGAATGCCGACAAATCGACGCAAACCAACAACACTCACATTAGCCTTGTGTTGCTGATCGTCTTTGGCCTGCTGATGTTACGTGGATCGACCGGCTATGGCCAGGATGGTCCCGTGCGGGCAGAGGCCAACGAAGCCGCTGTCGGCATACGGCTGCCGCCGCGGTCCCGCGGACACGAATCAGGGATCATTTCATCTCGCAAAAGTAGCTCTTCTGGCAGCTTATGGACGACGACTCTCTCGCTGGCGGCAATCGTTGGCTCTGTCACCCTGGTTGGTTATTGGCTGAAACCGTATCTGGGACTGCCACGAACCCTGCCGATTGAAGCGATGGAGTTGCTGGGACGACGGATGATTGAGCAAAAGGTGGCGATCCATCTGGTGCGGTGCGGAGAACGCGTGCTGGTTCTGGGAGTGTCGCCGGACGGTGCCCGCACGTTGGCCGAGATTACGGACCCGGGTGAAGTTCAGCGGATGGTGGATGCTTGTCAGCAGCCACGAGACGCAAAATCCTTCACCGTGCGGGGAACCACGAATCCTGACCAGGAGTTATCAGCGGAGGCCCCGCGCCGTGGATAGCCTCCTGCAGAATCGAACCCGACAAATGCCGGCACCCGGTCACTTGTGTCTTTTGCTCAAGCGGTGGATTGTCGCGATGGCAGCCATTTGCCTGGTGGCCGGTCTTCACGCTCACGCACAGGAACGCCCGGCACCGCCGGCACGCCCCAACCCATTTCCCGTCGAACGAACGGGAACGCGTCCGCAGCCTGTGCCACAGCCAGCCCCCGTCGTCCCTGCCCGGTTCCAAGAAGACATCATTCCGCCAACGCCACTGACGACCTCGTCAAGTTTCACGGATCCCGCCACCGTGGGAACGTCCCTGAAAGTCCTGGTGGCGGTCACGGTCCTGGGACTGGTCCCTTCGATCCTGTTGATGACAACATGCTTTGTTCGATTCACCGTCGTACTGGGAATGCTCCGTCAGGCCATGGGAACGCCTCAGGCCCTGCCGAACCAGATCCTGACAGCGTTGGGGATGTTCATGACGTTTCTGGTGATGGCCCCGGTCTGGCAGCGTTCGTATGATGAAGGGATTCGCCCCTACACCAATCCGACTTCGGGATCACAACCCGTTGACGAGGCTCTGGCCTTTCAGCGTTCTGCCGCGCCATTGCGAGACTTCATGGCCCGGCAGATTGATCAGGCGGGAAATGCCGACGCCGTCTGGATGCTGATTGACTATCAGCGCCCCGAACCAACGTCCCCGAGAGCCGCCACATGGCATGAACCCCAGAACTATGACGATGTGCCGCTCACGGTGCTCGCCCCGGCCTATCTGCTGAGCGAACTGAAAGTTGCGTTCCTGATTGGGTTCCAGATCTTTCTGCCATTCCTGGTGATTGACCTGGTGGTGTCTTCAATCCTGACCAGCCTGGGGCTGAATATGCTCCCCCCGTCAATGATTTCATTGCCCTTCAAACTGCTGCTGTTTGTGCTGATCGACGGCTGGTTCCTGACGGTGGGCATGTTGCTGGAAAGCGTACGGTTGGCATGACCGCAGATACCGCCATCGAACTGTTTCGTTCCGCCGCGATGCTGGCACTGGTGCTGTGTGGCCCTGTCCTGCTGGCCGCGCTGGCCGTGGGCCTGCTGATGGGGTTGATCCAGGCATTGACGCAGGTCCAGGACCAGTCTCTGACGTTCGTCCCGCGGTTGATCGCTTTGACGCTGGTCCTGCTATTGCTGCTCCCGTGGGGTTTGAGCCTGCTGACTGAATACGCGGCGGACTTGATCCGTGGCATCCCCCACACCATTTGAGGTGAAGCGCCGTCGTCATGGATCCTTTTCATTCACCCTGGTTCAACGATCTTTCTGGCCGCCAATGGGTGACTGGCGAGGGTTTGGCACAGGCCAGGGTGTTCCTGTTGGTGGCTGTGCGACTGGCGGGGTGCTTTTGTGTTGGGCCATTCCTGGGACGAACACTGGTTTCCTGGCCCGTGCGGATCGGCCTGGTGGTTCTATTAACGCTGATCGTGGCTCCCAGCTTGACAGCAGCGGATCCGGGCAATGATCCGGCATCGCCGTCCGATCTGATTCTGGCGATGGCCTGCGACGCAGGGATCGGGGCCGCGCTGGGATTGTCGGTTGCCGTCTTCCTGACGGGTCTCAAGCTGGGCGGCGCGTGGCTGGATCGACACGGCGGACTGGGTCTTGGCAGCGTTTTGAACCCGGAATACTCACCCGGCGATTCGGCACCAGCGGAGCTTCTGTCGCTCTTTTGTGTGGTTGTCCTGCTGGTCCTGCAACCAGTCAATGGGCATCTGCTGGTGGTTCGCTTCATCCTGGATACGTTTCACGCGCTACCCGTAGGGATGATGCAGCTTCCTGGATCTGCCTGGGAACTCCTGCGGGCCATCGTTCAGCAGGCGTTGGTGCTGGGACTGCGTGTCGCGATGCCGTTTGCGGTCGCCATGTCTCTGCTCGATCTGACGCTGAGTTGGATTCGCCGATCCTCACGCTGGGAGCTGACCTCGGTTGCTCAGGCGATGCGGGTTGGTGCTGGTCTGCTGATCCTCGCTGCGACGTTTCCGGGGATCCAGGAAGCCGCGGCATCCACGTTGTACGAATCGCTGAAAATCGCCCACGAAGAAGTCCAGGCCGATTCCCCGCACGTTCCTCAACCTTAGCCGTTGGCAACTCGTCTATGTCGACCGACGACCAGGGAGATCGAACTCAGCAACCAACCGAACGGCGGCGGAGGGAAGCGCGCGCCCGGGGTGATGTGGCTCGCAGTAGCGATCTCGTCAGTGCCCTCATCCTGTTGTCGGCCTCCGCCGGATTGTGGTGGCTGGGTCCCGCATTGGGTACCGAGCTCATCACCCTGTTGCGCATCGGCCTGTCGGCCGCCCCCACCTCCATGCCGGACCCCGATTCCGTCGCGACCCAATTCCTGCAGATCACAATCCGGTTGTCGCTGGTACTGACGCCGATCCTGCTGGTGATCGTGATTGCCGCGACGCTCGCGAATCTGGTGCAAACCGGCTTCCTGTGGGTCCCAACCGCCCTCCTGCCGCAGTTTGGCCGACTGGACCCCGCACGAACCCTGAATCGCTGGTGGTCCTTGCCAGCCTGGTTCAACTTCGGCTGGTCACTGATCAAGCTGACAGTACTGCTGGCGGTGCTGGCCTGGTTTGTCCGAAACCGCCTGGCATCGGCCGGCCCGCTGACGGAAGGTGCCCCCGTGGAGATCTTCAGCCTGTCGATGCGACTCATCGGTGAACTAACCCTGCAGCTATCAATGTCACTCGTCGTCCTGGCGATCCTGGATTACGGCTTCCAGTTCTGGCGACAGGAACGGCAATTGATGATGACTGTGGAAGAAGTCCGACGCGAACAGCGGGAAGACCAGGTGGACCGGCGATGGACGCACCGCCAACCGCTGGCGGGCTCCGTCAGTATCAGTACTGCCGACGCGATCCGACGAGTTTAAGGGAGGCGTCGAGCCCTCAGTCTTTCCTGACACCCGGTGCTTGCGAAGGCATCCTCCGCCAGACCAGACTGAGCGTCGTAACGCCCAAAGCCATAATCACATGCGTATTCTTTGATTTGATGGTACCATGAAAATCCTGCGCCAGACCCCAAGGCACATTCCCCAATTCTAACCAGCTTGTAATGTTTCTGGAATTGCGAGTCTGGCTCGTGCCGCGTAAAACCGTCCGGTTCGTAAGGTTTCGAGAAGCGAGTTACGCCGAGTGCTGGTCTGGATTTGGAACAAAGCGATCATGGATGTCGATCGCCTGGAAACGAGTAGAATTCCAATATGCCGAATGCAGCCCATTTGATGACCATACTTGGTCTGTGCGTGATTCTTTGTCCGATCGTGCTGTTGGTGGTGCTGGGCTTTTCATCGCTGGTCAGCCGCCGACTGCCGGAAGAGGTCATCAACCGGCTGTTGCAGTCAGGAATGATCGCCGGATTGGCGTCATCCACATTGATGCTGATCTTCATGTTGCCGATGGAAAACCCCCATGTCCCGATTGAAATCGGCAACTGGGTGAAGATCCCCGAGTACGAGTTTCACATCAAGCTGATTTACGACCGGCTGTCGATTCCGTTCGTGATGCTGTCGTACATCCTTTCCGGAACTATCCTGGCGTTCGCCAGCCGGTACATGCATCGAGAACCGGGATACAACCGCTTCTTCACGCTGAACGCCGTGTTTCTGCTCGGCATGGTGACGACATCACTGGCCGGAACGATTGAAACACTGTTTGCAGGTTGGGAACTGGTCGGCCTGTCTTCGGCATTCCTGGTGGCGTTCTTTCACGAGCGGGCAGAACCGGTTCGCAACGGGTTACGAGTCTGGTGCGTCTATCGCGTCTCGGATGCCGCGTTGCTGATTGCCGCACTGACCCTGCACCATTTCGGCCATAGCGATTTTGAAAAGGTGTTGGGGACGGAATCCTGGCCCTACGGCAAAGCAACAGTTTCCGAGCATGAAGCGCTGGTCGTGGGATTGCTGATGCTGCTGGCTGCGGCGGGCAAGTCGGCATTGATTCCGTTTTGCGGCTGGTTGCCGCGGGCGATGGAAGGCCCAACGCCATCGAGCGCTGTGTTCTACGGTGCCTTGTCCGTCCACCTGGGTGCGTTTCTGCTGTTACGCATCAGCCCGATGCTGGTCAAATCGCCGCTGTTGGAGGCGGTCATTGTGACGTTGGGGATTTCCACGGCGATCTACGCATCGATTGTGGGAAGAGTCCAAACCGACATCAAATCAGCCATTTGTTTTGCCTCATTGACGCAGGTGGCGATCATCGTCGCCGAAATTGGGATCGGCCTGCGGTTCCTGCCGCTGGTTCATATCCTGGGGAATGCCTGCCTGCGAACCCTGCAGTTCGTACGAGCACCCACCTTGTTGCAGGACTATCGTCAGCTGGAAAACGCGATTGGTGATCGACTGCCCCGCCTGGGGGGCTTCTGGGATCGGATGCTGCCGCGCACGGGACGAACCTGGTTGTACCGGTTTGCGATTGAACGTGGATACCTGGATGCCTTGATCGACGATTACGTGGTCGCTCCATTTGTCGCCATCTTTCGGTTCTGCGATCGAATGGAGCGGCGCTGGACCGACTATCTTTCGGGGGGTAAGTCCCGCGAATCGGATCGGTTGAATGCCTCACCCGGTTCGCTGGAAGAATTCCTATGATGACAGATTTACATCTGCCCTGGCTGGAACTGGCAATCGTTTTTTGCCTGATCGGTGGCCTGTGGGTCGGTCGACTCCGCAATCCCCACGTGGCGCGCAACTGGTCGCTGGTGTTTTCCGGACTGGCCCTGATCGCAGCGACGGGCGCGTGGCTGGACTTTGATTTTCTGGATGCGGTTCAGGCCGATGATTCGTTTCACCTGCTGCACCATCTGGCGGGGCGTGAACTGCTGATCATCGATGAACTCAGCGCGCCCCTGCTGCCGCTGGCGGCGCTGCTGTATTTTCTGACGGGGCTGGCGACCCTGCATACCAAGGTACGCCGATTCTCGTTTGCCTGGAACCTGGTCTCGGAAGCCATCCTGCTGGCGATGTTCAGTTGCACGGAAGCGTGGGGAATCATCGGGCTGTTGTCTCTCGGCACGATACCGCCGTACCTGGAACTGCGCGAACGTGGCAAACCCACTCATGTCTATATCATCCACATGGCCCTGTTTATTCTGCTGCTGGTTGTGGGTTGGACGTTTGCGGAGATCGAAGGAACGGATCGGCCGCACACCCTGTGGGTGATTGTTCCACTGCTGGGTGCGATTCTGGTTCGAAGTGGCATTGCTCCGTTCCACTGCTGGATGACCGACCTGTTTGAGCACGCTTCATTCGGCACCGCGTTGTTATTCGTGACGCCCATCGCCGGCGCGTACGCGGCGGTTCGACTGGTCATGCCGATCGCCCCCGACTGGGTGTTGCACAGTATTGGATTGGCATCCCTGTTTACGTCGGTCTACGCTGCGGGGATGGCGCTGGTTCAAATCGAAGCGCGGCGGTTCTTCTGCTATCTGTTTCTCAGCCATTCTGCCCTGGTGCTGGTGGGGTTGGAAATCGTCACCCCGATGGCGCTCACCGGAGCGTTGTGCGTCTGGCTCTCCGTCGGCATGGCTCTGGGGGGATTTGGGCTGACTCTGCGAGCCTTGGAAGCGCGCCGGGGACGGTTGTCTCTGACTCATTATCACGGCCTGTACGAGCATACGCCGGAATTGGCCATTTGCTTCGTGCTGACCGGGTTGGCCAGCGTCGGATTTCCCGGCACGGTCGGTTTCGTCGGGACCGAACTGCTGGTCGATGGGGCCGTGGAAGCTTACCCGTACATCGGGGTTGCAGTTGTTGTCGCGACTGCACTGAATGGCGTGGCGCTGGTCAAAACCTATTTCCTGCTGTTCACGGGAACCAGTTACACTTCAGCAGTCTCCCTGAAAATCCGTACGCGCGAACGATTCGCTGTGCTGCTGCTGGCAGCCTTGATCCTGGCAGGTGGACTCTATCCGCAACCGGGCGTGCTGTCTCGTCATCGCGCCGTGGAAGCCATGTTGCGTGACCGGCAACGACTGGCTCCCAGCCCGATCATCCCCAGCGCACCCCACCATGGCGAACACACTCACTGACGTTCAACATTCGCAGTGAACAAGCGGGCATGCGCGATTCGCGCCGGACAAGACTCCCGGTAGCCATTCTGATACTGTTTCCCTGCCGCGCTTGACGCGGAACAAACATGAGACGCATCGGGGGGGCGAACAGATGATGGGATCCGTTTTGAAGGGCGTCAGACGACTGCTGGCCGTGTGCCTGGTGACGATGGCGGGAATCCCGGGAACGGCCGGGTACGGTGCAGATTCCAAGCCGAATGTCGTGTTGATTGTCATCGATGATCTCGGTTGGGCCGATTTGGGGTGCTACGGCAGCAAGTTCCACAAGACTCCCCAACTGGACAAACTGGCCACCGAAGGAATGCGGTTCACTCAGGCTTATGCGGCCTGTCCCGTTTGTTCTCCCACCCGGGCTGCGATCATGACGGGCCGATATCCCCAGCGGATGAACATCACCACCTGGCTGCCGGGACACCCGGACCGACCTGCGTACCGCTTGAAACAGCCTGAAGTGTCTCAGCAGCTTCCTGCTTCCGAAACCACGATCGCGGAAGCCCTGAAGCCCGCCGGATATGTGAGTGGTTCGATTGGCAAATGGCATCTGGGCGGAGCCGGTTCGAGTCCCCTTGAGCATGGATTTGATTTCAACATCGGCGGTGATCAATCGGGGTCTCCCTATAGTTACTTCGCCCCCTACAAGAACGGCAACAAGAGCGCCCCCGGGCTGGAACAGGCTCCGGACGGCGAATACCTGACGGACCGGTTGGGGATCGAGGCGGAGAAGTTCATCGACGCTCACTACGAACAGCCATTCTTCTTGTACCTTCCGCACTATGCCGTCCATACGCCACTCAAGGCAAAGCCGGAAACGATCGCCAAGTATGGGGCCATGCCCCAGCACCCCAATGGATCGCAGATCAACCCGATCTACGCGGCCATGATGGAGAGCATGGATGATGCGGTTGGTCGTGTGCTGAAAAAGCTTGAGGAACGAAAACTCAGTGAACGGACACTGGTGATTTTCACCTCCGACAACGGCGGACTGGCCAATGGCAACGGCCAGATGATTCCACCCACCTCGAACGCGCCGCTGCGTGATGGCAAAAGTCATTTGTATGAAGGGGGGATCCGGGTTCCGCTGATCGTGAAATGGCCGGGCGTCGTAAAACCCGGTTCTACCAGCGACGCGGTTGTGAGCAGCATCGATTTCTTCCCGACGATTCTGGCTGCTTGCGGAGTGACTGCCGAAGCGAAGGAAGCCATCGACGGCGTGAACCTGCGTCCGGTCCTGGACGGGACTGGCAAGCTGGATCGCAGCGCCATCTATTGGCATTTCCCCCACTACAACGGAAATGCCGGCGCCAAACCCGGAGCCGCCATTCGCGCCGGCGACTGGAAGTTGATCGAATTCTACGAAACGGGTCGACGCGAATTATTCAACGTCGCCATTAACCCGGGTGAATCCAACAATCTGATCGAACAAAACGCCGACATCGCCAACAATCTGTTCGCCCGGTTGAATTTCTGGCGAGAATCGGTCGGAGCCAGATTTCCCGCTCCGAACCCCGACTACACGCCAAATCCGCCGGGCAAAGACGGCACGATCACCATGCACTCGAGCACGGCCGATGTGAACGGGATCATGCTCCGATACGAACCGCTTCCCAACAAAGACACGCTGGGCTACTGGGTTCGCCAGGAGGACTGGGCCAGCTTTGAATTCACGGTGATTCGCCCTGGCAAGTATCACCTGATCCCACACGTCGGTTGCGGAACGAATGGCGGTAGCCTCGTGCAGTTTGAAGTGGCCGGACAATCGTTTCCGCTGACCGTCCCGGCGACCGGCGGATTCCAGAAGTTTGTCCCGCAGGATCTGGGAGTGGTGACATTCGACAAGCCCGGGCGCTATACGCTGACCATCAAGCCACAGAAAAAGGAAGGCGTGGCGGTCATGGACGTGCGAGTGGTCGTCCTGAAGCCGGCAGAACTGGCCTTGCGCGAGATGTTGCCGGAACTCCACCTGCTGGAACCGTTCTGGCGGTCCGCCGTCGTTCATCGCGAGAGCGTGTTGTGCGTCCAGGATGCAACTGATCGTCCGGCCACGGGCAAACTGCTGTTTCCCGCGACCAAGATCCTGGCCGTCCATTCGGCCAACGGACGCACTCAGTATCAGCTCGGCATGGACTACAACTTGAGTACTGATGGAACTCAATTGGAACTCACGGACAAGTCCCGCATCCCGAAGCTACACGCGGCCGATCTGTTTCCACCCAAGGGGAAACTTCCCCAATGGGCGGGGGGATCCGCGGCAGGACCGGAATCGCTGCCTCACAAGATCGGCGATCCGGAAACATATATTCTGTTCAACAATGGACACTGGTTTCACGACCAGCAGATTGAAGTCACGTATGAACGATCTCCGATCAATTGGCCCGGTCCCGTTCCTCTGTTTGACGCCAGTCGATTGCCCAGGACCATGGCGCGATTGAAGGCAAAACAGAAGCTCACAATTGGCGTCAGCGGCGACAGCATTACGTATGGATTGAACGCATCCGGCCTGGTCGGTGCTCCTCCGTTCATGCCGATGTACCCAGACCTGGTGGCCGCCCAATTGCAGGCGACGACCGGAAGTGAAATTGCCCTCTTCAATCGAGCCATCGGAGGCTGGGGTGTCCCCAACGGATTGGCGGACCTCGACAAGTTGTTGGATCACGAACCCGATCTGGTCTTGATCGCCTACGGGATGAACGATGTTGGCCGTCGGAATCCTGATGCGTACAGGGACGGGATTCAGCAGATGATCACCCGCATTCAGGAGGCGCGCCCGCAGGCCGAGATCATCCTGGTTGCCACCATGCTGGGAAACGACCAATGGCAGCACACTCCGCGTGAAATGTTTCCCAAGTACCGTGATGCCCTGACTTCGCTGTGTGGAGAAGGAGTGGCCTTGGTGGATCTGACCGCCCTTTGGACCGAGATGCTGAAACGCAAACGGGACTGCGACCTGACGGGCAATGGAGTCAATCATCCCAGTGATTTCGGCCACAGAGTCTATGCTTCAGCCATCCTGTCGCTGCTGATTGAACCGAAGTAGGCGGGAGGTGCGTGACAATGTACCACGGAATCCTGGCACTGGTGGGTCGGTCGATGCGGGTGGATGCACGGTCGTGGCATTCTCACCTGGCTCGATTTGGACTGATGGTGGCGTTGTTTGTCGCCTTGATTACGGCATTGGTCAGCGCCGGCCGGGTCGGCGCACCTGGATTGCGATTCTTTTATTCGATCGGGTACCTGGACCTGATCTTTATGACTCTGCTGGGAATCAGTTTCTTTTCCACAGCGATCACAGAAGAAAAGGAAGAAGACACTCTTGGCCTGATGCTGATGGCAGGGATCAGTCCGCTGGGGATCCTGATCGGGAAATCCGGGGGGCGTCTGGTTCAGGCGCTGCTACTGATTGCCGTCCAATATCCCTTTACCTTGCTGGCCATCACGATGGGTGGCGTGACTCAAACTCAGGTCAGTGCGGTGTATCTGGCGCTGTTTGCCTACATGGTGCTGCTGGCCGGATTCGGGTTGCTGTGTTCGACCATCGGATCCAGCAACCGGTCAGCCGCCACATGGATGATTGCAGGCCTGTCCTTGTACATCCTGGTCCCGATGTTGGCTTCATCCCTGGCACGATGGATTCAACGGAGTTCGTCGGGACTGGCGTGGCTCGAAGCCGTGGGCCACGGACTCCGCGTGTTCTCACAACTTTCCATCTTCGAACAGATGGGGTGGATCCTGACGACGGGATTTGGTGATCCCCGGATCAGCTGGCAGGTGATCAGCAACCTGTCGGTGGGCGTAACCTGCTTCGGCCTGGCGTGGCTGCTGTTTGGGCGATTTTCACGTCAGCCGTCGACAGAAGCCGTCACTCGAGGTCTTGTGGCGCGTGCGCGGAGCCCATTTCGGTTCCTTGCGCCCGGCCGCCCATGGTCCAACCCGTTTCTCTGGAAGGATTTCTTTTTTGTGTCGGGCGGACTGGGGATGATTCCCATTCGGATCGGTTTCTGCGTCGTACTGTTTTTCGTCGTGGCACTCCTGAATCCACCGATGCAACGGATTTCGGCTTACCAGGTGTTTCTGTCGCTGGCGATTTCCATCGACGCAGCGCGCGCAATGGCCTATTCACTGAACGACGAAATTCGCGGACAGACATTGTCGTCGCTCACCATGTTGCCACATTCGACGTTGTACCTGATTGGTTCGAAGTTGGCAGGTGCCTTGATTGGCTGGTTACCAAGCGTGGCCATCGAGGTACTGGTCACGTTTGTGACAGTTGAGGGGAGATCGAACTTTCGAAGTATTTGCAATGAATCCCTGGGTTTGTTTGTCACCTCCTTTTTCATTCTGATTCCAAATCTGGCGGCCCTGTTCTCTGTATACCTGCGGTGGGGAGCGGTTCCGTTAAGTGTCGTGGCTTGCATTGGATCGTATATTCTCTGCCTGTCCTTACTGAGTTCGATAGCTCCGTTCAATCCGAACTCGCCGATCTTTTTCCCGATGACCATCGCCGTGCTGGCCGGGTGCGTGGCGTGTCAGGTGGGAGCCTATTTCAGGCTGCGGCAAGTCGCTTCTACCTGAAACTCCAGCAATGAAATCCCGCAGTTTCCCGACATGAATCACGTCTTTTCCCGATCGACATCCACAACCATGCTGATTGGTATTTTTGCAGACAGTCACGATCACCTCGACAACATTCGCCGGGCAGTTCAAGTGTTCAACCAGGTCGGGTGCGAACTTGTGGTCTTTGCTGGCGACCTGGTGTCGTCATTCGCGGTACCCCCTTTGCGCGAGTTGAAGTGCAGGGTCATCGCCTGTTATGGGGACAACGAAGGAAACAAGATCGGCGTGGCCGCCGGAATGAAAATCATCGGGGTCCTGGGTGAGCCACCGTTTGGCTTCAAGACTCCGGATGGTCGACGCATCTTGCTGACTCACATGGACCGATCCTTGCGGGATCTGGAGGGCGACTTCGACGCCGCCATTTATGCCCATACGCACAAACCGAGCATCACCCGCGACGAGCAGGGACGATTGTTCATCAATCCCGGCGAAACCAGTGGCTGGTCGTACGGCAAGCCCTCGGTTGCACTGTTGGAGACCACGACGATGGACGCCAGGATCGTGCTGTTGAACGAGCAACGGGACGGCACGACCGCAGGTTGACGGACGTTTCCCATGGAGTGATCTGGCTCCCGGGAAATTGATCTGTCAGATTCATGGTGGCCCTTTCATCGGGAGAAGTGTGGTTCCAGTAATGTCCGCAACGCCTGTCGTGCCCGATGCAACCGGGTCTTGATCGCGCCGACCGAGGTGTTCAGCGCGACCGCTGTTTCTTCGGTGCTGAGTTCTTCAATGTCACGCAGCAGCACCACTTCACGATAGTCGTAGGGGAGCATCTCGATGCACTGACGGACAACGTCGCGATTCTCGCTGCGCTGCAGGTCGTCGTCGCGAAGGCTCCTCCACCGCTGTGCAGGATGTTCCGCGTGCCCGGACGAATCGAATGTGGGGAGCAACGATTCAATCGAAACCTCGGGCCGGCGCGAGCGGGAACGAAGTTTCATCAGGCAAACATTGATGACGATCCGATGCAGCCACGTTCCCAGTTGCGCAGTTCCCTCAAACTGATCGATCGCTTGAAAGGCCGAAATAAACGCGTCCTGGACGGCGTCGTCACAGTCCTGATCGTCCAACAGGTACCGGCGGGCGACCAACTGCATCCGTCCGCCAAATCGCTGTAGGAATTCTTCGCAGGCCGCCGGCTGTTTCCTCCGCAGCGCTGCGACGAGTTCGAGGTCGTCGGCGTCGTCTGTGGAATTGTTCACAGGACCGTCATGGATGACTTGTGCCATTTCATTCCCTGTCAACGTGGCCCTGTTCCATCCCATCGCAACAACTCGGCGACGTACGGTGAACAGGCTTCGATCTGAATTCCGCGATCCAGTAACTGCCTCAACAACTCAGTCCCTGCGCGGTCCACAAATGTGAGGCGCGACAGGTCCAGTCGCGGAAGCACCACCGCGTCTTCCACGAACTGACGAACTTCGCCCACCCACGGCTCCAGCAATTTGCCCTCGAGCTTGATCGTGAAGTCCGATCCCACCTGTCCGGTATTTGAAATCTTCAACATGAGGCGTCCCGTTCATTTCTTCACACGAATGAACCCTTTGGCGAACCTCGTGCCAGCCTTGCGGACTTTCTGCTGGAAAGTCGCAAATGCATCTGGGGAAGAATGTTCCGGCTCGAACTCCAATCCGAAGCGGATTGCGACGGCCAAGTTCGATGTGTGGGGCATCACGACAGGTCGTGACGGTCACGAGATTTCGTGAAACCTTGTGCGTAACCTCCGCGCCCCGGGCGGCATCGAATGCGGGTGAGGTCAAGAATCAGTGCCTGCGGAGGTAAATCGTGAACTGTCAGCATGCATTGGAGCGAGTCGGTGACCTCGTCGATGGCGACTTGAGCCGCGGTGAGCGGGTGTGGCTGCAGTTGCACCTGTTGCTCTGTCGGCAATGTCGTCGGTATCTCGCGACGTACCGTGCGACGATTCGTGTCACAAGGGCGGTGTATGCCGTTTCGGAGCGGTCCACCCCTGAGTTCGTGATGTCCGAAAGCAGGATCGCCGCAATCCTCGCCGCCGTTCGAGGTGGCTGACTTACGAGTGATCAACTCACCACAAAACGCAGAGCCGTGTTTGAGAACCCCTGAGAAAGGTGCATGCGATGGCGCGCCCCCTGACTGCAAGACTGTCGGTCGGTCTGCTGGTAATGGCTGGATTGACGATGCTGGAGTACTCGATCACGGAGGCCGGCACCAGGAAGGCTGGCAAACGGCCAATCACAAATCCGATTGCCGACCCCACGGGAGAAGTCGTCGACTTGTTTGCGGCCCTTGAGGCGGGGCAGATCGATGCGAGGATGATTCCGAAAAATGCGTTCGGTGGGACTGTCTTCTTTGAAAACAAGACGGACAAGCCGCTGAATGTCAAAGTTCCAGAATCTCTGATCGCCGTTCCCATGAACGCGCAGATTGGTGGTGGTTTTGGCGGCGGCGGACTGGCAGGGGGCTTGGGCGGTGGAGGTCTGGGGGGCGGGGGACTGGGAGGTCAAGGCGGTCAGCAGGCGCTGGGAGGTGGTCTGGGTGGCGGCGGCCTGGGTGCTGGTGGCGGGGGTGGATTCGGAGGAGGTGGAATTGGCGGCGGCCAGGGGGGCGGATTCTTCTCGGTCCCGCCCGAGCGAATGGTCGCGCTGAAGTTCAATTCCGTCTGTTTGCAGCATGGTCGTCCGGATCCCACATCCAACAACCGATATCGCCTGATTCCTGTGGCACGCGTCAGCACGGATCCCGTACTTCCTGAATTGCTCGCCATTGTCGCGAGTGGCAGTGCCAATGCCCAGGCTGCTCAAGCCGCCGCCTGGACGATCTCGGACAAGTTGAGCTGGCAACAGTTGTCGGCAAAATCCGTCGAACATCTTGGCGGACAACCCCCCACAGCGTACTTCACAGATCGGGAATTGGTCGCAGCCAGGCAGCTGCTGGAAGTGGCGTCCACGCGTGCGATCCAACGGAAAGAAGCTGCAGGTTCCGCAGCATTGCCGACCACTCCTTCGACTTCGGCGCAGAAATAGGAACTCGATCCGAGGTCGACCGTTTGAGTCACATGTTCTCTCCATCCTTGAGGTCAAGGTCCGATGTTGAAAACCATGGTCAAACTATTGGTCCTGTCAGTGACGGCCGCGCTGTTTTTGGGGCATGTTGCCGCTCACGCTCTTGAAGTCTCGGTTCCGGCCCGGGTGATCACTCATTCCGGGATCAACGGGCAGACTCAGTCCGCCGTCCTCCTGAAAGCGGGCGAATTGAAACCGTCGATCATCGCCCGCGACCATGTGATCCTGTTGGACACCTCGGCCAGTCAGGTGGGTGAACATCGTCAGCAGTCGCTGGCCGTCTTGAAGTCATTGCTGCAGTCGTTGCCTGCCGGTGACCGTGTACGGCTGTTCGCCGTCGACCTGAAGGCGGATCCCATCGGCGAAGATTTCAGCGAAGCCCATAGTCAGGAAGCGGCTGACCGGCTCGAACAACTTCAGGACCGCGTCCCGCTGGGTGCCACAAATCTGGAGCGTGCTTTGCGGACCGCCCTGAATTCAGCCGCCGATCATCCCACGGACATTACCTACATCGGAGATGGATTGAGTACTGCGGATCTGATCGAGACTTCCGAAATGCTGGCGTTGGTCTCGGATCTTCGTGCGCGTCAGATGCCCGTTCACAGTTTCTGTGTCGGGGCACAGCGAAACCTGCTGGTCCTGGCAATTCTGGCCCACCAAACCGGTGGCTTTATCGGTTTCGACAGCCAAATCTCCACGAATGACCGAATCGAGGCCAACAAAACGAAGTCCTGCAGGCTTGTCCGGGAGATTGTCCGGGTGAATCGCGGAGCCTTCGAACGTGCCGTGGATCAGGGAACCGCACTGGCGGCTGCACTCAGTTTGCCCGTCTATTTTCCAGCGAGCGTGCAGGTGGTCCCCCAAACCGAACAGTTGCTACCGTCAAGTGGACTGCCGATCCGATCAGATCGCGAAACGATTTATCTGGTCGATGGAGTCCTGTCGGCAAATGCACGCATCACGATGACAAGTGCTGACGGGGAAGCGTACGAGTGGAAACTGGCAGCTCCTGTCGATCAACCCGGTGCGACATTTCTGCCGGAGATGTTTCGACGAATGGCCGCGACCAATGGCTGGGCGAATCCGCTGGCCGGGATGACGTTGTTCCAACTGGCTCAGGTTGAGTTCACTGACAGCGTGACTGCCCTGGCGCAGCGCGGCGCGATTGCCTTGCAACAGGGGGATGCTGGTACAGCGTTGAAGATCGCGGACATCGTGCAGCAGGCGGATCCGGGTCATCCGGGCGTGAAGATCCTGCGTTCCTCCTCCGGTCAGTTGTCCGTCACGCCGAGTTCTCAGGCGGGGGATCCTGGTGCCGCATCAACTGACGACTTTCACGCGGCCCCCAATCCAGGTGCCAGTCTGCTGGAAGATCAGCGTCAAATGATCCTGCTGCAAACACAGAAGTTGCGCAACGAAGTCAGCAACGCGCTTGAACAGTCCAACCACGCGACTGATCCGGCCGTGTCACTGGGCGACTTGAAACAGATTTTGGGAGCACTGAAGTCTGCCATCAATATCGCTCCTGAAGAACGACAGCGGTTGCAGAAGCAGTTGCAATCCGCGATTGCGACGCAGGAGAACCGGCAGGAAGTCCAGCAACAACGACTGACACGGGCTTTGGAAAGCCGTGCACAGCAGGAGGCACTTGGCAGATTGGTTGAACAAGCCATGCTGGATGAAGAGCGATTGGACAACCTGATCGATCGGGTCCGAACTTTAATGCTGGAAGGGGCGCATGGTCGGGATTCGGCGTATGCCGAGGCCCAGGAAATTGCGGATGTGGCGATCAATCTGCGTCCCGGCGAAGGGTCGTCGGCTGCGGCCCGGTTTGACGCCGAATCCGCCCAGCAATTGAATCGAGCCTATCGACTGCGTGCCCGTCGAGCCGATCAGGTCCTGGAAACCTTGCATCAGGTTGAACTTTCGCACATCCCCTTTCCGGACGAGCCTCCCATCCGATTCCCTCCTGCGGAAGTCTGGAAGGCTCTGTCCGAGCGGCGCAGAGCGACCGCGACTGTCGATTTGAAGAAGAGCACTCCCAACGAAAAACGAATTCAGAAGGCGCTATCCGAAACGACGGAAGTGTCGTTCACCGACAACCCGCTGGAAGAAGCTCTCAACTATCTCGAAGACCTGCACCACATTGAAATCTGGCTGGATAAAGCAGCCCTGTCTGACGAAGGAGTCAACAGCGATCAGCAGATCAACCTGGTGATGTCCGGGATTTCCCTGCGAAGCGCTTTGCGATTGATGCTGGAACCACTGGGGCTGACCTACTTGATCGAAGACGAAGTGATGAAGATTACAACTCAAGCGAAGGCCGACGAAAAGATGTCGACCCGCGTCTACCCGGTGGCGGATCTG
The DNA here is from genome assembly GCA_018242525.1 of Planctomycetota bacterium. Classification (GTDB taxonomy): domain Bacteria; phylum Planctomycetota; class Planctomycetia; order Planctomycetales; family Planctomycetaceae; genus Schlesneria. The sequence continues at coordinate 96,664 of JAFEBS010000017.1, read as the reverse complement.
GTGATCCCCATTCAGCCTCCGATGGGGCTTGGGGGCGGCCTGGGCGGCGGCGGTGGCTTCGGCGGTGGTGGTCTCGGAGGCGGGCTCGGGGGCGGCTTGGGTGGTGGCGGCGGATTCGGAGGAGGAGGCGGTGGTTTTGGAGGAGGAGGTTTTGGTGGTGGTGGATTCTTTTCAATTCCGCCCGAGCGTGCATGGCCCGGGCCTACTGACCCCCTCGAAACGACTGGCCACAGTTCCCATCGCCCGCAGTGATCCTGCGAGCAACTCAAACAGACTCGACATACAAAACAGATTCGGCTTCCACGTCACAGAAAGAAATGGGGCACTCATGAATCGAGCGATTGACAGTTCCAAAGGTTCGAGGTCAGTTTTCCTGTTTACGCTACTGGCAATTGCCGCGGGCTCAACCATCGCCATCGCAGCAAATCCACCGGCCGTCGGGACCGAGGCGAAGGACTTTGAGTTATCCGCGCTCGGCGGCGGGAAAGTGAAGCTGTCCAAGCTCACGAAAGCAGGACCGGTCGTACTGATTGTGCTGCGAGGTTACCCCGGCTATCAATGCCCGCTGTGTACAAAGCAATTCGGGAGTTTCCTGGATGCTGCGGACCAGTTCCAGCAGGCGGGGGCGACCGTCGTTTTCGTCTATCCAGGACCTGCGGAAAAGCTGAAGGATCGGGCCGCGGACTTTGTCAAAGGGAAGGACTATCCCGAACACTTTCAAATCCTGCTTGACCCTGATTACGACTTCGCAAAGGCCTACGGTCTGCGATGGGATGCGCAGGGCGAGACAGCGTATCCATCCACGTTTGTCATCGATCGCCAGCGCCACGTCGCGTTTGCAGTCGTGAGCAAATCGCATGGTGGTCGAACAAATCCTGCAGACGTGCTGAAGGCCATGCTTTCAAAGTAGTCTTTCAAGGTCGGTACGTTAGACTGATTGTGGTTACCTACCCCGGAGCTTCTTGGATGCGATACCACGACACGATGCTGGCGACGGTTACCAGACTGAGCATGATCGGATTTGCGATCGTAACCCCGGCGTCAGCGGCTCCGCCGACTTCTACAGCCAAACCGGTGGAAGATGCGCCAGCCGAAATCCCCGCTGTCCCCTATCTGACGCTGGCACTCGCTCGCGATCCCTCGGTCCACAAGGACCTGGGGTTAAAGCCCAGGCAGATCGATAAGGTGCAAGAAGCGATCGCGCAAGTCGACGAGCAATTCTGGCAGTTGCGTGACATTCCGGTCAAAAAATGCGCCGCTCAACTCGACCTTTTGTATTCAAAGCTGATGAGCGGCCTGAAGCGGGAATTGACACCAACACAGTTCGATCGATTTCAGCAGATTGTCCTGCAGGGGAGAAGCTGGAAAGCATTGGTTTCGGCGGAGGTGGCGGGAACGTTGAAACTCTCCGCCGAGCAGCTCACCAAGGTCCAGTCCGCCCTGAAAGAGTCCCTTAAAGAGCGGGAAGTCGCCGAGAAGGAATCCGCCGGGAAGTCGTCCGGTAGCCAGGAACAAACCCGAGCCCGTCTCCGTACAGCCGAAACCAAGCGGTTCATGGAGATCCTGACCACGAAGCAGCAGGCCGACTACCGGAATCAACTTGGTCAGCCATTTGACTTCAGCCGCGTGACTCAGGTCGGTTGTGTTGCTCCCGAACTGAGGGATGTCACAGCGTGGATCAACAGTCAGCCGCTGACACTGGAAAAGCTGCGGGGAAAGGTTGTCGTTGTCCATTTCTGGGCGTTTGGGTGCATCAACTGCATTCGAAACCTGCCGCACTACCAGGGCTGGCATGAAAAGTTTGCCGGTCAGGGTGTCACGATCATCGGTATTCAAACTCCCGAGACCGAGAGCGAACGCCAACTCGACAAATTACAGCGAAACGTCATCGAACGAAGAATCGAATACCCGGTTGTCTTCGACGCCGCCTCCGAAAACTGGAAGGCCTGGGGGAACAACATGTGGCCCAGTGTTTACCTGATCGACAAGCAAGGGCGGGTCCGCAACTGGTGGTATGGGGAACTGAACTGGGAAGGTGCGAAAGGCGAAGAGTACTTCCGCAAGCGCATCGAGGAACTGCTGGCAGAGAAGTAAAGTCGTCAAGTAGAATTGACCGAAAATCGGCGGAACTTTTCTGATCGGTCCATCGTCTCTATCAGCACGTTGATCTGATCGAGATGAATTCAGGCACTTTCCAGGTGCCGGGGACAGAGCAGGAGTTTCGCCATGAATCGCCGATATCTGCCACTTTTCGCGCTGCCCCTCGTGGCGGGCTTCGTCTGGACGGCAATTTCGGCGGAAAAGCCGCCAGGCGGGACGGGAACACCCGAAACTCCGGGGGGTGTCGCTTCACAGTACTCGGACCGCTATTTGACGTATGTCAGCACGGACAAGCCGATTTACCGACCGGGCGAAACATTGTATGTCCGCAGCATTCCCCTGCACGGACTGACACGTTGTCCGGTGCCTGCCGGTCAGGACTTGCCTGCATTGGTGGAAATCAAAGGCCCCAAGGGGGATTCCGTAGCGGCGGGTGTCTCTCACCGTCAGGACGCTGTCCACGGATTCAGTTGGGCCATCCCCCGGGCACAGGCGGGAGGTGAATACACAATCAAGGTGAGTTATCCATACACGGGGCAACCATCGGCAGAACGCAAGTTCGATATACGAGCCTATCGTGCTCCTCGTCTGAAGACCCAGATCAAATTCATCCGTGACGGGTACGGCGCCGGCGACGAAGTCGTGGCAACTCTGCATGCCGATCGGGCCGAAGGGGGCGTCCCCGCCAATTCCGCCGTGACGGTGATCGCGCGAGTTGATGGTACCGAGGTGTATCGGGGTTCCACGAAGATTGACCAGCAGGGGAACTGCCTGGCCCGATTCAAGTTGCCGAATGAGATTCGTCGCGGTGAAGGGACGCTGGCGCTGGTGATCGAAGATGGCGGCGTGGTCGAAACCGCCAGCAAGACGATTCCGATCCTGCTGCAGACCGTTGATCTGACCATGTACCCGGAAGGGGGCGATCTGGTGGCCGGTCTGGTCAATCGGGTTTATTTCGAAGCATTTACCCCCACTCACAAACCCGCCGATCTGGCAGGAGTGGTCCTGGATGCCGACGGTGCGGAAGTCGCAACGTTTCGCAGCCAGCATGAAGGTCGCGGCCGATTCACGTTGACGCCCGTCGCGGGTCACAACTACACGCTGAAGATCACGGAACCTTTTGGAATCAAATCGCAGTTCCCGTTGCCCGCCACGAAATCAACGGGTGTGATTCTCGGATCTTTGCATGATGTGACTGCCAAAGGCGAGGACGTCAAGCTGTCGATCGCCGCGACGGAAGCGGGTGTCTATCGAGTCGTCCTTCAGCAGCGCGAACAACAAGTTTCGATGGAACAGGTGGAATTGACGCCTGGCGGCACGAAAGAATTGACATTCTCGCCGGGAGCAGCGGACGGAGTGCTGCGCGCCACAGTTTTGAATGCGGCGGGAAATCCACTCGCCGAACGGCTTGTCTTCCGACAGCCTGAGCATTCTGTGCAGGTTCAGATCTCGGCGGATGCGCAGCGGTACGTTCCCGGCAGTCCGGCCAAAGTGACGGTGAAAACCTGCGACGAAACCGGCATACCAATCAGCACTGTTGTTGGCATTACGGCGACCGATGAAAGCGTTCTGGAAATGATCGACCGGCGTGAACAGGCACCGCGTCTGCCGGTCATGGTACTTCTCGAAAGCGAAGTCAAGGAGCTGGCGGATGCGCACGTCTATCTCGATCCGGCGAACGAAAAAGCCCCCGTAGCGGTCGATCTGCTGCTGGGAACTCAGGGTTGGCGTCGGTTTGCATTTGTCGACGCCACCAGCTTTGTCGAAGCGAATGGCGATGCAGCGCGTCGCGTGCTGGCGCTGCGTGAATTCATCCCACTTCAGACCCCTGGTTTTGGTGGCGGAACCCCGATGCCTGTCATGGCACGTCCCAGCAGCAGGTCCAAGAAAGCTGGGGCGTTCGCGGCACCGGCGGAGTTGGCCGATGGCGCTGCACAGATGCCGGTCGCCGAACAGGCACAGATCCAGGCCGGTGGCGTGGCGGGTTTCGCGAAGGACGCGAAAGCGAAGCAGGATGCGCGGCCTGACGGTGCCAGACGGGCTCTCGCCCAGTTCGCTGATGAGGCCCGCATGATGCCTCCGGTGCGAAACGACTTTGTGGCAGTTCGCGTCTATGCTCACCAGATTCGTTCACAGCGCAAGCCGGATGATCGAACCGATTTCACCGAGACACTCTTCTGGAGTGGCGGGACTCGAACCAATGAGCGTGGCGAAGCCACGGTGGAATTCGGTCTAAACGATTCCGTCACCAGTTTCCGCATCACTGCTGATGCGTTCAGTGACAACGGTGCCCTGGGGGCGGCCTCGCTGTCGATTGAGTCCGTCGCGCCATTCTACCTGGAACCAAAACTGCCCCTGGAAGTGACGATGGGGGATCTGATTCGTCTGCCGTTGGGAATTGTGAACGCCACGAATCAGGAACTCGGCAATGCCTCATTGAAGTACCAGGTCATCCTGGGTTCGGAAGTTGCCTCGGGCAGTACAGCGTTTGGATTGTCTGCCAACGGGCGTATCCGCCGGTCCATCGACCTGAAAATCGGACGACAGATCGGCGAGTCGACGGTGTTGCTCGACGCAACCGCCGGACCATACACCGATCAAGTGACGCGGACGATGCAGGTTCGCCCGCTCGGTTTTCCCACACCCGTCGGTTTCGGCGGTTTGCTCGCTGCGGGCGGCACCGCCACACACGATGTGTCGATTCCCCAGTCGGTTGTCCCAGGCAGCCTGGAAACGCGCGTCGTCGTCTATCCGTCGCCACTGGCCAGTATGAACGAATCGCTCGCCGCCCTGATTCGCGAACCGTGCGGCTGTTTCGAGCAGACCAGTTCCACGGTCTATCCGCTCGTCATGTCCCAGCAATACTTCCTGTCGCACCAGGGTGTCCATCCGTCCCTGATTGAAAGGAGCAGCCTGATCCTGCAAACGGGCTACGACCGACTGCGCGGGTTTGAAAGTCCCAGCGGCGGCTTTGAGTGGTTTGGGGGCGATCCTGGACATGATGCTTTGACGGCCTACGGCCTGATGGAATTCACCGACATGGCCCAGGTCCGACAGGTCGATCCCGTCCTGCTCGAACGGACCCGCACATGGCTGCTCAATCAACGTGACTCCCACGGAGGGTATCTCCGCAAGACACACACACTGCACTCATGGATCGCCGATCCGGAATGCGCCAACACTTACAACACGTGGGCACTGCTGGAAGCCGGCGTGAAGGCCGAATTGAGTACCGAGGTGCAATGGGTCCGCGACGCAGGCGAGAAATCGCTGAACACGTATGCCGTCGCCCTGGCGGCCAATGTGCTGGCTCTGGCGGGGGACAAGGACGGCGAAAACCATCTTCTCGATAAACTCCTCGGCAAGCAGCAACCCAATGGTTCGCTGAGTGGCGCAACCACCAGCGTGATCGGCAGCGGCGGTGAAGCCCTGGCGATCGAAACGACCGCGCTGGCCGCGCTGGCGTGGATGCGAAACCCCAGTTACGCCGCCAACGTGGAAAGCTCAATCAAGTTCCTGGCCGAAAGCTGCAAGGCAGGACGCTTCGGCTCCACGCAATCCACGATTCTGGCCCTGCGGGCGATTGTGGCCTACGACAAATCACGAGCCCAACCGACAGCCCCCGGCAGCCTGCAACTGGTCGTCGATGGCAAGCCCGTCGGTCAACCGGTCGCCTTTGATCGACAGACCACCGGGGCGATCGAATTGCCGGGATTTGCCGAACGGTTGACTCCAGGCAAGCACCAGATCCAGGTGTTGATGCAGGATGGCTCACGGATGCCGTACTCGGTGGCGATCAATTATCACAGCGTCAAACCGAACTCTTCGGACAACTGCAAACTGCATCTGGAGGTGAACCTGCGCGACAGGCGCGTGGAAGAAGGTGCGGCGACGGAAGCCACCGTTGTCGTCGTCAATCGAACGAATGAAGCGATCCCGACGCCGATCGCGATCATCGGCATTCCCGGTGGCCTGGAAGTGCGACATGACCAACTCAAAGAACTGGTCAAGCAGGGGAAGATCAGCGCCTATGAAGTGATTGGGCGCGAAGTGGTGCTCTACTGGCGGTCACTCGACAAGGAAGCTCGCGTTGATCTCCCGTTGAGCCTGATCGCCGCCATCCCGGGAACCTATACCGGCCCGGCCAGCCGCGCGTACCTGTACTACACAGACGAGTACAAGCAATGGGCTGACGGGCTGACGGTCGAGATCCACCCGATGGGACTGTGACTGCTGGCAATCGAGTTCGCCGCCAATGGCAGAGTGGACTGCCAAACCGGAGAACTCAAGGTGTCAATCGCCAATGGCTCTCCCGTTTCAGGCGTTCCTGCAGAAACGCGTTGAAACCGGAGAGCCATGGAGTTGCTTGCTGTTGTGGTGACGGAGTCACCGATTCGATTACCGGCCCAGGAACATCGAACGCAGGGCCGCGTTCTTGCGCCGTTCAAGTTCCATCAGCCGGGCGAATGGCCCGGTCGATTGAACATTGGAAACGGCAGGACTGGTTGTTCGCACACGACGATTCGCGGCCTGGCTGTCGGTGCAGGCGAGGGCAACAACTGCCAACGCTGCCAAAGTGACGATCTTTCGCATGGTTCTCCTTCTTCTGCTGGTTCTCGTTCTGGACGACGTCGACAACGGCATCGCATCGGAATGATGGAGTGTGAAATGGATCGTTCCGCGGTCATCCGGCGGGTCCCACGACGGTGACGCGTCGACAACGTCACTGGCCCACGGTTCCCAGCGGACTCAACTGCGAAACACGTCCGGCAGAAACTGCCGAACATCCCGAGTGCTGACTGAGTATTCGTCCAGCTTTCAGAGAGTCGATCACTCCATGAATCTTCTGCTTCCGGGAATCCCGGATGTTACCCCATCTGTGTGGAGGAACCGCGAAACGACGAATGTTGCTGGCGAGCAGCTTGGGCAAGCCATTCTGACTGCGCGACATGTCAGGCGATTCGCGCCCGCATAAACGACACAGGCCGTTCCAACGCTGCAATCGATCTGTCTGAAGTGGTCCTTCGCATCCAACAATGTGACTCGGACCGCCAGGACTGACGCATGGAGTATGTTTTGGCCAGATGACGTGCGCGGAGTCCCCGCGCCGATTTTCCAGGCAGCGCCGGAGCCCCCCAGATGAGTGCAACTGTTGTTGAAACCATGAAAGCCCCGACTGCCCCCGCTCCGGGTCGTGACGAGTTTGCGGATCTGTACGATCAATATGTGGGTGATTTCGATCTGCCCTCGACCGAGTGGCTGACGCGATTGCGACTGGAACGCCCCCGGCGCAACACACGCTGTCTGGGTGAGTCGACTCGACTCATGAAGCGTGCCACCGACGTCGTGGTTGCGGCGACCATGCTGATCCTGCTGGCACCCGTCATGCTGCTGGTCGCCATCGCAGTTCGCATGACATCGCGCGGGCCCGTGATTTTCAAACAGACCCGTGTCGGACTGAATCTGCGCAGCAAGAAACGCGACCGCCGGTTGCAATCCGTCGATGTCGAAATCCTGGGTGTCGAAGACCGACGTGATCCCAATCGCGATCGACGGCGTGACCAGGGGTATGGAAAACCGTTCACCTTGTACAAGTTTCGGACGATGAAGATCGATGCCGAAAAACATGGAGCCCAGTTCGCCGTCAAGGGGGATCCCAGGGTCACCTGCATCGGCCGGTTCCTGCGGAAGACACGACTGGACGAGTTGCCCCAGTTGTGGAATGTCTTGCGTGGTGAAATGACACTGGTCGGGCCCCGGCCGGAACGACCCGAATTCATTGAGACACTGTCGGCAGAAATCCCGAACTACCTCAACCGCCTGGGCCTGAAGCCCGGCCTGACCGGCCTGGCTCAAGTGATCAACGGATACGACAACAACATCGAGAGCTTCAAACGGAAAGTGAACCTCGACCTGCTGTATCTGCAGAACTGCTGCTTCCGGAATGATCTCAAGATTCTGTTTCGGACCATTCGTGTAGTTTTGACTGGTAGCGGCGCGCTGTGACAGGGTTCACTGGTCAGCCGGGTGCCGTCAGGCATGTTCACGCGGCCCGTTCGATGGCACTCACCAACTGAGATGCGATGCTGGCCAGGGAATAGCGTGCCTCGGCCGTGTGTCGACCGGAACGACCGACCAGGGTACGCAGCACGCGGTCGTCCACCAGGCATTGCAAAACGGTCTGCCATTCGGCGGGTGACTTGGGCAGAAATCCGTTGCGGCCGTGCTGGATGATGTCGCAGTTGACCCCCACCGGACTGCAGACGGCGGGAATCCCCAATGCCATGTATTGCAATGCCTTGCAACCGCATTTGCCCTGCGTCATGTTGTCATCGGGCAGTGGCATCAGGCCGATATCGAACTCGGCCGTCTCCGCCACCTCGGTTTCGGCGGACCAGGGGACGAAGCGGTGACTGATCGCACCCAGGGCCTCAAACTGCAGGTCATCCGTGGCATCAGAGATGATTTTCAATTCGACGTTGCCCCGGATCCGGCTGAGAACCGGAAAGACGGTATTCAAATACCTGGTCGTGCTGCGGCTGCCAGTCCAGCCAATGACGACAGGGGTGTCGCCGTCAGCCTGACTCAATTCATGGGGCACTGGTTGAAAGCGGTTGGTATCGATGGCGGTGGGGATGATCAGCGTCCGCCCGCCAAATCGTGCCGCCTGGTTCGCCAGGTATGCATTCCCGCAGACGACCAGATCGGCGGAATGCATCATCGCGCCGAAGCGGCGCAGCCGGTGCCCATCAGGATTGCCGTCGCCATCGAACATGATGGCATCGTCGACATCAAAGACCAGCTTCTTCGACCAGCGCCGCAGCAGCGCCAGTTCCATCGGAGCGATCAGTCGCTTCTGGATGAAGACCACGTCGTAACTGGACAGTTCGCGATACAGGAGCAGCCGCGAGAAAATGTTCCTGGGAAAAAAGCGGACGTCGCACTGGTGCCCCGCCCGCTGGAAGTGGGGCAGCATCTGATCGACACGGTACCGGTAGCTGGGCCGCTCGGCTCGGGTCGACAGAAAAAGCAGTTTCAATCCACTCATGATGGAAGCTCTAAAACCGACCACAAACGAAGGCGGATTCCGGCCGAATCGCGGCGGGGATTGTGATGTCGAGATCAAATTGGGGCAAGAGGAGTCTTCCATGCTCCCGGGGCATTACGGCTGTGTCGGGAAACCCATGCCGAACGGGCAGAGTGACCTGGACAGCGGACGTCCATTTTTCTGCTTTCGGCAGAAGATGCCGGTCTTGTCACTTTTTCAATCCGCAGATATAGTCCCCGCGCAAGTTCCAGGATGAGACCGACTCGGCTGGCATTTTATGTCGAGATTTCGCCACTTCGCTGGCACGCTGGTTCATGGTTGAACCGGTCCGGTTTCATTCCACTCGGAAGGATTCGATGGGAGCGAACAATGCGGGTGGTGATTCTCGCAGGCGGGATGGGCACTCGTCTGCAGGAGGAAACGACGACTCGACCCAAACCCATGGTCGAGATCGGCGGAAAACCGATCCTGTGGCATATCATGAAGCACTTTGCCCATCATCAGTGCGATGATTTCTATATCGCTCTCGGCTACATGGGCGACTTCATCAAGAGCTACTTCCTCGACCAGTACAATCTGAGCGGCAATCTGGCGATCGATTTCGCCACCGGGAATATCCAGAGGACTGATGCCGCGGCCGAACGCTGGTCCGTCAACCTGATTGATACCGGCTCGAAAACGCTCACAGGCGGTCGTCTGCTGCGAATGAAGTCGTGGCTGCAGGACGGGACCTTCATGCTGACCTACGGCGACGGTGTCAGCAATGTCGACCTGACGGAACTGCTGAACTTCCACAAGAAACAGGGAAAACTGGCCACCGTAACTGCGGTTCGCCCGCCGGCCCGGTTCGGCGGACTGGTGATCGAGAACGGAACTGTCCGTCATTTCACGGAAAAGCCCGTGGCTGGAGAAGGCTGGATCAACGGCGGATTCCTGGTCTTCGAACCAGGTGTCTTCGATTTCCTGGTGGACGACCAATCCAGCCTGGAATCGGATGCCCTGGAACGAATCGCAGATGCCGGTGAACTGGCCGCCTATTGCCATTCGGACTTCTGGCAATGCATGGACACCCTGCGCGACAAGCACTACCTGGAACGATTGTGGGCCGACGGATCTGCCCCCTGGAAAACGTGGGCTGAAACACCAACCTTGCGCATTTCGTGGCCCGAAACCAAGGCTGCATGAGGCAGCCCTTTTTCCGCCAGACGGGCAGACCCCTACCCAATCATGCCGAGCAACCTGATTTCCACCGTCGAAGGAATCGTACTGTGAATCTGGAAATGACCAATTGGCGCCGTGATTTCTGGCGGGATCGGCGGGTCTTCGTCACCGGAGCCACCGGACTGGTCGGCAGTTGGCTGGTTCGCCGGCTGATCGAAGCCGAAGCAGACGTCATCTGCCTGGTCCGCGACTGGGTGCCACAATCGGAACTGGTGCAAAGCCAGTTGATCGACAAGGTCACGATCGTCCGTGGCGACCTGTGTGATCAGTCGCTGCTGGAGCGGGCCATCGGAGAATACGAAGTATCGACAGTGATGCATCTGGCCGCCCAGACCATTGTCGGGATCGCCAATCGAAACCCGGTCTCGACGTTTGAAGCAAACATCGCGGGGACCTGGAAACTGCTGGAAGCCTGTCGGCGGTCCCCCAAGGTCGGCCAGATCGTGGTCGCCTCGTCCGATAAGGCCTACGGTGAGGCTGCGACACTTCCCTACTGTGAGGAGACTCCGCTGGCCGGACAACATCCGTACGACGTCAGCAAATCCTGCAGCGATCTGATCGCCCAGACGTACGCCAACACCTACCAGTTGCCAGTGGTCATCACCCGTTGTGGCAACTTCTACGGGGGAGGCGACCTGAACTGGAATCGAATCATTCCCGGCACGATCCGGTCGGTCGTCCGTGACCAGCGTCCGGTGATTCGGTCCGACGGATCATTTGTCCGTGACTATTTCTATGTCGAAGACGGTGCCGCCGCCTATATGTTTCTCGCCGAACAACTGGCTCGCCGACCGGAACTGGCCGGCGAAGCCTACAACCTGTCCACCGAACTGCAGTTGTCGGTCGTCGAAATTGTCGAACGGGTCCTGCAGACGATGGGATCGTCATTCACACCCGAGATCCTGGGCCAGGCGTCTCATGAAATCCCGCATCAGTATTTGAGTGCTCGCAAAGCCCGTGAACAGTTGGGTTGGCAGCCCCTGTTCACCCTCGAAGAAGGTCTCCGGAGAACAATCGCATGGTACTTGAACTATCTACAGCCGACAGTCTCGACACACAGCTCACCGTTGCCTGCCGGATTTGTCGCCAGGTCGGCCTGAACCCGGTGCTGTCACTGGGGAGCACTCCGCTGGCAAATGCGCTGCTGTGCGAAGAGGAACTGACGGGCAACGAATCGAAGTGGCCGCTCGATCTGGCGTGGTGTCCCACCTGTTCGCTCGTGCAGATCACCGAAACAGTTCCTCCCGATGTGTTGTTTCGGGAATACGCATATTTTTCGTCGTTCTCCGACACGATGGTCAGCCACGCGAAGTCGATCTCGGAACGGTTGCAGCAGACTCGTCACCTTGGTCCCGACAGCCTGGTCGTCGAAATCGCCAGCAACGACGGTTACCTGCTGCAGTGGTACCACCAGGCGGGGGTGCCGGTACTCGGCATTGAACCGGCCCGAAACATCGCCCGCGTGGCCGAATCGGAACGGGGCGTGCGCACCATCAGCGAGTTCTTCAGCCAGGATCTGGCGCTGCAGTTGGCCCGCGAAGGCCAGCAGGCCGACGTCATTCATGCCAACAATGTGCTGGCTCATGTGGCCGACCTGAACGGCGTCGCGGCCGGCTTTGCCGCATTGTTGAAGCCTGAGGGGATCGCCTGCGTCGAAGTTCCGTACCTGAAAGACCTGATGGATCACACGGAATTCGACACGATCTATCACGAGCATCTGTGCTACTTCTCGCTGACTGCGTTGTCGCAGTTGTTCGGACAACATGGTCTGGAAATCGTCGATGTGGAACGCCTGTCCATCCACGGCGGATCCCTGCGGGTCATCGCGGCGAATTCGGGGGTCATGTCGATTCAGCCCGCCGTGCGGGACTTGCTGGCAGAAGAACAAGCCTGGGTCCGCAATCGTGAATTCTACCAGACCTTCGGCGAACGTGTGGAACGACTGCGGCACGAACTGGTGGGACTGCTGCAATCTTTGAAAGCAGATGGAAAGCGGATCGCCGTTTACGGTGCCTCCGCCAAGGGAAGTACATTGATGAACTACTTCGGCATCGGTCGCGACATGCTCGAATATGTTGTCGACCGCAGTACCGTGAAGCAGGGACGGTACACCCCCGGCACGCGATTAAGGATCTACGACCCGACTCAACTGATTGAAGACCAGCCCGACTACTGCCTGTTGCTGACTTGGAATTTCGCGGACGAAATCCTGACGCAGCAGCGGCAGTATCGTGAGCGGGGTGGACGATTCATCATTCCCGTTCCTTCCGTGCGGATAGCCTGAGCTCATCATGCGTTTCCTGGAAACTCCACTGAGCGGAGCCTGCGTCATCGAACCGGAAAGGTTGGAGGATGAACGGGGGTTCTTCGCGCGGTGCTGGTGCCGGGACGAATTCCATCAACACGGCTTGAATCCCGATCTGGCTCAATGCAGCATTTCGTTCAATCGACGCCGGCACACGCTGCGCGGAATGCACTATCAGCGCCAGCCGCACGCGGAAACCAAACTGGTTCGCTGCACGACCGGAGCGATCTTTGACGTGATTATCGATCTGCGCAGTCAGTCGCCGACGTATTGCCAGTGGTTCGGCGTCGAACTGACCGCCGAAAATCGGCGGATGCTGTACATTCCACCGGACTTCGCTCACGGCTTCCTGACGTTGAGCGACCAGGCCGAACTGTTTTACCAGATGTCGGACATGTTTGTTCCGGGCAGCGGAACCGGTGTCCGCTGGAACGATACCGCCTTCGGCATCCAATGGCCGACGGCTGCTGAAGTGATTTCTGAACGGGACAATTCCTATCCCGATTTCGCGACCGTGTGTCACCACGATATCAGTCGGAGCGTCCTCTCATGAAGCGGATTATTGTCACCGGCGGCACAGGATTCATCGGTCGGAACTGTGTTCCGCTGCTGTCGGAACTCGGCTACGACATCCACGTCATTTCATCACACCAGCGAGTCGTTGATGAAGTCAAATGGCATACCATTGACCTGATGGATCCCGCGGCCGTCTCCGCGGTTGTTCGATCGATTCGGCCCAGCCACCTGCTACACCTGGCCTGGATCACCGAACCGTGCCGCTATGCAACGGCCCCGGAAAACCTGGATTGGCTGATTGCCAGCCTGCATTTGACGCGGGTCTTTCACGAAGTGGGCGGCGAACGCGTGGTGATGTCCGGAAGTTGTGCCGAATACGACTGGACTTCCGGATTGTGCAGTGAACAGGCAACGCCACTCAATCCGAGCACGTTTTATGGTCAATGCAAGAATTCCCTGCAGTCGTCGCTGGCAGCGTATGCACGGCAGGTTGGACTGAGCTGGGCGTGGGGGCGCCTGTTTTTCCTGTATGGTCCGCACGGACATCCGGCGCGAATTCCCGGCGTGGTTATTGAATCACTGCTGCAGAACAAGCCCGCCCTGTGCTCGCATGGCAATCAGATTCGTGACTTCCTGCATGTGTCCGATGCGGCCAGTGCGCTGACCGCATTGCTGGATGGCGATGTTCAGGGGCCGGTCAATATTGCGTCCGGCGAGCGAATCACGATCCGCGAAATGGTGTTGCAGATCGCGGACCGCATCGGTCGCCGAGATCTGGTTCAATTTGGAGCGGTCCCAGCGTCACCCAGCGACCCTCCTTTGCTGGTGGCCGACGTCAAGCGCCTGCAGGCCGAACTGGACTGGCACCCGATGCATACGCTGGATACGGGTTTGGATGCAACTCTCCGATGGCGGAAGGGAGAATTGCATGGCAGCGCCGTCTGAGTGCCCGGTCTGCAGCCTGAATGCGGTGAAACCGTTTCTGGATCGGGGTTCCGTACCGGTTCATCAAAACCTGCTCATGAAAAGTGCGGCCGACGCGCGGAATATCCGACGCGGTCGACTGACGATGCACGTCTGCCAGGATTGCGGATTCGTCTTCAATGCCGCGTTTGATGCCGCCCTGATGTCGTACAACCAGGACTACGAGAATACACAGGTCCACTCCGCCGCATTCAACACCTACGTCGATGGACTGGTCCAGTCCACGCTCGGCGAGGCGGGTGTGCGAGGCGGAACAATTGTCGAAGTGGGTTGCGGCAAGGGGGATTTCATCAAGCGACTGCTGGCAGCCGATGAACATGCCCGTGGCTACGGCTTTGACCCCAGCTATATCGGGCCGGCGTCAGAATGTGGCGGACGCCTGAAGTTCGAAAAGCAATTCTACGATGCTTCGTGTGCGGACCTGAAGGCGGATATCGTGGTTTGCCGACACGTCATTGAACACATCGCCCAGCCGCTAAATCTGGTCCGGTCCGTTCGCACCGCAGTGGCCGCCGCCCCCAACGCCCATGTCTTTTTTGAAACTCCCTGCGTTGATTGGATCCTGCGAAACCGCGTCACGTGGGATTTCTTCTATGAACATTGTTCACTGTTCACGGCCGCGTCGCTGACGACTCTTTTCGCTCGCAGTGGCTTTGCAGTGCAATCGGTCAAGCACCTGTTTGGTGGACAATACCTGTGGCTGCATGCGATGCCTTCGGCAACCACGCCACCGTGGACTCGCGAACCCAGTGAGACTCCGGACATGGCCGCCAGATTTTGTGAGCTGGAATTGCAACGGAATCAGCACTGGACGCAGCGACTGCGGATGCTGTCCACCGGCGGCAAGGTCGTCTTGTGGGGGGCGGGTGCCAAAGCGGTGACGTTTGCGAATCTGATTGACCCCGAGTGTCAGTTGATCCAGGCAATCGTGGACGTGAACCCCGGCAAGCAAGGACGGTACCTGCCCGGCACCGGTCATCCGATCATCGCGCCTGAATCACTCGTGGAACTCCTCCCCACGTCTGTTGTGGTGCTGAATCCCAATTATTGCGACGAAATCGGCAGTCACCTGGCAAAACTGGCATTGAATGCCCGGATCATTGACTTGATGAACGACGAGACACACCCATTGGAATCACGCCGCTGAATGGTGGTGGCCGAAACTGTGATGAAGGACGCGGAAATGTCGACATTCGTCTCCATCGGAATGCCTGTCTACAACGGAGGCGAAGCGTTGAGACGGGCGCTGGATTCGCTGCTGGCACAATCGCACACGAATTTTGAGTTGATCATTTCGGACAATGCATCGACCGACAGCACGCAGGCAATCACCGAGGAATACGCCCGGAAGGACTGCCGGATTCGCCTGACGCGGCAACCGGTCAACCAGGGAGCATTCGCCAATTTTCTGTGGGTCCTGGACCAGGCACGCGGTCAATATTTCATGTGGGCGGCCCACGACGATGCCTGGTCGGCCAACTATGTGGAATCACTGTCGAATCAGCTCGACAACCAGCCTCAGGCAGTTCTGGCGACTGCCACGACCTGCGCCCTCCGCCAGTCGGCGTCCGGGGGCGTCAAGCAAACGGTTGTTTCGGCGGCCCCAAACGGCGATCGCTGGAAAACGCTGGATGTCTTCCTGGCGGAAAACATCTGTGTCTGGATTTACGGAATGTACCAGACCACATGGCTGAAGCAGGCGGCCGCGGAATTGACCACCTATCCGTTTCATGGGGGCGACCGACTGTGGCTCTTTGGACTGATCCTGAAATCTCCCGTGGTTGGTGACCCGACGGCCACTTTCTTCTACTCGGATGCCGCGGGAAAGCGGAATGATCGGTCCGTTCGAGCCCGCATCCGATTCCTCGGCCAGCAGGCTTATCACCTGACCCGGCTCAGTTGGACGCGACTGCCGGCCTGTGAACGCTTTCAGGGGCTGCGGCGCGTTGGCTGGTACCTGTATCGGCATCAAATCAGCCGTAAGAACCCCATCGGAACGCTGGCTCGAATGATCAAGATTTCCGTGTTGGGACTCTTTTTCGGAATCGAGGCCTGTTATCAAAGTCTGGCAACACCAAGACGCAGCACCCCGTAATCCCTTGCCAGGACGTGATGCCCATGGCTCCCGTCGATTTTTTCGGCAGATTTCATTCCAAGGCCCAGACATGACTGCAGCGCGGACAGGAAGCGACAACTGCTCTCCGCGAGAAACGTCGATTGTGATCTGGGGTGCCCGGGGACACGCCATGGTCCTGGGCGAGTTTCTGACGCGATTCGGCCACCCGATCGTGGCCACATTCGACAACGACACCCAGGCGGTACCTCCACTCCCTGGAGTCCCCCTGCATTACGGCCAGGCGGGACTTGAGGACTGGCTGCGATCACAGTCCGACTTGCAACAGATTCGCGGGTTGGTGGCAGTCGGAGGTGATCGCGGTGGATTGCGGTTGCAGATACAGCAACTATTGATGGACTCAGGGATTGCGCCACTGCCCGCGGCAATCCACGACACGGCTTTCGTGGCTGCCGATGCCAAACTGGGACCTGGCAGTCAGGTTCTGGCGCTGGCGGCCGTTTGTACTCGAGCCCAATTGGGGGCCGCCTGCATTATCAATACGCGGGCTTCCGTAGATCATGAGGGACAATTGGGAGACGGAGTGCATCTGGCCCCCGGGGCGACACTGGCAGGCTGTGTCACCGTGGGAAATCGAACCATGATTGGGGCCGGAGCAATTGTTCTTCCACGAATTCGAATTGGCCACGATACTGTGGTCGGAGCCGGTGCGGTTGTGACGCGCGACCTTCCCGATGGAGTTGTCGCGTACGGCAATCCGGCTCGCGTTGTCCGGGCGAACGGTCCCGGCTGACGGCGTGGACTGTGATGGAACTTTTTTCTCCTTCATCAATCGAATGGCACCTGAATGTCGCACGACCCCAAGGATTCCGAACAGATTGCCCGGATGGGTGCGGACCCCGAACTTCGGAAACAGACTCGATCCTGGTTTAACAAGACCTGTGATTATCGCTATTCGTACAACTTCAAGTGGCTCGGACGGCCGATCATCCAGTACCCGCAAGACATCCTGGCCCTGCAGGAAATCTTCTGGAATGTCCGTCCGCGAGCCATCGTTGAAACAGGAATTGCCCATGGCGGCTCGCTGATCCTGTCCGCCTCGCTGCTCGAGATGATCGGCGGCAACGGCGTCGTCATTGGTGTCGACATCGACATTCGTCCTCACAACCGGGCTGCGATCGAAGAGCACCCCCTGGCACATCGGATTCGAATGATCCAGGGATCATCGATCGATGAGGGAATCGTCGCCCAGGTCCGTGAACTGGTTGCGGATCGGGGGCCGGTCCTGGTGATTCTCGATTCCAATCATACGCACGAACATGTTGCCCGAGAACTGGCATTGTATTCGCCGCTGGTCCAGGCGGGCAGCTACCTGATCGTCTTCGATACTGTCGTGGAATTCATGGACGACGCGGCCTTTCCGGATCGTCCCTGGGGGGTGGGAAACAATCCCTACACCGCCGTGCAGGAGTTTCTGAAAGGCAACCCGCGGTTTCACCTGGATCAGGAAATTGAGGACAAACTGCTGATCACGGTGGCACCCGGCGGCTGGCTCAAATGCGTCGCGGATTCCTGATCGGGCAGATCTCCAGAACGTTTTCCTTTGTAGTTGAAGGCATTGCATGGAACGGATTCCAGTCGCCGGACCGTCGATTACCCAGCGCGAAATCGATTACGTCACCGAGGCCGTCACCAGTTGCTGGTACGGGAATGCCAATCACTTTCACGATCGGTTTGAGCGGGCATTTGCAGACTACATTGGCACGAAATACGCCGTGGCGCTGCCGTCATGCACATCGGCAATTCACCTGTCGCTGGCAGCATTGGGTGTCGGACCCGGTGATGAAGTGATCGTTCCAGATGTCACCTGGATTGCCTCCGCGGCGCCAGTGGAATACGTTGGGGCGTCACCCGTGTTTGCAGACATCGATCCCGATACATGGTGCCTGTCCCCCGAATCACTCGCGCGGAACATCACCGAACGGACCAGATCGGTAATCATCGTCGATTTGTACGGCAACATGCCCCGGATGGACGAACTGCTGGCGATCGCCCGCCAGCATGATCTGACCGTGATCGAAGATGCCGCCGAAGCATTTGGTTCGGAATATCGCGGCCGCAAGGCGGGATTGTTTGGTGACGCGGCCGTCTTCAGTTTTCATGGCTCAAAGACCATGACGACGGGAGAGGGTGGAATGTTCGTCACCGATCGCAAAGATCTGTACGACCGTGCACTGATTCTGCGTGACCATGGACGCGTGCCCGGCGACGTCTCGTTCTTCAATCGTGAAGTGGCGTTCAAGTACAAAATGAGCAGCTTTCAGGCAGCAATTGGCCTGGCACAGGTGGAGCGAGCCGAAGAATTGGTGGCTCGCAAACGCGAGATTTTTGGCTGGTATTCCGCTCGTCTGGCCGACCTGCCGAACATCACTCTCAATCCCGAACCGGCACACGTCCGAAATTCCTATTGGATGTCAACAATCGTCCTGGACCCCGCTCTGGGCCTGACCAAGGAACGCCTGGTCCGGGAACTGGCGGCACGGCAGATCGACAGCCGTCCGTTCTTTTATCCGCTCAGCCACATTCCGGCCTATCGGGATCGGTCAGAGGCCAAGCAAGCTCAGGCCCAGAACGCGGTTGCGTACCGGGTCAGCCCGTATGGCGTCAATCTTCCCTGTGGACTGTCGTTGACCGAAGCGCAGGTCGATCGAGTTTGTGCTGAAGTCCGCTCCATTCTTGATTCTGTCGCCGCGTCACCGCAGAAAGCCGCTTGAACGCCGCGGCACGTGGGAAAACAGAGTGGATCTTCGGGTTGCCACATACGAACTTCGGGTCGCTCACCGCTGCAGTTGGCTCGGTAATTCCGCTGCGAACATCGGCGAATCCCTGGTTCTGCCAGACAACCCTGCAACGTTGCCTGAAAACGGACACGCTCTTTGATTCGATGAACAGGCTTGGCGTGACTTGAAAGATTGTCGCGTCGTGTCTTGCTCTACAAGTGTCTGCCTTGAAACAAGTTGTGACTCGCGACGACCCTGCATTTGACTTCCTTGGAATTGTGGCACGCTGGTTGCGAACGAGAATCGTCCAACTCGCCCCACTTGAGTTGTCAACTCAAACGGTCCCACCGCATTTCCATGGCACGTTCGATGATTGCGACTGTCGCAGCACATTCCCGTTCCGCAACACCTCGCCAGGAGTTCGAGCATCTCCTGCTGGGGGATCTGCGGGAATTGCTTAACGATTACCCCAGTCGCGATCGAGATCGCTGGTTGTTGGCGACGCTCGACATGCTGCTGGTGTTCCGTCCCCGGGCCTCCCAGGTCTACCTGCCCGCTCTGCCACGCGACCCGCATTTCCTGATCGAAGCCCCGAGCGCGAAGGACCTGCCAGTCCGCTTCGAACTGCTGCAACGACTGCGGGATCGGATTGCCCATCGTGCCCCGTATGAAACGCTGGCGCAAGAATTGATCGTCGATTTGCGGTTCTATTTTGATGGCGCGCAATCGAAATTCGCTCCGATTCTTCCTCTGGGCTGACCGCCCATGACACTGACTTTAGTGACCCAAAGTGTCAGCGAGCGAGTCATCGAGAAACACCGCTACTAATTCCCTCCGTCGCTGGCACTTCGGGTGAGTAAAGTGAGCGGCAAGGTGCAAGCCTAATGGCACTTACTTTAGCCATGTAACTCGAAGCGTGAGCGAGGGAGGGCGGGAATTAACGCGATGCCTCGCTGAAGCTTTGAGTTGCATTGTGAGCCGCACGGCGCCAGCCGCGGGTGCATTCTCACTCGTACCCGAAGAACCCGCGGCTAGCGCCGTGCGGCTCACTAAGTAAGTGCTATTGGGTGCAAGCCGCGGGTTCTTCTTGTACGAGACTACACCCGCCGCCTGTCAGCCCGCGGGAAAAAGGTGTCTGACCCAATCCGGGCACGGTCTTTTCAAGGTGAATCCATTGCCCTCCCAAGGGTCTTTTCCACGGGCTGCTGGACATCGCCCTGTTGAAACCGAAGTTGAGGGAATATCCATTTCTCAATCAAGATTGGCATTTTTTGATCTCTGAAGATATTGTTGGCAGGCAGTCCCGCCAATTCATCGGATCGGAACCCGTCAGTCTTCGATTCCGTCAGAACCAAATCCGAATCGACTCCATTCCCAATGGTCCCGGCATGGCGAAACCCCTGGTCTTTCATTTTGGTGACGGCGACATCGCATTCGGCCTGAGCAAGGTCGATCGCAGTCGATTGTACGGCTACAAGGAAGTCGAGGTCCTCGACGAAAAGGGACGCCGCTGCGAACTGGCGACCCTTGCCGGGGACGGGCATACGGTGATCGGCCGCGGAGGTTCCAGCTTTGCCCAACTGACCGTCGATGGCGAATGGTGTGAAAAATCCGCACTCAAGCCGGTGGGGATGGACGGCGAGGAAATGCAGCCGGTTCCATCCTCCTACAGTGCTCCCGTCCACCTGTCCGAACCGACCACCGTCGCGGAATATCTGCAACACAACATCCGCCTGGTGTATCAGTTGGAGCCGGAAGGTGACGCGACGCCGATCTACGAACGGCTGAAAGACGGGGCCATCTTCAAGTTTGCATACAGCTATCGCGGAGGGCTCGAAGCCGATGCCGCTTTCCTGATTCAAGGGGCCGATGGCAACTACTTCATGGCGGTCGGCAGCCCGACCCGGGTGGAGTTCATTGGTCCTGCTCAAGTCTCCACCGTCGAAGAAGAGTCCGAAGGGGACGACGCGGACATGATGGATTTCGACATGATTTGATAATTGGCCCGTTGGAGGGCAATGGATTCACCTTGACAAGACCATGTCCTGAGAGGGTCAGACCCTTTTTTCCACGTCAGCCAGATTGGGAATCGTCGGGAGAACGCAATGCCGGAAATCAACATCAGCGACAGTGGCGGCCGCGATGCTCACGTCGCCACTCAAAGCGTCGGCACGACACTGAAGGTCCGCTGGGTCGATTCGCAGCAGCGACAGGTTTCCAGTGCCCGACTGTTGAAGGCCCCCGTCATCAATGATGTGGACGCCCTGCGCGAGAAGTTCGGAGAACTGAGCGACATCGGCCGTGCGCTGATCGAATCCGATCCGGAAGTGGACCTGGAAAACACTGGTCGCTTCCTGAGCGATACGTCGCGGGTTTACATCGATCCCGATCGTAAGATCGTCCACAAGGTCCACTTCTGGGAAATCGTCCGCAATCCGGACGGCTCCGTCCGCGAACGTCGCCAGCGCAAAATCCTGGAAACGAACCTGGACGGCGAACTGCCGCTGCGCTGGTCCGGCGTATATATCAAACGCGAGCAGGCGATTCGCAAGTTCGTGTTTGTCAGCAAGGTCCAACTGAATCATACCAACGGCCTGACGTACGACTTCCTGTTCCGGATCGCCCAGGAACTGGAGGCCAAGGACAGCCTGATGCTGCTGGGAGCCGGTCCAAAATCGAATCAACCCCTGATCATTCGGCGCGGTGGTTCCCCCTATCGCGGGTTCCTGGAAGGCCGCACCCAAGGTGACAAGTACGCCCTGATCCTTCATTTTTCCGACCTGGAGCTGAAGGCCCCGGCCGCGGTTCCGACGGAGACAGATGCATGAGCCCCGTCCTGGACAAATCACGCGTGGAAATCCTGCTGGGCCAGTATGGAACGGCCCCCGCCACGGCTCTGGCCGATTCCAGTCTGCTGCCAAAGGTGCAGGAATACCGCCGCCTGGCAAGCGGCCGGATGCAACCGCTGGATCGCGAGGGGATGACTCACAAGATCCCCGTCGGGGAATACTACGTCAGTCGCAAGGTCGATGGCGAATTCACCGTCCTGATCTTGCGCGAAGGCCTGGCCTTCAGCCTGAATCCCGGTGGAACCGTTCGCGTGGGACTTCCTTGGCTGGACGAAGCCGCGCGGCTGCTCAGCAAGGCCGGTGTCAAAGATGCCATGATCGCTGGTGAGTTGTACGTCGCTCGCGACGACAAAGGCCGTCCCCGAGTCCACGATGTCTGCACTGTCGCCCGGAACCCTCAATCCGCCGCCGATCTGAAGAAGCTGCGCTTCGCTGCGTTTGACGTCATGGCCCGGGATGGCGCGGTCATCGCCCAACCGTTCGCCGAAACCTGGAAACTGATCCAGAAATGGTTCGGTGCCGGTGAACTGGCCCACGCAGTTGAATCCAGAACCGTCAAAACCATCGACGAAATCCAGAAGCTGTTCGAAACCTGGGTCGAACAGGAAGGAGCCGAAGGAATCGTGGCTCGCAGCGACGCGGCCGGCCAGTTCAAGGTCAAACCGCGGCACACGCTGGATCTGGCCGTCCTGGGCTACACCGAGTCGACCGATGAGCGACAGGGGATGCTGCACGACCTGCTGCTGGGCGTGAAACGAGCCGACAGCACCCTGCAGGTCCTCGGCCGGGTCGGGGGCGGCTTCACCGATGACCAGCGCCGGGAAATGCTCAGTGACCTGAAGGATATGGCGGTCGACAGCGAATACGCCGAAGTCAACGGGGACAACGTCGCCTATCAGATGGTGAACCCTGAATGGGTGATGGAAGTCAGTTGCCTGGACCTGCTCTCCAGCACGACCCGTGGCGGTTCCATCAACCGGATGGTCCTGGACTATCGCAATAATGGAACGCGTGGCTACCAGGTGGTGACCAAGCTGCCGCTGGCGACCATCATCTCGCCACAATTCATTCGGCGGCGCGAGGACAAGCATGTCCGTCCCGAGGATTGCGGGATCACGCAGGTCTCCAACATTGTCGAAGTGCCTTTGATCGACCGCGACGCGCGGCAGATGACCTTGCCGCACAGCGAGATCCTGCGGCGCGAGGTCTACACCAAGGACCTGAAGGGCCAGACCATGGTCCGCAAGTTCCTGATGTGGAAGACGAACAAGGAAACGGGCTCGGACGAATTCCCCGCGTACGTGGTCCACTTCACCGATTTCAGCCCCAACCGCAAGGACGCCCTGGCGCGAGAACTGCGGGTCTCCAATTCACAGACCCAGATCGAACAACTGTGGGAGGTCCTGAAAGCAGACAACATCAAGGCGGGCTGGAATGCTCTGGCATCATCCGTTGCACATGCCACCGCCGCACCAGCGGCTGCCGCCCAAACTAGTGAAGAGCCGGCCGAAAAGCCCAAGAAAAAGGCCGCCACAAAGAAGACCGCCTCCGAATCCGATTCTGGCGAGCAAGCCCCCGTTAAAAAGTCCGCGAAGAAAAAGAAGGCGGAGTAACCGTACCCGACGCTGCCAGCGTCGGAGGCAAGGGCCTCGCTCGGCGCAGGTCTCCTGACCTCGCCGAAACGCCCGACCGCAGGTCTCCTCATTTCTCCGAATGCGATCGACGGATTTTGTCACTCGCACTGCTTGCCCCAAAGCGGTCAAGCAGTGGCACCCAACGCGGTTAATAACAATCTTTTGTCATGAGATTCCCATTAGACGCAGTCGTCTAATCCATTACTCCGAAGGAGTTTCGTCCTACAGCCCAGGGTTGCCGCGTAGCGGCTACCCTGGGTCTGAACACGCCATGATTCCTACCCTGAAAGGGTTCTGCCTCCAGGATTGAATCTGTCGCAGACCAGTTTAATGCTCTGCCTTCCCTGGCCGGTAATAGTCGCCCACCATCCAGTTGACCAGCAGATTCAGGTCTGTTTCGGACAATCGTTTTTCATCGAACACCATCATCGTGTTCTTCTCACCATAGAAGTCCGCATGTCCAGGATCACGCAGGAAGGCTTTCAGCCATTTCCGGCTCGCGTAGCCGGTCAGCGTGGGGGCACCGCCACCATCACTGAGCGATTCGGCGTCACCAACCTGCATCGCATGACAGTCGGCACAACTGGAATTGAAACTACCGGACTTCAACATCCCGGACTTGAAGATCTCCTTCCCGGCGGCTACCAGAGTTTCATCAAACGGCCTCGTGTCCGTGCGACCACTTTGAGCGGCCAGGAATTCGACCAGCGAGTTCAGGCTTTCGGCGTTCGCCGCATCCGCCAGCACTTTCTGGTTTTCCTTGCACCAGGCGGACATGTCCCCGGTCAGGAGCTTCTTCCCCGCTTCACCCGCGTTCTCCAGCGGTTGGAACGTCTTGTCGTAATCGGTCAACACCCGCGTGATCCATTCACGCGTGCCAAAATCCTTCAGGTCGGCGGCGGT
Source organism: Planctomycetota bacterium (assembly GCA_018242525.1). Classification (GTDB taxonomy): domain Bacteria; phylum Planctomycetota; class Planctomycetia; order Planctomycetales; family Planctomycetaceae; genus Schlesneria. Next base: position 72,250 of record JAFEBS010000017.1, on the reverse strand, counting down.
CTCCGGTTCGGGAACTTGAGTCTTCTTGCCATCCGCTTCAACCGTTTTCAGGATCTTCTGCCCGGTGCCGTCATGTCCATCGAAACGATGGCAACTGGAGCAATGGCGCCGAAACAGTCGCGGTCCCTGTGAGAACGGATCGCTCACCAGCAACGCGCGGGCTCCGTTGGGGGGGATCCCTTCGCGTTTGGCGAGTGCGACGACTCGATGAGCATCCCGCTCGGCAAATCTCAGCTTCGCCTGGTGCGACTCGTTGTGATTGTCCTCCACAATCGTCATCACGGTCAGCCCGGCCATGCCCACCAGCATCACGACCATGAACAATCGGTTGAACTGGTGACCGATCCTGGTGCGTCCGATGAACGGCATCAGGAAGACCAGGATCATCAGGACCGTCGGAATATAAATCGCCCCGAACGCCACGCCGTACTGCGAAATGGCTTCGAATTCGATGAACCGGAACAGGAACAGGAAGTACCATTCCGGTCGGGCCGGAAAATCCTCACCGGGATCGGCCGGTGCGGTCAGTTCCGCCTCGCGCGAGTACGCGAAGTACAGCACGATCGCCAGTGTGACCAGGCAGCCGACGGCATCGAACAGCACCTGCTTCGGCCAGAACGTATCCGCAGGCTTCCCTTCGGCCGCAGGCGGGACCGTGATGCCGTGACGTCGAAAGACGTACACGTGCAGGCCCAGGAACGCGACCAGCAGGGCAGGCAGCAACCCGGCATGCAACGCGAAGAAACGGGTCAGCGTCAGGTGACCATACGCGGATCCCCCCTGTGCGATCTGCTGAATCTGAGGACCAATTTCCGGCGACGCACCGGCAATGTTCGTCGCCACCTTGGTCGCGTAATATCCCTTCTGATCCCAGGGCAACAGGTACCCGGTCAGCGAGAGAGCGATCACGATCAGCATCAGGACCAGTCCCAGCCAGAAATTGACTTCCCGCGGGGCTCGATAAGCGCCATCCCAGACCACCTGCAGAAAATGCAGGCCCAGCAGCACCATCATCGCCTGCGCAGCGAAATGATGAATGCCGCGCACCAGCCAGCCAAGGGTCATCACATGCTGAATGTAGTAGACACTTTCCCAGGCCGTTTGAGTGCTGGGACTGTACGCGGTCCACAGGAAGAAGCCGGTGATCACCTGCACGGCGAACGCAAAGGTCAGCATGCTGCCGGTGATGTACCGCCACCGGGCCCCCCCCGGAATCGGCTCATTGAGCGCTTCGTGAACCAGGAACTTGTAGCCGGTTCGATGGTCCAGCCAGCCCAGCAGATTTGCCACCATCGACGGTTTCGGGGAAGGTGGGGTTGGAGTTTCCATTACACGGGCTCCTTCTTGGCTTGAACCGTGCGGAAATTCACGTACTTGACCCAAATCACGCCATCTTTGATCTCGACATCCAGGCTATCCAGGTCTCGTGGCGGGGTCTTGTTCTGTCGAGCCCCGTCCAGTCCAAACGCACTTTGGTGACACGGGCAGAAGTACCGCTTTTCCGCGGGCTGATAGTCGACTTTGCAGCCCAGATGAGTACAGGTGTCGTTGAACGCCAGGACCTGGCCGTTCGGCATCAGCCGCAAATAGACGCTGCCAATCACGCGGTCGCGATAGGTCGTCCAGGCATCCGGAATATCCGACTTCAAGGTGACTCGCAGGGGAGTCCCGTCCGTCGGCAGGTCGCTGACGTTCACCGCCTGCAGCATGCCTCCGCCGACTTCCTGTCGCTTCCGCAGGATCGGATCCAGGAAAAAGATCGTTCCTGCCGCCAGCGGAACCAGACCGGCAATGCTTCCGGCGATAACCGCCAGCAGGCTCAGAAATCCGCGACGCGGGGCCACCGCGCCAGGCGACTCAACGGTCCCCGGCGATGGTGGAGGTGTTTCGGGCAACGAATCTGCCATGCGGAGGTCCTCCGGAGACACGACACTACGGTGAAAATCTTCAGTGACAAGACGCGGGTCGACAGTGAGCAAAATGTCCAAATGATCAAGCTGGGCGGGTCGACGTCAGGCGGGCAATTCCAGGCGGGACAATCGGGACGTGTCCATCTCAACCGATCCGACGGGGCGGCGTCAAGGCTAGACGGGTCATCATCGTATCCGACGCTGCCAGCGTCGGAGTGTCACTTCGTCTGGGGTCTGGCATTTCGTGTGAGCCGCAGGGTAGTTGACCAATGTAGGACGGGCAATCCTTTCCGGGGGAGTGGAACTCTTCGCCGGCATCTTTGCGCTGGCTTTTCCGATGACGCGGCTTTCATCTGCCAATTGCCGGGGCGAGGGACTGCGGGCACGACGCCTCGTTCGCTCGTATTGGAAATGCGAACTCGAATGGCCGCATAATTCTCAGCCCGACGGTTCCTCTCCCTGAGAACATTTCCTGCAGTCCGATGGCATCGGATGGCCGCACGGACTGTAATCGGGATCGAACAGGAACCAACCATCATGAGTATTGAATCGGAACTGACGCTCAACGCGCAAGAAATCGTTGCAAACGACCATTTGCTGCTGAATCAATATGCCGCCAGCCGGTCTCCGGAAACATTTGTGGAACTGGTCCGTCGACATACGGGCCTGGTCTACGGAACCTGCTTGCGCATCACGGCCGATACGCATGACGCCGAAGAACTGACGCAGGAATGTTTTTTTGACCTGGCGCGTCAGGCGGCGGAAATTCGCAGCTCACTGGTGGGATGGCTGCATCAGGCGGCGACACATCGCTCGTTGAATCGTATCCGCGGAGATCGACGACGACGGACTCACGAACAGGCCGCGATTGTCGAACGAGAAATCACGTTGCCGAAGGCTGATGAGGCCTCCTCGAACATCTCGTGGAGTGAGATTGCGCCGCTCGTCGATCAGGCTCTGGCCGATCTGCCAGAAGAGTTGCGAACGCCCATCCTGATGCGGTATCTGGAAGGGGCGACCCAGGCGGATGTCGCGCAGTCCCTGGGGATCCACCAGTCGACGGTGTCGCGCCGATTGACACTCGGAATCGAGACCCTGCGACAATCACTGCGACGTGCTGGTCTGGTGATTCCCGCGGCGACATTGTTGAGTTGGCTTGGGTCTCAATCGGCCATTGCCGCTCCACCCGCTCTGAGCGTGCCACTCGGCAAAATCGCCGTTGCCGGATTTGGAACGTCGATCACGACAAATTCGGCGTCGACCGGTCTGCTGGCGTGGCTGGCCGCCGTCAGCAAAGGCGGCGTGGCCTTGCTGTTCGTGCCGCTGGTCGCGGGAATTCTGTGGGGCGAAGTTGTCTTTCTTGGTGCGGTGGCAGCATGGTTCAGTTATGTGGGACTCAGGCGGCCCGAATGGTTCCGTGTCCTGTGTTTCACCCGGCAATTCCCCAATATTTACGAATGGCCCTTCTTTCCGCTGGCCCGCTGGAGATGGAAAGTACCACCCAGGGAATGGCAGAACTGGATGGCCATCGACTTAATTTCCGGAATCGAACTTCTCGGCGTTCTCGCCATGCCGGGCGGGCTGCCCAATCGTGGATCGCTGTTAATCCTCGCCGCCGCGCTGTGGCAGATTTTCATGGGAATCCGCATCTGGAGACGCGTTCGACGTTGCCGCACAGAATTCACCGACGGCACAGCGGAAAACGAATGGCCGGTCGACGGAGCGTTGCTGCTGACATACGCCCTGGCTGGAGTTGTGCTGATGGCGAAGCTGTGCGCGTTCCCGTGGTTCCTGTCGAGTTCCGCGAACGGCAAGGGTCTGGTTGCATCGCAAGTCGCCTGCTGTGTTTGCTGGGGAACGGTCTTGATCTGGGGGACGATCCTGGTCATCGGTCGTTATCGACGGTGGTGGCAACAGGGACCGATCGACTCCGCAGTTCGAGCACAGATTGAAGCCCTGGCTGCCCCCCCCTGGGTCCTGATGATTCTGTTCGCCGTTCCGAGTACTTTCGTCGTGTTGTTTACGTTCCTCGCCTTGATCCAGGACGATTTTCCGGTCTACGTCCCGTGGGGAGAGACTGCGACGTCGGTCGCAAGTCGCAGAATGCTCTCCCTTCAATTCGCGGCGATGGATTCTCTCGTGATGGGAATCCTGCCTCTGTCGTACCTCTATCGCCGCATCCCTCGAATTGCCTGGGGCGTGGCATTCGGGACGGTGGGATTGATCGGTACGTTGAATCTGGGCCTGTTCGCAAAAGTGATCATCGCCGGCCCGGTCATCGCCGCGCCACCGCGTTATGAGGGTGCTCCCTGGATGACACTGACGCCAGGCCATTTCATCGTCCAGAATCCCCCCAATCTTCTTGCACATGACTCGTTGAAACCGAGCCTGCAATACCTTGGTGGACAGGCCGGTCGAACCGTCAGAGTCATCCCGACCGCGACAATTCAAGTCGACTTCGAAGGTCACATCGTTCAAATGAACGCTCTGAAAACCGCCGATTTGCGCGAGGCCACCCTGAACGTGATGGCAATGGTCTCGCCCCGCGAATTCCAAAACGGAATTCCCACGCAGATTGAAATCTCCTTGATTATTGTCGATGCCGCTCGACCGATCACCGAAGTCGAAAAAATCCAACTTCCCGTCCCCGCCGACATCAGCCCCGAACTGTGGAATTCTGAATTGAATTTCCACGACCAGGAGTTTGAGAAGGAATATCCCCTTGGCGAAACGGTGACACTGGCCACCGTTCAGGGAATGCCGATCGTGCTGAAAGTCGCCTCGAACCAACCAGCAGACCCTGTCCGCGAATAAGCGACGCATCGAATTGGCCAGTTCCGGCAACGCGGGAACTTAACGCCATTCCGGAATGGTCAGGGCGATATTCCAACAGGGCACCGGAATGAGTTGGGACGAACTGTGACGTCAATCCGCAACCGCCAGGACCATGCGAGGTGAATGGACGGCGGCCAGTTGATCCAGTTCCCGTTCGGCGGCGGCCAGGCTGCCGGTGGAGGTGCGGTGAGTCATGATCACCAGTGGCACTCGCGGGACCGCGGTGGAGGAACCGTCGACTTCAGGAGCTTCGGGCTGGATGACTGTGGCCAGACTGATGCCGTGCCGGCCCAGGACGCCAGTGACTTCCGCCATGACGTTGGGGCGGTCTTCCACGGTCAATCGCATGAAGTAGCGGCTGGTGGATTCATCGGCGGGAAGCAGTTCAAACGGCGATTTTTCCTGCCACAGGTCCAGGCACGAGAAGGTCAATTGGGCGCGGCCAATGGCCAGGTCGATGATGTCGGCAGTTACAGCGGACGCGGTCGGCAACTGCCCGGCACCGCGGCCGGAATACCAGACCGTGCCCACCACATCCCCATCCAGCAGGATTGCATTGAACGGTCCATGGATCTGCGCCAGCGGTCGGTCGTGACGAATCAGCGTCGGTCGGACACCCAGTTCCAGTTGACCGTTCACCAGTTGTACGCGCGCCAGCAGCTTGATGGTGTAGCCCAGGTCCTTGGCGTACTGGATGTCGGTTCGTTCCAGTTTGTCGATTCCGGAGACATGGAAGTCTGTCGCTTTCACTTTGCAGCCGAATGACAACTGGGCCAGGATGCCCAGCTTCTGGGCCGCGTCGGTGCCATTGACGTCCAGGGTCGGGTCCGCTTCGGCGTATCCCAGTTCCTGAGCCTGACTGAGTGCTTCTTCGTACGACTGCCCGCGCAGCAGCATCTCGGACAGGATGTAATTCGTCGTACCGTTCAGGATCGCCTGGATTCCCAGGATCTGGTTGGCGGCCATCGACTGACCCACGGCGGCGATGATGGGAATTCCACCGGCAACCGCGGCTTCAAAGCAGACCGTTCGGCCGTGAGCACGGGCGCATTCGAAGATTTCATCGCCGTGTTCGCAGAGCAACGCCTTGTTGGCGGTGACGACATCCTTCCCGGCTGCCAGCAGGCTGAGCATCACCTCGCGCGCGGGATGGATTCCTCCCATCAATTCGACCGCGACCTGGATGTTCGGATCGAGGATCACCGAATCCAGATCGTTCGTCAGGACTCCGGGTGGCAACGTGATGTCGCGCTGCTTGCTGAGATCGCGGACGACGGCCCGACGAATTTCGACCGTGCGGCCGGATCGTTGACGAATTCGGTCGGGATGTTCGGTCAGAATCCTGGCGACGCCGGTTCCGACATTTCCCAATCCAACAATGGCGATCTGAAGTGGAGGCAGGGCCACAGAGCAATCCTTTCGGCAGAATGCGTTCCATCCGTTAATGCCGAGACGAAGTTTGCGGTCCCTTCCTTGCGGGCCGCGCGAAGACGACGCATCCTAATCGCGACCCTGGGGATTGCCAACTCGACCACGCCGCGAGTGGCTGGTAATCTGAACGGTTTTGGAATCCCGGCGTAAAAAATGGACTCGGACACGCCGTACAGCGTTGTCAGCACGGGAATTAAAAGCTTCAGTCTGACCCTTGACGACGAAACGGTTGGCGTTGCCCACCGGACGAAAGACCATGAACACCATCACAACTGGGCGGCCTGCCGACGGTCGCCTGAAAATCGGAGCAGTCAGTTATCTCAATTCCAAGCCCTTGATCGAAGGGTTGCCGGAACTGTTAAGCCCCATCGCCGACCTGCGTCTCGATTATCCCAGTCGGCTGGCCGACGATCTGGCCGCGGGCCAATTGGATGTGGCTCTGATCCCGAGCATCGAGTATTTTCGCGGTCTGAACTACGAGGTAATCTCCGATGCATGCGTCGCGGCTCACGGGCCTGTACTGAGCGTAAAACTTTACAGCCGGGTACCATGGGGCGAAATCAAGTCACTGGCTCTGGATGAAGGTTCCCGGACCAGTGCCACCCTGGCCCGCGTGATGCTGGCTGAACGACACGGGGTTCTGCCCCGGCTGCAACCGCTGCCTCTGGACGATCGGACGGTCGACAGTTCCGCCGATGCGATCCTGCTAATCGGTGATCGGGCAATTTCGCCTCCTGCGGAACGATTCGTGGAAACTTGGGACTTGGGTGAAGAATGGTTTTCGTGGACAGGCCTGCCGTTTGTATTTGCCATGTGGGTGGCCCGGTCACCCGGGAACGGCCGAACTGGATCGGTCGCGATTGATGCATTGGGCGGGACTGATTTGTTGGCGGAAATTGAGAACTTCCTCAGCCAGGCGCGGGATCGGGGTATCGCAACACTGCACGACATTGCCAGGCGTGAAGCCCCGTTGCTGGGACTGTCGCTCCCCACGACCATCAGTTACCTTTCGGAGAATCTGCAGTACCACCTGGGTTCGGCCGAACGGAACGGACTGAGATTGTTTTACGAACTGGCCAATGGTTTGGGTCTGGCCCCGGACGGCGTCGACCTGCGATTCCGGACCTGCGAAGTGGCGTGAGGATGTCTGCTGTGACCGAAATACGACGAATTCTGGACAAGGCTCTGGCCGGTGAACGAATCACCTCCGCCGAGGGTCTCACCCTGTTGGAATCGCACGATCTGGTGTCGATCGGCGAAGCAGCCAATGCCGTCACGAAGCGACTGCATCCCGAGCCGTATCGAACCTACAACATTGATCGCAACATTAATTACACCAATGTCTGCTCGGCCGTCTGCGACTTCTGCGCATTTTTTCGCAAACCGAAAAGCCCCGAAGGATATGTCCTCGACAAGGAAACGATCTACCAGAAGATCGAGGAAACGATCGCCCTGGGGGGTGACCAGATCCTGATGCAGGGGGGGATGAATCCCGATCTGCCGCTGGAATGGTACGAGGATCTGCTGCGTTCATTGAAGGACCGTTTTCCTCAAGTGAACCTGCATTGCTTTTCGCCACCCGAAATCCATGCCTTGCACAAGCTGTCCCGGCTACCGGTGCGGACAGTGCTGGAGCGGCTGAAAGCGGCGGGACTCGGAAGCCTGCCCGGTGGAGGAGGTGAAATCCTGGTGGATCGAGTTCGCCAGGCGATGACCCGGGGAAAATGCCTGACCGATGAATGGCTGAATGTCTGTCGCGAGTGGCATCGGCTGGGTGGCAAAGGGTCTGCCACGATGATGTTCGGCCACATCGAAACTTTGGCGGAACGAATCGAGCACCTGGAGCGGCTGCGGCAATTGCAGGACGAAACCGGCGGATTTACCGCGTACATCTGTTGGACGTTCCAGCCGGATCACACGGACATGGCGCACGTCGCTCCCGCGGGTTCATTTGAGTATCTGAAGACTCAAGCGGTCTCACGGCTGTATCTGGACAACTTTCCGAACATCCAATCGTCCTGGGTCACTCAGGGGGAAAAGATTGGCGGTCTGGCCCTGCATTTCGGGGCCAACGACATGGGTTCGCTGATGATTGAGGAAAACGTTGTCGCCGAAGCGGGAACGGTCCATCATCTGACGCTGGACACAATTCGGCGTCTGATTCGGGACGCGGGGTACATTCCCCGCCAGCGCAACGTCTTTTACGAGTATATTGATGCTGACGATTCTGTCGACCAGTCAAGGTCGCCGTCCCGGTTGGATCGCAGTACGTTGACCGTGCTGAACTGACGTTTTTGTGGTGATTTGGAAACAACATCCATCCCCACCGGGCTTCTCGGGCTAGACTTGCGGTCGACACAGAGTTTGAACGTCTGACGCGGGATGGCCCGTTTGGACGCGAAAGCTACGTCGAGAGATCTGGATCAGCCGACTTGCCCAACGAATGGGGTCAGCCCCCGGCCACAGGTATCCGAAATGAGCGGAAACCCAGGGGAGGCGGGCAGTCCCCATTTGTTGGGCAACGCCGGATCCCCATCCGGCGACCTGAGAATCTCAGTGAGGACCCCTCGCGTGATCACTGTTGAACGACTGTCGAAGCGGTTTGCAGACTTGCAGACAGGCGGTTTTACCGCGCTGGATGACGTGAGCTTCGAGGTTCAACCGGGTGAGATTTTTGGTCTGCTGGGCCCCAACGGGGCAGGCAAGACAACCTGCCTGAGGATCCTCAGCACGGTGCTGCGACCGACCAGCGGCACGGCATTTGTCGCTGGCTATGATGTGGCCCTGCATCCCGCAGAGGTCCGGGCCCGCATTGGTTTCATGTCGAACAACACCGGCATCTACGATCGGATGACCGCCTGGGAAATGGTCGAGTACTTCGGTCGGCTGTACGGCATTCCGGAAGTGGCGTTGCAGGAGCGGATCACGCACCTGTTCAACCGCCTGCAAATGAACAATATTCGCGATGTGCTCGGCTCGAAGATGTCGACCGGCATGAAGCAGAAGGTGTCGATCGCGCGGACCATCGTGCATGATCCGCCGGTGCTGATCTTCGATGAACCAACATCCGGGCTGGATGTGCTCGTCGCCCGCAACGTAGTCGACGAGATCAAGTCTCTGCGGGAGCAGGGGAAGTGCATCATCTATTCCACACACATCATGCGCGAAGTGGAAAAGCTGTGTCACCGGGTGGCGATCATCTATCGTGGCAAGATCCTGGCGATTGGTTCGATCGAGGAACTGGCAGATCGGTATCATCAACCGGACATGGAGGAACTCTTCTTCCAACTGATTGATGCGCATGAAGAGCAATTGAAGCTGGTTGTTTAGCGTCAAGTCCCTGGTTTTATTTGGAATTTCGCGAAGGAGGACGACAACGTCTGATCCTTCCGCATGGTGTGGTCCCATTATGAGCTGGCGCAACGTCAAGCTGATTTTTCTGCGCGAAGTGCTCGACCAACTGCGTGATCGTCGCACGTTGTTCATGGTCGCCGTGCTGCCATTACTGCTGTATCCCCTGATGGGGATCGGCATGTTTCAGATGACGACGCTGTTTTCCGAGCAGCCCCGGACCGTCGTGATCCTGGGGGCCAATGATCTTCCGGCGCTGCCGCTGCTGAATGGCGACCGGTTCGCCCGAACCTGGTTCCGCATCAGCACTGACGCGGACAAGCTGCGCGTGATTTCGGATGCCAACCCGGCACCCGACCAGCCGCCACTGGACAAAGCGGAGGCCGAATCCAAAGCCAGGCTGCTGGAGCGCGCCCAGCAAATGAAACAACTGATCGCGCGCCGGGTTCTGCTGGAAACCAAACTCGAACAGGCCCGTGAAGCGAAACGTCCGGTTGAAGTTCTCAACCTGGAAGCGGAACTGCAAACCCTGACCGATCCGCTGGGGCAGATGTTTCACAACAGCGACATTCAGGTCTTGATTGTGATTCCCCGCAACTTCAAAGCGAATCTGGAGCGACTTCGCGACGAACTGGCCCAGCGTGGTTCCGCCGAAAAATCACTTGTCTCATTCGACTATCCCCGTCCGGTGATTGTCCAGAACAGTGCGGATGAAAAGTCGGTGATCGCGCACAACCGTGTCACCGACGTGATGCGCGAATGGGAGCGTTCGCTGCTGCGCAGCTATCTGAGAGAAAGCGGTCTTCCCGAGCATCTGCCGACGCCGGTCAATCCGACAGCAATTGATCTGGCGGTGGCGGAACAGATGTCGGCCAGCGTCTGGTCCAAGCTGTTCCCGTCGTTGCTGGTCATCATGGCCCTGACCGGCGCCTTTTATCCGGCCGTCGATCTGGGAGCGGGTGAGAAGGAGCGGGGAACGATGGAAACCCTGCTGATCTGTCCCGCCACCCGCACTGAAATTGTCCTCGGTAAATTCCTGACTGTGATGCTTTTCAGCGCTTCGACGGCGTTGCTGAATCTCTCCAGCCTGGGTTTCACGGGCCGCTATATGGCATCGCTGGCATCTGGCGGCGGAATGGCAGGCAAGTTCGGCGATCTGGCTTTGCCACCCCTGGCGTCGCTGGCCTGGATCCTGGTCATGCTGATCCCGCTGGCGAGCCTGTTCAGTGCCCTGTGCCTGGCGTTTGCCACGTTTGCCCGCAGCAGCAAGGAAGGTCAGTACTACCTGACACCATTGCTGATGGTGACGATGGGACTGACCGTATTCTGCTCGTCGCCCGGCGTGGAGATTGAACCGTTCTACAGCGTGATGCCTGTGATGGGGCCGGCCTTGTTGCTGAAAGGCCTGTTGAAGGCGACCGGCCCCGCGACCGATTTGTACCTGTACGCGATTCCGGTCCTGTTGACGTCGATCGGCTACAGCCTGGTGGCACTCTGGTGGGCGATTGAGCAGTTCGGGCGTGAAGAAGTCCTGTTCCGCGAGGCCGAACGGTTCGATCTGCGGTTGTGGGTCAAGCACCTGCTGCGTGACAAGGAACCGACGCCATCGTTTACGGAAGCCGGTTTCTGTTTCCTGGTGATCCTGCTGCTGCAGTTCCTGTCGATGAAGTCGATGCAGGGAGCGATGCAAGGGATCGCAGAGGGGGAGCGTGGCTTGTTGCAGGTTCGCCTGGTGCTGATTCAGCAGTTGGCGTTGATCGCGACACCGGCGCTGTTGATGGGCGTGATGTTGACAACCAGCATGCGACAGACGTTTTCATTGCGCTGGCCCGGTTTCGGTCGACTCGGCTGTGCCATGCTGCTGCCGTTCGCGTTGCATCCGCTGAGTTATGAACTGGGTCGGAGTCTGGAATGGTTCTTCCCGAAACCACCACCAGGCCTGGTGGAAGCGTTGAAATCCTTGTCGGGTGATTCCGTCCCGTTGTGGTTGTTACTGCTCGCCCTGGCGGTGGCGCCGGCCATCTGCGAAGAAATCGCATTCCGCGGCTTTATGCTGAGCGGCTTCAGTCGGGGTGGCAAGGTGAGCCTGGCGGTGGCACTGTCCAGCCTGGCGTTCGGAATCATTCACATGATTCCGCAACAGGTTTTTAACGCCGCGCTGCTGGGTGTGGTGCTGGGGATGATGTGTGTTCGGTCACGCAGCCTGCTGCCGGGGATTGCCTTCCACCTGATTTACAATGCGATGGGAGTGCTGCACGGACCGCTCGGCAGCCGGATTTCCGATGAGGGGATCTGGAGTTGGCTCTTCCGCCACGACCAGGGAGCGCTGCGTTACCAACCCGTGCTCCTGTGCCTGGCGGCCCTCGCCGCGATCGGCCTGCTGCATCGATTGACCCGACACCCCAACGCACATGCGACGGCAGGAAAACCCGACCCGATGTCGGACGACGGTCAGCAATCTCGACCTCTGCGTCAGGTCGACGATCGGCATCTGTTGAACGATCGGCAGAAATTGCTGATAGTGGCGTCTGTCAAGGCGCCGAAATGACGGTTTGGAGCAGCGCGTCGCACGGATCCTCGCCGCGATGAATCGTCCGGTGGCGATTTTGACGGTTTGGTGATGTTGGACGCCTGCTTCCGTCGAAACGATATCAGGGGGCTTTGCCCAACAAATGGGCTCCCGCTGTGATTTCCGGTCATATCCGATACCTGTGGCAGGGGTTTGACCCATTTGTTGGGAAAGCTATTTCAGGACCGTTTCGAGTTCGCTCCACGTCAGTCGGTAGATCGAGGGCTGCAATGATTTCCACAAGACATCTGGCCATCGCTGTCGTGACCTTGGGATTCGGTTCGCTGGCGGACGCTCAGCAGAATCTACCCCGTCCGATCGTGTTGTATCGCCCCCCGGCGGCCGTCCCCCGTGGAGTGAACTCCGCAGCACCGAATCTACTTCATGGAAAAGTGGTTACATCAAATCCGGTGCGACCGGCCGTGATCACCCCGGCCAGCACCCCCACGGGTCAAACGCTGTCAGGTCAGTCGGTTTCAGTATCAACGGGAGGGTCGGGTTCCCGAAACGAACAAGAAAAGACGCCAGAGCAGGAATGGGCCGAGCAGCAGACCCGGCCGACCAATCAGGCACTTCAGAATCCGTCGGGAGCCTATAACCTGTCGCACTCGGGGTTTTCCTCATCGCAGCAGATTGCACCGAACTTGTATCTGGGGCAGCAGTTCCAAAATTGGAGCAATCAGCAGCCCGTGGGGCAAATGTCGGCCTCGATGGGTGAAATGAGCCGGTACCAGCCGGGGCAATTCGGAGGATATATGGCCCCCAACACCTACCTGGGATCTGGATTCTCCACTTGGTCCAACCTGTCGCAGGGGGGGAACACCCCGGGAGCGAACGGAAGCTGGAACTATTCCATCTGGCCGTGAATTTCTGGCGCGATGTTTCATATTTCTGACTGACCAAGGGCTCCTGAACTGAATGTCCGGGGCCGTGTTTCCGTCGCTGGCTTCAGGAAGGCCCCGCGCGCTTGATTTCCGTCCAAGTCAGGTCAGAATGGTGGGTCTATCGACCTTCATATCTTGGACTTCACATTCTGGCCGCGGTGAGATCGATCGCCCGGACAAACCAGAGACTGAAGTCCGCTAACTCACGGGAACAGGCCGCACGATGAAATTCCAAGACGGTCAGACTGTTGGCATTGACCTGGGCACCACGTATTCCGCCATTGCCAGGTTGACACCGGACGGTCGGCCTGAATCGCTTCCCAACGCGGATGGCCGCAACATCACGCCTTCGATCGTGCTGCTGGGTGACGACGGGCAGGTCGTGGTGGGCCCCTCGTTTGAACGCAGTTCGCAGGAGTCGGCGGACCACATCGTGGAAGCCGTCAAGCGGCAGATGGGGAACAAGAACTATTTCGTGGTGTACCAGAACAAGAAACTGACGCCCGAATTCATCTCGGCCCTGATCCTGAAGAAGATGAAGCAGGACGCCGAAAAGAAGATTGGGCCGATCACCAATGCCGTGATCACCGTTCCGTACTACTTCAACGACGTGCGCCGCAAGGCGACTCAGGACGCAGGACGGATTGCCGGCTTGAACGTTGTCGACATCATCAACGAACCGACCGCCGCCACGCTGGCCTACGCCTGGATGAAAGGCGAGCTTGGCCGGGCCGATCTAAAGCAGGAAGCCAAGACGATCCTGGTGTACGACCTGGGGGGCGGTACGTTCGATGTGACCGTCGTCCGTTACACGCCGACGCAGTTCCGCGTGCTGGCCACGGACGGGGACGTCATGCTGGGGGGGATCGACTGGACCAAACGGATTACGGATCACGTGTCCGAACAGTTCGCCCGCCGCTTCGGTGAAGATCCACGCACCGATGCAGACGCGATGCGGAACTTCGCCGTGGAATGCGAAGATGCCAAGCGGGCGCTCAGTACCAAGGACCAGGTGCCGCTGTCGGTCTACTACAAGGGGAAGACCCTGACGCTGCAATTTACCCGGAAAGACTTCGAGCGGATGTGCGGCGACCTGCTGCAACGCACCCGCGACACCACCGAACTGGTGCTGCAACAGGCGGGTGTGGAACCCGGCACGCTGAGTGAAGTGGTGCTGGTCGGTGGTTCGACGTACATGCCGTCGGTCGAAAAGATGTTGACGGAAGTTTGCCAGCGCCGACCGTCCCGCGAACTGCGGCCGGAAGAAGCGGTGGCGCAGGGGGCGGCCATCCACGCCGCGATCCTGGAAGCGCGTGAAAACCGCGGAATCGAAGGCCTGAATACGCTGATCTCTGCCCGACTGCGTGCAGTCAACACCGCCGATGTCAACTCGCATCCCCTGGGAGTCAAGGTCTCCAGTCCGGCGGATCGATCGAAGAAGATCAACCATGTGATGATCCCGAAGAACTCGCAGATTCCGTTCAGTGTTACTCAGAAGTTCGTGACAAACTCGGCCAACCAGACCTCGATCCACGTGTACATCCTGGAAGGTGAAGCGACCGATCCCGATGCCTGCACGCAGATTGGCGACTTCCGGATCGATGGCCTGCCCCCGGGACTGCCGGCCGGTTCCCCCGTCGAAGTGACTTACAGCTACGATGCCAATGGGCGAATTCACGCGACCGCCAAGGAGCTGACGGGCAACCGTGTCGCCAAGACCGAAATCGTTCGCGATTCGGGCCTGAGCGAACAGGGCGTGGGAGATTTCGAGGCGCTGGCCAGGAACTACCAGGTCGAATAGTGAGTCTTGGCCTGACGGGGCCGCGGCCCCGTCACGTCCGTTCGGTTCACGCTTTGCTCTCCGTACTCAGGGGGATTACTGGTGGCGATCGACGTCTATAAGGAATGGTTGGGGATCCCCGAAGGGCCACGTCCCCCGGATCACTACCAGCTGTTGCGGCTGCCGCAGTTCGAAGACGATGCCGAGAAGGTTCGCAAGAACTACAAGAAGTTGAACGCCCATGTGCGCAAGTACGCCACCGGCCAGTATTCGAATGAATCCCAGTCGCTGCTGAACGAACTGGCCAAGGCGATGCTCTGCCTGACCGACGAAGAGTCGAAGCAGGAGTACGATCAAAGCCTCGGTCGGGTGATTGACGATCGCGATGCCACCACCGGCCGCCGGCCGATGATGTCGTACCTGCAGGACGATGGCATCCTGACGGCGGAACAAATCCGTGAAGCCAAGAATCACTCGGACAGATCCGGCCTCTCGATCCGCGATACGCTCGTCCAGTTGAAGCTGGTGGAACCGGACGTGGCGGCACGGGCGTTTGCCCGCGAACTGGGCCGTCCGTATGTCGATCTGGCCGACATGCTGCCGGACGATTCGGTGATGGACATGGTTCCCCGATCGGTGGTCCGTCGACACGTCTGCCTGCCTCTGTTCATCGATCATGGCGGCGTCCTGGTGGCATGTACTGAGGAGCCCGACTCGGAACTCGAAGACGAAATCCGCCTGCGTTTCAGCTTGCCGATCCGCCCGGTGATTGCCACGCCGCTCAGCATCAATCAAGGGATTGCGAAGTACTACGCCGCCGGCATGCGGAAAGAGGCTTCCGAGGCGTTCAAGCCAGGCGCGGCGAGCACCGGCTCCGGACCTGCGAAAAAGGCCGTGCTGACCGAGGAAGAAAAAGCTCAGCAACGACAATACGGCATCCTGGGGATGTGCTGGGTGGTGATCGGGATGATCCTGCTGGACACGTTCTTCCTGTACGACCTGATTTACAAGCGTCTGAAGCTGCCGGAACTGATTCCGTTTTCAGCCATCTTCATCGGACTGCCGCTCGCGGGCCTCATATACCTGAAGTACGTCAAACAGAAATAAGGACGGCTACCTTCTGGTCTCAGGCGAAGCCGTCGCTGGGATCCGCGCGTGATGCCTCGGTCCCTAGCTGGCGTTCTGCAGTTCTTCAGCGGTCTTGCTCTCAAAAGTCGTGAGCGACCCGCATGCCGTACCCCTGGATGACCGACGATCCCCCCAGCGATCCGCCCGCGGTGGAACCGGATGGTCCCGGCGACAGCCGATCCGTCACGCTGTAGTTCCACTGAACCTTGGTATTGGAGTTGATGAACCAGTTCAGACCGATGGTCACGTCGTTTAGAATCCCGCCGTTGATCCCCTTGCTGTTCAGATTCAGGTAGTTGTAGCGGGCGGCCACCTGCCACGCTCCCAGGCCACACAAGGGGCCATGCGCGGACTTGCGGACGTAGAAGGCATTTTCGTTCGGTACGATGCGATTGAACAGTGCGGCACTGCGGATGTACTCACGATGTTCGCCGGTCAGGAAGCAGCCGACTTCCGCATAGCCACCGTGATACAGCAAGGTTCCCACGCCAGGCCCGCCGGATGTCACAGCGGCATCGGGTAGCAAGTTCAGATTGTATTCCGCCTGCAGCGACAACGGCCCCCAGACCGAGACAAGCTCAAAGTTGACGTCGTCCTGGGTTTTCGCATAGATGTTTCCCGTAGCGGCGTACGACGGCCACAGCGTACTGGGGCCGGCGCGCTCGGGACCGCGTGCCCGGTAATTCACCACACCACCGTTGATGCCCGCATGTCGGGCAGAGACCCCCAGGTGAAGCAGGCGGCGACCTTTGTCTTCGTAGATTGGCAGGATCGTCCCGCGTCCAGTGAAGGCCCAGTCATCCGAATTGATGGCGTAGACGAAACCGTTGGTGACGTTTCGGAACGCACCGACGGCCCACGTCGCACGCTGATCGAAGGCAGTGTCGAAGAATTGAAACCCGGGCGAGAACCCGGCACTGAACGGGGAATAGAAGGCCTCCGTGTTGAATGACCGTTCCATCAGGGTCAGCCAGCGACTGCTTTGCAATCGCTCGAAGCCGAAACCCTCCTTCTGGTTTCCGATCCGAAAGTGCCCCAGCGGAGTGTCTCGAAAGGTCCACCACAGGTCGCGCGGCGAGGGGATGTCGAAGGCCGTCGGGTTTTGATTGGGAACGGTGACCTTCGTCGAATCCACGAAATCGTACTCGATACACCAATCCGCCTGCTCGTAATACGCTCCTTCAAAGCGCAGCCGTGCGCGCCGGAAGCTAGTCCCGTCGTTCAGTGTGTTGTTCATCCCGCCCGGATGGCCAGGCTGAACATTGGCGGGAGCATCAAACCCCGACATATCCCATTGAGTTCGTCCACCGACATGAATCTTGTAAGCGTTGTCCTGGGACGAGAACCACAGCCCGTTGTCCACCAGTCCGGAACCCCAGCGGGCCGTCATGGGAATGAAGTGCGGCGGCGGGAGCGTGTTGGTTTCGGCAGGACCAGCTACGCTGGTACGGCCAATCACAATCCCTCCCAATTGCTCGCTTTGCGCTTCGTGAGCCGCTTCCAGCGCCGCCTGCCGGGCTTCCAGGCGTTCCACATACTTTTGGACAATGCTGCCGATTCGGCGTTCCTCGTCGGTTTCCGCCGGAATTTCTGCCGGGGACGGTGGCACGGCGGTTAGTGGAGTTGGTAATGAATCTTGACCAACCGCAGGTTGTACCAGCGACATTCCCGCGATCGTCATGCCGATCAAAGCCTGGGTTTGAGCTGCCAGCACGACTCCGCGCAAGCAATTGCTCCAGCGACAGTTCCAGGTCATCTAGATCTTCCTGATCATTGTTTTGTGAGTTCATCGCATTTGCGGTCATGATCTCGACGAAGTGGCAAGTGCGATTCCAGACGCGAACCTTCAAATCGAACCAGATGGCTGTGGAAATGAGTCGGGTTTCGGCCTTCATATCGTGCACAACTGATTTTTAACGACTTTCCGGTAAAGTCTACCCGACCCGTAAAGTCGGTGATAACAATTGGCCATTTTCGCGTGTTTGGCATGTCCGGTCGGGATTAAATGAAAGTGAGCCCGCGCGGTCATTTGCCGCGCGGGCTCACAGGTCATTGCCAGTCTGGTGACACTCGAAAGCGGGTCGAAACCCGATTACCGGCGCTGCTTACGTGGCCGGCTTTGGCTCTGCAGGAGGCGGAGCGGGCGTCGGATCAGGGGTCGGTGCCACGGGTGTGGGAGTTGTCGGTTGCGGTTGGACCATCATTCCGCCCGAGGTATTCTGTGCCGGGGCGCAGCACGACGGTGCCGCCACGGTGCAGCACGAGATTGATGTGCAGCACGAACTGACAGGACGACGACAACCCCAGTGACGGGTGCCGCACCCGGAGTAACAGCCAGTATTGCAGCAGCCGAGACCATAACCACCGTAACTTGCACCACTGCAACAGCTTGAGATACCGCAGCAGCCGAACGAACGATGGCCGAACAACCCACCGCCGAACAATCCACAGCGTCGGACGGGAGCGCACGCAGGAACGCCGCAGCTTCCACAGCCACCGTAACCTGCCGACAGATAGGATCCGCCGTAACCGTATGAATGGAACGAAACCGGTGCAGCCATTCCGTAGCCGCCATATCCGCCGTAACTTCCTGATGCACTGTAGATCGACGAACCATACATGGCGTTGCTGTACCCTGGATTGTACCCCGAGCCAGCATAACCGCCGTACATCTGAGCGCTGGCGACCTGAGAAACCGCCAGAGCAAACACCGCGACGAACAGACCTGAGAAGAGTTTTCGAATCATGGGTGAGACTTTCTGCTTGAGACTTTCTACGAAACCCGTATCACGAACAGCCGCAAACTCCATTTATTCATAACATACTGCCTAAACATCCTGCATAGCACAAGCCCCCAGTTTCCACTGGTTCGTTTTCTTCCTGGAACTTAGCACGTATTTCCACCTCGGACGTCCCTGAATAAAACGGAAGTCTCCTCACCATGACCGCCAATTCCAGTGCAAACGTTGGCTTGAGTACTGCCCAGGCCCGGGAACGGATTGCTCAGTACGGTGTCAACGCTGTTCCGGAGGAACGTCCCCGACCGTTTCTGCTGCTGTTGAGGAAATTCTGGTCGCCTGTTCCGTGGATGCTGGAAGTGACCCTCGTGATCGAACTGGCACTCGGCAAGGTCACGCAGGGGATGATTATTGCCGGTCTGCTGGTCTTGAATGCGCTGCTCAGCTTTCTCCAGGAGGGTCGAGCGAGCAGCGCATTGGCGCTGCTGCGTCAACGACTTGCGATTCAGGTACGAGTGCTGCGGGACGGTCAATGGCAATTGATTCTGGCGGAAAACCTGGTGCCGGGGGATGTCGTTCGTGTGCGAGTCGGCGACTTCGTGCCGGCCGACCTGCGACTGTACGAGGGGCAGGTGCTGGTCGATCAATCATCGCTGACCGGCGAGTCCATGCCGAAGGAAGTCGAACCTGGGCAGCAGGCCTTTGCCGGAAGTATCGTTCGGCGCGGCGAAGCCACGGGGGAAGTCACGGCGACAGGACTGCACACGTTTTTTGGCAAGACGGCTTCGCTGATCAAGACGGCCGCGGCCCCCAGTCATCTGGAGACGCTGATTTTCACGATCGTCCGGTATCTCGTCGTCATCGACCTGTTCCTGGTGGCGGCGATCCTGGTCTACGCGCTCGTCGGTGGCATCCCCCTGTTCGAGATTGTCCCGTTCGCCCTGATCCTGCTGGTGGCGTCGGTTCCCGTGGCATTGCCCGCCACGTCCACGCTGGCCAGCGCACTGGGCTCACTGGAACTGGCGAAACGTGGGGTCCTGGTGACACGGTTGTCGGCCGTCGAAGAAGCCGCGGCCATGGATGTGCTCTGCTGCGACAAGACCGGAACCATCACCAGCAATCTATTGTGCGTGTCGGACTTGCAGGCTATTCCACCTCATTCGCAGGAGGACCTGCTTCGGCTGGCCGCTCTGGCGTGCGAGGAATCGACTCAAGATCCGATTGATCTCGCCATTCTGAGTGCAGCCAGACAACGGGATCTCATCGCCCCTTCAACTGAACGCATCCAGTTTCACCCGTTCGACCCCAGCACGAAACGCTCGGAAGCTGTGGTTGTGCAGGACGGCAACACGCTGCATGTCATCAAGGGCGCTCCCGCGATTGTGGAGGCTTTGACAATCGGCAAACACATTCCAGGTGAGGACGTGGACCAACTGGCAAGTCAGGGGTGCCGTGTGCTGGCTGTGGCGTCGGGGTCTGCCGGGGAACTGCACCTGGTGGGCCTGATCGCCCTGAAAGATCCGCCGCGCGAGGACTCTCAGACTGTGCTGCAGGGATTAGCCGCGTTGGGAGTTCGTGTGGTCATGGTCACCGGCGACGGACCGGCGACGGCGCAGGCCATTGCCAGTCAGGTGGGGATCAATGGCGGCATTTGTCCTCCGGACGGGTTGCGCGCGGCGGACATCAGCGCGCACCTGACATGTTCCGTGTTTGCCGGCGTCTTTCCGGAAGACAAGTACCGTTTGGTCGAGGCATTTCAGCAGGCCGGGTACATCGTGGGCATGACCGGCGACGGAGTCAACGACGCCCCGGCCCTGAAACAGGCGGAGGTCGGCATCGCCGTGGCGAACGCCGCCGATGTGGCCAAGGCGGCCGCCGCCCTCGTTCTCACCCAACCCGGCCTGAGCGATGTCGTGGCTGCGGTTGAGACAGGCCGTCGCATTCACCGGCGCATGCTGACCTACCTGCTGAACAAGATGATCAAGACGTTTCAAATCGCCCTGTTGCTAAGTCTCGGCCTGCTAATCACCGGAGTATTCGTGACGACTCCCCGGATGGTTCTGCTGCTGTTGTTCGTCAACGACTTCGTGACGATGTCCCTGTCGGCGGATCGAGTCACATTCTCGCGCACACCCGATCGCTGGCGCATCCCGCAGTTGATGTCGGGGGCCGCGGTCATTGCATCCGCCTGGCTGCTGCTGACCTTCGCAGTCTTCTTCGTGGGGCGGGACACATTTGGTTTCGATCTCGCTCATTTGCAGACACTGGTCTTCCTGGCGCTGGTCTTCACGGGCCAGGCGACGGTCTACCTGGTGCGTGAACGAAATCACTTCTGGAGTTCGCAGCCTGGCCACTGGTTGCTGCTGACTTCGGCAGGTGCGGTCCTGGTCGCCAGTCTGCTGGCCGGCCTGGGAATCCTGATGGCCCCGATCAGTCCGAGTCTTGTCATCGGATTGTTTCTACTGGTGTTGAGCTGCGCTGTCCTGCTGGACTTTGTGAAGGTCTGGGTTTTTCAACGAGTTGATCTTCGCTGACAGTCTTCACTTTGGTGGCTGTGTTTGCCGCAAGGAAGTTCTTGAATCATCACGTGGGATGGACCATACTTCGCGCCCTGGTCAATTCACCAGCGACCAAAGTCGCGATGGCTGCAAACATCGTCGAGTGGAGTTTCAGCCGTCCCGCGCGAACCGCCTTCAAGGAGCACGCGATGATTCGATCCCGCCTGTTTGTCGTGACCGTCGTCCTTTTCGGGACAGCGCTTGTGTTCGCGGATTTGAATCCAGCAGGGTCTTCCGTTTCCCGAGAATTGCTGGAGAAGCGGCAAGAGACCGCTCGGAAAGTTTATCAGCAGAATCTGAGTCAGTTCCAGGCGGGACAACTTCATCCGGCCGAGTTGTTCGGCTGGTCCGAGCGATGGCTGGAAGCGGATCTGGCGCTGGCAGCCACGAAGGAAGACCGGACAAAAGCCTTTCAGAGTCATTTTGAACGCGTGCGGGGGCAGGAGCGAACGGCTATTGCTTACGCCAAATCTGGACAGGCGCGGCAAGCCGATGCGGATGCCGCCACCTATCATCGCCTGGAAGCCGAAATCCGCCTGCTCAATGAAGGGGTGCCCCTGCCCCCCGATCAGAGGTGAACTTCAACGACCACCGGAGAAGAAACGTCATGACCAGGTCCTTTCTAAGCGTCCTCGTTGCACTTTCAGCGACCTGCGTGCAGGCCGAGACGGTCACCACCGTCGTGGGGACCGGCGTCAAGGGGTTTTCCGGTGACGGCGGGCCGGCGACGGCGGCACAGATCAACAATGTGTACGCCGTGGCGCGGGGACCGGACGGATGGCTCTACTTGTGCGACATGGACAACCATCGCATTCGACGCGTCGGTGCCGATGGCAAGATCGAGACCTTCGCTGGCAGCGACAAATCCGGCTACGCGGGTGATGGGGGGCCGGCCACCAAAGCCTCGCTGAATATGCCGTACGAGATGGCCTGGGACGAGGGGCGAAACCTGTACTTTGTCGAACTGGGGAATCACTGCGTACGCCGGGTCGATGCCACGTCCGGTGTCATCACAACCATTGCCGGGACCGGCAAGGCGGGATTCAGCGGTGACGGCGGACCCGCCACCAAAGCCACATTCAACCAGCCGCACAGCCTGGCGTTTGATGCTGCGGGCAATCTGTACATCTGCGACATCAGCAACCACCGCATCCGCAGGATCGACATGCAGACGGGGCAGATCAACACCTGGTCGGGGACCGGTGAAAAAAAGACGGCGGTGGACGGTTCGCCCATCACGGGAGCAGCCTTGAACGGACCACGGGCGATGGCATTCACTCCCGATGGCAAGTGCTGGCTGGCCCTGCGTGAAGGCAACGCCGTGCTGTTGCTGGATCCCCAGTCCAACACCTTGAAACGGATCGCGGGGACCGGCAAATCGGGCTTCACGGGAAATGGCGGGCCGGCACTGGCCGCGACTCTCGCCGGCCCGAAATGCGTGGGGCTGGATACCGCAGGAAACGTCTACCTGGCCGACACCGAATCACACTCGATCCGCTATATCGATGTAAAAAAAGGAACCGTCGAACTGCTCGTCGGCAATGGCAAAAGGGGTGACGGACCGGACGGCGGCGATCCCCGAAACTGCCAGTTGGCTCGCCCGCACGGCGTGTTCGTCGATCGGGATGGTTCTGTTTACATTGGCGACAGCGAGAACCACCGGGTGCGTGTCTGGCGGAAGTGATCGATCCCCGAACGCTGTCCCTGTTGTAGAAACCGGCAGTGATCGACGGCGACTCCGCAGTTGCGTGTGGACGATAGTAACCATTGTGCTGTTCGCCTCACATCTGGCGGTTCAGGACGTCACCAAGGGTCACCAAGGTTTTTGGCCTCCGTGGCACCGGAAGTAAAGCTGATCGAGTGAGGGATGGCGTTAATGAGCTGAGCGGTAGATTCACGCGCACCGTGCAACAAACGCCGCGCTCTCTCTCCTGTTCGGTTGGCGCTCGAGGCATTTCCGAAGCAGTCCGACATCACCGCCATGACTGCCGCAGTCACCTCCGGTAATGGCTGAGTAGTCGCATTGTTGTCTAGAAAGATCTCACGGCTCATGATGTGCGAGTCCCCATGCCGCCAATACTCCCGTTTGGAGTGTAACTCCAGACGTGAAACTTTGGGCTGATGTGCGTCTCATGACCGAAGCGGAACTCGTTAAGCTGCTGCAAGTGGGAAGATGGCGACCGCTCGCCGAGTTACAAGACGCTTGCTCTGATCGGACTACGGAACGGCGAATTTGCATCGTTGACGGTTGGTCAACTTGATCTCGACGGTCCCATGCCATCTGTCATTCTGAATGCCGCTGATGAAAAAGCCTTGCCCACAGTGTTTGCGAGCAAGGCTTTTCCAGTGGAGCGGAAGGGAGTTGAACCCTCGACCTCTGCATTGCGAACGCAGCGCTCTCCCAACTGAGCTACCGCCCCGAATTGTTGCTCGGCGAGTTTGGGGTCCGTCGAGACAGTCGTATTTTTAGCGGTACTCGGTCCGCGAATCAACGGACTTCGGGTCTGGTGACAAAGGTGGCCTTCGGCCACGGCGTCAAATCGATGGTTCGTGATGGGTTGCTGGCCGGCGGAATGCACTCTTTTTTTGAGTGTTCGCAGATGCACGATGACGGGTGGTTGGGATGTCGGACCGTTGATCTGCCGGTAAGACGTGAGGCCGCACGTGCGGCTGATTCGGCTCCGTAGCGTCGACCGGGAACTGCTCTGTCGCGCCGGGGGAGAGGCCAGACCAGTTTCCTCGGTCGCCGATCCGCTTTCGGACGCTTTCGGACGTTGAAACTTGCTTTTTCCCGGCCGGGAATCCACCATGAATTCATGACAATTCAATGGGATCCCCTGCGTCCGATCATCGCTGACCACCAGCGGTTTGTAATCTCCAGCCATGTTCGGCCTGATGCGGATGCGATCGGGTCCGAAATCGGGTTGGCGCGGCTGCTGCAATCGCTCGGCAAAAGTGTCCAGATCATCAATACGTCGCCGACCCCCGCGAACCTGTACTTTCTGGATCCGCAGAAAGACGTCAAGCAACTGGGGGTTGGGGCCAAGGCGGCCGATGTGCTGGCGGCGGAGGTTCATTTTGTCGTCGATACCAGTTCCTGGGTTCAATTGTCCGACGTTGGCAAGGTGATGCGGGAATCGTCCGCGAAAAAGATCGTCATTGATCATCATGTCAGTTCGGATGATCTGGGAGCTCTCGAACTGAAAGACACGGCCTGCGAGGCCACAGGCTCGCTGATCTTTGACCTGTCGCAATTCCTGGGGATCGATCTCACGGCCGATGCCGCGAACGCGTTGTTTGCCGCCATCGCGACCGATACCGGGTGGTTCCGCTTTTCGGCCGTGACCCCGCAGACGATGCGGCGGATTGCCCGATTGATGGAACTGGGGGCCTCGCCGTCGAACATTTTCCGCGAATTGTACGAGCAATCGTCGATCGCCCGGGCTCATCTGGTGGGTCGCGCCCTGTCCCGGATGATCCTGGATTGCGACGGTGAACTGGCCTATCTGTCGATCCCCTGGTCGGACTTCGAAGAGACGGGTGCGGTATCATCCGACACGGAAGATCTGGTCAATGAATGTCTGAAGGTGACCGGAACCAAGGGGGCTTTCATCGCCATCGAAATGCAGAGCCGGCAGGTCAAAGTCAGCTTCCGCAGCCGGACCGACGGGCTGGATGTCGCGAAGATCGCCGAAACTTTCGGGGGTGGCGGGCATCGGCTGGCGGCCGGAGCAACCCTGCCCGGGCCGCTGGCGGAATCGATCGAAAAGGCCCGCAAGGTGATGGCTGAGACGCTGGTCTCGCTGCGGGCATAGCGGATTTGTACCCGACGCTGGCAGCGTCGATCGTCAGACGGGCCCACCTGATCGGTGCCCACGAGCAGTCAGAGTTCGATCACGACGACACGGCGTCGCCACAGGACATCGGCAGGACGAATTCGGGCAGGGTTGGTGACGACGACCAGTCGCGATAGGTGTCGATCGGCTTGGGCATCCCCAAGTGATAACCCTGAGCCATCTGGAATCCAAGTTCCGTGCAGATCTGCTGTTCGCCGAGTGTTTCCACGCCTTCGGCCAGCGGGGTGACTCCCATGTCGCGGATGGCGTCGATCAGGCAGCGGACGAATCGCTGGCGCGAGGTGTCCGCCTGGTCCAGGCCGGTGATCATGCTGCGGTCGAACTTCAGGCAGTCGGGGCGGACGGCGGCCAGTTCGGCCAGCCGGGCCTGACCCGCTCCGAAATCGTCGAACGCCAGACCGATCTCGTAATCGCGCAAGGTCGCCCGGAACCGGGCGACACCGATCGTATCGGTGACTGCCGCTTCGTGGACTTCGATGACGATTTTTTGATTCGGTGCCATCTCGCGCAATTGCCGGATCCAATCCCACGCCGCGTCGTTCTCGAACTCAGCCGGGTGAGTATTCAAGTAGACCGGCGGAATCTCAAAGAACTGCTGGCTGACCTCGATCCCCTTGCGTCGCATCAGATCGCTGAGCCGGGCTTCCATCTGCAGGTCGGCCGCGGCAGCGAACATTCGACCGGGCGTTTCCAGCCCGATCAGCCTGCTGCGGGCCAGCACTTCAAACGCCTTGGTGGCCCCCGTTTGCAGATCAATGATTGGTTGAAAATAGGGCGTGACAATTTCTTCGCGAATCAGCTTGTCGAACTGGACGCGGGCCAGGGCATGATCACAGAAATCTTCGGGCATCGTGTGCGAATCGCTGCAGGTTGTCGAAGCCATGATCCGCAAGGCCAGGTCCGCAAACTGAACGACATCATCCTCTTTCAATTCGGCCACGTCGAACAGTCGTTCACCGTTGATAAACGTGCCGTTGGTGCTCCCCAGGTCGCGCACAAACAGTCGATCATCGACCGTGAACAGTTCGGCGTGCAAACCGGAAACGGTGGCTCGTGGCAGTGTCAACGAGGCTTCGGGACGTCGCCCGACTCGAAACGGAACGGGGTCGATGAGTTTGCTGGAACTCTCGCCCGAGGCACTTATCTTGCCGACCAGCAACCATTGTTGCATTTGTGATCCCTGTCTCTGTCAGTTCCGGTCATGCGATTCCCACCTGCACCGACGGCGAACCAGCGCGAGCGACTGCAATTGACTGGTGAAGACTAGCTCATAAAACGAGCAGGTATCGGTTCGGACCGCGAATTGTTCTGGATTTACAGTCCCGGCGAATCCAATCCGGCATTGCCCTCAAAATGGGGTCAGACCCCTAACACAGGTATCGGATTTAAAATGAAGCCACACTGGAAGGGGGGCAGACCCCATTTTGAGGGCAAGGCGGATTGAATCGAATCTGTCAGCCATGCGGAAGGTATGGCCATCTCATGGTTGACCACAACGTTCGACGCGTGACCGCCACAACTTCATGTCGAGCCACAACTTCACAACTGTGCGGGACCGTTCTGATCCGGTGCCCCTGTTGCATTTTGGATTCAGATCCACGGTTGCCACGTCGGCGCGGGGAAACATGAACTACATTTCCAGCACATTGCCTTTACGCGCAGAGCGGTTTTGATCCGCAGAACTGTTCGGTCCAACGTTGTCGGCAATCCATCCAAAAGCAGGACACGGCAAATGACAGCCACCCAGACCGACAAACCGATGGAAGTGAACGCCGAGTTGCTGGCACAGCTCCTTTCGTCGGATACGTTCTGTCCCCCCGAACCCAAGACCATCGCCGAGACGGGTCTGACCGAGCAATACATTGAGGGGATGCTGTTCCGGCACATGGGTACACTCGGTGGCAACAGTGGGCGGCGACTGGCGGCCATGATCTGCCTGCCGTTGCGACTGGTGGCACCGATCCTGGAGTCAATGCGAAACCGGCGGTTCGTGGCCCATGCCGGTACGGCGCAGTTGAACGACTATAACTATTCCCTGACGGAAGCCGGGCACGATCAGGCTCGCGCACATCTGCGTCAGAGCGCCTACGTTGGACCGGTGCCCGTTCCGCTGTCCGAATACATTGTCTCGGTGGAAGCACAATCGATCGCCGATGAAGCCCCCTCCCGCCAGACGCTGCTGGAAGCCTGCCGCTCCATTTCCGTCGAAACCAAGTTGTTCGACCTGCTGGGGCCGGCACTGAATTCCTGTGCGGGATTGTTCCTGTACGGCGCACCCGGCAACGGCAAGTCGACCCTGGCGCGCTGTGTGACAAGCTGCTTTGGCCAGTCCATCTGGGTGCCGCATGCCATCATCGAAAATGGCGAAATCATCAAGTTTTATGATTCTCAGTTCCACAAGGCCCTTCCTCAGGACGACGACAAGTTGATCCAGGCCACTGCGGTGGATCGCCGCTGGGTTCGCGTGGAACGACCGACGGTGGTTGTCGGCGGTGAATTGACCCTGGAAAACCTGGAGCTGCGTTATAACCGCGACCGCAATGTCAACGAAGCCCCGTTGCAGATGAAGAGCAATTGTGGCTGTCTGCTGGTCGACGATTTCGGGCGGCAACGGATCGCCCCGGCCGAACTGCTGAATCGCTGGATCGTGCCCCTGGAATCCCGTCACGACTTTCTGACCCTGCCCAGCGGTCGCAAGATCCAGGTCCCGTTCCAGCAGCTCATCATCTTCTCGACGAACCTGGAACCGGAAGAACTGGTCGACGAAGCCTTCTTGCGGCGAATTCCCTACAAGATCCAGATGACCGACCCCTGTGATGAAGAGTTTCATCATCTGTTCCGGCTGTACTGTCAGAAGTTTGGCTGCGAGTACCGCAAGGACGTCGTGAATTACCTGCTGGAAAAGCATTATCGCTCCTGTGGCCGGGCCAAGCGACGCTGCCATGCCCGCGATCTGCTGACCCAGGTCCGCAACTACTGTCGCTATCACGGCCACGCGCTGGAATTGCGACCCGAATACCTGGACGCCGCCGTCCAAACCTATTTTGCGATGGTCCTGAAGGCCAAATAGTCCGTCGATGCGGATTGGGGGTGTGGGCCCACAAGACACCCCGAGTCCGTCCTTCCAAAGAGCACGTCATGTCGAATCTAGATTCAACGACCGGCACCTGCCCCAGTCACCAGGAACCAATTCCCGGTTATCGGCTGCTGGAACAACTCGGTCGCGGGGGCTACGGCGAGGTCTGGAAAACGCTCGCCCCCGGCGGAGTGCCCAAGGCCATCAAGCTGATCTACGGAGGGGATTCGTCGCGGATGGCGACTGAGCTGCGCGCCCTGAACCGGATCAAGGATGTCCGCCATCCATTCCTGCTGTCGATCGAACGGATCGAACAGCGCGGTGGTCTGCTGGCCATCGTGACCGAACTGGGCGACAAGAACCTGCAACAACACTTTCAGGATTGCCTGACGCGGCAACTGCCCGGGATACCGCAAACCGATCTGCTGCCGATGATGCACGATGTGGCTGACGTCCTGGATTACATTTACCAGGAATACGCACTGCAGCACCTGGACATCAAACCGGCCAACCTGCTGCTGTTCGGACGCCGACTGAAAGTCGCAGACTTCGGACTGGTGAAAAACATCTACGAACGTTCGGCGTCGCTCGTGCATGGCCTGACTCCGACCTACGCGGCCCCCGAGATTTTTGACGGCCAGCCCACCAGCACCAGTGACCAGTACAGCCTTGCCATTCTGTACCAGGAAATGCTGACGGGAATCCTTCCGTTCAATGGCGCGACGGCGGCGCGACTGGCGACTCAGCACCTGCGGGAAAAGCCGGATCTGAGTCCCCTGCCAGCGTCGCAGCAGCCGATCATCGCCCGCGCGCTGTCCAAGGATCCTCAGCAGCGTTTTTCCAGTTGCCTGGAAATGGTTGAAGAACTGATTTCAGCAGCGCGCCGCCCGGCAGTCACGGCGGCACCGCGCAGCGAAATGCCGATCCCGCGCGAGCTGATTGCCCAGCCGCCGACCGTCGCTCCGTCCGCGGCTTCCCGCCCTTCTGTTCACACTCAGCCGGGGGCCCTCGGCGACACCAGGCCGCCGGGGACTGCGCCCGTCGCCAGTGGTGGAACACCGACGATCGTCGTCGGCATCGGCGGCGCCGCCGGCAAGACCCTGCAGCGCTTGCGCCTGCGAATCATGGATCGATGGGGGGGCGTTCAGTCTCTTCCCGCCTTCAAGATCCTGTTTCTGGATGGTGACCATGATGCCTTGAACGACATCAACAAGGATCAGCAGGCGTGGGCGGACCTGGAAACCGTCCCGATGCCGCTGCGCAGCTCCACCGAATATCGCGAACAGGGGCAGGTTCACCGTCGCTGGTTGTCGCGGCGCTGGCTGTATAATGTTCCGCGCAATCTCAGCACTGAAGGATTCCGTCCGCTCGGCCGACTGGCCTTGCTGACAAACTCGAACCGCGTACTGGCGGCCGTGCGTTCGGCCATCTCACTGGTCACGGCCGCCTGCCCGGGAACGACACCGCGCGTCTTGCTGGTCGCATCCATTTCCGGCGGAACCGGCAGCGGGATGCTGGTGGACATGGCTTATGCCGTTCGACATGAACTGGCGACGGCCGGCTTTGTGGATGCACCGGTTGACGGAGTCCTGTTACATTCGACCCCCGTCGGCACTGGCCGCGATAAAGCGATCCTCAATGCGATCGCGACCCTGAGCGAACTGGATCACTACAGCGCACCCGGAAGCTTTTATCCCGGCGAACCACTGCTGGAAATCCCTCCCTTCCACGGCAATAACCAGACGTTTACCACGACTCAGTTGCTGCATCTGGGCGAAGACCTGGATGAACCAAACTGGCTGCGCTCGATCGACAATGTGGCCGAGCACTTGTACTGCCGGTTGCTGACAAATCTGGACCGGATCTTCAGTGGACCACAGTCCCCCGCCCCCGGTGGCAGGGCGGCCGTGGATCTGGTCAAGTTGCAACAGATTGGCGGGTATGCCGGCAGCTTCGTGGACGATCTGACCCGGCAATTGTGTGTCGACATGATTGATGGCTGGTGCGGGTCGGAACTGGATGCAGAAGTCGGTGAACGCAGTTCGACCTCCGCGGCCACGCTGCTGTTGAACTCGATGGAACACAGCCAGAACGCCAGACATCAGCGACTGACTGCAGATTCGGAAGTCAAACTGCAGGCTTGCGGAGTCGACGTCGAACAATTGACAAAGCGCACCCGCGAGACGCTGTACCAGGAACTGAACTCCCCGGTCCGTGATTATTTGAAGGCGCAGTTCTCCGAGGCCATCAAGGCGGTCAGTGACGACGTCCCGGATCATGAAGTCGCCCGGCTGACAATTGCACTTCAGGATCAGGCAATCGGCCTGGACTTCGGCGAACGACCCAGCGGAGCCCACGGAAATACGCTGTTCGACATGCTGTACTCGCGGCTGGCTTCCCAGGCAATGCCGATTGCCGCCCGTTATATCAACTGGGTGTGTGACCTGATCGATCAGCCGACCGGCGGCGTAGATGCCGCACGGTTCGCGGCCGAGGCGGGACGCGACTGTATCCGCGACCTGATCAGCATTCTCGGAAAGCAGACCCGTGAACGACAAACTCAGCAGACGAATTCCCGAATCCTGCTGACGTCTCCCCCAAGCCCCGAAGACGTGGCCAAGGCGAGCCGCGGCTGGCGGCTGCGCCGCGTCAACACACGCGAGCCTTTGGCCGAAAAACTGATTCAGCATGGACTGTGCTCCTTCGATGAACTCGTCGATGTCCTGGTCCACCTTCAATTGCGGTCGATCGAGGCGAATCTGTCGTCGGTCATTGACCAGCTCTTGAGTATGTGGCAGGAACTCAGCCAGTTCGGCAATCGGCTCCGGAGCGAGATCAACTCTGATACGGATGCCGGCCTGCCGTCGCGCTATGAACGGGCCCTGCGCAAGTGGCTGCTGGAACATCGTCCACAACTTGTGCATCAACTGCGGACGCGGGTGGAACACGACATTCTTTCCGGACCCAGGAAGCTGCAGCGGTTCCTGCAGCAGCGGTGTTCGTACGAAGAGACACTGGGCGGCCCCCTGCGCAAGCATGCCCGACGGGTCGTGCTGAACAGCATGGACCAGTTGCTCTGCATTGTCCTGCAGCATGATTCCCAGGCGACCGACGGACATGAACTGGAAATCAACGCCGCCCTGTCCGAGATCCTGAGTGAACCATGGACACTGAACGGAGGCGGCGGCGAAGGCGAACGCGCCGTGCTGGTGGTTCCCGCGGGGACGGGGAAGACCACCTTCCAGGTCCGCAAGATCCCCAACATGCCGCTGTTGCCAATCGTCTCAGCACGAACCAACAACGTGGCGGTCTGCCGCGAACGGCGCCAGACCCCGATTCAAGATGTGATCCAGGCTATCGCGCATGGACAAGAGAGCGTGGTCACGGTCGCCGCGAACCTGCATACCCGCATCGATGTCGAATGGCGCACGTCCACGGAAGCGCCAATGTCCGGCCATGACAGCAGCCGCACTCCCGCTCCCTGGTCCGAAGTCCCACACACGGTCCCGCTGAATTAGTCGCTGACAGTATCGACCCAAAAGAAACAAATTGCCGACCCGGCGGGAACTAGTAGCCCATGGTAAAAGGGGTCAGACCCTCTCCGGGCAGTCGATCTTCAAGGTAAATCGACTGCCCTCCAAAGGGTCAGTCCCCTTTTACCACGGGCTGCTAGACGATTCTGCGCACGCGGGACGAGCAAATGGCGTTCTGGCAGGCATTGCAGGCTCCCGTCAAGTTGACTGCGGCACAGAAACCGCTGGGAAAACTGATGCGGGGCGAAGCGTGAAGCCTGTCGCGTTTCACTTCAAAAACCGAATCCGCGCAAGGTCTGGAATCCGCAGGTGCATCTCGTAGTTTCCGATTCGCAACCGGCCGGGTTTGGAGGGGAGGTGTACCAGGAACGGCTTGCCCAGCAGCAGCGAACGGTGAACGGGGGCGTCATCCCAGCGGCGGCTGTCGTGTGAAACCGGGCTGTTGTCGCCCATCACGAAGTATTCCTCGTCCTCCAGGTCGTAGGGTCGGTTCACTCCGTTCCGCGCCCGAGTCGACGTGTAATAGACGTCGCGAAATAGTTTCAACTGATCGACGTGAACATCCAGGCCGCGACCTCCAAACCGGACAGCACTGCGGGGTGCCGTGGTTTCTGGCGAAAAATCGACAGGCCATGGCTGCATGATGGGAACTCCATCCACTGCCACCACCATCTGCTGATCGATCACCGACACTTCCAGCGTCGGTTCCCCCGTGTTGAGTGCAGGCGGCCAGTCCCCCGTGGCCACCGCTGCGTCGCTGTCGCCGATCAGCAGGCGCACTTCGTGATGACCGGCATCCAGGATGACCGTGAAGTTGCGAGTCCCATCCGTCATCTGCACGGCAAACTCACCGGCACCGCTTTCGATCTGGATTCGACACGAGAGCATGACGTCCCGGACAGGATTCGGAATCGCGCCGCCATCCACCGGGTTGTATCCGTAATTGTCCGTCACGGGAGCCACGTGCGACTCTTCGTAAAGTTGCCGCAACGCCGTCTGAAACGGCGGGTCGTCGTTCAGTTCCAGGATCGTCTTCAACGATGATGCCGCCATCGCGCCGGTGCAACTGAGGGTCTTCAGTTGCGGGTCGTACCGCAATCCGACGGGCGGAACCTTCGACGCTTCCAGGTCGACCGGCCATTCTTCCAGCGGGACCGAGGTATCGTGCAACCCGCCGGACCGAATCCAGTGCCGGTAGTCCACCCACTGGTACAGTTGTTGTTTGGGGCGACGCGTGTTCCCCTCGTGCAGAGTGAATCCGTTCCCATCGATCTGCCATCCCTGTTCCTCAGACTCACTCGGATCGACCGAGTCTCCCACCGCAGGCCGCCAGTGAGGTTGAAAGCCGGGATCCCGCGTCGGGCGATGGTCATGATCGTGGACCAGGATCCGCATTGCCCGCTGCTGTTCGTACGTCTTGCGCATCAGGCGACCGTCGACATAGACATCCCCCTCGTTCACCTGCAGTTGTTCGCCGGGCAAGCCGACCACGCGTTTGACATACGCTTCGGTCGGCTTGGCGGGATTGCGGAAGACGATGATTTCCCAGCGATTCGGCGACCGGTAAACATAAGCCTGCTTGTTGACCAGCAGTTGATCGCCATGATTGCGCGGCACATCACTCAGATCGATGCCAGACTGGCCACAGTTGGGACAGACCGCCCGGGACCGGGCTCGCAGCAATTCATCCGCTTCGTCCGGGGCATCGGTGTCATAGGCGACACCGAATGGAAACGACTGTTTGCACTTGGGACATTCCACCTGCTTGTGGAAGCCCAGCAGGCAGGGTGCCATGGAACCGGTCGAGATCATGTAGCCTTCGGCCAGGAAAGTGCGAAACAGCAGCACAGCGACAAACAGCGAGATCAACGACTCGCACAGTGAACGAACCGCACCGCGACGATCGGAATCGACGGGCGGAATTGTCACCGGCAGGACCGGTGCGTCACGTGAGTCGGAATTCAAAGTCATGTCA
Organism: Planctomycetota bacterium; assembly: GCA_018242525.1. Classification (GTDB taxonomy): domain Bacteria; phylum Planctomycetota; class Planctomycetia; order Planctomycetales; family Planctomycetaceae; genus Schlesneria. The sequence goes on along the minus strand of JAFEBS010000017.1, from coordinate 38,625 downwards.
CCTGCCGTGGTGCCGAACCCGCCAGCGACGACGTCCCTGCGGATTCGCTGCGCGCCAAACCCCAGGGCGTCAGACAGTGAACGCCAGCGGCCGGACCGGGAATTCTAGCGAAACCGCCGTACCACCGGGAATACCAGCGCTCACCCATTACCTTTCTTGCCGGCTTTAACCGGGATTATTTCCCACGGATGGCACGGATTTCACTGATCCGAACACCAGAGCAAGAGTTACGGCGAAAAAACAGAAACCTCGTTTCCGACACACTGTTCTGCACGATTTGCCGATGGCACTGAGTTGATCCGTAATATCAGTGTGATCCGCGGTCGTCAGTGAATCATTCGGCGAAAACCGCGTTCGGGCGCTCCTTCCGTCAGTCCTTGTCACATATCAGGTTAGGCTCAGATGAGGGGGCCTTCTCCTTGCCCTCCACCAGACACGCTACTAGAATCGGCCGGAGCAATGTGGTGCCGGTTTGGGCGCCGGATCTGGTTGTGCGGCAAATGCGGGCTGTGCTGGTGACGAGGAATCTGCGGGCCTGCAGTGGCTGTGGATAAGATTTGGCAGGCATTTTTGTCATCAGTGAAACTCATGACGTATCCTTGCAGGCTGACAACCAGTTTGGTGACGACTGGAGACACAGATCGAGACAACCGGCGCGGTCAGCTTCACGCACGCGACGGACGATGATTACTTACGGTGGGCTTGCCCACCCCCCTGGAATCCGGAGGCTTCGGAATGTACGAGCGATTTACTGATCGCGCCCGCAAAGTGATGCAACTGGCCAATCAGGAAGCCCAACGGTTCAATCACGAATACATTGGTACGGAACATATCCTGCTGGGCCTTGTCAAAGAGGGTTCGGGTGTCGCCGCCAATGTGCTCAAGAACCTTGAGGTTGACCTGCGAAAGATCCGGCTGGAAGTGGAAAAGATTGTCCAGTCGGGACCGGACATGGTCACGATGGGCAAGCTGCCGCAGACTCCCCGCGCCAAGAAGGTCATCGAATACGCGATGGAAGAGGCTCGCAACCTCAACCACAACTATGTCGGCACCGAACATCTGCTGCTCGGCTTGATCCGGGAGCAGGAAGGGGTGGCCGCTCAGGTCCTGATGAACCTGGGCCTGAAGCTGGAAGATGTCCGCGAAGAAGTGCTGAACCTGCTGGGACACGGCATGGAAGGAGCCGAAGGGACTTCCGAACGTGGCGGCGCTGGCCAGGCCAATCCCGCCGGCAAGGGAAGCAAGAGCAAGACCCCGGCCCTGGACAGCTTCGGACGTGATCTGACCGAACTGGCCCGCCAGGGAAAACTGGACCCGGTCATCGGTCGTTCTAACGAAATCGAACGCGTCATCCAGATCCTGTGCCGACGCCAGAAAAACAACCCGGTCCTGCTGGGTGAAGCGGGTGTCGGCAAGACGGCGATCGTCGAAGGCTTTGCCACGATGGTCGTCAACGGCGAAGTGCCGGAGTTGCTGCGCGACAAGCGGATCGTCGTCCTGGACCTGGCGATGATGGTCGC
>JAFEBS010000017.1:0-37092 GCA_018242525.1 Planctomycetota bacterium | reverse complement strand
CATCAAGGCCGTGATGAACGAAGTCAAGCGCGCCAAGAATACGATCCTGTTCATCGACGAACTGCACACCCTGGTCGGGGCCGGTGGTGCGGAAGGGGCGATTGACGCCTCGAACGTGCTGAAACCGGCACTCAGCCGCGGTGAAATCCAGTGCATCGGTGCGACGACCCTGGACGAGTACCGCNNACGCTGGACGAGTACCGCAAGTACATCGAAAAGGACGGGGCGCTGGAACGCCGGTTCCAGACAGTCATTGTCGAACCACCATCCCCGGCCCAGACGATCGAGATCCTGAAGGGGCTGCGCGACCGGTACGAACAGCATCACCGAGTGCAGATCACCGACGATGCACTCGCCAAGGCGGTGGAATTGTCCACCCGGTACATCACCGCCCGTTGCCTGCCGGACAAGGCGATCGACGTCATCGACGAATCGGGTGCCCGTGTCCGGCTGAAGTCGATGGTCCGTCCCCCGGATCTGAAGGAAATTGAAGAGGAAATCGAACGGCTGAACACTCAGAAGGAAGAAGCCGTCGCGAACCAGGACTTCGAGAAGGCGGCATCCCTGCGTGATCAGGCTGACAAGCTGAAGAAGAAGAAGGAGAATCTGAACAAGGACTGGCGGGAAAAGTCCAAGGAAAAGGATGGCGTGGTCGATGCCGAAGTGATTTCGGAAGTCGTCTCGAAAATGACCGGGATTCCGCTGACGCGGCTGTCGAGCGAGGATGCCGTCCGGCTGTTGCGGATGGAAGAGGAACTGCATCGACGGGTCGTGAGCCAGACCGAGGCGATCAAGCAGGTTGCCAAGGCGGTTCGCCGCAGCCGCAGCGGGTTGAAAGATCCGAAGCGGCCGACGGGTGTGTTCCTGTTTGCAGGCCCGACCGGGGTCGGAAAGACTCTGACCGCCAAGACGCTGGCCGAGTTCATGTTTGGTGACCAGGATGCCCTGATCCAGATCGACATGAGCGAGTACATGGAAAAGCACAATGTCAGCCGCCTGATCGGTGCTCCTCCCGGGTACGTCGGCTTTGAAGAAGGGGGACAACTGACGGAAAAGATCCGTCGACGCCCCTATGCCGTTGTGCTGCTGGACGAAATCGAAAAAGCGCACCCCGACGTCTTCAACATGCTGTTGCAGATCATGGAAGAAGGCCACCTGACCGACAGCTTCGGTCGCAAGGTCGACTTCAAGAACACGATCGTCATCATGACGACCAACGCCGGGGCGAATGCGATCACCAATGAATTTGGGTTCGCACCCAAGGACAACGACACCAGCTATGACCGGATGAAGGAACGCCTGACGCACGAGATCGAACGGGAATTCAAGCCTGAATTCCTGGGTCGCCTCGACGAAGTGGTCGTGTTCCGGTCGCTGACAGAAGAAAATCTGAAGCAGATCGTGGAAATCGAACTGTCGAAGGTTCGCGAACGACTCGGTGAAAAGGGGCTGTCGCTGATCCTGACGGACGGTGCCAAGCAGTTCATCATCGAGAAGGGGAACGCCACCGAATACGGTGCCCGTCCATTGCGTCGTGCGGTCGAAACCTACATCGAAGACCCGTTGTCGGAAAACCTGTTGCAGGGAGCCTTTGAAGGCCACAACACGATCACGGTGAATCTGAAGGAAGTCGGCGAGCAAAAGCAATTGGACTTCGAGGCGACAACTGTCGAACAGACGACGGAAGAATTGGTGGCCGCCACTGACGAGGCGAAGTAAGCCGCCTGAGTTTTGAACAGAACAGCCCGGCAGTCGAAAGTCTGCCGGGCTGTTTTCGCTTTCCTCGTTCCCAAGCTCCCGCATGGGAACGCCCGTCTTCGGAACTCCGCATCGCGGTCGGTCTCCGGCAGGAGATCGCTCGATGACGCTCCACTAGTGGGTCGTGGCTCTCAGCGATCGAATGGTCACAACGATGGTATCCGCCACGAAATCTCCCGGTCGTTGCCGGCGTTCCGTCAGGGCAATCGCCAGAATCCCGGGAGTCCAGCAGAGAAAACTGAGTGCATCAAACCAGTACAAGATCACCTCCCGAGTCACGGTGCGAGCCATGCCACACGGTTGCAGCGTGGTTCTCAAAACTCGAAGTCCGCAGCACCATTTCCCGGGAGAGATCCCCCACCGGGCCTGTGTGACCAGCATCAGGAACAGGCAGGCAACGACCCAGAACAACAGCGCGACTGCGACGTTTTCGGCGGCCGACCGGGCCGGATGCGCGACATCCAGGTTGAAGGCCTCGCCTGCTGCGATCCAGTCCAGATCCCGAGTCAGCAGCCAGCCCAGACCGACCGTACTCAGCAGGATCAGACCGATATCAATCAGCCTCGCCAGACCGCGCCTGCCGAGTGATGCGAGAGCTACCTGTTGCAGGCCAAAGCCATAATCCGGTTTGGTGAACCACCACATCAGGAACCACGTCAGCAGCCCCAGGACAAATCCAAACCCCGACAAGACCATTGGAAATGGCAGCACCTGTAACCACCTCATCAGCATCGGACTCATCGTGCCCGCGTCGTAACTGGTCTGGCGAACCCCGGAGGCATCGACGACATAGATGAATCCCCTGCCCATCGACGTCGACGCCACCAGATAGGATCGCTGGCCATCCTGCGCCGGCAAGGCTCGGATGTAATTCGACCCAAACGGAAAGGTCACCGTCGTGAACTCGGACCATTGACTGCCATCGAACTTACACAGGCGTCCGATCGTAGAATTCGTTCCGACTCCTTCCAACTGCAATGCCGCCGGTTGACCATCGATCACCAGTCCCTGCTGAAGCATGACATCGATGCTCACGCTTTTGGTGTCAAAGACCACTGACCAGCCCGCGAGTTCACCGTCCGTATTGGCCGCGTGCAACGCCGAAACGGGCATTTCGTCGGTGACTGTGGACGTCACCGGCAACGAACCATCACGCGTGATCGGATCCCGCTCAAGATCCATCCCCACCCGGTGCAGGAACAGGCCATTGCTGAACTGCCCGAACAGATGAACTTGACCCTGGATGACCACGCACGTCAGCCAGCGTAGTTGCCCGAAACTGACGGTCGCATTGTCGATCATCCAATTCCGTTTTGGGTCAGGAAGGATAATGTTACCGACCAGTCCAGGGAGGCCCGCACCGGGACTCATGATCGCGAACGACGTGCCAGAGGGCTGAATGAAGGCGGGTTCGCCTTCGAATTCCAGGTGCGTTCCATCCTGGTACGCAACGAAGCCAAGGGCGTGCTTTGAGAGAACGGGAACCCCATCCGCAACCTCGCGAACTTCGCGATGGCTTATCAGAAACAGCCGGTCTCCGAACACCTGCAGTTGCAAGCCGACCTTGCTGCGCATGCGCCAGCCGGTCCGCGTGCTTTGACCTGTGTCAGGATCGACGAGGTCGATGATTGGTTCCAGCTGTCCGTCCTGTCCGTCCACCTGGCGATAATGCTTCACTTGAACGAATTTGTCTCGCCAGAACGGCAGGTAGCTTGGTTCCGCGCGATACGATCCCCGCAGCTTCACGAACTGTGGCCAGAAGCCCCACCCCTGCTGATAGGCTTGGAATCCGACGACGACGCTGATGAACAATTGCGGGGCCGACAAGATCAGCGACAGCAGCAGAACCAGAGTCAAATACGCGGGATGGCGACTCGACATGATGGCTCCCGACTATGTGAGCGTGACCATCTGCGAACGGTGACGACCCCAATCTGGATCACAGGAATTCGTCGTCGTCCTGCAGATCTGATTCGGTGACCACCCGGTGCTTGGCCGAGTGCAGTACGTTCAGCGCCGTGTCGACGTCGTCCACGAAAATCGCCACCGCCCCCGCACCACGGCTGCGGAATAACAGCGGATACGCATGGTGAATGTTGACTTCGGCCTTCATCAACGTCGAGCAGACGTCGTGGAACGGCTTGTCGCCGCGGGGAAGTTCAACGCCAACAACGTCGCTTTCGCTGAACAGGAATCCGGACAATTCCAGTTTTTCGCGGGCCCGGTCCGCGTTGTTGAATATCAGTCGAACCATCGCAAAATCGACGGAATCGACGATGCTCATCGCCAGCACGCGGGTGTCCAGCGATTCGGCCTGGCGCATCAGATCGTTCAGGCGACCGACCCGGTTTTCCAGGAAGACGCAAAACTGGCGCAGGCACGGTTCCGCCCGGCCGCGCATCGTATCTGCCTCGGTAAATTCACCACCACTGAAGCTGCTGGACATGCTGCCCGTCACTCCGTTGCCGTTTCAAATCCGTCCATTCTGCAGGATGGTGCCAGACGCGTGTTCAACACCAACGGTGGGAATACCTTATGGCAAACAGCAGTCCCAAGTCAATCGGAACCCAAAGAAGTGAACCGGCCGGGCTGATTTCTCAGCCCGGCCGGTTCGATTCGTATCACATTTCACCGAATCGATCAGAACGTGAGGATCGCGTCGACCCCGAAGACGGTCTGATTGAACAGGTTGATGTTGTAGTTCTGATTCGTCCCCGCCGGGCCGTTGTACGCGTCGTGGTTTGGAGACCACATGTGACGCACTTCAGGACGAATGACCAGGTTGGCAATCGGCTTGTAGTTCACGCCGTAGGTCCAGGTGTAGTAGTCCTGTCCGTCCGGATGGTAGATTTCAAACCGAGTTCCGGCCTTCAACTTGGCATTGATGTCGTAGAAGGCGTAGTTGATGAACCCAACCGAATTCCGGGGGGTAAAGCCACCCGCGGCCGTGTTGAAGTTGGCTGGCGTGTTGGGTGGTGTTGGACCGCCGATGACACCGTTGGCATCAAAGTTCATGTTGCTGTTCAGCACGTCGAATTGATGGACCGTGCTGAATTTATCCGTCCACTGTTGTGACAGAATCCAGCTGTTGATCGCACCGCTCCCACGCCATCCCAGGTTCCCAGCGACGGTGGAGTAGGTCAGGTTCGTCTTTTCGGTCATCTGGTAGACGAAACCGCCCAGGAAGGCGTTTCCGCCGTTGTACTGGTAGAAACCGGTGTCCATACCCAGCACCCAGCCACCGTTCAAGGTCAGCTTGTCATTGACCTTGTATGTCGCCAGAGCACCGGTATGAGTAAATGGTTCACTGTTCCAGAAGGTCAACTGACGGCTGAGGAAGAACTGGCCGGTGGAAGGAACCACTTCGTAACCAACGATGGTATAGAAGTGACCTGCTTTGACCGTCAAGTTCCCCATGGCCACTTCGGCGTACATCTGGGGCAGAGCCCATTCGTACATCCCCTTGTCGTAGCCATGCTGGTAGTCGTAATGACCGGGATTGACGTTACCGAACGACTGACCTTCGTTACCGTCGACACCGTACATGATGTCGGTGCGGAAGCCCCAGTCAAATCCCTTGCTGCCATCGGCAGTCTTGCCCATGAACAAGTACTGCTGATTGAGGTTGAACTTGCCCCATTCCTTCTGATTGAGGAACGGACCGTTGCCGGTGAAGGCACCGTCGGCACTGCTCTGATAACCCCACTGCGAATGCCCACCCACGAACCAGCCGTTGTCCTTCAACCGGCCACCACCGCGCTGGGCGAGGGCATTGGTCAGCGTCCAGGGCTCGCCGAGTTCGCCGCCGAACATACCGCAACCCGAACCGCAACCCGATCCGCAGCCCGGATCACTGAAGACCGCACTCGGATCGCAGGTCGAAGCCGCAGGAACACAAGGCTGTGTCATCGGGGCCGCACAAGCGGGGCCCGCAGGCGAGCAGCATCCAGGATTCAGGTTTTTCAGCTTCTCGGCGGCATCTTCAAAAATCTTGTCATTGCAAACCGCGGGTCCGCTTGGATAAGCGCACCCTGGGTCTGCCGCATGGAGCGCGCTGGCGGCGAGCATCCCTGCGCTGGCGATCATCATGGACAGTCCTGTCCCGATGTCGACAAATCGCATCTTCCTGAGGCCAAACATCGTGAACTCCTCTAGATTTGTCAGTGTCTCCCCGCGCAATCATGGATTGCACGGACCGACGAGTCTCCGGTGGTGCCACTCATCAAACAGAACGGAATCGCTTACTGTCTGGTGTTGCAGCGTTGCAAATACGGCTACCATCTGGTCCATCCAGTGAACGCTCTGAAGGCCTTCAGGTCTGCTCGTGGATATCGGTGTTGCTTCTTTACGGAGCCTAACGATTCTGAGACCAGATTCTGGCTCTACGTGATCCAATCGACCCATAGAACCAGAAAGCTTACCCCAGGCTGCCCATTTTCACGTCACGAATCCTCACGGGCGTTGCGAACCAGTTTGACGTAAGTCTTGTCGCAAAGGTCACAAACGGCGGTTTGGCTGTTCATCCTGAGTGGCTTGCAGTCAAGGTCCGCGGCCCCTAAAATCCTGTGTTCCCCAAGGTTTGTAGCGGGGATCACATGACCGGACGGATTTCGGTTTTCCACCAGTCGGGACCGATGGTCAGACTCCACCGACATAATTTCTTGCAGGCAAAGCGGATCATGAAAGAAGGAATTCATCCCAACTATCACGAGGTCGTCTTCCAGGACACCTCCACGGGTGCGCAGTTTGTAACTCGCTCCACGATCAAGACAGATCGTACCTGCGAGATCGACGGCAAGAAGTACCCGCTGGTGATGGTTGACATCAGTTCGGCATCGCATCCGTTCTACACGGGCAAGCAGAAGTACGTCGATGCCGCCGGCCGCGTGGAAAAGTTCCAGCGCAAGTACAACTGGGGCCAGAAAGACGCCGACAAGGCACAAGGGTAGCGCGGTCGCGTCTGGCCATGAGTGTCTCGTGAGCCGGGTGGATTCATCCTCCGGCTCAGCGATGACGCTCGCACGTTCAAGACGCTTTTCCGGTGTGGACGCAACGGGCGTCCCCCCTGACCGCTCCCTCAATCTTTTGGCCACCTCATCATGTTTCCCGTGCTCCAGGCCAGGCTCAAACGATATCTTGAGCTGGAAAGCCTGCTCCAAGACCCGGACGTGCTCGCCGATACGACGCGCATGCTCGAACTGCAGCGTGAACACGGCGGACTCGGCAAGGTGGCGAACACCGTTCGCACGTTCAACCAGTTGGAAGCCGATCTGGCGACCGCACGTGAGATGCTTGAATCGGCGGATGATGCCGAAACCCGCGAATACGCCCAGGCCGAATGCACGGAACTGCAGACAAAGTTCGATGCCATGCGGGTCGAACTGGAAGACATGGTCACCGCGGGCGATTCCCTGACACGCGGCAGCCTGATCATGGAAATCCGCGCCGGAACCGGCGGCGACGAAGCAGCCCTCTTCGCCCGCGATCTGTTCGAAATGTACACGAAGTTCGTCGAGAACAAGGGCTGGAAATTTGAAGTCCTGGAGATTTCGGCGACCGAACTGGGCGGTCTGAAGGAAGTGGTCCTGTCGATCACCGGCGAAGGGGCCTATCACCAGTTGCAGTTTGAAAGCGGCGGACATCGCGTGCAGCGAGTCCCCGAGACGGAAACGCAGGGACGCGTGCATACCAGCGCCGCCACCGTAGCTGTCATGCCTGAAGCGACAGACATCGACGTCGAAATTCGCGATGAAGATCTGCAGATCGATACGATGCGCGCTGGCGGGCCCGGCGGCCAGAAGGTCAACAAAACCGAATCCGCCGTCCGCATTACTCATAAGCCAACCGGCATCGTCGTCCGGATCCAGGACGAAAAGAGCCAGCACAAGAACAAGGCCAAGGCCCTGCGGGTCCTGCGCAGCCGGCTGATGGAACAGCGCCAGGATACGATCAACAAGGAACGGTCCGAGCACCGCCGTACTCTGGTCGGATCCGGCGACCGCAGCGAGCGGATTCGCACCTACAACTTCCCGCAAAACCGTCTGACCGACCACCGCATCAACCTGACTGTCCACAAGCTCGATCAGATCATCGCCGGTGACCTGGAAGAGGTCGTGCAGGCGATGGTCAACTTCGATCGCGAAGAACGTCTGCGCGGCGGAGGCGATGGTTCGTATTCCGACACCTGATCGACGACGGAGATTCGTCCAACTTCATTCCCCCATCGATGAGTGATCCGTGTCCGAACCCACTCCACCGCCGCCCGCCCCCGCCAATGAGTGGACGGTCCGTAAGGTGCTCGAGTGGACAACGGGACACCTGAAGAAGCATGGCAGCGACACCCCGCGTCTGGACGCGGAAATCCTGCTGGCCCATGCCCGGGGCTGCAAACGCATTCAGCTCTACACCGCCTATGACGAAACCCTGACCGACACCGTCCGGGCAACGATGCGGGAACTGGTACAACGTCGGGCTCAGGCGGAACCCGTGGCCTACCTGGTCGGTCATCGCGAATTCTTCAGCCTCGACTTCCGCGTCACGCGCGATGTTTTGATCCCTCGACCCGACACCGAAACGCTGGTGCTGGAAATCATCGACGGCATCAAGCAATTGTCAGCGTCACGCGCCGCGGCCAGCGATGCCTCGCCGATCCGGGTGATTGACCTCTGCACCGGTTCCGGCTGCGTCGCCATTTCCGTCGCCAAACACGCTCTGACATCGAAGCTGAACATTCAGGTCGTCGCCACAGACATCAGTCCCGCCGCCCTGGCGATCGCCCGTGAAAATGCGACGAAGCATGGCATCCAGGATCAGATCGAATTCCTGGAAGGCGACTTGTTCGGGGCGCTTTCCTCAGACCGGCGGTTTGACATTATCGCCAGCAACCCGCCGTACATCGCGACCGCCGAAATCGACACACTGGATCCCGAGGTCGCCAAACACGAACCACGACTGGCCCTGGACGGCGGCAAAACCGGCTTCGACATCATCGACCGCCTGATCGCCGCCGCCCCGCAGCACGCGGCTCCCAACGCCCTGTTCCTGATGGAGCTTTCCCCGGAACAGGCCGACCCGGCTCAGCAGCGACTGGTGACCGCAGGCCGATACAGCGACATTACCGCCCGCAAGGATCTGTCGCTGCAGCCCCGAGTCCTGCGTGCCCAGATCGTAACCGACGCTGCCAGCGTCGGCGGCTGATCACTCCCGTGCTCAAGGTCTATCAAAGACCGAATACACCGTGTTTTAGGGCGTGGTAACACCTCCTTGCCAACGGCTGGGTGGCTGTGGTCGACGCTTCGTCGCCCACAGTCGATTCAGGAATGACACCCGGCGTCAGGGCGTTGGAACATGGAAAGGTCAGGTCTACCTGAAAAGAACCTCAAGGCAATCTGCGAGGAAGGTGAATGCAGCCCAGGCAACTATTAATACTGGCGACGTTACTCACGTGCCATTAGATGGATCGCCGGGGCTTTGAGATTCGCCGTGACTCGATCACCGACCTGCAGATGCAACTCCTCGCAGGCCGGGCGAGTCACCAGTGCGGTCAAGTCGAAACCGCAGTCCAAGCCGACGCGCACCAGCGGGCCTTCCGGGACCAGCGACAGGATCGTCCCTGGCAGATGATTGCGGACGCTGGATTCTCCCGACGAGCCCTTTTGAAGCGCGACGTCTTCACCGCGAATACAGACATGGACCAGGCGAACCGTCCCTTCCGGAGCCACCGCCAGTAACTGGGTGGTCCCGACATGTACCGTCGCCAGGCCGTTGTCGACGCCCAGGATTTCTCCCGTGGCGACCGTTTCGACGCCCACGATCCGCGCCACTTCCAGATTGTCGGGACGATTGACCACCTGCTGCACGGTCCCGCTTTGACGGATCCGGCCCGACTCCATCACGACGATCCGGTCGGACAGCGCGATCGCTTCCGTGCGGTCGTGTGTCACGACAACAACCGGGATCTGGAATTGCGCCAGTTGCCGGCGCAGGCGGGAACGCATCTGCTCCCGCAGGGTCGCATCGAGTGCCGACAGAGGTTCGTCCAGCAACAGCAACTTTGGTCGACGGGCCAGCACTCGGGCCAGGGCCACCCGCTGTTGTTGGCCCCCCGAAATCTGCCGGGGCCGCCGATGCTCCAACCCCGACAATTCAAACAGGCCCAGCAATTCATTCAGAAATGCCGCGGCCCGCTGGTGATCGCGGATTCCAAACCGGATATTTTCCGCCACCGTCAGATGCGGGAACAATGCGTAGTCCTGGAACAGGAATCCAATGTCACGCTGCTGCGGTGACAGATTGATTCCGCGACGGGCATCGAACCAGTCGCTGCCGTACGCCGAGATGACGCCGTGCTCCGGCCGTTCCAATCCGGCCAGACACCGCAGCACGGTGGTCTTGCCACACCCGGACGGTCCGAACAGGGTCGTCACCGAGAACCCGGCGGGGATCTGCAACTCGGCAGTAATCGTGGCGCCACGCGGATATCGTTTCTCGAACCGGGCCAGCAGTTGGTGGTCGGCAGTGTCGGCGGCGTTTGGATCCGAAGTCACGTCGGCACTCCCCGCCGACTCAGTGCGTGCGTCACACACAGGACGATGAAACTGAAGACGACCAGGACCAGTGCGGTCTGGTTGGCGGCGGCATAGTTCAAGGCCTGCACATTGTCATAAATCGAAATTGACAATGTTCGTGTGACACCGGGAATGTTCCCGCCCAGCATCAAGACCACGCCAAATTCCCCCACCGAATGGGCGAACGTCAGGACCAGTCCCGCCAGGATTCCCGGCCAGCACAACGGCAGGGTGACTCGACGAAATGTCTCCGCCCGCGAAACCCCCAGGCACCACGAGGCTTCAATCAGCCGACGATCCATCCCCGCAAACGCCGCCAGAAAGGGTCGCACCGCGAACGGCAGATTGCCGATCACCGAACCGGTCAGGATCCCCCAAAACGAAAACGGCAGGCTGCTGCCAGCGGTTTCGGAATAGACGCGGCCGACGAGGCTGTGTGGTCCGAGTGCCAGCAACAGATAAAACCCCAGCACGGTCGGAGGCAGGACCAGCGGCAGGGTCACCACCGCCTCCACCAGAAACTTGCCGCGCCAGTGGGACGTGGCCAGCCAATACGCCAGCGGCAGTCCGATGGCAAACAGGAGGGCCGTGGTACAACTCGCCAGTTGCAGCGTCAGTCGCAGGGCCTGCCAGTCCATCGTGTGTGTTCTCTCTGACGATTCGCCTGATTTCCGTCATCCGCAGAGCGTGCCCATCAAAGGGGTCAGACATCCGCACCGTCAGCGAGGACGTCTTTCTGGAATCATTTCAGTAACGGATTGGGTTCCTCGAACCCGTACTTCTTTAGAATCGTCCGGCCTGGTTCGGAAATCAAGAACGAACGCACTTCCGCAGCGGCCTCGGGGTCCTGTGCTCCATTCAGAATCACCCCTCCCTGTTCCAGCGTGGGAAATGCATCGGCAGGAACGGACCAGTAGCGTCCCTTGTCGCGCATCGCCGGAGCCAGGGCGAGCGAGCGCGAAATCAGTCCAATTTCTGCCGCTCCGGATTCCAGCCACTGGGCGGCTTGAGCGATATTCTCGGCCAGAACCAGTCGGCTTTCAATCTGGTCATGCACCCCGAGCGATTCCAAAGCCGCCTCGGCGGCGCGTCCGTACGGGGCATGCCGGGGATTGGCGATCGCGATCTTGCGGACGGACGGATCCAGCAAGGTCTGAATCCCCTGCTGTTCCACGTTCAACGGCGAATCTTTGGGAATCCAGAGGACCAGGTGACCGACCGCATAGGAAAACTCAGACTCACGCGAGGCCAGTCCCAGCTCAATCAATTTCCGTGGATACCCAATGTCGGCGGACAGAAACAGATCGAACGGAGCATGATTGGAGAGCTGAGCAAAGAAGTTTCCCGAGGCACCGTACGTCGCCTGGCAATGGAATTCCGGATGGAGTTTTTGAAACTCGGCGATCACATCATCCAGCGCAAATTTCAAATCGGATGCTGCAGCGATGGCTACCTCGCGCGGCTTTGCCGTCTTCCGGGAACTGCTTTCGGCACTCGGACTCGACTTGCCATCCATCGGCGCAGAACGGCTGCACCCGGCAGTCAACAGGACCAGCCAGCAAACAGTCATCCCGGCGACTTTCGGACAGAGAAGCGCACGTCCCCTGTTCCCAAGGCCATCGACCCGGTTCGCATTCGTCCGTTGAAGTTTCATCGTCACAACGTACCTTCAGAATTCCCCAATGATCTCACCGCAATTGCGACTGCCGAGCGATTTCCAGACAACCAGGTCAATGTTCTCACTGACAAACCGCACCGACCCGTCACACAGCAAGGAGTGGACTCCGCCAGTATGCCGGCTATGGGTGGTGACATTGTGTGACAGCACCTTCCACAAGGAATCCAGCTTGTTGCTATGTGGAATGCCGCCACGGCAATCCACGTCGCGATCGTTGGGAACGCGCAGATGGTTATACATCGAATGACCCGGCGCACCATACAGCCACTTGCTCCCCCGCGTCTGCTGCAGCACCAATCCGGTTCCGTGACACTGGCTGGCATAGTCGGTCAGTTCCGGCCCCGACAGACCATTGTCATTCCCCTGGGTCAGCACGAATCCATTGGTCGGACTGACGCCGTCCCAGGTTGTCGGACCACCGAGCGTCGACCGCGCGGTTTCACTGATGCACACAGTATTCGACAGACCATCGGTGATCCCGGCGAAGCGAACGCTGGAATTCTCGAAGAAGATCCCGGTGACCGGGGTCCCCGCCGGATTGCGTGGCGAAACGGGATATGTTGTGCCGGTGTTCAGGGGATAGTTGTGAACGGCGCTCGCCGGGGATTTGGCCGAGGCCGGTTGCAGGATCACAGCGGGATCACTGGGACACAACAGCATCGACAGCATCGTTGCCAGCGGCACGGCGTTTCCAAATCCCGTGTCCGGATTGGCATTGAAGTTCACCTGATTGTAGAGCGGTCCCTGGTCGATGTATGGCAGCAAATGTGCGTACGCGGCAAAGCAATGCCCGGAACCGTCCACTTGAGTTACAAGACGTCCCGGGGGCAATGTGCCGGCTGAACTGTGATAGCCGTGCAGTGCGATCCCAATCTGCTTCAGGTTGTTCTTGCATTGAGTCCGCCGGGCAGCCTCTCGAGCCTGCTGGACCGCAGGCAACAGCAGGGCGATCAGGATGGCAATGATCGCGATGACGACCAGCAATTCAATCAGGGTGAACCCGGATCGACTTCGGAAGCGGCAATCATGCTGATGGGTCGTGATCTTCATGGAAACTGGCATCAATTCTTTCTTGGCTTGCCGAATGACAGGATCATAGAGTATGTTGATACTATCATGTCACCCGGCGAAGCACCACAGAATCGAGTTCGCGTCTTCCGATTGGGGCGGGACTGGAGTCAGGCGGAACTGGCTGGACGGGCGGGGATCTCCCGTGCGGCCGTCAGTGCAATTGAAGGAGAACGCCTCGTTCCATCGGTCGCCACAGCGCTCGCACTGGCCGATGCCCTGGACTGCTCGGTTGATGACTTGTTCCGGACGGGTCGCAGTTCCACGGGCGACATCGCCGAGCACTGGGCCTGGCCGCCGAGTTCCGCTGTCGCGCGATATTGGCGGGCCCGCGTGCTGGACCGCACTCTACTGTACCCGGTGGAGGCCACGCCGCTTGGCGAGTTACCCCACGATGGTCTTGGAATACCAACTCACCGACCACCCACACCGCTCGCCGAGAGGACCGTTGTCCTGGCTGGCTGCGATCCTGCGTCGGGATTGCTCGCGAGACTGTATGAACAAGTGACGGGATATCGCATGCTCGTCTTCTGCCGTTCCAGCAGACAGTCGCTGGATTTGCTCAAGCAGGGTCTGGTCCATGTGGCCGGAGTTCACCTGGGCGCGGCCGAGTCACCGAACGGGAACGCTGCCGCGGTTCACCTTAGTCTGGCACAGCCGGCCCAACTGTTGCGAGTCACCACCTGGGACGACGGCGTGGCCGTCGGTTCCAGGACAGCAGCAACGTCGGTCCGCGGGTTGCTGCGAGATCGGCTGACATGGGTCGGGCGCGAGCCTGGATCCGGAGCGCGACAATGCCTGGACGAATTGCTGCACGACCGCCCCGCCCCGCGCCGAATCGCTCGGGACCACCGTGCCGTTGCGGAAGCCATCCGCAGCGGTTGGGCCGATGCCGGTGTCTGCCTGAGGTTGGTCGCCGAAGAAGCCGGTTTGCGATTCCTGCCGATCCGAACCGAGGCCTACGATCTGTGCTTCACGACGGCCTTGGCAGCAGACCCGCGAGTTCAGGCGTTGATTCGAGTCGTTCAGTCACCCGCCTTCCGGCACTTGATGATCGAACTTCCTGGCTACGACAGCCGCCGTGCCGGTGAACTGCAGGAAGTTGCTCATTAGCCTGCTGCACGCGGACGGAACTGGGCCAACGATTTCGTTCGACTCGTCAATCACTTCGCGGCATCCATTTCCTGCTGACGCGAAAAGCGATTGGCCAGATTCTCCGTTCCGACAAACAACGGTGTGGCGGGCGGGTGTTCCTTGGCGAGTTGTTTGTATCGGTCCAGGATGGCCTTGTGGCGTTCGTGGTTGTAGGGATGTGAGCGAAAGAAAGACGCCCACGGCATCCCTTCTGCGCCCGGGCTTTTGACCCCCTTCTTCTGAAACAGCTTGGCCATTTCACGAGGATCGTATCCGGCGGCATACGACCATTCGACGCCGTCGCGATCAGCGTCGCGTTCGTCTTCGGGCCGAAAGGGACGCGCCCACAGCTTCGTCATTGCCGGACCCGACTGCAGGAACTGCGACAAGTTCTGGGGTGACGACAACGATTTTTCCATCAGTTTCATCCGCCGGATCGGCAGCAACTGATGACCACGGTCCAGGTGCGAGAGTTCATGGCCGACGATTCCAGCCAGCGCCGCTTCACTGCCCGCCGCGTCCAGCAATCCTTCGTAGAACATCAAGGTTCCACCGGGACAGGAACGAGCATCGATGCGCCGTGAGCGGACGACGATCACATCAATCTTCGGGTACCGGTCACGGTTGCGCATCTGCGGCTGCAGAGTCGCCACCAGACTGTTCAGGTAATCGACGTCGCGTCCCTTCGTGACGACAGCGATGCCAGACACCTTCAGCGACGCCAGTTCCGACTGCAGGATTTGCTTCCCCAGCAACCGCTCGTCGGAGACCGACACTTCGATCTTTTCCAGGGCCTGGCGGTCTTCCTCGGAATCTTCACCGAACGCCTGCTCGAACATCTTCTGAGGGTCGGTAAACGGCAACTTGAACGGTTGGGCCTGCAATGGATTTGAACCCATCGCTACCAGAAGCTGCACCGACAGCCAGACGAGCATCCGCCAGGCGATCGGATGGATACGATGGGATGGGAGCATGGAGATGTTCCGTGAATGGAAACGACTTGAGACATTGTACAGGCCGATATGACTTGCCTCAAACCGATTTCTGGGCGAACTCCTGCGGATGTGGACGGCCGTCATGTTTTACGGCTCTTCCGGTAGCCCTGTCGCTCCGAGACAGGTCGCGAGATTGCAGACAGACCCCTCAAGCCAGCACCCGCTGATTCGCGATCAACGCGTTTCTCCTTTTCGCGCTACCTGTCTCGGAGCGATAAGGCTACCTTTGCCGACGCTGGCAGCGTCGGTTACGTTGGCAGGACAATGTGCAGGCGAGCTACACTTCCTGGCGAATCGATTCCTGCCGAAAATCCACAAAGCCTGCGTTCCGGTAATTGGGCAATGCGGCCACATGATCATGGGTGCAGGTGTGCAACCAGAATCGCTGCGGGTGATAACTCCAGGCCTTGTCAATCGTCCATTGCAGGAACCACTTGCCCAATCCCTGCCCGATGAATTCGCGGGTCAATCCAAACTGCACCAGTTCGATTTGATCAGGTTGACGCCGATCCAGTTCTGCAAATCCCGCCGTCTTCTGTTCTACAAACAGGACATGTAATTCGTTCAGCGGATTCTCCAGCAGTGCCCGCAGGACGTCATCAGACATTTTCCGTCGACTCGACCAGTTAAACTCGGCCCCGACCGAATTATACAACTGACGATAGTACGGCACGGTGGGCGAAGTGACGTGTCGAACGGTCAGACCAGCACGTGGAGGTGGCACTGCACGACGGGAATGAGACAGCATTTCCAGATAAAAAACGGTGACATCCACAGATTCCATGATTGTCTGTTCTTTCACGATTCGAATCCGCACACTGGCACCAGGGCGCGACGCCGCTGCTCGGGGTTAAACGGCACGTGTGGTCACGGTACACTTGTTGACCGAAGGATTCCAAACGGAAACCGCAAACTTCTACGCTCCCGCCCCGACACCTTCTGTGAGATGCCCTGTTCATGACTCAACCTTTTCAGAACACAGCGTTTGACCTCAGCGGCCGCGCGGCACTTGTCACCGGGGCCGGCGTGGGCATCGGCCGGGCCACCGCCATGGAACTCGCCCGGGCCGGTGCCATCGTGGGGGTACATTATCATTCGAGCGTGGACGAGGCCCGGGAGACGCTCGCCACGATCAAATCCGCCGGTGGCCGTGCCATCCTGTTGCAGGCCGATCTGACGGACGAAGCGGCCGCGAACCGCATCGTCGATGACTTCGTCGCGTTTGCCGGTCGACTGGACATCCTGTTCAACAATGCGGGAAACCCGCTGCAGCGATCGACCCTGGCGGACTGTCCACTGGATCTGTGGAAGCGGGCGTTCGACGTCAATGTCCACAGCGCCTTCGTGGTCACGCACCGGGCCATCCCTCATTTGAAGCAGACCGGCAACGGCAGCATCATCAACAACCTGTCACTGTCCGTTCAGACGGGCGGATCGGGTGGGGCAGGTCCGTACGCGGCAGCCAAGGGAGCGTTGCAGGTCTTTACCCGCACACTGTCACGGGAACTTGCTCCCGCCGTTCGCGCCAATGCAATCATGCCGGGGGTTGTCGAAACGCGGCATCACGAGGTATTCACCACCGCCGAAAAAATGGAAGACTACCGACGCCAGACCCCACTGGCGCGGAATTCCCAGGCCGAAGAGATTGCCAATGCGGTGTTGTATCTGGCCAGTGATGCCTCGCGCTTCGTCACCGGAGCCATCATCGACTTGAACGGCGGCCGATTCCTGCGGTAATCGATCATCCACCGACGTAACGAGCATACAAACCGCGTGCGACAGCAATGTCTTCGGTCCCTTGAATGATGGCCCGACCGTCGCGGAACACGGTCAATTGCAGGTCCTGCCCCGTCGGCGTGAACCGCAACAGGAACGGATTCCGCGTCACTTCCCCCAGCGGCGACAACGTTGTCGCCAGCACATCCAGCGACAAGCGGGCCGGTTCGGCCGGTGAGATCTGAACTGAATTCCTGCCGCACAGGATCGTCGACTGCGATGTCTGTCCGCCGTTCAGCCAATCACGACGCCGCGCGGGACCGCAGGCGGGACACTGGCCCCGCTCGCGCAGATCCTTCAGATTCATCTGCCGCAGCGTACCGTCCCAGACATCCACAATGGTCAGTTGCGGGGTCACCAGTTCCCGCTGGCCCGAGAGAATCTTCAATGCCGTCGCTGCCTGTAACGCCGTCACCATGTGGACTGCGGGACCAATCACGCCGGCTGTGTCGCAAGTTTCTGTTGTCCCTGGATCGGGCGGAGATTCGATCACACAGCGCAGGCACGCCGACTGATTGGGAAAGATCGCCATCGTCTGACCGTGACTTCCCACAACCCCGGCATAGACCCAGGGAATCCCGGTTTCCAGCGACAGATCATTCACCAGGAACCGCGTCTCGAAGTTGTCGGTCCCGTCCAGGATCAGATCCATCCCGCTGGCGAAATCGCGGATATTGCGCCAGTCCAGATCGGCCACGTGCGGTTCCAGCATCACTTGCGAATTGACGCGCGCCAACTTGCTCGCCGCCACGATCGACTTGGGAAGATGATCGGCGACATCCTGCTCGTCGAACAAGACCTGCCGCTGCAGGTTGGAAAGATCGACAAAATCCCGATCCACGATCCGCAGCAGACCGACACCGGCCCGGACCAGCGTGTCCGCCAGACAGGTTCCCAGCGCACCGCAACCGCACAGCAGGACTTTTGCCGACTGCAGTTTCTGCTGGCCTGCGGAACCGATCCCGGCGAATCGCACCTGACGGCTGTAACGATCGTGTGATGAGGAGTCTGGAGTCATTCGAGGTCGTTTTTTCCATTCGTGCTTTTGAACGTCGCCAGATTCCGGAAGCGTCCGCCACCCGGCCGCTGGTAACGACGGAATCGTTCATCGTCGAAATCCGCACGACGATGGAACAGGAAATACAACTTCCTGGAATCAGCTCCGGCGACCGGTTTCAAATGACGTCGCAGGATCGGCGATTGCAGGACCAGATCTTCGCTTTGAAACTGGTGCAGCGACGGCCGGATTTCCACGTGAGCAAACTGCTCCTCAGCTTGCACGGCTTCTGTCAGTAAACTGCGTGTCAGTGAGTCTCCCCAGTAATTCAGTTCCAGTCCCAGGGATTCCGCGCCTGCCAATCCCCCCACGGCCAGATTGTAGTAGCTGAGGTAAACAGGATGCGACATCAGGTTGGAACCAAGCTGCGCGAGGATCAGGCCACTCGTTGCCATTTTCACCAGCGATTGACCACACATGGGTACCACGAGACGCATCGCCTGAACGGCCCCCTTCCCGACGAAGATCGCCCACAACGGAAAGACCGTCAGAAACAATCGTTCTCCGTCATAAACGGCCACTCCCGGGAAGGCAAAGATGATCAACGGAAATAATCCGCACGCCAGTACCAGTCGTCCGGCCCAGATCGATGCCCGGTTGGGGCCAGACTCCGCAGTCGTGGTCCTGGACGTCCGCAGACCTGAACAGACACCGAGCAATCCCAGTGCCTGCAGGCCGACGGGAACTGTCACGGCGAACATCACAAACGGATAATGCCACGGAACGTCTTTGTCCGCGAATCGGGTTCCGAAGTAATAACAATACAGTGTCACACGGTTGGTCGTACGACCCAGGTATTCGAACAGATGTCCGACGGGATCCAGCCACAGGTAGGGCCAACCCGCGAAGAAGACGATCAGCGCGGTCATTCCCCAGATCAGCAGGGTCACAATTCCCTGTTGCCGCCAACGGAACAGGGTCCACAGAATGACGGGGATTGGAATCAGCACAGCCTGGACTTTGGTCAAGAGTGCCAGTCCCATCAGGAATCCGGCAAACAGGGCGGCCCGGTGAGTCGGTCGGTCGGGACCGGACCACCAGGCCGCCAGCGACAGCACCGCGGCGGTACAGGTGAGGTTCGTCACGGTTTCCAAAGCGGCCAGATGCGCATGCCCGTAGACCCGCGGCATCAGGACCAGCATCAGGCTGGTCAACGGTCCCACCCAACGGTGGAAACGAAGTTCATGACCGGGTGACATGGACGCCGCGGAAAAGGTTGCAAACGCGCCGACCAGCCAGACCGTCAATGCGAACGCCGTCGCCGAACCCGTTCTGGCACACGCCGTCACAAATATGCTCCCCGGTTCCTGAGGAGGTGCCATCATCCAGGCGAAGTGATGATGCACTCCCAGCCAATATCGGCCCAGTGGTGGGTGATCGGGGTTGTAGCCGTTTTCCGGACGATACGCTTCGGCCGATCCCGTCGGTAGCAGGTTGAACCAGCCCAGCGACCGCGACTGTTCGACCAGGTAAACCCCCTGTTCGACATTGAAGATCTCGTCCACGGTGATCCCGGGACCTTCCGGCATCGAAGGATAGCTTCCCCCGGGATCAATGCTGACCACAATGCTGATCCATGCCGCCAGAGCCACGACGGCCGATGGCAGCGTGGTGACGCAGACGTCACGAATGGTTTGAAGGAGGTATCGCATGTCGTTCGATGGTATCATGCTGGACTCAATGTGGCCCGGGGTCAGGTCGTTCAAAGTTCAATTTTCGCGGGGCGATCCATTCTGTCAGGTGAGTTGACAGGTCTCGAAAACTGAACTTTGAACCACCTGACGCTCGGCTGACTAGATAGCATTGCAGAATGTTGGGATGGAATCGCGGAAGCTTCAAAACTTTAGCTCCACGCGCCCGCGAGGGATGATTGAGTTGGACACACATTGACGAATCCCTCGCGCGCTCGCGCGTCGGGCTAGTGTTCCAAGTTTACGCAGGCTGCGTCGGGTACGGGCGGAAGGTGATTGTGGTGGAATTGAAACGAATTTGCGTGTTTTGCGGTTCCAGCGCCGGATTTGATTCCACTTATCGGCAGTCGGCGATTCAATTCGGCAAACTGCTGGTCGACCGGGGGCATGAGCTGGTTTACGGGGCAGGCAGCGTGGGGTTGATGGGCGCGGTTGCCGACGCTGTCTTGCAGGCGAACGGCCACGTGATCGGGGTCATTCCACGGTTCCTGGCAACGCGAGAACTGCTGCACGAAGGAATCAGCGATATTCGCCTGACGGACGACATGCACGAGCGAAAGGCGCTGATGTCCGAACTCTCTGACGCATTTGTCGCGCTTCCTGGCGGCTTGGGAACGTTCGAAGAACTGTTTGAAGTCCTGACGTGGGCGCAGCTGGGATTGCACAGCAAACCGATCGGAATTCTCAACATGGCCGGATATTTCGACCCGCTGGTTGCCCTGCTGGATCGGGCGATTCTGGACGGATTCTGTCGCGACGAGCATCGGCGACTGTTCATCGTCGACAACGACCCTGTCCGCCTGCTGGAACGAATGCGAGACCATCAGCCGCCTGCGGTCAGGAAATGGATTCCGTCAACGAACGAAACGTAAACGGCGTACGATCCAGGGACTCGACCGATTGACCGACGCCAGGGGAATCCCGCGTGAGCCGCCCAACACCCACGACCAATGCCGATTCGCCGCAACTGGTGCGCGTGATCCTCGGACTGGGCTGGTTACTGCTGTTTTGCGCCTGGTTCTACAGTTTTGGCCTGCCCAACAACCGTCCGGCTGAGCGGTGGATGGTCTGGTCGATGCTGCCATTTGACCTGTTGGACCTGATTGATCCACCCGTGCTTCGCAGCGAAGCGCCCTGGAGCTGGCTGTTCCTGTTCCAGCGATTGCCGTTCTTATTGATCGCGGTTGTGATCTGGGGGGGAGCATTGAGCCTGGGCCGACTGGAACTGCGCGCCCTTCGCGCGTGCTCTGTCTTCGACCGTTCAGAGCGGCTGTACTTCGCCGGATGCCTGGGCCTGGCAACCATCTCGCTGCTGACGCTGGGCCTGGGACTGGCGGGATTTCTGATTCGCTGGCCGCTGCTGTTGATTCTGCTCGGCAGTGGGTTGTTGGAATTGTGGTGTACTCGACGTGACCTCGCAGTGACGGCAACCCGTCCATCCGCAGCAACGATGCCGTCGGGCGATCCTCCAGCAGCCCGTGGTCAAAGGGGTCTGACCCTCTCCGGGCATTCGATTTTCAAGGTGAATCGATTGCCCTCCAAAGGGTCAGACCCCTTTGACCACGGGCTGCTGGCAAGCGGGCTGCCCTGGATCGTGCTGCGCGTCACGACGTTGTTCGTGCTGTGCATGCTGTTGGGGGCGATGTCGCCCCAGACCGACTTTGACGTTGTCGAATATCATCTGGGCGGACCCAAGGAATGGTATCTGCAGGGCCGGATCACCCGGTTGCCGCACAACGTTTACACCAGCTTTCCGTTCCTGACGGAAATGCTGACGCTGAGCGGGATGGTCCTGTATGGAGACTGGCACTGGGGCGCTCTGGCCGGTCAGGCCGTCATCGCGGGTTTTGCGCCGTTGACCGCTGTCGGATTGTTCGCCACCGGCCGCCGCTGGTTTTCTGCGCGGGCGGGCTGGATGGCGGCGTTGATCTGGCTGACCACCCCCTGGGTCTATCGCATTTCCATTATCGCCTATGCGGAAGGGGGACTGGCCTGTTATCTGTTCGCCGCGCTGGCGATCACCCTGCGGCTGATCTGGAGGCCTGAAAATATCGTCGATGACAAGACGACTGCTTCCGTGAATCCCCCGGCATCCAGTCCGCTGTGTTTTCTCGCAGGTTGTTTCGCAGGCTGTGCCATGGCCTGCAAATACACGGGGCTGATCTCGGTCATTCTTCCGATCGCGGTGCTGATAACGTGGTCGGCGGCTCGTTCCTCGACAGACCGGATCAGACAGATCGGCCTGGCAATCGCCGTGTTCGGAGCCGGAGTGGTCCTGACGATCGGCCCCTGGTTGTTGAAGAATTCGATCGAGACCGGAAACCCGGTCTTCCCGCTGGCCTATTCCGTGTTTGGTGGCGACGGTCGAGATGCGACGATGGATGCGCAGTGGCAACGGGGCCATTCCAGCCACTATGCCAAACCGCAGGATCGCCTGTGGGATCTGCCCGTCAAGCTGACGGATGTCGTGGCCAACAACGACTGGCACAGCGCCCTGATGTTTGGGATGGCACCGGTCGCCCTGCTGGCGTCCTGGCGGAAGAAGGTCTGGTGCGTCTGGGCCTTCATCGGTTGGCAATTCCTGAGCTGGTTCCTGTTCACGCATCACATCGACCGGTTTT
Organism: Planctomycetota bacterium; assembly: GCA_018242525.1. Lineage (GTDB taxonomy): Bacteria > Planctomycetota > Planctomycetia > Planctomycetales > Planctomycetaceae > Schlesneria. The sequence goes on along the minus strand of JAFEBS010000017.1, from coordinate 14,747 downwards.
ATGTCCCGATGTTCCCCGTCGTGGCCCTGCTGGCGGGTTGTGGGGCGGGCTGGTTGTGGACCACGTCACCCGGGCGGTGGATCAGCAGTGTCGTGATCGTGTCGAGCATTCTGTTCAATGTCTGGATCATGCAGAATATCGGCGGTTTCAACGCGGGACGGACCGACCTGGAATCGGCGGCGGTTATGGTGACGTCGCCGTCCCAGGAGTGGCTGCGTGAAGAATTCACGGCCGGTCGATTGCCGCCGGACTTCAAGGTGCTGTGCGTTGGGGAAGCAGCCCTGTTTCATGCGCAGTTCCCCTATGTCTACAACACCGTGTTTGATCGATCGCTGTTTCAAGCGTGGTGTGCGGAACAGACAGAACCCGGCCGATTCCGGCTGCGCTCAACCGATCAAATCCGCGCAACGTTGCATCAGCACGGGATCACGCATCTACTGGTGAATTGGGCCGAGATCCTGCGGTATCGGGAGCCGGGCAGTTACGGATACACGGATTTCGCGCATCCCGACAACTTCGCAGCGTTGCAGGCGGCCGGGGTACTCGGACCCGCGTTGCCGCTCCCGGACCGGGCGTCGTTTGTTTCTGTCGACACAGAGAATCCCAACGACGTCGCGAAGCGGAAACAAATCGCCGCCTGGGCTCCCCAACTGGGAATCACACTTGGCAACCACCGTGGTCTGCGCTCTGTCCAGGTGTTTCCGGTGCAACCATAGTCTCCCTTCGAGCGAACCTGAACTGGTCCGTCCTTGTCGTTTCAGGATTACCGAACTCACGGCGGACTTTGTTCTGCATCTGTAATTCGTTACTTTCTGACGACCGGAATTCCGGGAGACCGACCGATGGCCAGGAACATTCTCAAGACCGGCAAGAAGACGCGCCCGAAGACTGCGTTGAAGGGCAAGCGTTACTTGTGCGCCACGTGTCACAAGCGCAGTCCAAAACCAGTCCTCACACCTGCTCCGTGGTATTGCCCCGGCTGCCGACCAAAGAATGCTTCCGAGGAAACAGAACAATGCACCGGCTAACCGTGTTGTATGGTCATCCCGAGGATCCGGCAGAATTCGACCGCTATTATCATGAGGTCCACATTCCACTCGCCCGGAAAATGCAGGGGTTTAAAGGGTGGACGATTGGCAAGTGCGAATCCGCCACTCCCGGCGAAAAGCCTCCCTACTACATGATCGTCGGATTGTATGCCGAGACACGCGCCGAACTGGAATCGATTCTGGCGTCACCCGAGGCTCAAGCGGCAATCGCCGATGTCCCCAACTTCGCCACCGGGGGTTTCACGTTCCTGTTTGATGAAGAAGTCGTGCTGATCCCCTGCACTCTCCGCTGACGGAACAAACAGGCCGGGGTCTGGCATTTCGGAAATTCGGAATTGGCTGACACGGTGCATAATCACGAGCTGGATTCACTCCAGCCAATTTCGAATTCCCGATGTGCCCGACCCCCGATCGCGCGCCGAACAAGTTATCCTCGTTTTCTCGAATCAACGTTGTCCCCGCTCCGTGCGCAGCATCCAAGCATTCTCTGGACACCATTAAATCCGCAGCGTATCGTTTCCTTATGAAGACGATTGATTACATCTACCGCTTCGACCCCCACAATCCGTCCGTCAAACCGCCACCGGAAGATGTGGAAGTGGCGCGGCGGAACCTGGAAAACGGCAACAAGCTGTTTTCGGAATGGATGCAAAGTTGCCGGACGGGCACCTTTTCTCAGGGAGAGCCCCGGTATGTCGTCCAGTGCAACGGGCTGGAAGTCGGCATGGTTCGCACGCATGGCGAACTCCCCAGGCAGGCGGCATTCGCCGTCGTCGTGGGCTGCTCGGACGCCCGAGTTCCGATGGAAATGCTGTTCGGACAGGGATTCAACGACTTGTTTGTGATTCGCGTCGCGGGGAACGTGCTGGCGGATGAATGCTGGGGCAGCATCGATTACGCCCTGACCGCGCTGGCCGACAGCATCAAGGTGGTGGTGGTGCTGGGACACAGCGGTTGCGGAGCCGTGACGGCGGCGGTCGACGCCTATCTGAAGCCGTTGAAATACTCGTCCGCGAAAACGTCCTTCATGCTCCGGTCGATCCTGCACCGCCTGTTTGTTCCCGTCCATCAGGCGGCGAACGGTCTGCTGGCCGAATGGGGACCGGACGCTCCGCTGATGCCGGGTTATCGCGATGCCCTGATCGAGAGTGCGGTCTGCCTGAATGCAGCGCTCGCCGCCTATAGCCTGCATCTGGAAGTGGAACGGGGCTGGCGGACCGAAGTCCAGGTGCTGTATGGCGTCTACAACCTGTTTACACACCAGGTGAGCATGCCGCCACTCGGGAACAGAAAAGAGGAGCCCAAGGTGAATCTCGCCTACGCTCCCACTCACCCGCGCGAACTGGACGTACTGGCCATTGAAATGGCGACTCGCCTGCGCCCCGCCGAAATGGGACTGCCACCCGTCTCGCCGCCGTCACCCTGAGATGGCTTTGCGTTGAGTGGCACACGAATCTCCATTGGAAAAAGGCGATGGGCCTGGTCTGCGAATCGTTCTGGTTGGGTTGAACCTGACGAATCGAATCGTTACGAAGTCTGCGTGACTGCCTCGGCGACCACTTAACCACGACGGGGATCTCGTGAAACTCTCAGCCTGCTGCGCTGTTGCCGTGTTGTTCGTCCACAGCGTGGACCTGCCGGCCTGGAGCCAGGATCAGCCTGCCAGCCCGTCGAATGCCATCGAAAACTTCAATCTCTCGACGGGCGGCACGGGGCTCTATCGACCGGACAAGTGGGGTGTGGTCAAAGTCAGCCTGCGAAACCCTCAGCAGCACGAAGTCCATCTGCTGGCCACGACGCATGCCTTGAACGAGCCGACTCTGCAATATGGACGTCGCCTGTGGATGCCCGCCCGATCGCAGTTGACCAGTTGGAATCCCATGCGGATGCCCCCACTGGATCATCCGCAGCAGACTCAGTTCGATCTGCGATCGATGGTCATCAACCGTTCCAGTGGCGTCGAAGCAATGTCCGCAAACGAATTCGGCGCGATGCAGTTTGACCAGAGCTTTCGCGTGGCCGCGGATGAACAGGTAACCGCCTTGATCGTCGACCGGTCAAACGACCAGACCCCGGGACTATTGTCGACGGATCCCCAGGAATTCGTCCTGACTGCACGGCTGGATCGGGGCTTGAAATACAACCTGACAATCCTGGGCGATCCTCTGCTTCCGGCGAGTGAAGAACTGCTGGATGCGCTGGATCATCTGGTCATTGCCAGCAATCGCATCGTCACGGATGCCGCAGGAATCAGTGCGATTCGCCGGTGGGTCGCTTCCGGCGGCCGGCTGTGGATCATGGCCGACATGGTCTCGCCGACGTTATTGGCCGCGCTGCTGGGCGATGACGACAACATCACGGAAGTGAACCGCGTGGACCTGACCTCCACGCATCTCGATGCCGGAGCGTGGTCGTTGAGCGAACTGCGGTTCACCCGGGAATTGGAGCGACCTGTTCGGTTTGTCCGGCTGGTCGCGGAAGATCACCAGACGGACTTCACGTCGGATGGCTGGCCTGCCGCATTCTGGAAAAATCATGGCGAGGGGCGAATCCTGGTGACGACCATCGGCGGCGATGCCTGGGTGCGTCCCCGCACACCCAGCGATCCACCCGCCCCGGGAGGCGTCAGCATGCAGACGCAATTCTTTCCCAGTGAATCACTGTCCTACCTGGCGTTGCAGTTTTTTACACCCCGCGCAGCTCCGTTGATCCCGCGTGTGCAGGCGGAGGAGCAGATCCGACAGTTGATTGGTTATGCGATTCCCGATCGGACATTGACCGTGGGAATTCTGGCGGGATTCACCAGCCTGATCCCGTTGCTCGCGATCTGGCTGGCAAGACGGGGACGACTGGAATGGCTGGGGCTGGTCATTCCGGTCCTGTCGCTCGGTGCGGCCGGGATGCTCATGGCCCTTGGCTGGAACAGCCGCACGACGATTCCCGCCACGACGGCCATCATTCAACACGTCCAGCCGGTTCCCGGCACAGAAGAAATCCGCACCAGTGGCCTGGCCGGAATCTTTACCAACGAATCTCAGGTGGCCCCACTGTCGGGGAACCAGGGCGGTTGGATGAGCCCCTCGATGAGCGGCTTCGAATCAACGACGCGCCGCATGGCCTGGTCGGACATCGACACCTGGAGTTGGGAACTTCTGCCATTCACACCCGGGCTGCGGATGGTTTCCTTTCAAACGGGTGGCCGGGTTGACGAACCGGTCGAAGCGGTGGCCGAGTTTGACGCGCGCGGGGTCAGCGGAAAGTTGACCCTGCCCGCCGGACTGGCACCGGGTGATGCCGTAATCATCGCCCCGCGCGGACGCATCGGGGTCCAGTTGCATCCCGATGGCCGGTTTACGGCGGCCGCGTCTGCCGTTCTGGGACCGGATCAATACCTCTCGGCAAATGTCCTCAGCGACGAGCAGCAACGGCGCAGCCAGTTGATGTCACAACTCCCGGCCCCTCCGCTGGAAAACCTGTTTTCGCCCGTCCTGATGGTCTGGACTCGATACTGGGACGTGGGAACGTCATTGGGCCGCGACGGCCAGACGGTCGGCTCGGCACTCGTCTCGGTCCCGATCCGCTGGCAGCGTCCTGCGGCAGGTACGCCGCTGGTCATCACTGGACCGTTCCTGCCGTTCCGCGAAGTCGAGGGCCCGGACGGGCTGCCTCCCAAGGGACTGTATGATCGGCGCAGCGCCCGATGGACCGAGAAAACAGGAACCGCCGAGGGTTGGGTGGCATTTTCCGTCCCTGCCGATCTGCTTCCCGTGGAACTGACATCCGCGACGATCACCTTCAAGGTCCTGGGCCCCATGCGACGCCTGGAATTGTCCGGAGCCAACGGGTCGACACGGCAGTCCTTAAAAACCTGGGACTCACCCGTTGGCACCTTGAGAGCGGAAATCACGGATCCAACCGTCCTGAAACTGGATTCCCGCGGTCGCTTCCTGATCCGGATCGACGTTGGGATCCCCGACGAACCAGATCCCGCGACGACCCAGTTGACCACCGGAAAAATGGATCCGCAGAGTTACTGGCAGTTTGAAGATGTTTCGGCCCAGGTGACCGGGCAGATTCAAAAACGTCAATGATCACGCTGTTCGCCTGAATCCCTGGATTTGAGTCGTGCCCCATGTGTGAGTTTCCGATTCGAGACACCGCGCTGCCCCCCTGGATGGGTGGCTTGAGATCACAACGGATCTTCGTGATTGCCATCGTCCTGACGGCAGTCCTCGTCTCCACCGCGCGTGCGCAAGACATCCCGCAGATCTTCCTGATGGACCGCGAGCCCGCGGAGCGTCCGTTGCCGAGCAGTTACTTCATTCACCCCGAATTGATCCCGATGTGGCGACAGGCATTGTCACAGCCTGAATCGGAACTGCAGCGACAGGCGGCAGAAGCCCTGGTCGAGGCCCACGCGCTGGGGCACGATGGAATGCGGGCCGCTGTTCCCGAACTGTTGGCCGTTCTCAAGTCCAAAACTGTCCATCCGGCAGCCCGCCACGCCGCGGCACACGCCTTGATCGCTCTCGATGTCCGCAGCGCGGCCGACCGCCTGTTCGAAGCGTCACAAGACGGCGGGAAAGACCTGAGGCAACTGATCGAGCCTGCCCTGGCAAATTGGGATTTTGAATTGATCCGTCCAGTCTGGCGTCAGCGAGTCCAATCCATCACCACGCCACGACGGGATTTGATCCTGGCGATTCGGGGCCTGGGCCAGCAGCGGGATGCCCAGGCCCTGAAAAGTCTGCTGGGACTGGCCCTGACGCCGGAGAATTCGGCAGACATCCGCCTGGCAGCCGCCCGTGCGGCCGGGCAGATTGCGCCGGAAGGACTGGAAACTCAGGCAGAAACCTTGATCGCCGCACGAAACTGCGTGCTGAACCGCTTGTGCGCGGTGGCACTGATCACGAGGCATACTTCCGAGCGGGCGATCGCATTGAATCAGTCACTGGGGATGGATGCGGAACCGGGCGTCGCCGTCGAAGCGTTGCGATCCCTGTTTGCTCTCGACCCGCGGCTGGTTTTGCCGTTGGCAGAAATGGCGATAAACCATCCCGACGCGGGGATTCGCAGGATCGGGATCGAGACGTACGTCACTCTGCCGACGCCCGAACGAATGCAAACCCTGTCCGCCCGACTGAATGATCCGCATCCGCAGTTGCGCAAACTGGTCCGGGACAAATTCCTGGCGCTCAGCCAGGAGCCGACACTGGAGCCGACGATTCGCCAATCCACGATCGCGGTTCTGGCAGGTGACGATTGGCGCGGCCAGGAACAGGCGTCGCTCCTGCTGGGGGATCTTGATGAAGAGTCCGTCACTGCGCGGCTGTTGGAACTGCTGGATTCCGCGCGGCCGGAAGTGATGCTGGCAGCCGCCATGGGATTGAAGTCGATCGCGGCCCCCGACTCTGCCATGCCCGTGCTGGCGTTCGCGCAACGACGGACCGAGGCCGCGGGATTTACCCCGCTCACGGACACTCAATTGGCTCATCTGTTCGAGTTACTGGGACTGCTGAAAACCACGGAGGCAATGCCCTTGATGGAGATCTACATTCCCAAGACCCGGAAATACCGCGGATTCTCCCGCGCCGCCGCCATCTGGGCATTGGGCCTGATGCAGGAAGGACAGACCAATGAACGTCTCGCCAGCCAATTGCTCGAACGCGCCACGGATACCCGCAGTTCACCGGCCGAAGACTTCTACGTCCGGCGGGCATCCGTCCTGACCCTGGGACGTCTGCGAGCCAGTCCACAACTGCCCGGGCTGAAGTCGCTGATCGGGGATCAAATCGACAACAACCTGATGGACCTCACCGTTCGCTGGTCGATCCTGCAAATCACCGGTGAGGCACTCCCCATGCGGCCACCGCACACAATGCGACGAACCGGCTGGTTCCTGGAACCACTGCCACGAGAAAAACAAGAACTCAAAGAGCCCGATTGATTCTGACGGCAGTGTGGCTGCGGTCGACCAACGGGAGCCCCCAGTGATACCGCTGCCGCTTGGAATGGTCCGGTTCGTTCATCTCTTTTCGGCAGGGTGACTGGGGTTGAGCGCTTCGCTCGCCCCCAGCGAATGTTGCATAAACATCGTAGTCGAGCTCAAGGGTGTTGAGGCGATCAAGGGAATTCGCGAAGCGATTGTGGCGTACACGACAACACCACGTGGCTCGGCGACACGACGCCATTTGACTTGCGGCCCAACGGGCCAGAGATTCACCCAGCCAGGGCCCTGCGGCCCCGGGGGAATTGGCGCGTTACGCAACAATTTCGTGGGCCACGTTCCCATGCACATCCGTCAGGCGGAAATCGCGGCCGCTGTAGCGGAACGTCAGTTGTTCGTGGTCGATACCCATCAAATGCAGCATCGTGGCGTGAAGATCATGCACATGCATTCGCTTCTCGATGGCATTGAATCCGAATTCGTCGGTGGCACCGTGGACCAGTCCCCCTTTGACTCCGCCGCCTGCCAGCCAGACGGTGAACCCGTAGTGATTGTGGTCACGGCCGTCATTCCCTTGTGACGTCGGGGTGCGACCGAATTCTCCGCCCCACAGGATCAGAGTTTCGTCCAACAGTCCCCGTTGTTTCAGGTCCTGCAACAGCCCGGCGATGGGACGATCGACGACCTGGCACAAGTCGCGATGGCCCTGGCTGTTCTTCGAATGCGTGTCCCAGGGCTGCGCCCGCCCGCAGTACACCTGCACGACACGCACGCCCCGTTCGACAAGCCGACGAGCCAGCAGGCAGTTGCGGCCGAAAATCGTCCGGTCAACAGTACTCTGCCCCGGCACAGTGGCAACCAGTGACGCCTCCGGTCCGGTCAAACCGTATTGATCGAGTGTCGACTCCGTTTCACGGCTGATATCAAACGCCTCTTCGGCGGATGTCTGCATGCGAAACGCCAGTTCCAGCGATTCGATGCGGGCGTTAAAGGCGTTTTCGGCTCCCTGGCGTTCGGAGTACAGGGCGTTCAATCGCTGGATGAAATCGAGTTCCCGGCGCTGGGATGTGGACGAAAGCTGGCGGTTCTGCAGATGCGGGATGACCTCGCCCGGGTTGAACGTCCGGGGCAGAGCGATCTGACACCCCTGGTAGATGCCCGGTAGAAACCGGCTGCTCCAGTTGGAGGGGCCGTTGACCGGTTGACCTTCACCCAACACCACAAATCCCGGCAGGTTCTGATTCTCGGTACCCAGCCCATACAGCAGCCACGAGCCGTAGGAGGGTCGCACCGGTTGAATGCTGCCGGTGAACATCATCCAGTTCGACGATTCATGTACCGGGACATCGGTGTGCATCGAACGGATGACGCACAAGTCATCCGCGCAGCGTGACAGATGCGGAAACAGTTCGCTGATTTCCAGTCCTGATTGCCCATGGCGCTGGAACTTGAACGGCGAGGGGAGCAGGCCGCCGGTCTCAAATTCGGTCTTCAATTTTGCCGTATTCTCGGGCCGCTGTCCCGCATATTTTTCCAGAGCCGGTTTCGGATCGAACGTATCGACCTGTGACGGAGCACCGTTCATCCACAGATGGATCACACGCTTGGCCCGGGGAGCGAATCGAGCGGCCTTTTCGGCCAGCGGATTCACTGTGGATTCGCTTCCCAAAGCCTGCTGCCCCAGTACCGCCGCCAGACCGAGCATGCCGACGCCGCTGCCGTAACGGCTCAGCAGTTCCCGGCGAGACATTGGAAATTCAACCGACATTGCCATCTCCAGCAGTCGACTCAAGGCAGAAATGCAAATTCGTTGGAAGACAGGAGCGCATGACACAACTGTTCCCAACGCCCCAGTTTGTCCAGATCCGTGGTACCGGCCGACTGCAGAAAATCGAGGGCCAGTTTTCGCTCGACTTCGGTCGGCGGTCGCCCGTAGGCCAGTTCCCAGGCGAGTTGCAATCGCTGCGGGTCGTCCGCCGATGGACTCAACCGCTCCGCAAACGCACGGGACATGGCGATAACGAACTGGCTGTTCAGGACGAACAGTTGCTGTTGGGGAATCGTCGTCACCGGACGCAGATCGCTGGCCACATTCGGTTCGGGAACATCGAATAATCCCGCCGTGGGATTCAGCGAGTAACGGCTGACGATCGAGTAGAGGGTGCGCCGCCCGTTGTGGGGATTGTCGAGTTCCAGTCCCACCAGTCGCGTGTAGAAATCGGCACCGGGGACTTCTTTGACTGCGGGTGTCGTTGGATCCAGGGCCGGGCCGCCCACTGTCGGATCCAGCTTGCCGGACACCGCCAGGATCGAATCACGCCACGCTTCAAAGTCCAGACGTCGCGGAGTCGCCCGCCACAGGAAGTGGTTGTCGGGGTCGATCGCTTCGTTGGTCGCATCGCGGGCCGTGCTGAGTTGATAGGTGGCTGACAGCATGATTTCCCGGTGCAGCGCCTTCAATGACCACCCGGACTTCATGAATCGGGCGGCCATGGTATCGAGGAGTTCCGGGTGCGTCGGCGGAGTCCCCTGTTTGCCGAAATTCCCCAGCGACGCAACGATGCCGCGTCCAAAGTGGTAGTGCCAGACACGGTTCACCAGGACACGAGCGGTGAGTGGATTTTCGGGACTGGCGATGGCATTGGCCAGGTCGAGCCGTGTAAAGCGTTCCGTTGGCTGAGCCTGTCCGCCCAGGATTCGCAGAAATCCAGGTGGTGCAGGTTCGCCGAGTTGCAGGGGGTTACCACGCACGAAGACCTTTAAAGCGACGCCTCCACCAGAGACACTGGGCATCATGGGACCGGCCGGCGCAGGCGCGTTGACAAGCTGGTCCACGGCTCCCTGCCGCCTGGTGTATTCGTCGCGACTGTCTGCAGTGAGAATGCCTGGCACGTCTTTGGGACTGACGAAGAACGGCGCAGTCTCCGTCTGCCACACTGTTTTCAACAGCGATTCTTCAGACGGTGCCAGAGCGGTCTTGGCATCCTGCTTGCCGAGTGCCGTGACGACAGAATCCTTCAGAGATTGTGTCTGCTGACTCAACTTTTCGGGGACGACATCGGAGGCGGCACATGTCTCCGCGACGAGACGCCAGGTGTGCAGTGGTTCACCGTCTTTGGCGGCATCAATGGCCTTCGCGAGCCGATTCAAAAACTGCAACTGCAGTCCAGCGTGCTTCGCCATGGCGGCTTCGTCCACAGTCTGCTTCTGTTGTTGGGCCGTACGTAGTCGCCAGGCGGCGATCAGGTACGCGTCGACCTGTTCCAGGGCACGGCGACCGGTCAGTCGGCACTGTTCCGCCGTCCATTTCTCCAGTTCGGTGCGTTGCTGCTGAACCTGCTGTTCCCATTCGCGGCGACGGGTGACGGTCTCAGGCGAAGCCAGCATGCGGTCGCCCCAGGAGGCACCGTTGTAGGCGGCGGCCAGCGAGTAATAGTCGCGCGTCGGAATCGGGTCGAACTTGTGATCGTGGCAACGGGCACACGACACCGTCAGACCCAGCAATCCACGCGAAAGCGTATCCAGCCGGTCTTCCAGTTCGTCGGCCCTGGCCTTTTCTTCACCGGCCGCCCCCTTGCGAAACTGCGGACCCAGACCCTGAAATCCCAATCCGGCCAATCGTTCCACGTAGTCGGCGGCACCCTCGGGAAGTTCATCCCCCGCCACCTGCAGGCGGATGAATTCATCGTAGGACAGGTCACGATTGAACGCTCGGACCACCCAATCGCGATACAGGTACGCCTGGGGAGTGGGACTCAAAAAGGAATTGCCCTGATCATCGGCATACCGGGCCAGGTCGAGCCAGTAGCGGGCCCAACGCTCGCCGTAGTGTGGCGATTGCAGCAACCGGTCCACCACCGTCGCGAACGCCTGGGGGGATGTGTCATTCAGGAAGTCGGTGACTTCCTGCGGTGTCGGCGGCAATCCGATCAAATCGAGCGTCGCGCGGCGAATCAGTTCCCGCCGACCCGCAGGCGGCACAGGCTGCAAGCCGCGCGACTCCAGACCTGCCAGTACGAACGCATCGATGATCGACTTCGGCCAGTCGGATTTCTGCACGGTGGGGGCGGGATGTTCGACGGGAACGCGGAACGGCCAGGCCTGGCGCGCGGCAGGCCAGTCCATCTGCCGGACTTCCGCCGCCGTGCCACCGGACGCTGGCAGCGGAGCCCCCAGTTTCACCCAGTGTTCAAAATCGGCAATGATCCCCTCCGCCAGCCTGGAATCCGGCGGCATCTTCAGTCCGTCATGCCGGAGCGCTTTGATCAACGGACTGTCGCCCGGCTTGTCGAGCACAAACAACGGGCCGCTATCGCCGCCGCTGCGAATCCCGGCGGCCGAGTCGAGTCGCAAGCCGCCCTTGAGTTTCTTCCGGCGCTGGGCCTCGTCGGAATGGCACTGATAGCAATTCTCGACGAGCACGGGCCGGATTTTTTTCTCGAAGAATTCAATCCCCATCGCATCAGGTTCGGCCGCACCCGTGGACGCGACCGCGACGGCCAAGACCAACAAGCACGCACAAAGACAGGAGCAAAGAATTGGTGAAACAGTGATCCACCGGCCAGGGCAGGCTGCAAGATCTGTCTGCGTCGCGAATCGATTCGCGACAGGTTGCGTGCGAACGGCGACCATCGAATTCTCACAAATCCCGCGACCGATCAGAAACACGAATTGGCTGCAATCAATGCTCATGGTCTGGTCGAGGCTATCAGACGCGAGTGGGGGCGACAAGAATGGCTCGGCAATCATCATCGGAGTCAGCCTCAAAGTGCCAGCCTTTGCTTTAACACCCTGTGGAAAAAGGGGGCTGACCCGCCCGGCGAGGATCAGCTCCCCATTTCCACGGGCTGTTAATAGCCCAGCCCGCGACGAAGCGGTCCATGCCCTGGTGGCCGGACGTGGAAAAATGATTACGAAGAGGATCGTCGGAGGCCGCATTTGAGGCAGGCCTCCACCGATTCCCACCGATTCCGTGGCAATCTTTCGCTTACTGCGGCAACCCAGTAGAATGCCCAGCCACTCGCCCCCGTAGCTCAGCTGGATAGAGCGGAGCTTTCCTAAATCGTCTCCACTTCTGAATCCACACGCCGAAAGTGCCTTTTTTCAGGCCTCGGAAGTATGTCAGGTATTTGGGAGAGCGCTAAAGCACAACGGAAAGTACAACTCGGGCTGTCCTAAATCGTCTCAGAAAGTTGCTGGAAGCCTGTCTGTGCCAGTAGCCGACATTGGCGGCATGCACTTTGTGCCAGTGCCTGCCACGAGCAGCGGGGGCTGACTTCGTCCGCTCCCTGGCTCGTCACCAAGACATCACAATGACGATGCGGTACACACATGCCACGCCAGCCGCTCAAGCGACCGCCATGCAGAACATGCCCAAGCTGCCAGAACTTCCGAAATGACCGGCTACTCGATGTTGGCAAGCAGCAACCGATGCTGACGCGGTCACGGCAATTTTGGTGCGACTCGTTCCAACAGGAGTGCCAAGCGCCACCCAGCGCGGTGAATTGACTTTCCCACGACGTCACCTGCGAAACCCGGATAGGTTCCAGGCGTTCTTTCCTTGGCGTCCCATTTGAACGTATAGTGCCCTAAGTGTGCGGGGGGAGTTAGAACTTGAAAATCCAACTTGTCATGCGATTCTTTAGCAATCGGCAAAATCTCATCTGCCCACATGGTAGACAAGCCAGACAAGCTGCCGAGAGGAGGAATCGTTTCAAGGGGCGTGCTACCATCTGCCTTCGTTGGTTTGGCCGTTGCAAATAAGGAATCAATCTCGGAGCTGGAGAAAGATCCCCCGTGTCCAGTGAGTTTATGAACAGCTTCATCAATCGACTTCCCATCCCAATAAGCATGCAACGCAAACGTACCCGTACCGCCAACATGAACTCTGATATCATTGCCCCCGTGCGTGGGTAATGCGCCCGGCGCCACATTCGGATCGACTCTTTTTCCGGTCCCGTCGAAATAGACTGCGCCAACATGCAGTGGCTGATGAATGTCACCTAGATAATGACACAGCAATATGACAGCCACTCGTTGATTAATTGCATAAGCGTCCGGCGTGGACGCCGTTCCCTCGATTACGTCGATGCAGTGGGTGATCATCTTTACCACATCCGTCGGACCAGCCCCAGCGACGGTAGGACTGTATTTCAACGCACCGTCAATCGAGATGTCAGTGTAGTGAAAATTATGATGATCTGCGCCACTGTGACCATGGCCACCCGCCATGTTGGAATTCGTTTGCAAAAACTCCCACACGTCGTGGCGCACGACGGTGTCCATGGTCCATGGAAGTCCACTTCGTGGAGTGCCATCCCAGCTCTTAATGTCGTCTGCAATTCTTGCAGCTTCGCCTAAAGGGATTGAATTTAGCAAGGCTTTGACTTTAGTCGCGGCAGAAGGGTTTCTTGTTAGGAGAACCCTCTCTGCGATCGTCCCGACAAGCGTGTGACCCTCGGGACCGAAAGCCCATGCTGATGAAACCGAGAAGAAGGTAACGCACAAGGTGAACAAACGAATTGTCACATTAATCCCCTTCAGCAAGTCATTTTGCGTCTTATGGCGTCGTACAGCAATTCGGACAGAACAGGAACTGGTCATCCATCAGATTCTCGTATTTCCCTTCATCGACGAGCTTCATCCATTCACGCACGTGGCCAGAACAGGAGCGATACGCTGCTTCATCATTTATCACCATCTCAGGATTGAAGCCACATAGCAGAACGGCGTAATTCCGCCTGAACCACTCGATCTGCGAAGGTGGACCGGTGAATTCAGCGACGAAATATGAAAGCGGTCGGATTACAACACCGCGCCGCTTTGCTTCCTCCGCAACGAATCGATTTACAATCTTTCCCTTACCTTCTTCCGCTGTACCATAGCTCACCTTTGCAATCTTAGGGCAAAGCGGAAGTAACGTTGTCGTCGTGTACTCGGTACAGCAACAAACGACATGGCAACCTCCTCGCCGACTGTTAGCGGCAGCGTCGCTCGGCAGCAACACGAGAGTAGTTGCAGCAAGGCAGAGACAACTCACGACGAATTTCATTGGTAGATGCTCTAGTGGAATTTGTATCCAACGGACTCGATTGCGTTACCAAGCTCGTCAATGGGACTGAACCTGACTACCGAATCCCACAGCGTGTTCTTCTTGACCACATATCCCACAAAGCGCAGGGTACCTTCGCCGTCCGAAAACTTCAGTGACGTATTGGACTGGTCAATACTGTGCTCAGTAACGTGACTTCCATACGTGGCCTTGCTGCCGAACCGAATTCCGGCTACGGAGAATCCTCCCCCAACAGAGGCTTGGAACTTGCGATCATAGTCGTATGTCCATTTCTGTGAGTTTTCAAACGCCGCCGTGAATCCTCGAACCATGATCAGGTGCGTCGGATAATATCGAAGCGTACCCTTCGGCCCGAAGAAGTCCTCGAATTCTCTCAGGTTCTCCTTTACTCGCTTATGCCTGAAAAGATTCGACCTAAACCAGCCTGGGTAGGCAATCGCGGCCTTAAAAGCCGCTTTGGCCCCCAAATCAACGGAAGTTGTGTTTTTGAAGTCCTCTGAGATCTGCTTATGCTCTGACGCGGCAACATCGACGGAAACAACGAAGTACGAAACGCTTCCGCTGTAGCTCCAATCTGTTGTGATTGATGTCGACGTACCGGTAGTTCGATCCCAATGTGCCGTGAATTTCCCCGCGTCGGCGGTTGCCATAACAGGCAGGGCCAGCGCCCACTAAGTCT
>JAFEBS010000016.1 GCA_018242525.1 Planctomycetota bacterium | reverse complement strand
GGCCCTGGCCGCGGAAACCCGCAGCGTGGCAGGTACGACAAATTCATGTTAAGATACTGATCCTTTTGGAAAAACAAATCGCGTTGCATGCTCGCGAATCACCTCTGCGACTGACTTAACCGGATTCAAGGAACACCTCACGATGGCCGTCTTTCTGGGGATCGATATCGGAACGAGCGGAACGAAAACGCTCGCGATGCAGGAGGATGGTACGATTCTGGCTTCGGCCACTGCCGAATACCCACTCATGTCCCCTCGACCCGGTTGGTCCGAACAGGATCCTGAAGACTGGTGGGATGCCACAATTGCCACGGTCAAGAAGGTGCTGAAAGCCGGCAAGATCAAGCCCGATGACGTGTCCGGGATCGGACTCAGCGGCCAGATGCACGGCAGTGTGTTCCTCGACAAACAGCATAACATCATTCGTCATGCTCTGTTGTGGAACGACCAGCGCACGGCCGAAGAATGTGTGGAGATCGAGAACAAAGTCGGCGGCCGGGCGAAGCTGATCGAAATGGTGGCCAATCCCGCCCTGACGGGGTTCACCGCCCCCAAGATCCTGTGGCTGCAGAAGAATGAGCCCAAGAACTATTCCAAGACGGTCCAGGTGCTGCTCCCCAAGGACTTCGTCCGTTTCCGCTTAACGGGCGAGTTCGCGACCGACGTCAGCGACGCATCGGGAACGCTTCTGCTGGACGTTCGCAATCGACAATGGTGCAAGCCACTGCTTGATAAGCTCGATATCAAAGCCTCCTTGCTGCCCAAGGTCTATGAATCCGAGGATATTACCGGCACGTTGTCCGATTCCGCAGCGAAGCTGCTGGGCCTGAAAAAGGGGATCCCGGTGGTGGGCGGTGCGGGAGATCAGGCGGCTGGTGCCGTCGGAAACGGGATCGTCAAACGCGGGATCATCTCCGCCACCATGGGGACCAGCGGCGTTGTCTTCGCGCATAGTGACGACGTTCAAATTGATCCCACCGGACGAGTTCACACGTTCTGTCACGCCGTTCGCGGAAAGTGGCATGTCATGGGAGTGGTGTTGTCGGCCGGAGGCAGCCTGCAATGGTATCGCAACGAATTTGCCGAAACCGAAGTGGCCGCCGCCAGGAAGATCAAGACGGATCCGTATAACATCATCACCGAGCAGGCGGCAGAAGCGCCGCCGGGATGCGAAGGACTGTTCTTCCTGCCGTACCTGACGGGTGAACGAACGCCGCATGCAGATGCCAACGCCCGCGGATGCTGGATCGGATTGAGTCTGCGTCACGGCCGGTCGGCGATCATTCGTTCCATCATGGAAGGGGCGACCTATGCCATGCGGGATTCGCTGGAAGTGATCAATGAAATGCGGATTCCGATCCGCGAGATTCGCCTGTCGGGCGGTGGTGCCCGCAGTGAGTTCTGGCGGCAGATGCAGGCCGACGTGTATGGCCGACGTGTCAGCGTGATCAATGCGGAAGAGGGCCCGGCCTTCGGAGCCGCACTGCTGGCTGCCTCCGGAACCGGCAAGTACAAGAGTGTTGTGGAAGCCTGTTCGGCAACGATCAAGGTGACCGGAAGTACCGATCCCCAGGCGGAAGCCAAGCGGATTTACACGAAGTCGTACCCCATGTACGGTAGACTGTACAAATCGCTGAAAAGCGATTTCGTCGAAATCGCCAAGATCGTCGCCGAGTCGTAGGATCGGATCAACATGGCTGCCTTGTACCTGACAGAAGACGATGTGGCGTGGCTGCTGGACATCGACACGGCCATCGAGTGCGTCGAAGAGGCCTTTCGCCAATGGGGTTTGGACCTGGCCGAAAACCAGCCGCGCCGCCGGGTCTCGGCGGGAAACGGCGCGATGCTGCATCTGTTGTCGGCCGGCGCCGAATACCTGGGCTATGCCGGGTACAAGGCGTACACGACGTCGCGCGCGGGTGCCCGATTCCAGTTTGGCTTGATCGACATTCGATCCGGTCAGCCCGCCGCACTGATCGAAGCGAATCTGCTGGGACAGATGCGCACCGGTGCGGCTTCTGGAGTTGCGACGAAGTACATGGCACGCCCGGATGCCAAGATCGTGGGTTGCTTCGGGACGGGGTTTCAAGCCCGGTCTCAATTGAAAGCGGTCTGCAGTGTGCGTCGGATCGAACGCGTGGAAGTCTATGGCCGCAATGACGATCGACGGCGGAAGTTCGCCGAGGAAATGGCGGAACTGTGCAATGTCCCCGTCGTCGCCGTCCATTCACCCGAAGAGGTGGCTGCCGAAAAGGACATCGTCATCTGTGCGTCGTCCAGTCCCGTGCCGCTGTTCGACGGTCATGCCCTGGCGGAAGGGACGCACATCAACGCGATTGGCAGCAACTACTTGACCAGGGCCGAGATCGACGTGACCACGATTCGGCGCGCCGACCACATCGTGTGCGACAGTCGCGACGCGTGCAAACTGGAAGCGGGTGATTTCGTCCCGGCGCTGGAAGACGGCAGCCTGGACTGGGCGCGAGTCCACGAATTGTCAGATGTGGTGCACGATCGTGAAACCGGGCGTGCCAATGCGGACGACATCACATTGTTCAAATCGGTGGGGCTGGCCCTGGAAGATCTGGCCGTGGCCGTCCGCATCCTGGAAAAGGCCCGGATCGAAGGGATCGGACAGGCATTACCGTTCTGAAAAACCATCATTCCATGACGTGATCGCAACATCTTCCCAACGTGTCTGTGTGAACTTCAAGGAACACGCGTCCTTGATCGCCCACTGACTTCGGGATGGCGATTCGAAGCATTTCTGCCACGGGGGATTTGCCGATGACAACCGCAACTTCACGCCGTTCCTTTCTGGCGGCCACTGCGGGAATTGGGGCGTGGGCCTTCACTCCATACACTTTGACGGCCGGAGCCGAAGAAAAGACCGAGCCGAAATCGCCCAACGAGCGCTGGCGGATCGGGTGCATCGGGATGCGGTACCAGGGTTCGGTGATTGCGCGTGAAGCGTTGCCCTACGGGGATATCGTCGCCATTTGCGATGTGGATCGCCATGTCCGCGAGCAAGCCCGAGCCAGTTTTGGCAGCACGGCACAGATCTTTGAGAACTACCAGGATCTGCTGGCAAAGAAACAGATTGACGTGGTCTTGATCGGGACACCGGACCACTGGCACGCGAAGATGTTGATCGACGCCTGCCGCGCCGGGAAGGATGTCTATTGTGAAAAGCCGCTGACACTGACGGTCGCTGAAGGGCAGAGGGTCTGCGAAGTCGTCCGGGAGACACAACGGATCGTCCAGGTGGGGACGTGGCAGCGGAGTGATGCGAGATTTCGTCGGGCCGTGGAAATGGTCCAGGCGGGACGGATCGGAACGTTGCGGAGAATGACCGTCGTCATGGGAAAGAACACGGTGGGCGGCCCGTTTTCCGTTCAGCCGGTCCCGCGAAACTTCAATTGGAATCTCTGGCAGGGACAGACACCCGACGTTCCGTACATTCCCGAACGCAGCCATTACACATTTCGCTGGTGGTACGAGTACTCAGGCGGGGAAATGACCGACACCGGGGCACATCATCTGGATATCGCACAATGGGGAGCGGGCCTGCAGCACTCGGGTCCGGTCGAAATCGAAGGAACAGCCAAATATCCGACGATCGAAAACGGCTACAACGTGGCGCTGGATTACCACGCCAGATATCGATATGCCAATGGCGTGGAACTGGAAGTGCTCGATTCACCGCGCGGCGATTACAACCGCGACGGAGTAATGTTCGAGGGGGACGCGGGACGGATTTTCGTCAATCGCGGGACGCTGGCCGGAAAGCCTGTGGAAGATCTGGCAACGCAACCCTTGCCGCGCGAAGAGTTCCGTGTCTACGGGCACGACAATCTTTCCCGCCACGAGCGCATGGGAAAGATCGACGCGATCAAGAACCACATGGGGAACTTCTACGATTGTACGATCAGCCGCCAGACACCAATTTCCGATGTCGTCAGCCAGCACCGATCGGTCAGCCTGTGTCACCTGGGAAACATCGCCATGCGGGTCGGCACGAAGTTGAGCTGGAATCCCGATACCGAACAGTTCCTGGATTCGCCCGCCGCCAACAAGTTGCTTCAACGGGAACAGCGCCAGGGATTTGAGATCGGTTGACGGGGAACAGTTCCAGACCTCGCCCCTGCCCTAGTCCCGACCGGCCCCCTTGTGTTAGAATCTCCAACGGTGAAAATCGCTGTTTTTTATCCAGACTGCCCGATTTTTGGGCGTTGTTCCCAATCCGCAATCGGGGATCCCGGGCGGCACATCGGTGCCGGAATTCCCCAGGATTTCCCGCGAAAGCCTGCCGCATGTCGTCTGCTCCATCCGCCAGTCCGCCGAATCATCCCCGTCCGTGGGAAGACAAAAATCCAGTGGTTGCCGGAGTTCTGGCGTATTTGATTCCGGGAGCAGGACATCTGTATCAGGGGCGAACTGCCAAGGGACTGATTTACTGTCTCAGCATTCTGGGGCTGTTTTTCTGGGGCCAGAAACTGGGCGAAGGGATGGTCGTTTACAACCTTCCCGAAAAGACCGGACCACTCAGATATGTCGCTCTCAGCTACGCCGCACAATTGGGGATCGGAGCCTCTGCCCTGCCCGCCCTGGTACAAAACCGCCGGGTGCTCAGCGATACCCGGGCCAACAAGCTCACCGGGCCGCTCTCTGCGCCGTTTCAAGGGACGTTGAGTTCCTCGGAGAATCCGGAAGGCGGAGTGTTGGTGGGCACCGTGAAATTCGATGTGGTTGACGGACAGTTCGGACAGGAGATTCACGGTTCGTTTGAAGGGACTCTGGACGGCCAGCCCACGAAGCTGGAACTGGGTGGTGGAAGGTTTGAGATTGATCGTCCCATTAAGGCAGGCTTCCGACGCATGCTGCATTGCAACGTTGTCGAAAGTGACACCAAACCCAATACCGCACCGCGCTATATCAAGGGATCCATTCCCCGACCGTTCATCAACGCTTATGGTTCTCCGCCAGATCCGGATCAACTGCAGGAGATCAATGGCCGATTGGGCAAAATCTATGAATTGGCATTGGTTTTTACCTGGATTGCGGGGTTGCTGAACGTCCTGGCGATCTGGGACTGTGTGATGGGACCTGCCTATGGGTTTGGCGATGAGCATCCGGCGGCCCCGGCCGCATCGCGAACTACGGCTACGTCCTCGGCACCGCCTGTCTCACCGCAGCCAGCAGCGACTCCCGAGACGGGTCCGGCAAGTCCGGCCCAAAAGTCGCCCGCCTGATTTGCCGTAATTCGTCTTCCCGTGTCTGCTGCCCACCAGGTTCCTGTCATGCTTGCCACACTGCTGCTCGCTCAAGCCAACGTCACCTGGTACATGTTGCCGCTCGCCCTGGCCATCAGCCTGGTTTACAGTGCCAGCCGTTACGAACTGCCCGAATACATCCTGGGACGCGCGCTTCGGCTGTTTTTGCAGATTGTCGGTTTTATGGGTGGTGCATTCCTGATCCTGTGGTTCCTGACGTACGGATTGTAGACTGTCCTTTCGCCCCGTATTCCAGTTCGAGTTCCGACCAGAACGCGATCGAGGGGGACCATCAGGAAATGTCCGGGTGATATGCAGACGGATTGTCCAATCGTTGATGCACCATGCAGTTGTGACACAAGATTGAGTCCGGCGGATGCCAGAATCGCCGATTACCAGCGGGCTGATCTTGCCATCGCAGATGAATTGACCTGACGTCAAAACAGTCCGTTCCAGCAAGCGCGGCGGCACTGCAACTCATCTTGACCGTCCGTCCACGTCATCATACGCTTCGAACCTCCCTGTCCCGAAAAAATCAATTCGCAAGTGTGAACCGGACCTTGTTCCACCGCATGGTGTCAGGGTCCGTTGGAGGCACCAGTTTGGAACCGGTGCCGTTGTCCGTCACGCGAAAGGAGTCGCAGACTATGACTCGATTGCGCCCTCTCGGCTGGTTCCTGCTGTTTGGTCTCTCTGTCGCTCTCCCCTCCGCATGGCTTTCGGCTGCCAAATCGAAGTCAGTTGAAGACGGCGACGACAAGGACAAGAGGTACGCCACCAAGGTTGAAACGCCGATGATCGGCGATTACACAACCTTTTCGGGCCTGCAACCCGTTCTGGTGGAAGGGGTTGGCCTGGTCGTGGGATTAAACGGTACCGGTGGCGATCCTAGTCCGTCCCCGTATCGCACCATATTGCTGAACGAGCTGAAGCGGCGGAAAGTCCCCAATCCCAACTCCATCCTGGCATCGCCCAATACAGCGCTGGTCATTGTCCGGGCCTACCTGAAGCCGTTGCTGAAAAAGGGTGAGTTACTGGATGTGGAAATTGAGATCCCGGAAAGCGCCGAAGCGACCAGCCTGACCGGCGGCTGGCTGATGGAATTGTATCTGTCCGAGCAGGCCTTCGTCCCCGGTCATGCCGCTCCGCTCACGGGACATGCGTATGCGCGTGCGGAAGGTGCGGTCCTGACGGTGGGCGTTGGCAGTGATGCCGCCACATCCCCGGAACTGCTCAAGAAGGGACGCGTCCTGGGCGGTGCCACCGTCATGAAGGAACGCGAACTGGCGCTGTATCTGCGACATGATTTCCGCAGCGTTCGTAACTCGGCCCGACTGGCCGAAGTGATCGGACGACGATTTCACGACTTCGATGAGCACGGTATCAAAAAGCCGATGGCGAAAGCGAAGACCGATCAGAAAATCGTCCTGAGCGTTCATCCGCGTTATAAGAATGACTATCCACGTTATCTGCAGGTCATACGACATCTGGCGTTCCGTGAGGATTCCGTGGGGGCCCGCATCCGGATGCAGAAGCTCGAAGAGGACATTTTCACCGCAGACCGCGCCGAAGAGTGTGCGCTGGAACTGGAAGCGATCGGCAACGACGCAATACCGATTCTGAAACAGGCGCTCACGTCGCCGCTATTGGAAGTCCGGGTGCATGCCGCCATCGCACTCGCGTATCTGGGTGAATCGGACGGTCTGCCCGCTTTGAAGGAAGCCGCCGCCAAAGAACGTGCGTTCCGCGTGTATGCACTGACGGCAATGTCCGCCATCGAAGACGCCGACTCGCATCTGGCACTGCGTGAATTGATGAGCGAAGCGGGAGCCGAAACCCGGTACGGCGCGTTCCGATCCCTGTGGACGCTCGACAAGCGCGATCCGTTCATCCGCGGTGAATTACTGGGAGTCCGTCTGGATGAAGAAGGCAAGCCCTCCCGGCGAACTGGCGAGTATATGCTGCATACCCTTCAGACCAGCGGGGAACCGATGGTTCACGCCCTGACCCGCACTCGACCCGAGATCGTGTTATTTGGTGCCGACCAGGAATTCCGATCGCCAATGTATCTGTCCGCCGGTCGCCATATCATGGTCACGTCACAACCCGGAGCCACCACCGTCACGCTGTCCAAGTTCCAGGTCGGCCAACCGGACCAGCGCCGCGAAGTTTCGATGCAAATCGCAGACGTCATCCGGGCCGCCGACGACCTGGGAGCCACCTATCCTGACATCGTCCAGTTGCTGGCGGATGCGTCCAAGCAAAAGAACCTGCCCAACCGCCTGGCGGTCAATGAGCTTCCCGAAGGCGGCCGGGTTTACTATCGCCCAACGTCGCCGGACGCCCCCGGCAAAAAGCGAAAGACCAGGATTGGTCGTGACAACATGACTCCCAACCTCTTCCCCGAGCAGGATGCGCCCGATCCAACCGACGACCGCAAGAAGGCCGAGGCGCGTGCGAACATGGCCAGCGTTTCTGAGGAATCGAAAGCCCGGAAGACCGATGGCGACAAGAAGTCCAGCGACAAGGAAAAGTCCATCAAGGAAGATTCCAGGGACGACAAGCCCAGGGGAATGTTCTCGTGGCTGGGCAGTTGGAGAAAAGTGGACAAGTAAACGGTGAATCACGCCGGTCCACCGCGTGAAAACCTCGTGCGCCGGTCTGGCAGATCATCGACATGTATAGGTGTTGAAAACTTTGAACTGAAGCCCGGTTGCCGCCAGCCGGGCTTTGGTGTCGTCCGGTATTCGCGTCTTCCGGCATTCACCACGCACCGAACTTTGCTCAATCGTTTGACATGCTTAAATCCCTCGAACTGTTCGGCTTCAAAAGCTTTGCCGACCGCACGCGGTTCGACTTCTCGACCGGCATCACGGGAGTTGTCGGGCCGAACGGCAGCGGGAAGAGCAATGTCGTTGACGCCATGAAATGGATCCTGGGAGATCAGTCCGCCAAAAGCCTGCGCGGCAAGGACATGACGGATGTCATCTTCAACGGATCCGCCGGCCGCAAGCCCAGTGCCTATGCCGAAGCAACCATCACATTCGACAATGCCTCCGGCTGGCTGCCCAGTGATGCCCAGGAAATCCATATCGGCCGCCGCATCTGGCGCAACGGCGATGCGGAATACCTGCTGAACCGTGCCACGGCCCGATTGAAGGACATCAAAGATCTGTTCATGGGGACCGGGGCCGGGACGTCCGCATACAGCATTATCGAGCAGGGTCGAGTCGATCAGATCCTGCAGGCCAATCCCACCAGCCGCCGCGCCGTGTTCGAGGAAGCCGCCGGGATCAGCCGGTTCAAGTCCCGCCGGATCGAAGCCCAGCGGAAACTGGAACGCGTCGCCCAGAACCTGGAACGACTGACCGATATCGTCGATGAAGTTGAAGCGCAGTTGAATTCCACGCGCAGCCAGGCAGCCAAGGCGGCCAAGTACCGCGAGGTCTCCGTGGCCCTCAAGCAATGGTGGTTCGGACTGGCCGCAGATGACTACCGTCACCTGTCCGCCGAATTGGAAGTGATCGAAGAACAACTGGCCTCATCGGCCGGACGTGTCGACGAACTGACCCATCGGCACCGCGAACTGGAAGAACGCGAGGCGGCGTTTGATGCCGACCTGTCCCAACTGGACGACGAACTGCGCGGTGTCGACAAGCAGAATGCCGCCGGTCGTGAAGTCATTGCCGGTCACGATACAACAATCCAGTACCAACTGGCCCGCCTGCAGGAACTGGAATCCGAGCTGCTCCGATTGCACAAACAGCAGTTGCTGCTGGGCCAGCGGGCACATGATACCGCCGACGAAATCTCCCGCCACGAACAACGGCAGGCCGAGTTCGCGGTGGCGTACTCTGAGAACAGGCATCGCTGCGCGGCACACGACGAACAGTTGCAGTCCGCCTCGCTGGAACTGGCTTCACGCCGCCAGCATATGGAACAGGATCGCACACGCCGACTGGAACTGACCCGGATCGTCTCGGACAGTTCCAACGCCGTGACCACCCTGCGATCTCAAATCGCGACGATTTCGGGCGTGAGGGCCAAGCTGGCATCGCAACTGGACCAGTTGGACGGGGACCTGGCCACGCAGGATCTGGAGCGCGCACGCTGTTTGCAACGCGTCGATGAAGCCGTGCTCGGACAGACCGCCGCCCAGCAGGCACTGCGCGACGCTCAGAATCGTCGAGGGTCATTGCTGGGTGAACAGGAAGAAACCAAGCAGCGTCTGGCGGAACAGCGGGAACGTCGCAGCGCGGCCCTGGCGCGCAAGAGTCTGCTGGAAGATCTGGAACTGCGTCAGGAAGGATTGGGAATCGGCGTCAAGGATATCCTGAGCCGGGCACGCTCCTCGCCGTATCCACCGTGGAACACGATCGTCGGCAGTGTCGCAGACCTGCTGGATGTGGACCTGGAACACGCCGCTCTGCTGGAAGTGGCCCTGGGGGCGCGCGCTCAATTGATCGTGCTGCGCGAATACCAGGCGCTGCTGGATTACCTGAACCAGGGGACCGTGCTGTTGACCAATCGCGTGGGGTTTGTCGCCATCCCCGACCGCGCGGCCAGCCAGCCGTTGCCCGACCAGCAGCAGAATTCCCGCTTCCTGCACATGCAGCTTGATTCTTCCACGCTGCCCGACCTGTCACGGGAACCCGGCGTTGTCACGCGTGCCGATGGACTGGTCCTGTCCGACCGTGGCACAACCGGGCTCGCCGCGTCCCTGCTGGCCGATACCTGGGTCGTCAACACCATGGACGACGCCGTCCGCCTGGCGCTGGGTCCGGGAAAGGGTCTGCGGTTTGTCACGCTGCAAGGAGAGTTGCTGGAAGCCAACGGGACACTGTATGTCGGTACGATTCGCAGTGAAACGGCGTTGTTTTCCCGCAAGAGCGAACTGCGACGTCTGAAGAACGACCTGCTGTCGCTCGATCGCGACATCGCGGCGCAGGAAGGGTCGCTGCAACTTGTTTACCAGTCGCTGACCGGAGCGGACTCGGAACTGGAAGCCATTGCTGCGGAACTCGATTACGCCAACCAGCGTCTGTCAGATTTGAAAAACGACCTGGCGTCCCAGGACCAGACCCTGGAACGATTGCGCCGCGAACGAGATTCTCTCGCCCGTCAACAGGATGCCGCCAGCCAGGAACTGGATCAGAGACAGTCCGATCTGACCAACGCCGAGCAGCAGGCAGCGACCTCGGCAGAATCGCTGAATCAGCTCGAAGCCAGTCTCGCTGCCGCCGCCGATCAGATGCTGGCAATCGAACAGCGAATGCAGGGTCTGGAACAACAGCGCTCCGCCGACCAGCTCGACCTGGCCAAGCAGGAGGAGCGTCTGGAAGCGATGCGCATACAGTCGTCGCGGCTGACCGAAGAGGTTCAGCAACGCGTGGCCCAGTATGAAGAAGCCACTCGCCGCTGCCAGGCCTCGGCAGCCAAGCAGCAGCAGATTCTCCTGAACATCTTGAACACGCGCGCTGTGCGTGACGAACAATTGCTGGCGAATGAGCATGTTGCCGCCGCCTCAGCCACATTGCATGCCCGCAAGCTGGCATTGCGCGTGGAACGGAGCCAACTGGTCGAACAGGAACTGGCGATCCGCAAGGAACGCCGCGAATTGTCCGAACGCCGACACGCCGAGGAAATGCGCCTTCGCGACATGCGACACAACATTGACATGCTGAACGAACGGCTGGATGACGAGTATCAACTCAAGCTGACGGATGTCGTCGCCTCGGGGGCTTCGGCGATGCAGTTGATCGCTGACGAACGTCAGGCGCGCCTGGAAGGGCGTGGTTCCAAGGCAAAAGCACAACATCAGGACGTGGATCGGCCCGTCGAAACCGAAGAATCCGACGAAGAGCCAACGGCCGTCGCGGAAGTTGCACACAGTTCCGATGGCCTGACTTTCACCGCCGTACGTCCCGAGATTGAAGCCCGCGTGAACCGCTTGCGCAAGCAGTTAAAGTTAATGGGCTCGGTCAACACCGACAGCCTGAACGATCTGGAAATGCTCGAAAGCCGGTTCCTGCAACTCTCGTCCCAGTTGCAGGACCTGGTGGAGGCGAAAAACACCCTCGAAGACATCATCCGCAAGATCAACGGCGAAAGCCGCAGGCTGTTTGCAGAAACATTTCATACGATCCGCACGAACTTTCAGGAATTGTTCCGTCAGGTGTTTGGCGGTGGCGAAGGGGACATCGTCCTGGAAGATCCCAACGATGTGCTGGACTGTGGCATCGACATTGCAGCCCGGCCACCCGGCAAGGAACTGCGGAGCATTTCCCTGTTGAGTGGTGGCGAAAAGACCATGACCGCCATCGCCCTGATCATGGCGATCTTCAAGAGCAAACCAAGCCCCTTCTGCATCCTGGACGAAGTCGACGCCGCCCTGGACGAAGCCAATGTGGAGAGGTTCACGGCGGTCGTACAAGCGTTCCAGCAGTCGACACAGTTCATCATGATCACGCACCACAAGCGTTCGATGACCGTCGCCGACGTGCTGTACGGCGTGACGATGGAAGAGTCGGGAGTGTCAAAACGGATGAGCGTCCGGTTCGAGGACGTCAGCGATGACGGCCATTTCCGCACCCCTGGTCAGTCGTCGGCC
This sequence comes from Planctomycetota bacterium, assembly GCA_018242525.1. GTDB lineage: Bacteria > Planctomycetota > Planctomycetia > Planctomycetales > Planctomycetaceae > Schlesneria. The sequence goes on along the minus strand of JAFEBS010000016.1, from coordinate 19,404 downwards.
GCATGAGTTGGCTCTGGAATGCAGGCGCATGAGCGCATCATTCGCGGCAAGTCGTATCCTGGCTTTGTGTTGGTCCTGATTCTCGCTTTCGCGGCTTCCAGTGGATCAGGCAGGCGGCGAGCAGGGTGAGGGGGAAAACGAGCGACCAATAGGGAATTACGAACTGCATTCGTGGTTGATTGATGTGGTGACTGAATACAAATCCACAACACTGGCGTCGAATCCACCGGTCAGATTGATAGTCAGGATTCCGGTTCATCCAAAGTCTTCGATCAGCGTCGGAGAGCGGCGTCGATACCCAATTCACCCGGTGAAATGTCGATGGACTCTTATGCATTGTGAGGATGCTTCCGACGATCGGCGTTACAACGTGATCCATGCCGCAGAATGAGAACTGCACTGACTCGAGGGCGAAGTAGCTCCGTACCCAAATTCCTGCCAGCGCTAACGCCGTCACCAGCGCAACGTACCCCGCCTTTCGTCGCCAACGTTTGAAGAACTCGCCCATTGTGTCCCCCTGAAACGCACAAACCCCAGCATATCGCCGGGGTCGTTCGGTTTCGATACTACGCGCCGCAGGTGACCGAAACGTGTGTTGGTCCTGATTCCTGATCGGTAAACAAATACCCCCCGAGATGGCTGGCTCGAACAGTCACCTCGCCATTTGCCGCGTTTGCTGCATATTGGTTTCTGGCGGCGAGGCATCACTGGGCTTGGCTGTTCTGGCTGACTGTGCTCGGAACTTGAAGTTCTAAGGAAGATCCCACGGCCCAAACATGACCGGCTGAGACTGGCAGCAGCAGTTGGGAGCGGCCGGGGCCCGCTTGAGAATCGTGACCGGAGCGGGCGGTAGGGATCGTGGCGGTTCCGCTTTCGTAATCCTAGCCGCGGGCCTGGCATCGATGTTGATGATCGCCTTGGCAGTTGCATCCGTCGGCTCATCGGCGGAAACCTGCAGGTGGCAGATGGCCCGACCCGTGGACTGCGCGACCGTTCGCAAGACCGTCCGTTCGGTACCATGCACGGGCAAATGCGGGATCGTGTATTCGACCTCGGTTCCCCCTCGATGCTTCAACTGCTCGGGTAGTTGAACGACGACGCGAACACCGTGCAGCGGAATATCCCCCGTATTTCGCACGACGATCCCGATCTCCACCAGATCATCCACCATCGCTCGCGGCAGATTCTGCACGTCGAATGACAGGCTGGGATTCTGTTGAGGGACCGGCTCAGGCTCTGGTTCACGAATCGGTTCCGGTTCGATCGGCTCCGGTTCCGTCACGGGCTCGCGAAATGGAAGCGGTTCCGGGACGACGCTGGGCATGGGTTGTTCGGCTTCCGGCTTGACGATCTCGGTCAATGTCCCCACTTCGGCCTGCACTGTGACGACGGCCGAATGAGTTCGTGGACCGACCGTGTCCGGACGCCAGGCCAGTTCCAACCGCTGATCCCGCCCAGGTTCCAGGTGAACCCGTCGTTCGAGTGAGTTTTCCGCTTCGTTGAACCGTGCGGCCGGGATTGCATCCGTCACAGTTTCCAGGTGGGCCAGTGATTCGTGAACCGTGACCTGCGGAATCGGTTGCAAGCCATCATTTCGCAGGACCAGCGACGAGTAATTCACCTTGCCGACGACCGTAGTTTCGGGGTCGGTCAGTTCGAGCCGCAGGCCAATCTCCGCGAAGGACGGAACGGAACCGCGATGGTCGACGGGTTCTGGGGCCATTTCCGGCTCTTGATCCCGGATCAGATCCACGTACGCATCTGCGGGCCGATCCGGGTGTCTTCGTTCCCGGGTCGTTTGCACCCAGGTCGAGAAACCATCGCTGGGCAGACGACGACGAAAGTCTGCATCCGGGAACTCACTGTGTACCGTGACTGTATGAACGTGCGAACCCGGAGGGTCATGATCAAAGTCCGGCAGGAATGCCCTCAACATGGACATCTGGAACGACAGGTCCGGATGTCTCTCCTGGGTGACCGGAGGCAGTTCATCCCAGCGCGGATCCGGCAGGGGAACTGGAATCGGCCGGCGTACCGGTTGATAGGAATGATTGTCGCAGTCGGAGGCAAACTTCCATTCCGCCTGAACCAGCAGCCGGGAATCTCGGGTGCGGGTATTGGAGGCCTGTCGAACCGGGGGTCCTCCCGAATCTCGCACCAGCAGTCCATAGACCAACCGCTTGGGCTGTTCCGCCACTTGTGGTTTGTTCAAGTCCAGGCGAACTTCAAAGTCGGGAAGTTCCAGTTGACTCAACTGCCGGTCCCGTTCGACGTATTCGTACCTGGAATTGAATCCTGTCCGGCGGCGGGTATCACGGCGCAAAGGGGATGCCGCGATGCTGGGGAAATCATCCACCAGGCGGCTGTCCAGTTGCCGAATGACGTGAGTTCTGGGGGGACGGTGGTTCACAAACATGTGAGCCAGTCGCCACTTGTCCTGCGCGGTCCAGTCTCCTGCGTCTTCCAGGCTTTCACGAGTCTCGGAAACAACCTGACTTCGACTGACCAACTCGCCCACGGTCGGATCATCATTCGAGATGGAGCTGGAAAACAATAAGGCCGTCAGCCCGACCGCGATCGTCCCTGTGGCCATGACCAGGTACCAGGCGGGAGATCGGCTCAATCCGAGCCAGATGCGCGCCGCGGTCCGGTCGAGCCACACGACGAACCGGACAAATTCCGTACCGATCTCCCGGAACGGAAATGGAAGCTCGCGCAATATTGCTGCCCAGAGCCGAGACCGCACGCTGTCGCCTTCCCATGGCTGGCCGACGGCACGCATGCCGCCAGCTTCGAATCCCTCCACCCCTGAACACCGGATGACAGCCAGAATCCATGCCAATTCCGGCTGTTCCGATGACTGGTTGTAATACTAACAACAATTCCGCGTTCTGGGAAAGACCGTTTCCGAAGCAATTTGCAGAGGACGGAATTGGGGACAGCGACCGAAGAATCGGTCTGACGCGACAGAAGCCGAATCGGAATCAGTGCACGACTGAAAACTCGTTCGAGTTCAACAGGGCCCACAGCAGGTCCTGATAGCCTTCCGCTTCTGCCAGTTGGCGATTCGCCCCGTGAGCGGCAATCTGCTGTGAGTCCTGTCGAACCAGCTTCCGCATGGTAGCAAGCTCCGAGGCTGTCGGAGGACGGGACAGAACGGCCAGGCACAATTCGCGGATTTTTTCCTTCTCATCACCGCGACGGCGGACGACTTCGCCCAGGACAGTGCCGGCCGAGGTCTCCAGGGCCTTGTCGACCAGCTTGCCATTCATCAGCGTCAGCGCCTGCACGAGATTCCCATCCAGCGACATCGCCTCTTCGTTTTCGTCCGTGTTGTAATCGACAACAAACTGCGACAACCAGCGCTGACGGAATTCTTCCGCCATTTCCCAGTCGACGCCACCGGCCTGATGAGCCCTGGTCGCAATCAGGAAGGAATCGTACACCTGCTCAGGAGACATCGATTTCACATACATGCGGCTGAACGCGGGAATCTGTCCTTCCACGGGATCATCATCACGATTGTCCGTGCCAAACCGACTGGTCAACTGATACGGTTCAGAGGCACAAATCCAGCGGATCAACTGCTTGGTGTCGTAGCCGCTGCGAACGAACTGCCGGGCCAGCATGTTCATCATTTCCGGATGACTGGCCGGACTATGGGGACCCAGATCGTCGGCATTCGCGGTAAAGCCGCGACCAAACAGGTGCTCCCACAGCCGATTCACAAATGCCGCAGCCAGCTGCGGTTGATCCCCTTCGGTCATCAACCGTGCCAACGTGGCCCGGCGATTTGTTTCGGGGCTGGGATCAACCGGTTGGCCATGGAATTTCGGGTACGCGACCCGCATCAATCCATTCTGAGTTTCATAATAGATGGGTCCGCCGGCGGTATTCGTGACAAGTTCGGTGTACGAGTACCGGGCCTGACCCGATTTGGGATCAACCGACTGACGTTGGACACTGGCCGTCTGACTGAAGAAGCTGTGCATTTCCCAGAAGGCGGACTGCTGCGTCTTGCTGAACGGATTGTTGTGGCACTGGTTGCACTGCAATTGTTCGCCGAGAAACACGCGGGCGGTCACCGCCGTGGCTGGCAAGGCATCATTGTTCAGGTGAGCAATCAGGAAATTCGTGGCTCCGTTTTCGACATTGTTTCCTTCGGCGGCCACCAGATCGTAGACAATCTGGTTCCACGGTCGATTCGAGGCGAATGACGTTCGCAGGAACTTCTGCAATGCCGGGCGGTTCACATGCAGTTCCGACCGTCGTCCAACCAGGATGTTGGTCCAGATCGTCGTCAAATTGCGGGCGAATTCCGTGTCGTCCAGCAGTCGATCCACCAGTTCCCGGCGCTTGTCGGGACGTTTGCTGGCGAGAAACTCTTCTGCTTCGTGAACCGTTGGGATCCGGCCCCAGAGATCCAGAGAGACTCGTCGCAACCATTCGGCGTCATCGGCTCTGGCCGAAGGGCGGACCGAGGCTGCTTCCCAGCCAAAGTGAACGTTGGAATTGATCGCAGCGACAACTTCGCGGGGATCGAGATCTTCCCGATGGGGTGGTGCGGGGGGCGGGACAACCGCAGCGTTCGCGACCACGTCCGGCGCAGCGGAATCTGTATTCCGGGTCGTGTTTGTTGCCAGTTCGATCGGCCGAGCAGGACGATGACGGACGGGTGGCCCAATCACTTGCTCAGGTTGAACCCGTGGTGTCGACGGATTCGGTTGATGAACAAGATCTTCAGCGGTTGGTCGTGAGCGAAAGTGGGACCACCCGATCAGGACGGCGGCACAGGCACAGACGGCCACGGCCCAACGCAGGACGATCACATGTGGTGAGGCAACTTTGACAATCGCGGGTAAAACCGGAACCGTCGATTCGACACCCGTGTAAACGGGGATTTCCTCGGAGGAAAGAGCTTCTGCCGAACCGACCCCCGCGGCGTTCCAGTACAGCGATCCATGCAGGTCGACGTATGTGACGTAGTACCACCGGGCCTCCGCCGATGACAACGCCAGTTGCTCGAGCGTCACGGCCTGTTCGGGCGCAAGACGATCCTCGCACAACGCCTCCAGCAGGGGCGTCATCTCGGCGATGATGGTCTCGTCGGCCTTCACGGCAATCCTCCGGTCGTCAATCGACGCTGAATACACTCCATCAAACTTCGGCGAATCCGACCCAGTGACTGATAAACGGAATTGGCCGGACGGCCAATCTGTTCCGCCAGGTGCTTTCCTTTTTCACCAGGTGCATATCGTTGTTGAATCAACTCACGATCTCGCGGTCGCAGTTTCTCGATGCACTCGATCAAAGCGTTCCGACGTTCTTCCAATTCATCGGATCGCTCAAGAACATCCCGCGACACCGTTTCCAGAAACTCGTCGCTGAACTTCAATCGCTCCCGCTTCTTGCGGCTGCGGTATTTCATCACTTCAAAATTGGCGATCTGGCTGACCCATGCCAGGAAGTTTGTCCCGGTGCGAAACTGGTGGAACTTGCTCCAGATGATGACGTTCGTCTCCTGCTGAACCTCTTCCGCTTCAATCGGATTGGGAATCTGCGACAGGATGTACAGGAACAACCGTCGCTGGTGGTGAGTAAACAGCTGCACAAACTCGGGGCTGGGTGCCACCGGATTTGCTTCAACAGCGCTGGCTTCACTCTCGTCCACACCACTCATTCCACCGGGAACTTGCCGATTCGGCTGTGTTCACCACCACGCTGATTCAGTCAACCGCATCTTGATCCAATCGTCTCGTGAAATCCGAAGACTTCAGCACGCTGCAGGTCGACACACCAGGATAAAAATGGGGGGCTGGGTTGAGCAGCCCCCCATTCGGAGTTCTTCATCGCTGAAGGCGATCAGCCAATCAGTTCTGGGATGGCGGTGCCACCATTGGCAATCTTCATCGGACGACCACGCTTGGAGGTGTGGACGGTATCGAGCGGAATGCCGAGGGCATGAGCAACCGTCGCCCAGATGTCGCCAGGCTGGTAGCTCTTGCTGCTGCTGACCGAGGTTCCATCCTTGTCGGTTTCACCAACCGCAACGCCACCCTTCAGTCCACCGCCGCCGATCATGACCGACCAGCTGGCCGCCCAGTGATCGCGACCGACGTCCTGGTTGATGCGTGGAGTACGGGCGAATTCGCCCATCCACACCAGCACGGTGTCTTCGAGCATCCCGCGTTGCTTCAGATCGGCGGTCAAACCAGCGATCCCTGCGTCCAAGGCCGGCAGACGCTGCGTCTTCAGGGTCTGGAAGACGTTGGCATGCAAGTCCCAGCCACCGAAGTCCACTTCGACGAACGGAACACCCGCTTCCACCAGGCGGCGAGCCATCAACAAGCTCTTGCCGAACTGGTTTCCGCCACCCATGCCACCCATCGCTCCGGGAGCGGCCGGGGCCGGGCTGTACATGTCCAGGATTTCCTTCTTTTCGTCATTGACCTTGAACGCAGCCATCTGCTTTGAGGTCATCAGGTTGACGGCCTTCTGGTAGATGTCCTTGTGGGCCTGACCCGATTCACCACGCTGCGAATTGATGAAGTTGTCTTCCACAACTCCCAGCATGTTCAAACGCTGATGCAGTCGGTCTTCGCCCAGGTCGCCCATGCTGGCGTTGCGGATGCTGCCGCTGTTGTCGACCAGGAACGGAGCGTGCGACATCCCCATAAAGCCGGGACTGCTGCCGCCACCACCGATCGAGACGAACGCCGGGATTTCCAGATCCTTGCGCTTCGTCCCCAGTTCGTAGCTGACCACCGACCCGAAGGCCGGGTGAATCACCGTTGGATTGGGCACATAAGCGGTGTGCATGTAGTAGCGACCGCGACCGTGATCGGCCTCGCGGGTGCTCATCGCACGCACCACGGACAGGTTGTCCATGACCATGGCTGTCTTGGGCATGTGTTCGCTGATCTGCAGATCGCCCTTGGTGGCGATCGGCTGGAACTCACCACCATTCTTGGAACCGGGCTTCAAGTCCCAGATATCGATGGTCGGAGGACCACCGCTCATCCACATGAGGATGCAAGACTTGTTGCGCTTCTTCAATTCTGCTGCGTTGGCCTGCACATGTGCGATAAAGTCCAATGCGGGCAGGGTGGCAGCGCCGGCTGCCAGGTGCCGCATGAAGTGTCGTCGGGACATTCCCGAGGGAGTTGAGAGTTGCATGAAGAGCTCCTGGTTCTTTTGAAAATCGAGTCAATCTGGATTCAAAACTGTGGGGAAAGCGGCACACCGCGCCCAGCGGTCAATGGTTAAAGATGAACTCATTGGAGTTCAACAGGGCCCAGAACAAGTCCTGGTAGACCGCCAGCGGATCGCGAGCCGACTTCAGATACTTCTGAGCCGCACCCATTTCCGGCCTGGTCGGTTGTCGACCCAGGGCTGTCATATACAGCCGCTGGATCTTCTGCATTTCGTTCCCCTTGCCCGCGAGAACGTCACCGAGATGGCTGCCGGCCTTGACGCTGACCGCGTCCCGAACCAGTTCGCCGTTCATCATCATCAGCGCCTGAGGAATCGTTCCGTCAAACGAATTCGACTCTTCGCCATCGTCCGTACCGAAGGTTCGGACGAACTGCTGCAACCATTCCTGACGCTGCTTTTCGGACTGCTCCCAACCGGATCGACCCGACTTGTGAGCGTTCGTGGCGACAATCAGCGAATCGTAAAGCTGTTCAGCGGTCATCGGTTTGACATAGGTGTGTGAGAACAAAGCAGTTTCGCCGGCGGCCGGATTGTCCCGTTCGTTCTTTTTCGTGCCGCGGCTGGTCAGGTTGTACGCTTCCGAATTGGCAATCCAGCGGATCAACTGCTTGCAGTCATAACCGCTCTTCACAAATTCCCTGGCCAGGAAATCCAGCAGGGCGGGATGTGTTGCCGGGTTATGCGGACCCAGATCATCGATCGGACGGGTAAAACCGTAACCGAAGAAGTGTGCCCACGTGCGGTTGACCATCGACATTGCAATCATCGGCTTTTCGCCGGTGACCATCAGCTTGGCCAGTTCCTTGCGGCGGTCCGTCGAATCACCGGGGTCGACTTCCTGACCTTCGTAGATCGGATAGGCGACCTGCATCAGGCCGTTGCGCTTTTCAAAGTAAACCGGACCCGAAAAACCACGTTCAACAATTTCCGAGTAATCATCTTCCATCCGACCGGTCTTCGGGTTGAACTTGCGATGATCCACCTTGCCGGTCTGGCGGAAAAAGCTGTTGTACTGCCAGAACTGATCCTGCTTCCAGTCATTAAACGGATGATTGTGGCACTGAGTGCACTGCACCTGCATCCCCAGGAACAGGCGCGTCGTTTTGGCAGTCATCTGAACCCCGTCGTCCTGATCCTGCATCTGAGCCAGCAGGAAGTTGACAGCGCCGTTCTCTTCATAGTGACCTTCGGCCGTCACCAGATCCGACACAATGTCGCTCCAGGGACGATTCTTGCCAAACGCTTCGCGGAAGAACTTCTGCATCCCGGCGCGGCTGACGCGACGCGGAGTCTGCTGGCCGATGCACAGGTTCGTCCAAACCGTCGTGAAGTTGCGAACGTACAGCGGATCATCCAGCAACTTGTCGATGACCTTGGTTCTCTTGGCCTTGTCCTTGCTGGTCGCGAACTCTTCGACCTCTTCCAGCGATGGAACACGGCCGAGAATGTCCAGATACACACGTCGCAGCCATTCATGATCGTCCGCAACGGGCGAAGGAACAACATCGTTATCGGTCCATGCCTCGCGGATCTGCTTGTCAATTTCCGTAATGATGACGTCGGACGAACCGGTGGTGAACGTGTCAGCACCGAATGCCACAACACCCAACGCGAACACTGCCACGCTGCACCAGGCACCACATGACGCCGCCATACTTCGCCGGGTCTGACATGGTCGTACCATGAACTCGCCACCCTTTCCGCTGAATGATTCGTTTGTTGCCGACGCATCCGCCTCCCTGTAAGGGTGGTGCAAATGCTTGCTCGGTACCAGAATTACCTACTCGACGCTGAAGATGTTCGTGGAGATCTTATCAGAAAAAACTTGCGATTCCAGCCGAAATGGTGCAACTTCCTTTCAGGTAAGCTATTGAGATGATTCTACCAGGCGCGCCGGCTGTTTCCCAAAGATCTCCCAGCCATAGCGCCGGTGAAAGTTCATAAACGCCATTCATAAAAGGAGATACATCTGTGAGCCCGAATTCGCCGATCGACCTGACGGGAAAAGTCGCTGCCATTACAGGCGGTGAAAGCGGAATTGGCAGAGCCACCGCCCGCCGACTGGCACTGGCGGGAGCTCGGGTGTTCGTCTGTGACCGAACCCTGATCAACGACAACCGCCCGGAATTCGAGCGTCTGGGAATCGTCTCGCAGACATGCGACGTGCGCTCAGTTTCCGATCTGGAATCCTGGATTCACACCGCCGCCCAATTGGCGGGCCGCCTTGATATTCTGGTGAATAACGCAGGGATTGGCATGACCCGGCCGATCGAAGCGGTTTCTGAACAGGACTGGGATGACTGCCTGGACATCAACCTGAAGGCGGCGTTCTTCGGCTGCAAGTTTGCCATTCCGTATCTACGCCAGGCAGGCGGCGGCTCCATTATCAACACCGCCAGCAACGCAGGGATCCTGCCCCGCGCCCACGATCCGGTCTATTCCATCAGCAAGCTGGCCCTGGTGGGACTGACCAAAAGCCTGGCGCTGTGTCATTCCGTGGACCGAATTCGCATCAACGCCGTCTGCCCAGGTCCCGTCGGTGACACCGGCATGATGAACGCCGATCTGGCCCGCGCCACTGATGTCGAAGCCACTCGACAACAGTTTATTGGAGCCAGCCCGCTGGCACGCGCCCATGGCCGCATGATCACCCCGGAAGAAGTCGCCGAGTCGATCCTGTATCTCGCCAGCGATGCCGCCGCCATGGTGACAGGAACGATGATCGCCATCGATGGCGGAAAATCCCTGGGGGTGCCACCATCGCCACTCATGCCATCCCGTCACTTGGTCACGGATGGAACACGAATGAAACATGGATTTGTCGACTGACGATGACTGCAGGAAATCCCAGTCCCGTACAAAACCGTTTCGGCGACGAACGGCTGCGAACCGCGTCCGTTTAGGAGCACCTTGGCGTTCTCGTCGTTTGACGATTAAGCCCGGCGGATCATTTCCTCGGTCAACACGAACCGGTGCTCATTGTCGACAACAATTACGTCACCAAAGGCCAGTTTGCGTCGCCGACGGGTTTCCAGTTCCCCGTTGACGGTCACGTAGCCTTCCTGAATGGCAATCTTGGCCTGGCCGCCGGTTCCCACCAGACCGGTGGTCTTCAGAAACTGGTCCAGGGTAATCGGGGAATCAGCAGGAGTCACGTTTCAACTTTCACATCAGTACGAATTCGCGGGCCGCGACCGGACAACGAAACGCAATTCGCCGTTCGTCGTCTGCTGCAGCAATTCAGTCGCCAGCATTTCTCGGTGCCGGTCCACAGGGTATCTTACGCGGTCGCAGACTCATTTCCCAAGGTTCGCTCACTTTCGCTGGAAGATTCCCATGGCCAACGCCGATCGCAAGCCTCAAGTCGAATACCTCGTCTTCGACATCGAAGCGATTGCCGATGGGGATCTGGTCTCCAAAGTTCGATATCCGCACGACCAGCTCCCGCCTGCGGCTGCGATCGCCCGCTACCGATCCGAACTGCTGGCCGACACCGGCAAGGACGTGTTGCCGGTCACCTTCATGCTGCCGATTTCCGTCGCCGTGGCGAAAATCGATGCCGAATACCGGTTGCTCGACCTGGCAGTCCTGGATTCTCCGCAATTTCGACCGCACGTGATCGCCCGGCATTTCTGGCAGGGATGGAATGGCTACGGCCGCCCCACTCTGGTCAGCTTTAACGGACGCGGCTACGACCTGCCGGTGCTGGAACTGGCTGCGTATCGCTACGGGTATTCCGTGCCGGCCTGGTTCAATGTCGAAGCCCGGTCGTATGAGCAGGCGCGCAACCGATACAATTCGGAAACGCACCTGGATCTGTTCGACCTGTTGTCCAATTTCGGCGCGGCACGTCTGAGTGGCGGATTGAACCTGTTGGCGAACCTGATTGGCAAGCCCGGAAAAGCGGGCGTCGACGGCTCGCAGGTCCAGGACATGTACGACCGCGGCGAATCGGCCGCGATCAATGATTACTGCCGCTGCGATGTCCTGGACACCTACTTCGTTTTCCTGAGGACCCGCGTGATGCTCGGCAAGATCACGATCGACCAGGAGAAGGAACTGGTTGTGGGGACCAGGCAATGGCTCGAAGAAAACAGCGCCACGCTGCCAGTCTATGCCCACTACCTGTCACACTGGGGCGACTGGCAGGCGCCCGTGGATTGAACGCCCTGGTTGTCGCAGTGACTAAGATCTCTTCTGGCCGGACAACGTGAGTCCGCTGCGTCCCCTGTTCCTGCCGCACCCGGACCCCGTTTACCACGGGCTGCTATATCGCATCGCAGAACGTTTGGACGGAATCGCGGACGCCTCAAAACACTCGCCCGGCACGCGAGCGAGGGATCAGCAAGTTGGACGCACATCGACGAATCCCTCGCTCGCGCGTCGGGCTAATGTCCCACGCTCATGCAACGCTACTTAAGAATGGTGGACGGATATGGGATATCGCAGTCTTCAGGAATGTGTGCAGGATCTGCAGCGGCACAAGCGGCTGGTGCGGATTGAGGCCGAGATCGACCCGCACCTGGAGGCGGCCGAGATTCAGCGACGCGTCTACGCAGCGGGAGGTCCAGCTCTGCTGTTTGCCAACGTCAAAGGCTGCCCGTTTCCCATGGTTTCGAATCTGTTCGGAACCATCGAGCGAACCCGGTTCCTGTTTCGTGATTCGCTGGAGGCCGTTCGGCACCTGGTCGAATTGAAGATCGACCCCGGGGAACTGGCCCGCCGTCCGTTTCGCTACCGGGATCTGCCCCGAACGCTGTGGTCGATGTGGATTCGCCGGGCACGCTCCGGCCCGGTTGTCGAATGTGAATCTTCAATCGATCAGTTGCCGCAGCTCACGTCGTGGCCAAACGACGGCGGGCCGTTTGTCACACTCCCCCAGGTCTATTCCGAGCATCCGGATCATCCGGGATTCAAGTACAGCAACCTGGGGATGTACCGCGTGCAACTGGGGGGAAACGATTACGCCCCCAATCGCGAGATCGGACTGCACTATCAGATTCATCGCAGCATCGGTGTTCATCACGCGGCGGCGATTCGTCGCGGCGAAAAACTGCCTGTCAACATCTTCGTCGGCGGACCTCCTGCAATGACCTTGTCAGCCGTCATGCCGTTGCCCGAGGGTCTGTCCGAACTGTTGTTCGCGGCCGCCCTGGGAAGGCGTCCCGTTCGAATGATTACGGGCCGTGGATTGCCAATCTATGCCGATGCCGACTTCTGTATCAGCGGGACAATTGACCCCAGCCGCACAAAACCGGAAGGTCCGTTTGGAGATCACCTGGGTTACTACAGCCTGCAGCACCCGTTTCCGGTGATGGAGGTCGAGCACGTCTATCATCGCCGGGACGCAATCTGGCCGTTCACGGTCGTCGGCCGTCCGCCGCAGGAGGACACGTCGTTCGGTGAGATCATCCACGAAATCACCGGCCCGATTATTCCCACGGTGATCGCTGGCGTGAAGGGAATTCACGCTGTCGATGCCGCCGGAGTCCATCCGCTGCTGCTGGCGATCGGCAGTGAACGCTACGTCCCGTACGCGGCAACGCGTTCACCGCAGGAACTGCTGACGACCGCCAATGCCATCCTGGGTCAGGGCCAGTTGTCATTGGCCAAGTACCTGTTCATCGTCGCCGGTGAAGACGATCCCCACCTGGATATTCACGACATCGCGGGCTTCTTCCATCACGTGCTGGAACGAGTCGACTGGCGAAATGATCTGCATTTTCATACGCGGACGACGATCGATACGCTGGATTACTCCGGGAGCGGTTTCAACCAGGGTTCCAAGGTGGTGATCGCTGCCGCCGGCCCCCGGCGTCGAACTTTGGGGACTGAATTGCCATGCGACCTGGTGTTGCCATGCGGCTATCAAGACCCCCGGGTCGCGTTGCCGGGGGTGATCGTCGCCGAATGTCGCGAGGCGGGTGTCCTGGATCAGGCAGCGATGTCGCCGAACGTGCCAGCCCTGGACATGTTTCCGCTCATCGTCCTTGTCGACGACAGTGAATTTGCCGCCCGGTCGTTGAACAACTGGCTCTGGGTCACCTTCACGCGCTCCAATCCGGCGGCTGACATCGACGGGATCGGCGCGTTTACCGACCAGAAGCACTGGGGATGCACCGGGCCGCTGGTGATTGATGCCCGCATCAAACCCCATCACGCTCCACCTTTGATTGAAGACCCAGCCGTCTCCCGTCGAGTGGATCAACTGGCGGCATCTGGCGGGCCATTGCACGGTATTTTCTGAGCGAAGACGTTCGTCAATGCAGAGCAGATCCTCGCTCCGATGCCTCAGTCTAACTCTGGCAGGCCGACGCGTGGACAGTTGGGAAGCAGCGGACATTCGAGACATTTCGGACGCCGGGCGATGCAAATCTGGCGACCGTGATGAATCAGGCGGTGCGAGAAGTTGATCCATTCCTGCTGGGGAAGCAACTCCATCAAATCGCGTTCGATCTGTTCCGGGTTGTCACTTTCGGTCAGGCCCAGCAGACGGCTGATCCGCTTGACGTGCGTATCCACCACGACGCCGCTGGCGATGCCGAACGCCGTCCCCAACAGGACATTGGCTGTCTTGCGACCGACTCCTGGCAACGCCGTCAGTTCTTCCAGCGTTTGCGGCAACTCGCCACCGTGACGATTCACCAGTCCCTTCGCCATCCCGATCAGGTTGGTCGCCTTGGCTCGAAAGAAGCCTGTCGAGCGAACGACTTCTTCCACATCAGCTTGCGATGCCTCGGCCAGATCGGCAGCCGTGGGCCAGCGACGAAACAACTCCGGAGTGACCATGTTCACTCGCTCATCGGTACACTGGGCGGAGAGGATTGTGGCAGCGAGCAACTGAAACGGCGATTGATGATCCAGGGCGCAGACCGCATTCGCATAAGTTCTGGCCAATTGCTTGACGATCTTGCGGGCACGTTGCTTTTTGTCATCGGCGGCAGCAGTCTTTGCCATAAAAGATCGATTCCCGTGGAAGTTTCATCGTGGACCGTGGTTGGGCCGAGTGGCTAGAATTCGTAGTTGAACATTCATGGCACCGGGGCTTCGCGAGGTTCGCTCCAGTCCCGGCCACCCGGTTCGTACCAACAGGGTGAGCTGATTCGTCTGTCAGGAGTTTTTGCGTGACCACCGATTTCTACGAACAGTATCGCGAAGGAATTCGACTGTTCAATGAAGAGGACTTTTTCGAGTGTCACGAGGTGTTCGAAGAACTGTGGGCGGAATCCCAGGGGGATGACAAGAAGTTCCTGCAGGGGATGATCCAGGCGGCTGTCGCGTTGTTCCATTTCGGAAATGAAAACTTCGGGGGCGCCAAGAAGCTGTATCACTCGGCGCATCAGAAACTGTCCATCCTGGGTGAGCAGTTCATGGGGATTGCCCTGGCGCGGTTCCTGGTTGACTTTGAACTCTGCTTTCAGGAATTGCTGGCCAACACCGAGGCGTACCCAACGACGGTTGCCATCAAAGATGAACTGGTCCCGAAAATCCATGCGGTCGAGGAGGGTTTGATCGAATGACTCCGTCCTGCCCCCTGGATCCGGCGCTGCAGAACTTCTCCGGACAGGCCCCGCTGTTTCCACTCCCCAATGTTGTCCTGTTTCCCAACGCGGTCCTGCCGCTCCATATTTTCGAACCCCGCTATCGGCAGATGACCGCCGATGCCCTGGCGGGGGAACGATTGATCGCAATGAGTCTGCTGACTCCGGGCTGGCAGTCCTCCACCGACACGCTTCCGCCCATTCATCCGATGGTTGGCCTCGGCCGGATCATCGCGCACGAACAACTGGACGATGGTCGTTACATGCTGGTCTTGCGCGGGATTGCCCGGGCGCGAGTTCTGTATGAACCGGTCGTCGACTTGCCGTACCGGATTGGCCAATTGGATCTGTGCCACGAACTGGTTCCCGCGACCGCCGACTTTGATCGTCAGTCACGTGGCGAAGAAATCACGTCCCTGTTCTGCAAGCTGTTCCCCGGCGCGGAATTCCAGCGACTTGTCCAGCAGGCGATGTCCGTCGATCTGCCACTCGGCAGCATCTGCGATGTGATCGCATCGGCCCTGCCGATTCAACCCGCCGTCGCCCAGTTGCTGCTCGACGAACTCAATTCCGATCTGCGCAGCCAGATGTTGTGGCAACTGCTGAAACGACTGGAACGCCCGGAACCTGTATCCTCGACGTCCACGATCCCGTTCCCGCCCCGATTCAGCGCGAACTGAAGAAGAACTGAATTCCCCGATGGCCGCGTGCAGATTCGATACGATCTCGGGCCGTCGGTGTTCATTTCCGGTATGCTTGAGACATCGACTTCCCTTTCCTTGGGTTCCCCCTTTTAAGTGAGACATCCAATGAGTCAATCGATTCATGTTCCCAGCCGCCGACTGTTTCTGGGGGCGCTTGGTACGGCGCTCTTTACGACGCGGGGACTGTTCGCCGAGCAGTTGCTGTATCCATCACCGGCGATGACCGAAGGGCCCTTTTATCCGGACAAGCTGCCGCTGGATCAAGACAACGACCTGATCATCATCAAGGACAGCACGACTCCGGCCGTTGGGATCATTACACACCTGACCGGTCGGGTCCTGTCGACGTCCGGCGAACCGATTAAAGATGCGACCGTCGAAATCTGGCAATGCGACGCCAATGCGGTCTATCTGCATACTCGCGACAGCGGTCCGAAGGCCGAACAGCAGGACAAGCACTTCCAGGGGTTTGGCCGCTTTACGACCGCCAGTACAGGCGAGTACCGCTTCCGAACGATCAAACCAGTTCCCTATCCCGGTCGGCCATCGCCGCATATTCACGTGAAGGTCAAGCGCGGAGACCGCGAGCTGTTGACGACCCAGATTTTCATTCGCGGTCACGAAGGAAACGCCCGTGACGGGGTCTACGCCGGCACGCGCGACCTGGTGGATCGAGAACTGGTCCTGGCGGATTTCACACCGGTCAAGGATTCGAAGATTGGAGAAGTCCGTGCCAACTTTGACATCGTCGTCGGTCGCACGCCCGATGAACGGACTTTCCAACGCTAACCGGGTTTCTCCCATTCGAGGATCGTGTGTTCGTTCCTGAATTCAATTCTTGCAGTCAGGCCCAATCATGAAGTTCATCGGTTTGAAATCCTGGTGGAATGTCCGTCTGGCCGTCTCCGCTGTCATTGTTGGCATGATTGTCGTGGTCGTTCAGGCCCAACCGCCGCGTGGCGATCGCGAAGGGCGGGTTGGTGGTGGCGTTGATGCGGCCATCAACCGCTTGATGGCGTACGACGCCGACAAAGACGGAAAACTGTCCAAAGCCGAAATGACCGACGGTCGCCTGTTTCCGCTGTGGCAGCGCTGCGATGCCAATCACGATGGCGAAGTGACCCGGGACGAACTGACATCTCAACTGCGAAAGGAAGACAACGCGTCGAATCACGGCGGTAACGGAGGCGGTCCTGGGGGGCCTGGTGGCGGTCCCCCGGGGCGTGGTCCCGGCGGACCTCCGCCAGGATTCGGACAAATCGTGCCCCCCTTTCTGCAGGATGACTTGAAGTTGACGGAAGCCCAACGGACTCAGCTTCAAGATCTGCAAAAGGAAGTGAATGAACGACTGGCGAAGATTCTGACCCCGGAACAGCAGCAACAGTTGCAACAATCACGCGGCCGCGGCCCCGGTGGTCCTCCCGGTGGCCCGGGCGGACGCCCGCCCCGTCAATAACCGGCAGGGGTGGCTGGGGTCGACCAACGGGAGCCCCCAGTCATACGCCACCACGTCACGCAAATACACTGCGGAAATGCGTCAACAGAAAGTGGAACGGGCCAGTTCGTGAATCTCTTTTCGAGGTCGCGCCACCAGCACGTTGCATTGGTTCTACATGAACAAGACGGAATGAAACATCGGGGAACCGATTTCCCGAATTGTTTTCCCAACGAGCGATGGCGAATCCAATATCCATCGCTCGCTCTTTCTGGGGGATCCCGTTGGTCGACCCCAGCCACCCGTCGGAGTCTGCTCCATGCGAAGAAAGCAATTCTTGATCGCGTTATGCGCGGGAGCCATTGCAGGCGCGGCCCCATTGTTTCTTGCGATGGCATCAATTGCAGAACCGCCCATTGCTGCCGAAGCGTTGTCCGAAGCCGTTGGTGAATTGGCAACAAAACAAGAGGCGCGATATCGCATCGATCAGTTCTTGCAGAAGCACTCCATGACCAGGGCCTTGATGCTTGCAAGTTTTGGGTTGTGTGAGATTGTAATGGTGGCGGGTTTTGTCTGGCTTGCAACCGGCATTCATCAATCAACCGAGCCAACACAAAGCTAAGACGCTACCAAAGGAATGCAACATGGTTCGCCGGCCTCTGTTTCTTGTCATCGCCGTCCTGGTGGGACTGTCTGGCGAGTCACGCGCTGCCGATAATGTGGTTCGAGTTGCCTCGCCGATGACCCCGCCAGCCTGGGCGCTGCTGGAACGGGAACTCTTGCGAGCCAATGCAGCCGCGTGTCGCGAATTCCACGCAAAATACTTCGACGAACGTGGCTTCCTGCTGTGTGTCGAGCGCTGGGGCGGTGATGACGGACCGGATGACGCCATCGAGAACCTGATGGACTGGCCGATCCTGCACGCACTCGGCGGTCCCGACGACATTCTGAGCCTCTACAAAAAATCGTGGGAAGGGCACTTGCGGCAATTCACGCTGGCACGGACCACCGACGTGCCCATGGCTCGCGACGGAATGTACTACAAGGAGTTTCCCGTCACGTTCGACTGGTTGCACAACGGAGAAGGGCTGGTCGTCTTTAATCTACAGGGACTGTCCGATCCGGGTGACATCCGATTTCAACAGCGGGTCCGCCGGTATGCCGGGTTTTATCTGAACGAAGATCCAGACGCTCCCAACTACGACTCAAAGCATAAGCTCATCCGCAGTCTGTTCAACGGCAGTCGCGGCCCGCTGTTGCGCAAGGCCACGGCTCTCGACTGGGCCGGTGATCCAATCGAGATCGGCCACCGGTTCCGCCTGGGGCATGGAGAGCGCAGCTACGATGAAATGCTGGCCCATTTCAAGGACTACAACGACATCGTGGGAGATCACCCACAAAACCTGTCCGCCACGACACTCGCCTTGAATGCCTATATGCTGGCTCATGAAGCCAAATACAAGCAGTGGTTACTGGAATATGTGGATGCCTGGCGCGACCGGATGCGAGAGAATGGCGGCATCATCCCGACCAACGTGGGACTGGATGGCAAGATCGGCAGCGCCACCGATGGAAAGTGGTGGGGAGGTGTCTATGGCTGGGGGTTTTCCGTGGTGGTGCCGCAAACGGGGAAACTGGCTCACCGCAACCTGCACCACATGGGCCTGATCGGATTTGGAAACGCCTATCTGCTGACCGGGGATGACAGCTACCTGGATCCGTGGCGGAAGATGATCGACCTGATCAACGCTCAGGGACGAATGATCGACGGCCGGATGATGTATCCGCACATGCATGGAGCCGATGGATGGTACGACTTCACGCCCGCCAAATACGATCAGGGGGCGTTTGACCTGTGGTATTGGTCGATGTCGGACGCTGATCGTGCCCGGTTGCCAGACAACGGCTGGCTGTCATACCTGGACGGGAAGAATCCCGCTTATCCTGAGGAGTCGTTGCGACACGATTTCGCCACCATTCGCAATAAAGTAGCGGCTATTCGAGCCGACACGACGACACCGGATACGCGTCTGGCCGATGATCCCCTGGACAAGAATCCCGCCACCGTCCAAGCCTTGAACCAGTTAATGCTGGGGGGAATCCAGCCCGGCCGACGTGGCACTGTCCTGCATTGCCGTGTCCGCTATTTCGATCCGAACGCCCGGCGTGCCGGTCTGCCCAAGGATGTGGCCGCGCTGGTGGAGTCACTGACGGCCGACAGTACCGTTGTCTCGCTGGTCAACTTGAGTCAAATCGAATCACGCACGGTCGTGATTCAGGCCGGAGGCTACGGCGAGCATCAGTTCACCAGCCTGGCCATCAACGACACTGCTGAGACGCCGCTGGATACGATACACCTGACCATTCGCCTGGAACCGGGTTGTGGCACGAAACTCAGACTGGGGACGAAGCGATACGTCAACCAGCCGACACTGGCGATGCCATGGGGTCTGGGTCAGTGAGAATGAGTACACCTCGTGAGAAATACAACGTAAGCGCACGGTGAACC
>JAFEBS010000015.1 GCA_018242525.1 Planctomycetota bacterium | reverse complement strand
GATGTGGTTCACCGTGCGCTTACGCTTCCGCGACTGGTACTGCGTCAACTCTTCATTTTGGGGGTTAGAGTCCAGCCTTTAGGCTGTGAAGTCAGGCTGAAGACTGAGTTCCAACCCCAAATCCAAATGTTGACAGAGGATCGGTGTCCTGAGTCTGGCTCATCGTGATCGATTCATCGTACCGTCTAGTCGCAAGCATTGTCAGGTCATCACTGACATCAGCAATAGCCCGGTCGATTTCAAGAATTCTGAGCGAACACGGCAAAGAACACTGCCGAGTTCAAGCCGGTTCGGTCTTTCTTATAAGGGGCAAGGTTACTCAGCAACTGCGACGGAATGAACGGTGACGCCTTTCATTGCCTTGTTGCGACGATCAAGAAAAAGGAACACATCATGAGTCGCTTCTGGAAACTGATAGTTTCAATGGTGTCGATGTCGATTACGACAATCGTGTTCCCTATTGCACCGGCACAGGCACAGACCCGGGCTGAACTGAATTCCCGCCTGACGACGATCGAGGATAAGTTCGATCGCATGATTGAACTGCAGGCAGGCCAGGCGGATAGATGGGATACCATGGAGAAAGAGATGGTGCGCACCCAGCAGCGGCTGACTCACCTGGAATCCGAGAACCGTCAGTTAAAACAGCGACTTGCAGAACAGGCGGCGACTTTGGCCAGGCGACACGCTCCAACTGTCAACGATCGGCGTGCAGCGTCAGTCTCACCGGCCTACCTTCCCAGTCAGCATTCGTACAGTCCGCGCGGTGAAGCGGTGTTGATCTTTCTCAACGGCAAGTCCTACAGAAATGTTCTTCAACCGGATGGCGCCTGGTTGCTGCAGCAAGTCACCGCGAGCCGGTCCGCAAATCCGACGTGATCTCGTGTCAACCAACTCTCGGAACGACCACTGCGCACTCGGCGCGTCGTCAATCGTCGTCGCCACGTTCGCCAGAAATGTGGCATGAAAAGACGCCTGTGGGGAAGCGCTGTGAACGCGTGAGTGCACGAAGTCGATGTCTCATGCCTGTTTGTCGCCGTGACCGGCAGGCCAATTCCTGTTTTTGTTTGAGGAGTGTCGATCATGCAGAAGTGAATCAACTGGTCTCGACTGAGTACCGTGGCGCTCGCAGGTCTTTACCTGCTTCCCTGTGCGGCGTTCGCGGGGGCGCCCGGCGAGCCCCCGAAACTGACCCGGATCTCGGCGACCGAGCCCGCGGCTTCCGCCGTGGATCCGCTGGAACACTCGCGCAAGGTGCGGGCCAATCTGGAAATGTGGCCTGAACGTGTACGTCGTCGGTTGACCGAGGCCGAACAGCGATTGAAGGGACTGGATCTGAAAGAGATCAAAACGCAAAAAATGTTTGCCCAGGACTTTGACGAGATCCTGCAGGATCTCGACGAGGAAGCCCTGGCGATCCAGGATGCGTTTGGAAAGATCACGACGGATCTGTTGCTCTATCGCGAGGCGGTGGCGCAGGCACCGGCATCATTCCGCGGTGTGGCGGCTGCGTTTGAGAAAAAAGCGACTGAAAGCGATGACCTGAGTTTGAAAGGTCATTACGCCGACTTCGCAGCCACGAGCCATAAGCTGGCTGAACGTTACGAAGCCAAGTACAAGACGCTCATCACGCTGGAGAAGGAACTGGCGACCAAGCTGCAGTTCGTCGCCAAGTCGCGCATCTTTATCGCCGACGTCAAGGATTTCATTTCGACGATTCCCGCCACAGAAGAGGGACTGGAGGTCGAGGCGTTCGTCAAACGATTGAACGCCTACGTCACGGTTTTCCAGGATTCGATCAAGATGCTGAAGGGATTGTCGGACCAGATCGGCCAGGAGCCAACGTCACCTGGTGCCACACAGAAGCTGGATCGAGGTATTGCCCCAGGTCGCGAGACGACCAGTCGTCCGGTGACCGTCGATGAGTACCGCCACGGGCTGGCCCAACTCCGACGCGTGAAATGAATGACCCGTGACGCCAGTTCCTCAAGGCCGGGTGCCTCTGCGAATCCTACGTGCAGGGTCACCCGGCCGTTGTCTTCTCTCCGAAATCCGAGATTTGAGTTCCTCCTGCGGCAGCGGGACATAGCATCTCAGCGATTCGAAGAACTGCTCGAGTGGGACAAAGTCACTTCGGTCACATCTGGAGAAACATCATGAACGATTCGCTGAATGGGAATGACAACGCGATCGGCGACGGCTTGTGGCTGGGGTGGACAGATCCCTGCCGGAAAAGCGTCGGATTTCAGACGGGTCTCACGGACCACAAATCGTCACCGCTTGTGTACCGGGGGGACGCCCATGTCCTGACGTGCGCACCCACCGGGAGCGGGAAATTCGTTTCGGTTGTCGGGCCGGCCCTGGCCACGTTTACTGGATCGACGATTGTTGTCGATCTGAAGGGCGAGGCATTCCAAGTCTGGGCGGACTGCCGTCGCCGGATGGGGCAGCGCGTGGTTCTGCTCGATCCCTTTCATGAGATTGCGGGGGCGGAACGCGATTCGATCAATCCGCTGGACATCCTGGGACTTCCCGGTGTTCATTGCGATGTCGAGTGTGAGATGCTGGCGGCACTGATGTCCGAGGGGCACGAGTTTTCCTCGGACATGTACTGGACTGATACCGGGCGGGGATTGATTGCCGGACTGCTGGATTACATCCGGACGCAGCCTGTCGAGCAGCGGCATTTGACCCGTTTGCGCCGCATGCTGCATGCGGACGACCTGGATTATGATCTGGCAGTGGCTCTGGACAGCAAAAAAGTCAACGCAGACAGCCTGGCCCGCGATGAATTCGTGTCGTACCTGACGGCACCCGCGGACAAGACGCGTCCCTGTATCCGCACGACGGCCCAGACGTTTGTGAAATCACTGGGCAGCCGGCTAGTCGCGGCCACCCTGGAGACGTCGACCTTTGAATTGCAATCGCTGTTGACGGACGCAGAACCGTTGAGCCTGTTCCTGGTCTTCCCCGTCCGGTATCTCGATTCTCATCGGACGCTGCTCCGGTTGCTGCTGCATGTCATCCTTTCCACGATCAGCCGTCGTCCGAGAATTCCCGCTCGCAAGACATTGCTGATTTGTGATGAAACCGCCAGTCTGGGTGAACTGCCGGCGCTGCGGCAGGCGATCACCTTGCTGCGTGGATCGGGGTTGATCTGTCACACCTTCTGGCAGGATCTGTCACAGATTCGACAGGTCTATACCAATGATTTCGAAAGTATTTTGAACAACAGTGGGGCAATCCAGGTCTTCGGGGTTGCCAATCACCAGATGGCGGAAACCTGGAATCACGTCCTGGGAGTTCCGCCTCGCGAACTGGCGAACCTGCCTGCCGACGAACAGGCCCTGTTTCTGCGCGGGACGGGAACGGTTCGATGTCGCAAGTTGAACTATCTGCGGGACGCGGCCTTCGCAGGCCGATTCTCGGCGAATCCCCGTTATGAACTGCATCCTGTGGCCATTGACGCGGAGGTGACGGGCGGCCTGATTCGATGAACGGGGACTCCCGTTGGTTGACTCCAGTCACCGCGCGGCTACGCCGAAGCAGGATCACAGCGAACGGGGACGTTCACTTGCGTTACCAGCCCCCATTCGCCCGCGATCATTTGGCCGCCAGATCGAACTGGCGACACTGGGCGAGTGGCCTTGGACTGCACAACGACACTCTTTCGTGATGCGTAAACCACGAAACTCTCGTCAGCGGAATCCCGCCGTGCTGTGCTGGTCAATCGAACTCCAATGTTGTTGTTCCGATTGTCGGGTGCGTTCCTGTTCCGGTTCGAACATTGGGTGTTCCTGGCGTTGTTGTTCCAGGAGCCGCCACGAACGCAAACGTTATTCGGTCACTGCCCGCTGGAAGACGATATCACGCAGCAAGTTCGTCCGGAAGCGTTTGCTGGAAGACATCCGGACATGCCCCAGCCACGCCTGCATGCGTTGCCTGAGGTCACTGAACTCCAGCGTTCCCTCTCGAAACTCGGCTTGCTGTCTTCGGAATCGCCGACGTACTTTCTTCAGATAATCCTGACAGATCCAGATCCGGCCCGGCCAGACTCGAAATCCGAGCAGTCGAATGCCGTCGGCCGTTCGGCTGATGGTCCGTTTCCGAGGATGCAGCCAAAGTCGCATCGACTGCAAAAACTCTTCAATCCGATCCCGGATATCGGCCAGTCGTCTCTTGTCATCGTCCAGAATCACGAAGTCGTCGACGTAGCGCAGGTAACACCGGCAACCGAGTGTCTCTTTCACAAAATGGTCGAGCGCGTCGAGATAGACGTTTCCAAAAAACTGGCTGGTCTGGTTGCCAATCGGCATTCCCCGTCGGCGTTCGTGTGCCGTGAAAAGATCATCGCCGGGAAAGAAACCGTGGACGTCTGCCTGCGGGTTCGAATTGTCGATGATCAAATGCGCCAGGTGAAGAACGCGGGGATCCTTGATCTTGCGCGCCAGCCGGGACTTCAGGATGTGATGGTCGATGCTGGGAAAGAATTGTCGAACATCACATTTCAAGACGTAGGCATTGTCGCGGGCAAAAGCCTGGTAACGACGGATCGCCCGATGCGTTCCCTTCCCCGGACGGCTGGCATAACTGTCGAAGATAAACGTCTTTTCAAAAATGGGCTCCACCACGTTGCACAGGCTGTGATGGATGATTCGATCTCGGAACGGGGCCGCGCTGATCATCCGCGGCTTCGTGTCGTGCAACAGGAATGTCCGATAGGCGCCCGGCTGATAGGTTCCGCCGATCAGTTCGTCGCGCAATCTGGCAAGTTCTATCTCGCGGTGAAATTCAAATCGTTCGACGGAAGGCAGATTTCGTTTTCCCCGACGTGCCTTCCGGTAGGCGCGATAGAGATTGTCAAATGAGACGAGTTCCTCCCACAGCTGGCCTTTACGTTTCATGGTCCGTTCCGCATCGTGGTTGGCTGGCCCGTTTCCAGCCTCCAAGCTGGACGCCGATCTCAAGCAACTTTTCAGAGGTCATCCCGTACGCTCGCGTAGGGAGTGCTTTCAGGTCATGGGCGGCTCGCAGCAGGTACAGGATGACGTCGAGTTCCGTATTAGCCGCTTCCAACAGATTCAGGCGGTTGCGCGAGTAACGGGCTCGAATCAATGTTTCCAGGACGGCGAGGATCCGTTGTTCCAGACGTTCTCCCAAGGTAAATCGCAAGTTCCGCGGAAACTTTTCGATCTTGGGAACGATCCAGATCAGGAATTCATACCACGCACGAATGATGGGAAGTTCATCAGGTTTTTGCATCGGTGGTTTTTCAACGCGTGCGCCACGCTGCGCGTGTCGCAGTATAAGGTAGAAGACAGAAGGCAGAGGGCAAGAGAGACAAAGGGGAAAGTGCTACTTGGTCCTGGTCAATCGAACTCCAATGTCGTAGTTCCGATTGACGGGAGCGATCCTGTACCGGAACGAACAAGGGGAGTACCAGGCGACGTAGATCCAGGAGCCGCCACGAACGCAAACGAGATCCGAAAATCTGGAGTTTGCACTGTCATTGTCTCGTAACGAATCCGCCAATTCCGAATACCAGGGAGTTCGGCACCATTCCCACACGTTACCGCTCATGTGCCAGAGCTGAAAGCCATTCGGCTGATACTCCTTCGGCAGCAAATCGACAGTTTTCCCAGTCAGCCCGGCCGCGCGACGCGTCTGGTCCCATCGCACGGGTAATGTGCGTTGCAGGGACGCGGATTTCTGGTGGGAAAGTGGTTGGTTCCCATTAAAATTGACCTGATCCGATGTGAAAGAATCGTTGTAGGGGGGAACACCGATGACGCTGTTGAGATGTTCGGGGCACTTTCGATCAATACCGCCCCAAGCGGCACCTTCCCATTCGACTTCGCTTGGCAACCGGTAATTGTCACCCAGCCACAGGGCCAGGCACCACGCGTCGAAGAAATTCAGATAAATCATCGGACAATCCTCCTCAGGAGCGATCGCCTTGATGGAATACCCTCCTTCCGAGTGACAATGTTCACGCCGTGGATCAAACAGCCGATGCTGGGCTCGGGTAACGCAGGTTGGGGCCATATGAAACGATGGCGTTGTGACCGCGTGCCAGTCGGCAGGTTTACCTTCGCCCATCCAGAAGGAGAGCACTTCGGGATTCTTCGCATCGCAACACAGATGATACGTCGGGAACTTCGCCGGATCGGGACGCAACTGCTCGAACGTCCAGGCCCCCGTCTGGCCGGTGGCGACCAGAGACTGAACGTCGTCATCGGTCAAAAGCTCGGCAGCCCGCCTGGCGCGCGTCGGATCCGTCCCGCGCAGGATCTCCAGGAACTGCTGCCGGTATTCTGTCAGGATGTCGTTCCAGTCCGCCCGCATTTCCGGGTGATCCTGGAACATCATGGCGGCGCGGTACATGAGTTCTGTCGGACGAACATTCTCTTCAGGACGCCGAAAGAGCGGAACAATGGAATTGATCAAGGCTTCCCGGCGAAATGCCGCAACTTCGGATCTTCGTACTCGCATGGATGGCAATTCCAGTGCGAAGCGGAAGGGCCAGTACCACAAGCTATCGCCGACCTGGGGGGCGAGTTCCGATCGGATGCTGGTCGTTGCAAACTGCGCCAGGTAAACCCCGGCGGCAAATTCCATCATCTTCAGGCTACGGAATGACAGTTCGGGATTGACTCCGGTTTCCGACAGCAGCATGCTGCGGTCGGTGAAATGCGTATCCTGCAGTAGTTCCAGGCATCGATTCCATTCGTCTTCACTGCCAAGGAATCGTCGCCGGGCGTCCTGTTTGACACGGCGAATCAATCCGCTCGGGACCCGGAAGCCAAATTGCTTCCGCGTGGTGAGCATCATTTCGATGCCAAAGCAGGCGGTGACTTCCACAAGGCCTGGGAGATCCCCGGCCCGCATTTCGCGTTCGGTCTTTTTGAACGCGCGCTCCATCAGCAGTTGCGAAATCCTCCAATAGAGATCACCCCGATTCCGCAACGCCTTCAAACGAGAACCATTGCGGGCCGCCTCCTGAACCAGTTCGCGAACCATCTGCAAAACGAGAGGAAAGCGAATCAGATCCGCGACGGCAGATTCATCTGGAATCAATTGCTGCCACAACGCGGAATACCGCTCATGGCGCGCGAAGAGTTGTTGCCGATAGGCTTCCCGACGTTTAGGACCGAACAATTCGATGCGCGCCATTTGCCAGGCGCGGAACAGGTTCGATCGCTTCGCCGCCACCGCGTGGCTCCGACTGGTCACAATCCACCGGAGTCGGGACAATTCGTGCTCGCTCCCCAGCTTGTCAAGATGTTCAAGCTGCTTCACGGTTTCAGGCGACGCCTGATCGAGAGCGTCCAGGATAACGACGATGCGACGTTGTTGAAGGAGCGCGCCGATAAGATCGGTGGCATTCACCCCGTTCTGAACGCACGCCTCTCTGACCACGGATTCCAGGGATCCGCGCAAATCTTCGGGCAACACTCCTTCGTGGCGCACGACCAGACAGGGATTGGTTCGGTTGCACAACAGCGCGCGGATCCACCAACTGACGACGGTTTTTCCCGCTCCCGCATCCTCCGTCACGACCAGACGTCGATTCTTGTTCATAAAAAAATGATTCAACAGCGTTTTGAATCCGCCTTTGACGGGAAAGCGACGACGAGATTTTCGACGGCGCTGTTGCCGCTTCGCATCGCGCCGTGGCTTTCGCTCAATCGCCCAGTCAGGAGTGGTGCCAGGCGTGTCCGGCAGATCTTCGTCGAACGCCACTATGGAAACTCCCGGCGGGATGAACAGGTCCAGATGATGATTCTCCCCCGTATCGGCGGATTGCCCCGCTCGGATTATCTTCCAGTCCTCCACTGACTGTGCCGCGACGGTTGCCACGGCGCGTTCCATCCGTTCATCACCCGTCATCAGGTCAATCATTTCCAGCAGCGTGGCGACGGCAGAGCTGCGCGTGACGGCGGACGGATCGCCCGGTCCTGTTTCGAGGCTGTCGTCAGTGGTGGGACCGACCGGGATGACATGTACCTTCAACCGCAGTCGCGGCACCCAATCCCGCCAGGGGGATTCGGCTCCCGGTGGTCCGCTGGATTGAGAGCCGTGCAGGAAGACCTGGGTCAGTTTGTCTTCACAGGCGGCCTGGAGTTTGGCTTCGATGCATTCAGAATCGACCGGCCCCAGGCGGATATCCTCAGGGAGCAGCCGTTCGCGTTGCGATTCCTGCACCTGCAGCGCAAACGAGGCTGTGGAATTCCTATTCAATCGATACTTCTCACCCGAGGCCGAGGCATAAGCGGCGAGCGTCACCAGGCCGCCGGCGGAATCTCCTTGAAGAACCAGCAGGTTGCGCAGTCCCGGTTGCGGACTGATTCGCAGCGAGCGCCCGTTGGCGAGGCCTGAGCCACGGGCCAACGGGGGACGACAGATCCGTGCGGCGATCCGCAGACTGTCCAGCATCTCTTCGTCGAGCACCGTGACTCCCAGTGCGATCGGGTCCAGGTAGGGAGATGGATAACCTTCCTCGTAAACCCCGGTAGAGATCGGGACCGTCAGGCCACTGTATTTTCCGTCATCATCCTTGGTCACCAGCAACATCTGAACGCGGTCTTCTGGCCATGCCGGTGGAAGCAACTGGTCATCGAGCAGAAAGGAAAGCAGGCGATGAACCAGTAACCAGTTCGATTCCGTCCACCATTCGGGCGGCGTCCGTGGCAAAGTTGCGTGGAACCGGCCGAGGATCGCCGCCGCACGGCCAGAAGTGATTCCCGCCGGATGGCCATCGACAAACGTGGCAATCGGGGATTTCAGATTCCATGCGTGATGGTATTCGCTCAGACAGTTTTCCAGTGACCTGCAAGCGTCTTCTGGTAAGTCGGAACCGGGATTCCAGGCTGAGAGTTGATTGGCGACCTGAACACCACTCAGTAGTCCCCGTGTTAGCGCGATCAACTGGTTTGCCGCCTTTGCACCGGCCTCCCCGCTCAACAGGACAAGATCCGCAGCGATCCCGCGGGCAGCTTGACCGTTCAGCGACTTGCACAACGGATCCAGTTTCAGGGTCAGGTTCGCATCCAACGCTCCGCGCCGCGATCGACTATACTCAAGGATCGTGGGGACCGCGCGACACCAATGTCTGTCGAAGTCGCCGCGATATTCGACGTTGTGCGGGTCCCAGCAGGCGAATGCGGTTGGGATCTCGGCCTCAGACAGCGTCATGGGGATCTCCGGGGTATTGTTCTGGCAGGGTCCGATCCGTGGTGTGATGGGGTACGATTCTAATGCACTGCAACCGCAGGTGACATCGACTCAGCACGTCCTCGGTCAGGCGAAACGGTAACCGCAGAAACCCAACGGCGACGTTTGTGTCGATCCGGGGGGACATCGGGATCGCGGCCTCATACAGCAAACGAGCCTGCCCGTGCGGCCAGCCGTGCGCATCGACCGGCTGCAACAGAATCTCCAGACGATAGCAGTCGCACATAGAGGGCTGCGGTTCCGACAGATCCAGAGTGCAACCCGCATCATTGCAGTAAAGTAGTGCCCGCAATTGGCCTCTGTAGTAAGACTGCTGAAAATGGGACGGGCGTGTCATGGGTTTTGTCTCCGTCGGCAGGAATCACCTGGAGTCGCCTTTCGTTCCGCGACAGACCGTTTTCTCGCGGAGAGCCGTCTCTCTGATGTTCTGCTTCTAACAAGACGCCGTAACGCTTGTGGCAGCAATCGAATGTGTCCCGTGGATTGAGATTCTTCGAAAAAGTGAGATTTCTTGGGAAATCGTGTGCGTGTTTCTTACCGCCAGAGTCTTAATAGAGAAGTTGAAGTTCCGATTCTCTTGGGAGGCAGACCATGCAACCGATTACGGAAAGGGATGTCGTTCGATTCCTGGAAGGAATGATCGACGACCCCGATGAAGCCCGCCGGGTTCTTGATGCGATAGATGACAATCCGCAATTGGCCGGATTCGCGAGCTGGCTCACCGAAACCGAGGATGCGGAGACACCGCGACAGGTTCCGCCAGATCTGTTTCCCAGCTTGAAACACTCGCGCCTGTGGAGACTTGCGAACCCACCCCATTGGGCGGAACTTTCCGAAGGGGGAACCGTCACCACAGTGGTCGAGTTCGTGAACGGTGACACGAGAGAGTCGTTCCCTTTGACGCTCACGCGGCGGGGAAACTCTCTGGAGATTTCCGGTCACTGGCCGTCAGGCTGGCGTCCGTTCGGATTCGTGCTGGCTAAATTCGATTTCGCGAAAGGCCGGATCGACCCGGAACAGGGTCTGGTCTCGTTCTCGATGTCAATTCCCCGGTCAGAAATCCGTCCCATTTCTGAAATCCGAACTGCTGCGGAACGTAACGTTGGAGAGGGAAGGACCGCGGAACCATTACGTGTCGCTGCCGCGAAGTCAGCCGATGCAAAGACCGCGGCTCGATCCTCTGTCATGTCGCAGAGTCGCTTTCGAGCCGATCGGAAAGGCCGAAGTCTGACAGTCATGGCAGCGATTCCAGAGGGTCAGAATGGAGATCTTGTGATTGCCGAGTTGCACTCTCCCGGAGCAGTGCCGATCTGTTTTCCCATCCAGGTCGAACGGCGAGTACATCCCGTGTTTGGCGAAGTCCATGTTCCCGATTTCCCCTGGCCGGACGTCGCGGGCCCCGTGGATCCCACACTGACGATTCGTCCCTTGACGGATGCCGATCTACCGCTGCTGAACGATTTTCAGGTCAGTTCGATGCTGTCATGGCAGCAGGGGCACTTCTGCTTTGTGCCGATTCACGAGGGCGCTGACGGAGGAAAGAAGTGTGAGTTCCGCTACGTGTCCGAGATCGAAGCGGCGCACGATCGGAAATCGACTTGGCTGTTGCGAATGGTCCTGGAAGGGGGTGACAAATGATGCCCCGCCTTCAACTGCTCTTCGCAGACAAACAATTCGTCGTTCGACTTCAACAGGGATGCCCGGACGCATTTCAGAGGCTATTGGGGACAAGCCGCGACTCACTCGTGCAAACAGCGCGATATCTGGGCGTCCACGACAATGATGTGGAAGATGTCGTTCAGGAGACGATGATGCGACTTTATCGAGATATCGCTCGGTGCCACTCACCCGGGTTTGTGACGGGAGCGTTGAGTTTGTCCGTAATGGAATATCGTCGCAAGAAGAAGCCACACGAATCGTCACTGGAAACGGCAGGCGGAGTGTCAGAAGACGGTGTCATGCCTTTGGATCCACCATGTCGGCATGAAGTTGAGAAGGCACAGCAAGAGAGAGAGCTGCGCGATCGGGAATTCATTGATTCGAAAGTTATCCAGACCGCGTTCTCAAAGTTGAATCCAGAAATGCGAGAGATTCTTGAGTTACGCGATGTTCAAGGGAAGTCGCAGAGTGAAGCGGCCGAAGTCATGGGATGTTGCATAAAAACGCTAGTCAAGAAGCACAACCTGGCAAAAGTGGAACTCCGCCGATTGCTGCTGGAACCGAGTCTTCTCAACGGACGATGAGCGGTTTAGAGAGGCAATCGTGACTCCAGTCGCCGGCATAAAAGGCCCGAATATGTCTCAACTTCCCCTCGTCAATGCCAGCGAATCCCACCACGGACTGGTTCTGTCGCACGGTCCCTGGGAACAGGCGCTTCGTGCCATACTCATGGATCCGGGACTGATAGCCGCTGGTTCGATCCGAGCCGTTTCTGTTTCCGGGGGAACCGAGTGGCTTGTTGATCGATTGGATGTCGTCACGGATCTCCCCCAGGGGAGCCAGCGGTGGCCGCTGACGAACTGGATCATCCTGTCGATGGAACGGTCAGGCCAAACCGCGATGCAGGTCATCCAGCAGGCCAGACCCCGGCAATCGCAGACAGTGGTGGCCGTCGTGCTGAACGGACACGAACGCGGAAAATGGGAAGGTGTCGTCCATCAGCAGGGCCATTGCTTCCCGTTGCAATCATTGCGTGTTGTCGGGCCGGGGATGCTGGCGCTGGATCATCAAACGGGATTCCCCGCCGAACCGATTCCCGAACAGGGACGGTGGAGCCGGACAGCTGGGGCGCTGGGAGCCTCGCTGTGGCGACAGGTCCGGTCATCCCATGTCCTGCTGGTCGGTTGCGGGCGGAATGGGACTCTGGCGGCCTGGCAGCTGGCCGGATTGGGGGTTTCGCACCTGACGCTGGTTGATCCGGATCAGCTGGAACTGGCGAACCTGGACGCCATGCCGGGGATGGCGCTGGACGATGTGGGTCAGTTCAA
This sequence comes from Planctomycetota bacterium, assembly GCA_018242525.1. GTDB lineage: Bacteria > Planctomycetota > Planctomycetia > Planctomycetales > Planctomycetaceae > Schlesneria. The sequence continues at coordinate 112,981 of JAFEBS010000015.1, read as the reverse complement.
GGTTCTGGCCCTGGCCCGGCACCTGGTGGAGTTCAACCCCGATCTGCTGGTCCATTGCCAACCGGAACCTGTCACCGAGATCCTGGCCCGGCTGCGCGGACGATTTCAACTGGTCATTTCCTGTGTCGATCAGGAGGCCGCGCGATTAGCCGTTTCGTGGCTGTCGCGTGAATTGCTGATTCCGCATCTGGACATCGGCACGTCGATCACGCGCGATGACCGGGGGCAAACAGAATTGTCAGGGGATGTCCGCCTGTTGCTGCCCTCTGATGGCTGTGTGGAATGTGTGGGCGGGATCGCGGTTCGGGAACAGTCGCTGTACGAGTTCGCGGCTCCGCGGGGAAGCCTGCATCGCGGCGAGCCCATCGCCTGGCATCAACAGCGTGCCGGATCGCTTGGCCATTTGAACGGCGTTGCCGTGGGGGCTGGACTGGAACTCTGGCTGTCACTGCTGCGGGGAACGACCAGCTCCTTCTGGCAGCGCATCGCCTGGAGTACGGCCACCTGCCGCGTCGACGGAGCGACCGTGCAGGCCGCGGAGGATTGTCCCCACTGTCGCCCGGTTCGTGAAACCGCGTGATGCGCTCGGTGTCCGTCATTCCGACGTAAGCGGGAAACCATCGATCACGCGGGATTCCCATCGCTTTCGATTTATCCGTGGGACTCTTCAAAAAACAACCCGCGCGCCACGCTGCGCGTGTCGCTGTAAGGGTAAAAGATAAAGGGCAGAAGGCGAGATAGCCAGAGGGAAAAGGGCTACGGAGTCCTGGTCAAGCGAACTCCAATGACGCTGTCCCGATCGGCGGGTGCGAACCAGTCCCGGTCCGAACATTGGGTGCCCCCGGCGTCGTCGCCCCAGGAGCCGCCACGAACGCAAACGTCATTGCTATCAAGATTTAGGATGCCCTTCTGAGCCCGGTTTCTGGACTCATACGAATTCTGCATCCATTCGTAGACCTGACCATGCATATCAACCAAGCCGAAGCCGTTCGCAGGAAACTGCCCGACAGGTATAGTTCCCTCGCGATAAGGTTCTGCCTTAGCCTCTCCGTCGGAGTAGGTTCCGTCGAAATTGGCACCGTAGGATGACAGACTATCGAATTGTTCGCGTCCCTGGGCATCGAGAATCGGTTGCTGGTTTTCGTCACACCAAGCGATGCCGTACTTGTCATCCGGCTGATCCCGCCCGGCCCGACAGTCGGCTTCCCAATCATTCTCGAACGGGAGTTCAAACGTTCCGAAGCGACCATTTCCCGTCAGGTACACCGCCAACATGACGGCCTCATACCAGGTCACGTCCACAACCGGATGATTGTCCAGTGCTTCTTCCTCCGATTCCTCGGGGCGACGCCATTCCCTATGACGGAGGGAGCGGTGCGACGGATCAAACGCTTCAAACTGGATGTTTGTCACCGGAGTCCGCTGCAGTTGGTGGTTGGCCGGCAACACATGGACTGTGCGGCGACCGCCTTCGCCAATCAGGCATTCACGGGGATCACGGGTTGAGCCATTGTCATTCGGATACTGATGCTCCCACCCCTCAGGGGGACATTGGCAGTAGTTCGCACCGACCGATTTCAGGGCCTGGTCGAATTGGTCACGACGCTGTTCGTAAGACGATGGTCCTGTCGCGGGATCGACGATAGGCCAGTACCGGATCGATCGCAACTGCTCCGGTGTCATCAACCCCAACTCGACCAGGACTTCGTCAGGAACAAGTTGCAGCAGACCGCGGTCGGATCGTTCCCAGTCCGAGCGTTGCCAACCGCGATAACGAAGCGCCGCTGATTCCACTCTTCGCTCGAATTCGCTCAGAAACTTGTGCTGAATTTCCTTGCAGTTTCGACGAACTTCCGGCAATGAACTGACCGCACCATCGACGACCAGTTGCCAGGCTGCGTGCAACCAACGACTGTCTCGCCGCTGCCACGGCTCATCCTCGTCAATCGCAAATAGTGATCTGACGATCGGGGCAGTTCGACCGTTCAGGTGGGGCCGCGACTGGACCGTGCGACCGTCCCACGGCGAGACTTGATTGTTCTTCCACGATGTCCGACTTCGATGAACCAGCCATCGGCACAGGTTGTCCAGTTCCTTGTCGGGGCGAATTCCATCCTCATCCACGCTCTTCCACAAGACAAACGGCGCGCCCGATTTCAACAGGCTGGTTGCCAGGTGATTGACGACGCTGGTCTTTTTCTCACGTTGAGCCGCTCCGAGAGCAAATCGCAGAATCGATCCCCAGCGTGGATCGCGCCCATGGTCCTGAATCGCGGTGGACTGCTCGGTTTCCGGCAGTTTCGCCAGATGCAATCCTGCGAACCATTCGCAGAACGAAAAATGACGCCAGGCAAACTGCTCGTGCCGCAAGTTGAATTCATCAAGGTAAGTCTGGCGGGTTGTCAGGTTCAATTGATCAAGCTGCCCCAACAGGTTTTTGTGATGATCCAGAAGCGCGGAATAGGCGTCTCCTTCCAAGACTCCTGTGAAGTTGCCACCCTCATCGGCCGATGCCGATGATTCCCGCTGTATCGTCTCCCAAGCGATTTCCGACAGAATCGCAACCACTTTCTTCAGGTCTTTGTCAAAGATCTCCTGGTGACCGGCATCTTTGGTTCCATCCTTGCCATGCTGAACCAACATCTGCAGCGTGCGATCATAAACCGCTTCACGATTGGGCAGGTTTTCCAGATGCCCTGCGAGCGCCAGTCGCCGCATCTGCTGCAACAGAACCGGGACTGTTCTTAATGCCTCCCAATCCTGGTTTTCCAGCAGCCGGTCGAGAAGTGGAGCCGCACCCCAGAACTTTCGAATGCGCTCGTCGTCAAACGGGTCCATCCAAACGGTGTCCCAGGTGACTTCCGCGAAACTGTCCGTCTTGGTCTGCTGGGTTTCCGGACGTCCCGACAACAGGACCGGACAGTTCCGGATTCCATCGGACTTCAAGAACTTCGCCAGTTTCAGCGTCCCGTCGGTCTGATCAATCGCATCGAAAAGAAAACACGCGTCCCCGCGTCGCACCACTTCGGCAATGAACGCATTCCGTTCCTGGCGGTCGGGCAGATACTCTCCGAACAGGCGTTCCGCCAGTTGCTCCATGAATACCGAGGCGTCGCCGTCCCAGTGAAAATCCGACAGGAGCGGCAAGCGGACCCAGCGATTCAGTCCATCCCGCGCACAGCATGCGGGACCAGCACCCAACCGGATCGGAATGCGATTGTCCGGCAAACCGGCGACCGAAGTTTCTGCGTCGATCAAGATCGTCGATTTGCCGAGTCCACTCTCACCGAGCAAGCGGGTTCGCGTCCCGACGTCATCGCCCTGCAGCAGAGTGGCGATCTCTGCCGGTTCCAGCGGAACGAAGACGACGTCTGGTTCCTTCTTCAGCGGATCGCCGCGCCGACGTCGCGACAACGACGACGGGACATACGGAGCGCACGTTGCTTCCAGTAGTTCGTCGGCACGGGTTTTCAGATGGCACTTCAACTTGTCTGCCATCCGGCAGTAGTCCGACAATTGACGATAGGCTTTGTCGAACGTCGGAACACGGTAGATCCGGGGTTCGATCCACCCGAGATCGTCGGCTTCAGGCCGCTCCCCTGCCAGGACAATGCCGTCGATCTGCCGGATCTTCAATGCGGCTTCTGATTCCGTCGCCGCCGAGTGACTGCGCACGCCCTGCCGCTTCTCCACAATTCCCAGGACCTGTTCCAGCCGGCCGTGCGGTTTCGTCGGATCTTCAAAGCAAGCGGACACCGCAAAGTGAGCGTCGAGACGTTCGTTCCAGAGCAACGCACGAATCGCACAGGCAAACGCCACCTCGGCGGAACGTCCCCGGATCTGCTGCAAAAGAATCGGCAGAGGTGATTCATGCTCAGAGTCGGGCGGACCGAACGGGATTAGTCGCCAGCGAAAGTCAAACTGGTCTCCGCCACGTTCGACCCAGTCGGCGCGACCACGCAGGACCGTCATCACGTTGCGCAATCCCTGCTGAAAACTGTCGTCGACGGGTTGGTAACCGCCGTACCTGCAATCGGGATAAAGCAGCCCGCCGCCGTTCGGAACTTTTTCGATGACCAGTCGCGCCACGAGGCCCACCGGGACCAGATACCTGTAACTGGGACGCTCAATTTGCTCGCCCGCGGCCAGCAACACCCAGGTCGCGACGGGAGCGCCTTCCACGGGCATCTCTCCCCGAAACAGGACATAGGCGAGCGTCTGCCCCAGCATCAGTAATGCCGGATCGTCCCAATCGGGTTCGTCACCGCGCTGACACTCCTGGCGCCAGGCGCGTTCGACCGCTTCGAGCAGCGTGGTCCAGTGATCGAGTTCTCGACGTTCTTGAAATTGAAGCAGAAACTGTGGGATCCGGGACCGACCGGGACTTGTTCCTGGCGCCGAGGGCCTGGAATTCATCGCGGTCGCGTAACCGCGTACCGCGTTAAGCAGAACTTCCTGAATCGTGTCCGTTCCTGCGTCTGACGCAACAGCACGCAGTATCGACAGGCGGGACTGCAGCAGTGTCGAGTGATCCCCTGCCGGGAACAACCAGTTCAGGTGCGAAGCTGTCGAAGTATCACTGGAATTAACCAGCGCGACAACCTGTTTCACATCCTGCTGTGCGGCCGCATCCAACAGCAGGCAGGTGGTATTGTGCGAATCATCCGTCGGCATTCCCAGGAAGTGGGCACGAAACGCCATGTGGCAATCGTGGACATGACCGATGTGATTCGTCGGCAGGAACCGACGGATGGCATCCAGAAAGTGTCCCCGTGCCCGATCATCTACAATCGCGCCCCACATTCCCCAGGCCCTTCAAGAACAATTCTGTCGTGGACTGGATATTCTGCGATACCTGCCAAGGGTTGGCAACCAAAGGTCGCATCATGAGCGGCAAGGCGCAAGCCGCCGGTTCTCATCGTCACTGGTATGCCTAGTTGTTGGCGGCACGGCGCAAGCCGTCCGGTGTCGAGTTGGATGGTTTCTCGACACCGGACGGACCGAAGGGCTTGCGCCCTTCCGCTACGACGCCGTTGACCTTAAGTCGATTTGGCGAATCGCCGAATCATTCGGGGTAGCGCCTACGAAAGGGTCAATCGTATCGTGCCAGGTCGCGTAGCTGGCGCAGGCGTTCCTGCTCTGCAACAGCCTTGCGATCCCGTTCGATGCGTTCTGTCGTTTCCAGACGATTCAACTCCGCCGCCAATTCGGCGGAGGAAGGTTCCGTGTCTGGCGACGCGACGGGCCGGGCAATTGGCGGCATTTCAGATGGAACGACAGGCAATGGGACGGACTGGGACGCGGACATGTTCGGATCTCCTTGCTTGAGTGTTTGACAAACTCATCTCCGAATCGCTCAACCGAGCGATTCAACTTCTTCTTCCTCATGTTCGGCTTCGGCGGCGTTGAACGACACGTCCGTGATCGCCAGGCGGCGTTTCATGCGCTCCGCATGCCACGTCGCGAAGAAGACGCCTTCAATTCGATCGACAATGGTATTGCCGGTCGCCGAGCGAACCTCGATGTCACCGTAACCGAACAACAGGTAGCGGCGCAACAGGCAGTCGAAGCACGCGATAAAACTTTTTGCCCCGCGGGCAATACTGCGATCGCGTTGCTGGAAGTTCACATGCTCGATATAGCTGCCGACCGACGGCAGAATCCAGCGGTCGTTCAGGGACTGCCAGGTCGCCACGGCCACGAAGACGACACCCAGTATCAGCGACGTCAGGCAGGGAACGCCCCAGCTCAATTGCAACGGGATGTTACGCAGCCAGCCCCAGCCAAGGCCGCGAATCGACAAACGTGTCAGGTTCTCCAAGACGACTGCCAGCAGGACGACGATGATGGTTCCGGCCAGGAGAAATCCACACGCGATTCGATCAAACTTCAATCCCGAGACGAGCAATGTCAGGATCACTGCCACCAGCCAGAGTCCATTCAGCCAATTCACCGGCAGCGGCCACATCGCGAATTCTGCGGCATGCTCATTGTAGATCCCGGCAACCGTCGCCAGCCAGCCGATCCAGATGACGTGGCAGCAGCAGACAAAATTCGGGTGGCTGTAGAATTCCAGATCTCCCTGTTGATTCACACCGCCCGCCAGTCGTCTTCGCATCGGGCCGATGGGGATCGGACAGAACAGCAGTAGCCAGTTGCCAAGAAGTGACAGAGTCAACCGTCGTCGTTGTGTGTGTGATGCGTGCCTGGATCGCATGACCTCGTTCCCGGTGATCTGGTTCGTGCGTTGATGGCGGATGCCCTTGTTGAATAAGGCGCGGAGCGTCGATCAGCGGAAATTTTTTTCTGTCGTCGCGTTCGAATTCTCGAATTCGTGCTTTTTGCAGAAATCGTTACGGAATCTCTGCCGGTTTCGCCCGGCTCGAAGCTTCTTCAAGTGTCGTGATCAGCAGGGTCATGGCGAGGCACGCTCGACCTCAATTGTTCCTTCGAGCCAATGGCGCGTTCCTCAAGTTCATCGAGCGCCACCCCCCGTAGAAAGAAAGAGGAAAAATCATGACGGCTAGAATTCTGATGGGAATCGGACTGCTGGTGATTGGAGTGGCGGCGTTGCCGTCTTCGCGACTGCGGCAATGGGGATGTAGGGTTGGCATGGTGCTGGTGGCGACGCTGTTGATCAGTGTCCTGGGATTGTCCGTTTATGGACTGGTGCATCCCGAGAACGTCGCCTGGCTGACCGGTCCCGATGCGACCGCGCTGCTGGCCAGAATCCGGCGTGAAGCCCAGGAACAGCCCCTGCCATTGTGGTTGCTGCTCGGTTCGGCGGCGGCCCTGGTTTCGATCCTCAACGGCCTCCGCCACCAGGCCGGCGGACAGCGTCCGTCGCGACGCATTGATTCCACTCTGCATTCGAATGGTCATTCTGCCACCGTCCAGCAGGGCCAGGCAGCGATGCGACGGGCCGTGAGCTCAGAACTGCCCCGGAATGGGGAAGAACCTCATTTCCAGCGAGCAGGACTGCGGATCGATGAACTGCTGCCGCGGAAGTCCGTCAATCGCAAATCGTGATCGCACTGTGTCGTCTGGATCAGTTTTGTCTTTTAAGTTTCGATGTCAACAATCAGGAGAATTGCCATGTTGGGCTTCAAATCGGTTGCTGTGTCCGGTACTCCACATTCCGCACCACTGCTCCAATTGTCGATGGAGATGATTGGGCGGCCGGCAACGGGCAAGACCGTGGCGCTGACGGCCATCAACGAAGTCTGCGAAGGATCGCATCTGCCGTCCGGCCTGTATTTCGGCGTCAGCGATCCGCTGAAGTCGAACGAGATCCTGCGGCAGTTAAGACGCCGCACGGAAGAACTGCAGGGAGATGCGGGTTTGCCGTCGACCCAGGATGACTATGTCCTGGAATACGATCTGGAAGAGGGGGACGAGACGCGCGTCCGGTTTCAAACGCACGAGATGATCGGGCAGGTCCTGACCGGAACGGACTCGGACAGCCCTCCCGCACAACGTCAACTGTACGACCGTTATTGCGGACGCCTGGCATCGGCGCATGTTCTGGTGCCGATGATTGCCGTTCCACCCGCGTCCGACAATGTCGACGGACTGCGTCAGTACAAGGAAGACCTGCGATTGACGTCCGCCTATCTACGGCAGGCGATCAAGATGCATACCAGCGACAAACCCTGTGCGGTGGCCATCGGGATGACGCAACTGGATGCAATGTTTCCGAGCGAGCAGCGTGCTCGGGAAACGCTGACGGACGATGTCCTACGCGAATCGCTTGCTCCGCTGGTGCAGGCGGTGTCGATGATGTCCAAGGTTCGCGAAGCGGCCATCATTCCGACATCGGGATTCGGTTTCGGTCGGGCGGAAGCGATCGGACGGAATACCGGCGACCGTAACCCCCGAGGCACACTGCATCGGCTCGTCAGTGACGACATCGAGCCGTTCAATATTGTCGGACTATTGACGTGGGTACTGCTGCATGGACTGCTGCCGCAGGACGTCCCCCATGCGTCGCAAGAGGCGACCATCGGCCGCCTCGTCAACCTGCTGGCGGACGATCTCGACGCGATTTCTCCCTGGATCGTTCCGATCAAGCATCGTGGTGCTGTCGTCTAGAATTGTCCCAATTTCTGGCGCGAGGAATCCGCCGCCGACGGCGGGTTCCTCGCGTCTTCGTTTGTACCTCCAATTGCCAGAAGGAACTCCCATGTCCAGCCTGCGTTCATCCCAATTTGTTGAACTGCATTTCAAGGCACCTTCCGAATGCGAGCCGCATCTGTTGTGCGATCCGGGGGGTGAAGTTCCTGCCGACCTGCTCGACCAATGGACCGCCGAATTTCGGCGGGTCTGGGAGAAATCCGGTGGAGTGAATGAACCGTTCAAGCACACATTCCGGAACTACGTGCGCGGGATTCCCCGTCAATTTGACGTCTCGTTTCAAGGAACCGGCCGCAATCGCAGTGCCGTTCTCAGGTCGTGCGATGATCTTTGGAACGGTGTCGCGCAGTCCCTTGTTCGGTCTCCGGCGGCCGTGGGACAGCAACCGGACTGGCGGGAAGCGTGCTTGCAGGACCTGTCGCGGATCCTGGCTGACACCGAAAAGTCGGAAGCGGGTGCGTACTTTCTTGACAGTGCCCAACGGCGCTTTCGAGAGTTGTTGCGTTCCAATCCCGAACGTGTCTCGCTGCTCGTCTTTGGTGCCTTCATCGCGGTTTCGCACGAACAGGCGCTGCGCGACGGCGACCAGGTCCTCTCGGCCCTCTACGACGGGGCGTCTGCGGAACTGCATCATTTGTCCGGTGTCGTCGAAGAGACGGCCGAATCGCGAGAACGGCGTTCTGTTTTCGACCGGCTGGCACGAATGTTTCGACTGATGGTTTCGTTGGGGTGATGGCGTGGGATGCCGTGGTCTCTGACGCCATCGAGCATGCCGGTGCAGGAATCAATTTCGAGAATTTACGTCAATCTTGACAGATTTGGTGCGTGTTGACCGCAGTGGTGGACTTGTTAGTAACGGGGGCGAAACACCGAAGCTTGCCCACCGCTTCAACCTTACACGAGGAAGGAATCACTATGCAGCAAGACATCAACCAGAATCGTGATGCTGTTTCGGCAACGACATTCCCCCAGAGCCAAGACCGCGCAAGCGAGATCGCCGCGCAACGGGATCGCGAGGAATCCCTGGCGATCGAATACCTGGGCAATGAACCGTTTACGCCATCAGTGCCGCGCGCATCGGGGATGATCGATTTGAACTCAACGAACGCGATTGCCGTGGATGCGGCTTTGTGTGACCACCCGGATACCGTCGTGCTGGTGACGAATCTGAACGGATTGAATCCGTTCTATCTGGATCATCTGGTGGAAACAGGCCGTACGGTTGTCACGCCCTATCACTTCGCGGCTTCCGATCGAAGTCCTCAGCCAGCGGGATACTCGCCAGCCACAGCGTTTATCAGCGCCGCGGCGATCGCGGCACTGGTGTTCCTGACATCGGCATCAATTGTGGTGATGCCCGCCATCGAAATCTTCTTCCGTCGCCAGTTGTTCACATAGCGCAATCGTTGCTTTTCAGCGGTTGCGGAGTCGTCGCGATTCCAGAAATGAATCGCACTCAGTGCAGGTGACGTTTGAAAATCTCAAAAACTCCAGACGGCTGACCTAAAAGCGGTGAGCCTGCTCGTGGGGGGGACACCCCCCTCGGGCAATCTCTCGCCATACTCGAAGGGCCACAGGCACCGTGGGAGTTCGCTGGCGGAACGTCGCCGTTCGCCGGCGGGCATCATTCACGACGGTCTGATCGCGTGTCGGGATTTTCACGGCCACGCCGGTGGGCTGCTGAAATTGCTCGAACCAATTCAGGTCGCCCGGCCAAGCACCCGCATCACCTGAACGGCGTTCCACGATTTTCCCCGGCGGGTAGTGTGGCCTTGGCTGTTGAGTGCGTCTGCGATTTCTTGAAGCGTCTTGCCGCCGGTTCGCAGGCCTTGCATTTCGGGAATGAGATCAGCGTAGGCTTCTTTCGCGGCCTTCTTCAGCACCGCCCGTCCGGTTTCCAGCCCTTTCAGCCCTCCAGTTCGGCGGGCCTCCTCATGACCATCCCAATGTCCAGGCCGCGCGGATCCAAGCTTTACTCCGCGTGCCTTTGCCGCCGCCAAGGCCGCTTTTGTGCGATCTGAAATCGCTTTCGCTTCCCCTTCTGCCACCGCCGACAGAATGTGAATCGTCAGGCGGTTCGCATGTTCCAGATCGATCGCCAGGAAATCGACTCTGGATTCCATGAGACTCGACATAAAATGGACGTTGCGAGCCAACCGGTCGAGCTTTGCGACAACCAACGTGGCTTTTGCCCGCTTGGCATGGGCCAACGCTTTGGCCAATTGAGGACGAACGGACAACTTTCCCGATTCCACTTCGGTATAGCTCGCAAGAACTTCACACCCACGACGAGCAACGAACGCATCAACGGCCGCTTGTTGGCCTTCCAAACCCAATCCGGACTGGCCTTGCTTCGCCGTCGAGACCCGGAAGTAGGTGACAATTCTTTGCACGGCTTTGTCTCCGAAGTAATCGTTGACCAATCGGTGTAATTGGCCTGCGATCATTGTTACATTGTACTTAACGCTCGTCAAGTTTAATGTAATACTCGGTGATCCGGGTTGTGAAGTCGACTTTTTCACATTCCTGCTTCGTGATCTGCGATCCATCAGTTACGGCTTCCGGAGTTTCAGTTTGTTCCGTCCCATTTGCTCTATCGTTCCCGCAGCGTTCAGGACGCAGTCCAGGCTGATCGGTGGAATCTCTCCGTCTCGTTTCAAGTACCCTGAGAGATAGTCACTGGACTTGGGTTCCACTCCGGCTCGATGACAGACGAGAAATGCCACAGATTCTGCTTCAAATTCCTCGATCTCAGTCGCGAGGCCCTGGCGGCCAGCGGATGGCGTCCTGCCGTTCGTTGCCACGTTGTTTGTTGCCGGTTGATGCGGCTGCTTCGGCCGCGAACGCGTCGTCGGCATGCATCGCCACCGGTTCGTATTCCCACACGACCTTGCCATCGTCGATGCGATAGGCCAGCCCATCGGGATCGCGGGCCAGGTTGAGTTTGGCTGGCAACAGCAGGCGGCGTTCGGGATTGGTCGGGTCTTTCGTCACGGCCCACACGGCACGGGCTGCGGCCGCGAACGCCAGCGAACCCATCGCCCGATAGACCGCCTTGGTTCCACCCGATTTTGAGAGGTGCGTTACGGTGACCACGGCCACGCGGTGGCGACTGGCCAGTTCCGCCAGCGGGGCGAGCAGGCCCCGTACCTCGCTGTTCTTGTGGGAATCGACCTTGCCGCAGTAGGCTGCGATGGGGTCGATCACAACCAAACGCATTCCGGGGTTTTCGACCAGCACCTCGTCGAGGCGTGGCAGATCGACTTCCAATGAGAAGTGGCGTCGCTGGTTCAACATCGACACGCCTTCGACGGCGATGATCTTGGTGTCGTCGGCACCGGCCTTATCCAGACGCGGCGCAATGGTGTCGGCCAGGTCGTCCTCGGCGTTGAACAGCAGCACGCCGCCGGGTGGTTGTGGAAAGAGCGGCATATCGGGCCAGGCATCGCCCCTCGACACACGGGCAGCGATGTCGAGTGTGACGAACGACTTCCCGAGGCCTGGGTCGCCCGCCAGCAGCGTGAGCTTGCCCAGCGGGATGCGGCCGGGCCAGAGCCATTCGAGCATCTCGCGGGTCACTCCGGCCAATCGCTGCAAGATCGCGTGTGGCTTGTTGGGATCGCTGTTGCGGATGATCTCCTTGGCTTGCTCGAGCATCTGGCGTTGCCTTTCCGTGAGTCGGTCGTCCGGTCGCGGAGGAATGGCGATCCGCTCGGGGTCGAGATCGCGGGCGAACCACTCGGCCACATGTTCGACCCAGGGTCTGATGATGATCGGGCCGATCTGCCGTTCATCGACGCCGGCCTTCAGCAGTTCATCACGGCACTGTCGAACGAACTCGAACCCATGCACTCGCCCGCGGGTCCGGGCCGCTTCCCTGGCATGGCCCGCCACATAGATGATCTGGTCGCTGTCGAGACCGGGCCGATCGAACAGCACCGATGACGGGATCAGCACCTCGGCTTGCTTCCGCACTCGCTTGCGTTCGGCCCACGCCGCGTCGATGGCCGCCTCATCGAGCGTCTGCCAACGAGCGGCTTCCCGAGCCGAACAGAGGAATGCGTCGCGGTACGCCCGCTCTGCCGCCTGATATTCGGGTGTGTTTGGCCATTCCACGCAGTCTTCATAGAACCGGACATGATTGGCGGGGATTGTCATGCAGCGACCTCCGTCTGGCCAACCTGGGCCTCGTGGTCTGGCCCATCATCGCCCTTGGCGATTTGTCGCGAACGCTGTTCATGCACGGCGATGAGCAGACGCGCCGTCGCCATCGCCGCTTCATCGGCGTCCGGATGTTCGGGATCGGTCAGTTCCAGCGTTTCGTTCACGATGGTCCCTCCCAAAATAAGAAGGGCCTGCGCCGATCATCCGTGACCAGCGCAGGCCCGGTTGCCGTCGCCGTGTTCAGGCAAGCTTCCAGCCTTGCCCTGGCTCCGACTGCACAAGCCCCATGTGCTCGGCGTACTTGAGCCAGCGTGCGACGGTCCAGCCCTGCACACCGAGGTGCCGGGCGACAGCACTGGTAGCGACCAGCCTGCCTTTCCTTGCAAGTTGCTTGACGGCGGTTACAGCCCGCGTGGCATTCTGTTCCGCCAGCGATTCGGTCGCCGTGACGCTCGCCGGAACCCACCCGCAGATCGTTCCACCGGGGACATTGAGAATCGGTGTGACGCGCCCGGCGTCTTTCGCTTGATGCAGGTACTTGAGCACCTGGGCGTGTTCCATCCGAAAGACCAAACCAAGCGTAGGCGATCCAATAGGCTTCCCGGAATACAACCGTTCGAGCGTCGCCACGATGCCATCCATCTGGCTTTGCTTCGATGTCTTGAAGTCCAGCACGAGTGTTTCCCGTTTGGTCTGACTGCGTGCTTGTATCCACATGCTCGTGACCGTCCCGGGACGATTGATGGGGCCAATCGGTGATCGGGCCGACGCCAAAGGGTAAGAGGCACTCTACGAGGACTACCTCACTTTCGTCGCGGTTGCCTTGGTCGCTTTTTTCTTCGGCTTGACGACGGGCCACAACCACTCGAGAACGTGATCTGTGACAGCCCGCAGCCGGCTATCGTCGATCGATTCGCGGTAGACGGCCGACATGTCGTTCGACTGGGGTGCATGCCCCATTATGTATGATGTCGCGATCTGGTCTCGGCTGCCCCCACCAATGGTCTCGAAGGTATGCCGCAGCGCGTAGAACGCGCGCCGGTTTCCGTTGAGTTTCAGGTCGACCAGCAACTTTCGAAACTGCTGAGCAACTCCATCGATGACTGATCCCACTGAGCCGTTGCGGACAAAGGGGACTCCGCATCGAGTCAGGAAGGTGAGCCCAGCGAATTCTTCCCGCTTGGCCTTGGGTCGCTTGGCAAGTGCAATTCGGAGTGCGTCGACGGTTTGCGGCCACAGGGGGCAGCGTCGCATCACGGCCGTTTTGGGTCTCGGGTACGTGATCCAACCAGTCTCTAGGTTGATGACGGACTGGGGGAGTGAGGAACAGTCCGTCTGCCCAAAGCCGCAGTTGATCCCCAGCAAGATCATCGCCTTCAGGATGGGGTCAGACTTTTCCAGGATCTGGCGCAATTCTTCGGCCTCAAACATTCGGGCTGGTCGAGACTGCCGGTCCGCCCGGAGCAGTTTCTTCGACGGTGTCTTGAAGCCTGGCCCGAATTTGACGGGCTTGTCGAGTAGATCCGCATCGAACCCGTATTTGAACAACACACGCGTCATTCGAATCCGATTCCCCAAAGTCACCAGGCCGACGCCTTTAGCCATTTTGGCCCGCATCGATTCAAAGTCTTCGGCCTTCAGGGATTCGACCAAAGTGCTCGGCCCCAAGAGGTCGAGAACCATTTCGCAATTCGAGTAGTAGTCATGATGCATCCGGCGGGACAGCTCTGAGTTCTCCATCAGACGGCGTTTGCTGTTCAGGAACTGATTCACGAGTTCCCGCATCTGCAGGCGGGTGTCAGCGGGTGTCTCCATGATTGCATCGAAACGGGGGAGACCGGCTTGCAATCTGTCGCGATTGGCAAGATACTTCGCCACCGCGCCGTCGGGGTCATCCCACGGCCCGAAGTATTCCATTTTTCCGCGAATCTTTTTTGCCCAACGTCTTGTGGCGTGAGGAAATAGCGGGAATTCGGGGTACGGTTTTTTTGGCTTGGCTGTCTTGGGTTGTGCCATGCTTTTCCGATCTCCAAAGTTGTCTGGTGTCACGGCGGGTGTCAATCGCTGGTGTCAGATTCTACTTTGGCCTTCGGCAATTGCAAGAAAATCCCTGAAAACAGCCACTGGAGTGCGTAGCTCAGTCGGTAGAGCAACGGACTTTTAATCCGTAGGTCCTGGGTTCGAGTCCCAGCGCACTCAGTTTCTTCATCAGCCCTCGGCTGACTGCAGTCACACTCAATTCCCCTTTCATGGGGAGTTGAGCACGAGCATCGCGGACTTGCATTCTAGTACAGAGCCGATTGTCTTCATCGGAGCCAGAAATGCTGACAAATTCGCACACAGGCACACGAATTGACGAGGTTGCCGCTGGAATCTACCGGATCAACACTCCTCTGCGGATCGAGGCCATCCCCGGTGGTTTTAATCTCAGTCAATACTTGATCGTTGACGATGAGCCGATGGTGTTCCATACGGGCTGGCGTCGGTGGTTTCCGTATGTGTCCGAAGCGATTTCGAAGGTTATTCCGCTCGACCGTCTGCGTCACATCGGCTACTCTCACTTTGAAGGAGATGAAGCGGGTGCAATGAATGACTTTCTGGCTGCGGCACCGCGCGCCGTCCCTTTTGCCAGTCACGTCAGCGTCATGACATCGCTCAACGATCTTGCTGACCGGCCAGGCCGCGGATTGGCCGATGGCGAGATGTTTTCAACGGGGCAGAAGTCGTGGCAGTGGATTGATACTCCGCACGTTCCGCACGGCTGGGACTGTGGAGTGTTGTTTGACCGAACGACCGCCACATTGCTGTGCGGAGATCTTTTCACCCAGGCCGGGGCGGAAACAATTCCTGTCACCGAATCGGAAATCCTCACGGCCAGCGAAGCGATGCGTAAACCGATGGATTACTACGCACACTCCACCAGAACAGCCACGATTCTGGAGCGGTTGGCATCGCTCAATCCCACGACGCTCGCCTGTCAGCATGGGAGTGCCTATCGGGGCGATGGTGCTGGATTGCTGCGAGAACTTGCCGCGATCCTCGAACTGGAACTGCGAACGGAGCTAGCGTAACTGCACGTGACGCGCGGTTGCTCGGACCACAAAATCGAAATACGCAAAACGTGGCTTGACATATTCCCATATGGGAATATAATTCGCGTATGGCACGAGCACCGACCACCTCCGACGTCTTCAATGCCATCGCCGAACCGCGACGGCGACAGATCATTGAACTGCTGACACAGCACAAGCAATTGGCAGTCGGGGCGATTGTCCTCGCCCTGGGACTGCCGCAACCGGCGGTGTCGAAACATCTGGGGGTGTTACGCGAAGTGGGGCTGGTCACTGTCAGCAAGCAAGGCCAGAGCCGCGTGTATGAAGTCCAGCACGAGCAACTTCGGTCCGTCTATGATTGGGTCAAAATGTTCGAACGGCACTGGGACCATCAGCTCGACAGAATTCGTGCGCGGGCCGAGAAACGTGCGCTCGAGCAGAAAACGCAACCGGATCTACCCGGCACTGGGGTCGAACCGGTCTGACTTTATGACTTGGCAAATCTCACATCAATTTCCCAATCGTCTGTCGCGAAGGAGAATCCATGACCGCTCAGGCTCAGGCACCGTCATCGATCGAGCAGCTTGAAATTCAAAAGACCGTCGACATCGCCGCGCCGATCGAGGTCGCCTTTGAGGCGATGCTCGAGGAACTGGGCCCGGCGGCGCAAATGATGGACGGCACCCCAATGCCCTTTCAACTGGAAGCCAGGCCGGGCGGGCGCTGGTATCGTGATCTGGGCAATCAGACGGGGCATCTCTGGGGCCATGTCCAAGTCATCAAGCCTCCCTCGCTGCTGGAGATCTGTGGTCCGCTGATGATGTCGTATCCGGCGTTCAATCATCTGCAGTATCGCTTCACGACCGCCGGAACGGGGACGCGACTGGCATTCGTCCATCGCGGCATCGGTTTGATTACACAACAGCACCGCGAAGGTGTGGACCAGGGTTGGGGCCATTGGATGGAGAAGATCCGACAGCGCGCTGAACAGAAGGCGAAATCGTGATCGCCAAAGTAGAAACCCGCCTGGCAATAGATTGCCAGGCGGGCCCTTAACATCCGGTTTCGCCGACCGGACGTAATCCCGGGAAGATGCGGCATTCACACGGTAGTAGCGTATCGGCGACTTGTCGACCGATTCTTGTGAAGTATTTCGCTTCAACCGATTTAGGGTGACTGTGCCTGAATATGTCGCTTGAATGACAATTGCATCGTACAGGTGCGCGGCGCCGCAGTTTTCCGCCTTTGAGCGGATTATTACTCATGCGTCAACACGATTTCGCAGATCTTGCCCAGATCGTCGCCAAATGTCTTCGTTGTGACTCCGTCTCGGATGTGGGCGTTGTTCACGAACAGGGCAAAGGCCAGATGGCGTCCGCTGGCGGTGGTCAGGTAGCCCGCCAGGGCCTTGCTGGTCATGAGCGTCGATCCATTCATGGTGTTGTCTGAATACAGCGTGCCGGTTTTGGCCTGGACCTTGTCACGAGCGGGGCTGTCGTGCGGGACATTTTTGGAAAGCGTGCCGTCGACTCCCAGACGCGGCAGTGCATCGTGGTAAACAGGAAAGTCCTGCCGTTTCGCCATGTGACGCAACAACTGCACGGTTGCGTCCGGAGTGACAAAATCCCCCCGTGCGCCTCCTGCACCGCCACCAAAAGAAATCGTGTCAACGTCGACACCGGCATGTTTCAGGAAATCATGCTGTCGCTTCAATCCTGCCGACAGCGTTCGCTCGCCGTGCTTGTGGGCCACGAGCAGCGGCAGCGTGCTGGCATGCAGATTGTGGCTGACTTTCAGAATCAACTTCACCGATTCCGAAAATGGGAGCGACGTGTGCACCGCAACGCGAGGGAAGGCTTTCACCTCGGCAGGGGATGGCAGGGGACGGGACGTTGTGGATGCCGCCGTTGGTGCATCCACACCGACCCCGGCGCGATGCAGGGCTTCAATCAACAACGTCCGGGCAAACGCCGTCGCGTCATGGACTTCATGGATCCGCACGAGCGGCTTGTGTCCGGCCGGAATGGTACCCGTAATCGAAATCCGTCCATGTCCCAGATCCTGGATCGAAGTCGCCAGCGGCTTCCCATGTTCGACGGTGGTGACCTTGGACTCCACATGCAGATATGCCGTGTGTGGTCGAATGGTCAACTTCGCCGGATGACCCACTTCCGTCGGTTCGAACAGCAGGTCGACCACATTGTCATTGATTGTGATGGGGGTGACATGCGTGGGTCCGCTGCCGGACGATTCCGCCTTGTCAAACAGGCGATCATCGATCAAGACGTCGCCGCGGACACGCTTGATCCCGGACGCGGCCACCTGCTTCGCCAGATCGTTCAAGCCGGCCAGAGGATCAGGGGACGTGAGTTCGGCATCGGCATTGCCATTGGCATACGTATGGTCCGAATTGGCAAAGGCAATCCTGCCATCGGAGGTCGTGCGTCCCCCGAAGCTCAAGTCGCCGGATGCGATCAGGATCAGGTCGCCGATCAATTCCCCCTGCTCGTTGATTTCCCCATGGCGGACGAGGGGCGTCTGAAATCGGTGATCCGCTCCCAAGGCATCCAGGGCACACGCGACCGTGAAGAGTTTTGTTGTGGATGCTGGAGCGAACAGTTTGCTGGGAGCGTGCTCGAAAACCACATCGCCAGACTTCAAGTCCACGAACAAAGCCCCCCAGTGAGCGTACTTGTAATGAGGTTGATGAACAACTTCGTGAATCGCCTTGACCAGTGGTTCCTTCGCGACGGAGGGATGCGACCATGCCATGACCGCGACGAAAAACAACCACACAAAACGTTGCCACAGGAAGAATCGTTTCATATTGGAATCTCGTTGCCTGCGATCTGTCATCACAAGGTGGTGTTCGAACCGGGTTCGTCTGCAGATTCCGTCGCTGATGCGGTTGACTTCCGTAATGTTTCTCGGCGATCCGCGGTCATCGCCGCCATTCCCAAGACCACGATTGCCCCGACCTCAATCAGCAGCACGGTTGTTCCATGCGTGTTGAACCACGTATTGACCGGAGCGTCGGGATCGCCCAGCAGCAGCGCCACCGACGACAGAATGGTGACGACGAACGCCATCGTTGCCATTGCTGTCAGATTAAACAGGATTCGGGACATGCCATTCCAACTTCGACAGGAGCAATCTACGAACCAACAACAATGGCGTTTTCCATCTGCAGCAATCGCTGCTTCAAATCCGTGCCAGCGGGAGAAGTGTATCCCCCCAGTCGGTGGCCAGCCGCCAGAACTCGATGGCACGGGATGACAATCGGGAAGCGATTGGTCGACATGACCGTTCCGACGGCACGAGCGGCACCGGGGTGGCCCACGCGACGGGCCAGTTCTCCGTATGTCGTCGTTTCGCCGTAATTCAGGCTGCGAGTGGCCGCCAGGACCAGATCCCGAAACGGAGTTCTGGGAGGAAGCTGCAATTGGAAGCCGGCGAAATCGACCGGCTTCCCCAATGCATAATCCTGCAGGGCTTCCCGGAGTTCCGGATGCCAGTCGGATTCCGCAGCGGATGTCTGGCTTCGCTGTTTGATGGCCTTCCTGACAGACGCTGCCGACGGATGGCCGACCAGGACCGACCGGACCAGGTTGGCAGAACCCACAATTCCCATCCAGCCGATTTCCGTGGGGAAAATACGGATGTTATCTTCGGATTCACCCCGAAAACTGACTGGTTTTGAATGGATCGAGCTTTTCAAGGTGAAACCCCTTCTTTGACCGCCACTGGGTTGACCTATACAATCCCCACTGTAGTTTGCGAACTCCGAATCCGGGCTGCAATCCACGGGTGGTCCTCACTCAACTGGCATCAACCAGTTCTGATGAGAATAGCCGCGTGGGCACAATTTGCGGATTGGACCGCGTCTGCGGAACAACTTGGAGGCTGGAATGATGTGCCGAATGGGCGAAGTCGTCGATCGCAGGCCTCGCTCGCATTCCGGCACGTTTTCGTTTCTGGAGGAATAGCTGACATGAATCCGTATGCATTCCTGTCTGACGACTTTTACGTCAACATGACCCTGAATACAGAGATGCAACTTCCGGCGGGGCGTGAAACGATCCTGGGTTTCTTCGAGCGGGTCCAGAAGAAGTATCCGACGATGCGCAACTTCTACACTCGCGACAACGGGGATTTTGTGCTGGAAGAGGACAAGGACCTGGGGCACCAGCGCTGGGTCACCCTGGAACCACGCCGGATCTGCAGTGGCCAGATCAATCCGGACGACGTCGATTCGGCCGTTGATCAACATTCCCTGATCCTGGATCTGGTCCCCTTCATGCTGTCGGTCAGCCCGCTGGATTGCGAAGCGCTGGACTACATGATGGGCTTCGAATTCGCCTACCGTGGCAATCATGACGAACTGGTGGCCGAGGCTCTGGGGGTCAGTCCGGCGATGGAAGGGATGCTGGAAGTCCCCGGCATGAAGATGCTCAATTACGAACCCACGATGACCATCGCCCTGGATGATTCCTGCCGTCGACAGGCACGGCTGACGATTGAGACCCGTACCAACGCCTACCAGGTGCGAAGGGGCGAATTCCCTGAGGAACCAATAGTCGTCTTCTTCACGGTTCGCCAGTACGGCAGCCTGGAATCCGACATGTCCTACGAAGCGACGTTCTTGCAGTTGCGATCCACAGCCGAGCAATTGCTTGAGCGCCATGTGATCGATCAGGTTCTGCGACCGTTGCAGCAGGCGATCTCCGCGAAATAGCAAAACTTGCAAGGTCTTGACTCGTCCCGGCCATGGGGTACATTGGTATCAGCGGAGATCTTTGATGCGGTTTCGTGCACGAGTGAATTCAATGCGGCGATGGCTGTCTCTACTGGGACGGTTGGCGCTGATTGTATCCCTGTGGCATGCACCGTTGCCGATGTTGCACGCCCATGGCACTGACATCGATGATCTGGCAACGGTGGAAACGTTCGTCGACCATCTTGTGGACTATCACCCGGACGTCGCGATCAATTCTCACGTCGATTTTGGTTGGCATTGGCATCTGGTCCTGCCGCCGGTCAGCCATCCTGGTGAAGATTCTTCGGATGGACGTTGTCCCTGCAGCTCACACGACGAACAGACGCTGACGCAGTCGCAGCAGGTGACTCAAGTTTTGCAGGAGGTCTGCTCCTGGGCCGCAACGGACTGGACAATCGACGATTCTGTCTTGTCCAATCCGGTCGTTCGGGTCGTGACGGGCACAAAGTTTCTTGACACATATCTCGGCTCCGTCCGTTTGAGAACGCTGCTGCGCGTGGCGCGCTGCTGATCTCACGGACCGTGGGACAGGCTTCCGCCTGTCATTCTTTCGGCCAACGCGCCCTTCCGGGGCTTTGCGCGTCGATTCGCGTCAAATTCCACCACGATTCATCGGCTCTTCAGCGCCGTCAACACGTGCGGGTTTCACTCGCCACAAAGATGGATGTCATCATGCAGAAGCAACTGTGGCTGGTCCTGGTTTTGGTCTGTCTCTTGACCATTGGCTGTGGACACGACGAAGAATCCAAGCCGGCAAAGCCGGTCAAGGACAAGGTGGTGCTCACCGCAGCGAAGGCTGCCGAAGCAGCCATCGAAGTTGGAACCGCCCAACTGCGGAACCTGCAACCGATCCGGACGGTGCCCGGACACATCGAATACAACGGAACCCGACATGTGTCGGTCAAGTCCCCGGCGGGTGGGCTGGTTCACAAGATTGCCGTGATTGTGGGCGATCACGTGGAAGCCGGTCAGTTGCTGGCGGTTGTGAACAGTCCCGAACTGGGCGAACGACGTTCCGACGTCCTGCTGCAGGAGGCCGAACTGGAGTTGGCTCGTCGTGATCGAGACTGGTGGCGATCCGTCCAATCGAGTCTGGAGGACCTGCTGTCACGTCTGAAACGACCGCAGGACGTTGCGGCTCTGGAAAAGGAGTTCGATGATCGTGTCCTGGGAGATTACCGACGGGACATTTTTTCGACCTATTCCAAGTTTCGCACGGCCGAAGCGATCAGCGCGAACTTCAAGGGTTTGACGGGCGGGGTGCTCAGCGAACGGCAGATACTCGAACAGGCCACCGCTCGTGATTCGGCCGCGGCGACATTCCGTGCCGCCTGCGAACTCGCCACGTTTGATGCCAGGCAGAAGGTGGGCAAGGCGGAAGCCGCCTACGATGACAACTCGCGCCGCCTGGCCGTGGCGCGACAGCGATTGACGTTTTTGACAGGTCAGGACACCGATCAGATTGGCGACCTTTCCAAGGAGGAAGACCTGAGTACCTGGCCGGTCGTCGCTCCGTTCGCCGCCACGGTTGAGGAACTGTATGTCGCCGCCTCGGAACGGGTGACACAGGGGGAAGATATTGTTCTGCTGGCGGATACAACTCGACTGTGGGTGAAGGCGGACATTCGCGACAAGGACTGGTCCGCCCTGACACTTGTCGCCGGACAGACGATCCAGGTTCAATCGCCCGCCCTGCCAAACACCACATTGAATGCGAAAATCGCGTTCATCGGCCGGACCGTCAACCAGGAGACCCGCGCGACGCCGCTGGTCGCAGATATTCAGAACGACAATTCCCTGCTGAAGCCGGGAATGTTTGTCCGGGTCCTGCTGCCCGATGGGCCTGCCAGTGAATGCCTGGCCGTGCCGGATTCCGCCGTTGTCAGGCACGAAGGGCGAGTGTTTGTATTCGTGGTCACGGGGGCCAGCGAATACGTCCCCCGGGATGTCACGCTGGGACTGAGTGTCGATCCGTGGGTCGAAATCAAGTCCGGCCTGAAGCCGGGTGACAAGATCGCCGTGGGGGGAACGTTCATGCTCAAGTCCGAATTGCTGCTGGAACCGGAACCGGACGAGGAATGATTCCTGACCGGGCGACCAGTTGTGTCCGTCGTTTCCCGCACAGTTTTCCTTCAAAGATTCCTGAGACAACATGCTCGCTCACCTGATCGAAATCTCACTGAAAAACCGGATGCTGGTACTGGTCCTGATCGGCATCATGGGGGCATTGGGAGTTTACTCGGCCTTGATCCTGCCGATCGATGCCGTTCCCGACCTGACCAATGTGCAGATCCAGATTGTCACCGACGCCGGGGCGCTGTCACCCCTGGAAGTCGAGCAGTACGTCACGTATCCCGTCGAAATGACGATGAGTGGCCTGCCAAACGTCGAAGAGATCCGCAGTATCTCGCGACTTGGGATCTCGCTGGTCACCGTCGTATTTCATGAAGGGACAGACATCTATCGCGCACGGCAACTGGTTCAGGAACGACTGGCCGATGCGGCCGAAAAAATTCCGCCGGGCTACGGGACTCCACGCCTCAATCCCCTCACCACGGCGCTTGGCGAAATCCTGCAGTTTCAGGTGACAGCCGACCATCTGACGTCGATGGAACTCCGCACGATCCTAGAATGGCAGATTTCGCCGAGACTCCGCCAGGTCCCGGGAGTGACCGAAGTCAATTCACACGGTGGATACTACAAGTCGTATCAGGTCCGGCCCGACCCGGATCGGCTGGCCAGCTTCGAAGTCTCGCTGACGGAAGTGTTCGCGGCACTGGAATCGAATAACTCAACCGCCGGTGGCGGGTATGTCGAACATCACGATGAACAACGGTTCATTCGCGGGCAGGCGTTGCTGACATCGGTCGATGACATTCAGAATGTTGTCATTCGGGCGGCCAGGAACGGGACACCGGTCCTGATCCGTGACGTGGCCGATGTCAGCATCGAACCGATGACCCGGCAGGGGGCGGTGACGCGGGATGGCAAGGGCGAAGCGGTCACCGGCATGGTCATGATGCTGTTCGGGGCGAACTCGCGCGAGGTTGTCCACGCCGCCAAGGCCCGACTGGAGGAGATCAACGAGACACTTCCCCAGGGGGTCAAGATCGAGGTCATTTATGACCGCGCGGATCTGATTGAACGGACCCTGCACACCGTCGAAAAGAATCTGCTGGAAGGGGGCATCCTCGTCATCATTGTGCTGTTGATCATGCTGGGCAGCCTGCGGGCCGGAATTATTGTGGCGCTCGCCATTCCGCTGTCGATGCTGTTCGCCGCCAACATGATGTGGTTGACGGGTGTCAGCGCCAGCCTGATGAGCCTGGGGGCGATCGACTTCGGGCTGATCGTCGACAGTTCCGTGATCATGGTCGAAAACTGTGTCCGCCGCATTTCACTCAATCGCGACGGCCGACCGCACGATGACGTCATCCGTGACGCGGCGGTCGAGGTTCGCAAGCCAACCATGTTCGGGGAATTGATCGTGGCGATCGTTTATGTCCCGCTGCTGGCCCTGCAGGGTTCAGAGGGGAAGCTGTTCCGCCCCATGGCCCTGACGGTGCTGTTCGCCCTGGCAGGCTCACTGGTCTTGTCGCTGACCCTGATGCCGGCCCTCGCATCGCTGGCTCTGCCCAAGAAGATGGAAGAAAAGGAAATCTGGCTGATCCGCATGCTGCATCGCATCTATCACCCGATGGTGCATCGCGTGGTGGCTCACCCCATCATCACGGTCTCAATCGCATTTGCGGTCTTCGCCTGCAGCGTTCCGGTCGCCCTGCAACTGGGTGCCGAATTCATGCCGCGGCTGGACGAGGGAGATTTGCTGATCGAATTGAATCGCCTGCCCAGTGCCACGCTGGAAGACGCGATCCCCATGGGAAAACAGGTGGAATCCCTGATGCTGACGCTGCCGGAAGTGAAAACCGCCTTCTGCAAGACAGGGCGTCCGGAAATCGCGAACGACATTATGGGTGTCCAGCAGACCGACCTGTGGGTCCTGCTGAAACCGCATGAGCAATGGCCCAAACACAAGTCGCGCGATGAACTGATCAAGGAGATGAAGAAGCTCTTGTCGGACAATGTCCCCGGAGTCATCTTCGGATTCACGCAGCCGATCGAGATGCGCGTGGACGAACTGGTCGCCGGAGTGAAGGCGGACGTGGCCGTGCTGCTCTATGGCGAAGACCTGGCGACGATCGCTCACCTGGGAAAAAAGATTGAACGAATCCTGCATACGATCCCCGGTTCTGCCGACGTGAAGGCCGAGCACCAGGCGGATCTTCCCACGGTCCGGATCGAGGTTCGTCCGGACGCCCTGGCGCGCTACGGGATCGATGCCGCGCGAGTCATGGAAACCGTCGCAGCCCTGGGGGGGCGTCGCGCTGGACTCGTATTTGACGGCAAGATGCGATTCCCAATCACGGTTCGAATTCCACTGGCGTGGCGCGCGGACGTGTCCCGATTGGAGCAGATCCCGGTGTCAGCCGCCGATGGTCGTCAAATTCCTCTGGGGGAACTCGCCAGTGTCATCGTGGAAGAGACGCCGCCGAGCATCGAACATGAAGCGACGCGACGACGAACGTACATTTCGTCCAATGTCCGTGGTCGCGATGTCGCGAGTTTTGTGCAGGAGGCACAGCGCAGGCTCGCCCGGGAGGTTCCGTTGCCGGCCGGTTATGAAATCAAGTGGGGCGGGGATTTCGAGAACCTGCAATCGGCCAGCCTGCGTCTGGCTCTGGTCACCCCGGTGGTGCTGCTGCTGATCTTCCTGTTGCTGCATACGACTTTCCATTCCTCGCGTCTGGCCGCATTGATCTTCACCGCCGTCCCGATCGCGGCGTCGGGTGGAGTCTTCGCCCTGGCACTGCGCGGCATGCCGTTCAGCATCTCCGCCGGCGTTGGCTTCATCGCCTTGTTCGGAGTGGCAGTCTTAAATGGACTGGTCTGGGTCAGTGCTGCCGAGCATCTGCGGGAAGAGGGTCAGACACCACGCGCCGCTGCCGAAGAAGCGGCCATGGTCCGATTAAGACCCGTATTGATGACGGCCATGGTCGCCAGCCTGGGATTCCTTCCGATGGCCCTTTCCACGACGGCCGGAGCGGAATTACAACGTCCACTGGCCTCGGTCGTGATCGGAGGATTGATTACATCGACGCTGTTGACCACATTGGTGTTGCCGACGATCTACCCGTGGTTTGCCCCGCCGCACAAGTCCGTGGAAGATGTTGCGTGATCGACGAAGTCTGCCGCCGGATTCTTGTCCAGTACGAACCGCGAGTCTCTCCGCTGCGAGTTGCCCCGCTGGAGAATCGTGGTGGGTTTAGCGGAGCCTCAATCTGGCGGGTCGTCACCGAGCAGGGCGATTTCGCCTTACGGTGCTGGCCGGGGGCCGGGTTGTCCCGATCGCGAATTCTTGGCCTGCATCGGTTGCTCGAAGATCTGGGACACACCGGTTTGCCATTTGTGGCGGTGCCGTTGACCGGTCGCCATGGTTCGACATTGATCCGCGATGCCGGACGCGACTGGCAATTGGAACCGTGGCTGCCCGGTACGGCCGATTTTCATGACCGGCCAACTCGGGACCGCCTGCGAGCGGCGATGGTCGCTCTCGGACAGTGGCATCTGGCTGCGGAAGTGCATCGGCCCGAGCATGACGTTGCCGCCTGGTTTGGCAGTCAGGCATCGGCACCCAGCCCCGCAGTGGCCGAACGGCTTGGCGTTCTGGACCATGCCAATGAAGCTCGTCTTCGTTCGATTGAAAACTCGCTCTCGCAGGCGAACCCGTCGCCAATTCGCGACACGGCAGTCCGAATTCTAAGCCTGTTTCGACGAGGACAGCGGCAGATTCATGATCAATTACTTCGCGTCTGTGAGACGGAAGTCCGGTTGCAACCCTGCCTGAGGGACGTCTGGCACGATCACCTGCTGTTTCGTCAGGATGAGCTGACGGGATTAATTGATCCTTCCGCGTGTCGCAGGGAAAACGTGACCAGCGACCTGGCACGGCTGATCGGCAGTCTGGTGGGTGACAATCGATCGGAATGGGAATTCGCGCTCAACGAATACCAGAAGCTGCGGCCACTGACGATCCGCGAACTGACACTGGTCGACGCACTCAATCGCAGCGGAGTCCTGCTGAGCGGTTGGACGTGGCTGGAATGGCTGTACTTGGATCGCAGGACGTTTGCCGATCAGATTGCTGTCCAGAGGCGACTGAATGAACTCCAGCGACGAATGGAGATGTTGACGGATTAAGGCCGATCAACGGTGCTTTTCCAGGATCGCTGCAACAGACGTGGCCACGAGCCGATGGCTCTCAGACGTGTATCCGCCACCCAGCAGCATCACTGTGGGCACCTGGTGTCGACGCAGTTCGTCAATAACAAACCGATCTCGTTCCAGGATGTCTTCGGCTGACAAACCCAGCAGGCCCAGGTCATCGCCGGCAAAAACATCTGTTCCGGCAGTGTCGTCCAATCCAATCGCAAAACAGGTGCTTTCCGACGAGTTCCGCACAGGGCAAGTCGCTTCAGGCCATCAGACCGGTGATGATCTTGCCAGCGGAAACTGGCAATGGCCGGTTCAGCTTGTCGCGGACTTCGGTATGCGGGTCGATCCCCAGCAGGGAAAAAACCGTCGCGGTCAGGTCGTCCAGCACGACGGGATCCTTGTCGGGATAGGCCGCATTCTTGTCGGACGTGCCGTACACAAATCCCCGCGGGGCTCCGCCGCCTGCCAGCAGGACCGTATAACATTGAGGCCAGTGGTCGCGGCTGATGTTGTCATTGATCTTGGGAGTTCGCCCGAACTCGCCCATCCAGACAATCAATGTTTCGTCCAGCAGACCCCGTTCTTTAAGGTCCAGGATCAATGTCGGCAATGTCTGGTCTGTCACGGGCAATTGGTAATCGCGCAGGATCGGATACATCCGGGTATTGTCGAACCCGTGAGTATCCCAGCCCCCCGACGTTGTCCGACCACCGATGTTATTCGAGAAATAGACATTCACGAACTTGACCCCGGACTCCACAAGTCGGCGGGCCAGCAGGCAGCTTTGTCCGTACGTCGTGCGACCGTATCGATCACGGATGGAAGCCGGTTCCGCGGACAGATTGAACGCTTCGCGCACGCGCGAGGAATTCAACATCGACAGGGTTTTGTCGTAATAGGCATCCAGACCGCGGGCCGTGGCAGAATACTCGTTGATCCGCGTCTGGCGGTTGATCAACTGCTGAATCTCGCGCCGGTTCTGCAACCGGTCCGTGGTGACTCCGCTCGGCAGGCTCAGTTCCGGCAGCGAGAACCCGGCGTCGTTGGGATCGGAAGTCACCAGCAGCGGATCATGGGCTTTGCCCAGGAAGCTGGCGTGCTGGCCCGGAGTAATCTCGCCATCGCGCAGGACGTGTGGATACGCCACAAACGTCGGCATTCCGTTGGAAACGGGAGACAGTTGATCGACCACCGAACCATAAGCGGGGAACAGATCCAGCGTATCCCGCAGGCGGATGTCGTCCAGCGGCGGTGCGTGGCCGGTCAGCGCGTAATAGGCGGCGGAATTGTGGTTTTTCATCGTGTGATACACGGTTCGGACCAGCGTCACTTCGTTCATCACACTGGCCATCTTCGGCAACTGATCGCAGATGCGAATCCCGCGGGCCGAGGTGTCGATGACGCCGAAATGGCTGCGCACCCCATCCGGCGCATCCGGCTTGGGATCAAACGTGTCCAGGTGACTGGGTCCGCCAAACTGGTACAGGAATATGACCGACTTGGCGCGACCCGGACGGCCTGCAGTTTCCTTGGCCTGGAGCAGTTTGGGCAGCGTCACACCCAGCATTCCCAGGCCACCGATGGACAGGGCTTTGCGTCGGGAGATCAAGTTGGCGTTCATCCAGCGTCTCCCGTTCAGCGTCGCAGCAGGAATTCGTGTGAGTTCAACAGGCCCCAGGTCACGTCTTCCAGAGCCTTCCGGCGCGAGGACCGTTCCGTGATGTAGCGGCTGGTCTGGTTCAACTCATCTTCGGTCGGGGAACGAGTCAGGATTGTCCAGTACAATTCCTGCACCACGTCCTCCGTAGTGCGTTCACTGTTGGCCAGAGATCCGATCCGATTGCCTGGTTCCGCCAACATCTGGTTCACCAGTTCGCCGCTGACCATTTGAAAGGTTTGAGTCAGCGTGGTTTCGTCCGAACGTTCGCAATCACACGACTGCAGGCGGGGTGGCTTGCCGAAAGCCGTCAGGAACAGATCCGCCTTGGTCGGACTCCCTTCACGTCGCCGCAGGACGCGCACCCCTGGCAACTGTGCCGCGCGCGGGCCGGTCGGATAGCCGCTGAACTTCAGTGGCACATCCAGGACCTGACTGATGGTGTCCAGCAACTGTTCGGCCGAATGACGACGGACTTGAGTATGACTGAAATTGGCCTCGTCCTCGCGATTCGTGTCGTTGGGTTCGGAGGTGGCCTGGTATGTCTGGGAATTCAGAATCAAACGCAGCAGGTGCCGCAGGCTGAAGGCCGGCCGCGGATTGCCTGGCAGCCCCCGTTGACCATGGGTTGCTGGTGAACCGGTACCACGCAAGTATTGGACAAGCTCCGCCAGCAACTCGGGGTTACTGGGGGGATTGGTCGCTCGGAAATCATCAACCGGATCCACGATTCCACGACCGATCACCTGCTGCCAGGTTCGATTGGCCAGCACCTCAACAAACCGGTCGTTCGAGGTCATCCATGTCGACAGTGATTGAAGGATTTCGTCTTGTGCACCGCGGTTCTGCTTGTCACCCAGAAAACCAGGTGGCCGGGGTTTGCCCGAACGGGGATCCTTGACGGCATTCGTGACTCCATGAACCACGATCTGCTCACCATCAAATTCATGCTGATCATTGGTGTCGCGGCGATTGTTCTCCAGGATCTTGTAGTCGACTGCGGCGAAGACGCTGGCCCAACTGTAGTAGTCGTCCTGTGTCCAGCGGTCAAACGGATGGTTATGGCACTTGGCACACTGCAGCCGCGCCCCCAGGAACAATTGACCAACCGCTTCCGACCGTTCAAAGGAAGTTCGCAGCGCCCGATAGAAATTGGCGGGTGGCACTTCGTACGTACTGCCGCGCGCGGCGATGATTTCCTGCACCAGCGTGTCGAGCGGCTTGTTGGTGGCGAAGGCATCCCGCAGCCACCCATGAAAGTTTTCGACCCCTTTGCGGTCCAGCGTCTTTTCTTCGATCCGCAGCAAGTCGGCCCACTTGAGAGCCCACCAGTCGGCGAATTCCGGCCGCTGCAGCAATTCGTCAATCAGACGCGCCCGCTTATCGAGCGATCTGTCTGCGACAAATGTCCGAGCTTCCGCCGCCGTTGGCAGGATCCCCAGCAGGTCCAGGTGGATCCGTCGGACGAACGTGGCGTCGTCGCAGACCGGCGATGGCAGCATGCGCAGTCGTTTCAATTTGGCATGAACCTGCTGATCGATCACGTTGGCGGGTTCCGGCACCGTCCACTGGAAGTTGGACCGCGGTTCCAGAAATGCCAGCCGGACGGGCACCTGCAGATGTTGAAATCGAACCAGGACCGTCGTTTCACCCGACTGCAGTCCGTTCACCAACCCGTTCGGCGATACCTCGGCAATCGGCCGCGACAGTTCATAGACAACCCGTTCTGTAACATCACGCCGGGAACCATCCGAAAACGTGGCTGCAACCGTCAGTTGTGATTTCCATTGGCTTGCAGGATCGGGTTCCAAAAACAGCTCGCGTGGCGTGACGACGAGGGATTTCAGGAGGGGTGACGTTTTCGAATCTTCCGGAGTCCCCGCGGCAATCCAATCTCGCAGGATCTGATACTCGGACGAGCCGATCTCAAATCGTCGTCCCCCCTCGTGGGCCACCTGCATCGTTGGTTTCAACAGGAGCAGGCTTTCGTCGGGTCGGCTGGGATTCGTCCGGCGACCGAGCCAGTCGCGCGTCAACACGACATAATCCCCTGCAGGATCTTGTCCACGCAGCGAGATCTGAAATCCCCCCTTGCCACGTGCATTGCCGTGACAGGTTCCCAGGTTGCAACCCGACTTTGACAAGACGGGCATGACATCGTTCCGAAACGAAATCTCTGCCGCGTCGCACCAGGTCGCCAGCGCGCAGACCGCGAACACCAGGCCCATCAGGCTTGAGGAAAAGGAAGCTCGGTGGAATTGCGATCCGAAAAGCATGACAACGTGATACGGCGGGTGATTCTGGCGGGAATCGAAGACTCCATCAGTGTACGCGTCGTATCGGCGGGCCGAAAGCCCGATGTCGCCGTAAGTAAAGGATTCATGCCACCGCCACCATGTCACTCGAAGCGTCAGCGAGGCAGGTCATGTCACGATGCACTTCAATCGCGGCACCGATGACATCCCGGGTTAATCCTGACGCTCTGGCGAATTGGGGGATGCCATCAGGGCCGAACGAGTCGGTCAACCTGACCCACAGTCAGCCGTGGTTCAGCCGCGAAACTGGTGCTGTGAATCGACCTGACCCCGGATGCATGGAAATGTCCAGTTTCGAGCAGTGTCAAAGCTGAGAGCGATCCCAGAAATAACAACGCAATGTTCTTCACAGAAACAACTTACAACGTTGACAAAAGTTTGACAGAGACATGACGGACGGATGACACTCAATTCCCGATCTTTGGATAAAGTTCACCTGACCGGGCACCTTGGCGATTCGCCGGGTGGCCTGGTGCGAAGCAATGGACCTGCTTCGGCGTGTTTCAGGGAATTTTGCCAAAGATTGGAATCCCATGTCCATTTCCACTCCGTCCCGCCGCGGTCGTAAACACGTCACTCGTCCGGTCGAGCCGGCAGCGACCTCATCCAATACTCCTGAACCTGTCTGGGCTCCCTGGTTGCCCGATCGCCTGCGATGGAACAACATCGACTGGATCGTGTTCGGGTGGATGGTTGCGATGCATGCCGGAGCGATTGCGGCTCCATTTTATTTCAACTGGGTTTCGCTGGCCACGGCGGTCGTGCTGCACTGGTTTACCGCCAGCATCGGTATCTGCCTGGGGTATCATCGCTTCCTGTCTCACAAGTCGTTGAAACTGGTTGCTCCCGCGCGTTTCGTCACACTTCTGGCGGGATCTCTGTCTGGAGAAGGGTCTCCGCTGGTTTGGGCAGCCACTCACCGGTTGCATCATCAACGGTCCGATCAGGAGGGTGATCCGCATTCACCGCTGATCAGCGCCATCTGGGGTCACCTGACATGGCTGTTCGTCAAGCGGACTCCAGCTCAGCAGGCGGCGTTGTTCAAGAAGTATACCCCGGATCTGATGAACGATCCGATGTTGCAGTTCTTCGAAAAGACCTACTTCCTGTGGCTGGTCCTGTCGGGCGTGGTCCTGTACGCAATTGGCGGCATGCCGATGCTGCTGTGGGGCCTGTGTGTCCGGATGGTGATGGTTTACCACGGCACATGGTGCGTGAATTCAGCAACTCACCTGTGGGGTTATCGGAACTACGACGTCCGCGACGAAAGCCGTAACCTGTGGTGGGTGGCAATCTGGGCGTACGGCGAAGGCTGGCACAACAATCATCACGCGCATCCCGCTGTGGCACCCGCCGGTCATCAGTGGTGGGAACTGGATCCCACCTGGTGGGCGATCAAGGCATTGCGGTTCTGCCGACTGGCGTACGATGTCAATGACCGAATTCCGATGAAGACGACCGGGCGTGCGCCTGCTGACGAAGAAGCGGATACAGACGTGGAATCCAGCGTCTCCACAGCCGTCTAAAGCAAGTTTTGTGATGATTGGTCCAGGCCACGTTCGAGACGTCGAACGTGGCATTTTTTATTGGGTATAATCCGGTTCAGAGGTGAAACGCGAGTGCCACATCCACCTTAACGACCGCGGCCAGTTCCTGTGCAGAACCTGAATGCGTCGGTGTCTTCTGTTCACAACGTGCCTGTCGCTTCGCATACTGTTGTCACTGTGGTCCCCGGAACCCGGCTTGCGTCGTGAGCGGCGGGCACCACGAATTGGCAGTAAGGAGTGGCGCATGCAACCTCGACGAATCATTTCCTGCGCGATTGCTGGTTGGCTGTTGTCCGTGTCGGTCGGGCAGACGGCGGAATGGGGACTCAAGGAAGGGGCACCGGCGATCAAGACGGCCAGTGCGCTGGCGTTTGGTCCGGACGGCATCCTGTTTGTCGGAGACGCGAAAAGTGCCGCAATCTTCGCGATCGGCACGGGCGATACCAAGGGTGATGCGGGAGCCGCCAACATCAACATCACTGGTCTGAACCTCAAGATTGCCGAAACACTGGGAACCACCGCCGAAAACATCGCCATCAATGACCTGGCGGTGAATCCAATGACGGGCCGGGTCTTTGTCGCCGTCGCCAAGGGGAAGGGTGCGGACGCCACTGCCGCCATCATTCAGATCGATTCCGGCAAGTTGACGGAAGTTTCGCTGAAGAAGATTCCCTTTCTGCAGGCGGTGCTGCCCGATGCCCCCGAAGACAAGGAGGTGACCCGTGGCGGGCGCACTCAGAATCCACGGAACGAATCGATTACGGATCTGGCTTATGCCGAAGGAAAGGTCTTCGTGTCGGGAACGGCCGCGGCCGCAGCACCCTCCAGCGTACATCAGATTCCCTTCCCGTTCTCGGACGGAGTCGGCGGTGCCAGTGTCGAAATCTATCATGCTGCGCACGCTCGCAGCGAAGACAACGCCACGATTCGCACCTTTATTCCGCTGAACATCAACGGCGAACCCAGTCTGCTGGCCGGGTTTACCTGTACGCCGCTGGTCCGCTTCCCGATTGACAGCCTGAAGCCAGGCACCAAGACCAAGGGGACCACAGTCGCCGAACTCGGGAACCGCAACAAGCCGCTGGACATGATCGCCTATCAGAAGGACGGCAAAACGTTCCTGCTGATGTCGAATTCCGCACGGGGTGTCATGAAGATCAGCACGGAAAACATTGCCGAGAACAAGGGTCTGACAACGCCCGTCGGCGGTGGCGGCACAGCCGGTCAGCCGTTCGAGACGGTCAAGGAACTTACGGAAGTGACGCAACTTGACAAGTTGAACGATACTCACGCCGTGATCCTGGTCACCGCCGGGAATTCGCAGGATCTGCGGACAATTTCGCTGCCGTAGTCAGTCGCGTTGCCGATGTCCGTTTCCGTTGGGCTGCCCCAACGGAAACGGTAGCTGACCCGGCCGACTTGCTTCTCGTTCCCAAGCTCCTGCTTGGGAACGCCCGTCTTGGAAGCTCCGCTTCGCGTTCGGTAGGAGATCACTCCATGACGCGATCTCGATACAAGATCTTCCAAACGGAGTATCCATACTTTCTGACGCACACGATCGTGGGATGGTTGCCCATCTTTACTCGAAAAGAAGCCGTCGAAAGTGTGTTCGACGCGTGGCGGTATCATCAGAGGGAATCCGCACTGCAGATCCTGGGATTCGTCGTGCTGGAAAACCATCTTCATTTGATTGCTCGCGCTCCGGAACTTTCCGATGTCTTAAAGAGCGTCAAAAGCTACACGGCGCGCCGAATCGTCGATTTGCTGGAGCAACGAGGTGCCGATGTGTTGCTCCGTCAACTCAAGGCTCACAAGGCAGGGCACAAGACGCAAAGCACGTATCAAGTCTGGCAGGAAGGAAGTCATCCTGAATAAATCCAGAGCGACGAAATGATGTGGCAGAAACTGGAATATACGCACAACAATCCGGTTGCACGCGGCTATGTCGATGATCCCACGCACTGGAGATACTCCAGCGCCCGCAACTATGCTCGCCAACCTGGATTGGTCGACGTGGTGACGGACTGGATGTAGGGGTGTGCTTGGGAATGTGAAGCGGAGCTTCAAAGACGGGCGTTCCCAAGCTGGAGCTTGGGAACGAGGAAACGAAGCTGGAGCTTGGGAACGTGGAGCTTGGGATCGAGGAGCGATCAGCCTGCCAGCAGTTGCTGCTCAATCGTCGACAGGATCTCACCGATCGTCCAGGACTGCGAGGCGACCTGAATCGTCGAGTTTTCGTCCAGCCACTGCTGGACCTTGCGCTCAGCGGACATCACGGTACTGTGATTGCGACCGCCGAAATGCTGGCCGATCTCGGTGTAGGCGGATTGAGTGTGTTTGCGAGCCAGAAACATCGCCAGCATCCGAGGCTGGCTGACCGTGCGAACACGGCTTTCGGACTGCAGGTCTTTCGGCTTCACGCCAAACAGACTGCAGATCACACGCTCGATATCCGCCAACCGGACGATTCGCAGGCAGTCCCGTTCCAGATCTGCCAGGATCTGCCGCGCGGCGGACAGCGTGACCCGCTTGTTAGTCATCGAGTGATAGGTCTGCAGACAGTTCAGCGCACCTTCAAGCTCACGGACGTTGCTCTGAAAGCGTTGAGCAACAAATTGCAGGGCTTCCGGTGCAAAGTCTGCCGACATGCGGGCGGCCTTTGCTTCCACGATTTTCTGCCGGCTATTGGCATCGGGAGTATCCAGGCGGCAGACCAGTCCCGATAGAAACCGGGTCGCCAGTTCATCACCCAGCTTGGTTAGCAGGCGCGGATGTCGAGAACCAGTCAACACGACCTGGCGACCATGATCGACCAGTTCGGTAAACGTGTGCAGAAACTCTTCCTGAAAGACTCGCTTGGACTCGAAAAACTCGACGTCGTCGACCAGCAGGACATCCACGCTGCGGAACCGCTGCCGGAAGCTGGGTAGCGACCGGTCGCGGAGCGCCTGAGTAAAGTAGTTCGCAAACGCTTCCGAAGTCAGCAACATCACATTGGCCGTCGGCTGAGTCCGTTTGAGTTGCCGACAGATTCCTTCCAGCAAGTGGGTTTTGCCGGTGCCGACCGGGCCGTGGATATACAACGGATTGAACATCGTCGCCTGGCCGGCAGCGACCTGCCTGGCGGCGGTTAATGCCAATTCCGTCTGTGGTCCCGGAATGAACTCGGTCAATTCCGCCAGTCGCCGCCCCCGCTGCGGCCCCAATAATGGTGTTCCAGATCCTGCCGACCTTCCGGTGGAACCGGGCCGGGCACCGACCGCACCTGCCGCCGGGGAGTTGGCCGCCAGGATCGCTTCGTTCAACTCGGCGGACGACCGGGGAGCCACAGGCCGCTGCGGTTGTTTGGCGGCAGACGTGGCCGTTGATTGTCGTGACCCGGCACTTCTGTCGGTCGACAGCGTCTCCGGTGCGGAACTGCGGCTGACGGAGAGTGAGGCATCGACGGTGAATGCAACGCGTGCCGAATGTCCGAGGACTGCGCGTGCGGCTTCGGTCATCGATTCCTTGAACTGTCGCTGCATCCAGCTCAGGAGAAACGGGCTGCCGACGGCGATGGTCAGACTGTCGTCACAAATCGACAGGCCGATTTTGCCTTCGATCCAGAGCGTATACCGCTTGTCGCCCAGCAGGGCTTGTAACTCAGCCAGGATGGCATTGATCAGGATTGGATCGGAGGACTCCCCCGGTGCCACCAGGGGGGCCACGTCAATTGAGGCAGGTTGAGTCGTGGAAGTCGTGTCCACGTCGAAAGTCGGCGTCATGCCGGGCTGCATCTTGCCACCCCCAAACAGAGCATGATTCGACGTCTCACAAACTCGGCGCGGACCACGATCGCGGACGATGACTTCATCGCTGGGCGCGTAACAGTGGCTCGAATTACAGAGTTCGAGAGAAGTCGGTCAGGCTTGACCTGATGATTGAAAACGATCACTGCGACGTGCAGCCCGCGGGTCGCGAACCAGTCGCGTCGTGGGCACGATCCTAGCTCGCAGACGGCGGGTGTCAAACCTCCGGCGTTCATTAATTCCAGATCTTTTTTTGGTCGTTCGAACACAATCGCGAAAGTCCCTGCCAGTGGCCAAGTTTGAGTGATGCGGTTGCGAAACATCGTCGTTCAGGCGAAACGAACGAGTGTGCAAAAGGTGTGGATTACTGTCGTGCCAAACCCGGCGGGCGCCGCAACAATACTCGCCGCCGCGCCAGCTCTGCAAACTCGAACTCGCTGTAAAGTGAGTTCGCAAAGTGGTTTTCGCAGTCCACAGCCAGAAAGATCACGGCCTGACCTCGGAGTGCCGAGTCTGCCAGACCCTGGCGAAGCATGCGTCGTCCCAATCCCCGACCGCGTGCCGTTGGCGAAACACCCAGGTAAACCAACTCGACCGCGTCTTGATCGGGATGATCGTTCAACAGCATCACACCGGCATCGACACCGTCCACGGAATACAGCCCCCAACGTGCGGGATCGAACTTCCCGGATAACTTGTGGCTGACGATCGCCTCAGAACCGCTCCGGATCCCGTTCAAGTAGGTACAGTCCAAACTTCCCTGGTACGTCGACTCGATCAACCTGGCAAATCGTTCCGCATTTTCCGGCCGATACGGTTCGACTTTGATCCGGGTCAGGCCGTCGTTCCGATCCGCATCGGTTGCGTCGGCACTGGAGATCGCCCGGGCCAGAAAGAACATGTCCGTCGCCCGTTCAAAACCGTGGCGGCTCAGAATGGCCGTTTCCGCGTCATCATCTGGAGTCAGCAGGCATTGGCTGAGTCGGGCGGAACCGTGGTCAATCGTGTGGCAGATTTCCCGCATCAAGACGTCTTCCACGACCGTGGAATCTGTCGCACCGCAACTGACGACCGGAGGCCAGACCAGGGCGATTCCGTCCGTCTGCAGCATGACCAGGGCGGATCCGACTGGCATCCCCTCCATTTCAGCCAGCAGCAGATGCTTCAGGTCCAGCGTTCCGCGTTCGCTCGCCGCCAGCGCGTCGTGCAATCGAGTCTGCTGCTCATCTACGGGAAATCGGGCAAACAACAACCGCAGCGCCGGAATCCGGCGTTCATCGGTGGCAGGGGTGACGGCGATGTTCATGGCCGCATTGTAACGCCGATGGTCCGTCCGCCGTAGCCGAAGTCGTGAGACTTCGGGCATCGAAGGCAACAACCTGAAATCGAACGGATTGCCGCAGCGCGGCATGGTCAATGAAATGGCAACCGGTGGTGACCGCCGCGAATCCACATTATGATCCAGTGGTCCGTTCTGCTTCTGGGGGGCGTTGATGTCCGAAAACTGCACATCCCGCGGTATCCCGGTGCCAACCTTCTGGCAGTGCCTGATCGCGACCGGTGCCTTCGGTGCCATCTGGTTTCTTTGGCCTGAGATTCGTGAACCAGAAGTGAACGACCCCGTCGTTGAGGCCTTTGACAACCTCCGTTCAGTTGAAGCGATTGCGGGTTCGGGGCCTGCGGGCGTTCCTGAACTGATCGCAGCGCTGGCAAGTCCCAACTTTCGGTTTCGCCGAAATGTCCTGATTGCGTTGCGACCGATGGGGCCCGAGGCGGTCGAGGCACTCCCGGCGATTCGAGAACGGCTGGTGGATGCAGATGGGCAAGTTCGGTGGCTCGCGTTGGAAGCCTACTGGCACATTCGCAGCGATCCCGAGGACGTTGCCGCAATTGCAGCACCGATGCTCGGCGATCCCGAGGCGGATGTGCGAGAATCTGCGTGCAAGATCCTGGAGAGTATCGGGCCGCAGTCAATTCGCCCCATCCTGGATGCGCTGCGAAGCGACGCTCGCGATTTACGGATCCCTGCACTGACGGTTCTGCGACGGATTGGATGGGATGCGCCATCGCCACAGATTGACGAGGTTTTGCGGGAGCAGTCAAACGACCCCGAGGTTCGATTGGAAGCGATGCGAACACTGGCCATGTGGAGCCAGCCCACGTCGGGCGAAATCCGCGAGTTGCTGCAGCACGCCGACGCCGCAGATCGTCTGCGAAATGATCCGCGTGCGGAACCTGGTCCCCGCGAAACGGCGCTGCGGGCAATCAATCGACTCGGCCCCGCCGCGGCCGAAAACGTGGATGATCTCCTGCAGATACTGGCCGAATGCCGCCAGAACAGGCGACAGTGGGCATTGGCGCTGGCGGCACTGCGGGAAATGAAACCTGATCCTCGCGTGGCCTCACCCACGTTGTTGCAATTGGCGAAGGAAGGCACCGACGACTGTTGGATCGATGTTGGGTGGACGTTGTTGGCAATTGGTGGCGACGCGGAACAGGTCATCGGGATCGCCGTGCCACACCTGTTGACTGGGAACACCGATCAGTCCTTTCACGCCGGACGTTTGTGCGCCAGCGCCAGTCCCGAGGAAGCCCGGCGACAGGTGTCGCAATTACTTCCGCTGCTAACTCCTGAGAATCTGGTTCATCAGCGGCAGGCTCTGGATGCTGTCTGGGGTTTGGCGCCCGCAGGACAGGAAGCGATTCCGGCGCTGACGAAGTTGCTGGAATGCTCTCAGCCGCATTTGGCGTCGGTTGCGGCCAAGGCGTTGAGGGACATCGGCCCTCAGGCTGCCTCCGCGGTCCCGACGTTACTGGCACAGCTTGGACGGGGGACTGCCGCACATGATCATTGGACGCGTCATACCTTTTTCCAAGTAATCGGAACAATGGGTTCGGCCTCGCGCAGCGCAATCCCCGCACTACTCGCTGAACTGAATGATGCACCGCTTTCGCGACCGCTCAACACCACTCGAGCTGAAGGTCACGCTGGCGTGGTGATGACCGCCCTGGTCCGGATCGGTGATTCCAGCCCCGCGGTCCTCGCCGCGATTCAACGACACTTGACGAACGAAGATGGACAGTTGCAACGCTTGTCCCTGCGGGCGTTGACGCAACTGTCCCCCGAGTCGCCCGAGGTCCGCGCGATCTACAAGAAGTGGCTCCATGACCTCTCCATGCCGCAGGAACGACTCGGTCACATTCTCGAAATCAGCCAACTTGCCGGTGATCGACAGGAGTTCGTGGTTCTTCTGACAGACCTGTTGTTCGACGATTCGCCGGAAATTCGCAAGTCAGCAGCATGGACACTCGGAACGATGGGCTCCCAAGCCCAGTTGGCCCTGCCTGCCCTGAAATCAATCCAGGGGAATTGGCGGGATTCACTGTACCCGTCTCGCAACTGGCGTCTGGAGGTCATACCCGATGATCGACACGGCCAACTCGAAAAGGAACGGTGGGATGACCGCGCGATGAGTGCAGCGAAGAGTCCTCCGTTCCTGCAGAAATCCGTTCAGCAGGTGGTGCGCGACGCGATCGCGAAGATTGAGGGCAACGCCGACGAATCTCTGTCGAACTGAATCTACAGATCAGGCACCTGAAATCGGATGCTCCGCCATGTGCAATGCCAGGACGAACCCGCTGGGAGACTGCTGGTAACCAAGGTGGTCGGCTGGCGCACGAGAAGTTTCGAACTGCCTTTGACCTCACTTGCTGTTTCAATCATTCGCTGGCGAATTCTTGCCGACCGGAAAACTACGAACCATCCGGCAAGGCCCTTCACAGACCAAACGGTGCAAGGTCGCCTGAAAGTTCACTCACCAGATCGCACCCGACAATGCTTTGCCTCCGAATTGGGTTCGAAGGCAACGCTGCCAAACAATCGGCCCGGAATTTGCGAAGTGTCAAGGGCAGAGAATCCTGTGATTCCAACCATGTGGTCGGCTTGAATCAGAAGCCGAATTATACGGTGTGCTCAGTGGCACCTTCCAAGGGTTATTTCATGTCTAACGGTCGATTTCGGTGCCTCCCGCGTGGCATTTTCAATCTGGTCTGCGCTTGCATGCTGACGGCGGTCGTCTCGCAAAACGCTGTTGGCCAGGGCGAGCTGGTCGACCTGAAGGTGGACTCCAAGGCAAGGCCCTACGACGGAAAGAACCCGGTTCAAGCCGCGAAGCAGGAATTCAGCCTTTCAAAGGCGGGAATGCTGATGATGGTTTACGTCGGTGAACCGTACTATGCGGACGTCAAGGGTGGCATGATACCTCTTGAAGAGGTCAACCTGTCAAACTTCGTCATTGGCACGGGGATCTACCTGAAACGTACCCCCGATCCGGGCATCCCAGGACAAAGGTACACATTCGAACAGCACTGGTTATGTGCGAACCGCGAAAAGCCGCTGAACCTGCGGGCGGCTCTGCAGGCCCCTCACCGCTGGCAGGCGTTCCAAATCAGCGGCCGAGGGGACCAACTCGCAGCAAACCAGGTGTTGAAGGTCAACTTCGTCCCGTTCGACGAGATCAGTTCACAATCCGGGCCCGCCCCCCAAGTCGATGTGGCGGGCAAGTGGCTTCACGGCGACGAGAACGCGGTACTCACGTTCACCCCGACGGGAGTAACTGGCGAGTACACAGTCGTCGAGAAGGGATACGATAACATCACGGGCACGGCGAAGGTCAAGGGCAACAAGGTCTACATCGACTGGGTCACAACCACGGTGAAGGGCCAGCAGAGGAAGGGAGTCAGTATTGTCGAAATCAAACCGGACGGCACTCACGGTGAAGGGTGGTCCGTGGGTGAAGGGGGAGTTGGCGGAGAGAGATGGACCGCCTTTCCCGGGACGACCGCCAAGCCAATTGGCTCGACGCCAGGGACCCCGGGAACGTCAACACCCGTTCCCACAACGCCCGGGAGGACCACATCAACAGGTCGTTCGACACCCGGAAAGGAGACTGCCACGGGAACGCCAACGACGACTCCCGAACCTGCCAGCGTGAATGCTTTCACAATCCAGGCTGGACAGCGCGAAGGCAAACCGGGCGAAATCGTCACGGTACCCGTCTATCTCCTCAACCCGGACGGTGTCGCCAACCTCAATGTGACGATCAGCTATCCCTCTGCTGTTGCACAGGCCGAGGGTAAAATCGCGCGTGGAAATGTGCTCGGCAACGCTCTGTTCGAGGCGAACCCCGGGGACTCTGGTCAGGCCCGCATCGGCATGGCCGGTAACAAGCCACTCAGTGACTCAGGGATCCTCGCCCATATCCCATTCAAGATCATCGGCAAACCTGGCGACCGCGCCGAACTGCAAGTCACCGTGTCGACAGCCAACCGTGTCGACGGCACGACTCTTGATGCAGATACCATTGCGGGTGCCATCTTGATTCTCGATGAGACCGGTGGCGTTCCGGGCGATAGCGATGGCGACAAAACGCTGACTGCTGGCGACGCACTGGCTGCACTGAAGATGTCCGTCAAACTTCTGCCCGAAAAGAAATCATCCGACGTCGACGGCGACGGCAAAATCACCTCCAACGATGCCCGGATGATTCTGCAAAAGGTCGTTGGCAAGTAGTCGAATAAGCCCCTCGCAAACGGTGTGATCATGTCCCTCGATCAGAATCGATTCGGTTTGCTTGTCCCAATGGTCATGTCACTGTTGTCTGCAGCTTCGCTTCAGGCGGCGCAGTTTCATGTGACAGTTGGAAGCGAACGAAAAACCTCAGGCTCCACGATTTCAATACCGATCATGGTGACCGCGGAGGGAACTGTTGGCGCGGCTCAACTGGAATTGGTCTACGATCCTCAGCGATTGCACTGGGTCGGCGGCGATGCAGGCAAACTGACGGCCAACACACTGATCGATGCAAATCTCGTTGATCCCGGCCACGTGAAAATCGCGTTCGCCGGTGGAGAGGACGTCACTGGAACGGGTGCGATTTACCAGGCGAGCTTTGAATGGACGGATTCGCAGACCGGCCCAACAACCCTCCGATTCGCCGGTGTCCGAGCGTGGGATCAGGCGACCGGGCTTGAGCTTGCGGCCTCCGCGTCGCCGGGCGATGTCGTTCCCACCGTCGCGACTCCCGCCGCACCTGCACCGTCCGCCAGTCCGAATTATCTGCTATTCGGTGCCCTGGCTCTGGTGGCGCTGTTCGTGGTGGGCGCTGCGATCATGCTCCGGAAGCAAGCCCGTAAGTAGGTTCTGCAACCGCTCGACAACGCCACGTCCGTACCACAGATTCGTGCTGATCTCATCCACGAAGTAACTAACGGATAGCCGTTCATCGTCCATCCATGGCACCACTATTGGTCCAAATCGCTCACGGTTTCTTGGGTGGCTCGGTCACAGTGATCGTCAGTGGCAAACTGGGGGCTGACACCAGAGTGTTCGGCTTGTCTGGTTTCGCGGAGTCTTTGTTAAAGGGGACCTGGGCCTGACCTTGAATCACGAGTGTATAGTCGGCGGGACGAGTTCCCGCCTGGACGGTCATGGAGATTGCAATCTCGGTCTGGTCTGCGGCAATCTTGCCGTTCCCCAGTTGAAACTGGCCCGGAAAGTTCAACGGTTGGAAGTCGACTGCGTTCTTGAAGTCGTTCCAGTGGCGGACAAGGCGCAGTTTGACGTCCGCTTTTTGTCCCGCTTCGACGGTGATCTGTTCCGGTTCGACCCACAGTTTGAAGGGTGCCCGTTCGCGGACTGCGAAGACGTGTTCACGCGTTTCGCGGCTGCCGACCTGGTTGTAGACCCGGCAGAAGGCGCGAACTTCGCGTCGTCGTGTGACTTCACCGACCTTCGCCGTGGCGAACAGTTTGACGGGGCCGGTCCAGGGGGCGGCGTTGTCGTCGGCCCACAACACCAGGGTGCCGCGCTGGTTGTTGCTGATCGTCAACGGTGCGGCATGCAGGCCCGGTGGCAAACCTTCGGCAGTGACCTGAATCGAATCTGTGAAGCCGTCTTTGGCATGGACCACGATGTCCAGTTGCTCCGCACCACCCTGCCAGATCGTGGTTCCGGACATGTTGTTACCCGGTTGAATGGACGCGACGAAGAAGTCAGGTTGAGGTTTGCGGACACTCAACACGTACTGATAACGCGCTCCGCCCCGCCCGTACGCGTCTTTCACCATGACCCGATATCTCGTCTTCGGGGACAGGTTGATGGTGCCGGATGGATCTCGCAGGTGGCCATCGAACGAGGCGATGCGATGGCCGAAGTCGTCGAGCGACCCGGCCACGTTTCCCTTTTCGTCGGTCACCGACAGGTACGGATCGGCGCGACCCGCGATCCGTTCGCAATAGACATCAAATCCGTAGGCGCCCCCTTTGTCATCCGTTTCAAACGTGTACCAGTCAACATCCCGTTCCCGATCAAAGCGGGCGCTCAGGATCGACGGCAATGTCAGTGGTTGAGCCTGTTCCTTCGTGTCGTTCGGTTCCGCTTCCACAGCGGTCGGGGAATCCGTCAGCAGCAGGATCTGGGGATTGGCGTTCAACGGTGCGATCTGTTCGCCAACCAACGTGCAGGTGGCGGCCGTCGGCAGCACCGAGTGCTGCGAGGCATGTTCCAGAAACCGATACGCTCCCGTGGGCAGGATGTTCGTCGAACCGGTGACCGGCAGTTTCAGCATTTCCAGCGGCAGATCGCCCAGCTTCCATGCGGATGGCTGCGCGCCCGCCCCCAGATTCTGACCGAGGACCTCCAGTTCAACTGTTTGCCCTGCCTGGACTGCGCGGGGAAATATGTTCTCGATATGCGGTCGATGGGACACGACCAACCGGTACGGATAGCCACCACGGTAGGTCAAGTCGCGGACTTCGATCAGATAGTCACCGTCCGCCGGGGCCTGGAAATCGATCTGGGGGTCGCGGCCGTAGTAGTCGCTGTTGCTGGCCAGTTGCTGCCCGCTGGCAGCAAACAGAACCAGCGTGGCATCCATCTCGGCATCCAGTCGAGCGGACTGAACATCAATGACGACTCGCTGCCCCTGCTTGAGGGCGACGCGATACAGGTCCTGGTTGTTTCCATCGGATTGAGCGTCGACAGCCGAATTGACGGTGATCGACTGGGCCTTTTCGGCCGCGTTGTTCGGCTCGACCTCAGTCACGTCCTGCAGGCCGTGAGTGATTGACAACAGTCGAGGATTGGTGACACCGAATCGTCCCACCGCGCGCACGTCATAAG
Organism: Planctomycetota bacterium; assembly: GCA_018242525.1. Classification (GTDB taxonomy): domain Bacteria; phylum Planctomycetota; class Planctomycetia; order Planctomycetales; family Planctomycetaceae; genus Schlesneria. Next base: position 69,092 of record JAFEBS010000015.1, on the reverse strand, counting down.
TTCCGGCCGGGACGTCCGCCGCCACGGTCAGTTTGAACACCTTGTCTTTGACGAACGCGGCTTTCAACCCGGGATGCTCAAACAGCAGGGCATCAACCCCTTCCAGATCCGCGCCGACGATGTTCAATTCAACCTCGCCGGGGGCATTGATGCCAATCGGCATGATGCGATGCAATTGAGGTGACGGCAAGTCGGCAAACACGGTCGTCGGCAGGACGAGTAACAGGGTCAGGGCAATCTGGCGGGAGATCATGGCGTTGATTCTCATTAGTCCTCAGTCACGGTGACGGTTCGACCAGGACCGGCGTTTGTTCGGTGAAGACACGATCAGGAGCCAGCGCGGCCTGTTGCTTCAAGTAAGTAAACAATTCCTGCGGCGTCAGGTGCAGGTTCCGATCTGTATCGGCGGCCCCTTCGATGGCTTTCGCCAACGTCCAGGCAAACAGGCCCTGTCGCTGGTCCTCCCAGACGTGCGATTGCTGGCCTTCGTCGCACGAAATGATGGTAGTCGTCGACTTGAGGGGCGGCTTCAGGTTTGCCAGCAGGGCCTTCCCCGCCAATTGACGTTTCAAGTCCTTTCCTGTTCCGGCAGCGCTGACATCCAGGATAAGCAGTTTGTCTTGCGAAGGACATTCGTTCAATTTTTCGGCGAGCCAGTCGAGGGAAAGCCCGGTGGCGGCCATGTTGTCAAACCGAAAATCCTTCGGCGCCAGGTAGACGGTCTTGTCGTCCGCCTGGTACGCGTGTCCTGTCACATAAATCAGCACCTGGGTCTGAGGCACGGCGCTGGTGAGTGCTTCCGTCAACTGACGCTGCCAATCCTTCAACGTCCCATCGGCCACGAGGCTGCCACGCTGGTCGGACACCGCGTATCGAGACAACAACCGACTGTGTACCAACCGGGCATCCAGCAGGGCCGACTTGAGTGGCGAGAGCGTCGGATCTGTATAGGACTGAGTCCCCAGGATCACCGTCCAGCGATCCGATTTCACGGGACGTCGTGCATCGACCGTCGAGGCGGACAAGGCTCCTTCAGCAGATTCCGAATACGCGACCCGCACATTGTCATAGGGCCTCAGGTCACCCAGATTGACCTTGTCCAGTGCCAGGGTGACTTCGCATTTGGGCCCGACAATCAGCGTGTGTCGCTCGCCGTTGGACAGCGACACGGTCAACAACTCGCCATCGACATCCAGTGACTGGACAGCGCCATCGAATTGCAGGCTGCGCGTGGCTGCGATTTCGGTAATCTCGGTGTCATGCTGCAGGGAAACCCGGTCACCTGGCTTGAGATCGGCCGCAGTCAGGATCTGGTTTTCGTGTTTGGAATTGCCGTTGACCGTCACAGTGCAGTCGGCAGCCACGGGCAACTTCAACGATCCTGCGGTTGTTCCCTGCCCGATCTGGACGGAAAGAATGGCCTTGTCCGCATCATAGCCCGCAACCGAACCCACCGTGGTCACCGTGCGCCGTGCCAGCAACGTGTTCAGGACTTGTCCCCGGTTCTCGCCCGGTTCGGACAGGTGTGTGATCTCCAACCGGTCACCCTGTTGCAGATCGCGCAGCTTGATCGTCTGGCCATTCAGCTTCAGCGTCGCGCTTTCAGGAACGCGAACCGGCAGGTCATCGCGGGTGTTCCCCTCTTCCATCGTCAGGACCAGTCGCGATTCGTTCAGCATCAATTCTTTGAGCGTTCCGTGCGTATGCACAGGGCGATCCACAAACATGTTGACGACCAGATCGCGTTGAACCTTGTCGACATCCATTTCCACGTGATCACCCGGCTTCAACTCTCGCAGCAGGATGTTCTTCTTTTCGTTCCGCAGGAAGATCCGCTGCTTGCGCGGAACCCTGAACGGTTCCAGTGCTCCCGTGTTCAAGTCCTGGACAATGAATTCGTTTTTGTCGTCCAAAACTTCATGGATCAGACCCCGCAGTTTTTGTATCTGGGCTGGACCATGACCTCCACCGGGCCAGAACAACAGCGCAACACTCATCAAGACCGAAAAGCCGAGGGCACCGGCGGCGATCAGCGTGCGACGTTTGCCGTCGTCGGCGGGAGCGTCCGTCACCATTTCGGTGCCAGATTGTCCACCCACCAGTTTCAAGTCGATCTGCAGGTCCGACAGAGCTTCGTCGGCAGTCTTGTAGCGCTGATCCTGTTCCTTCTGAGTCAGCTTCTGGACGACCTTGGCGAGGTCCGGCGGCACGCCTTCCAGGACGCGACCGATTTCCGGCAACCGCCGATCCGGAGCCGCATGCCACATCATCCATGCGACCTGCTGATTGCGTCCCCTGGCGTTCAGGCCAGGGAAGAGTTCCTCGAAGTTCGGACCGCACATCAGATCGTAGGCGGAAAAACCAAGGGAATACAAATCGCTGGCCGGGCCGACCTCGCCAAAATCATCCGAGACCGTTTCCGGGGCCATGTATTTTGTGGTCCCCTTCAGCAGGCTGCCGTCAACAGTGGCGACACGGCAGGCCAGGCCAAAATCGCCCAGCTTGACCCGTCGCCTGGAATCGATCATCAGGTTGCCCGGCTTGATGTCGCCGTGGATAATTCCCTGCGCGTGCAGATACTTCAGGGCTCGCAAGACATGTGCCAGGGTGGCCCGCAGGGCTCGCAGATCGATTTGTCGACCAGCCAGTCGTTCGGCCAGGCTCCCCTGCATCAGTTCCAGAACCAGCCACCCCCGTTCGCGGACGATGTCAAAAATCGTGACGATGTTGGGATGTTGCAGCGAAGCCAGTAACTGGGCTTCCTGCCAGAACCGCTCCATGCGCTGGGGATCGTCGACAAATTCCTGATGTAACTGCTTGATGGCAACTTCGCGCCCCAGTTCCGTATCCCGAGCCCGATACACGGTTGCGAAGCTGCCCGAACCGATTTTTTCCAGAATCTTATAGCGCGTATCAAGCGACACGATTCGATCCCACAAAGTCACCGTTTTCCACCTGCAGAAGCTGCAGGATGAAGCATCGCGGCGTTTCGTTCAAGGTTCGGACGAATTCCTGCTGGAAAATGGTCCGGGAATCAGCCGTCGGGGGAACAGGCGGTGACATGGGCAGCGTGGCGCGTCGCAATCCGTCATCAGTCGGCCACGAAATACCGCTTGAGATCCGCCGTCAACAGGCCAGCCCGTTCGTGAAAGGCCGTAGAACTGCGGACCGAACGAAGCGGACGGATGGAAACCGTGAACTGGATGCGGGGAACACCTCGTTTCGCGAGGGCATCCGACAATCCGTCCATGGTCAGATCGAGTTCCACGGGGGTTTCCCGGATGAACGGATTCAACGATGCCAGCAGGCCGGTTTTGCCAATGGTCATGACCACCTGTTCCGATGTCACTGTTGTCAATCGGGCGTGGTGATCGTTAACGAATCCTCCCAGTTTATACGTGATCATGTCCGCAGCGACGACAGCAGTGAACCTGCTCTGGTACAGGAACGGCTCCATGACCGAGGACAAATTCACCGTGGTATCGGAATTCAGGAGATCGGCAGTCGTATACGAGCATGTCCGATCGCGTCCCTCTCCCTTCGCCTTGTACAGGGCCTTGTCGGCTCGACGCAGCAGGCTGTCAACCGTTTCGCCCGGTTCTGCCTGGGCCACACCGAACGAAGCGGTGACGCGCAGTCGATCAAGCCCACCGATCTTGGATTTCCGCAGGGTGGTACGCAGCCGTTCGGCGCGACGGACAGCCTGTTCCAGATCGGTGTCCGGACACAGGACGACAAATTCCTCGCCCCCGTAACGGCCGACGAGTTCTCCCGAATATGTTTCCTGAGTCAATAGTCGTGCCAGATCAATCAAGACCTGATCTCCGACGCCATGGCCAAATGTATCGTTGACCCGCTTGAAATGGTCGGCGTCGGCAAAAATAACGCTGAAGGTTTCGCGACGTTTCGCGTTGAATTCCTCAATCATGGCGACCAGTTGGTTTTCCAACTCGCGACGATTGGCGACGTTCGTCAACGCATCGCGCGTGGCGGCCAGTTTCAGATCACGGAAGTTGTGTGACTGCTTGCCGGTGTTCCGTGACAGATCCCGGTAGAATTCCGCGACTCCCTGCAAACGTCCCTGTTCATCAAACAATGGGGCAGCCTGCAATTCGATTTGAATTTTCTGGCCATTCTTGTGTGTGGCCAGCAGCGGCAGCAGTGACGTCTTACCTGTTTCGATCGCCTTCAGCATGGGAGATTCGGAGGCCACCATCGGTCGATCGTCCAGGTGACGATAACCGAGCAGCTCGCAGGACCAGCGCTGACCGAGCATCTGTTCGGCCGTACGTCCCAACAGGAGTTCTGCCCGTCGATTCCAGATCAGGATTCGACCATCGGTATCCACAAGATGAAAACCGTCATACAACCGTTCCAGAGTATGCAGGTGGGAGAAGATCTGACCGATGGTATCCGCTTCGCGATCATCGATCGGACACGGCGAAGGTGCAGGATTCTGGCTGTTCTCGTTGGATGCCGCCGGTGGGAGACCTTCTTGATTGACCCACCGGTCCAGGGCACTGACGACATTGGCGTCGAATTGCGTTCCTGACCCTTCCTGCAGGACCGCCATGATTTCCGCGTGTCCTTTGGCGTGGCGATGAGGTTGTTCGGTCGCCAATGAATCGTAGGCGTCGGCGATCGCCAGGATCCGGGCTCCCATGTGTAATTCATGACCGCGCAGGTTTTCTGCAGATTCCAGATCTGGGCAATAGACATCCTGGGTCTGGCTGATTACTTCCTGCACCTGTCGATCGACTCGGCATGCCTGCAAGATGTCGAACCCGACATTGTTGTGCAGGGTGATGAGTTCAATTTCTTCAGGGCTGAGTCTTCCGGGCTTTTCCAGGACGGTGTCGGGGACGCCAATTTTTCCGATATCGTGCAACAACCCGGCCACTTCCAGAATTCGCAGTTGTTTGCCGTCCCAGCCCAGATGGCTTGCCAGCCCGAACGCCACCAGGGCCACGCGGCGGCTGTGCTGCATGGTCGCCATGTGCCGATGATGCAGGGTTCCCAGCAGCGATCGCAGCACACCCTTGCTGATGACTCCGGTAAACGCCGAATCGGCCGTGGCATCCGTCATTTCACGGGCGGCGGTTTGCGAAATCTTCAGCAGGTTCAGCAGGGCTCGAGACGATTCCGATGAATGCGTGCGCGAAGTCCGAACCTCTCCGTCGGCACGTGCCGGGCTCGGTCGCCATGGGGGAGCCGGGGTGACTCCGCTGATCGGAAATTCCGCTACGACACTCATTTCGCTCTTCTCTTCCAGGTCCGGACAGTACTGCGATCGTGACAAGGATGGGATTCACCCAATTTGTGCGATGCCTTCTGGCTGGTCCTGAAGGGCCCACATTCATTCGTGGCAGTCGGTGTCCACACCGCACTGCGACTTCGATGGTTCTACGCATCCAACCTACGTCATGTTGACGATGCGTCAAATCGGCAACGAACCAGACACCTGAATCTGCCATTCAAACCTGAAAAAGTCGCGGAACCTGGCTGTGCCCAACAAAATGGGGTCAGACCCCAGCCACAGGTACCTGATTTGAATAGGAACCACATTGGGAGGGGGTCAGACCCCATTTGGCGGACAAAGCCGCTGAAGTTGCCTGGAACGAAGTGCAGTTGCTCCGATTCTGCGGATTGAACCGATTGCAGAGCCCGCATCAATGTTTGCCCCTGCCAGGAATTCACCCTGCCGTCAAAGTTGACCCAGTCACCCCGGAACCTCAAAATGATCTCCGTTGGCAACATCTGAACCCTGTCAGGACGGGGAGGCCGGTGTAGAGTCAACAAACGGGACCGTCTAAGTCGATCAGTAGCTGGTGACTTCTTTCGGATGACCGCTGTTTTGCAGTAGGGCTGCATGCAAAGCCCTTCGTCCCCGCTACCCTGCACCGCGACAGGCGGAAGGATCGATGATGAGTGACTCGTTGAGTCTGGCGTTGTTGGAAGTGAGCAATCTTGCGCCGTCGTTTATCGTCGCCGATGCCTGCTCCAAGATGGCCAACATCCGCATCATCGGCATTGAAAGCACCGATGGAGCCGCCCAGTGCCTGAAACTGGTCGGTTCGGTTGCCGATGTTCAAGCGGCGGCGGAACACGGCATGGAACTGGCTCAACGCATGGGCAGTTCGGCCATGTTCTCGGTGATGGCCGCTCCCCTGGAAGAAACTCGTAAGCTGGCCGATTCAAAGCCTGCTTTTAGTCCCCTGCTTGGTGTTTACGATTCGCGAATTCCCAAAGAGAACGTCATGAGCACGACCAACGCCCTCGGATTGCTGGAAACTCAAGGTCTTGTCGCCGCCCTGCACGCCACGGATGACATGCTGAAGTCGTCCAATGTGACGCTGGCCGGCAAGGAAAAGATCGGCGCGGCCTATGTAACGATCATGATTCGTGGTGATGTTGCTGCTGTTCAAACTGCCATCGAGGTTGGCCGCCAAACGGTCGAACGACTCGGCGGCAAGTTGATCCTGGCCGACGTGATTGCTCGTCCGCATGCCGACCTGGCTGCCTTGTTGCCCAGTTAATTGCCCATCGGCACTTGCATTGTCGAATTCAGACGCGATCTGAAGCGTTAGCGTCTTCGTGTCCCGGTCAATCGTCGTTCGAGAGCAACTGCGAACTCCTGGTTTCCGCAGTCACGAAACAGTCCGGCCAGTTCCTGCAGGATCTGGAGGGATGGTGTTTCCACCTTTTGTTGCCGCAGGTTTTTTCGAGCTTCGTTTTCACGCTCGACGAGATTCGTCAATTTCTCAACTTCAGAAAGGTTCTGTCGCCGACGCTCGACGATGGCCAGACGGTTCATGGCATTCCAGTCAACCGGGTGCAGTTCCAGCGCTCTTCGATAGGCCGCAACCGCTGCATCCAGTTCATTATTGGACTCGTGAAGCCAGCCCTTGAAACGCCAGAAACGACCATCCTGCGCGGCTGATTCGGGTGCGTTTTTCAGGATCGCAGCAGCCGCTGAGACGTCGCCGTTTGTCAGGCGTTCCTCGGCCTGATAGGCGATCAATTCCAGGTTGTGCGGGAATCGAATCACGAGTTCCTGAACCTGATCCAGTTTTGATTTTGTCGACAGTTCGCCGCGACTTTCCGTCGCTGCCGGCAATGTGGCGGGCGTTTCGGGGGACTCGGATTGCGGGTCCGGCTGATTGATCACACGCGCAACCAGAAACAGTTCCGAGTCTGGCGTCGCCTGCAACCAGCGCGTATTCAGATCGACGGCATCCTGGGATCTCAGCGAGTATAATAGAAAATAATAGACGTAGGCTTCGCGTGGTTCACTTTGCAACTCGATGGCCTCACGGATTTGCTGCAACAGTTTTGCCCTTTGCAGTGTCATCGCATAGAACCAGATCAGTTGTTGTCGAGCGCCGGGGGTACGCGGGTCGATCCTCAGGATTCGCTCGCACGCTTCAACGCCTTTCAGCGGATCATTGAGATGTGTAAAGGCGAGTTTGGAGAGTTCGATCATGGCAGGAATCGCCTGCGGATCTGAGTCGGGAATGCGCCAGAAGGATTCCGCAGCGTCCCCCCATGCCTGCCGGGCGCTGGCGGCAATGCCGCGCTGCATCCAGGCGTCGCCGTTCTGCGGATCCCATCGAGTCCAGTCATCAGCCAGGTCCTGCAAATCCTCCCATCGCTGGCTCTGACGAGCAGTCCGACACAGTCTGGTGAGCTGGCTCCGCCGATGATCGTTCCAGCGTCGCCAGGCAACCGGTGAACCGAGCGCAGCGACAAATGCAACGGTCAAGGCAGCGATCAGAATGAAGCGCCGATGGGAAGTCATAAGAATCCAGCATCTCTTCAAATCGTCACCATCAGGGCTGTCCCTCAACGACACGCAGGACCCTGTCGGCAGGAATGTTGTTCAAGGTTTGACTGGCTCCGGTTGGCCAGCGAATCGTGAGCGATTCCAGGCTTTTCAATTCCGCCAATCCCCAATGAATCCGCGGATCGCTCGATGAAAGATAACTGGAAGCTGGCGAGACTTCGGCCACCCAGATTCGGTCGCCAGCTTTTCCGGTGAGGCGAGTTCCGTAGGCAAACGTATTCGGCGCCTTTCCCCTCAGGTCGATTGTCAGCCAATGGTTCGAGGTGTCGGTCCTGTTTTCCAGCAGGACCGTTGGTCCCTCGTAATCGACCGCCAGAAGATCGACCCGACCATCATTGTTAAAGTCGATCGTGACGGATCCGCGCCCAACCATGGTCCGTTGAACGTCGGTGCCAAGCCGGGGCACAATGTCAAAAAACTTCCGTCCGCGGTCATTCCAGAAAAGGCACATTGGCTGTCGGAAGGGAACGCTCGATCCATGGATTTCGGCCGAGTTGTCGTAGACATGACCATTGACGAAGAATAGATCCGGCCAGCCATCGTTTTCAAAATCGATCCATTTTGACCCGAATCCCAAGTGATTCCTGGTCGCCCGGGCGAGATCGGTTGACCTGGCACAATCGACGAACAATCGATTTCCAAGGTTCTGAAACAGTACGAACGAGTCACCCTGCCAGTTCGTAACGGCCAGGTCCAGCCTCCCATCGCGATTGTAATCCCCCCAGTCGGCCCCCATGGCGGACACGGCACCGCCGTCGTCGGACGTGGCGACTCCGGCCAGGACGGCAATGTTTTCAAACTCGAAGTTCCCCCGATTGAACATCAGATCCGCTGTGACTCCGTCATTACCAATATAGAAATCCTGCCGACCGTCATCGTCCAGGTCGGTAAACGCCAGCACCAGACCAACACCATGAGTCTGCTGCATTCCCTGGCTTTCAGGCACGAGCTCGAAACCAGTGCCACCCTTGTTTCGCCAGATTTGACCCCGCTCCGGGGGATAGGTTCTTGGTCCGCACCCCGAAATCACTCCGGGTGCATACTCGCAATACTTTTGAGAATCCGGGCCATACACGACGTAGTTGAGAATCACGAGGTCAATCCATCCATCACCATCCAAGTCCATGAACCCAGCGCTGGCTCCCCAGTACCCTTGATTGGACGGATCGAGACCGGCGCTGACGGTCACGTCACGAAAATGGCGGCCATCAACGTTCTTCATCAGTCTTAACTGGTGATAACCCGTGATGAACAGATCCAGCAGACCGTCTGCGTCGTAATCACCAACGGCACAACCCGTCCAGTGGCCGGAGATCGATTTCAGGCCGCTCTCGTCCGTGAGATTCGTGAATCTCAATCCCTCCTCATTGCGAAACAACAGAGGAGTCGGGCTGGCAACCAGCAGAATGTCCTGCCAGCCGTCATTGTCAGCATCAAATGCCGCGCAGCCTGCACCAAATGCATCCAGTGCCGTCATGGGGCGCGGTTTCATCGGCCACTCATAGGTCAATCCGCGTTCCCTGGCGACATCGACGAATGCGAGTGTTCCCGGTACGGATGATTCCGATGAATCGCCACTCGGCTTGACCGTTGGAAACAGAAGTGCCGGTGAAGCGCTCTCTGTGCCGAGCTTTTGTTCAACGGGTGCATTCCTGGACGGCTCGGGCGCACCACATCCCGCGACCACGATCGCCACCCAGAGCATTGCCAGTAAGAGTTTCACGCGAGACATGGTCGACGATATCTGCCTTAAACAAACGCTTGACGACCAATGGCTTCCGGCAAGTATATCCTCCGGTTACACTCGCATCCAGTTAGATCGATGCCATCGGCGGAGTTCCATTCGACATCGTGTCGTGCATCACAAGGATTGGACTCGTGCTCCATCGACGATTTTTCGCACTGTGCCTGACCGTTCCCTTGGTGATCGCCACAGTTTTCCTCTGGTTCAGGCTCGGGGAGCCCGTTCGGCCTGATCGATCAAGTAAGTCCTCGGATTACAGCCAGACCGTGAGTTCAAACGGTCATGAACTGCCAATCCCCTATCGAGTCGACAATGCGATCGATCCTTCCCTGTCGGACTACGTCGGGAGCGATGCGTGTCGCGACTGCCATTCAGAAATCTGGGAGAAATATCAGTCGCATCCCATGGCGAAATCGTTCGCCAAAGTAGAACACGCCTCCCCGATTGAGGATTACACGAAGCAGTTGAGTTTCGCCCCGCCAGGCAATCGCCGGTATCGCGTGGAAGTCTCAGCCGATGGAATTCGGCACCATGAAATCATGGTGGATTCCGCGGGTGAAGTCATTTATGACCAGTCATTTCCCGTTGCATATGTGCTTGGTTCCGGAAAGCGGGGACGAGGATACGTCATCGATCACGACGGGCTGTTGTTTAAATCCAGCATTTCGTGGTACTCGGACACCAGGAAATGGGGGCTGTCGCCCGATTATCTGCCGGAATCCCACATGCGCTTTGAGCGACGCGTAACGGGCGGCTGTCTGACCTGCCATTCCGGTCTTCCCAATTTCACTCGTGGAGAACCGGATCGATTCAAAGTCCCCGCGTTCCTGGAAGAGGCGATCGGTTGCGAACGATGTCATGGTCCCGGTCGCGAACATGTTGCGCTCCAGAATTCCGGCGAGAGTGCTCATGACCCCATTGTGAATCCCCGCCGGCTTGATATGGATCGCCGCGAGGCGATCTGTGCCCAGTGCCATCTGCGGGGCGAAACCCGCATTCTGCGAACCGGGCGGACGCCCCATGATTTTCGACCCGGCGAACGCCTGGAGGACAACTGGATTGTGTTTGTCAAATCACACGGGCCGGGGATCACTCGATCGGGCCGAGCGGCGACTCAGGCCGAGCACATGGTTTCCAGCACCTGTTTTCAACGGAGTGAGGGACGCATGGGCTGCACGTCCTGCCACGACCCGCACTCGCTGCCGGAAACCGCGGTCAAGGACGAGTACTTCCGGCAAAAGTGCCTGACGTGCCACGCAGATCGAGGGTGTTCCCTGCCGAAATCAAAACGTGATGCGGCACCGTATCTGGATCGCTGCACCAACTGCCACATGCCGTCGATTTCCGCCGAAAACGTCCTGCATCGATCCGTGGCGGATCATCGCATCCTCCGCGAACCGGTCGCCGCAGAAGAGGATGTCGAGCCGCTGAAATCCAAGATCTTTCAGTTCGCCAGCACGCCAATTCCCGAGTACGAGATCGAGCGTGCGAAGGCGCTCAAGATGGCCAGTGACGCCAGCGAATTCCCGGACCAAAGCGATCTCGCTCAGTCGGCTGCTACGCGTCTTAAGCAATTGATTGCCAAGGCGCCAGAAGATGTGGAACTTTACATCGCACTGGGGAATTGCGAGATTCTGCAAGATCGGCCGAGAGAAGCGGAACGCTGGTGGACAAAGGTTCTGCAGTTGAATCCTCGACACGAACAAACCATTCAAGCCCTCGCGGCGTTGTATCACGATAATTTCCAACTGGTTCCCGCGGAACGCATGCTGAAGCGTTTTATCGCGATGAATCCCTGGCACGCGTCGTACTACGGTCGGCTGGCGGGCACGCTGATGCATCGCGGTGATGCCGCAGGTGCGATCGCGGCGGCCGAACGCGGCCTGGAACTGAATCCGTCGCTCTGGAAGCTGCATGGCTTCGTGGCGGATGTCTATACAAAAGTCGGCGACCGGGCAGCCGCACTGCGACATCAACAGTTGCTCGCCCGCGAACGTCCCGCCGATGCTCCTGCAGAGGGGACAGAAGTTCGCGAGCAGCCCGAATGATTCGCTGACGACCACGGATCACGCGGATCTCATCGATAAACCCAGTGGCATTCAACGCCGGGGAACGATCTTTTGTCGCTGAATTCGTGAGAATTCACGATGTTTGTCACTCGACATCCGATCTCTCACGAGATCGGCTACGCCTGGAGAATCGCAAATCGCAGGTGGGAAGTCGTTACGGTTCGAAGATGGTCAGGGGTTGGTCGATCTGAATGTCGGACATGGTACTTGTCTGTCCGTTGGGCCACCGAATCTTCAGTTGATAGGGACCGATCGAGTCCCCCAGGCCGAACACCAGGACGGGTTCATGGGAACAACAATAACTGGTTCCACCGGCCAGTTCCTGCATCCACTTTGACGAACCGCCATGAAGTGTGACCCGTGTTCCGATGCCGAACCGGTTGCTGGTTCGGCAGATGAACCTGAGCTTCAACCAGTGGCCGCGTCGTGAGTCATTTCGAAGCAGGGTGGTCGGCGAATTCTGGGGAACGTAGACGACATCCAGATCTCCATCCAGGTCATAATCGGAAGTGGCCACGGCCCGACCAACTGTCTTCTTGTGAAAAAACGCCCCCGCGTTACCACTCGTGTCGTCCCAGGTCTTGCCGTTGTACGCGAACAACTGGGCTTTCATCTCGTATTCGATTCCCTTGTCAGTGACATCGTCGATGTGACCGTTGGCCATCAGCAACTCCTGCAGACCATTCTGGTCAAAGTCGGCCATCACCGTACCGAATCCCAGCTTTTCCATTGTCGGCGTCGCCAGTTTCGCGTGCGCAGTCACGTCGTGAAAGCCGTTTGGTCCCAGGTTCTGGTAGAGCGTATTCCATTCGGAATGGAAGTGCGTCACATACAAGTCGAGAAACCCATTTCCATCATAATCTCCCACGGCGATTCCCATGTTGGCCTGGGGGTTGCCATTGACATTGACTGCACATCCCAGGAACTCAGCCTTGTCATCAAAGAAACCGTCCTTGCGATTAATGAACAGGAAGTTCATGGTGGTATCGTTCGCAACAAAGATGTCGGGCCAGTCGTCATTGTCAAAATCGGCGATGGCCACCCCAAGGGCGCGGTTTCCGGGGCCAGACAATCCGCGTTCTCTGGCGACTGGCCGAAAGGTCCCGTTTCCCTCATTCAGGTAGAATTCGTCCGGATACGGTTCGACATCCTTGGGATGACAGGTTCCCGGCGCCCCGTTTTGACGGAAACACGGCTTGGGGTGATAGGGGTCGTAGTCACAGTAGCGTGCGACGTAGAGATCAAGGTCGCCGTCGCGATCAATGTCTCCCCAGGCGGCACTCGTACTCCACAGCCTTTCTGCCGCGGGAACCGTGAGCTCGACGGGCTGAAAGCTGCCGTCTCCCTGGTTATGAAACAGCACGTTGAAGCCAACGTTTGTAACGAAGATGTCCTCGAACCCATCGTTGTCGTAATCGCCAGCGGCCACACCCTGGCCATAACCATGTTCTTCGATTCCCGTGCCCGCTGTCACATCCTGGAACGATCCATTACCAAGGTTTCGATAGATGCGATCGATGGGTCGAGTCTCCTGAGCAGGCGCAGCGGGGTCGCCCCCCTGACCAAGATACAAGTCGGGCCAGCCATCCCTGTCGTAGTCCAGCCAGGCGCACCCTCCGCCCGTCGACTCCACCATCAATGCCTTGCCCGTCACACCGTTCAGATAGGTGAAATCGATTCCACAATCGGCCTCAGTAAAAAAGGTGCTGTTCTTGATTTTCGCCCCTTCGCTCCGCAAGGCGCGAATATCTTCGGAGATTCGCGAGACGGTTGCCCGGACTTTCGCCGGTTCCGTCGCCTGTGGGGTTGAGGGCACGCTCGTTGACGAGTGGCAGCCAACCCAGGCAGAGGTGGCCACCGCAAGCCAGAGGAGACGCTGCCGGAGAGTGTTGGACACGGATTTATGCATCGACATTACCGGCCTCGATCCTGTTCAATCCGCTTCCGCAGGGCTCCGGATGCTTGTTCGTCACCGCAACTTGCCGAGAATTCGGAGAGTTCCACGAGAAGATCCCGGGGAACGTCCCGGGCACTCGGTGCATTCCGCAGGGCGTTATGAAGTTTGCGACCGCGGACCGTCAATTCGCGCAGGGCTTTGACCTCGTCAAAGCGCAGTTCCTGCTGCAGTACGTCCGCCAGCATGTGACGAGTGACCCAGTCGAGCGGATTCAGCTCGATGGCCCGACGATACGATGCCTGGGCATCCACAAGCTCGCCTCTTTGCACATGGACCCAACCCTTGTATCTCCAGAACCTGGAGTCGGTTTCACACTCCACGGTCGCTTCGGCCAGCAACTTGACCACCGCTGTCACGTCTCCAACCTGGATTAACTTCTGGATCGTGTAGGCCAGTAATTCGGCATTGTGGGGATATTTGGCAAGCAGCTTCTGCAGAACTTCTTCCTTTCTGGCGGCATCACGCCGCGCGGCTTGCGCGGCAGCCAAGTCATCCAGCGAAATGTTGAAGTCGAGCATTTCAGCCACAAAGATCGCCTGGGCCACTTCAAACAATTCCGAATTCGGATCTCCCCGCAGCCAACGCGAATTGGCTTCAATTCCGTTCGAGAACATCAGCGAATCGACCATAAACAGGTAGACGTACGCCTCAATTGGTTCACTATCCGACTCGATCGCTGATCGGATCTGGTGGACCAGTTCAGTTCGCTGCAGGGTTAGTGCCAGGAAAAAAATCAGGCGCTGCCGGGCAACTTTGGAATGAGGATTGCGCGCCAACAATTGCCGGCACGTGATCGCGCCATCGATTGGCTCGTTGAGTGGGCCAAACTGCAATTCCATCAGGGAAATCGCCGCCGATTCGGCCTCGGGCGCGGTTTGAGGAACGCTTCGGTAACATGCCAGGGCTGGCTGGAACTTTCGCTGCCGAAAGAGAGATTCACCCAGTTGCATCCGGGGCTCTCCACTGTTGGGGGCGATCCTGATCCAGCGCGTCGCGATCGCCTCCACCGACTTCCATTGACCCGCGTTTGCCGCTTGCAGACATTCCTGCCGCAGTTGAGCAATGCTCGGAACAAACAGCCTGTAAACACAGAAACTGATGACAGCGGCGATCAGCAGACACAGGAACGCCAGTATTCGCCAGCGATTGTTCGTGTGCCAGAAATGCATGATCGATGTCTGTCAATTCGGAAGTGGGAGACGTCGGGCGGGTTATTGCTGCAATTCGCCATCTGTGGGTTCGACGATGACCATCGATCGATCGACTGCAACATCCAAAAGCGTTTGACGTATCCCGTTGGGCCACTGAATCGTCACATCACACGGCCGAATGCGATTCCCGAGCCCAAACACCAGCACGGGCTGTTGAGACGAACAGTAACTTGTCCCGCCCGCCAGTTCGCGCATGAATACATCCTCGCCGCTGCGCACGGTCACACGGACGCCGATCCCGTGCCGATTGCTGGCGCGCCCGATAAACCGCAGCTGCAGCCAATGTCCGCGTGACGAGTTGTTTTGGAGCAGTGCCATCGGGGTGTTCTGATGGACGATCGCCACATCCAGATCACCGTCACCATCGTAGTCAGCGGTGGCCAGGCCGCGCCCAATATAGCGATGATTGAAATACTCACCGCCCCGCGCCGAATTATCGATGATTTTTAGTCCACTTAAGCTGAAGAGCTGCGGTTTCATTGCCAAATCGATTCCCAGATGCCCGGGATCGTCCAGGTGACCGTTGACGATCACAAGTTCTTCGTACCCGTCCTGATTGAAGTCTTCCATCACCGTACCAAACCCCACCAGGGGGGAAGTCATGGATACGCCACCGGCAGCGGCGGTGACATCGGAAAAGCCCTGAGCTCCCAAGTTTCTGTAAAGAGTGCTCCATTCACCCTCATAGTGGGTCAGGTACAGATCGAGAAAACCATTGTGATCGTAATCCCCCACGGCGACACCCATACTCGCCTGGGCGCGACCATCAGAGCCGACGGCGCACCCCAGTACGTCGGCCATGTTCACGAATTGACCGTCCTGCTGATTCAGGAACAGGAAGTTGGGCGTTGCATCGTTGGCAACATAAATGTCGGGCCAGTCGTCGTTGTTGAAGTCCGCGATGGCAACTCCCAACGCCTTGTTGGAAGGACCGTACGCCCCACGCTCGCGTGCCACTGCCTTAAAGTTTCCATCGCCTGCGTTCAGATACAACTCGTCCGGCCTCGGATCGATTTCATTCGGCTGGCACATCCGCTGAGTACCATCGGCTGCACGGCAGATCTGCGGGTGGAAGCGATCAAAGTTGACGTAGCGGCACACATACAGATCCAGGTCGCCATCACGATCGATGTCCCCCCAGGCGGCACTGCTATGCCATCCGGCGATCTGATCAAGGGTTGCTTCGGTCACGTCGCGGAAGGTTCCATCTCCCTGATTCTTGAAGAGGGTGCAGAGCCCCACGTTGGTAATCAGGATGTCGCTGAATCCATCGTTGTCGAAGTCGCCCACACAGACACCCTGGCTGTAATCGCGTTCGTCGATGTTTGCCAGACTTGTGACTGGTTGGAATTGTCCCCCATCCATGTTGCGGAACAACTGATCCGAAGGCTGATCGGGGGATCGCACTTGTGACGGATTTCCTCCCTGATTCAAGTACAAATCCCAAAGTCCGTCAACGTCATAGTCGATCCAACCACATCCACCACCCGTTGGCTGAACCATCAACAACAGGCTTTTTTCGCCCGTCTCGTAGGTATGATTCAAACCCGTGGAACGAGCAACATCGTCAAAAACAGGCGATTTCAAATCGCTGGACGGGTTCACCGGAGCGGTTGGCAACCGCAGATCAAACACCTTACTCAAGACAACCGGCTTGCTTGTCGCCAGCAACCCCGCCGCCGGTGAAGGAGCCGTTGTGGCGACGGGCGTTGAAGACGAATTGCACGCGGGAATCAGGAACACCATCAACGAGACCACAAGTCGCCAGCGACGCGAGAGCACCGTGACAGTCTGATCGGAGACGATGACGATGGTTCGATGATTTATCGGGCCAGTCGAATGACCCACCTTGCCACCCGCTGGGGAATCTCCTGGGCGACTTGAATCGAAGCGATCGAACATCGAAGTCACCGATGAGGAGAAGAGGCGGAAGAAAGTTTGGCACGAATTCGATGCTATTTTGCACGATTCCAACTGTCAACGTGGGTGGCCGCCCCCCGCATCGGACGGGGCCAAACCTAAACGCCGGTTTAATGCATCGGCGACCTGTGCATCACCACATTGTTTCGCGAGCCTGGCTAATTCGGTCAGGACTTCCGTGGGAATTTCCGAGTCCAGTGCGATCGCGTTGATCTGGATTCTCAACTGCCGTGCCGACTGAACAAGATCATGCAACTTCTCGGCGTCGGCCAGCAGGCTTTCCCGTCGCAAGACATCCGCCAGCAAGTTGCGGGCGTTCCAATCCATGGGGAAAAGATGGACCGCCTCGTTCAATGCGTCCCTGGCCTTCGTCAACTCGTTGCGGTTCAGATGCAACCACCCCTTGGCTCGCCAGAAGCGGTTATCGTCATCGGCTTCGGGTGGCAGAGACGACAGCAGCGAAGTCACCTCCTGAATGTCTCCGCTCCGCAAACTCACATCGACCTTGTAAGCCAGTAATTCCAGGTTCCCGGGAAAACGCTTGAACAGTGCATCCACCAATGAGTACTTGTCATCTCCCGAGGGCGTTCGGAGTCCGCTGTCAGGTTCCGGCATGTGCAGCACCCGGGCGACTGCGAAGAGTTCCGATTCTGGAGACTGTTCCAGCCACCGGGTATTCGATTCACTGGCTCCCGAGATTCTCATCGTGTCCATCAGAAACAGGTAAATGTACGCCTTGGGGGGTTCGCGTGAACATTCAATGGCGAACCTGATTTGGTGCTCCAGTTTTCGTCGCTGCAGCGTCACCGCGTAGAATTCGATCAACTGCTGATGAGCGGCCGTCGCCCTGCGATCAAGTTTCAAAATCCGCTCGCAGGTTCGCACACCGTCGATGGGCTGGTTCAACGGCCCAAATTGTAGTGTGGAAAGTGCCACGAGCGACGGCAACGACTTCGGGTGGGATTCCGGAATCAGCGCGAGACACCTTGCGGCCGTCTCAAAATCTCGCAAATGGTTGGCTGCATCCGCCAGAAACAACGTGGCATCTGCATTCGATCGGTCCCAGGCCCCCCACTGCTCGCTGATTCTACGAAGTTCCGGCCACTGGCGAGCGTCCCTGGCTTCCCGACATTTCATCAGGTAAGTCTGTTCCCACGATCTGGTCCAATAACGATGTCCGAAGAAGAATCCCGCACCGAGCAAGGCAACCGCCAGATATCGGACCAACCTTCTCCCAACGTTGGGAGCGGAATCCTTGGAGTCAAGGCTTCGAACGGATGCTTCGCGTTCGGACAGTGAACACTGAGTCACTTCGGTGGAACCGGGATTCTCGCTGTTTCCCATGGGAACGACTGCTTTTGAAGCTTAACCTGCCAATGTGTTTTTTGTGATCGCGCCAATCAAAAAACAAGCCCTTGGGTTGTCCAAGGGCTTGCTCGGTCTCGATTGTCAAATCGCCGACGATTTAGAATTCCCCGGCAACTTCGGAACCAGCACGAGTCCCCAGAGCGCGGCGAACTTGCCAATCCACGTTTTCTCCCACAAACCGCACGGAGCCATCCGCCAACAGGCCGTGTGCCCCACCAACGTGGACACTGCTCCACTGGTCGCAGCGGAAATCGTTCGCTGGATCCCAGTTGATCGGCATTTTGGTGCTGTGAATTGCATAGGGGCCAAACCACAAGTTGTCGCCAAAACTGCTCCCAGGGTTTGACTTGGTCTGCCAATGGTGGTCTTCCAGAACCATCATCGTGGTGGAAGTACCATCCGTCAGATTGTTCAGGCCAACACAGAATTGCCAGCCGATCACACCATTACAGCCCGCCATCTGACTGGTGTCGGTTGCATCCGCCCAGGCAGCACCATTGAAATTGCCGCTGTAGATTCCCTGGGGACAATCACGGTGCCCAGCATTCATCCAGCCCATGTTCCCGACATAATCCGTTCGACCGCCATCTTTGCCTGACCCCCAATCGTCCCCGCCAGCAGACCCGTTCGTCTGTTTCGCTTGCTGCGGATTGCTGGGGCACAGGAATGCATTGATGATCGACCGACGGACGGCAAGGTTGTTCGCCTGACTTGAGTTCGTGATGGAGGAACTTCCGCCAGTTTGATCGCTGAAGTTGATCAGATTGTACATTGGTGCCTGGTCAATGAATGGCAGAATCTGAGCCATCCATCCGACAGACCCCCATGTCGATGTCATGAAATTCGATCCAACATTTCGGTTGCCGAACCGGTTGATTGGCAGCAATCTGTTCGAGTCATGATAATTGTGCAATGCCAACCCAAGCTGTTTCAGGTTGTTCTTGCATTGCGTCCGCCGTGCTGCTTCGCGCGCCTGTTGAACAGCAGGAAGCAGAAGTGCGATCAAGACTGCGATGATTGCAATCACAACAAGCAGCTCGATCAATGTGAATCCACGCAGCCATTTCAAGTGACTTTGCCTGCAACGCTTCTGCATAAAACACCTCTTCAAAAAAAAGACAGAACGGAGAATGCCAGACTTTAAACGCAAATCGCGTTGGCCAAACCTAAATCAATAAGCGGAATTAAACAGGACTATGACTACAAAGCGATCAACAGCTCATTCGCTTCGCGAGTAATCTCAACTTCTTTTTTGGACGTACTAAACGAACCGTATTCGGCAGGATAGGGTGGCTCCTTCGGGGCCGCTGGCGGGCCGCTCGCACCCGACATCATCGCCTTCATCGCGGCTTGACGACCCTCTTCTGAATTTGGATCCACCACGGTCGCTACCGAGAACGTCACCTTGTACTTCCCGGCAGCCGCCCCCGCCTTCCCCTTCATCGAGGAAAGTTCGAACTCACCCTTGTCGTTCAAGACACCCGAATAGCCATCGTCCGCTCCGGGATCAGCCTTGATCGGGATCAGAATCAGCGTGCAGCCAGTGAGTGGCGCTCCTCCCAAAGTAACTCGTCCTTTGACGGGAAACAGTTGCGCCTTTGGAACAGCGGGCGCACCACATCCGGCGATTCCAACGACAAATGCCAAGCCAAGTAGAAATCCACTGCGCATGTATCGACTCGCGATTTGTGAAAAGAGGAAAGATGAATTTGAGATGAATCGACTGCGATTGATATGGAGATTTACGATAATTTCACCAAGTGTCAAGAGTATTGCCAGATTCTTCCACGCATTTCAGATTTTTGCAATTCTTCATCCGGATTTCGGATGGAATTCCATCCGTCGAACTCGGAACCTGGACTTTCACAGCGTGGATTTCGCCACGATTTGAGGCAGCGGGTCAACAAAGTATTGTAGAAGGCACTCGATCCTGACGTCTCGAGGCTGGCTGATCGATTCCCAAGACATGATTTTGCTCGTTTCCTGTGTTCCTCGTTCCATGAAGAGGCTTGAATCACGATGGATCGGTTGCCGAGAGCCCGAATCGCCGGCCTGATCATCGCGGTCACGGTTGCAGGTGGAGTGGTTTTCTGGGTCTCTTCGTGGTTGGGACATCAACGGCCGTTGGATCAAGCCGACCGTTCGCAGGCCTCGACCGCCATCAACTTACCCTCGAAAGATTCTTCCGCAGCACGCGCTGCCTTGAAGGCGAAGTTTGTGGGGAGCGACAGTTGCGTTGAATGTCATGCCGAAATTGCCGCGAGATTCCATGCCAGTGGAATGGGGCAGTCACTTTGGAAAGTTGGCAGTGCACCTCCGTTGGAAGACTACAATCATAACGTCTCGTTCTCACCCGATGGACATCATCACTATTCGGTTGTCAAGACAATGGAAGGGGTCTTCCATCACGAGCGACTGACAGATGACAAAGGCCAGACGATTTATGACCAGGCGTACAAGGTGGAATTTGTCGTCGGATCCGGTCTTCAAGGGCGTTCGTACCTGTTCAATCGTGGCGGAATGTTGTTCATGTCCCCGATCGGGTGGTACAGCCGTTCCGGGAAGTGGGATCTCTCTCCCGGATACAAGCTGCCGTCTCATCGTCGATTTGATCGACGGGTTCCCTCTGCGTGCCTGGAATGTCACGCCGGCCAGATGAACCTGACAGATCGCCCGGACGTTTTTGAAGATCCCCCTTTTCGGGAAATCGCCATCGGATGCGAACGGTGTCACGGACCAGGGGCGGACCACATTCAATTTCGTCGCCAGCAGACTGGATCATTCGAATCGGATCCAATCGTCAACCCGTCGAAGCTGGAACCGGCGCAGCGAGAGGACGTTTGCTCGCAATGCCATCTTTCTGGTGAGGGAAGGTATTTGCGAGACGGATGCCACTTCGGAGAATTCCAGCCCGGAACCCGGTTGGAAGAGACCTACTTGATCTTCGTTCGCGGAAACAGGACGACCGACGATGGGAAAACGCGTGCTGTCAGTCAGGTTGAGCAAATGCGATCCAGCACGTGTTACCTGAACAGTGGAGGAAGTCTGGGATGTACTTCCTGCCATGATCCGCATTCGCAACCGCCGGCGAACACTCAAACCTCGTTCTATCGCGAGCGATGTTTGAAGTGTCATGCGGAGCGGGGATGTGCGGTCACGGAATCCGACCGGCGCGCACGGCAGCCGGATGACTCCTGCATCGCCTGCCATATGCCCCGATTGAATGCTTCCGACGTCCCCCATACGACGCAGTCGGATCATCGCATTCTACGCGCACCCGTCACGCCGATCCCGGCTGGTGACCAAACCTTCGAGATGCCAGCGTTGTATGACGGTGCAGAACAACGACTGCCGGGAATCGTCGTTGATCGTGCCAAAGGAATCTGGCTGGCGGAGCAGGCCGAACGGTTGACGAATCCTCAGTTGGCCACGCAGGCATCAAGAATCCTTGAAGGAGTGCTCCGCGAGCGGCCGAACGATGTCGAGGTGCTGAATGCTCTGGGGACTGCTGCTGCAGTGAATGGTCGTTTCCAGGAATCAATGACCTATTGGAACGCCGTGCTGGCGATTGATCCGAATCGGGAATTGACACTTTCGACAACAGCCACGCTGCTGCTCAACCAGGGTAAAGCAGATGCAGGGCGCGCCATGCTGGAGCGGTACCTGAAAGTTCAACCGAACTACGGTGGCGCGTGGGGACGGTATTCGGGCCTGCTGTCCCGGGCCAACGAAACGGACAAGGCGATCGAGGCGGCAAGAAAGTCGATTGAGCTGGACCCTTCCAATCCCAAGACCTACCACCATCTGGCACAGCTGTACGGACGGATCGGTAACAAGGAACAGGAGCAGATCTACCGCGATCTCGGCAATCGGATTCAATTGAATCGATTTTCGCGGTAGCATGACACGTGACTCGTCCATCCATCGTGCCAGCGCAGAAATGCGTTTGTCCGGAGAATCCATTGTTATGAAACGACCGAAGTATCTGATCGTGGCGGGAATGGTCTGCGCTGTCGCTGTGGTGATTGTCGTTGCGAACACAGAATTCGGGAAACGCGATCCGTTAAAAAACGCCGCTTCCAAAACGGTTGTTGAGCAGGAGCGGATGGCACCTCTGACGGGCTTGATTCACGAGGGGAAAGTCTATCTCGATAAGTCCCAATTGGCCGATGCCGGGATTGCCTTGGCAAATCGGTACACCGGGGACATTCAAAATCCAGACTCTCTCGATGATCTCCGGAAAGCACTGGAGAAGCGGGGAAATGCGGGGCTGTCGGAACTGCAGACGGACTTGGCAACGATCGAAAAGTCCGGGCACCCCCAGGATCTTGGAATCGCCCGACTGTACTTTCAGATCGGATTGATGCTGACGTACGAAGGACGGCTGGATGAGGCCGTCAAAGCGATTGACAAAGCAATGTTGATCGGACAGAAGTCAGGAATGCCACTGCCGGTCCTGGCGAATCTGAAGGCCATCAATGGCGTCCTGGCGTTTCGCCGAGGTGAAGTCGACAACTGTATCGGATGCGTTGGCCCCTCCAGTTGCATCCTGCCAATTTCCAGTGCTGCTGTTCACAAGAAACAGACTGGATCCCGCCAGGCGGTCGAAACCTTTACCGAATATCTGAAGGTTGCCCCGGGTGATTTGCGAGTGCGGTGGATGTTGAATCTCGCCTACATGACACTGGGTGAGTACCCGGCAAAGGTTCCTCCCGAGTACCTGGTTCCACTGGACCGACTCTCGTCCGCGGCCGACGTCGGCCGATTCCATAACGTTGCTCCAGAAGTGGGGCTGACGTCACGGGGGCCCAATCAGGCGGGGGGAAGTGTGTTCGACGACTTCACTGGCGATGGCCTGCCCGATTTGTTCGTCACGTCACTGGATCTGGACCGGGGGGCGTCGTTCTTCGTCAACGACGGCCATGGAAAACTCAAAGACCAGTCCGACGAAGCCGGCCTCGCCGATCAGATCTACGCACTCAATGTGATCCGGGCCGATTACAACAATGACGGGCATCCGGATGTCCTGCTGCTGAGGGGGGGATGGGAACAGCCGATGCGACTGTCACTCTTGAAAAACCTGGGGAACGGCAAGTTTGAAGATGCAACGATCGCCAGTGGACTCAATGCACCGATTTCGTCCGAGACGGCGGCCTGGGGTGACTATGACAACGACGGTCTGGTGGACCTTTATGTCGGCGGTGAGTATCTGCCTGCCTTTCCAACTGGCGAAAACCCGCGACCCGAAGTTCGCAATCGGTGTCGGCTGTACCACAACGAGGGGCACGGTACGTTTGTGGATGTGGCCGCGAAACTGGGCGTCGAAAACGAACAGTGCACCAAGGGTGTGGCCTGGGGTGACTACGACGGTGACGGTCGACTCGATCTGTTTGTGTCCAACATGAATGCACCCAGTCGTCTCTATCACCAGGAACAGGACGGGACGTTTCGCGATGTCGCACCGGAACTGGGGATCACGGGCCCGGCACACGGCTTTGCCTGCTGGTTCTGGGACTACGACAACGACGGGCGGCTCGACATCTACGTGAACGACTATACGAGCACTCTGGCCGAATTCGTCGCCGATTCACTGCACATCCCCCAGGAACATCCCAGCCGACCCTGCCTGTATCGCAATCTGGGGAAGGACGGATTTCGTGATGTGACGGCCGATGTGGGACTTGATCAGGCCATGATGCCGATGGGATGTAATTTTGGCGATGTCGACAATGATGGATTCCTGGATGTCTACATGGGAACCGGACGAATGGCGTTGGAAGTTCTGGTTCCCAACCTGATGTTCAAGAATGACGGTGGCCGGAAGTTTCTGGACATCACCAAGTCCTCCGGGACGGGACACCTGCAGAAGGGACATGGAATCTCCTTCGCCGACTGGAACTGTGATGGCAACCTGGACCTGTTTGTGGAAGCGGGTGGTGCTGTTCCCGGCGACCGGGCGTACAACTTGCTCTTTATGAACCCCGGTCAAGGCAATCACTGGTTGAAAGTCAAGTTGACAGGCACCAAAACGAATCGTGCGGCCCTGGGGGCTCACATCAAGGCGACGATCTCGGCACCCGATGGGACCGAGCGAACCATTCATCGTACGATTGGCAATAATGCCAGCTTCGGCGGCAATTCCCTCGTTGAGTCCCTGGGATTGCGCGACGCGACGTCCGTGAAGGAACTCCAGGTCACGTGGCCGACGTCCGGCACGACGCAGACCTTCCGTGATATTGAGTGCGATCAGGCCATCGAGATTACCGAGGGAACAGATGAGTTCGCAGCGCTTCCCCAAAAGCAGGTGTTGATCCCGACGGATCTATGAACACATGACCGACATCCATTCCTCCACTTCAAACGTAGTGTCCGGGCGGGCGCGGAAGCCGTTGACGCTTCGCAAGAGAATTGTGTTCAGCCTGGTTTCGACATGTTTACTGCTGACGGTGCTCGAAATGGCACTGGCCATGGCAGGTGTCAAACCGCAGTACCTGTCCGCGGACCCGTTTGTGGGGTTCCGTCCGGGGCCCCCACTGTTCGTTCGCGAGGGTGACTTGTACCAGACAAATCCGTCAAAGCGGATGTTCTTCAATGATCAGAGTTTCGCAGCCTGCAAGAAGCAAAACACGTATCGGATCTTTTGTCTCGGTGGATCAACAACGTTTGGCCACCCCTACCATGACTCCACGTCGTTTGTGGGGTGGTTGCGCGCCCGGTTGCAGGATGCCGAACCAGATCGTGACTGGGAGGTGATCAATTGCGGCGGGATCTCGTACGCCAGTTACCGGATCAGTCGATTGATGCAGGAACTGGAGGAATTCCAACCGGACATGTTTATCTTCTACGAAGGACACAACGAATTTCTGGAAGAGCGAACTTACGGTAGTTTCAAACGTCGGGGAGTTGTCACTCAAGCGGCGGATCTGGTCGTGGCGCGAACGCGTGTTGGCACCGCGCTCGCCTCGATCATGGGACGCCAGCCCACGGAACGAAAGCCGATGCTGTCGCCCGAAGTCGATACGATCCTGGATCATTCCGTCGGTCCCGAACAATACCACCGCGATCCCGCCTGGCGACATGCTGTGATCGTTCACTTTCAGCGCAGTCTTCAGCGAGTCTGCGGCCTGGCACGAGACTCAGGAGCCAGGCTGGTGATCGTCAAGCCCGCCTCAAACGTGCGCGATTTTACCCCCTTCAAGAGCGAACGGGGGATTGTCGATCCGGCGGATCCCGGTCGTTGGAGTCTGTTAACGAATCGGGCACGCCGAGCTTATGAGGCCGGGCAATTCGCAGAGGCCGCGACGGATTACCTGGCCGCGGCTTCCGTCGATCCGCACCACGCCATGACGCAATGGAATGCCGGCAATGCCCTGGCCCTGTCTGGCAGGATGGAGGAATCGCTGCCGTATTTTCAACGAGCCATCGACGAAGATGTCTGTCCATTGAGGGCCGTTTCGGAAATCCAGACCGCCATCGAAACGGTCGCGCGCGAACAACACGTTCCCTTGGTGGATTTTCCACGAATCATTGCCGATGAGCTGGAAAAAACGACGGGACACCGCATCCCGGGGGACGAATCATTCCTGGATCACGTGCATCCGACCATTGAAAACAATCGACGACTGGGATGGGCCCTGTTCGATGAACTGGTCGCCCTTGATGTCGTTCATTCGGTGCCGTCCAATGACGAGGTGATCCAGCGAATCTCTGTAAAAGTGCTCCGTGACCTGGATGGCCGGAAGCAGGCGCTGGCACTCGTCCAGGTCGCTCAGGTGCTCAGCTGGGGAGGGAAGAATGCCGAGGCGATGAGACCGCTGGAGCGAGCCGAAGAACTGTTCCCCGGCCTTTCCGATGTCATGTTTTACAAGGGACGACTTCTCGAAAAGAGCGGCAAATCCGAAGAGGCCTTCGCCTGCTATGTCGACGCGGTGCGTCGTAATCCCGAAGACTTCTTTGCCCTGGCCCGGCTGGGACAAATGCATTGGACGCAACGCGAATACGACCAGGCCGAGGATTGTTATCGGCGTGCAATTCGCGCGACCCCGGATGCGGCCCCCGCCCGTTTTCGAGCGGACTTGCATGTTGGCCTGGGGCTGACGTTGACGGCCCTGGATCGCCGCGAAGAAGCCGCGGTCGAATTCCAGATGGCATTGCGAATAGTGCCCGGAACCAATGCTGCTGTCCTTGGGCTTCAGTCAGTTCAAGACAAGTCATCATTGTGAATGAGGCACGCACTGCCGATGTTGGTTACTCGGGCAACGCAGGAGCCGGGGGTGTCGTCGGCGTGGTCGTCCTGGTTGCCGATTCCACTTTGGCTTTGCCTTCCGTCGCCTGTTCCGGCATCGTCCCCTGAATGGAAACAATCGCCGACTGCAGAATCGCCCGGCCGATTTCCGGGTGGTCGTTGTCGAGTTTGTCATTTTGGACCCAGCCAACCAGATACAAAGGACCGCGAATGGCGGGCTTCATGGTCGCGGGCATCTCAATCTTGTTCCCGGCCTCGTAGCGACTCATGTATTCACTCACATGTTGCTGCAGGTCCGTGACAGGCATTGAGAACGAGAACTTCAATTCCCCCTTTTTCGGGGCAATGCCACGTGCTCCGCCAGGCATTTCCCGGACGACCATGGCATGATCACGGATCCCGTTCGGCATTGAGGCATCAACCACTTCTTCGGCCAGCGCCATTCTCAGACGCAAAGTTGACAACTGCTCGTCGGTCGCTCCCGTGACGTTGGCAGTAATGGACAGGTCTCCGTTCTCGATCTTCCCGGACAGATCCAGTCGGATGGCGGTCGATTGCTTCAAACGCGCGTCAACGACCGTACGCAGGATGTTGTAAACATTCTGACTGGCCTGCAGAAATCCGCCGAAGGGAACCCTGTCGGGATCCATGGCGGCACCGTCCAACACCAATAACGGAACCTTGGCGACTTCATAAAAGGCCAGGCGGTCTTCGCCATCCTGATTGACCAGTCCATCCGGTCCCGGTATGTGCTGATGAAATCGCAAGGTCACGACCTTCGAGGGGGGGTAAACCTCGCGCAACACATCGATACCCACTTCCGTGGCGACCGCCTGCGGCATCTGTCCGCCGGTAAAGAATTCCACCAGAACTGTGTGATCGCCGACATCGTCTGGAAGAGCAGCCGGACCCGCCGAGCGGATTTCGTTTCGCAACGCGGCCAGTCGATCCCTGTGGAGTTTGGCCAGATACTCGGGCAAACCGTCCGCATTCTTGTGCTGTTCGGTCCACAGGTTCGTCAGGATCTGGGTTGGTGTCGGATCTCCGGCTGGCTGACCGGCACGGCGCGCCAACAACAGGTATTCCAGCATCGGCAGCGCCACGATGGACGAATAGTACTCGATCGCACCTTCGGTTTGCTTGTTGGCGATGCAGTAGTCTCCCAAAGCCTGCAGGATCTCTGCATTGAATGGCTGCTTCTTCAGCCCCTCCTGCAGCTCTTCGTGAGCGGCCTTGCGGTCCGCTTCGGATTTGGACCGGCTCTTCGCCAGTGACAGTTGAACGACAGCTTCATCCCGAAACATTTGAACGCGTGATTTCAGAACCACGGCTTTCTCGCCAGCCATCCGGTCCACTTCATCCAGGTGCTTTAAGCAATCGCCCGGCAGGCGATTGACAAGATGCTGGGCGACGACGAATTCGGCCTGCACATGCATCTTGTGTCCCCAGATTTTCGCCAGATCGATGTATTGGGCGGCAATCTCCCGAAGTGTCGCGTCGTCGAACCCGATTTGGGAATTCATGGCCAGCAGGCTGAACACAGCTTCGAGGGCAATGGGGCTGGTCCGGTGCTCGCGCGCGAGTGCCAGGATCACCTTGGGCTGAGGTTCCTTTTGCATTCCCTGGATCGCCTTCATGAAGACATCTGCGGCCGGAGGGAGGGCATCCGCCGCATAGTCCTTCAGATTTACCGCGTCCGTCGGCAACAACCGGCCGACATAAATCTCCTGCGGGCCATTGGCCAGCGTGCCACGAATTGCGATTCCGTCAAACGCCCCTTCAAATTCAATCGATGCGATATTGTTCTTCAGCTTCAGATTGACGGAGTTCCCATCGACGGTTGTCGAGACCACCTTCGGATCCAACTTGTCGTTATAGGTGTCAATCATTTCTCCCTGCAGATATCCCGCGGCATCCTTCTTTAACTGCACCAGCCAGATGTAGTTGTCGCGTCCCTTGACCGTGACCACCATCACCCAGTTGCCATCCAGGGATTTCACGTCGCGCCGAACCGGAATAATCTTGCTTTTGGAGGTACTGCCACCGGAAGCCGCAACCGGTGCCCCCTCGTCGCCTGCAGATGTGCTGTCCGTTGTTCGCGACTTGCATCCACAGATTCCCACGGTCAGAAACAGGCAAAACAGGAACATCCACGACCACAATCTGTGGGATGGACGATCCGTCCGTCCAGGCTGGTTGGAACGAATTCGATCTGACATCGTGGTGGATTTCCGATTGAACTGAGAATGTAAGTGATTGTGAGATAACAAGTATCGCAGGCCGATTTCGCAAATCGCAACGGACTCGGGCCGAGCCCGCGATCCATTCAGGGACGAGCTTTGGAGACAATCCCCTGCTGCTTACGCCGGTCCGACAACTTTTGATTGGAATTGTTGCAATGTTGGAAGGTCCAACGTCCCCGTCCGCCGTGGACGTGTATTAGCGCCCCCGCAACCAGTCGGCGATCCACAATTGACTGGTTCCATCGGGCGTGCGCGTGGAGGTCCACATCAGGCTTTTGCCGTCCGGACTGAAAACGGGCAACACGTCAGCGGCCGTGCTGAACGTCACCTGTTTCACTTCACCCGCTTTGACAGTGCCCCCGCCCCATTCCAGATCCATCGTGAACAGATTGAAATAGGCGGACATCGGCCCCTGGCTGTAATCGGCCCCGGACCAGACCAGGTACTTCCCGCTCGGATGGAAGTACGGGCACCAGTTGACCTGGTCCAGATTGTTCGTCAATTGCACCTCGGTTTTGCCATCCACCGAGATCGCAAACAGTTGCAGCATGTGTTCTTTTTGACGATCGGATCGGAAAATGACCCACTTTCCATCCGGTGAGAAGAATGGACCGCCGTCATAGCCGGACTGATTCGTGAGCTGTCGCACGTTCGATCCGTCCGCATTCATGATGTATAGATCCGGGTCGCCATCGCGTGAGGACGTAAACACGATTTGCTTTCCATCCGGCGAAAAACTTCCCTCGGCATCGTAACCCGGAGCATCAGTCAGGCGGCGCAGGCCTGTTCCGTTGAGATTGATGGAATAGATGTCCATGTGCGGATCAAAATCCCACTGGTATCGCCGCCGCCCCCCCTTCGCCGCCGCTTCTCTCGCTTTGAATTCGGTCTCTTCGATTTGAGGGTCCAGGTGGCTGGATGCGAAAATCAGCTTCTCGCCATCCGGTGAAAAGTACGCGCACGTGGTCCGACCCCGACCGGTGCTCAATAACCGTGGCGTTTTCTCGTCCAGCTTCTGCACATAGATTTGGTAGAACGGGTAGCCGACGGGATACGCCTGGTAGACGATCCAGTCCCCCTTCGGCGAAAAGTACCCTTCTCCGGCCCGCGGGAGACCAAACGTCACCTGCCGCACATTGGCGATCTGTTTCGCTTCGGCAACGGAATCCGTTTCCGGGGGAGCGGATAAAAGGGCCAGCAACAATGGAAGCAGCATCGGGAAGACTCCTCGGAGATCGAACTGGTGACAGGCATAGAGTATACGCCGGAACTTCACGGTCTGCGAGCGGATGCCGATTGCGTGCGCTTCGGTGGCCTCTCTAGAATTGTGGGATCGGCGTCGAACTCCCGCCCGATGCGCAAGCAGGTTGATGCCCGCCCTACGTTTCGCAACACCTTCCGCAGAAATGGCTTCAATTCAAACGTCCATGTCACATGAAACGACTAGCGCCGATCGCGTATCAGCCTCTCAGGTTGCTGGCAGCGTCGACCGCGGCAGATTGTCGCACTTTGCCCGCTGGATTCTGGGAATTGCCGCCTGCCTGCTGATTTCGACGACCGTCATTTTTGTGGATGAAACGGAATTCGTCATCGTGGCTCGGTTTGGCCGAATTGTGTCGGTTTATGACCGGGCGGAACAACGTGGTTTGCAGTTTAAGCTGCCGTGGCCGTTGGACACGGTCCGCCGATTTGATCGACGATTGCAATTGCTGTCCCCTCAGGGCCGCGAAGCCTTCACGCACGATCGCAAGAACGTCACCGTTGAAGCGTACGTGCTGTGGAAAGTGGCCGACGGGGATGCTGGCGACGTCTCGTCCCCGCCTGTGCTCCGGTTTTTTCGCAGCCTCGGCAGCGTTGATGTTGCCGAAGCACGTCTGACCAGCCGCCTGCAATCGATTCTGACCGAGCAAATCGGACGCAGTGAACTGACAGAACTACTGGGGGCAGCGGATTCCGAAGCGGCTCCTTCGGACGCGCCCGGTTCGCTCGAACAAATCTCGGCCGAAATCCGCCGTGAATTGATTCAACGCACCGACGAGAAAGACTCCTTGAAGGACCGACAGGGGATCGAAATCGTCGACGTCCGGATTCGGCGGCTGAATCTGCCCGCTGGCAACATGCGGGCCGTCTTCGAACGGATGCGCAGCGAACGGCAGAAAATCGCCGAGCGGTATCGCAGCGCGGGACTGGCTGAAAACCGCATGATCCGCAGTCAGGCTGATCGCCAGGCGGGTGAACTTCTGGCCCGGGCCAACGCCGAAGCCGAACGGATTCGGGGAGATGGGGATGCCGATGCCATCCGAATCCTGAATGAAGCTCACAGCCGTGATCCCGAATTTGCGTCCACCCTGCAGACATTGGACGCGTACAAGCAGATCCTGAACGAGCGAACGACGTTGGTCCTGTCGGCTTCCAACAGCCTGCTCAAACTGCTGGTGGAAGGGATTCCGGTTCATCCCGCCGAGCGTTCCCCTGACCAGCCATCGTCGGAACTGAAGCCGTCGGCCCTCGATCCTGCCAATGGTCCCAAGTCAGGTGCGGAGGCGGCGCAATGACGGCCGCTGCCGGTGCCAGGACCGGTCTTCCCGTGTTGCGCGTCGCCATCGGGTTGGCTGTCGTGGCCTACCTGCTGACCGGATTCTTTACTGTCCCGGCGAACGAGATTGTCGTCGTGCGGCGATTCGGCCGCGCCACCTGGCCAGCCCAATCCAGTGGGCTGCATTACGACCTTCCCTGGCCGTGGACACAGGTCGATCGCGTCAATCTGAACGCCATCCGGACATTGACCGTTGGCGAAGCCACCGACGAAGCAAATGAGTTTCTGTCTTCCCCCAGTACTCAACCGACCACGTTTTTGACCGGTGATCGAAATCTGCTGCAGTTGCGGATTTCCGTTCAATATCGAGTCTCCGAAGAGTTCCTCGCCGAATGGCTGTATGCCGCCGACGCCCCGGAACGTCGACTGCGGATGCTGATCGAAACAACGGTCGCAGATCTGGTCTCAAGCAGTGGTGTCGACTTTGTTCATACCCAGGGGTTGTCTGAACTGAACAATCGACTGTTACTGGCAGTCCGCGCGGTGGCGCGCAGCCAGCGACTGGGGTGCGACGTGGAACAGGTGACCATCGATCGCGCCGAACCCCCCTCGCGTGTGAAGGCGGAATTCCTCGACGTTTCCAACGCCCGGGCTGACATGGCGCGTTCGATTAACGAAGCACGTTCGTATGCCGAACAACGCATGGCCGAATCCCAGGCAGATGTCCGACAGATCATCGACCGGGCGGAACAAGAACGAGGTGTCAAATCCTCGGGAGCCAGGGGGGCCGCCGACAGGTTCACCAAGCTGGCGGATCAGATTCAGCGCGATGCCAGAACCTCAGGTCGGGATGACGCGCTATCTCGCAACCTGACCCTGAAACGACTTTATCTGGAAACCGTCCGCGATCTGCTCACCCGCGCGAAATCCAAAATCGTCCTCGACGGCCCACAGCCCGCCGACCTGACGATGCCGGGGAAATAGGACATTGTGACAACCTAGAATCGGTTCGCCTCAACTGGGGCCTCGAGCACTGTACGACTTCCTGCAGCAGCTTGTCGAACTGGAGATCCGCCACAGAGAACATAACTTTTTCCAGCTTGACGATCCGTCCATTCGATTGTCGCATTCGAAGGTCACGCGTACCGCGAAGCTACTTCATTAACTTGACGTCTCCAAGGTCCCGTTGTTCCCCGGGTTTCAGCGTGATCACTTTCGTCAAATCGCCCAGGATCAGCACAGAGTCTTGAACCACTTGCAGGCGATACTTCGCTCCGGGCACCAGGCCTTCCAGCAGGAATCGGCCGTTGGGATCGATCGAGAAGTCCTCCTTGTCGTAGTTTCTGCCGTTCACGGTGTGGATTGGCAGCTTGCCGTCCTCAAGCTGGATTCGCAGGCCCTGAAAACGAGGGTTGCCCTGATCGTCGACCAACCGTCCGATCACGGTCGCCCAGGGCATCAGCGTCAGCGTCACCGGTTCGTCCGACATGTCGGTGACAATGGCCATCCCCATCAACTTCTTCGGGACGTATCGGGCCACGACTTCGCGACTTTCTCCGGGATACAGATTCGTCACCGTGAAGTCACTGGTGGAGACTTCCGAGATCGGGTTCTGAATCTGATTCGCCAGTCCACTGGCTTCGATCGTGGACTGCGGCTCACCATCCGGCCCCACCACATGGACCTGGCGACTCTTGCCCCGCTTGAGCCGCACCACGCAATTGAACGGATCGTTCCCTTCCGGAATGTTCACTTCGATGGTCGTATTGCGAAGGTACGGACTGAATCCAACGTTGCCATAGAGTGATTCCAGGAATTCTTCCTGCTTAAGCCCCTTGATCGCTTCGACGCCGATCCCATACAGGAAAGTGTTGCCTCCTCCTGCGGTGACGATTCCCCGTCCGGGGTAACCCCGGATGCGGAAGTTGCCGGCATTGTCGGCCCGTTCCGTAGTCTGGCTCCGACCGAACTGGGGGGCGATGCCGTCTGCCAGATCCTTTTGCAGATGAGGATTGTCTTTGAACACGTGGTACTCAATGGTTTCTCCATCAAGCCCCTGGCCGGTGGCGTCGTCGACGACTTTCCCCGTGATCCAGACTCCTTTTGCCAGGGAGAAATCCGCCACCTGCGGGCCGAAGCCAGCCTCGATCTTCAGGTTCACGGTCCGACCGAAGAGTGGGGAGTCGTTCGGGACATCCACGACAAACCGTTCGCTCGTCCGCAGGGGGAACCCTTCAATCCGGTAATACCCTTCGGCATCCGTTGTCGCGAAAAAACGATCAAACCCGGGATACTCCAGCCAGGTCAGGTTGGGACCGATCACTCTCGCTCCCTCCACGGGCAGGCCGGTCGCACGGTCCGTCACCACTCCTGCAATCGTCCGACCGGCAGCGAGCGACGTTTCGAACGTCGCTCCATAAACAGCGAGATCTGCTCTGTTGTTCGCGATGAACTGTTTGACCGCTTGCGAGTGGTTGGCGACTAAAACTGGCTCGTCGAGTGGCCGGGTGACGACCACGACCAAGCTCGATGCCTTGTCGGTGACACCGTCGATGTACAACTCGGCCACCCGTTCTGCCCCGATTCCACGGAGCAAAAACCGCCCGTCGTTATCACTTGTCTCCGCCGGAATCAACGGAGCGTAGACGCTGGGCTTATCTCCCAGAGAATTGAATTGAATCAGTCCGCTCAGGTATTCCCGCGCCGCGATGTATTCATTCATGTTCACCGCCCGGCGGACGGCCGCCAGCCACGGCTCCAGCCCTTGCTCCTGGGATGCTGGCGGGACGGGACGACGGCTGCGCCGGTCGGCCAGCGCATTCAATGGATCGCCGGCGCGCAGGGGCCAGAACACATCGCGCACCCGCACCCGGGCGCCGGCGAGAGGCCGACCTGCCTGATCGGTGACGCGGCCGGTCACTGGGATGTCGGGTGCCAACTGCAGCGTTACGCCATCGCCAGGACTCAAATAGCCGAACCCGTTGCCTGGCTTCGCTGCCAGCAGCCAGTTCTTGATTTGGTCAATCTCCTCGGCGTCCGTTCGAGGGTACTCGATCACCGGCAACGTGACCCCGGACGGAAATGTCCTCATTCGTTTCACGGACTCGGGATCATCCGGTTGTCGCTTCGGACCGAGTTGACGCGTGGATTGAAACTTGAATCGGCCGTCCGAATCCGTCTTCGCCACCAGGGCCGGCTTCTTGATTTGATATCCGTGCCGAAAAACCATGGCTCCGGCAACCGGCTTCCCGTTCGGATCGACGACCTGTCCGGGAACTTCGACGAGGCCCCAGCCGTTTTCGTCTTTCAAATCGAGCGGTTCCACTTCCTGAGTGACGCTCGACGGCCCGGCCTCGGAAGGTGGATCGCTTTGACCAGCCTGGGGGACATCGGACGCTAATTTGGTTTCCGGTTGGACAACCTGATCACCCGGTTCCGAGATGGGTGCGGAATGGACCAGCGACCAGTGCGGCAGCGCCAGCAGCGCGAGTCCGATGATCGCGGCAACTCCCTGCGACGAGACCCGGCCGGAAACCCGGTCCGACAGGATCATTCGGAAGCGTCGCTCAAACGACGCCAGCGATCCTGCACCGACTGCCAGCGCCGTGGGAATCCGCTGATGAAATCCCGCCGACAGTTCCAGCAACAGTTCGGCATAGTCGCGCCGACCGTCGGGGTTGGTCGCGATCGCCATTGCATCGCACGCCATCTCGGCGGTTTCCCGCAATCGACGCCGGACGAACCAGAAGAGCGGATTCCACCACCAGACGATGCCCACACCCAGTTCCAGCCACGCGATCCAGTGATCTCGCCGTCGCAGATGCGCCAATTCGTGAGCGATGATCCCGCGGAAGCGAACAAGGTCGTCTGGCCCGATCAGTGACTCGGGCCAGACCAGCCGGGTTCCACCCCAACACCAGATGAACGGCGAGACGACTCCCCTGACTTGAACCGTCCGGGGCGGCGCGATCCCCAGCAGGACGGCTGCGGATGCAATTTCCCGGTTGAGTTCCGATGGAATCGCTCTGCCACTGCGAACCAGGCGTGCCTGTCGCCAGATCGATCGCAACTGCCAACCCAGGCTGACGGCCGCACCCGTCAACCAGACGGCCATCAAGGTTGATGACAGCGTACCGACCCAGTCCACAGGCGGCGGTTGTGGTGCGACAGCGGCGGATGGAATCGGTGTGACTGGTTCTACTGACTGCGTCGCGAGGGGCAGATCGTCGAAATCTGCTGTTGGACTCGCTATTTCCGGGTCGATGCTGGCTTCACGCGGAGCAACACCCGCAACAGGTTCTGGCACGGCCCGGGTGTTGACCGGCACCAGATCGATTCCCCAAGGCCAGGCAATCAGCGGAGGGGTCACAAACTTCAGCAGCAACAGCAACCAGACCGCGTGCTGCACGGCCGGTCGATCACGGAACAAATGAACGGTCCCAAGAGCCAGCGGGACCAGCAACGCCACGGTGACGGAGTTCCAAGCCAGATACCAAAGTGCCGCGCTCATTTCGCACCGCGCTTTCCGCTCCGCGCTTCGATCGAATCGATCATCTGGCGGAACCGGGCCAATTCTTCCGGGGCAAACCGGTGCTTTTCGGTGAATGCCAGGACCAGTGGCAACGCTTCGCCATTGCACAATTCACTGGCCAGATCGTTCATGCGGGCCCGCATTTCGTCCTCGCGTGAGACCACCGCCCGAAAGACAAATGCAAACTGGCTCTTGTCGCTGAGCACATACCCCTTTTTTTCCAGGCGCTGCAGCAGCGTGATCACCGTGGACCGCGACCATTCCTGTCCTGCCTCGACAATCTTCGCCAGGACATCCCGCACGGCGAGCGGCCCATGGTCCCACAGCACCTTGAGAACTTCCCGTTCCGCATCACTCATCGGTTGTCGCTGAGATTCTGCCATTCCCGGGACGCTCCTGCTGAACCCTGTTCTTGTCGACACGGCGTCAACATATTCAATTGTCGACGCCGCGTCAATGGTTTCAGAATCAAGGAGGCGGCTCACCCGGCTCAACAATCCAGCATGTGGGTGTATGCGGGCGCCAGAACTGTGTCGCGTTCGGAGGGAGCAATCCGCGGCGGTCGTTTTTGTGACCGTTTCAGGTGCAGAATTTCAGGTACGCGACACTAAACGGCGCGCGGTCCAGTTCGGTCTGTCTGGCAGATCCTCGCTGCGGTCGACAGGCGGATCAGCATGATTCCGGCGCGCATCACGCCGAGTGCCGCGAACATGATGGCAGTCGCTTCCACCACTTTGGGACGTTCAAGGTTGGTGACATATCCCAAGCCTGTATAAAGCATGACGAGGGCGAAGACTACCAGGGACCAACCAGCGATTTCTCGGAACCAGAACATGGTGTGTGATCCTGTCGAAGGGATAGAAGGTCAAATTGTTTCACTTGAATCTGGTTGCGGGCGCTGAAATCGTCTGCTATTTCTTGCGATGCCGCAGCCTGAGACGTCGCAGCACCACCATGCGCAGATCCGCGTACATCAGGCTCATGAATGTCGACCTCAGATAAAGCGACGCCTGTGGTGCTGACAACCGGCGCCACCCGAGTTCGGACAGCACGACCACAACAGCGACAAAGATGGTCAGTGGGAAGGCCAGCGTCGCCACCGTGGTCCGAATGTGCGAGGTCGCTTCACCAGACGCAGCCAGGCCGGATTCGCGCAGAGGGAATAGCAACAGCACAAATTGTGCGATCGCCACGCAGATCGCCTGGCACACGATCATGCGCAGGAATGAGCCCGGGGGTTCGGAGCGGGTTGGGAACCTGGTGGTCGACATCGCCGATCCGGGATTCTTGAACACGGTTTTCCACAGGTCCACCACGGACTGTCTGACGATCCACCTCAGCGTTCGATCCCGGCTCAGGAACATCAGCAACCCCATCACCGTGATCACAAACAGGCACGAGCCCGGCAGATCGGCCCACCGATCATGATGAGGAGGCCGAAAGTAGAGAACCGTTTGAAATGCGACCAGCAACGGTGCGGCCGTCGTGCGGCCGATCAGAATCAGCAGCAAGGCAATCATCAACACCTTGAAGCTGGCATGAAGTTCCACCTCGGGTATCAGCAGCGCGCCGACCAGAACCGTGACGACCACGAGGCGCAGCAGGCTGTTCACGATTTCCGACGCTGCATCGACGGCCGCGTGCGAACCGGTTTCTGACACCGCCCCGCTGTCCGCGAGCGCAGTGTTCCACGCGGGCAGCGTGGGAGGTCGATTATTCCAGGGGGGCAGATCTTCGTTGGTCATCAATGTGCTCCTGCGGGACTCAGTCGTCCGGTTCGAGCCAGTTCCATTTCGGACAGGATCATCTGGACCGCCTCCTTTTCTCCAGAGCAGGTGACGGTTGCGCCGATGCGGCGCAATTCCCGCTGAAGTCGAAGGATCAGATCCCGGGTCCGAATCTGTTCGGCGGCTGCCACCAGATCATCCACCGAATCGGATTGGGGATCCGTCGATGAGGGAGTGGGACGCCGGAATGTTGGCGACGGGCAGACAAACGCCACTCGATGATGTCGCCCCAGGGCCATCTTCACCGCCGGGAGCAATGTCGACAGTCCCGGCACACACTCGTGAAGTTCGGCAAAAACGACAAATACTTCATTATCACGTGCGTGAGTGACCCCCCTCACCAGGGCATCCGCCAGCGTTTCCATCCGCAATCCGATCCACGCGCTGGAACCGCGCGGGACCACGACCGGTTCCATCCAGGACAGGCCGCACCGCATCAGGAATCGCTGCGCGTACCTGGCCATCAGCCCGTCATCGTGGATCAACCCGATGTTGTCCGTGTTTGACAACTGGAAGACTTCCGTCATGACTCCGGCCAACAGGCAACGTTGACGAAATCTCCGTCGACTGAACGGCAGGATGGGGAACAGTGTCGCGGGCGTTTGGTTCACTCGACGATCCAGTAATTCCGGATGGCGATCGGCGGCATGTTTCAACGCCATCTGCAGCAGCGCGGGTGACAGCGGTACCGGCGGGGGAGCGAGGTCCGCGGAAAACTCGGCCATGGCTTCGAGCAATCGATGAAAACCACGTTCCCCGGCCAGCGGCGGTAACCGCGTGATATCCCGCTCGTCCAGCAGGGTCGCCCCCACGGGATCGCCGACGGAAATCGCCGACCGTGCGACACTGGCCCCCACGTACAGCATCTGATCCAGTAAACGACGGCCGTATCCCCCAATCCGCGTTCCGATCGAGCCATCGATGAACAACTGAACTCGCACCGGGACTTCCGATTCGTATTGGCGGGTCATCAACTTGCCGCGACGTGCGGACACTTTCCAGGCGATCGACTTTGGCGGATCCCCGGCGACGTAGTCCCGCAATTCCAGCAATTCCGAGCCCATCCCGGAGCGTTGCAGGCGATGAATCCCATGCTGCGGAATCGCGTTCGTCCGCTTGACCAGTGGCCGTGCATCCCCGGCATCCGCAAACGCAGGCAGGACTCGAAACGACTGCGGCAGTCGGAGGAAACGTTCGGCGAGGAAGAATCCCTGTCCATCCTGAACTGAGACCCGAACACCGGGCAACTCGACCAACCCTGCCGCGCGAACTCGAGCGGTATAGCCAAACGACACGCTGGAACTTCGTGTCCGCAGTGCAAACTGATTCCCGTCCCATTCGCCATTGCTGGACAGGACTTCCATGTTGTCAGGCATCACATCACGAAACAGGACCGTGGGCCCCAGACTGGCACCGAGCCGATTGGTGCCTCTGGTCATTGTGACCTGAATATGGACCGTCACTGTGCGGCCCGCCCACAACAGGCCCCTCGCTTCACGGCGGCCGTTGACGGTTCGTTCGATCTCAATGCGTGGCAACTCAAACCAGACCCGCCATGTGAACAGGGACCATTCGGCGACCATCCAGACCAGCACCGACAACGACAGTAATGCCAGTTCGGTCTGTCCCCGCACCACTCCCAGCAGCAACCCCACCAGTGCGGGAAGCATCAATGACAGGCCTTGAGTGGTCATCGTCGCTCCTGACAGCCCGCGGAAAAAGGGATTCAACGTGAATCTATTGCACTCCAAATGGTCAGACCGGTCAGCCCCCTTCATCCACGGGCAACTACTGCAGAACGGGAATCGATTGAATCAACTGCTTCACAATCTCAACGATCGTCCGGCCGTCCATTTCGGACTCGGGACGAATGATCAGGCGGTGAGCGAGCACAGGGAGGCAGATCGCCTGAACATCTTCATGCGTAAGGAAATCGCGCCCGCAGAGCAATGCGTGAACCCGTCCCGCCTTCAGCAGATTGATGGCAGCCCGCGGACTGGCCCCCAGGGCGAGATCCGGATGCTGCCGACTCTTGCGGACCAGGTCGATGATGTACTCCTGCAGCTCACGGGAACTGAACACGGAATCCACCTGACGTTGAATGCCGATGATCTCTTCCACCGTCGTCACCGCCACGGACTGAAACGTAGGCCGACTATGCAGCGCCAGCATGTCGATCTCCTGGTCCCGTTGCGGATAGCCGACTTGAATCCGGAACAGAAAGCGGTCCAGTTGGGCTTCCGGCAGACGATAGACCCCTTCCTGTTCAATCGGATTCTGAGTGGCCAGCACCATGAATGGCTCGGGCAACCGCAAGGTCTTGCCTTCGATCGTCACCTGCCGTTCCTGCATCCCCTCCAGCAGCGACGACTGAGTTCGGGCGGGTGCGCGATTCAATTCGTCGGCCAGCAGCAACTGGCAGAAGATCGGTCCCTTGCGCAGCACGAAATCGCTGGTTCGCTGATCGAGGACCTGGGTTCCCGTCACGTCCGATGGAAGCAGGTCAGGCGTGAACTGGACGCGTTCAAAATGAATTCCCAGCACGATCGAGAAGGTGCGGCACAAAGTCGTCTTGGCGGTGCCGGGAACCCCTTCCAGCAGCACATGCCCGCCCGCCAGCAGCGCCATGAGCATCTGATCGGTGACGTCGTTCATGCCAACCACAACCTGTTCAACAGCGCGTTGAGTTCGCGAACGAAGGTCACTGACTCGCTGTGACAGTGGTGGATTGGCGGCCGAATTCGTGGCGGTCGAGTTAAAGCTGGTGGATGTCACGAATCAGGTTACTTTGCTGAGAGGAGTGATGTCGTGTCGGAAGTGCGTAAGTCCGAACCTGCGGTCAAGGC
Source organism: Planctomycetota bacterium (assembly GCA_018242525.1). Classification (GTDB taxonomy): domain Bacteria; phylum Planctomycetota; class Planctomycetia; order Planctomycetales; family Planctomycetaceae; genus Schlesneria. Next base: position 28,792 of record JAFEBS010000015.1, on the reverse strand, counting down.
GGAGCTGCGATGGACAGAGCGAAGCTGCAGAATCATGGAACCATAGCGTCGCAGTTGACTGGCTGAAATATGGGCGATGTTCCGGTCGGTGGCAAGTTCAACGATGGCCTCCAGGTCATTCCGTTGGGCGTTCGTGAGGGTGGCCAGAGTGGGATGACTGTCGGGATCCGACAATTGGTCGTGCCAGTCACGGGGTACGGGTGATCCAGTCAATTCACGGCACAATTCCCGCGCCAGCGATTGGGCAATCGACGCGTAGTTGCGGGCCGAGCCCGCCGTATCGGCGGACATTCGTTTGGCAGTTTTCATCTCACGCGGTGCGGGCTCCCCCGGTCGTACGCTGGCCGATTGCCGCAACTTGGACAGCAGCCAGATCGCCGTGAGGACGGCCAGGATCAGGAGAATCGCGCGGGGATAAAGTCGATGATTCGGATAACGCGGATTATCGATCAGCGCTTCGTTGTGGATATTGGATTCCTCGACATGCTCGATTACCGCGTTGGCCACACGCAATCGTTGTTCCCAGGTCGGCTTCGGTGGCGGACCGGGCAATCGCGGCCTGGACTGCGGAGGGGGCGGGGGCACCGGTGGTACCGGCTGAGTTGACTCATCCAGCAATGGGCTTTGCCGGTAACTGGGCAGTGGTTGGCCATCGACGATAAATACGAGCTTTGACTTTTTGCCCCGACACAATTCCTCGCTGATCCGAATTGCCAGGATCGCATTATCACCGTGCCACATCATACTGTTTGTGAAGAGGCTGGGATCGGCGGCGATGATCATGGATCCCGCGCCCGGACGGCTGATCTGACTGACAGCAATCAATGGTTCACCACGGCTGCGCTGTGGTTTGCAGGTCTCAGGGACAGTCGCGATCACCTGCCAATTCATCAAATGCTCCGGCAGCAAAGAGAGCCAGCCAGATCGGTTCACGATGATTTCATGGACACCTTCCATGACAGGATGCGTCTCGACCAGTTCCGTCACGCGCAGGCAATCAGGAAGCTGCTGATATTGCGTCGACTGGTTGGTGGCTGTGATCGGACCCGCCACGAAACTGACCGCCGGACCCATTCGGCCAGCGCGGTCTGAAGCCAGCAAGACTCGCCCACCTCCGGTGGCGAACGGAATCAGCTTTCCCGAATCGACCTGTTTCCGATCCAGTGTGCCGAGTACCACCAGAATGGATTCCCGGGGAGACGCCAGCGCCGCTTCGAGCGATGTTTCAACGGTCAATCCGCGTTCTTCGAGCAACATCTGAAACAGTTCGTGGCGAAAGTGCCATTCGACGTCGCCAGGTGCCGATGGTCTGGCTTGAGCGACTGCTGGTACCGGTCGCGCCAGCAGCAACACGACGGAAATCACGAACCAGCCGAGTATCCGCCGGGCACGTGCTGTCAGGTCAACGCCGACTGCTCGACCGGTCGGCGGGAGGGCCGTCGCCTGTTTCAAATTGGGGTGCCNNCTTACCGTCTTCGGGAAGGCCGTGCGAGGACTCAATCGGCACGGCCATGTCGAGGACTCCATAACCGTGGCACCCGATTCCCAATTTGAAACAGGCGATCGCCCTGCCGCTGGCGGGTCTTCAAGCCTGGGGCGAATTTGTCCGGCATTGTTCCAGGGCACGGCGCGCGGTCCCGATCTGGTCAGGAGTGAATTCCGTTTCCTCAGGAAGATAACGAGCTTGCTCGTAGATTTCAGCCAACTGTTGAATCGCCGGCTCCAAAGCCGGGGTTGATGACGCGACTTGCTGAGCGACTTGCCGGTGTGTCCACCAGTCGGCGACCGGAGTCAACGGCCGCAGGGCGAATTGATGAAACGCTCTTACAACGTCGCGACGAGTCCGGATCTCGGTGGGATGAATCGGTACGACCGCCAACGGTTCGGTACGCGATGCCATGCCGATCGATGTCGCCAACCGGGGAATGGCATACATGGCAACCGCCAACAGGACGAGCAACATCCCAAGCCACATCACGGACCTTGCTCCCGCAGCACCGCTGTGGGCTCCAGCAGCCGCAGTCGCCATGGTCTGGCCGAGTGGCAGCGACTTCATCGGTGCCGGTTCCGGTGGCGTGATGATGCTCGAGAAAACCTTGTTGGCCGTCTCTGAAACATGACTGAGCGTCGTCGATTTGGCCGGGGAGGCTTGTTGTGCCGACGGTGCCGAGCTTCCTGGAAGACCCGCCGCGCGAGCACTGCGTTCCATCCACGAACCCTCGTTGGCTGTCCCGGAACCAGGAGTGCCCGAAGAACCGCCAGGCGATGCAGAAGCCTGCTGGTTGTTGGAATCCGAGTTGGAAGCTGTGGGAGACTGGTTATTGAGCACGCTGCTCAGTGCCTGCATCATCTGTCCCTGAAGCTCACCAGATGTCGCGGCAGCGGTGGGTTGTTCGCCGCCTGCGGCACCCGTCCCAGTCTGCGACTGAATCTCGTGTTCCGCGTCCTGTCGCGCCTGGTCGACAAGTTGTCGCAGCGTCTGCGCGAATCCTCGTTGTTGCAATTCGGTTCGGACGTCCATCGGAGACGCCTTCGCATCGGCTGACGGATTGGCCCGATGCATCGGCGGGGCGACCGCGGATCGGGGGTCATCTGGTTTCGAGGGTTCCGGCGACTTCGGGCGAGCGGCCTCTGTCGTGTCATTCGGTTGGCGAGGTTCCGAGGCCTCTGTACGCCCAGCCATTGCGGAGTCGCCACCCGGGCCGCCGGGCGGATGGGTCGGTTTCGAACCGGAGGCAACGGGGTTTCCAGGGTTCCTGGAATTCTCCAGGAAGTTTTTCATCACTGGTGGAATACCACGACGGAAGTTGTCCGGCGGGCGGGGAGTCGATCCATCCGAGGCCGTTTGCGAATTGCGATTGAACGGACCCGTGGGCGGCAGATTCGGGTCGACAGGACCAGCCGCAGGATTCTCCGACCGATTCATTTCCTCCGTCCCATTTATGGAGGGGTTCTCCGGCTGTTTTGCGAGTCGCTCCAGCAACGATTGAGCGATTTGTTGCATGGGCAAAGGGTCGCCTTTCGAGGGCGAATTCGGGCTCGGTTGATCCAGGGAATCCCCACGGGAGGCACGATTCGGTAAAGGTGAATTTGGTGGAAACGGAAGCCCGTTCGGACTCGTTGACGACCTGCCCGATGGCAAATTGCCATTCTTGGCGAACTGTTCCAAAGCCTGCTTCACCTGCTCGCGCATCGCCGGGTCGGACAACGCCTTGGAAACTTGTTCCGGCGAGATTCCTGGCAGTGGACTCGGAATCCCACCGGAACGACCCGTGTCATCGGCCGGGGAACCACTCCAGTTCTGCATTGCTTCCTGCAGAACTTTCATGTCATCCGGGCTCAATTTCGGCAACGACATCGGCCCGGTTCCCGCAGGATCTGCCGTGAGGAGTCCCTGCAGTTGCTTGAGCAATTCCAGTTGTTGCCGGGGGTTGGTAGAACCGGTCTGCGGAAGGGGCAGATACCGTTGTGAAGGCGACTCCAGAACGGGTCTGGAAGGAACCCTCCGTTGTGCCATCGCGTTCTCAACCGGAATCAACTGGGTGGCACACCACGAAACCAGCAGGAGCGACAAACTAAGCCGCAGTTCAGTTTGTTTGGGGGCCATGCCGTTTCGCTCCAATTCGTCAGTGTGTGAAACCGAAACGTCCTGTGGAAGTCCGCGGATCACGATTTTGAGTCCCGCCTTCGACGATTTCTTACGTGCGGCAGTTCCCAGGAACAGCGGCCGGTCACCCATTTCCAGAGGACTTCACGATTACCGGGAGGTTTTAAGCGAGGTGCATTAAAAAGTCAGCCGCAGAGGAGTCGGCGGCTGACCCTGGTCATTTCCTCGAAAGCGCTCAGAGGAAATCACCAGGCTCCAACTATGCGGAATTCCGCAACTGTTGCAAGCGTGATTTCGCACACCCGGCAAGAATGCCAGAAATCGCGAGTGTCACCCAGTGCGCGTCGTTTCCGGGGGTGCCACCGTCTTGGAGGTCTTGGAGTCCTCGACAAGGTATCTAAAAGTTCCCGGTCAGTACGCCGATATCGACGTGGAAATAATCTGCCAGCTTACGGATTATCTGCCGAGTGAACGGCTTCTTTCGGGCGAGCACTTCGGAATTCGTAGACTTTGGAAGCCCGGCGTCCCGGCTCAATTGAGCGTTGGACACGCTCTTCGCATCCATCAGGTGCCGAAGCATGTCAGCGTCAGATGCCGGTTCGATGGCATGATGTTCATCTTCGTAAGAACCCACGAGGTCACTCAGAGCATCAAGATACATCTCTTCGCCGTCATCGAGCTTGCCACGGACCAGAAGTCCGTCCATCACTCGTTGTGCTTCGGCAAGGTGCTCTTCGGATTTGATCGATGCCAATGGAAAACCGAGCACAAGCTCCAGATACGAATCTCGGCTCTTTCCCTTGAGACGGAATTGCGACTTTGTCCCATTGTCAGGTTCCTCGTGTTCGTGCCTCCCTCATACTTGAAAGGGGATGCAGGATGCGAGTCGTGGATCACACAATCCGCCGTCCGACGACACCTGACCCGTTCCCAAGGATGTATCCACTTCTGGAAAAAAATACAAACTCGGGTCACATCTTCACAGGGTGCGAAGCGCACCCTGTGCTTTGGGATTCATCCCCTTCGGGGAAAAGAAAGAATCCGTGCAAATCCGTGGCGAAGAATCCGGGCTCATGGCCGAGGTTCATGCCATGCGATTTCGTGATCGTCCGCAGGTAGATTGGCTGTGTCACCCGCGACTCGCGGGACGTTTGCTGACTGTGCCACAGACATCGACAGGACACAATCGGCCGCAGAATGAGCAACAGGTGCGTTGCTTGCTCTCAGGCTCGTCTGCGCGTGTAATAGTACGCGATTGTGCTTCGGGTCATTTTCACAAGGGGTGGTTTTCGTGGGTCTCGTCCTGGCAAGCACTTCGCCGTACCGCAAGCAGCTTCTGGACCGGCTGGGGATCCCGTTTACTCAATTGGCCCCTCGTTGCGATGAAGCGGCCTTGAAGGGGATCCCCTATCCGGGACCGGCCGGTTTGGCCCGGCACCTGGCTCGGGAGAAGGCCGTCAGTCTGCTGCGCGAATGTCCAGGCGACACGATCATCGGTGGAGACCAGGTTGCCGAGATCGATGGCCAGATACTGGAGAAACCAGGGACGGTCGCAAAGGCGATCGATCAATTGACGGTGTTGTCCGGTCGGACCCACGTGCTGGCGACCGCGATCGCTGTCTGCGTGAATGGAGATGTGCGGACTCATGTGGATCTGACTCGACTGACCATGCGTTCCCTGAATCGCGACTCCATCGCCCGCTACGTTGAGGCCGATCTGCCGCTGGACTGCGCTGGTTCGTACAAGCTGGAGTCGCGCGGGATCTCGTTGTTTGAGCGAATTGAGACGACCGACCATACGGCGATCATCGGTATGCCTTTGATCATGCTCACGTCAATGCTGCGCAGCGCGGGGTTTGCGATCCCGTGAACGAATGGCACAAGTGCCCATAAAATGGGGTCAGACCCCCTCTCAATGTGATTTCGACTCGGATCACGCGCCTGTGGCTGGGGTCTGACCCCATTTTGTGGGCAAAGCCGGACTGCCACTACAGGATGAACTTGCTCAAGTCTTCATCGCGGCTGATCTCTTCCAACTGACGACGGACGAATTCACGATTGATTGTGATTGTCGTCCCACGTGAGTCCGGGCCTTCAAAACTGATGTTTTCCAGCAGGCGTTCCATGATCGTATACAATCGGCGGGCTCCGATATTCTGGGTGGATTGATTCACCCGCCAACCAATCTCGGCCAGTTCCTCCAGGCCGTCCGCGGTGAACGTCAATTGAATGCCGTCCACGCCCAGCAGGTCCTGGGACTGCCGGGTGATTGAACTGGATGGTTCCGTCAGAATCCGCAGGAAATCCGCCTTGGTCAGGTCGTTCAATTCGACGCGGATCGGAAAACGTCCCTGCAGTTCGGGCATCAGGTCGGCGGGACGTGACGAGTGGAATGCTCCGGCTGCGATGAACAGGATGTGATCCGTCTTCAAGGAACCGTAGCGAGTCTGGACGGTCGCTCCTTCAACGATGGGCAGCAAATCCCGCTGGACTCCCTGGCGGCTGACGTCAGCACCATGACGTCCTTCCGATTCCCCGCAGATCTTGTCAATTTCGTCCAGGAAGACGATCCCGCTGTCTTCGGCCAGCCGCAGGCCCTCATCGTGGATGACATCCTTGTCGAGCAACTGGTCGACTTCCTGTTCCAGCAGCAGTGTTCGCGCCTCGCGGACGGTGACTTTCCGGTCCTTGTGCTGTCGGGGCATCAGTTTTTCAAACATCTGCTGGAAGTCGACATCCATCTGTTCCAGGCCCATGTTGGAAAAGACTTGAACGGGAGTGCGTCGCTGGGGGACGGTCAATTCCACAGGTTTGTCTTCCAGAGCGCCCGACCGCAGCATCGTGCGGAATTTCTCGCGAGTCCGTTCGTGCTTCGCCTCGGCTTCCGCTGCCGAATCGGTCTCCTGTCCTTCCACGGGGGGGCTGGGTGTGAACGGTTCGTGCGGGATCAACAGGTCCAGCAGTCGGTCTTCGACATTTTTTTCGGCCTGTTGCTGAACCTCGGACCGCTTTCGCTGTTTGACCAGGTTGATCGAAGCGTCGACCAGTTCGCGGATCATGCTTTCGACATCGCGGCCAACGTAACCGACTTCCGTGAATCGAGTCGCCTCGACCTTCACAAATGGCGATCCAATCAGTTGGGCCAGCCGACGAGTGATTTCGGTCTTGCCGACGCCGGTCGGCCCGATCATCAGGATGTTCTTGGGCGTGATGTCACGGCGAACATCTTCGGGAAGCTGCTGCCAGCGCCAGCGGTTGCGGAGGGCAATCGCTACTGCCCGCTTCGCGGCGTCCTGTCCGACAATATGTTTATCCAGTTCCGCCACGATCTGGCGAGGTGTCATGTCTTGCATGGTGTCGACTCCACGGAATTCAGAGCGGGGAACGTGACTCCCCAGGGTCCTTCGGGCTTCAGCCCGATCAAAACGTTTCCGAATCAAGGGCGACGCGATCAAGTCGCCGACGGAAACTCTTCAACGACAATGTTGTCGTTGGTGTACACATCGATTTCCGCAGCGATCCGCAACGACTCCCGCACGATCTCGGTCGCGGTCAACGAGGAATGCTTGATCAGTGCCCGGGCCGCCGCGACCGCATAGTTGCCGCCCGAACCAATTCCCAGGATTCCGTCGGCGGGTTGGACAACGTCCCCCTGTCCGGTGATCAGCAGGCTGTGCTCGGAATCGACGACAATCATCATCGCTTCCAGCCGGCGCAGGATCCGATCGGTTCGCCAGTCGCGGGCCAGTTCGGTCGCGGCCCGCGGCAGATTGCCCGGAAAATTCTTGGCCTTGGCCTCGAACCGTTCCAGCAGGGCAAACGCATCGGCCGTCGACCCCGCAAATCCGACCAGCATCTTTTTGTCGAGGATCCAGCGGACCTTGCGAGTATCCGCCTTCAGGATGTTCGATCCATAGGTGACCTGACCATCCCCCCCCAGGGCTACATGTCCGCGATGCCGGACCGCCAGAATGGTGGTGGAATGGGTTTCAACCCGTGGCGCGCGGGGCCTGCTCGTCGAAGTCATGCGGTTGCCTGTTTTCTGTCCAAATTCGGTGACTCGTGCGAATCGTTCGTCATTCCGATTCTAACGACCTCGTCGTGGCTCGGCTAAATAGCATTGCAGAATATCGGGACGGAATCGCGGAAGTCTCACAACACTAGCCCGACGCGCCCGCGAGGGACCGGTCAACCACGCACGAATCCGGAATTCGCCCCAACATTCGGCTTTCCCGGCGTTTCAATCCAGGCCGCGCGTTCCAAAGAAGAGTCGAGTCGATTTGAGATTGTGGGTCCAACGCATGTATCCCTCGCTGGCGCGCTCGCGCGTCGGGCTAGTGTGCGAGATTCATGCAACACCATCACGATTCGACGGACAAAATCGGATCGACATCACCCTTCTTGTCGACTCGGGCGACAACGGTTTCGTTCCAGGTGTGGTGACCGAGCACCGCGCGGGAATGACCGGTCGATTTCAGGCTGCGAAAAATCAGCAATTGCAAGTCGTTGATCTTCAGTCGATGTCCGGCGGCGATGTCGCCGCCGATGACCCGGCCGTCTTCGGTGACGGTCAGCGAACGCCATTGAGCGGCACCGCGTGAACGTCCGGGATCCCAATCCAGCAGCACCGGCGCAAACAAACCCTCTCCTTCGGCCACCTGGTTCAGAGTCAGGTGTCCGTCGACGCCGGTGAATTCGTGCGGAGTGCTCATGATGCGATCCTGCGGGAGCGCGAGCGGAAACGCCCGGGCGCGGAATCCCTTCATCGACAATTGGATTTCACGCGTGGCCGTATCTTGCTTTGGCTGGACGTTCTCACCCAACGGCAATTGTGACTGATACTGAATGCGTGACTTGGGAACACCGCTGATGGAATCGGCCAGCAGCAGGAACCGCTGGGTGCGCGACAGCATCACGATTCGCTCGACCCGCAGCTTTCCGGGGCCCTGCATCTGCAGTTCGATATAGTCGGCGTCGGGATCACTTTGCCAGCAGACGCACGACCATTCGTCCGCCAGTTCGACGGCACTTCCACCAATCGCCAGGTGGATCGTCCAGTCGCCGTGGATCAGCGGTCGGCCCGAGGCGGTGACATCCAGTTGCGGGAACCGGCGATGATGAGCGAGTGCGACGCTGTCGGCCTGGACCGTCCAATCACTGCGCAACAACGCGAAACGGGCGAAGTCCGACTGGTTGGAGGGCATGGAAATCACACCGTCGTTTCGCGGGCGCGCGGGCGACTTGCCATCGACAACACGTTTGACTGAACGCAGGTAGGAACCGACGGACCCCAGTTCCGCGAGTCCGCACGTTTCGGCGGCGGCGTTCAAAACGGGAAGCGGTTGCAGTTTGAGCCCATTCGACAGGGCGGCTCGACCGTCCGGTCGGCAGAGCGGAATCGCTCGTTCGACGACGGATTTCAGCAACTCTTCCTGATCACGCGTCCACAATCGGACGTTGAATCCACGAGCGATCCGGGTGACGCGAATCAACGGAGCCAGCCAGAGCGGCAGGCGTTCGACCAAATCCGCGTGAGGCGTGCCGTCGGTATCGGTGCTGTCCACCAGTTCGCGGGCCAGCGCCTTTTTGCCTGTCTTGACCAGTTGCGAGGCACCGACAATCCCCTCAAACACCAGTCCGGCGACATAGGGGATTTCTCCCCGTTCCAGCAATTCGATATCGGCCGGCAGCGTGGGATCGACTTCGGTCGGCAGGTTGCGTGTCAGGTGAATTGCCTGAATTAAGGAATAGCGCCACAAGCGCCAGACCTGCTGGTTACGCAATCGCCCTTCGGCGTTGGCGAGCAGTTCCATGCTGGCGGCCAAGGCAAACGCTGCGTTGGCCGTCTGGACGGTCTGAGGTTCACCCGTCAACGCGTAGACGAGCGATTCGACCCGCTGGGCAAAGTTCCGGGTTGTCTTGTTTGCGGTTCGACGAGGTCCCTTGTGGGGCTTCGACGGGACGCCCGCCGCCTCTTCCAGCAACGGCACCAATTCGGCTTCGTCGGGGAACGCCGCCTGGGACCACAGGATGGTTGCCGAGAAAGCGGGAGTTTGTCCGCCCGTCTTGCGAACTCGCTGCTGCCAGGCGGCGACAAACGCGTTCACATCGCCAGCGGTTGCCGCGGTGCGCATCGCGGCGTCCGCACCCCGTTCCCACTCGATGGCCTTCAGGAATTCGGTATCGTTGGCGGCCGACACTTCGGCGGTATTGGCAGAAAACGTAATGGATGCCTGCGTCATGACGGACTCACAATCGTGATGGCCGGGTCAGTCCCAACCGGTCATCAGCCGCTAAAGACAGCGTCGAGGCTCCGCCGCGAACAAGCTGTGATCGTTTTCGTGGTACGGACGTCCACGTCCGCAAAAATCGGTTGATTCGTCTGTCCGAGCCTGAACATTTGCCACAGTCAGCGCTGGCTCACAACGACAACAGGGCAGCAGCGTAGCTTGCAGCCAACGAATTGCAACGAGACCGCCGTCAGTTCCCGGAAATTGGAGCGGTTTTGGCAGCCGCTGCGACCCACCGTAAATCGGAGAAAAGACCTGCACCACGGAGACACGGAGGACACGGTGAAGATTCGAGCAGCTCAATCAGTTTCCGCAGACACTTCACACACACGATGGCTGTATTGACTTGGACGCCATCCCAAAAATTCCCTTCTCCACCTCCGTGCCCTCCGTGACTCCGTGGTGATCCTCCGGAGGACGTTTTGGGGAGGCAAAGGATTCCGGTCACTTCGGGTCAGGCAGCGGGATCGGCGCGGGCTCGAAATCGGTCGGATTGACCCAGCCCGCCCGCAGTTTTTCGCCCCGCAAGTACCTTTCATAAAATCCCTGGTCGTTGGTGGGGGGATATTCATCAAAAACATGACCGCCGCCGAACATCCTTGGATCATTTTGGGATTTCAGTTCTGCTTCCAGCCGGGCGCGAAGAGATTGGACCCGTTCGGACTCGATCGTCCTGGCGGCCAGGTTGTGGATGCAGTCCGGGTCCGTTCGCAGGTCGTACAGTTCTTCTGCGGGCCGCATTCCGAAGTCGAGTTGCCAGAAGATGTCGGTCCGGTCTTTGCGTCCCTGATCCAAAATCACCGTCTTTGACGGGCTGCCGTCCGTGTCGAGATAGCCGGTTTCCGGATTCCCGGCGGGCCACCGCGTCGGTTCGTAATTGCGCAGATAAAGATGATCGGCAGTGGCGATCCCGCGGATCGGATATCCCCAGTCGTGTGGCCGACCGATATCCGTCCGTTCCTTGCCGACGAGAACGTGATCGCGTTCGGGCAGGACCTGTCCGTTCTTGTCGCTTTCCAGGATCGGGCGCCAGGATTTTCCCGTGATCGGCAACATTCCGCACTGGTCTGCAGCGATCTGCGCGACATCCAGAATTGTTGGTGCGAGGTCGGTGAAGTCGACGAAATCGTGGATCACGCGCCCGGGATGGGCAATTCCGGCTGGCCAGCGAATCAACAACGGCACGTGATTGGAATCGTGATAGGCATAGCCTTTCACACGGGGGAATGGCATGCCGTGATCGCTGGTCACGATGATCAGAGTGTTTTCGAGTTGACCACGTTTTTCCAATTCGGCCAGCATCCGCTGAAGATGATTTTCGTAGTGCTCCACTTCGAATGCGTAGTCCAGCAGATCGTGGCGGACCATTGGAATGTCCGGAAGATAGGCCGGTACGCGATCAATGTCCGCGAGCTTCTTTCCAGCTTTGTTCGCGCCGGACTGGAATTCGTACCCGCGATGCGGTTCAAAGCAGCCAAACCAGAAGCACCACGGTGTCTGGTCGGGTGCCGCCTCCAGAAAGTCGACGAAGTTTGCCGCGTAGTCCAGGTCCGACATTTGCTTCGTTGGCGGCGGAGACTTTTGTTTGTTGAAGGCGCGACCGGTCAGTTGTCGCGGCTGCCCATTGCGATCTTTCGCAATGCCCGGCCCCCAGCCTTTGCCCGTATATCCCATGTGCCAGCCGGAACGCATCAGGACCTCCGGCCAGGTCGTCAACTTGGCGGGGAAATAGCACAGGTGATTCCCCGCTTCCTCATTCTGCCACAGGTGCCGCCCCGTCAGCAGGATGGCCCGCGATGGAGCACACTTGGCCATCGGCGTGAAGGCATTGGTAAAGCGCAGTCCTTCACGGGCGATTCGATCGAGGGCTGGTGTCGTTGTCCATTGGGTTCCGTAAGCACCGGAATGGACACTCCAATCGTCAGCGATGGCAAACAGGATATTCGGCCGCGACGGAGCCGCTGCTGTAAGTTGGCCCACACTGAAGGCGATCATCCAAACGCAGAGGAACCTTAAAATGGCCATGAATCCACCCCTGAACTTGTTCCGTCCATCGTTTGCTTAACCCTGAGCCAGCGGCGAGACAGCGGTGCCAACTCGCGAGTCACTCTGCAGGAGATGAATTCCCCTGTGACAGCGATCTGTTGTACTAACCTGGTGCTGAAACCTCCACGGTCACAGGCAGACCCTCGGCGTGGACCCAGGCTCCGCCCAGCATGGTTCCGATGACTCGATTCCCGGGTACAAACAGCGCCCGGCACGGATCCTTCGCAGATGGAACGGCGAAGCTTACCACGCACAAATCGGCCGCTGCACGGTCTGCACCTTCACCCAGCAGCGCCATTCGGCCCGCCGTGGAACCCAGCCACAGCAACTCCAGGTGCGAGACATCCGGGTGCCGGGACGCCAGAAACTGCAATTCCGCAAACAGGCTCAGATCGGGATTTGACGCCCGGCTGTCGGTGCCAATGGCGACGTTTCCTCCCAGGTCCAGCAGTTTACGCCAGGGATGCCGCTCATGCCCGAAGGCCGCATGTGTTCGCGGACAATAAACCAGTGTCATCTGGCGATTGTCCGCCAGGAAGTTTAGCTCTGTGTCATCCAGATAATTGCCGTGGACGACAAGTGCTCGCGGGGCTTCGGCCAGTCGCCGCAGGTAATTCAACGGTTTCGGTGCGAACAGGCCGTCTCGCCAGATACCGAATTCGGTCAACATTTCACGAAACTCGCCTTTTCGATGGGCCAGAAGCTCGATTTCGGCCGGCGTTTCGGCCAGATGCATGGCGATCGGTCGCGAGTGTTCTTTGGTCAGCTCGATCGACGCTCGCAACAGGTCGGGGTGAACACTGTACGGGGCATGGGGACTCAGTCCAAACATCGGTGGAAACTCGGCAGCGATCGTCTGAGCCAACTCGCATTGAGCGGCCGTCCGCTCTTCTCCCAGCCCCAAGACTTCCTGATACACGATTCCCGCAAAGGAATTGGACAGATAGTCGTCTGCAGTCCAGCCCGTGGTTGCGATCTCGCCGATCAAGGTGGTTCCGGACCGCCAGCATTGCTGGATTCCGTGCCGGATCGCCCGCGCGGCGATGTCGGGATGCTCGCGACGATACGTCACGACGGCGCGAATCCAATCGGTGAACCGCCCGGCTGTCGGAATCGGTTCCTGGAGCAGGCTGAATTCCAGATGCGTATGAGCATTCACGAGTCCGGGGATCAAGGCGACTCGCCCCAACTTGATTGCTCCCGTGGAACACCCGGCATCGACTCCGACGATGCGTCCCGAGTCGATCCAGACCGTCACATTGTTCTGTGGCTGCTCGCCGTCAATGTACCACTCGACGTGATAGGCATTGGACTTAGGATGACGATCCATGCGGAATTCCTGATGTAGACGGGGTGCCGAAATGCCCGATCTATATGGTATCGTGACCGGATCCTGGTCGGCGAGGCACGTGGGTTGCATCCGTGACTGGCGGTCCACGATCGGTCTTCGCACGATCTGCAACTGCTCGTAAGATAGGCTTTCCACCTGTTCCGTTGGGAACGGGCGGGGCAATGCTGCTGAAAGGACGGGCACGCAGGGTTCGAGCAGAGATGCTGGTGATTTGGAGAGGAGACCTTCGGTCGGCGGTTTCGGCGGGGTCGGGAGACCCGCGCCGAGCGGGGTCGGGAGACTCGCGCCGAGCGGGGTTTGCGGCGGATTAGGAGAGCTGCGCGGACCGGCGGTCACTCGCCGCGATCCTCGAACGGGCATGGTTACGAATAATCAAGGAGATGGAAACGATGCGAATTTGGCCGGGCCGGCCTTCGCTCTTGGGAGCGACCTGGGATGGTAAGGGCGTCAACTTCGCCGTTTTTTCAGAACATGCGACGCAAGTCGATCTCTGTCTGTTTGATTCACAGACTTCCAAACGCGAAACCACGCGGATTCCGCTGCCGGAACAGACCGATCACGTCTGGCATGGGTATCTTCACGGCCTGCGTCCTGGACAACTTTATGGATTCAGGGCGAAGGGACCGTATCATCCTCATCGCGGCCATCGATTCAACGAGCATAAAGTTCTGTTTGATCCGTACGCCCGGGCCATCGGTCGGGACCTGATCTGGGATGACGCCGCCTTCGGCTACAAGATCAGTGATTCCGCCAAGGATCTCAGTTTCGATGACCACGACAATGCGGCCACGGCCCCGCTGGCTGCGGTGATCAGCAATGCCTTCCGCTGGATGGGTGACAAGCCGCCGCGGATTCCGTGGCACAAGACATTGATCTACGAAGTCAATGTGAAGGGCTTTACGTTCAAGAGTCCCTGGGTCCCCAGGGAGCATCGTGGTACGTACGAAGGATTGGCCAGTGAAGGTTCGCTGCGCCACCTGCGATCACTGGGAGTGACCGCGATCGAGTTGATGCCTGTCCATCATCACGTCGATGAACGGTTCCTGGTGGATGCCGGTCGTCGAAACTACTGGGGGTACAATACGCTGGGATTCTTTGCCCCCGATCTGCGTTATGCCTCGGACCGAACACCGCAGGGAGCCGTCAACGAGTTCAAGCGGATGGTGCGCACCCTGCATCGCAATGGATTCGAGGTGATCCTGGACGTGGTCTATAACCATACCTGCGAAGGAAATCACCTGGGGCCGACCCTGTCGATGAAGGGGCTGGACAATGCCGCCTACTACCGCCTGGTCCACAATGACCAGCGTCACTACATGGATTTCACTGGTTGCGGCAACACCCTGAACATGCAGACTCCGCGTGTCCTGCAACTGATCATGGACAGCCTGCGGTACTGGGTGCAGGAGATGCATGTCGACGGCTTCCGGTTCGATCTGGCCGCGGCACTCGCCCGGGAACTGCACGATGTCGACCGGTTGGGTGCCTTCCTGGACATCATTCACCAGGATCCGGTGCTGTCCCAGGTGAAACTGATCGCCGAGCCGTGGGATGTGGGCCCGGGTGGTTATCAAGTCGGCAATTTTCCGGTGCTGTGGACCGAATGGAATGGCAAGTACCGCGACTGCGTGCGCCGCTTCTGGCGCGGCGACGGTCACACCGCCAGCGAATTTGCCACTCGCCTGTGTGGCAGCAGCGACCTGTACAAGCACAACGGGCGACGACCGTACGCCAGCATCAATTTTGTAACGTCGCACGACGGGTTCACATTGCAGGACCTGGTCAGCTACAACCACAAGCACAATGAGGCCAACGGCCAGAACAACGAAGATGGAGACAATCACAACATCAGTTGGAACTGTGGCGTCGAGGGGGCGACGAACGACCCGGAAGTGATCTCGCTCCGCGAGCGGCAAAAGCGCAACTTCATGGCCACATTGCTGCTGTCGCAGGGGGTGGCGATGATTCGAAGTGGTGACGAATTCAGCCAGTCGCAGGGTGGAAACAACAACGCCTATTGCCAGGATACTCAGATCAGCTGGCTGCGTTGGAAATTGAACGAGCGTGAGGAGTCGTTCCACGAATTTGTGAAGCGCGTCATCAAGCTGTGGCATACTCAGCCGGTCCTGCAAC
Organism: Planctomycetota bacterium; assembly: GCA_018242525.1. Lineage (GTDB taxonomy): Bacteria > Planctomycetota > Planctomycetia > Planctomycetales > Planctomycetaceae > Schlesneria. The sequence continues at coordinate 13,365 of JAFEBS010000015.1, read as the reverse complement.
GCCGTCAGTTCTTCAAGGGGCGACCCATTCACGGCGAATCCGTCCGGGATGTCATCTGGCTGACCCCGGAAGGGATCGAAATGACGGATACTGACTGGAACAAGCACTACACCCGCTGCCTGGGGATGCGGCTGGAAGGCCAGATGGTCGACGAGATCGACGAACGGGGCCGTCACATTACCGGCGACACTCTGTTAATCCTGTTCAATTCCCACAACGAACCAATTCCGTTCACGTTGCCGCCGCATGCCGGGAACGAATTCTGGCAACCGGAACTCGACACCGCCACCGATGCCTTAAGCGGTCGGATGTGCGCGGGGGAAACCTATCCTCTGCAGGGGAAATCGATGGCGGTTCTGAAAGTGGTGCGCAGCAAGCGGTCCCTGCTGACAATGATGCTGTAGGCCGAAAACTCATTTGCGTCCCAGTCCGAACTGATCGCCAGCCCGCAGTGGACGATCGCCACGCCAATCGATTTCCAGCATTTTTTCACTTTGCACCGCGGTTCCCGTTTCGTCGGTTAACGTCGTGACGATCTGGCGAGTGGCGACATCGTAAACGTCGCCTGTGGATGGGTAGGCCAGCTTGCCGTCCAGGCTGAACGTGATCCAGCCCGGTTCATCGCGGACCTTCAGGCTGGCGACCTGACGCGGGGGCATGACCGTCGCATCGAACACGTGCATCCTCTGGTTGAATGCGTCGCAAAGCCAGAGTTCTTTTTCGTCGGGTGTCAGTCCAATCCCGTGGCTGGGGCAGCCATGTCGCTTCACCGGCCCCTTTTGATAACCGGCCACTTCCACCCGATGCAGCTTCGCCCCGGTCGTGATGTCGCCGACTTCAAAACCGAGCAGGTCATTGATGCAGACAAAACACAACGTTTGTCGGGCGTTGACGGTGAAGGGCCGGATGCTGGCCGTGAACGGTCCGACGGTCCCCGAGGCAGTGTGATCTGCCGTCTGCGCGATGGTGAGCAGTGGTGACTTCAGACCCGCCAGATAAACGTGCTTTCCGTCGAGTCCATAAACCGTGTTGTGAGCCCCCGATTTTGGTTCGATCCTGGCCAGCACGTCCCCGGTCATCCCATCGACGACATGCCAGTGGTCCTTTTCAAACGACGGGACGTACAGCACCTTTCCATTGGGAGCAATCGACATCCGATCGCAGCCTCCTTCGTAGTCCCGTTCCCAAAGCAGTTTTTCCGTGACGAGGTCCAGGCATTGCAACGACTTGATCGTGGAGACGTACAGACGATTCGTCGCGGTACTGGCACAGACTCCCTTCACGTTGATCGGCTTGCCCGTTGCATCGAGGCCGGCTGTGGGGATCCGCCTGACAAACTTGTGCCCGGCATCCATATCAAACACCAGCACTCCATGACCACCGTATTCCAGGTAGTTCCGGACGCCCGGAGTTGCGACATACAGATATCGTACGGAAAGATCTTCGGCAGCACTCGCGGTGATTGCGAATGCGGATGAAACCACCATCAGAAGGGCAAGCAGCGCACGTGACATGAGAGTTCCTGCGATTGTGAGATCAGTAAACCCTGGCGTCCGGATAGTACCGCTTCATGATTGATCGTCGTAGTGAAAACAGGACGACCAGGTTGATGGCTTTCCACCACAACAGCCACGACGTCAGGATCCAGGCTTCGATGACGTCTGAAATGCCGAACAGGACGAAGGCGACCCCGTACCAGAGCTCACATTTCGACCGGCGGTACTTCAGGCCGCGGCGGAAGACGAGGACCGCAAAAATGAACCAGGCGGTTGCTTCAACACCGTTGAAGCCGCGACCTGCGATCTCCATCCAAGTGTACGGTGCTCCCGCCGGCCGATTCCACGACCACCAGGTTTCGTAAAACAGGATCCGCAGGGCCGGATTATCCACGATAATAGTCAATCCACTGGATGACGATCTTCTTTTCATCGCGCCACAGATGCGACGGAAAAATCACATCCAGGCCATCGCCGTGCGGCTTGAATTCGATCTTCAGCCAGCCTGCGGGATCGGCATCAGTTTTTGGAAACCTGCCGGCATCGTCCGGGAGTTGAAAAGGAGACTTCCCGGACTGGCCGCTGCTGGTTTTGACGCGAAGTCGCGCGGTCGTCATCTCAAACCCTTCCAGCGTCGTGAAGGGATGGGAATCCTCATAGTGCAGCCGCAGGCAGACGTCCTTCGGCCAGCGACCTTCTTTCATCGACAATGTCAATTGACCGATACCGGTTCTGCTCGTCACCGCGATGACGGTTCGGTCCTGCTCTTCGAATAAGACAGCGGCATCGCCCGGCTTCTGCAGTTGGATCTGGAACATGGGCGGTTCCGCCAGCACTGGCCGCTGCGAATTGGACGACCCCAGGACCAGCAACGCGAGAAATGATCGGCCGATCAGAGTGCCGTTGGGTGTCATGGCGTTTGCCTCGTTGGAACTGGAGGAAAACCAGATGGAATTCAAATCTCAAAATATGCAACGATGTGGTGCATGCATGACGACTCTGACTCTACGGTTCCGTCGTCACCAGTTGCCGTGATTCCGGATGATGTCGAAACGCCGTCAGGTGATGGTCGGTCGTGACCAGGCATCCCCGAGAGTCGCCGATGACATTACGAATCGTTTCGCCGGAAGCGATGTTCAGCCGTTGCAGGATTCGACCGGTGCGGGCATCACACCAGACAATAAACGGACGATCGATGGCCGGATCCGCCACCGTGTCGGAAACCGGCCAGGCGGCGACCAGTTCACCGCAGGGAGCAAGCTGCCATTGGTCAGCGGGACTGCCCAGATATCGTTCCCACTGGCAGTCCCCATGTTTCAAGTGGATTCGTCGCAGCAGACCGTTGCTGGCGGCCAGGGCCGCATCACCCACCACAACCACCTGGGCAGCGGGCCTGGCAAGTGGTCGGTTGGCGATTCCCACGGACCAGCCAGTCCGACCCGACAGGGGATCGATGCTGGCCAGCGTTGAGCCGTCGATCGTCGCCAGCAATTGGCCCGCATGTGACCAGACGACGGGATCGGCGTTTGCGAACGACATCGCCCCGTGGTAACTCCAGATCGTGTGTCCTCGGTCGGTGGATCGGCATTCGATACGGCGATTCGTGTTGACCATCACGACGCCACTGGCATCATTCAAAATCGGTCCCTGCAACCACGGCTCCGGAGGCCCTGGACATTCGGTGACGTTCAGTTCGGCGGAAATATCGATCGTCCAGACTGCGGATGGCTGCAGGCATTGAATGTGAATCTGACGCGCTCCGCAGGACCATTGAGCCTGCAGCCTTCCGCGGGGCGGCATCATCGTCCAGGCGGCAAGACCCGTTCGCAAATCGATGGCGGAGACGCCCGTCTTCTGGTCGAAAGTCAGCGCCCAGTGATCGCGAAAGCAGACTTGAATCAATATCGCATCTTTCGACGATGCATCCGGCTTTCCGGCCATCGGCCCTTCCGCTGAATCGGCGTTCACCACATGCCGCATGGCCGGTTCCGTGGCGGGCGCAAGCGGTGCAGTCCACAGTTCTTTGCCTGTTTCCAGCGCCAGCGCCATCAGTTCGCGATCGGTGACCACCACCAGGCTGGATTCCGAATAGGCCAGCCACCGGGGAAGCAACGGGAGCGGTCGACTCCAGCGGACAATTCCCGTCGTACAGTTGATGCAATCCCAGGTCGTCGGTCCCCTGGATTTGGGATCGGACCGCGTGACTAGAATACAGTCCAATTCCAATGCGGGGGCTTCTCGATCAGGAACCAGGACCCACTGATCACCCAGGACATGCGAATCGGGGGTGCCGCGATTGACGGACCACGCTCGATCCAGATACGTCGCCGAATCGTGGGAGGAACGCTCATACACCTGGTAGGCAGGCTGCTCCAATTGCTTTCGAGCCAGTTCGCCAGCAAGCTGCTGCTGACCATCATACTCGATTTTCACGGCCGCGAATTCCTCCGCCACCAATTGCTTCCACGCGTTGTGGGCGGGTCTCCAGTAACCCGCCAGCTGCAGGGTAGTCGCCCAGTCCGCGAAGGCCACGGCACGTTCTTCCGGACTGGAGGCCTCGCCAAGTTCGCGGGTGACAATCACGAGTGCATCGTGGAACTGGCCGGCCTGCAGTTCCAGATGTGCCAGATGCCGCCATGCCTGACGCGTGACCCGGGCGTTCGGAAATCTGCGCAGCGACTGTTTCAAGCCTTCGATGTTTTTCGCCTGCAGCAGCGGTGTGATCTCCGCGACCGCCCGTTCTTCGACCGCTGCATAAACGGCCTGGCCATGATTCGTCACCAGTCCTGCAATGGCGGCGCTGGCGGTTTTGCCCGCTGTCGTCACCCGGTAAGGGGCATCGCGGATCTGATCGGAATCCAGGATGTACTGCAGGTGTCCGACGGCAGCTGCCGGTCCACTGTGGACCAGGTCGGCTTGGGCCAACTCGATCTGAATCGCCACAAGATCGGCAGGATCCGACGCATAGTCGCGTGCTTCGATCAGTTTCTGGACGGCGACATCTGGTTTTCCCTCCGCGACCGACATTCGGGACGCCAGCCGCAGCACATCCATCAACCGATGTCGCTGTTGTTGCGTCGTCTGGATGTCGGCTGGCTCGTTGATATCGATCGCGGTTTTCAAAGCATCGGCAGCGGCTTCCAGATTGCCTTCCACCATTTCGAGATCGGCGAGTGTCCCAAGCAGTTTACGGGTTGACTGCGGTGGTCGACCCGCCACGGCCGGGGAAGAATTCAACGGATTCGGCTGGCCATCCGCAGGCGTTTGTTCCGAGATTTCCCGCTGCAGGCGTTGCTTGAACGTACTGTATTCGCAATACGCGACCAGCTTCTCCGGTTGGGCGACCAGCAGCATGTCTTGAGCGACAGTCAGGTTTCCGCCCGTTTCCGCTGTCCCTTCCTGCAGCAGCTTGTGGCCGATGGTGGCCCCGGTTGCGGCATCCAGGATCTTGATGGCACCCCGTGTCGGCCACAGGATGACGTCTCCCGCCAGGACTCCACGACCGTAACCCTGTTCTGCCGGGAAAAATCGACCCCCGGCAGCATTCTCTCGGCCAAAGATCACCTCGCGCTGATCAATGTCGATCAGCCACAGGGAGTTTCCACTCAAGACCAGTCTCCCCTTTTTCCCCCCCTTGGCGACTCCCAGCAGGTGTCGCCAGCGTTCAAATTCGGGTTGCGGGATTTGCCAATCCAACTCGCCCGAGTCGGCTTCAATACAAAACAGCCGGGTACTGTCATTGGGGGCGACATACAGATAGCCTTCATGATACATGGCGGGCAACAGGCCCTGGTGCAGATGACTGGACTGTGCATGGTGGCGGGGCAGAGGCCGGCTTTCGTAGGTCACCGCCCAGTCGAGTCGTCCGTCCCTGGCATCCACAGCCACGATCGCCCCGGCGTCCGTGGACAGAAAGATCCGGCCGGCACCCGCGGTCAGCAGCAGATGGCTGATTCGATTCTGATGGTCGTCCACGGCACCGCGCGCCGCGACCACCGGTTTGTGCCAGAGCAGCGATCCCGACGCCGCATCCAGGCAGTCGATCGCAAACTCCAATTGCGGTTTACGACGGCTGACGGCGATGTACACTCGCCCATTCGTCACCAGCGGCGAACCTTCAAATCGCCATTGTCGAAGTTCCTCGCGAATCAATTCATCGGTGGCGATTTTCCACAGCAGCTTGCCCTGTCCGTGTGCCAGGTCCAGGCAAACGAGCTCACTGTCCAACGATCGACTTTCGGTTTCGTTCAGTGCGGCGTTGGTGACGGCCGACCCCATGCGGGCGAACAGACGGCCATCGGCTATGGTCATGGTGTAGTAAGGGACGCCGACGCAAACATTGTTGGGCGTCGCCGTCGGTTCTGCGGGTGCGGCGGGATAGATCTCGGCCGTCCCGCTTTCCGAAGGCCAGGCAGGATCGCCTGTCAGCAGATTCCACGCCCAGATCGTCTGGGCGTCGTTGACGAACACAATATTTTCAAACGTGACGGGGTGATAACTGAGCGGACCGCGGTCGGGAGTCAGGTTCGGCCGCTCCAACGGCGGAAACAGGTTGGCTGGCAGTGGGTGAGACCATTTCGAAGCGCCGATTTCGACCGTCGAGGCGATCGTTCCATTGCGACTGGCATTCAGGGCAAACGTCGTTGTGTCGGTCAGCGGAGTTCCAAGATCCCAAGTGGCGGATTCCTTCAGGATTTGTTGCAACAGGTCGACCAGTCGTCCCTGTCGGCCGGCCAATGAGCCTTGAGAGTCTGGACAGAGTTCCGCAAACCGTTTGAGTTCTGCCGCGGCCTGAACTCGTTCTCCCTCCATCACGGTACACAGGACCAGTCGCGCCAGGATGTCGGCCAGGTTCAATTCCGTGTCTGGATACCGCAACAACGTGGGCAGGTTCGCGGCACGGACTTCGTGGCTGGGGGGCACCAGTTGCGTCCAGTACAGCCGCGCCAGCGACAGATCTCCCCGATCCCAGGCCGATTCTCCCAACGCCCACAGTGCATCGTCACCATAACTGCTCAGGTACGTTTCACGGACAATCCGCTGCAGGCCAGCTTCGTCGTGAGTTTGCGTCCAGCGTTCCATCCAGCGCCTGGCTTGTGGATCGGACTTCCTGCGGTAAGCCTCCAATCCTTCCGGGGGCAACTTTGACAGCAGGATATTACAGCGAGTCGCGACATTCAGGTAGACAGCGGTGCCTTCAGCGACTCCTGGTTTGGCCAGAACCAGCATGCGGCCATCGGTCTGCGAAATCTCCTGCAGGACTTCAATGGCCTCGATCCACCGCTTGTCGGCGAGGTAGTCCTCGACCGCGCCGAATCGCTTCAAGACGTTTTTATCAGATGGCACGGTGGCCGTTTCGCGCATCGGCCGCGACGGCTTTTCCGCCGCAGTGATCGCGATCACCAGCAGGCACAACAGCGACAGACCCAACCCGCCGCTCAGCAGTCGTCGCAGATGACTTTCGTACACTCGCCACCTCTTTCAGCCGGTCACTCGCAGAGGTTCCTGCCGGTCAGACCATTTCATCACCGGGACTCACGCAACCGGGTGCCAATCCAGAACAGAACTGCTGCGACCGTCAACAGGCCCGGCATCCAGATCAGACTGAATCCGAACTGCAGTTGCCACCACGAAATCAAAGGTGTCGCTGTCAGCACAAGGAATTGCAGGACCAGGCCAAGCTGATGTTTCACCCAACACCCTCTCTCAGGACGAACGATACTTACTGAATTGCAACACCAGCCCGACATGTGCATGAGGGATCCTTGAGCTGCGCAGTCTGAGTTACGCCCTGCGATGGACGACCCACCCCGGAATCTCAACACGAACATGATACAACGTCTTCCCTGCAGTAATGTAGAGTGTTTTCAAGTCCGGTCCACCCCACGTGCAGTTTGTGATGACATCCTCAGACACCGGGATGCGACCCAGCACCTTGCCATCGGGACGGACGGCATACACACCCGGTTGCACATCCGCCGTTTCATGCGGATTCCGCGGCCGAGAGACACCCGCGGCGATAAACAACGTTCCCTGCGAGTCGACGCACATTCCGTCGCCACCCCGACCGGGGGCGAAGTCGATCACCAGGCTTTGACTTCCCAGAGTGCCATCATCTGCCAGGTCAAAGGCCCAGATCTTGCGATGGCCACCTTCCACCGGGCAACTGTCCACCACGTAAAGCGTCCGTTCGTCAGGACTGAGAGCCACGCCATTGGGACGCTGAATCGCAGGCTGGGTCAGCGCCCGCGTAACCTGACCGTCCGGATCGATCCGGTAGACCGACTCGTGATCCATCTCCATCGTCGTGCGGTCAAAGTAGCAGGGATCCGTAAAGAACAGCCGGCCGTTGGAGCAGGCGGCAATGTCGTTGGGGGCGTTCAGTTTCTTCCCCTGCCACTGATCGACCAGAACTTCCACCGTGCCCGTTTTCATGTCAGTGCGAGTCACACGGCGGTGGCCATCGTTCGGACAGAATTCGTTGCCTTCGCACGCCAGCAACCGTCCCTGAGCATCGAACAACAGCCCATTGGCACGTCCGCTGGGCTCGCGAAAGGTCGAATAGCGACCGGTCCGGGCATCCAGCTTCAAAATGCGGTTGTTGACGATGTCTGTGAAATACACGTTGCCGTCCGCATCACAGGCGGGCCCTTCTGTAAACGCAATGAACGTCGCTGCGGTCGGTTCTGCTGACACCCCGGGAGGAAGGCTTAAGTTGCGAAACATGGTTGCGATCCAAAAGAAGATTCGGTCGGTGTGTGTGTTAGGACGGCGAATCCACAATCCGACGCGTCAGTAAGCGATTGACAGGGATGACCAGATTGCAAATCCCCGCCGCGTCGGGCTGGTGTCATGGATTCAAAACATGCGGTTACTGCCGCGGCTGAGATTCTGATTGTTCAGACAGGGATTCATAAAACTGCTTGACCATTTGCTGGTACCTCGGCAGCATCCGCTCGCCGTAGTTGTTCAGCATTCGATCCCGCAGATGGGATGGCAGATGGCCCCAGACATCCATTTCCAGCTTTTTCTTTCGGGCTGCCTCTTCAGCCGCTTTGCGTTCCGATTCCGTTCGTTCCGAAGAGCCTTCGGCGACCTTCTTTTCCTGAGTGCCCGCCGCCGATTCGGATCCCTGTCCCGCCTGGGCCTTCCCCGAATGCTGTCCCTGCAGCTTCTGCTGTCGACTGTTGGTCTGTCCTTTTGGCGACTTCGATTTTGACATCGACATGGCACCACCACCGCCGCCGCCTCCACTGGACGGTGGCGGATTCTGTAACTGCTTGATCAATTCGTCCAGATCGCGAATAACTTGTTCCTGGACCTTGCGGGTCTCCTGCCCGGTTTGATTTTCGTCCAGCTTTTCACCGGCCGTTCGCATTCCCTGAGCCGCCTTTTCCAGCTTGTTTTCATTCTGTTCCGCGGCTTTGCGGGGTGATTCGCCGGGAACTTCCTTCAAAAGCTCCTTCGTTAACTTGTCAATCAACGACGGTTCCAGCGGTTTGTCTTCGTCGGTGGACTTGTCTGCTTTGTCCTTTTCATCCACGACCTTTGCCGGACCCTGCTCGTTATCCGCCGAAGACGGCGCGACCCGCGCGAGGACCACTGTGGCGATCACAAATCCAGTCACGATGAATTGCCGGGCTGCCATTGGAATTATTCTCCCTTGCTAGCGGGTGGCTTGCCCACGGGTGATTTCTCCTGGAGCGCATCCAGATCGAGTTTGTCCAGATCGAGCGGCTCCAGATCAGATTTCTTGTCAGTTTTCTTTTCGTCGAGACTTTTCTCGTCGGACTTTGGTGCTGTACCTGGCTGGGCTTTCGCAGGCTGCTGGTCGCCCTCTTTTTCCGGTTCCTCGGGATCAGGTCGACTTTGTAGCATCTTGACGACCAGATCACGTGTCAGATCCGCCAACTCAGCCTGCTCGCGCGCCAATTCCGCCAATTCGCTGGCGGCATCGTCCGGAAGCTGGCCATCCTTGTTCCGCAGTCCATCCAGCAGTTGAGTTCGTTCGAGGAATTCTTCCTGCAGGGCCTTCATCAGTTTCAATTGAGCCAACTGAGGCAGTGATTCGCCCGGGGGCTGGGCCTCTTGCGGCTTCATCGGCTGTCCATCGGGTTGCTTTCCCTCGCCCGGTGGCTGATCTCCTGGCGGTTGATTCCCGGGTTCGTCGGGTTTCAGGACCACCAGCAGACTTTCGATCTTTTTGACCGCGTCGCGTTCGAGCGCCAGAACTGCGGCCCCGGTCTGCTTATCCTCCAGCCGTTCGGCCGCCATTTTCAGGTTTTTGGCCGTTCGTCGCAGGACCAGCGAGAAGACCTCGGCGACCTTCAACGACTTTTCCATTTGCTCGGCATCGGCCTGCAGCCCACGTTCGACCTCGGCCAGATCGCGCAGCGACCGCAACTGTCCGCGGCTCAGGCTTCCCCGTTCGGCCCGTTCGGCCTCCAATCGTTCTGTCTCGCTGATGACGGCCTGTTGCTGAGTCAGCAGCGAATTCAACTGTCCTTCAATTCGCTCCAGTTCTTCGACGGCCAGACGCTCCTCGGCCACGCGTTTTTCCAGGGCCAGGTCTCGTTCCACCTGCTCCAGGTCATCCACCACCTGCTGCATCTCGTCGGCGGCTTCGTCAGTCTGTTCAGGATCCTGCAGTTGCTCATTGATCCTGGACAATCTCTCCTGAGCCCGCTCGGCCGCTTCGGTGGGCTGACGGAGTCGCAATCGTTCCAGACGACGTTCCGCCTGGGCCAACTTCTCGCCCAGCGTCTGTTGGCGTTGTCGCAACGTTTCCAGTTGTTGTGTTTTCTCGGGGGAATCCGGTTGGCTGGCCGCCTGGCTGGTCTGATCCCGCAAGTCCGCTTGTTCTTTTCGCAGAGATTCAAAGTCCTGCTGGACCTCGTCGATTTGCTTCACCAGCATCTCGGTATCGTCTGTCGGTTCCCGCTTGAGCTGTTTATCCAGGTCACGCAATTCGCTCAGCGCCTGTTGCTGCAACTGGGCGGCGGTACCAACCTGGTTGTCGGCGATCCCCTGAGCGGCTTCGCGCAATTTGCCGGCCGTTCCGTCGGTTGTCAGTTCGTCGCGGGCATCGTTGAAACGCTCGGCTGCGTCGGGATCGCGCTGCTGCAGGCTGTCGGCGGCCTGTTGTAACTGCTTACGAAACTGATCCAGGCGGTCGGCCGTCTTCATTTGTCGTTCCGCCACCTTCGCCAGGTCCGCCTTTTGCTGTGGCGACAGGTCAGAAGTCGTCTTCGATAATGTCTGCTGCCCCAGTTCCGCCGAGTCCGTTTGCAGTTTTTCCTGATCGGCGATCAACGCATTCAATTCGCGGGAAACGTCGCGCTGATCCCGCCATTCAGACAGCAAGTCCTGCAGTTCCTGCAGTTTCTCCAGCGCTTTGGATTGTTGATCATGAGCGTCATTTAACGACAGATCCAGGCCCGCGGTATTTCGAGGCGCGGGCTTTTCCGGCAACGATTCGGTCGGCCTGGTCGAATCCGGTTTCGTGGGATCTGGCTTCACCGGCTCAGTCGGATCACCAGCCGGATTCGTGGGTCGGTTCGGATCGGGATTTGGAACAGGTTCCGGGGTCGCTTCACTGCGCCCCGGTTGTGCTTGTTCGTCCGCTTGCTTGGCAGCCCGGGTCAATGCCGATTCAATCTCCGGAAATTCCTCGCGACTCAGCCGTGACAACTCGCCAATCACCTGATTCAGGCGTTGCTGCATTTCGGCGTCGTCCAGCCGGTTCGACAGGAATTCATTCTGCAGTTGTTGAGCCTGCGACTGAACACCGTCGGCAGGGCGGTTCAGACGTGATGAAGTCTGTCGCTGATCGAGTTCGATCCGGTGCAGTTGATCCAGATCCTGCGTGCGCAGTTCACCGGCGGTTTTCAGCTGTAATTGCAGTTCACTGGTCTGCTGGCGGGCCCTCTGTTGGAGCGTCGTGGCCTGTTGCAGATCCTCCAACAGGTCTCCGACACGCCCCGCCAGTTCCTTCTGCTTTTCCTCCCTGGAAACAATCGTGATGGTCCTGAGCGAACTTCGGCCGATATGAGGTTCCGGGGCCAGGTCGTACGCATCAGTTGCTTCCGCCCGAAAGACGATTCGTTGCCCCGGCTGCAATGACAGATCGGCCAGCTTCCACAGATAGTCCGAGGTCGACAGCAGCAGCGGCTCGGCGTCTGCGGTGGCCACGACAAGGGGAAAGAGTTTTGCCACGGGCTCGTCGTCCAGCAGGTAAGAAATCCGCACGTCGCGCAGCCCCAGATCGTCCTTGGCCAGAACCTTGACCAGCAATTCGGCATCCGGCGTCAACTGGACATCGGCCACCGGCTGTTCGATGACAACATCCGGCACACTGTCACCAATTCCACGGACTTCGAACCGGGGGGCTTCGGTGTCGCTGAATCCCTCGTCGTCCGTCAGGTCGAACCAATAGCCGGTGACACCGGAATCGAGGATGCTGAAATTCGCCGTAAATGATCGACGGTCCGGTCCAATGGACAGGGCCACGTCCGGCTTGTCGGCAACCCGCAATCGAGCGGATTGGAGGGGCTTGTCTCCCACGGCTTCTACATGGATTCTGGTGCCCAGCAGCCCCTGGACATGCCCCACCCCCAGCGGCAGAGTTTCCGCCGCACGTCCGGAATATGCCGGCGGAGTCAGAGTGACTCGCAAGGACTCAAGCGTCGGGGGCTGGACGACATCAACCTGCTGAAAGGCCATCGTGTCGTCATCGCCGCCGGCTGCCCGGAAATACAGCGGGCCGCGGGCCGCCACCCAACTGATCACAGCCGCCTCAAACGTTTTTCCCTTGTCGTTCCGCAGCGACGTCTGACGCAGCGGCTCCCGCTGTAGCATTCCATCCCCGATCCGGTACTCGAACCAGACCCGTTCTGGAAGTCGTCCGTTGTTGTCGACAATGTATAATTCCAGCGTATCGGCACGGGCAATCTTGAGGGGTTTGTCCGGGGCCTGAACGACGGGTGACAGATCAGCCCGCACCAGCTTCAACTGGTGATGCCGTGGCCACGGACAGTCTGCAAACGGAAACATCAGCCGCTTGACCGAGGTTGCTGCCTCCACGGGGTGCATGATCAGCACCGTGGCGATCATCGCACACAGAACGGCACCCGCGATTGTGATCCGCTTGACGGAGCTGGTTTCGACAATGTCCCCCGGTTCGATCTTTTCCAGATCGCGCAGGGCGTTGTTCACAACAGCCTGCTGCAGTTCCGGTGAGCCGATCCGGTCGTCCAGCTTGTGTTGCAGGAATTCCACGGCACTCAGCACACGACCATGCAGGCCGGGAAATCGACGTTCAATCCGCAATGCCAGAAACGTGGTGGTCAGGGGTTGGATCAACGGACGGATCAATTGGCGCCAGGCCATGATGCTGGCCCCGGTCAGCAGGCTCATGCCGATCACCAGGCGCAACCCGGGGTCGTCAAAGTGGATCATCCAGTCGAGGACACCCGAAACCAACAAGCCGCCAAACAGGACCAGAACCGTCCAGGACAGGCCCGAGACCCAGGTCAGCAGCCGCACCCGTTCGCGCAGTTCCGCCAGGCGCTCCGAGACGATCACTTCTTCGCGTTTGCGGTCGTTCCACACAATTCGTCCCCAACTTCGATCCTGCCGACCTGCCATTCCGGATTTTCAGCGGGCTGATTCCCACCCAATTCTACACGGCGAGTCCATTCAGCGATATGATTCTTCCCCGAGGGAGCAGGGCGATCGCCTTTTTCAAACTGGCGAATTGGGTGCCACGGTTTTGGAGTCCTCGACATGGCCGTGCCGATTGAGCACTCGCACGGCCTTCCCGAAGACGGTAAGACCGTGGCACCCCAACTTGAAAAAGGCGATCGCCCTG
>JAFEBS010000014.1:75630-151917 GCA_018242525.1 Planctomycetota bacterium | reverse complement strand
TGCTTGCTTCAGCCATCGCTATTTTCCCTCCCTAAATTCTGATCCGGCCATTCGGCCCCATGCTTCAACACGGTCTTGATCTCTTCGATGTCGCGTGGATACCACGTAAACGCCGGAGTCCCACACACCTCGAACGCCTTCAACCAGTCGTCCTGATCGCTGGATGTTTCGTTGCTGTTGCACTTCAACTCGGCGACGAACCTTTGGCCCGTTTCTTCACGCAGGCCCAGCAGGTCCGGGAACCCCTTGCCGTCCCCTTGAACGGCGGTCTCCCATTTTCCATTGCTCTTCCGCAGTGGGCGGAAGTGAGTCACCCGCCATCCGTACCATTGAGCCAACTCGATCGTGGCCGTCGTGAATTCCGCTTCCGGGACGTCCGTCCACTTGCCCTTCGACACGATCCTCTGACTGATGCGAGCGGCATAGATGGCCAAGACAACCCGCTCCGACATCCCATGCTCAATCTGCGTTGTCCCCCAGCTTGCGTTTGTCATTTGCGGCGTCCCTCCCTGGCCGCTCGATCGGCGGGCGTCTCCCTCTCCCGACAATCGACGATTGCTACGGCCTTGGCGGCCGCTTCGTAGTCCATCGGTTCGCCCAGCCAGTTCGGACGGCGATCGTCCCGGATTAACTGGGCATGGAAATACCCGCCCGGATTCGCGATCTCCCCCAGCGCGGCCAAGCGCCCGACGTACCTGGCCAACGCAAAGAACTTCACGCGATCCCCTGGGCACAGATCGACGTCTGTCCTGTCCAGCGCGGCTTTCCAGAGTCTCAGCACAGACTCGGAATTCTTCAGATGTGGCAGCTCGATCTTGAACGGCCATCCGGCATACGTGGCGTACCGTTTCGGACTCGGTTTCCCACCATGATGGTTAGATTGTTGGTTACATTCATGGTGAAGAGCGCGCGCCCGCGAAGAGATAGTGTGCTCGGCGGGGGGGCACGACAATTTGTCGTGAGGGGAGGACAATTTGTCGTGAGGCCACGACAATTTGTCGTGAGGTGCTTTTGATTTGTCGTGAGGTGTGGTGACCTCCGATTTGGAATCGTCCAGAGCCCATTTTGCGGTTTCGGGGTTCCCGTGCAGAACTTCCCCAACCCGACTCCAGACGATCTGATAATGACTGCGTGCGGTATTCTTGGATTCCCTCGTGACGATCAGCAGACCCGCGCCGCAACAGGCCGACACGGCCCGACTGGCCGTCCGTGTCTCGATCTCTCCTTTCTCGTTTTCGGCCTGACCCATGGTTTTTGCAATCTCTTCCAGGTACAGCCACCAGCCCTTGTCCGGTGTCTGACCGCAGTAATCCTCAATCGCAATCAGCAGCAGCCGCATGGCTTTGGTGCTCTGCACGAACACCCGCCGACCGCGCGAGTTCACATAGTTGAAGGGCGGAATCCGCAGATGCTTGACCATGTTGCGGCGATCAACGCGCTCGTAGTCAAACTCCCGCTGGCCCTTGGCTGGCTTGCGATCCTCTTCGTCACTCATTCAACGGCATCCATGCTGTCGGACCGTTCCACAATCAACTCTTCCCGAACGATGTTCATGTTCCTGGGGGCTTCAATGCCGACCCTCACCGTGTTCGGCCCGATGCGGACGATCGTGACTGTCACGTCCTCGCCGATCAGGATCTTTTCTCCGGGCTTTCGCGATAAAACCAACATGCGTCATTCCTCCGTGAATGGGTTTCGATCCTTCAACACACCGACAGGCAACACGCCCTCGACAATGGGGGCGGAACACTGTTGCCGATTTGCTTTGTGACTTCGTCGGAACGGCCGCAGAAGATGTAGCCGTCTGGGAATCCCTGAGCTTTCCGCATTTCCTCATTCGTCAGGACTCGCAGCGTGTCACCGATCACCAGGCCGTGACGATGCTTCGTGGTCAGAGTCGACAGCGGCTCATCGATCGAGGCGCTGATGCCAGTCCCGAAATACTTCACAAGGAATGGACCGTCACCGAATCGCTTTCGGCCATGCTCCACGCGGGCGAGTGTCTTCGGCTTGATGCGGCCTGCCATCGGTCGACCTGGGGAACCCAGATCCAGACAGTCCGCCACCGACAGGTACGGCAACCGGCCCGGCCCGTGAGTTGGTTCCGGGAACACCGGCCCCCGCTTGCCCTTGCGTGCCATCAGTACAAATCGCTCGCGGTCGGTCCGGGCTCCGAAGTCCATGGCGTTCAGCTTGTGCCACTCGACCGCATAACCAGACAGCTTGATTGCCTGTAACCACAACTCGAAAAACGCCCCGCGTTCTGACTCGATCGCGTGGCCCTCATCATCACACGGCCCCCACTTGACGAACTGCGGCACGTTTTCAACCTTCAGAAACTCTGGCCGATGCCAGTCCAGCCACCGCACTACGTCCCATGCATGCGCTCTGTCCTGCTCTTCAATCGGGCGATCGCTCCGGCCATTGCTGTGCTGCCTGCACGATGGCGATGCCACCAGTTCATCGATCGGCCCGCATTCGGACGGCGAACACGTTTCAATCTTGCAGTTGACCACCTTTGCATCGGGGAAGTTGGCGCTAAACGTCTGCACCGCTGGCAACCAGTGATTCAGTCCAAACGTCACATCCACAGCACCCGATAGCCTGGCCCCGGCCGACCAGCCGCCAGCCCCGGCAAACAAATCCGCGGAGCGTCTTTTTCTCATGATTCCTCCAGGCCGAGATTGACCAGTTCTTGTTCCTCCTCCAACTCATCGAAGAGCGTTGGCCCGCCTTCGTCGGTTGGTTCGTCGGCTCGCGGTTCCGTTCCGTCCCAACGGCGCGGCCAAGTGTTCGCGTCAATCAGTTCCTTGATCCTTGCGACTTCGGCGGAATCAAGAATGTCGATCGGTGGCCTGCCCGTTCTGGTGGCCTCGGCATTGACTGCGGCCTGCATCTCCAGAATGCGAGCCAACCCCATTCGGCGGGCGTCCATGGTCAATGGACCCATCCGGTATTGATTCTTGACGAGCGTTCCATCCGCTCGCGTCTCTCCGCCTGGCTTACGCAGGCGATTGCGTGGCAGCTTCAGTTCCCGGTAGAGCGGTTTCAGCCCCTTCAGCGGCTGCAGGTATTCCCATTCTGGAAGCGTCAGCACGAGATCTAACGCCATGTCACGTTCACACAGCGCACAGCCCACACAGCCCGTTCTGGCGTTTTTCTCCTCCGCCTCTTCTCCCCCGTAGGCGTCCGCGATCGTGCCCGTGTCCCAACCGCCATAGCGCTTGCTGGGAGCAAAGATCCGCAGCCATTCCCACACGTTGCACACCCGCCAATGCAGCAAGGGGGCGAGCGTATCGCACAACGATTCCGGCAGTGTCTCTTGATACCAGCCTTGGCCGCATTCGGCCCCGTTCACTCCACATGCCATCGAGATCCGCGAATCACGCGATGCCGACTCCCCCACCCGTACGCCGGTCAACATCAGCACTTTTCCGCCGATCGCTCCCACCAACCGCGACAGTTCGGCCTGCATCGGTTCCACTTTGATTTGCGGAGTGCACCAGCGAAACGTATTGCTCGGCGGCGGGACTCCACGCCCCAGCATGTATACGAAAAACCGTTCGTCCATTTCCGGCAAGACAACCCGCACATCGACCCCACGGCTTCTTAGTTGGGCAATCATCCGCATGGCAGCGAACGACAACGGCAACAATTCCATTCGCGTATCGGCGTAGAGAACCGTCAAAGTCTCTGGCGATGGAATCCGGCCCGACTCGATCAGGAACATGACGACCGTCAGCAGCGCTGATGAATCCTTTCCGCCCGACCATGCGATGGCCCAATGCCGATGCGACGGACCGTAGACCAACAGACTTTCGGCGGTCAGGTCGATCGCCTCCAGTAGTGTCTGTTTCGCTCCCTCGAATAATCGTTTCTGCATCGCTGATCCTTGCTACCACTCTTCGCTTGTCCTGGCTGACCCGCCCGACATGGCGCGGCCGCGTTGATCCACTGCCTCTGCGTGCAACTGGTCGACCCAGTCTTGAGCCCACCATGGCAACCCGAAGAGGGCCATGGCTTCAGGCTCTGCCGCGTTCACTCGACTCCTGACCGGCTCCCGGCCTTCCGCTCTGGAGTGCCAGTACAGAACCCGATACTTCAGCGTCTCGATCCACTCCCGAGCCCAGATTGGCAACGATGCCAACTGCCGCTCCGATGGTTGACCGAGTTGCTTGAAGTCGATCACGCTGGAGTCACCTGTACTGATTGGGGTTGGCGATCTCTTTTTCCAACACGTTCCGGTTGTGCTCGATGTAGCCTTTGACCTGTGGCCATCCGCTGATCCACTTTTGATCGCCGAGCCACAGCAGGTATCCGGGTGGCACGCGCTCCATCGTCGTGCCCTTGTGCTTTCCGAATGGCATCTTGTCCTTATCCTTCAGACGTGGCGTTTCCATCGCCCTGGCTCCTTTCCAAAATGACTCCCCCGCACTTACAGACCGGGACCGCCCTCAGTGCGTCACTCAACCGCAATGCAAACTTCAGAACCTCGATCTCTCCCAGATACTGCAGACAGACCTCATTGATGGCCCGACAGGCGTTGGCCGCTGTGTACTGGTGAGCCTCCACGCACAAATGCTCTGCAATCTTCAATGCGGCCTGAATCTCTTCGTAGGAATCGTCCGGTTCCTCATCGTCTGCCATCTGCAATGCACGGGTTGACGGTCGTTTTTTCATTTGTCGTTGACCTCATCGGTCGAACGTGGTTTGCGCGGCTTCCGTGGCTTTGACATTGGTGGCTTCGGGAGTGCTGTCCCTGGTGATCCCGGTTCCATCAGGCTCACCACTTCGCGCCGCCCCCATGCCAGAGTTTTCGCGAGCGTCACTGGTCGACCGATCGACTGTTTGGCCGTTCCGAAGAGCGACTCGAACACGAGGCGGTTGGCACGGTTCACACGGAACCATCGCGAGTCACCCTCGAACGCCAATACGATTTGGTCAGGATTCGTGGTGTCTGCGAACACCCTGGCAATCGTCAGCGTCACTGGCTCGGGTAGCTGGTCCGGAGTGAACCATTGTTCCTCAATGATCTCTTTCAATTCGCGATCGTCGGCACTGATGTCTACATAGTTCGCTTCGTCCATGATGGCCTCTGGCTTCTGGGTTTGATTGGTCAGGCCACGGCCACGTTGGGCATGGCGTAATCGGGAATGGCCCATTCGGCCGGACTGGGGACCGATGGCCAGTTGTCCGCGTCGATTGCCTGGGCGATCGCGTTCAACACCTGGCGGTACTGATGACGCCCGGCCAACATCGTCGGCACGTTCCACGGCGCGGCACCGATGGCGAACGGCCGTTGCGCTTCCCCGCAGACTGCGGCCGCTCGATAGCTTTCCCCCGTGATGATCGTCATGCCATCCGCGTACCAGGCCCCCTGACGGTGATAGCCGAAGTCGGCCGACTTCCGGGGGAAGTCCACCACGGACGCCGTTGTCTTGAAGTCGATCACCAGACGATCCGCATGCTGGACACAATCAATCCGAGCTTTGCACGGCAGGCCGGTTAACGGATCTTTCCACACGATCGACAGTTCGTAGTCTGTGGCAGGCCCGTGATTGGCGAACAGCGATCGAGCTTCCGGCGTGTTGTCCAGCGAGTACAACAGCCCGGCCTTGCGTTCCAGTTCGTCCTGATCGACGAATTCCTTACCGACGTTCAGGGCCTTAAACCTCGACAAGCGATCTTGATACATTCCCGCTGTCGGGCTCTCGGTGATCTTGTAGATATACGCTGTCGTCTCGTCCGTCAGCACAACTGACCAGCCGTCTGGAATCGGATCACCGATGACGTGTTTTTTCTTTTCCTTTGTGAGGCACGGAGACTCGAACAACTCTCCACGCTTGTCGATGTCGTTATGGATCAGGTCCGGGACAACGACATAGTTTTTGAGTTCTGTCAGAAACGAAAACTGATCAGCATGACAGAACTTCCCAAATCGAATTTCGGGCGTCTCTTTGACCGGCTTCTGATCTCGATAGTGAGCCATCGAGACCACCAACGGATTCAACCGCTGCACGGCTGCCGACATGCTGCTGTTGCTGATCGCGTTCCAGGCGAAGTATTCAGCGGCCGGAATACCCTGATACACGCCCGGTTTCTTGTTGATGGGCTCGCCATGCACGCCGGGAAACACAAATCCGTTTTTCACCGTTCCCTCCTCATCTGTGCCAATCTGTGGCATCTGTGGTTAAACCGCCTTTTGCTTACTTGGCTGGTCCGATGAAGCCCACGGGTAATAAGCGAACACGCCACACCAGTAGGCACCGTCGCGGCCGAACCCACAGAACCGATAGCGTCCATCCAGCATGATCGCGCGGTGTGGTGGCGAGTTCATCCACTGCTGAAACGTGCTGGCCGCGTCGTAGGAACCCCACGCGATGATCTCGCCATTGATTCCGGCCGGGAGTGGCGATCGATGCTCCAACCGCTGGTTTTCGGCCATACACTCTGCCCAGATCTGAGCGGAGTAATTCAGCCTGGCCATCGGCTGGCACGTCCGTGAAACTCCTCGCTGTTCATTCACCAACCGTACCAACGTGTTCACGTCCGCCGTGATGTCGATCGGTTCCGTCTCTGGCGACACTCGCGGCCGTGGTGGCGACACTGGCGGCCGTTCAGTGACCGGCACAGGCCCTGGCAATGGGAAAACAAGTCCATTCCACCATTGAGACAACCACCTCATCGTCTGCTCCTTTCAGCCTGCCCAGCCGCGCTGGGGGGCAACAATGTCCGGCCCCTCAATCGCCGCCTCGAACTTGTCGAAGATTTCGACCGCTTCGCCTTCCTCGCCCGATGCCACGATGACACCGTTCACCCTGATCATCCGAATCCCGAATACATTCCTGAGACGAGCACTGAACCACTCCAGCCGCTCTTCCTGGGACATCTGCCGCAGTTGCTCCTGTTCGGTCACCACTGGCTTCTCCCACGCGGTTGACGGCCTCGATCGGTGTCCGACTTCTCATCGTGCAACGGTTCCACGGTGGCCTTGGTGTTGCCCAGCTTCAGCCCGTTGATCCGATCGGCCTGGCGGCTGGCCGCGCCTTTGTCGGTGAATGGGAATGCCAGCCCGACCGATGGATTCCATCCGTCACGGCCCATGAATCCCGTCAGATAGTTGTTTCCGCATTTGACGACGTACTGCGTTTTCATGACTCGCTCCAAGTTTCCGCCGTGGCTTCTGTCAGTCCCTGCCGTCTTCGTACACGCCGTAATGGCCTGGCATGTGTTCCGGGTGGCCTCCGTTGGCATGGATCACGCCCAACTCCGGGACACGTCGATTTCGCAGACGGTTGACCGTCGCGCTACAGCACCGATTGCACGTCGCATCACTGCACACCGGGCACGGCTCAATCAGTCCCGATTCCCCGAACTGGATGTCATTCGCCTTTCGTTCCAGCAATCCGGCCAGATACCTGGCTTGATCGGGGTTGAATCCGATATGACCCACGCGATCCTCGCCCAGGTTGATCACGACCTCACCACGCGTCGGATCGATTCCAACTTCCAGTTCCCCGCCCACCTGATCCTCGCCGTATGTTGTGATGCGCTGGATCAGCAGGCCGACGCAGTAGCCGAACTCGTGTTCCAGGAAGTGAAATCGGTTGTCGCCGTCCGGACTGCCGTCGCAGAGGTTCCAGTAGTCCCGATCGTGCAGATTGCTTTCCGGTCCGGTGAGATAGTTCTCTTCATTCCGCACGGTCTCGCCGAATTCCGCGTCGATATGATCGAGCACGTTGTCCCAACCATTGATCACGCGGGCGTTCGCTCCGTCCGACAGCCATGCGACAACAAACGACGACTCTTTGAATGGCTTCATCCCGAGATTCCTTTCTTGAGCTTGGCTTGAACTACATGCCCAACGCGATCCGATCGACTTCTCGATCTGCAACCCGCTGCTGGACAAATTCCTCGACCTCTGACCACGAGTAGCAGGCTTTTCCATCCTTCAATTGCTGGTCAAAGGCCACGTGGAAATACGGGAAATGCGGCCTCTGACAGTCAGTAGATGCGGCGATCGAGATACGGACGAATCCGCTGTAGAGCGACTTCACACGCTCGATGTACGGTTCCATCGCATCCGCTGGTGATTCCAGGCACGTTCCTGTTCGGCGCGGGTCTCCCGACCCCGCCGAAACGCCCGACCGCAGGTCTCCCTCTGAACTGGCATGTTCATTCACCATCATCGGTACGTACCTTTTACGCAGAAGGTTGTGAAAAGCTGTTAGCGATTAGTTGTTAGCTGTTAGCTATGAAGTTCAGACTGCCCGGACGCGGCAACGGCAATGATGCCGCGCCCGGGACTTGTTGACTGACACTCAATCACTCACGCGACTGAGTTGGACTTCCCCCGACCCCGATTGATCGGCTTCCGTCCCGTCGTTACGGGGCTACGGCCCCTCGGGTGTTTGCGTTGGCTTCGCAGCCGGTGGCGGAGCGCCCACCAGCAAGTCGTAATCCTGCAGCAGACTCGATGCCGCTGGCTTCGCGCTCAGCAACGCGGGCAGATTCCACGCCGCGATACCGGCCGGGATCCCGACTCCGCTGGCGATCAGCCCAACGGCCGCCAGTTTCATCAATGGGGACAGCGCTGACGTTGCTGCCTGCGGCTGCCCATCTGGTGGCTGATGGTAATGGTTGTGTGTCGTCGGTGAGTCGATGGCGATATTCATCTCGTCATCCTTCGCCATGTCAGGGGGTTGGCCCATCATGCTCAACTCGTGATTCAGAAACGCTCGTGCCCGGCGATTCGACTGGTCCAGGCAGGACTGATTGTCCGCCATCAGTCTCATTGCGTTCGCCAGATTCACCTTCTGGAAGTGGTCTAACGCCTCCTGTGGAGTCTCCACCTGATCCGGCGATTGGCTGGCCTGATTGGTCTGTGTCACCATTTGCGATTTCCTCCGCCTCTTGCCGCAACTCGGTCAGGCGAGCCTCAAGGGGCGTTTGAATATCGCCCCTGAGGAACCCCTGGCGGAGACGCAGTGCCCACGTATCCGCGTCCATCATCACGCCGTTTTCTGCGGTTGCGACTCGACCGACCGCTGATCCAGGATCGCCTTGCCCAACGGATCCATGTTCAGGTTGCCCGCCGCCTTCGCGGCAAACAAACTCTGAGACGTGATGAACTGCAGCCGAGTCTGTTCGGCCACGTTGTCCGTACCGTCCTGCATGCGTCGAAACGCGTGCTGGCTGGCCTGGTGTTGATTCACGAACGCCTGTTCGAGCACCACGCCGGTTGCGTCACTTGCAAAAGCCATCTGACCATCTCCTACAACGATTGTGTCGGGCAATACCGGAACGTCCGGCATGTCGCGCCCTTCCTGCTGCTACTGCTTTTTGGGGACCAGACGCAGCTTGATCGGGTCACCCAAGTTGACTGTGTCCTGCGAAATCACAGACCCGTCAGCAGTCAACACCTGCACGGGGATCTTCGTGTTTCTGACTGCGGTCAAATCTTTCTTCAGATCCGCGATCGCGTCCGTCAACGTCTTCAGATCTTCCTTCGTGACTGACGGGGCCGTTGGCCCTGGCGGAGTCGACGGCACGGCCGGGAGTGCGACGATCGGCTTTTCCGGGGGCGGCGGCGGAGCAACTTCGGGACTGCCGGTAGATGGGATCTTCAGTTGTGGCCGCACTGGCTTACAGGTTGCGATCCAATATCCCCACACAGAGACACAGCGGCGACGGAACCGGCCAACAGGCTCATAGACGAGGTTTCCCGCCTTGTCGAACCCGGTCACAGTTCCGATCAGCACGCCATTGCTGTAGACGCCTCCCCCGGATTGACCGTGAGCAGGCCGGGCCTTGCACTGGGCGACACCGCTGGACACGATCTGACCGCCGATCCGCTGATAGGTCCGACCCTCGGCAAACCCGTCGTACACGATCGTGTCGCCCGGCCCGACCTCGGTATCCTCGGTTGCTGTTGGCACCGTCGACAGTTGCCCGTCGTATCGAAATCCGAGAAACGCAGAGTCTCCAGCGCCGTCGACGCGATAGACCGCGAACACCGGCCGCCACTCGCCGCCCACTGCCACCCAGGTATTGCCGCGTGCGGAATGCTCCAACACATGATCCGCCGTGATCGCTCGCCACTCTCCGGGCTTGCCCTCGCTGACCACGACGGCCGAACCGTATTCCGTGATCCGTTGACAACTGGACCCGTTGCAATCCTGCCGGACCACCCGGACGCAGACCGTCTCGGCCATGGATACCGATGTGACTAACACCATCGTCAGAAACGTCACGAATCTCATCGTCCCCTCCCGCCACGAACCATGAACCATGAACTAAGAACCACGCACTTCAAAACAAATCCACGTTGCTGTCGTCGTCCGTCCCCAGGAAAAACGCGATCAGCCCAATCACCACGAACAACGCGACCAGCGGGAAGACCATTGAGGGATTCATGAGAAACACTCCGAATGAGTCGATCTGATGTGTTTTGAAAGCCGGGAGCGTTGGGGATGCTGCTACAACTGTTCTCACATCCCCAACGCGTCCCGTCCCCTGGCCCTCTTGGCCCTGCGTCTCCACGCCACGGCATCGTGCCGTGTCCTGACCCGGCGTCCTACCGGATCTCCTGCAGCCGACGATTGCGACGATTGCGACGATCACGGCCCCTGCGATACGGACGCATTCCCGCCGCGATCGCCTCGGCCACCGCCGCCCGAGCGTGCAGCAGCCGGGCCTGAGCTAGCAGCCACTCAGTCTGTGCGTTCAGATAATCGATCTTCGCTTTCGCAATCTCGCGCCGCATCGTGTTGTTCCTCCGTGTCAGGCGATGTATGAGTGAAGCGATTCCCACTTAATCCGCTTCTGACCGCCCACCCATGCCCACTGCAGCTTGTCCGCATTGATCAGCCGATAGATCGTGAAGATTGAAGTATTGAGGAACGCGGCCGCTTCCTTCACTTTCGCCAGCCCTTGCTGTGGTGCTGGGGCTGGGGCGGCCACTGCAATCTTGTTTTTCCGTGCCATGATTTGCTCCGTCGCTCGTTCCCAATTCGTCAGTACGGCGGGGATTCTAATCGCACTTTTGCAGGTGTAAACGACCATTTGCAGACGTGACCTGCCCCGAAAAGTCTGGGCGCATGTGAGGCGCTCATGAGACGCTCATGAGGCGCAGGCGAGACGATTTTCCGTGCTTTTTCAGATTTTCTTTTCGCGGCCACCAGTCAGCGACTTGGTGTTACCGGAAGTGTTACCAACCCCGAGCTTCCAAACGACAAACCGCATGAAAACAGGCTTGTTTCATGCGGTTTCGTGATTGCGTTTGAAAATGGTCGCAAATGGCTGCAAAGGGTTTTTCGGCCTCCGAAGCCGAAGGTTGCAAGTTCGACTCTTGCCGGGGACATTTTCAGATTTGGATTCATCGTCGCAATGGAGACGTCAAAGGCTCCTCCAGTTGAAGTGCGAATCAAAGGAAATATTCTCTGGCGGCATTTGTCACGCGATCGCTTCCGTGATCACGTGGTGGTCATTGACTCCGGTCAGCTTTTGATTCAGCCCGTTGTAGAAATAGGTGAGCTGTCTGTGGTCGATTCCCATCAATGCGAGGATGGTCGCGTGGAGATCGGAAACATGCGTGCGTTTTTCCACGCCGGCGAACCCGAATTCGTCTGTGGCACCGATGGCCTGACCACCTTTGACGGCTCCCCCCGCCAGCCACATGGAAAATCCTAGCCAGTTGTGATCGCGTCCCTGCTTGCCGACCCCTTCGCTGGTCGGCGTCCGACCGAA
The DNA here is from genome assembly GCA_018242525.1 of Planctomycetota bacterium. Classification (GTDB taxonomy): domain Bacteria; phylum Planctomycetota; class Planctomycetia; order Planctomycetales; family Planctomycetaceae; genus Schlesneria. The sequence continues at coordinate 140,169 of JAFEBS010000014.1, read as the reverse complement.
CTCACCTCCCCAGACGATCAGCGTTTCGTCCCACAAGCCGCGCGACTTGAGATCCGCCATCAGTGCTCCGATGGCCTGATCGGTTTCTCCTGCGTGCGTCTTGTGGTTCGTGATGCAGTCGTTGTGACCATCCCAGGTCGATTCAATGTGTCCGCCCCCGGAATACAGTTGTATAAACCGGACACCGCGCTCAATCAGACGCCGCGTGATCAGGCACTTGCTGCCGAAATCACGAGTCAACGGCTGGTTCAATCCATACATTTCCTGGGTGCGGCGATCTTCCTGGGTCAAATCGACCGCTTCAGCAGCTTTTGACTGCATGCGATAGGCCAGTTCATAGGACAGGATCCGCGCTTTCAGTTCCGTTTCCGCGGGATGGTCCACCAGATGACGTTCATTCAGGCTGGCCAGCAGGTCGAGCGAATGCCGCTGGGTGCGTTCGCTCACTCCTGCGGGAGTTGCCAGGTCCAGCAGTGGATTGGCGCCACTGCGAAACAGCGTGCCCTGATGCCTGGCCGGCATGTACCCGGCCCCCCAGTTGGGTGCGCCACCGATGGGACCTCCCCGCGGATCGGTCATCACCACATAGTTGGGCAGGTTTTCGTTGAGAGTTCCCATGCCGTAACTGAGCCAGGCGCCCAGGCTGGGTCGGCCGGTCAGCGGGGAACCGGTATTGAGCTGCAGGCAACCAGACGAATGGGCGGCGGTGTCGGTATACATGGCGCGGAATACACAGATATCGTCGGCGTGCCGCGCGGTATGCGGAAACAAGCTGCTGATCGGCAGGCCACTTTGCCCGTGCTGCTTGAATTCAAAGGGACTTTTCATCAGGTAGCCCACCGCCCTGCCGTTGGAGCCGACTTTGGTCGTTCCCCGATACGGTTGCCCGTCATACTTCTCGAGCGCGGGTTTGGGATCGAACGTGTCGACCTGGCTCGGTCCACCGTTCATGAACAGGAAGATGCAATACTTGGCTTTCGCTTTGAGCGGGCGGGACAATTCTTCAGCGTTTGCCCGGGTGCTGAAAAAGCCGTCGCGCGACAGTAGATCGATCAGAGGCAACCCGGCGAACCCACCGCCGGCTTCCCACAGAAACGAACGGCGCGAATAACCACACGGGGTCGGATTGGCGATGAATCGCGACATGGCGAACCTGGCTTCTGCAAACAAGGGCTGGCGGAAATCAATTCGGATACACGAATTCATTCAAGTTGAAAATGACGCGGCAGAGTTGAGTCAGAGCCCGTAGTTGACCTTCAGACGCGGATTGACGCGGCGTTCCGTCTGACTGTGCAGCGGTTTCCGCCTTCAGAAAGCCTGTCAGGTCCGCCAATTCATCCGGTCGCGGAGGTCGGGCGAGCGCCAGCCGATAGGCGAGGTCGATTTGTGGTTCGGGTTCTGTGCCGGCTTCCCGCAGCAGCCGTTCTGCAAAGGCGGCCGCCTGTTCGTTCACAAACTGTCCGTTGTACAACGTCAGAGCCTGCGGCGCGATGCTGGTGGTGATGCGTCGTTCGGCGGTGTGATTGACGTCGCACAGGTCCAGGACTTCGAGCATTGGCACCAGCAAGGTTCGCTTGATATACGCATAGATCGTCCGCCGCTTCACCTGGTCCGGCGGGGAATCGCGCCAGGCGTCGCCGCGATCTGTATGAGCTTCCACGACTTCCTTCGCGATGGGCAGGTAGACGGGCGGTCCATGCAGTTCAATTTTCAACTGACCGCTGACAGCCAGGATCGAGTCGCGAATCACTTCGACATCGACGCGGCGCAGGGGGAAGTGTGCGAGCAGTCGATTTTCCGGATCCCGTTCGCGGCCGGTCGTCGTGACTGCGCTGCCTGCCTGGTAGGTTTCGCTGGTCAGGATCAATCGATGCAGCTTTTTCAGAGACCAGTTTGCATCGCGGACGAACCAGTCTGCCAGCCAATCCAGCAACTCCGGATGCGTGGGCCGCGCCCCCCGGTCGCCAAAGTCGCTCGATGTGGCCACCAGCCCGATGCCAAAGTGGTGTTGCCAGACTCGATTCACGATCACCCGTGCTGTGAGTGGATTAGCGGGGGCGATGACCCAGTTGGCCAGCGACAGCCGACGGCGCGATGTGTGTTCGTCGGGGGGCAGGAACGCCGGTTGACTGACAGTCAGCACTGCCGGAACACGTGGTTGCATCAGGGGACCGGGATTGGCGGCGCGACCGGCCAACAGCAGGTGTGTCGGCGGTGGTTGCGGGCCGTCTTCGCGCAGAACATAGCCTCGCGGCAGATCTGGAACTTCGACTTTCTTCTGGTGAATCACCTGTTGCAAATCAGCGATCTTGCCGGCCTGGTCGCCCGCGGCCTTCTTCAGCTTGTCGATTTCCGATGACAGATGACCGATTCGGTCATCGCGTTCGCGAAGCGCGCGGACCTGCGCGGGCGTTCCGAGCGGTTGATCGTGATCCCCGTTTCCCTGGGAATGCTTGAGCGGTGCCAGGATCGCCACCAGGCTGTAATAGTCGACCATCGTCAATGGATCGAATTTGTGGTTGTGGCAGCGAGCACAGCTCAGCGTCATCCCCAGCAGCGCTTGCGACGTCGTCTGGACCAGGTCGTCCAACTCGTCTGCCCGGATTTGTGCCGCCACCAGCGGATCGGCTTCGTCGAGCCAGGGCCCGAGTGCGAAAAAGCCCGTGGCGATGCGTGTCGATTCGCTGGCATCCGGCAGTTCATCGCCGGCCAACTGCTCCAGCAGGAAGCGGTTATATGGCTTGTCGGCGTTCAAGGCGTCGATGACATAGTCGCGATAACGCCAGACATTCGGCTTGCTATGGTCGTGCTCATAGCCGTTGGAATCGGCATAGCGCACCAGATCCAGCCAGTGCCTGGCCCAGCGCTCTCCATAAGCCGTGTCATCCAGCAGTCTGTCGACTTTGCGTGCGAATGCCTGGGGCGAAGTGTCGGCCAGGAACTGCTCTTGTGCCGACAGGTCCGGCGGCAGGCCGACCAGATCGAGTGAGACGCGCCGCAGCAGGTCGCGCCGACTGGCGCGCGGAGCGAGTTCCAAGCCCACAGCTTCCAGTTTCTGCCAGATGAATGCATCGATCGGATTGGCGACGCGATCGGCATGCCTGACCTGCGGGGGCACCGATTGCCGCACAGGCTGGAACGACCAGAACTGGCGTGCCGCATCCAGGTCGACAGTTTGTTCATGCAAGCCGATCTCGCGGTTCTGCGGCCAGTTCGCGCCGCCAGCGATCCAAGTCTCGATCTGCTCGATTTCCGCTTTGGCCGGCCTTCGTCGCGGGTGCTGTGCATCCTTCGGCGGCATCTGGTTGTCGTGCATCCGTCTGAGGATCAGACTTTCCGCCGGGTTTTCCAGGCGAATCGCCGCGCCGCTTTCGCCACCGTCCAGCAACCCCTGCCGCGTCGCCACGCTTAAACCCGCGCTGCTTTTGCCGGGCCGGTGGCAATCCAGACAATAGTTCGCCAGGAACGGTGCCACATGCCGTTCAAAATCGAGGGCGTCCGCGGCCCTGGACGATCTTCCCGGCAGCGCGAAGCACAGGATGAGTTCGACTGCAAGACACCAGTTCGGAATGCGAGTAATTGTCATGCGGGTCATCCACGTGGGGTTACTTGCGGGGTTGAAGATGGTCATTTTCGCACCGCGTGAGATCGAAGGGGCAAATGCTGTCGTTTACGGCTGCCTCAGCGAGAGCAAGCACAACTTGCCAGAATGAAGATGCTCCTCGACCAGGCGCACTGCCAGATCACCATCACCGGCGAAGACGGCGTCGGCGATGCGGACATGTTCTTCATACCCCTCGTGCATTCGGGACGGATTGCGTGCATTGACCCGGGAAATAATGCGGTACAGACGATCGCGCAGACGCCCCATCGCGGCGATGATTTCGCGGTTCCCTAAAAACTGGCACCATAGACTATGGAATTCTGAATCGAGTTGGAGACTGGCGGGCCCGTCAAGTCTCTCGACCAGCGCTTTCTGTGCCTCAAGGTTCATTCGCATTCGGGCGATCTGCTCCTCGGTCATCCGCCCGGCGAGTCGCCGCACGACGAACGTCTCCAGTGCCTCGCGGATTTCAAAGTGATCGGCGATTTCGTCGAGTGTCAAATCCTGAACGACAATTCCCTGCTGCGGCGATACGGCAATGAACCCTTCGGACTCCAGCCGTTCAAGCGCCGACTTGATCGGGGTCTTGCTCATTTTCAAGCGGACTGCCAGTTGCCGTTCCGACAGAAAACTTCCAGGCTGAAAGGTTTCGCTCAGAATCAATCTCTTCAGGTGGTCATAAGCCTTCTCCTTCATGAGTCGTCCCTGTCGCGAAGGAACTGACTCCCGGCGTGTACTTGTCGGCATGGTGAGATCCCTTGAGTTTCCGTCGAACGGCACCGCCTTTCAAGATTCTACTGAGATCTCAGTACGATGTCAACAGGCCGAATGCGCGACATATCGTACTGTGGTGCCATAAGATGCGTCGACTTGTTGGATAGAATGAGTCATCCGTCGCTTGAGTCGGGCGGCCAATGTGCAAAACTACGAAGACGCTCGATCGACCGTTGATGATGTCGGCCGAAACATCGTTGCATTCATTGTTGCTTCATATTGGATTGCTGTCAGAACTCCTGGCTGCCGCAAGGGAAACCGTTGCGACGGAACGAATCGTGCGATAGGTTGACCGCATGAGCGACGTCACTGAGCTTCTGAAGCGAATTGATGCTGGGGACGGCCAGGCGGCGTCCAACCTGCTTCCGTTGGTCTACGATGAATTGCGCAAGCTGGCTGCCAGACGTCTGAGCAGCGAGCCAGCCGGTCAGACGTTGCAGGCAACGGCATTGGTTCACGAAGCTTATCTACGGCTGGTCGATGTCGAATCCCCGCAGGAATGGGATTCACGGGCCCACTTCTTCGTGGCTGCGGCAGAAGCAATGCGAAGGATTCTTGTCGAGTCTGCGCGGCGCAAAAAATCTCTGAAGCGGGGCGGGGAACTCAGTCGGCAGGAATTGGTGGAATCGCGGATTGCAGCACCGAGCGAAGCCGGTGACATCGAAGCTCTCGACGAAGCGCTCACGGCATTTGCCGCGGTCGACCCGCGTGCATGCGAAGTCGTCAAATTGCGGTGCTTCGCCGGCCTGACACTCGACGAGTCGGCGGCGGCTCTCGGCATTTCCCGTCGCACGGCGGCACGGCTTTGGACGTACGCACGCGCCTGGCTGCACGAGCGGATCGAGTGAAAAGGTCGCCGGACGAGATTTTTCCCAAAAAACGTGGCACGCTTTCGATCCGTTTTTCGCATTGATTCCAGAGGCCTGTTGAATAGTGTCGCTGGCGAAGGCAGCCCCGAATGAACGAACGCACGATTTTTCTGAATGTTCTGGAATTACCATCGCCCGAATCCCGCGCGGTCTATCTCGATGAGGTCTGCGCGGGTGACGCCGGGTTGCGCGAGCGGGTCGAGGCGCTCTTGAAGGCTCACAAATTGGAGCAGGGGCTGGTCGATGCGCTGGCAGGAAGCGCGGACGAGCGGACATCGTCGATGGTTCCGCGCGACGCAGGCCCGCCCGTGGAACATTTCGATGAACATGAGGATCTGAGCTTTCTTGGCCCCTGTGCATCATCCGACTGTATCGGATCGCTTGGTCCGTACGAAATCATGGAGATTCTCGGTCGCGGCGGCATGGGAGTAGTCTTCAAGGCCCGCGATCCCAAGCTGCAGCGGATCGTGGCCATCAAGGTTTTGGCGCTTGAGATCGCCGCGAACAAGACCGCGAAGAAGCGGTTCGAGCGCGAGGCTCAGGCGGCGGCTGCGGTCAGTCACGATCACATCGTCACGATTCACGCGGTCGATGAGTTCCGCAACTTGCCGTATCTCGTCATGGAGTGCATCGTCGGCCGTTCGCTTCAGCAGAAAATCGAAGAGACCGGCCCCCTGGAGTTGAAAGAGATTCTGCGGATCGGAATGCAGGCGGCTTTGGGACTCGCCGCCGCTCACAAGCAGGGTCTCGTTCATCGAGACATCAAGCCCGCCAACATTCTGCTGCAGAATGGTATTCAGCGTGTAAAGATCACTGACTTCGGATTGGCTCGCGCTACCGACGATGTCGGGATGACACACACCGGTCAGATCGCCGGGACGCCAATGTACATGTCGCCTGAACAGGCGCAGGGGCAGAAGGTCGATCATCTGAGTGACCTGTTCAGTCTCGGCAGCGTCCTTTACACGATGTGTACGGGGCGGCCCGCATTTCGCGCGCCGAACACTGTCGCCGTACTGCGGCGGGTCTGTGACGACGCGGCTCGCCCGATCCTCGAAGTCAATTCGGAACTCCCCCAGTGGCTTGTCGCCATCGTCAACAAGCTGATGTCGAAGAAGAAGGAGGACCGCTATCAGACTGCCGCCGAAGTGGCCGAGCTTCTCAGCGACCATCTTTCGCGGTTGCAAGAGCCTCGCTCAGGACAGACGGTTGTGCCATCGATTCCCTCGGTCCTTTCAATGTCGCACGCCGCCGTTGGATCGTCACCACCGGTTGTGCCGAGTAGAGCCGTGCGATCGACTGGCCGGCGCCACACGTGGCCGCTGGCCGCTGCTGGAATGTTTGCACTGATCATACTTGCTGCCGCGGGGACGGTCGCACTGGTCATGCTCGGCGCGATCATCGTTACGACGATGGGCGGAACGAATGCGAATATCAATGTCCCCAGTGAGGCTACGGTCGAGACTTCGGCATCGTCTTCCCTCGAATCGGAGACGCACGCGGAACCAGCGTTGGCGCCATTCGGCTCCGGAAAGCCGGACGTGGGCTGGCACGGCTGGCCCGCGGATGCTCCTCCCCCCGCGATCGCGCCGTTCGATGCCGAACAAGCCAGGCAACATCAGGCGGCGTGGGCGAGGTACTTAAATGTGCCGGTCGAGCACACCAACACCATCGGCATGAAGTTCCGCCTCGTCCCACCCGGCGAGTTCCTGATGGGCAGCACGCAGGAGCAAATCAATGCGGCTCTCCCGATCGCGGGTGATGATCAATTGTGGCAAGACTGTATTAGGAGCGAAGGCCCACAGCACAAAGTCATTCTGACGCAGCCAACTTATCTCTGCGTGACTGAAATCACGCAGAGTCAGTACATGCAGGTGATGATGACCAATCCATCGTATTACGCGGCATCTGGAAAATGGTCTGAGTACGTGGCCGGAATCGAGACATCCGCGTTCCCGGTCGAAGGCGTCAGTTGGACCAATGCAACTGAGTTCTGCGGACGGCTCAGTGCTTTGGAAAGACTCGAATCCAGAGTCAATTCGAACCGTTCATTGCTGATTCCGTTCGGTGAAACCGCTTATCGCTTGCCGACTGAAGCCGAATGGGAATTCGCGTGCCGTGCCGGTGCGGAAAGCCAATACTACCCCGGCAATACAAGCAAAGAACTTTCACGAGCGGCCTGGTTTCTCGACACGTCCGACAAAAAGACACATGCCGTTGGAGAACGGCAGGGAAACTCGTTTGGCTTTTACGACATGCACGGCAATGTCTGGGAATGGACTCTGGATGCCTGGAGTCCCACATGTTACTCAACACTCCCAAGCGGCCCCGTCGTCAACCCGATCAATCGTCCTTTGGCAGGTTCCGAGCGAATGACCCGAGGAGGAAACTACAGCTCAAATGCATACTCCTGCCGGTCGGCGTCGCGTTGCTCAGAGGCTTCGGGTTATAGCGCCACTTTGATCGGTTTCCGCGCCGCCCTGTCGGTCGATGCCGTTTGTCAGGCATTGAACGTGACGAGGCCGGCGATTCCCAGGTCGCCAACGATGACACCATCGGCTCATCGTAGCGATACGGAAAAGTTGCCGACGAATGACTCGAATCGCCTGGGTATGGAGTATGTGAATGTACCCAAGGGGACCGGATGGCTGAGTGGTGGTGATGGAAAAGTGGGCGATACAGTGTTTGCCGTCGAGGGCGATTTTTACCTGGGCAAGTACACGGTCACTCAGGGACAGTGGGAACAGGTGATGGGGAATAATCCCAGCCACTTCTCCCGAACGGGGCCCAGACTGGACGCAGTTCGCGACATCCCCGAATCGGATCTCAAGCGGTTCCCCGTGGAATTCGTTTCCTGGGACGATGCCGAGTTGTTTCTGAAGAAGCTTAACGAACTGGATCCTCAGCCGGGATGGACGTACCGCTTGCCGACAGAAGCAGAGTGGGAATACGCATGCCGCGGCGGGCCGGTGAGTCGGACACAAAGCGCATTCGATTTTTATTTGGAAACGCCATCGAACGAATTGCTTGCGGGTCAGGCGAATTTCGGACATGGCAATGCCGGTCGAACTCTTGTCTGCGGTTCCTACAAGCCGAATTCGCTCGGTCTGCACGACATGCATGGCAACGTCCATGTCTGGTGTTCAGACCGAATTCCATCGCCCGACAACTCGCAGATTGACTCTCACCGGGTCCTCCGCGGAGGAAGCTACTGGTCCGAGTCGTCGTTCTGCCGGGCGTCGACTCGCTTTAGTCACGAGCCATCCTACAGGTCCAGCAATGTCGGTCTGCGAGTGGCCCGCGTTCCGGTCAACGCGACACTTCAGAATTCCACAACGACTGTTTCTTCGCCCAGTACCACTGCACCGTTGCCCACGTCGCCTGAGTCAACCGCCAACATCGACGGTTTTTCGTATCCCATCAACGGCAACGAACCGATGCGTTGGAGATTTGCGCGTTCATCCGGCTGGAACCGAGGTCCCGAACGCAACGGCACCTGGCGGACGGGGACAGCCACCTTCGATCCGACGCAACCAGCTCAACTGGTTTTCGATCGCAAGGGAAATGAGCTGACGTGCGAGCGGATCACCAACGACATTTACACTGAGAAAAAGTACGGAGATGTGCGTATCGAGTTGGAGTTCATGATCCCCAAGGGGTCAAATTCGGGCATCTTCCTGATGGGCGAATACGAGATCAACATCGTTGACTTCGACATGTCTGGCCACATCATCCATGGCCCGCCGCCGCAAGTGGTCGCTCGCAAACCGGCGGGGACCTGGCAATCGTTCGACATCACGTTTCACGCCCCACGATTCGACGGTGACGGAAAGAAGATCGGCAACGCGAGCATTGTCAAGGCTCTCTACAACGGCGAACTGATTCATGAAAACGTCACACTCCCAGGACCGACCCACGACCCGAGTATGTTGACTGGTAAAGAGACACCGACGGGTCCGCTGCTGCTGCAAGGTTCCACGGGGCCGGTGGCGTTTCGCAAGATCCGAATTACGCCGCTCAATTGAATCGTGATCGGTTTTAGGGGAAAGCCAAACGTCGGTCGAGTTGCCCCTTCGTTTGAAACATGAACAAATCGCGATGGACGAAGACGGCACGATGAGCCCACAGATCCATGCGTCCGGTTCTGTCGCTGATTCGTCTTACGAAGAGACCATTTCGCTTGGAGGCAAATTCGGCAGAGTGCAGTTTCCAACGATCTTCGTCCTCCGTCCAGATCCCCCGGTACTCGTCGGGCGCTGGATCCAGAATCCTTAGTGGTCTCGGATTTCGCGCAAGAATTGTCGGAGCGGATAAAGATCGCCAACAGGGCGAGAAACGCATGCAGAATGCGATTGAATTTGATACGGTAGCCCGGGACTTGCCATCGACCCGCGTCCATGAGTAACGAGATTCAACATGAGTATTTCTGCCAGAGCAGCTGCCGGTTTGATTGCGGCGGCGTTAATGTGGGATTCTATGTTCGCGGCTGATCCGGCAGTGAAGCCGCTGGTCTTCAATACGACCGCTCCGACCAACGACTTGCAGGGAACTTTGTCCGCGCAAGTGCGATTTGCCCAGAGCCAGATTGTGCCGGTTCATCCTCGCAAGGGAGACAACCAGCCGCACCTGATCAGTCAACGCCAGAGCCTGTTGCTGGTGCAACTGCTGAAGCCGGATGGCACGTCGCCCATGCAAGTCACCGCTCGCGACAAAGCGGGGAAGGTGCTTGGCTCGCTGAGCCTCGATCCACCGGAGAAGCTGCCCAAAACCGCCTACGACCTCGACGGCCTGCCGGACGAAACGATTGATTTCACTGCGCCAGCTGCGGGCAGCGTCATCAGCAACAGGCGCGACTTGGAGAAGCTGAGCGAGCCGGAAGAGACCTTCCTTCATGGGCGACTGCGGCAGAACGCGTTGGTGGAGGTCCAGACTGCTGACGGTCAATGGGTTCGCGACATTCATGTTCCGAGCGGGGCAGAGTTCGACGGAAAGTTTCTTCGTGTCCGCTCGAATGCCGGCTATGGGTCGACCGTCCACTCCGGCGGCCGTACAGTCGCGATCTCCCGCGGACAGACCCTGCTTTTCAAATCTGTATGTGGCCAGTGGATTCTGGAAAGCGATCTGGAGAACCAGGGGATCAGGTATGCCAACGACACCTGGAGCTGTGTGCTCCCAGCGGACTGGATTGTGCCCGGCCTGAACCTGCAGATTCGACAGGGCAACCAGAGCGGCACGCTGACCAATATCAAAGTGGGGGCACCCACGGAACTGCTCATTCATACGATTGACATCGGGATGCTGACCCCGCCCCGCGACCAGTTCCAGTTCGCCGGTGATCCCGCAGCCCATCGCGAATACTTCCAGACCGTGCCCACCAGCCGGTTGATCGTCAGCCAGTACGCGCCACTTTTCCTGCCCGAAGTCACGCTGCCCAATGGGATTTTGCTGACCGATCACGATCCGAGCAAAGGCGACTGGCACAACGGCAACATGCGTCAGAGCATTGGCAAGGAGCTGATCTCCCTGGGCATCGACAATGCCAATTACGGCATCAACAGTACTGCCGGGGAGGGAGAAGGGAACCATCCTTATGTGGTGGCCCAGCTGGCAGCCCACAACAGCGTCGGCAAATATGCAGCCGGGATTGTTGTGCATGGTGGCTCGGGTGGCGGTGGCATCGTGACTCTCGATGACTCGCTGCACAACGAGTTCAGCCACGAAGTGGGCCATAACTACGGTCTCGGCCATTATGTGGATGGATTCCGGGGGTCGGTGCATCGCAGTGCCGACCAGATCAACTCCACCTGGGGCTGGGACGCTGACAGGAACCGCTTCATCCCCAATTTCTCACCGGTTCGAAGTGGCAAGGACACCTGCCTGGAGGACCAGTGCCAAGGCCCGTTCGACGGCCGCTCGTTCGGTCTGGACGCGATGGCTGGTGGAATGCCGCTCTCGGGATTCAACCGCTTTACGCTTTACACCCCTAATACCGCAGGCATCATCCAGCGTTTCCTTGAAGGCAAAGCGGTGTTTGATGCCAACTCGCCGACCGGCTTCAGCAAGTGGAACGACGCCAAAGGCAAGATGGAGCCATACGGCCACAAGATTGGCTCCGCCTCACAGATCGCCGCCCCGGTAAACGACCTCAGCGAAGAAAAGTTAGCCTCTCTGCTGGCCGAATATGATCGCGTGGTTGTGGGCATGGGAGACGGCAACTGGACCAAGAATATTCCTGTTCCGGCTGCCTCGGCGGCCAATCGTGGACGCACCGTGACCATCGATCATGGAGCCAGCTACGGTAGTACCCTCTTCCTGAACGGCGTTCAGATTGCCGTCGCCCGCGGTTTCAAAAAGAGCTACAACTCCGACGGAAAGCGGTGGAAGGAAGGAGCGGGAACAGACCTGACGGTCGAACGCAAACCCCGGACGTTCGGCGTGCCGGTGACAACGCTCGTCGGTTACTACGACCCGGAGGGTGAATTGAAGAGCTCTATTTATCCGGCACTGCACGGAGCATACGGATTTACGTATGGCGATGATCGTGGTCATTCAAGCGGGCTCGAATGCCACTTGCTGGTGGAGACGCGCGACGGCCCAATTCGTTTCCGCCTGGCAAACCGTCGACTCAGTGCCAAAGTGATGAACAAGTTTCATATCAACATCCCCGAAACCAGCCAGCCGAAAAGCGTGGCTGTCGTCTGCCGAGGGAAAGTCTTGGACAGCAAACCGATCGCACCAGTGGCGGAGAAGCTGTCCTATACCGTGCATGGCAGACCGCTCACTTCCGACAAGTCCCGCTCGGATTGACTGTCCGTCTCATGCGTGGCGTTTCATTCAAGCAAAAGGCTTGATCGGCACCGTAACTCCGCTCGGTCAGTTTCACCGCGGGATCGGTCCAAAGTTGGCACGCTGTGACCTATGCCGCGAAGCAAGGGATCAAACCACTTTTGAAATCGGTGACAGATCCACAAACAAAGTTCGCCGCCCGTGAAACAGTTTTTGTTTCAACAGGCGGCGAAAATCACGCTTCGATCTCAACGACACGCGGCGGGTGCCGGACGTCGATTCACAGCTTGGACAAGTCCAGGTCGATTGGGTTATTCCCTGCCTTGACTTCCAGCACGATCTTGCTGGTATCAAACGCTTGAAACTTCGTCGGAATGACGCTCGCCGATTCGGCGGGTTTCGCCGCCCCGCCGCTCATCATCATGGCTTTATAGTCGTCCGTGCCGACCTTGGGAGCCGGCGGAGCGGGCGGACGAACCATGACTTGATACCGACCTGCGGGGATCCCAATGCTCTTGTCCCCAGCCTTGACGCTGTAGTTCCCCAAAGCGTCAACCCTGCCCGCCACCGTCGCATTCTTTTCCGAGCAATAGAAGACGACATCGGTATCCACCGGGGCAGGCTTTGATCCATCCAGTGTGACCTTGCCCGAAATCGTCGCCTGTTGCGAGGCATCAGGCTTCTTTTCCGAGCTTCCGCAACCGCAAGCCAATCCAAGGACCAGCATTGCCATGACGGCCCCCCGGCGAGGAACGGGGGAGAATATGAACTTGTTCATCATATGAAGAATTCTCTTGATAGGGAAATGAAGGAATCTCTATGCCGCCGCGAATGACGTCCCCGCGGTGGTCCGTGAAACACAGAAGATCCCAAAGCCGACTGGTTTCAGAATTCGCCGATCACTTGTCCGTCATCGCGAGCGCACAGTCGTGCGAGCGTTCCGAGGTCCACGTTGTTGGAAATAAATCTTGTGCTCCCGTCGCACAACAATACGTGAACCCCGCCAGTATGAGCCGAGTTCAGCGGCTTGTTGGGCCCATAATTGTCGTCAATGCCAGGCCACGAGGCGTTGTTGTTGATGGCAGGGGCGTTGGGGGCGTATCGAACGGTGGTCAGGTTGAACGGACGATCGAACATGCAGCCGTTGCAGGAGTCGACGCTGATCAGATTCGGACTACCCATGAGTATGCCATGCACTCCCTGCACGTCTGCGTTCTTGGGCCCGCCCGCTGCGCTATAAATGAAGTCCGACGATTCGCCGACGATGATCACATTGGTGGTGCCATCGGTGCAGTCACGAATCTTCTTGCCGTCCAATTGTACCAGCATTCCAGAACTGGTGATCTGTCCAGTTCCCGCCTGATTTCCACAGCAGCCGCAGCAGTTGGCCATCCGGTTGGAAGGAACGGCGACATTTCCCAATCCGTTCACGGCTCCCATGATGCCGTAGTATTGCGGATGTTCGGTGGCACCGCCGCCCGAATCGCGGAGATCCGGCAGGGGGCTCGAGGGGCAAACCGTGAATGCAAAGCGAATCCCACGGATTACGTCGCCGTTCGCCTGGCCTTCAGCGCTGCCGCAGCAGCTCCAACCGGGGTGTGCACCTGAGAAGGTGATTTTATTGTAGACCGGGGACTGATCCACATACGGAAGAATTCGGATGTACCATGAAATCCCCCAACCACCGGCGGACGACGCAATATTCCCATTTGGGAAACTGCTAAACGTGTCGTGGTAGTTGTGCAATGCCAAGCCCATTTGCTTGAGGTTGTTCTTGCACTGAGTTCGTCGAGCCGCCTCGCGCGCCTGCTGCACGGCGGGCAGCAAGAGTGCGATCAATACCGCGATAATGGCAATCACGACAAGAAGTTCGATCAATGTAAACCCGCGACGTCGCATGTGACACCTTCACTTGAAGAAAAGGACGAAACGCTCTCATCGATTTGACGAGATGGGAAACGGAAGAAGAATACAGACAATTCAGCATTGACACAGTGACGCGAGCTACTTCATATCGCCATGATTTGAAGAAATCAAGGTGAGTTTATGACTTGAGCAGAAATCGCTTCTTGACGATCTGTATTTGTCCGGAAATCGACGCTCGCGTGCGACCTACGGGTCGGATTCTGTTTTTGAATCCAGTAGATCTCGCAACAGGACCGGTTGAGGCTTGCCTTCGATCAAAAGCAACTCTTGTCCTGCTCGAATTCCATTCCAGCTTTCGATTTTGCCACCAGGCCAGCGAACTTCGACTTCTGATTCCTGCTGGTCTTCCGGAATCCAGAATGCGAATCGATGTTCGTTCGAGACGAGATAACCGTCGCCACCTGTCAACAATCGGATAGAATTAGTCCCCTGGATTCGGACGCGAACTGTCGCTCCCACCGGTTGGCGACTGCCCGAGCGGCCCGCCAGACGGACAATCAGGGGTCGGCGGGTCGATTCTGTATGGTTGGTCACCAGCGCGAACGGCCCGTGGAGATTTGAAACTCCGAAATCAATTCGACCGTCACGATTCCAATCCAGCGTCGCCAAGCCTCTTCCCAAATAAGTTTTCCCGAAGAACGCCGGAAGCTCGCGGGGGGGTATTTCAGCGAACTTGCGGCCCGCCAAGTTTCGAAACAGTTGCGGGCGCATTCGATCGGGATCGCCATTTCGCGACTTCTGATCGACATGCCCATTGGTGACGACAATGTCGTCCCACCCGTCGCCGTCAAAATCTCCAAATTGACTGCCGAAGCCCAGCATCCAAAAGCCCGATTCGCGCAGGTTCAGCGTTCGCGTCAAATCGTCGAAAGAACCGTCGGAACGCTGCGAGTAGAAGGTGTTGGATTCCCCAAAAAAGGTCGTGATGAACAGGTCAAGCCGCCCGTCACCATTGGCGTCACCCGCCGCAACACCCATGGAAGCCTTGGCGTTGCCATCCGTATCCACCGCGACACCGCGGACGATTCCTTCTTCACGGAATTGAGGAATCCCCCGGACATCATTTCCCGCATTGGTGAACAGGAAATTCGGACATGTATCGTTGGCAACGAACAGTCCCAGACGTCCATTTCCGTCGAAATCCCAGGCAATCAACCCCAGGCCACGTCCGTTCGCGACATGCATTCCCGAGTCGACCGTGAAATCCTGAAACGAGCCGTCACCCTGATTCAAGTAGAAACGATGATACTCGGCCGTCAGGACATTGGGCGTGCAGGCGACGGATTGATTTGCCTTGTTTTTGCACTCCTTCTGTGCGGTTTCTTCCAGAACCGAATAGTTGGCCACGTACAGATCCGGAAGCCCATCTCCATTGAAGTCCGCGAACGCGCTGCTGGTCGTCCATTCGTTCCCCGCGACGTTGGCCGCGTCTGTCAGATCGTCAAATGTCCCGTCGCCGTTGTTGCGATACAGGCAATTGGGCCCCAGATTTCCGATGTAGAGATCCGGAAAGCCATCCTGATCAAAATCGCCTGCGGCCACACCGTGGGAGAATCCCAAATCGCCCACCCCGGCAAATCGAGTCACATCGTCAAAGCGTTCCCCCAGTCGATTTCGAAACAGCCGATCGGGATAGTCCGGCTGAATCGATTTATCGCGCCAGTTGTTCGCCTGGGCGAGATGCAGGTCGCACCATCCGTCAACGTCATAGTCAACGGCCGCCAGCCCACCCCCGACGACATTGAAGATGTGCAACAATCGCGTCGATTCGGTCGTCCCTTCGACATATTGAAATCGAATGCCGACGTCATCGGCCTCATCTTGAAACTTCCATGGAATCGACGTCTGTTCAGCGAAGGGACTGACGCGATTGTCTGTGGCGGTCGGCAATGCCCAGCGTGGCTCGGCGAAATCCGAACGACGAAGTCTGGAGGCGGGCAGGTCCTGTGAGCCGGTTGGCAGATCGTTCAACATGGCAAGTTGTCGACAGCGTTGGAATTCCTGGCGAAGTCCCTGTTGTGGCACTTCGAGTTGCGTGAGCGCATAGGTCCATCCCGCCGCCTCCCAATACCGTCCCAGATCGCCAAGAATTGCGATCGCCTTTTGCATGTGCTCGGGATCCGAATCATTTCGAAGAACGTTCATGATGGTTTCCAGGCTCTCCAGAAGTTCGCCGCGCCGAACGAAGGCTTTCGCGATTTCATCTCGACCAAGTTGCTTGAGGCAGGCGGAGATCTGAATATTGGACGCCAGATGATTTGGTGAAAGATTCAATGCCTCCAGAAAGCAACGAACGGCCCCTTCCACCTGTCCCAATCGCCGTGCCTGAAGACCTTGGGAATACCACACCTCGGGGTGGTTCCTGGCACGTTCGGACAGGTTGCCTCGCCATTGCAGGAATTCGACCGGATCCCCCCGATCGAAGATGATCCGACCCAGCCGACCTTGTGCTTCGCCAAGATCCGGCGCGGCCTCGATCACTTCCCGCAACAGCGATTCTGCCTTTGCCGGTTGGTTTTCGTAAGTGATTCGCCGTGCCATCGCCAGCTTTGCCATTGGCTCCGGCGGGATCGCATCAAGCCCGGACTTTTCCAGTCGCTGATCTTCCCGGAAGAATCGTTCGGTCGTCGCCATCCCAAGCAGTTCATCGCCGCGACATTTCCCGCACCGAATCTGCGTGTAGAAATAGGGGGCCGATTCCCAGGCTCTTCCTGCCACCTGCAGCAGATTTCCCATCCGCTCATTCGCTTCCAGGGAATGCGGATTCAATTCCAAGGCGCGTCGCAACAGGCGCTCTTCGTCTGACAGCTTTCCCAGGATTTCGCATCGCCGGGCAATTCCCAGATTTCGCTGGAATTCCCAGCGGCCCGCGTCTTCCGGAAGTTGTCTGAAAAGCTGGATCGCGGATTCGTGTTCAAAACTCACCGCTGCGGCTTCCGCGGCCAAAGCGATACTAAACGGGCTGGCTTCGAAGGATCTGAGGAACTCGTTGGCCAACTGCAGCGATTCGGGGCGTCTCAATTCCACGGCCGTGATGATCTGGCGAATGGCCCGCTCTGATTCCGACGGAAAACATTCCGGACGCAGGCAAGTCGTGATCCCAACGAGCAGAATCGCAGTCGCCAGCGTCACCAACCAACGTTCCGCGTCAGACGATCGCTCTGATGGATGCATCACAACTCACTCCGCCGACCAGTTTACTGCTTGACAGGTTGGCCTTTTGGAGAGGATTGTACCTCGGCAAAAAGCCCCCAGATCAACATCAACGTCCCCAGGATTAACAACACCAGACTTGCCGGAACCAATACCTGCCCGGCAGTCACGTGGTTCGGAAACTGCACCATTTGAGAATGGGCATACGCCTGCTCAGCCGACAGCAGTAAAATCGCCCCGGTAACAAGCTTCATGCGTTTGGACCCTTCGGACGAACAAGCAAATGACGTGAAAGTAACCGATGTTCATTTCACCTCGATTCCATGGATTCCGCAATCTCAGCGGCCTTTGAATTCGATTTCAACAGCCATTCCCGCCAGTGGAGACACAATCACCGCTGTCACAACAAAGAAAAGCGCCTGAGCGCTTGCGAGTGGAACTTGAATGTGTTCGCACGTCGGTGTTGCGGAGCTTCGCGCCGCACGCTGTAAAGACGCCGATGGGAGTCGAACCCACTCAATGCGGTATTGCAGGCCGCCGCCACACCGTGTGACCTCAGCGTCATCAAATCAATGTCACTGGCATGCGTCGAATCTGGTCGTAGCCGGCACCGATCGTATTCATGAGTGGACTCACCGGGAGTCGAACCCGGATCACCAGCCTGCCGGGCTGGTCTCGTGCCTTTAGACCATGAGCCCTAAAAATGCCGCTGGCGGTCACGGGACCGCCAGCGATCGAGTCATCAGCGTCAGCCCAAGACTTCCGTAACGACTCCCGATCCCACCGTCTTGCCACCCTCGCGGATGGCGAAGCGCGTTCCCGGTCCAATGGCGACCGGCTTGCCGAGATCGACAATCAGTGTCACGTTGTCTCCGGGCAGGGCCATCTCACTTCCACCATCCAGTTGAACCCGGCCGGTCGCATCGGACGTACGAAAGAAGAACTGCGGCGAATAACCGTTAAAGAACGGACGATGCCGCCCGCCTTCGTCCGTGCACAACACATACACTTCGCTCTTGAACCGGGTATGGGCGGTGATCGAACGCGGTGCCGCCACGACTTGTCCACGTTCCACCTCGGTGCTCTTGATACCGCGTAGCAGCAGTCCGACGTTTTCGCCGGCTACGGCCTTCGGTTGAACCCGATTGAACGCTTCGATACTCGTGACGACACTATCCTTCAGGCCTCCCAGACCCAGAATCTCCACCTTTTGACCAGGAGTGATTTGCCCCTGCTCGATACGGCCAGTTGCAACCGTACCGCGGCCTTCGATCGTAAACACGCCCTCAATTGGCATGAGAAACGGGCGATCGTAAACCCGCACGGGTTCCGGAAATTGATCGAGAGCCTCCAGCAACTCGCCAATACACCGACTGGCCTGTGGATCAGCCGGTGCCAGAAGAGCTCCCCTGGCACTGCCCCGAATGAACACGGTTTCCCCGCCGTTGAAGCCGTGCCTGGTCAGCAGGTCGCGCGTCTCCAGTTCGACGAGTTCAATCAATTCCGAGTCATCGACCAAATCGACTTTATTCACGAAGACGACGAGATACGGCACGCCGACTTGACGCGCCAGCAGGATATGCTCGCGCGTTTGCGGCATGGGGCCGTCAGCAGCCGAGATTAACAGCACTCCGCCATCCATCTGCGCCGCCCCGGTGATCATGTTCTTGATGTAGTCGGCATGACCGGGGCAGTCGATGTGGGCGTAGTGTCGCGTCTCAGTTTCGAACTCAACGTGACTGGTGGTGATGGTCACGACCTTGGTCGGATCGCGAACCGTTCCCCCCTTGGCAATCTCGCCGTACGGCTTCAGGGTGGCCAGACCGTGTTGCGCCTGGACCGCCAGAATCGCGGCCGTCAGCGTCGTCTTGCCGTGGTCAATGTGACCGATCGTGCCAACGTTCAGATGCAGTTTGCTCCTCATGAGAAGAACTCCTGGCCTCCCGAATGCGAGACCATCGCGGTGACAGGTTCCTTCGGACTCAATCGTGAGATCTTTTCGTACGACAAGTAACGCCAGAGTCCAAAGAACCAACATTGATCCCGGATGGAGTCGAACCATCGTCGCCAGCATGTCGAGCTGGTGTCGTGCCGTTTGACCACGGGACCGAAAATAACCGAAGTGGATGCCGTTCCCCTGATTCCTGCTGAATTGCTGCATTGACCCGTGTGGGATTCGAACCCAACCTCGCCTGCTTGAAGGGCAGGTAACCTCACCAGAAGTCGAACGGGCCTTGTCGATGTATGCACGATCTCCGTCATCCGGAACCGCCCGGAACGATTGTGGAATGTGGGCTGGAAGGCGTTCGAGTCCTTCACTCGTGGTCTTCAGCCAGACCCTGCAATGTCTCCGCGACCAGCCCAAACAAAAGAGAAAGCCCGGTGTCCTTTGCGTGACATCGGGCTTATTGAAAGCTCGCGGAGGCTTAGGGCCGATGTCACGTGCGCAGGTGAAACGGGACGTTCGCCGATTCGGCGAACGGCCCCGATTCGCTCTGATCACAAATTAGCATCAGCCGTGAAAACATCATGATCCGCACAACCTTTGAAGTTGGTTCTTCCTGAATCCATGGGGCGACGGCGATGAACGCCTTCGTCATTACTCAATAGACGCGTGAGGGCAGGAAAATGTTCGCACGAATTCTTCCACCGTTGACATTTTGCAAGCGAAAGCTTTTCCATTGAATTCGGAGAACCTGTCACCCTGTCCACAAAACGCAGGCTACAAGCGGCGGAGCAATATTGTCGGCGCACAGGGTTGTACAGTCTGTGGCGTAAGCGTCATTTCATGCGGCATACAGTCGCCAGACCGTCTGGATCGATGCTAAGATCTGTGAACTCACGTCGGCCCGAGCAGCACCTGCGGAAACTTGGAAAGAGGCTCATGCGACCTACAATCGTCTTCTGCGTCACGGTCCTCATCAGCTACGGGATCGTCGTTCAGTCGGCCGTCTCCGCAGACCGGCCCAATATCATCGTCATTCTGTCGGACGACATGGGCTTTTCGGATCTGGGCTGTTACGGCGGCGAGATTTCCACACCGAACCTGGATGCGCTTGCCGCGAACGGGTTGCGTTTCACTCAGTTCTACAATACCGCCCGGTGCTGTCCGACTCGCGCCAGCCTGTTGACAGGTTTGTACCCGCACCAGGCGGGCGTCGGACACATGATGGAAGACTTGAAGCGTCCCGGTTACACAGGGAACCTGAACGCTTCGTGCCGCACGATTGCCGAGGTGTTGAAGCCGGCCGGCTATCGCAATTACGCCGTCGGAAAGTGGCATGTCACCCGTCATGCCGCTGCCGACGGGCCGAAATTCAACTGGCCGCTGCAGCGCGGTTTCGATCGCTATTATGGAACCATCCACGGAGCCGGCAGCTTCTTTGATCCATCGTCGCTGGTGCGGGACAACACGATGATTTCACCCGCCGCTGATTCGGATTATCAGCCGCAGACCTATTACTACACGGACGCCATTTCTGATCATGCGACAAAGTTCATCACGGACCATCTGCAGTGGCACGCCGACAATCCCTTCTTTCTGTACGTCGCCTTCACCGCGGCCCATTGGCCGATGCACGCTCTGCCCGAGGATATCGCCCGATACCGGGGGAAGTACGCTGCGGGTTACGAACCGATTCGACAGGCAAGATTTCAAAAGGCCGCATCGCTGGGCCTGATCGATTCCCGACAGACGATGTCACCGGGAGCAGGGGATTGGGCGAACGTCAAGGACCAGGCCTGGGAAGCCGCCGGAATGGAAGTCTATGCGGCGATGGTCGACCGCATGGACCAGGGGATCGGCAAGATCGTCCGGCAATTAAAGTCGTCTTGTCAACTCGACCAGACGCTGATCTTCTTTCTGCAGGACAATGGCGGCTGCGCGGAACCGATGGGACGATCCGGCAACAAGAATCATCCAGACATCGCGCGACCGGACAAACCCACCTTTCCCCCAATGAAGCCGACGGATTTTGCGCTGGCCGGCAGCGTTCCCGGCCAGACGCGGGACGGTTATCCAATTCGCATGGGAGTCCACGTGATGCCCGGCCCGGCCGACACTTATGTCGCCTACGGGAAGGGCTGGGCCAATGTCAGCAACACTCCGTTTCGCGAATACAAGCATTGGGTCCATGAGGGAGGAATCAGTACTCCCCTGATCGTGCACTGGCCAGCGGGAATCACGGCCAAAGGGGAATTGCGTCAACAGCCCGGTCACTTGATTGACATCGCGGCCACGTGCGCCGATCTTGCGGGTGCAACGTATCCCCAGGACGCAACTCCACTGGCCGGCCGCAGTCTGCGACCGGTCTTTCAGAATCAGGAACTCGACCGCGAAGCCCTCTTCTGGGAACACGAAGGCAACCGCGCCGTCCGTCACAAGAACTGGAAGCTGGTCGCCAAACACAATCAACCTTGGGAACTTTACGACATGGCGACCGACCGCGTCGAAGCTCACAACCTCGCTCAGCAGGAACCGGATCGAGTCCGGCAACTCGTTGCGATGTACGAAGCGTATGCCAGACGCAGCAACGTGGAATCCTGGCCGGTCAAATCGAAATAGTCCGGCGGTCGCGTCGTCGCTGCTGTGTTGTCCTGGACGGATTGCTACGACGTCATGACGCGCACGGTTTCAATATCCTGCTGCAATTGACGGCGCAGTTCGTCGACGTCGGCGAACCGGCGAACGTCGCGGACGCGGTCCACGAAATCGACATGCAGCGTACGATCGTATAAATCGTCGCTGTAGTCCAGCAGATGCACTTCGATCTTGCGGGATCCTTCGCCAAAGGTGGGATTTGGTCCGATGTGAATCGCCGCCCGATGCCGGGACTGGTCGACCGTCGCCCACCCGGCGTAGACCCCGTTGGCGGGGACCAGCGTTGTGACGTCCGCCAGATTCGCAGTGGGAAAGCCCAGAGTTCGGCCGCGTTGGACTCCCTGACCCACACTGCCACTGAGCCGATATTGGTGTCCCAGCAACCGCACCGCATGAGCCACATCACCCGCTTCCAGCAGGGACCGGATGACGCTGGACGAGACCAGTTGCTCATCCACCGTCACCGGGGGGGCGACGTCAAACGAGAGTCCGTGACTGCCACACAGGGACCTCAGGACTGTGATGTTGCCCGATCGGTTTTTACCGAAGAAGAAATTGGGGCCTTCCACGAGTCCGCGGGCCTGCAGTCGCCCCCGCACGATCGTCTCGAAGAACTCTTCGGCGGTCAGCGCCAGCAGGCTGCGATCGGTCGGCAGGACCAGCGTGACATCCACGCCGTAGCGGCCCAGCAAATCGGCTCGGTGTTCAATCGTCGTCAAGGCCGGGGGAGCGGCGTCGGGCTTCAGCAAGGCGATCGGATGCGGGTCAAAAGTGACTGCCACCGCAGGAACATTGTCCGTTCGGGCCCGACTGGTCAGCACATTCAACATGGCCTGATGACCACGATGGACACCGTCGAAATTTCCGATCGATGCATAGCCCCCCTGCAGAGACTCAATCGATTCCCAATTACGCACCACGATCATGCTGAGTCCCGCTAACACCCCGTTGCAAAAGGGGGCTGCCAATCCGGCTTAGCCCAACAAATGGGGTCTGACCCCCTCCCGCTGTGGTTTCCGCTCATATCGGATATCTGTGGCGGGGGTCTGACCCCATTTGTTGGGCTAAGCCTGCTAATCCTCTTCAAACAACACAATGCTGGCCGTGAAGCCATGAATGTAATTCTTTCCGCCAACCGGCCCCAGTTCCCCCTGCGCGAAGAAACCGGCCAGTGGCAGGGGACCCAGCAGTTCCTGGATGGCTGCCGCATCATGATTCAACACCGAAAACATGCGGCTGCCGCGCCCATTACAACTGAACAACAAGGCGGCCCGCTGACTGCATGGAATCGATTGCCCCCGTTGCAGCAGGTGCCGCAGATCCTCGTCGGCGGTATCTGCATCCCGGATATGAAACTGGACCGTCTGACCGACCCGCATCAGGCCACCGGTCGAGAGTGCTCCCGTCGTGCGGTCGGCACCATGGACATTGACGATCAGGAAATCGCCGCGTTGAAACGAGTCCTGGTATTCGTTCATGGCGACCCCCAGGTGGACTCCGTTTTCGACCAGTTGCTGATCGCGCGGGGGCAGGTCCGGATAGAGCTTTTGCAACCGTTCCAGCGGAGGGATTCCGCCGAGTTCATAGATGATGTTGCGGTCGGCTTTGGTGACGACAAACGTGCTGCCGATGGGACGGCAACCTTGCGAAACAATCGTGCGGACCCGTGGTCCTCCCCGAATGACGACTCCGACCGCCCCGGACTCAATCATCTGGTCGTACAGGAACAGCCGGTTTTCACCAGGTCCTCCGCCGCTGGCCATTCCCCCGACGACGGGCACGCCGGGCAATTCACCCGCCAGCAGGTCAATGACGGATTGTGGTAACGACGAATACGGATCGCCCAGAAACAAGACTGCCCGGGTGTCGGCCAGGTTTTCTCCCAGGTCGTCCGGCAATCCCGAGCAGAGTAATCCATCCGGCGTCTGTTCAAATGTCAGTTGAAATGTTGTCAGAGTGGCTCCGGGAAGCACGGCGCACCAGACCGACAACGCTGGCTCGTCTTCGCATTCAACGCTGCCGCCAGCGATCGAATCGCCCGTACAGCCGATCAGCGCTTTTGCTCCCAGTGTTGCCTGCAGTTGATCGGCAATTTCGTCAAATCGGGCGGAATAATGATGCGACACGAATACACAGGCCAGGTCGGGACGTTGTCCGTCAAGTGCCGTGGCGATTGCCTGGCAGGTTTCGTCGAGAGCGGGTTGCAACGCGGGGCGGTTCGAGAGGGCGGCGGCAAACGGCATCAAGACTCCGATCCGTGGCTGTTGTCGTTGGTGATTCACGCTGAGGCACATTTGCCAGTCATCAGACATCAGTCGCTGGCGGCCTGTCCGGTGAAATAGTCCGGCTCACTGCCACGAATCCATTTGATGTTACAACCGATGCTGGGCCGCTGCGTCGCCAGCGGTGGCTGGCCTTCCAGCAACGCATCCACCGCGGCCCGCAGATCCGTTCCGGTGACAGGTTGACCATTACTCGGTCGACTCGAATCAAACTGCCCGCGATAGACCAGGGTCTGATCTGCGTCGAACAGGTAGAAATCCGGTGTGCAGGCAGCCTTGTAAGCCTTGGCCACTGATTGACTGGCGTCGTACAGATACGGGAAGGAATACCCGGCACTGCGATGTTCTGCCGCCATTTTTTCCGGGCTGTCCTCCGGATGCGACCCAACGTCATTGGAACTGATCGCCACGACGGCCACACCGCGTGACTGGCATTCGCGACCGAACTCCGCCAGCGCGGACCGCAGATGTTTAACGAAGGGACAATGATTGCACATGAATATGACGAGCAATCCTCTGGCCGAAGCGAAGTCTGCCAGTGAAACCGTCTTTCCATCAACATTCGGTAACGCAAATGCCGGGGCTGCTGTCCCCAGCGGTAGCATGGTGGATGCCGTCTTAACCACGAGTCCAAACCTCCCCTGATAATGCGAATTTGCGCGTAACACCAAGGCGATCACACTGCTCGTTCCGCGAACCTCGCTCGCCGGGAATCCAGTAGAACGATTCCCGCCGCCGTCTTCAACGACGGATGTCTTCCGGTGGAAACGCCTGATCCAGGAATGGATCATAGAAACTGCCGACATTGCCTTGGACTCAACGCGCCGCGTCGGCGCGCGTGTACTTCGCCAGCAGCGGATCAACCACATCAGCGGGAATAAAGTCACGCAACTTGGCCGCGGCGCTGTGCTGGCCCAACTGGGCAATCTGCTTGATCAAGCTGCTGGAAATGTGCGTGTATTTTTCACTGGCCATCAGAAACACAGTGTCGATCTCGGGATCCAGAGCCCTGTTGGCCAGCGTCATCGTGAACTCGGCTTCGATGTCCGACAGTGTGCGAACCCCACGGACCAGGACCAGCGCACCGCACTGGCGAATGAAATCAACCGTCAGACCCTGAAAGCATTGAATGTCCACATTCGCAAACGGCTTCAGAATCTGTCTGGCAAGCGACAGCCGTTCTTCAGGTGAAAACAGCGGCTTTTTATCGGGGTTGATTCCAATTCCAACGGTCAATTGATCAAAGATGGTGGCGGCCCGGCGAATGATGTCGACGTGCCCCAATGTCAGCGGGTCAAAACTGCCAACATACACAGCGTGTCGCGAACTCAAAATCGACATCATCTCAGTCTCCCACCCTGAAGAACGACGGGTTAGCAAGGCCGGATTATCGTACTGAGTTTGGTGAATCCGCAGGAGACTGCCTGCCGTCGCGGCGGCAGAAGTTTAAATTCCATCCCTGTCACAATGGCAGAACTCGCCCAGAACTTAAGGTCGGCAGGAATCCTGTCATCCGTGCAGTCTCCACGAGAGTCGCCCAAAGTGAATTGGATTGAACGTAACATCCCGCGAATTCATGGGGTTTCGGTGAAACCGGCCAGGCAGGAATGCTCACAAGTGTACAATTGCTGGCATGGTATGACGTTTGCTTGGAATGTCCCGTACCATGAATTTATTCCGGTCGCGAGAGCTGGATGAAAGCCATGGGTTTGAAACTGTAGGAGGAATCTTGCCATGCCAGTCTTTCGTTGGGGACAGGCTTGGGATCCGTTCCGGGACCTGGAACGAGAAGTCGACCGGCTGCTGGCCAGCGTGTCACTCTCGTTTTCCGGGATTCGATTCGGCCGTGAGTACCCGCCCGTCAATGTCTATGAAACAACTGACGGACTGCTGCTGACGGCGGAATTGCCGGGAACTCGCCCTGAAGATCTGGAAGTCCTGGTCGCGGATGGAGTCCTCACACTGCGGGGCAAACGGACCGGAGCCGACGGTGTTCCGGATGATCGATACCGGCGCCAGGAACGGTTGCGGGGTGACTGGCAGCGATCCTTGACGTTGCCGGAGCGCATTCAGGAGGACCAGATGAGCGCCGAATTCACCAACGGCATCCTGAAGGTTCGACTTCCCAAGGCCCCCGCTACGACGCCCCGGCAAATCCCTGTCAGCGATGGGAATTTCTGACGCGTTTCCGCCGCGGTTTGTTGTCGGTTTCAACACTGAGGCATTGAACATGTCCAACGAAATTGTGAAAGCAAGTCGATCTGGAAACGAAGACGCGGGACCGCAGGTCGATCCCGTGGTCTACACACCTCCCATCGACATTTTCGAGACGCCGGAGGGACTCGTCCTGCTGGCAGACTTGCCCGGCGTGACGCTGGAATCGCTGGAATTGCAAGTCCAGGACAACAAGCTGACTCTGTACGGCAAGGTGCAACCGGACATCCCATCCGAGGCCCGCCTGATCCACCAGGAATACGCTGTGGGACATTTCCTGCGGTCGTTCATTCTGAGCGACGAGGTTGACCACGAACGAATCACGGCAAAACTGAATCAGGGAGTGTTGGAAGTCGTCCTGCCACAACTCCGCAAATCCGAGCCGCGGCGAATTCAGGTCACGACCGAATAGGAATCTGTGCCGGCCCAAATCTGTCCACCCGAATTGAAATTCGACCCCAGTCCCACTCGCTGGAGTAACCTCATGTCTGACGAATCCCTCGACAGCAACGCTGGCAATGCGTCCAACGGAACCACTTCGAATGAGCCAGACCGCTCAAGTGACGGAATGCCTCCGCTCGACCGTGTCCGCCAGGAAATGGAACGCTGGCTGGATGTCGCCCGGACGACCGGAGAGCGCGCCCTGGAATCGCTGGGATTGGTCGCTGGCGGGCGGCCCGCCGAACCGGCCATCGACGTTGTGGAACTGGACTCGGAAGTCGTGGTCCTGGTGGACCTGCCCGGAGTCTCTGCGGAAGCCGTCCAATTATCGCTGGTTGGCAACATGCTGACGGTAAAAGCCGCCCGCAGCGGCTGCGATTTCCCGGAATCGACGCGTCGCCATGTTTTCGAGCGAACGGTGACAGAATTCGAGCGCGCGATCCCACTACCCGCCGCCGTTGACCTGGACGAGATCCGTGCCGAGACCCGCGACGGATTGCTGACAGTGACGATTCGCAAGTTGTCTGCCACTGGCCGATCAATTCCTGTCGCACGTGCTGGTGGTGCCTCAAAACCTGCCGACACGATCTGAATCCGTGGTTCACTCGGCTCGTTGTTTCAGAGAGAGAGCCGGGCTGTATTTTCGGAGAGATCCGGTCACCAGAGCCACGTCATCCGTGGCTGTCACGATTCGCTGTTGACGGTACAACATCATGAAACCATGAACGTTGCGCTCTCCCGAATCACGTCAAATGTCTGATTTGAACGACCGACAACGAATTCTCAAATCGAGTGGCAACATCGCCCGAACGACTCGAACTGACAACGGGGGGTTGGCAAACCCGCCGTTTGCGTCCTAACATAGCGTTGGTGAATCAAGTTGGGTCCACCAGTATGCTTCGATTGATTTGTCCGACATTCCATCAGGTTCGATCATGGACGTCACCATCCATATTCCGTGTCCGAAGTGCGGACGCGAACTGAAGCTGCGGGATCGCAGCCTGCTTGGCCGCAAGGGGAAATGTCCCAAGTGCGAGCATGCGTTCGTGCTGGAAGAGCCCGAAGTCGTGCAGTTGGAACTGGCAGAACCGGAACCGAAGGCGGTCGGACGCTGGATTCCCGAGGCGGGGGTTGGATCCGCCACGACCGCACGCCCGATGGCTGGCAGAACGGCCGCAAGTTCTGTTGCGGTGCCGGAATCACCGTTACCTAACCTGCCGAACCTGGGTGCCGACGATGGTGCCGCAGCGCGATTGAAAGCGTTGCAAAAGAAAAACGCAAGTCGCCGGAACACGGGGCTGATTGTGGGGGCGATCGTCGCCGTGGCCGTCAGCGGAGTCACCTATTACGCCATCACCAATGCTCCGCGAAAGCCAACTCCGGTCCAGGAGCAGAATGTCGAACTTGGTCAGGTCGATCCAGTGGCCGCCCCGGACGAAGTGGCGGTGGGTGCAGCGAACTCCGATTCCGAATTTGCCAGGGCGGGAAGCCCCACCAAGGGACAGCCGATCGAATTGCAGTACATTCCATTCGGAGCACAAGTTGTCATCAACATCCGGCCGGCGGAATTGTGGGCTTCACAAAGTCTGGGTGAAGAATTGCGGTACTGCCTGCCGCCCATCGCCAAGTTGATGGAAACACAATTCCAGGAACTGTTCAAACGCAAGCCGGAAGAAATCGAAGAGGCTCAGATTTGCCTGATCCCGGGAGCCCAGGGAACCCTGCCTGAAATCGCGGCGGTCGTACATTTGGTGGAAGAAGCCAAGAAGAGCCAGTTGTTGACCGACATCGGGGGGGAACGGGTCGATGATTATGACTACCCGGTGTACATCGCTGGCGAGCGGGCGTTTCTGATTGCCGACCAAAAGACGCTCGCCGTCTGTCCTCGCTCACAAGTCCAGGAAATGGTTGCGGCTGTGACCGGACGTAATCCGGCGTCGGATGGAATTGATGAACTGCTGCCCCTGACGGATCGTGATCGACACATCACGATTGTGTTCGTCCCCCGCACAATCCGACTGCACTCCAGTTGGTGGTTCCCGGAAAATGTGAAGCCATTCGCGCTGCAGACCTGTGACTGGTTTGGCGACGAAGTCGAATCCGCGGCCTGGAGCTTTCACCTGGGAGAAAAGACGTTTTATTCCGACCTGATCCTGCGAAACGTCACGGGTGTGACCTCAAACGCACTGGAACGCGAGACCCGGGAAAAGCTCCAGAAGCTCCCCTTCACGCTGCTCGACACTGTCCGGATGATGAACCCCACCGAGGTCGGCAAGCGAAAGGTCATCGGACGAGTTCCCAAGATGGCCGAGGTGTTTGCCCTGGCTTCCACCACCAGCAAGGATACTCGGTATGTGCGCGTGACAACCCCGCTGCCGGATCGCGGAGCACCGAACCTGGCGTTGGGGGCGCTGCTGGCCTGGGATGAATCAACCCGTACGGACTTTACGAAGGAACGTGTCAAACCGTCGACCGAAGAAATCAAGGTTCCGGACCTGATCGTTGATCGGCTGAAGATGAAAATCGACGTGGACTTCCGCCGTGCTCCGTTGCAGGATGCGTTTGCCTACATCGCGGGAGAAATCAGAACCACGATTGACATTGACGGCGATGCTTTGAAGGCGGGTGGCTTTACCAAGAACATGCCGCAAACATTCCAGGGAGATAAGATGAGCGCACTGGAGGCGATCACGAAAATCCTGGAACGCTACCAGGATCCCACCAAACCCAGCAACACAATGGTCATCGTCGTTGATCAGGAAAAACGGCACATCCTGGTCAGCACGAAGGCGTTTTGTGAGCAGCAGAAGCTGACGCCATACGATATCCAGTTTAAATAACGACTCGTTTGTCTGACCCGCGTGAAAGTCTGCCATGTCGGCTGGCCACTGTTCCTGCCCGGATTGCGGCACGATTCTGCGGATTCGTGATCGTTCGTTCATTGGCCGCAGCGTTAATTGCCCGGACTGTCATGTCAAACTGGTGATCCAGCAAAACGATGACCGTCAGATGTTTGCAGAAAAACTGAAGAGCCAACCAACACCGGCCGTCGCCAGCCGACCCACCGCAGTTGCGAAAGTCAGCTCGACGCTGGTCCGCCGAATTCGTGAGCTGGCCGGGTCTCCTCTGGTTCTTGCCTGGGCGCTGGCCTTTGGCGTGATGACGTTTGCCGCCATTCTGATGCTGCGTCCCGCTGTACGGTTTCGGAATCCGGTGAAAACGGCTCCCGACTTCGTGCAGGTGCCGCCCGAAGGTGCAACCAGCACGAAGCCGCCCGCCGATCGTGAACTTCCCGAGCAACAGCCTGAGGAACCTCCGGTCGTCATTCCTCCAGAAACGATCGCTCAGCAAACCACTCCGGAGCCCGCCAAACCGCCTGAGCCAGCACACTTGCCAGTGGCGGAAGTCACGTCCGTAGATCCCGCGGCCCCTCCCAAGGTGACCACCGTGCCGCCCGAGGTGAAGGCCACGGTTCGCGAACCTGCCCCCGTCCAGATTGATATCGAAGCACTGATGAAGCAGCGCGTTCAGAAGATCACGACCGACAAGCCAAACACCCGCCAGCAGATGCTCGAACTGGTCGAAGAAATGTTGGGTGTGCCGATTCGCTATAATCCTGAAGAACTGGGAGTACAGAATCTGGATCGACCTGTGACCATCGATTTGGAGTCCACCACCGTGGGAGGGGTTTTGAAGGCGTTGTTGGATGCGGCGAACTGGGAATACGTCATTGAAAAGAACGAAGTGCGGATCAAGCCCAAGCAAGTTGCCGACACCGCCTCCAGATAGCAGCCTGTGGAAAAAGGGGGGCACCTCGAAGGGCAATGGATTCACCTGAAAAAGGGCATGCATGGAGAGGGGCCGCCCCCCTTTTTCCGCAGGTTGATCGCCCGTCATCGGCCAATTGGCCCAAGGATGTTGAAAGTGGAACTCGACGACACCGTTTGTTATTGCTTCCACATTTCCAAGCGGAAGATTGTGAATTTCATTCGCATCAAGCAACCGCGCCGCGCGAGCCAGTTGAGTGAATGTGGCGGTGCCGGAACTGGTTGCGGCTGGTGCGTGAACTATTTGAAGCGTTCGTTCGCCGAATCGCAGGCCCCCGCGGAACTGGACGCCATCACTCCCGCTGAATACGCCCGGCAACGTGCCGCCTACATCCAGGCCGGGCACGGAAAGCCCGCGGTGGGTGCCATCCCGCTGCCAGAGTCGGAATCCAGTGATTAGTGCCCGCTGAGCAGTCGGAAATCAGCCGCTTCACTTTTGACTCAGTCACTTCGGGGCACTGTGGTCACGATGGGAACTGAATTAGTGGGGAGTCGTCGTTGCCAACTATCGAGAACTGTATGGTCAGGCGGGCGACTACACCACTCAACTTCGAGCCCTCGAAGCGGCGGTGAAAGCCAAGCCCGCTGATCCGGCATTGCGATTCCTGCTGGGGTACCATTATGCCTATCTGGGCTATCCGCAACAGGCCGTTGACCGGTTGAACCAAGTCGTTGCGGCCGCACCTCAGGATGAACTGGCGACTCAACTTCGGGACGAAATGCAGGCCAAGCTGCCCAAGCCGGCAACCACGACACCGGCGACGTTATCGGCGCCTGCCGCCGCACCTGTCACCTTGCTGGCACCTGCCGCCGAGATTCCGAACCCCGCGACCGCAGGCACGAGGTCAACTCGTGGACCAGCGGAAATTTCACTTGGACAGCCACTCACGCATGCATCGTCCTTGATGCGTCCAGGTGGGGAACAGGGAAAATGCCGTCGGTTTGACGGCATTGACCCGTTGGTTTGACGCCATGTAATCAGTCAGTTACCATGCCTCGTCCCAAAGTGGGTCAGGCGGCCGACCTTTTGTCGGTCCAACGTCAGTCAGCAGATACCAGCGAGTCGCCTCTCGAGGGTGTGAAGGAGTCGGCAACGTGTCAGAGATCGTGGTGAAGGATTTCCTGGAAGCAGGTATTCATTACGGACACCGGACGAGCCGGTGGAATCCGAAAATGCGTCCCTATATTTACGGTCGCAGAAATCTGATCCACATTATCGACGTGAAGGAGTCCGTGCGCGGGCTGCTGCGAGCCAAGCGTTATCTGCAGAAGGTAGCGTCGCAAGGCAGTCTCGTCCTGTTCTGTGGAACCAAGAAGCAGGCGGCAGACTCCATTCGCGAATCGGCAACCACAGCGAACATGCCGTACGTCGACTACCGTTGGTTGGGTGGGATCTTTACCAATTTCCGCACCATCCGCAGCCGGATGAAGCGTCTGGAAGAGCTGGATCATATTTTCAGCTCGGGTGAAATCGAAACCTATTCCAAGAAGATGCAGTCGAACCTGCTGCGCGAACACAAGCGGATGCTCCGCAACATCAATGGATTGCGACAGATGAATCGCCTGCCAGAAGCGATCATCGTGGTGGATCCCCGCAAGGAACACAACGCGGTTCACGAAGCCCGTCTGGTCGGGATCAAGGTGATTGCGTTGCTGGATACGGATTGTGATCCTGATCAGATCGATCTGCCAATCCCCGGCAACGATGACAGCATCCGCTCGATTCAGCTGGTCCTGAAGCACTTGACCGCAGCCATCATTGAAGGCCGTGGCGCGCTGCCCAAGGATACCGCTCAACAGACTGAAGAAGAGCAATACAAGGCTGTTCCGTCGATTCAGTCGTAACTGATTTTGGCGGCCTGTGTTTTCCATCGAGCGGCTGATGGCTTGGGTTTGACCCGGGTCCAGCCGCCGATTTTCTTGGTTTTTAGAGTCGACGAAGGAGTGCTTGTCATGGCCGCGATCACAGCGCAGGCAGTGAAGGAACTGCGCGATTTGACCGACCTGCCGATGATGGATGTCAAAAAGGCGCTGGTGGATGCCGATGGCGATCAGGCCAAGGCCATCGAGTTGCTGAAGGAACGCAACAAGAAGGTCATCCTGAAGCGGGCGGAAAACGCCACATCTGAAGGGCTGGTCCGAGTTGGAACTTCCGCTGATGGCACCTTGGGTGCCATGGTTGAGATCCAGTGCGAATCCGCACCGGTCGCGAAAGCCGATGACTTCGTCTTTCTGGCTGACCAACTGGTCAAGCAATTGCTGACCGGGCCGGGAGCGGCGACTCCTGAAGAACTGCTGGCGCAGCCGGTTCCCGATCGTCCGGGAACCAAGCTCAGCGAGCTACTCGAAGAGGTCATCGGCAAGATCCGCGAAAAGATGGTGGTGGCCCGTGTACTGCGCGTCGCTGGTCCCGTCGGTGCGTATGCTCATCACGACGGCAAGACCGGCGTGTTGTTCACGGCGACCGGCGAAAAGATGGGGGTGCCCGTGCTGCGAGACGTCGCCATGCACGTGGCAGCGCTAAAACCGTTGGTCACGCTGCCTGAAGAACTGCAGGCCGATCTGGTTGCCGCCGAACGAACCCGGTTGACGACGGAAGCCGCCGCCTCGGGAAAGCCCGCCAATATCGTTGAAAAGATCGTGGAAGGCCGCATGAAGACATACTACGCTGAAAACGGCGTCCTCGCGTTCCAACTGTTTGCCAAAGACGATTCGAAGACGGTCAGCCAGGCATTGGCGGAATCGGGATTGAAGGCGTCAGGATTCACTCGCTGGATCCTTGGCAACTGACCGCCCGGTATTCATGCGAATCGCGCATGGCCAATCATGCAGATCCATGCGGGGGGCGAATTCGCCCCCCGTTTTGCTTTAGTCGACTGTCGTTTCATCAGCAGCCTCTGATCACAATGGATCGAACCCGTCCAGTGAAGGGAGCCTCCCATGCCCGATAGAACTGTCCCACGGTACAAGCGAGTTTTACTGAAGTTGAGCGGCGAGAGCTTTGCCCGCCCCGGTGAGTCCGGGATTTGTGTCTCGGAAGTCCAGGGGATCTGCGAACAGATCAAACGCGTCGTCGAAGCCGGAGTTCAACTGGCGATTGTTTGCGGCGGCGGAAACATCCTGCGTGGCCGCGAATTCTCCACGACGAATTCTGTGGTCGCTCCCGCCACAGCCCATTACATGGGAATGCTGGCAACAGCCATCAATGCCCTGGCATTGCAGGATGTGATGGAACACTTTGGGATCCCGACCCGGGTGCAAAGTGCGATTCCCATCCCGCCGGTGGCTGAACCGTTCATTCGCCGTCGTTGCATCCGCCACCTGGAAAAGGGACGAGTCGTGATCCTGGCGGCCGGTACGGGGAGTCCGTTCGTGACCACAGATACGGCAGCCGCGCTTCGAGCCCGCGAAATTGATGCGGATGTGGTCGTCAAGGCGACGCGTGTCGACGGCGTGTTTTCCGACGATCCTCTGAAGAACCCGCACGCCGTCCGCTATTCCGAAATCACCTATCAGGAAGTTCTGCGTCAGAACTTGCAGGTGATGGATGCCCAGGCAATTCATCACTGCATGGAACACAACATTCCGATCGTCGTGCTGAATTATCAGAAGCCGGGCAACATCGAGCGGGCGATTGCTGGCGAACGCCTGGGAACGCGGGTCGGTTCCAACCCCTCGACTTAGGTCAGCGGTCCGCTACGGAGCGGCACGAACAGGCCGACTTGCCGCAACATGCCGATTCGGGTTACTTCACACTGCCGGTTCAAGTCGCTAACGTGACGTTTAACCGGCTTTGCCCATAAAATGGGGTCAGCCCCCGACCACAGGCATCGGATTCGAATTGAAACCACATGGGGAGGGGGGCAGACCCCATTTTATGGGCAAAGCCCGTCTAACCTGTCTTCCCGGTAATCACAGCACAGGAGCCACTGCTCATGGACCAGGACGAGATTCTGATGGACGCTGAAGAGCGTATGGAAAAGGCCGTATCGGTTGTGCAGGGGCAATTGCAGGGATTGCGCACGGGGCGGGCAACCCCCGGTCTGGTCGATTCAATCCGCGTGGAGTATTACGGTTCCCCCACGCCGCTCAAGCAGATTGCGACGATTAGTTGTCCGGAACCGCAGCAGATCATGATCCGCCCGTTCGACCAGGGCACGCTGAATGACATCGCCAAGGCGATCCAATCGAGCGACGTTGGCCTGGCCCCCAACTCCGACGGACGCGTCATCCGCCTCAATATTCCGCCGCTCTCCACCGAGCGCCGCAAGCAGTTGGTCTCCCGTCTGAAGGATCTGGCCGAAGATGGCCGGGTCGCCGTTCGCAATATTCGTCGCGATGCCAACAAGCATGCGGACACGGCGATGAAAGACAAGACAATGAGTGAAGACATCCACGACCAGACCAAGGAGGAGGTTCAGAACCTGACGAAGCAGTACGAGGGAAAGATCAATACCCTGGCCGATGCCAAGGAAAAGGACATTATGGAGTCGTGATACGACGTCCTGAATCCTGGAAACCCTGCTGCCGAACGTCTGATCCGCGTTCCGTCCCAACATTCTGAAATGTGATTTAGGGGCGGGTCGTGGTGTGAGGTGATCCCGGTCTCGTTCGCTGCCCCTTTCCCTGATCAAAATCAGCAAACTCGCCTGCCCGGACGTCAGTACAGCCTGACTTCTCCGCATTCCCTGCAGGATGCATCCACTGCGTACAGGTTCCGCAAGTCGAAAGGGGACCGTAGTCGCTGCTGCCGATCGTTTCGGCGACTCAGCGCGTGAATCGCAGGCGACCGGGCGTGATTCAAGGTATTCATCCGGCAGCTTCGGCCGATCAATTGGATATCTCCAACACTCAATTGGGATTCTACGGGCCGATTGTACGCAGCCGGTTTGCTTCGGGCCGGGAAGGATCACCCCATGATTAGCAACGCCTTAGCCTCGCGACCTTTCTGGACGATCGTCACTTGTTGCATCCTGACGGTCTGCTCGGGTTGCAAGCACGTTTCGACCTGGTCAAACGTCCCACCGGCGGTCTCTGCGCCGTCGGCGGATCCGTGGGGATATTCACCGTCCACCGACGATGGATACCTGCATCGGCCTCGGTCGGCACCAGTTCTGACACCGTCCGAACCGCTCCAGTCACCGGTTCAACCGTTGCCACCTCCTGGACATTCCGAACCGGTTGATCTGCCACCTCCCCCTGCTCCCGCCGAGGGTGCGCGTTCGAATTCCTCGGAAATCGGGAATTCACTTCTGAGTAGATCGAAATCGATGTTTCGACTCCCTGCAATGAAGTTTCTGCAACGCAAGGACTCCGGGATGGAGACAGTCAAATCCTCGGCCCAATGGGCAGCGACTTCAATCGATGACAAGCCCGCGGTCAACACCGGTCGAGCGGTTCCATTGCCGCTTTCCAGGCTGGACCGTCGGCACGCAGGGAACTCGCTGGAATCGCAGCCGAGGGCTCTGCCAATCTCCGAAACGACCGAACCCCACGAATTGTTGGCACCGGTCGTGCCGACGCAACAAACCTCGCAATCGGAACTCGCCGCTCCCCGAATTGCCTCCGACGCAGCGGAGATCGAGCACACCTGGCCCATCATCACACCGGGCGCTCAATACGTCACCGGCAATGAACTGCAGCCTGTCCCTGAGTCGGCCTTCCGGCGGGAGATCAAAGTCGAGCCCTGGCCGTATTCGTCCTATCGTTCGGCCAATATCAAGCTGCGAAAACCTCTGCCGCCAGCGTTGGACACCGAATTCCAGCCTGCCTCAACCCAGTCAGTGCCAGTGCCCCCGCTTGCTCCCTCCCCTCCCGCCGCAACTTCGGCCGCCGCCGTTCCGCCGTTGTTGCCCCCCAGCCCATGAGCCGGTAAAGAGCCTGTTTTTGAGATCACCATTTGGTTTTGAGCGAGTTTGATTAGAATGTCGCGGTCGTCAATTCCAAGTTTCAGGGCCGCTGAATTCGTGAGACCTCCGAACGCTCATAAGTTCGGCAACTCCAATTCCAGGCTCTGACATAGCACGAGACCCAAGTGTACCAGTTCCTGCACCTACGGATGCCGGGCTTAACCTGAAGAGATGGAACGATGATTCAAAGGCCCAATGGATTTCGGGGCATCCCTTTCCCGCGGCGAGCCACGGTGCAGATTGCCACCGCTCTGGCGGTGCTGATCACGCTCAGTCTGATGTTGCATCGAGCTCCCGCCCAGGCCCCCACCGGGGAGCCACCGGCGGCGACTGAGAAAACTCCGGCGGCGCGACCCGTTCCCAAAGGGATTCCGCAAGATCCGATTGAGGTTCTGATTGCTCTCAATCTGTTCGTGTATCCCCTCGGGTTGACATCGATCATTGTTGTCTGGTTTTCCATTGAACGGCTGGTGGTGCTGCGACGCGGTCGAGTGATTCCCCGTCCGTTCGTGCGGCGATTCTTCGAGCACCTGGAGGAAGGGAAGCTTGACCCCAAGTCAGCGCTGAAACTGTGCGAGGAAAGCGGCAGTCCCATTTCGTCAATCTTTGCTCATGGCCTGCGAAAATGGGGCAAAAGCAGTGTGGAAGTCGAACAGGCGATTATCGACGGCGGTGACCGACAGGTCAGTCAGTTGCGAAAGCATCTGCGTGTCCTGAACGGTGCGTCAACCGTGGCCCCCCTGATCGGACTGCTGGGAACTGTGGTGGGAATGATTACCTCGTTCAACACAATTGCCACTCAGGATGGCATGGGGAAATCTGAGGCACTGGCCGCCGGGATTGGACTGGCGCTGCTGACGACCGCGGTCGGGCTGATGATCGCGATCCCGGCGCTAATCATGTACATGTATCTGTCCGGTCGCGTCGATGCGCTGGTGATTGAGATGGACGGACTCGCTCAGGATCTGGTCGACTTGATTTCGGCGGAAGGCCTGGCGGAACAGGCACGATCGGGCCCCAAAAAGCCGGCTGAGACTCGCAAGGCCGTTTGATGTTTGCAACAGGGCCGGCCGACAAGCAAATCCGTGGCCATCAATCGTCTGGCTCAACGCTCATTCGCAATCTCGACGACCCGCAAGTCGGGTGTCAGTCGAGTTCCTTCCAGCCGAATGATCAGCCGAGATGATCCTGGCACACCGTAGCTCCAAACTTCGGTCACACCGCCTCTGGTCAAGACTCGAGCGATGGAGTTGGCGTCGCCTCCCATTGCATCGCGGGCTGCGGTCGCGTTCATTCCGACCGCGACGGCACCGGGGAGGGTCGTGTTCACTTCCGGGACTGGCGTCAATGGGATCGCTGGAGTCATCCTGGTCCAGGTGCCGCCAATATTCGAATAGCCAAGCGACTTCAGCTTGTCGGTCACATCGGCGAATGTCGGATCGCGCTTGTTGGCTTCCACCAGAAGTGCAACTGCAGATCGTTCGTCCTGCAACAGCGACAATTGCTCGTCGGCGAGTTGCAACAGGCCCAGTGCCCCATCCTGTCGCAGCCGCGGTTCCTGGGCCTTCACCCATCGAGTCAACGCTTTGGTGGCCTGATCAGGCAGCGACCGGGCTCGAAATTCTGCAGCAAGTTGAACAATCTCTGGACGAGTCGCCACGGCGGCCTGTTTCAGACGCCAGTTCAACTTTTGAAGTCGATATTGGTCTGCCAGCTTTCGATATTCGGGGACGAACATGTCGATCCGCATGGCAATTTCGTCACCGTTTCGCCCATCTTTGGCGGCATCCTCCAGAATCAACGTCAATTGGACCGACGTGTAAAAAAAACGGTGCAATTGGACTCGCACATCTTCGGCAGAGTCGCGATACGCCGACAGCGGTTCGCGGTCGTATCGATCTTTCAGCTCTCCCTTGATGGAGGCCAGCGGCTGCGAGGCTCCCGGCAGATCCTCGACCAATTTTGCCAGAAGCTTCGTGACGACCTCCTTGTCCAGCGGCGTGGTTCTGGCCGCGGTCGTCCAGAGGATTCGATCTCCTTCATGGATCAGTTCCATTCGAAGCGGTTCAGGCAGGTTGTACCGGGCCACTTTTTGGGCGAGTTCGAATCGACCGGCGGCATCGGCGGCGTCCAGCCCCCGCCATTCAATGTTGACCCCGTGCTCAAATGCGGACGTGGCCTTCTTCGCCAGTTCCTCATCGTCGTAGAAAGTGCTTCGTTCCAGAGCCCAGTCACCAATATCATACCATTCGGAGGGCTTCGGCATGCGCAGTCGAGCGGTTCGGGAATCGAACTCTTTCAGATCTGACGGCAACACTCGAATTCGATCGGCTTCGATCACCAGCCTGTTGTTATCCCGCTTCAAATGACCGGTGACTTCGATCGAATCTCTTCCTCGAACGGAACGCGTCATTGTTTCCGGGGCGCGAATGGGAACTTCGCACTTGATCAATCGGATCTGCCCGCCTCCCAGCAGGGAAACCCGTCCTTCCATCCGGATGGTGGCTCCGACAAGCTGATCCCAATCCGGCTTCCTGCGATTGAAGGATTCAACCGACCAGGCGGTATCGGCCGCGCCGGCGACTGTTGTCACGGTGCCTATCACGAACAGGGTTATCAGGACGGTTGGCCATCGGATCATGGGGCCCCCTGCACGAATTCCAACTGTCGTGCCAGCAGGTCTTGCGTCAGTTGCAGCGCCTCGGGCCGCTCTTCAAAGTATCCCAGCGCGGAATACGTATTGAGATTCGTCCACAGGAAGGCCGACTTGCCGTTCAGAACCAGAACCGCATCAGAATCACCGGCAGTCGGGGCACGGATCTCACTGATTTGCGCCGCAAACAGGACTCGCGCCTTCCCGGTTGCCTGCTCGTGTTGAGCGGCTGCTTTCACGATGGCCGAATCGACTTCGATCCGAAATCGCATTCCCTCGAATTGAAGTGGCATATCCACGATCGCGGGTTCCGCACCCTCTGGATTGCTGATGGTGGCGTCGAGGATCAACCACGTATTGCGGTCTCGGGCCGCCAGTCTGCCGTTCCCCCGTCGCGACTGGGCGGCATAGTCAGCCAGGAACTCAAACGAACTTGCCAGGTGCTGGCCAGCCACCGCTTCACGGCAATGGCGACGTATCGAGTTCGCCTCGGCATCCGTCCGCTGCAACAGATCGACCGCATCTCGGGCCCGTGACAATTCACGGGAGGCGACCACGAAGTCGCCTTCTTCCAGGGCCTTCATCCCGGCTTCGTTGGCGACCATGACATTGGCTCGCGCCGCATTGACCTGCTGGCGATGCCAGATTCCCCAGATTGTAAACGTCCCAATCAGTAAGATGATAAAGACGACTAACCGAAAGGGCGTCAACAGTCGCGAACGTGTCTCCAGCAGGATCCCGTCTG
The DNA here is from genome assembly GCA_018242525.1 of Planctomycetota bacterium. Taxonomy (GTDB): domain Bacteria; phylum Planctomycetota; class Planctomycetia; order Planctomycetales; family Planctomycetaceae; genus Schlesneria. The sequence goes on along the minus strand of JAFEBS010000014.1, from coordinate 100,386 downwards.
GAACCGGAACAGGCTTGTCTTCGACCGCTGCGGCAGCGCGTCCGGACTTCATACCGGATGAGGATCCTGATCTGGCGTCGCGACCGGCTCGTTCACGCACGGTGGCAGTCGAGACCGCCGCCATTGGGGATGATTCAACGGGCGGAGCCGGCTTGGCAGGCTTTCGAACCGCCGCCGGATAAACATTCACGGGCAGGACAAAAACAGGTCGACCGCAACTCGAACAGGCGGGCTTCTGCGGACCGGAAACGCGAATCCCGGTGACGGTCCCACCGCAATCACACCGAACGCTATATGGTTCGGGGGCCGGGGGAGCCGGTTTGCGGAACGCGCCGGTCGCTCGACTCAGCCAACTCGCCATGTTCCTGCGCTTCGTGGGGAGGTTTGTGAAGAGCCGCGACGGTCGAGGCTGCGTCCTGAATTATGCGATGCAACTGGCCGACGGTCAATTGGGCTTCCCGATGTCAACGCGCGTCCGGCAACGGCGCAACATGAGGCGCAGCAGGTCCGGCCAATCCTGTCTGTTTCAGGTGCCGCAAAAGCATGGACTTCGGGGACAACCCCTGGCGCTGGTCAGAGCTGGCTTGCTGTTTCGGCGGAAAATACACCCGCGGCTGGCGCCTTGCGGCTCACTCGGCCCATATGAGATTGGGCACTGGTCAGCCGCCGCGAGGATCTGCGACAAGCGAGTTGGATGTAGGTCGATCACCATTGGACGAACGGTCCAAACCGCTCGATGACCGGTCTGGTTCCAGATTGACTGCTTCGGAAACCGGACGTGTTCTGGCTTCCACGCTGGGGGATTCGGCCGTAAGGCGGATGGGGATTTCCACGACAAAGACGCTTCCCTTACCGAATTCGCTTTGCAGATGGATTTCTCCGCCGAGCAATTTGGTCAGTTCCTTGGTGATCGACAGTCCCAGGCCAGTCCCTTCGAATTCGCGCGTGAGCGTTTCGCGTTGTCCGGTCACAGCCGCTCCCTGCCGGAATTTTTCAAAGATTCGTTCCTGATCTTCCAGCGGGATTCCGATGCCGGTATCCGTGACTGTCAGGGCGAAGTGGTTGTTGTCGCGAACCTCGGCTCGCACGCGGACTCGGCCTCCTTCCGGCGTGAATTTGATGGCGTTGGAGAGCAGGTTTCCCAAGACCTGCTGCAACTTGCCGTTGTCCTGTTCGATGACCGGCAGATCCAGGTCGACATCCCAGCCCAGATCGATGTTCTTTTTTTCGGCCAGCGGCAGCATCGCACCGACGCAGCGTTCCACCAGGTCCGCAATCGAGAACTCGGACGGATGGACCTCCATCTTGCCGCTTTCGATTTTCGCCAGGTCCAGCACATCGTTGATCAGGTTCAGCAGCGTCCGCCCCGAGGACTGGATGTGACCGACGTACCGGCGCTGCTTGTCATTCAAGTTGCCGGGATTCGAGAGCAGCACATCGCTGAAGCCCAGGATCGAATTGAGCGGCGTGCGTAATTCGTGACTCATCGTCGCCAGGAATTCGTTCTTCAGATTGTTCATCTCGTACAACCGCAGATTGACCTGGGCCAGTTCATCGACCTTGTTTTCAAATCCGCGGTTCAGTTTCTGCAAGTCTTCCTGAACGGTTGTCAGGTGTCTCAGCATGCGGTTGAACGCCTGGCTCAATTCTTCGAATTCGTCGCCCGTGCGAATGTCGGCGCGCTGGTCCAGGTCACCGCGAGTAATTGCGTCGCTGACCTCTTTCAGGTGCAGTACGGGCTTCACGATGACATAGCGGACGATCGCGTACGCGGCCAGCATCGCCAGGAACGCGGTCACAATCGCGGTGGAGAGCAGGATCGCATTGTTGAGGGCCAATGAGCGGTTGGTTTTGTCGAGGGGATAGGAGATCTTCGCGATCCCCAGACGGTCTTCTTCCCGCAGATTCGGATTGTTGTTGTGCTCGCGGTGACATTTGACACAGGATTTTGTCGCCAGAACTTCCTTGTAAAACCGGAATTCCTGGCCCTTTTTGTCGACCGGACGGTATTCGGGCTGACCCGATGCGATCTGCTTGATGGCATCGTAGTCGTATTCTTCACGCGGCAAATAGGACGGGTCCGCCGACTTCAGGTCGGCCGCCAGCAGCGCCCATTTGATTTCCTTCCAGTCATCTGGCTTCAGGTCCTGCGACATATTCTCGATGTTCTTTTCGAGATGATTGTCACTCTCGAAGTACGAGGCATGCTTTTCGAGAATGACGCTGGGAATCAGGGACCTAGCCAGGTTTTCGTTTTGATTGATGACCAGTTGCTGGGTCTGCCACGCGTAGAAGTAAAAGCTGATCGAAATCAGCAGCAGCAGCCCACCTCCAAACAGCAGACGGCACTTTCGTTCCAGGCTCGTTTCACCGAGCAGACGTTTGATGGTTCGATAGGACATGCGAGTCCCGGTACGGTTGCTGTAGAAAAACCAAAGTCCCGCCGGATTGTAGCGAAGCCAGGTCTACATTGGGATCGATCAATCCGCCGTTTCCGGTTCGCCTTCCGTGGCCGTTTCGGAAAAATCGATCGGGGTCCGCTTCTCCCGGGGAATCAGCCGGTCGAGGATGCCGTTGACGAACGCGGATGAATTGGCACTGCCAAAGCTCTTTGCCAGTTCCAGGGCTTCGTCGATCGCCACGCGGGGCGGGGTGTCCGTGTAGATCAGTTCAAACGCACCCAGTCGAATTGCGTTGCGATCGGTGGTGGGCATGCGGTCGACGGTCCAGTTCGCCGCGACAACGGCAATCCTGGCGTCGATAACCGACAGACTTTCGCAGACTCCCGCGTACAGACTCCACGCGAACCGGCACAGTTGTTCGTCGTTCAGCGCTTCCTGCATCTGTTCACGAATCAGATCGGGCGCTACGTCCGGGTTCAAATCCTTCTGGAAAAGCATCTGCAAGGCGACTTCACGAGCCTTATGACGACGAGTTGACATACCGTTTCAGCCTCAACACTATCCAGCCCGATCCAATCGGGGCACTGAATCCCGGTTCGACCACTTCGGCAGCGGTCGCGGGAATTTGATTTCCGAGCCATTAAACTGCCATCGAACCCGCTTGGGTTCGATCACGTTCTTCACCGTTCAAAGTTGGACACCTTTGTCACGGACCACATTGTCCACGATTGAGCCTGCGAAAGAAACGACTTTATTCGCGAATTTGGGATTCGCACCGTCGGCCAATTCGCAAAACTGGGAAATCGCGTTTTGTCATGCCGCAGCAGCATGACTGCTACAGGCCGGCGGACTTCATCGATCGCAGCAGGTTTGCCATTTCAATCGCAGCCAGGGTCGCTTCGTGTCCCTTGTTACCCGCCTTTCCCCCGGCGCGATCCAGCGCCTGATCCATGGACTGGCAGGTCAGGACACCGAACGTGACGGGGATTCCGCTGCTCAGCGATGCCTGCAGGATTCCCGCGGCCACCTGCTGATTGATGTACTCGTGATGTGTCGTTTCCCCTTGGATGACCGCTCCCAGGCAGACGACCATCGTGAATTCTCCGCTGTGCGCCAGGCGATTTGCCGTCAGCGGCAGCTCGAATGAACCTGGGACGTGGACGACGGTCACGCGGTCGTCAGGGAGTCCGTGACGGCGCAATGTGTCCAGCGCTCCGGCGAGCAGCCGTTCTGTCACCAGATCATTAAATCGCGATACGATGATTGCCGCGCGATCATCACCGGCCAGCAGCGAACCTTCGAACACCTTCGGCATGCCAATTCACCTTGTTCAACGACAATCGGGCGACGCAGACTTGCATCGCCCGTCATGTCGTCTGTTTGTTTTTTTATGTCCCTCACGACAACCAGCGTCGTGATCGGGTTACCTCAACCCAGGTTCATACTCATCAGGAACTCTTCGTTGGTCTTGGTCCGGCGCATTCGGTTGACCAGCAGTTCCATCGCTTCGACGGGATTCATGTCGTTGATCACGCGGCGCAGGATCCAGACGCGGCGCAGTTCTTCTTCGGTCATCAGCAACTCTTCGCGGCGTGTCCCCGACTTGTTGACGTCGATGGCGGGCCAGACCCGCTTTTCGACCATCCGCCGGTCCAGGTGCAGTTCGGTGTTGCCCGTCCCCTTGAATTCTTCAAAGATCACATCGTCCATCTTGCTGCCGGTGTCGACCAGCGCCGTGGCGACAATGGTCAGGCTGCCCCCCTCTTCGACATTCCGGGCGGCTCCGAAGAATCGCTTGGGATGTTGCAGCGCACTGGCATCGACACCCCCGGTCAGAATCTTGCCGGAATGCGGACATTCGGTGTTGTAGGCGCGGGCCAGACGCGTGATGGAATCCAGGAAGATCACCACGTGCTGTCCGTATTCGACCATCCGCTTTGCCTTTTCGATCACCATTTCGGCAACCTGGATATGTCGGCTTGGCGGTTCGTCAAACGTGCTGCTGATGACTTCGCACTGCTTCCCCTTCACCTGGCGTTCCATGTCGGTGACTTCTTCCGGCCGTTCGTCGATCAGCAGAACGATCACATAAACGTCGGGATCACCGGCCAGTACGGACTTGGCCATTTTCTGCAGCAGGATCGTCTTACCGGCGCGCGGCGGCGAGACAATCAGACCGCGCTGGCCCATCCCGATCGGGGCGACGATGTCGACGACGCGAGTGCTCAGTTCGCCGGGATCGCCGCATAGCTTCAGCCGGCGGGTCGGATGCAATGGAGTCAAGTCGTCGAAGAAGACCTTCTCAGTCAGCAGGTTGGGGTCTTCGTTGTTGATTGCTTCCACGCGCAACAGGGCGAAGTAGCGTTCGTTTTCCTTGGGGGGCCGAATCTGGCCGGCGACGGTGGCGCCGGTCCGCAAGCCGAACCGACGGATCTGGCTCGGCGAAACATAAATGTCGTCCGGACAGGGCAGGTAGTGGTAATCGGGGCTGCGCAGGAAGCCAAATCCGTCCGGCAGAATCTCCAGCGTCCCTTCGCCGAACATCAGGCCATTCATCTTCGTCCTCTCTTTGAGGATCTTGAAGATCAGGTCCTGCTTCTTCAAACCGGTGTATTCAGTGATGTTTTCCTGTTTGGCCAGGACGATCAGGTCCTTCATCGTCAGCCGTTGAAGTTCGGCGATATGGATGTCCGTATCGCCGCGCTTGATCTCTTCATAACGCTCATCGGCCACGAAGTTCGTGCTGTCATCGTCGTCGTCGTTGGGGGGAGGCGTCGGGGCGGGGCTCAACGGTGCGGCATCACGGGCGAACGCCAGTGGAGGCCCATCGTCGGAAACATCCCAACCTGGTGGCGTGGCGGGATTCGTACGTGAAATGGTGGGGCGAGGTTTCATGGCAGGAGACTCGATTTTTGGTACAGGCGCCAAGCAACTGGCTCGTGCAGGCTCAACGATGGACGTGCTACCGAAGGTAAAACGACCAGACTACTGGATAGGTGAAGTCAGCGGATATCGATTGGTCATGGACAAGCGAATTGGACTGGCAGACCCGCTTCCGTGCGGCAAAGGGAAGGCTAGAATGACAGGACGCGTCTTGCCCGAGAACTTAACTTACAGGGAATCGGGAAAACCATCTTCAGGGCGGGAGGAACTCAGAAGAATTCTAGGATTGTTGTGACGGATTTGGCAATGGTTTGCAACAGTTGCCCCGCATTCTCAACAAAAAATCAAGCAACTGTTCTCCCGCCCGAGAATCATCTGCCGCGTTTGATATTACGAGATTGCTGCGCTGTTTCTTCGTGCTCAGTGGCAATTGACTCGACTCGCGCTTTTGAAGTTCTTCCAGCGACCAGCCGCTGCGCGCGGACACTCGACTCAATCGAACGTCGTCAGGCGCATCCACAAACACCACGGCGTCGCATCGCTTTTGCCAACCCGCTTCCAGCAGAACCGCCGCGTCCAGAAGGACTGCGTCGCGCTCCTCGCGCGCGGCAGCAGCAATCACATCAACAATCTGTTGTTCGATTGCAGGGTGAACAATCCGCTCCAGATCGTGCCTGGCAGCCTGGAACGAGGGACCGTCTCCGAAGACCCTTCGTGCTAAGGCTCCACGCTGGATCTCGCCCACCGAATCGAAAATCTCCTGGCCAAATCGTTGCCTGAGGGCTGCCTTAACCGTGTCCCAACGCAGGACTTGGTGTCCCACAAGGTCGGCGTCAATGGTCGTGACGTTGGCATGCCTGGCAACCCACCGCGTGACTTCACTTTTCCCGGAACCAATCCCACCTACGATCCCGATGACGGGGATCCGGCGTGCCACGGACTCAGGAATGCTGAATGTCTCGGAAGTCATTGTCGACACGCGCTTCTGCGGACAGGACACTTGGGTTTCCACCATCGTGCAGCACCACCTGCCGGGTGTCAATCGGATCGGTCGCCAGTCTTGATGTCGATCGGTACGATCACGATTTGGATGGATGATGCCTCAACAGGAACTTCAGATGGTTTTCTTGAATCGGATTTACACCAGGACCGGGGATACCGGTGAGACTTCCCTGGGTGACGGGTGTCGAGTTTCCAAGACGGATGCACGGATTGTCGCGTACGGTGGCGTCGATGAACTCAATGCCATCCTTGGCATGACACTCGCCGCCGGTCCATCGGCGGATCTGTCCGAGATACTCTTGAGAATTCAGAATGACCTGTTCGACATTGGTGCCGACCTGTGCGTTCCCGAAACGGAGACCGCTCCCGCGCATCCGCCGCTGCGCGTATCGTCCGCACAGGTGGAACAACTGGAACATTGGATCGACGCCGCAAACGAGCGACTGCAGCCACTGAAGAGCTTTATTCTGCCGGGCGGTTTGCCAGTCGCCGCCCATCTGCATCACGCGCGGACGGTTTGTCGCCGCGTCGAAATCGGAGTCTTGGAACTGGCCGTTCGTGATCGGATCAATCCGCAGATTTCCATCTACCTGAACCGATTGTCCGATCTGCTGTTTGTCCTGGCCCGCGTCGCCAACAACGATGGCCGCAATGACGTGTTGTGGGTCCCTGGCGCGAACCGCTGACTGGAATCACTACGTCGCTGGCACTTTCGTGGCGACTCCAATCCGGGTCGCGCCCGGGTCTGCCGATCTGAAGAACGCATCGGCCACCGATTGGAGCGGATACCAGGCCGTCACCAAATCGGCAAACGGAACGTGCGGAGATGTTCCGGTCAGGAAGTCAACGGCTGACAGCAGGTGGCGCGGCGCATAGTTGTGGATGCCGCGGATATTCAGATGCCGCCGTACAATCTGCTCGAGCGCCATTGGTATTGGCGGGCCGGGAAAAACGGAACCGACAAGCACCAGGGTGCCTCCGGTTCGCAGCAGCGGCCATCCGGCGTGAAACGCACCAGGATTCCCGGACAATTCCAGAATGGCATCAAATCCAAAATCGCCAACGACGTCGCGCGCCACCGGAAGCAGGTCTTCCGGTGATGTCGAGTGCGTTGCTCCAAACTGGAGTGCCCGGCACCGTCGAACTTCAATGGGATCTACACACACAACTGCGGATGCTCCCAGCGATCTCCCCATCGCGCATGCGGTCAGCCCCAGCATGCCGGCACCAAACACGCAGACCGTTCGATCTGACAAATCGCCGGCAGCTTCCATGGCGGCAGCGATGGTGGCCGTGGCACAACTGGCCGGACAGGCAACCGCCAGTGGCAATTCGTCCGGCAGTCGTACGATCGACGTTCCTGAGACCAGCAGGCAGTGTTCTGCCAGCCCGCCAAGCAACTCGCGACCCGGTCGAATGGCTTCGTGCCCGTATTTCACCCCGTGCAGGCATTTTTGAGGAAGACCTCGCTGACACATCCCGCACCGGCCACACTGAGCCATGATCGCCCATGTGACCCGGTCTCCAATCGCCAGTTCCCTGCCGGCCAGATCATGCTGTGGGCCGGAATCCCCAACAGCCACAATCTCACCCACGATCTCGTGCCCCAACACCGTCGGAACGGGGACCTGGCGACGTCCGTCAAACGAATGCAAGTCGCTCCCGCACAGCGTGCAGCCCACGACCCGGACCAGCATTTCCGACCCGTGCGGCACGGGCGTTGGCAGTTCCTGCAGGCTGATCCGGCCTGCATCACCCTGGAAGACGGCGGCAAGCGAGTTTGTCATGCGAATTCCTCAACGGGCTCTGGCACCAGTTGGCCGAAATAGCGCCAGCTCACCACCAGACAGACCGTCGACACGCCAATTGTCGACCAACTGGCAATCGTCAGCAGAATCAGCACGCCACCCTTCATCGAAAGAAAATTGTGAAGCATCATGACCACCACGTAGCCCAGATATCCGATGGAATCGGCAACGTACATCAGAAAGCCGATGTTTCCGCGTTCGCGCGTCATCCCCAGCATCCGTTCAAACACAGTCGTGTGCATCGCTACGTATGGCAGGTAAAGTCCAAGTCCGATCATCACCATAAATGCAAAATCGCTAACCAGTCCTCCGCTGCGGGCGACCAGCGCCGTCGATAGCAGCACCAAACCCAGGCCGCAGGTCGACAGGGATACAAAAAACGCCCGGCGATTGTCGACGATCAGCACCGCGCCGCCGTTCACGGCCAGCACCCCCAATGCGATCGTCATCTCGGACCATGTGAAGGTCGCCGGTACGGTCGTGGTCCCCAGGCTGGACCAGATTTCCGGCGAGAAATCCGCGCGGATGCTGCGTACGACCGTGACTGCCAGATACATCAGAACCAGCGGTACCAGTCCCACCGCGTAACGCTGCAGAAAGCTCCAGCGAGCCTCACGACTCATTGTGCTCCGTACGGCGCGCGCTGCGATATCCTGCGGGGTCGGGGGGGAAACTTGAGCAAGCATGGCGACGAACCCCAGTAACGGCAACAGGAACACCCCCCCTGCCAGCGCCGGCATCCAGTCCTCGGCCACCCCGCGTACCAACAGCCACGTTCCCACGGTTTTCGTGACCCCGTCGGCCAGTATGAAGCTGGCGCACAGTCCTGCGGTCAGCAACTCGGTGAGCCGACGTCCCTCCAGGAATCCCAGGAAGAGTCCAAACACCATTCCCAGCGGAAGTCCGTTCAGAAACAAGCAGGCCGCGTTCCACGGACGCGGCAGCAATCCAAATCCGATCAGCGCCGCTTCAGCAAACATCACCAACCACAGGATTGTGACGGCGCGACGACTTGGGGGCATCTCAGCGATGATCTTGATGCCGACAAATTTCGAGACCATGTACCCGGCCACTTGAGATGTCACGAGGACGGTCTTGAAGCCAAGTCCCCAGACTACCGAGTCCGAATATCTGCCGGCAGTGAACGGTTTGCGAAGCCCGTACATGCAGAAATAGCAGCCAAATGCCGCCAGCACGACCCAGATCGTCCAAAGCCATTCCGAAGGTCCGCGGATTGAAGATCGAGCGTCCGTCGTGACGGCGGGCATGAAAATTATCCGATTTCTAACACCAGCACCAAACCAGAACAGGATCGGGCCGATTATACTGTTCCGCGAACCAATAGCGCGTGCCGTCCGATAAAGAATTGATGAGGATTTCCCGGATGCCGACTGACCAGACATCGACGTTGGACGAAGTTCTTCAATTGTTTCACAGGCATGGCCAATCTCAGTATGGCGGCGAATCGGTTTCGCAACTGGAGCACGCTTTGCAAGCCGCCTGTTTCGCCGAGCGGGCACACGCGCGGCCATCCTTGATTGCCGCGGCCCTGTTGCATGATGTCGGTCACCTGCTACACGATTTGCCGGAAGATGCCCCGGATCGCGGGGTGGACGATCACCATGAATCCCTGGCCGCGAACTGGCTGCGACATCGATTTGGCCCGAACGTTGTCGAACCGGTTCGGCTGCACGTGGCCGCCAAACGATATCTGTGTTCCATCGAACCCGAATACCTGCGGGTGCTCAGTCCGCCATCCGTATTGAGCCTGCAGTTGCAAGGGGGCCCAATGACGAACGATGAAGTGACCGAGTTTCGTTCCAATCCATTTTGCGACTGTGCTGTTGCCCTGCGTCGCTGGGACGACGCGGCGAAGATTCCGCGAATGCAGACGCCCACGCTCGAACATTTCGTGACATATCTGCCGTCCGTGTTACAGATCAACAGCCAGGAGTCGTAACTGTGGCATTGGACGTGGGTGTTGTCGGGGCCGGAATTGTGGGGCTGGCTCACGCCTGGTCGGCCGCAGAGCGTGGTCACCGGGTGACGGTTTTTGATCGTTCGCCGAAAGCCAGTGGAGCCTCCATTCGAAACTTTGGCATGGTCTGGCCGATTGGACAACCGGCCGGTGATGCACACGCTGTCGCGATGCGCAGTCGCGCACGATGGTTGCAACTCGCCAGCGAAGGAAACGTGTGGGTGGTGCCCTGCGGGTCGATCCATCTGGCGCACCGGGACGACGAGTGGGCCGTGTTGCACGAGTTTGCCGATCTCGCACCACAGTTGGGCGTGGAATGTACTCTTCTCACCGCAGAACAGGTACGGATGCGCTCCCCGGCCGCAAATCCTGTGAACCTGATCGGCGGACTTTTCAGCCCGACCGAATTGTGCGTGAATCCCCCCGCGGCGATTCGATCGATTCCCGCCTTTCTGTCGGCCCGGTACGACGTCCATTTTGAATTCTCAACGGCAATCATGGATCTCGATTCGGGCTGGACACTGGCCGCCGACACGCGTCGATGGGTATTCGATCGAGTGATAATCTGTGGCGGTGCCGATTTTGAATCTCTGTTTCCGGCCGAACTGCAGCGTTCAGGCTTGAAACGCTGCAAACTGCAAATGCTCAAGACGCGATCACAAGCCGGAACCTGGCGAATCGGTCCCCACCTGGCCAGCGGCCTGACACTGCGGCATTACCACAACTTTGACGTCTGCCCCAGCCTGGACACATTGAAACGCCGGGTGGCCACGGAGACGCCGGAACTGGATCGATTCGGGATCCACGTGATGGCCTCGCAGAATGACGAAGGGTGCGTCGTCCTGGGGGACTCGCACGAATATGACACCGACATTGAACCGTTCGACAAGTCTGCGATTGACGAACTGATGCTGCGCGAATTGCATTCGGTCATTGATCTGCCGGACTGGACGATTGAACAGCGTTGGCATGGCATCTATGCGAAACATCCCGGGTTGCCGATCTTCAAGTCAGAGCCACTGCCGGACGTATTCATTCGGACGGGGACTGGCGGAGCGGGGATGACCATGGCCTTCGGCCTGGCGGAACAGGATTGGGAGCATTGGTCATGACGAGCCTTGCACAACCCTTGAAAGCGGTCTTGCTGGACTGGGCCGGTACAACGGTCGATTACGGCAGCCGCGCACCGACGCAGGTCTTCGTCGAAATCTTCCGGCGCCAGGGGATCGACATCACCGTGGCCGAAGCCCGGGGCCCCATGGGACGCGGAAAACGCGAACATATCGCCGCGGTTGCCAACAGTCCGCGGATCGCGGATCTCTGGCAGCAACAGTTCGGGCACGCCCCGACCGAAGCGGAGATCGATGCCATGTACCACGAGTTTCTGCCACTGCAAATGGAAACACTGGCGAAAATGGGTTCGGACGTTCTGCCCGGAATTCCGCGGGCGATCGCTGAACTGCGGGAACGGGGATTGCGAATTGGATCAACGACAGGCTACACGCGGGCACTGATGAGTGTCGTCGCGCCTCTGGCGGCACAGGGGGGCTACGCACCGGAAGTCATCATCTGTTCGGATGATGTCCCCGTGGGGCGGCCGGCTCCCTGGATGAATTTCCTGGCGGCCCAGCGATTGGGTGTCTATCCGATGTCGTCAGTGCTGGTGGTTGACGACACAATGGTGGGGATTGAAGCGGCCGTCAACTCGGGTGCCATTGCGGTGGCGGTGACTCGGACTGGCAATGCCCTTGGCCTGTCCGCGGTGGAAGTCGCTGATCTCTCCCCGACTGTACTGCAGTCACGGCTCGCAGAAATCGGTGACGAGTTCCGATCTTCCGGTGCCCAATACATCATTCCGTCGGTCGCCGAGTTGCCTGATCTGGTGCGGAAAATGACGGGGCAGGTGTGACTCAGATCCGGCGCGACTTCGAGCGGATTGCCTGGTACCACTTTATCGCCTTTTGAAGCAGGCTTTTCCGCGTGGCATGAATCCGTTGACCGTTGATGAATCGACGCAGGTCATCGGCCATTTCGATGGCGGTGGCATAGCGGTCATCGGGTTCCCGAGCGATGGCCTTCAGGATGATGGTTTCCAGCGGATAGGGAATCTGCGGCATGATTTTCGACGGCGGCGGCAGTTCTTCATGGATGACGCGATTGAGCAGTTCCGCTCGATTGATCGACTCGAACGGAGTCACCTGGGTCACCAGTTCGTACATCGTAATCCCCAGCGCATAGATGTCGCAACGGGCGTCGATCTGCCCGTGCAGTCGTTCGGGAGCGGTATACCGCAATGTACCGACCTGGGCGTTGTCGTGTTGATCCAGCTCTTCTCCGTCGGCGTTCAATCGACCGATTCCAAAGTCGGTGACGATGACCTGACCGTTTTGTTTCACGAGCAGATTGCTGGGCTTGATGTCGTTGTGCAAGGCATCGTGCTGATGAGCGTGAGCCAGGGCCGAGGCAACCTGTTCCCCCAGTCGGGCGAAGCCACGCCACGAGTCCCGCATCAGCACGAGCACGCCTTGAGCGGCCTCATCCGGGAATTCACCCGGTTTCGGAACGGGAATCCCTTCCGGGTGATTCTGGGCTACCAGCACGGAAGCATCGCACGGTCGCGATGAAGTGCGCAGCCGATTGATGATCCGATCCAGTCCCACGCCATCCACGAACTGCATCACGTAATAGTAGTAACCTTCGTGGCGTCCAAAGGAATAGACCTGGACAATGTTTTTGTGTCGCAGTGCGGCAATTGTCGCGGCTTCCCGATGAAACCGTTCCTTCCAGCGTGTCATGTCGGCGGCGTAACGCCACGGCAGCAGTTTGACGGCGACCGGCCGGTGCGACTTGGTGTGAACGGCATAAAACACAACTCCCATCCCGCCGCGACCAAGTTCGCGGACAACCTTGTAGTCCCCAAACGCCTCGACACTGAAATCGTCCGGAACATTGTTCCGCAGACACTCGACTTCCTTGTTGCTCTTCCACTGTTCCAGGCTGAAGACAAGTGGAAACAATTCGCGGATTTCGCCGGCACAATGCGGATTGCGAGCGACGTAGTCTTCGATCGAGGGCATCGAACCGGCACGGACTTCGTCCGCAAACTGACTGAGCAACAGTTCCAGAGAGTCTCGCGACTGCAAGCCCGTCGAATCATCCGGGACGGGTAAACCGTCCAGCTCGAAGTCATCGCCCGATGCGTTCATGATTCCTGAGTCCGGTCCTGATCGGGCCGTGCTCCACGCGACGGAAATCCAAATTGTAGTGCCCCTTCAAATCCGCCGGGGAAGACTTCCAGAATCTGCTTCAGTCGCGCCAACGCACGAACATAGCGGGCACTGGCGGCCTGTTCCGTCATGTTCAGGACCCGCGCCGTTTCGCCATTGGTCAGTTCCTCGAAGTGTCGCAACGCCAGGACTTCGCGGTCATTTTCGTTCATTCCCTGCAGAGCGGCCTCCAGTTGCCTGGCCTGTTCGGCGCGCCCCAGGGTGCTGCTGGGTGATTTCGTCGGTTGTTGCAGATGGAACGACATTGCGGACGAGGTCGATTCTGAACTCCAGCCCCGATTGATCGAAAACTCGCGGGCGGCGGACCGCTTCTGAGCTCCCATGTGAAACCGGTGCAAATCGACCAGAGTCTGGCTGACGATCGTTCGAAACCACAGGAAGGAAGACGTCGCGGCGTCCTTTAAGAACGAATCGATCCGGTCGACGGCGCGCAGCCACGCATCCTGCAAGACATCGTCGGCATCGATTCGTCCCTGCAACTGGGGATGCAGGCGAAACGCCACCAGTCGCCACAAACGCGGCCGGTAGATGGAAAACAATTCGGCCAACGCGTCGCGATCACCCTGGATCACACGATTCACAAGTTCAGTCGCTCGAACGGACTGGTAGCCACCCGAATCGCCCGACATCCCGTTGTATTGGCCACCCTGCATCAACCTTACCTCTTGCATTACCGACGGAACTTCAACTCCAGAACCATCCGGCGTTAACTCCAGAGAATTGAGCCACAGAACAGAATTGGATCCTGATTCTACGGACAGACAGAACTTCGGGCGATATCGACTGCTCACCTTTCGTGAATCTTACCAAAAACCAACGTATTATACCGGTCTCCCCGATCCGGTGGATCAGACCGTTTCACCGACCTGTCCCACCCCTACTAATCCTGGAGATGTTTGCAGTGACGGACGAGAACTCGACGACCTCAATGGATGCTTCACTCCCTGTCGGCTGGCTGGAACAGACGCAAATCCTGCTGGATTCGTACCGTCATTGGACCGGTCGGGAACTGCTGCCACGGCAAGGGACTGTGCATGATCAAGCGGTGGCACTCCATCAGGCACCGTTCGTGGTCGTCTCGCATGGGACACAGCCCGATCCCATCCTGAACTACGGGAATCACGTCGCGCTCGAGTTGTGGGAAATGTCCCTGACACAATTCCTGCAAACGCCGTCCCGGTTGACGGCTGAACCGATGCATCGCGACGAACGGGCGCAACTGCTGGAACGAACCCGGCGGGACGGGTACGTGGATGATTATCGAGGGATTCGGATCAGCAGTACCGGCCGTCGTTTCCGCATCGACCGGGCCACCGTCTGGAACCTGATCGACGAAAACGGTCGGCCCTGTGGACAAGCTGCGACATTCTCTGAATGGGTTTTCCTTCCCTAAATCGCGTTGCATGAACCAGGCGCGCGAGCGTTGGATTCGTCGATGCGTGTCCATCCCTCGCTTGTGAGTCGGGCGAGTGTTGCGATTGTCACGCGAATGGGAAAAATCACCGCCAAATCGGGGTTTTCACTTACTTCCCCCCCGGAATTCTGGTAATCATTTCAACACTCATTGATGGATATTCGGCGGCGAACCGAAATCCGGTGAATGTTTTGTCGAAGGAGTTGCTGAATGGACCAACGCTTCGAAGGTGTTCCCAAGGCGGAAATCCGTCTGGAAGGACGCCGCCTGGTGCGCAGTGACGTATCGAATGACTGGGGATCACAGCTCATCTGGGAAATTCGCCGGAACGGTGACGTGGCGGCCACGATTTCTGCGAGGGCGAACGATTCTCATGAACTGACCGACTCGACTCCCGGACAATACGAAGTCGTCCTGCGGATGTTTCAATATGAAGGCTACGCCAAGGACGCGAACGGCAAATACACCCAGAGCAAGTTTATCGACGTGTCGAACAAGTTGACTTGGACCGCCTGAGCACCTGCCAGTGACCTCCGTTAAATCGGGCCATTCCTGACAAAGGGATCAGCCCCCAGCCTTGTCCGTGATTCCTGACACGCGATCCGACTCTCGAGGAACCTTGACCATGCTGCGAATTGGAGATGTTCGCGTTCCGGTTTGTCACGGAGTGACTCGCCGAAGCTTTCTGGAAGCAGGATCAGCGGGGCTGGCGGGACTGACCTTGCCAAACCTGCTTTCAATGGAGGCGGCCGGGGCGGTCGATTCGGCCAAGGCAGAAATCCGGAATTGCATTACGATTTTTCTGGTCGGTTCGCCCGGGCATCTGGACACCTGGGACATGAAGCCCGAAGCGCCGGCCGAGGTGCGGGGCAAGTTTCGACCAATCGACACCAATGTCCCCGGCATTCAGATCTGCGAGCACTTTCCGTTGATGGCTCGCATGATGGACAAGGTGGCCCTGATTCGCAGCCTGCATCACAAGACCGGAGCGACTCACGAAAACGGCCAGCGCTGGATGATGACCGGGCACGACTTCAATCCGGACAGCGTCAAGCCGCATTGTGGTTCGGTGATCTCGCGATTATTCGGCAACCGTGGAACCCTGCCTGCGGCCGTGGTCCTGCCGACAAAAATCGGCAACACGGGTGCAGGTCCATTTCATGGTCAAACCGCGGGCTACCTGGGTAGTGCCCACGAACCGTTCTTCCTGGGATCGGACCCGGCGCGTTCGGACTTCAAGGTTTCGGATCTGTCACCACCCGCCGGTCAGACGGAATTCCGTCTGAATGCCCGTCGCGAACTGCTGCGCCAGGTCGACGAAGTGCAACGGCAGGCGGAGACCAATTCCGCCCTGGGGCGCGACACCGCCTACTCACGCGCCTTCAGCCTGCTGACGTCGCCGGAAGCCAAGCAGGCGTTTGAACTGAGCCAGGAATCCGACAAGATGCGGGACCGGTACGGTCGCAATACTCTGGGACAAAGCTGTCTGATGGCCCGGCGACTCGTGGAACGTGGCTGCCGTCATGTCACGGTCAATCACTTTGAGACGGTCTTCAACATTTCCTGCTGGGACATGCATGCCGACGGCGGCGGGCTGAACAACACGTACACCGACTACGAACAGTTGCTGTGCCCGCAGTTCGACTGGGCGTTCACGGCCTTGATTGAGGACCTGTCGCAACGAGGCTTGCTGGACAACACGGTCGTATGTGTCCTGAGTGAAATGGGGCGAACTCCAAACCTGAACGCCAGGGGTGGGCGCGATCACCATCCGAACGCCTGGACGAACTTCATGGTTGGCGGACCGATTCGTGGCGGTCAGGCGATCGGTTCCACCGACAAGACCGGCTCGCGACCTCAGAACAACCCGATCGAACCGCCGCAGATCCTGGCGTCCATCTATCACGCGATGGGAATCGACCTCGAAACCACCATGATGCCGGGGCCCGGCAGTCGCCCCATTCGCCTGGTGGAAGCCGAGCCGATTTCCCAGTTGTTTTCCTGAATCCATCGGGAGTGTTGGCATGCGGAATTCGGACTTGAGAATTCGAGGCCTGCTCCTCGCTGCTATGATGGCACTGGCCGTGCCGACGGCCTGTGAAGCTCGGCCACCGGAAATCCGGAACATCAACGTGCGTGGACTGCAGATTGGCGGGACCACCGTCCTGACGATCGACGGAGCCGAGTTGTCGCCGTCACCGCGGCTCTTCCTCGGCGAGCAGGCCCTGGAGGCGACCATCGACTCCGCCAGCACCGCCACACGCCTGATCGTCTCGGTTCCCATTGCGGAATCCGTCCCCCCGGGGATCCAAGCATTGCGACTGTTCACAGCCGAAGGATTTTCCAACAGCCAGTGGGTGGGCTTGGACCGGTTTCCTCAAACGCCAATCACCGAGAAAATCGGTGCACTCCCGGTGAGTCTGCATGGATCGGTCCCCGGCAGCGGTGTCAGTCGAACCTCGTTCCCAGGCAAGGCGGGCGACGAGGTTATTGTCGAAGTCGAAGCGCGGCGGCTGGGTAGCAAGTTGCGGCCTGTAATTCACGTCTATGATTCCCACCGCATTCAGATCGCGTGGACTCCACCATCGAATACACTGGCGGGCGACGCACGCCTGATGGTGAAGTTGCCCCGGGATGATCAATACACCATCGAAATACATGACACCCAGTACGCGCCGCCCGGCCCCGCCTATTTTCGCATGAAGGTCGGGCAATGGCAGTTTGCGGATCTGGCGTTTCCCCCGGCGATCACACAGGGGCAGGACGCATCCGTGGACTTGATCGGCAACGTCGCCGGTGTGAAAGTTCCCTTGCGAATCAACGAATTGACTCTGGCTCCGGTCGCACTGCCGAATTCTGCCACCAGCGCAGGACTGCCCCCCAGCGTGTTGTCCAGTTCTCTGCCCGAGTTGATCGAGGTGGAAGGCGATCAGTCAATGCCACTGCCGGCCATTCCAGTCGCTGTCAGCGGTCGATTGTCCGCCTCCGGACAACGCGATCGGTATCTGTTGCCCGTGCAGCCCGGAATGAAACTGTTGCTGGAACTGTTCGCTGAACGAATCGGATCGCAGATCGATGCGGTTCTGGAAATCCGCAACAAGCAAAACGCGGTCGTCGCCACCAACGATGATGGCCCCATGTCCATTGATCCCCGCCTGGAATACACTGTCCCCGCCGATCAGGATTCCCTCGAAGTGTCGCTGCGAGACAACCTGGATCGGGGAGGTGACGCATCGATCTATCGGCTGGTCGTGACAAAGCTGGATCTCCCTCTGCCACAATTTGATGTGACAATCAAATCCGATGCCATGAATGTCCCGGCGGGGGAATCGCAGGTTCTGGAAGCATTCGTCAACCGGCAGGCTTACGACGGTCCGATCCAGCTTCAGGTGGCCGGACTGCCCCCCGGGACCACGGTCACTGGAACGGAGATCCCCGCTGGAGCGAACGGAACCTTGATGGTTTTTTCCAGCGCGGCGGCAGCCACGGTTCCGCTGGTGACTCGAATCAGCGCTCAGTTGCCGGATGGAACCCTGACTCGACCGGTTCACGTGGAAACGACAGTCGATGATCGTTCTCCGACGTGGATGCGGGAACAAGTGGCCATCGCGAGCGTTCCCCCGGCGACCGCGCCCTTCCAGATCACACCCGTCAATGAGGCGAGCCTGCCTCAACTGGTGCTGGCCTCCAAACCCGCAGTCGCCCTGAAACTGGTCCGCCCTCCGTCGATGTATGGCCCGGTGCGGTTGTCGCTGGTGACGTCTCAGCCGATTCCCAGAATCAATGGCCAGCCGAATTTGCCGCAATCGGTCCGGGCAGAAAAGCCGGTCGAGGTTCCTGTCGACAACGCAGTCAAAACGGCCGGCGATGCGCTGGCGGCCATCGTCAAGCAGCACGCGGAAGCCGTTCAGCAGGCTCAGGCGGCTCAAGCTGACACCAAGCCTGCCGCTGATGCAAAGGTCGCGGAACTGGCCGAAAAGAAGATCGCCGCCGAAACGGCACTGCGCGAGGCCGAGTCGAAAGCCGTGTATCAGCTCGACTACGCGTTGTTTGTCCCGTCCAACCTGGCGGAATCGTCGTGCGACATCGCGATCCGTGCCGAGTTGCTGAATCCGGAAAAGAACACGGTCTTGCGAACGGCGTATACTCCCGTGCGGCGACTGGCCGTCCTGAACCCGCTTAATATCAAGCTGACGACCACATCCCCGCTGGAAACGACACTCGATCCGAAGTCCGGCACCACTTTCAAACTGACTGCCGTCATTGAGCGGTTGGCCGGCTATAGCGGCGACGTCACCGTCGCTGTGACGGGATTGACCGCCGGTGTCACGGCCGCGAATGCGACCGTCAAAGCGGAACAGACCGAGTTCGCGATCGAGTTTAAGATCCCCCCCAACTACGCGGCGGCCGAGGTGACCGGAATCAAGCTGACGGCCACCGGTCCGGCCGACGCACAGACCGGCAACATCCCGGTGAAAAGCGTCGAAATTCCCGTGACTCTCAAAGTGAACAAACCAGCGCCTTAGAATTCTGGAAGACGACCCTGATGAGATTCACCAATCCGTGGTTTCGATCCTGCACTAGCGCCCTGGCGTTGTTGCTGTTGCCCCTGACGGTCGCGTCCGCCCAGTCCCCGATCGTGGCCGGGCCGATCATTGTTGTTCCGGCCAGTGTTAAATTGACGGACCTGCGGCAGCCGCAATCGCTGCTGGTCATGGGACGTTCACCCGACAGTCTGGCGATCGATTTGACCGATCTGACGACGGCCACCAGTGCTAATGAGTCAATCGCAGTCGTGGAACAGGGCTGGGTTCGTCCACTCCGGTCTGGCGAAACGAAAATCACCATCCAGGCCGCGGGACAGACGGTCGAAGTTCCTGTTTCGGTCGTGCTTCCCGCGCAGGAACGACCGTACAGCTTCCGGCACGAAGTGATGCCGGTCCTGTCCAAGGGGGGCTGCAACATGGGGGCCTGCCACGGCTATTCGCTGGGGAAGGGCGGTTTCAGCTTGTCCCTGCGTGGTGCCAATGCCGACCAGGATTACCAGGCGATCTTCAGCGACGCGCAATCCCGTCGGCTGAATCTGTTGAACCCTGCGGGCAGTCTGCTGGTTCGCAAGCCGGTGGGAGATGTGCCGCATCGTGGCGGGACCAGGTTCGCCCGGGACAGCCAGTTGAACGAAATCCTCGTGAACTGGATTGAACAGGGAGCGGTGCTTGATCCCGATGTGAAGGTCGAAGTGGACCATGTCACGATTTCCCCGGAACGATTCGTCGTTGAACCGGGCACGAAACATCGCCTGCAACTGATCGCCCACTACACCGACGGGTCAATCCGCGATGTCACCCGGCTGGGGATCTATACGATTAACACCGAAGGTGTCGCGGAAGTCACTGATTCGGGCATGGTGACAGCCCACGAATTCGGTGAATCTGCAATCGTGGCCCGATTCGAACGGAAATTCGCCGCGTCACGACTGATTGTGCTCAAGCGAAATCCGGATTTTCAGCCCACACCAGTTCCAACCGAGCATTTCATCGACCGGTATGTGGTGACCAAATTGAATGACCTGAAGGTCAGTCCTTCGCAGTTGTCCGGCGATGAAGAGTTCCTGCGGCGGATCCATCTGGATTTGATCGGCCTGCAACCGACGGCGGACGAAGTTCGCCAGTTCACGGCCGACGCCAAACCGGCCAAGCGTATCGCGGTCGTTGATACCCTGTTTGCTCGACAGGAATTCGTGGATCACTGGTCGCTCAAATGGGGTGACCTGTTTCAGAACTCGCGGGTCCGTTTGACGGAACCGGCCATGTACGCGTTTCGCGAATGGTTGCGGAGCGCCGTTGCCTCGAACATGCCGATGGACGAGTTCACGCGACGATTGTTGACCAGTCGCGGGGGGGCCGCGGATGACCCGGCCAGCGCCTATTATTCGATCAGCAAGGATACCAACGACACCATCGAGCGCGTCGCCCAGGTCTTCTGCGGAGTCCGCATGTTGTGCGCCCGATGTCATCCGCATCCGATGGAAAACTGGACCCAGGCCGACTATTACGGGCTGCATTCGTATTTCAACCAGGTCGCCACAAAGCCGGATCAAAGGTTTCCGGGTGTCCCCAATACCCGATCGGTCGTCCTGCAGTTGGGCACGAGCTTTTCAACCAATCCCCGGACCGGGCAACTACAACCGCCGCGTTACCTGGGCGGTGGCGAACCGACCCTGTCCGCGGAAACGGATCGGCGACCCGACTTCGCCAGGTGGCTCACGGCCAGGGAGAATCCTCATTTTGCCCGCAGCCTGACCAACCGCGTCTGGAGCTACTTCTTTAACCGCGGGATCATTGATCCCGTGGATGATCTGCGGACCACCAATCCCCCGATCAATCCCGAACTGCTCGACGCCCTGACGAAGGACTTCATCGATCACGGATTCGATGTGCGGCATCTGATGCGGACCATCGTGTCATCGCAGACCTACCAGCGGTCGAGCATTCCAAACGATTCGAATCGCATCGACACCATGAACTTTTCGCACTCGATCCCCCGCCGTGTTCCGGCCGAAGCGCTGCTGGATTCACTGGTTCAGGCGACGGGAGTCCGGGAAAACTTTGGCGGGGCTCCGGGCGGTTTCACCGCCGCCCAACTGCCAGACGCCGAAGTCACCAGCGAATTCCTGTCACTGTTTGGGAAGCCGAAACGGATGGAAGCCTGTGAGTGCGAACGCGACAACGACTCAAACATGCTGCAGGCCCTGCACCTGATCAACGGAAACTCGATCCTGCGTCGCGTGACCGATGGCAACAGCCGGGTCGCTCAACTGCTGAAGCAGCATGGCACGAATGAACCGCTGGTCGAAGACCTGTACTTGTGGGCTCTGGCACGCCGTCCCACGTCGCAGGAAATCCTGGTTGCCAGCAAGCACTTCGAGTCGTACGGGATGGACCGTGCTGCCGCTGCCCAGGATCTGATGTGGGCCCTGTTCAACAGCCGCGACTTCCTGCTGGTGCAGTAAAGGCCATTGCGCCGAATTTGACCCGCAGCGATTGCTATACCCAATTCATGGGTCGTTTCTGGTCGCCGGAGTCGTGAGAATTCGGAGCGTTTGCGACCGACGTCCGAAGTCTCACGACTCCGGCGACGAAAGCCGTGCATCTGCTTTCATTCCATCACTTCAGATCCTCGTGGCGATGCACTTCTTTTCCTTCCAGCACGGTCAATAGCACCTTCGCCTGATGGATTTCATGCTTGGGGATTTCAAACAGGTTTCGGTCCAGGACAATCAGATCCGCGGCCTTGCCGACTTCGATCGACCCGGTTTCCTGTTCCTCGAAGTTTACATAGGCCCCATTGATCGTATACGCCGCAATCATCAGTGGCAGGTCAACCAGTTCCTCGGGAATCCACCCGGGACCAGGTCCCGCGTTCAGCTTCCGCCGAGTCACCGCGATCTGAATGGCATCGAGTGGGTTCATGGACGAAACCGACCAGTCACTGCCACCGGCAATGATCGCTCCGGTTTCGGCGACACTGCGGATGGGGTACAGCCAGCGTGAACGCTCTGGACCGAGGACCGGCTCCGTCATTTTGACGATGTAGTCATCGGCGCACGCCCACAACGGCTGGAAGTTGGCGATCACTCCCAGGCGGCGAAAGCGAGGAATGTCGGCCGGCGCGAACAACTGGATATGAGCCATGTGATGGCGGGAATCCCGGACTCCGTTGCGGCCCTGAGCGAATTCCAGGGCATCAAAGGCTGTCTGGATCGCGCGGTCCCCAATCGCATGAATGTGAATCTGAAATCCCAGTCGGTCCAATTCCGCTGCCAGCGGTTTCAGGACTTCCGGTTCCAGGTTCAGCCAGCCTCGCACATCCCCCCCGTCATACGGTTCCAGCAGGGCTGCGGTCTTGGATTCGATGACCCCATCCAGAAAGATCTTGACGGCCGCCGCCTTGAAACGCTTGCCCCGATATCTGTCCCGCCATTCGACGAATTGCGCCACCTGGGTCGACTGTTTCTGAGCCGGGTCGATCCGCAGAGCCCCGATTGTCCGGACCGTCAATTCGTCCGCCTGATCCAGAGCGGCGAACGCTTTCAAATGATAATCCCGCACGGCCGCCTCCTGGATGGAGGTGATTCCCAGGCGATTGGCCAGTTGCACGCCGCGGCGTAATCCTGCCAGATAATCGTCGTCAGTATACTTGGGGAACTTGTCGTTGACGAGTTTTGTGGCGGCTTCGCGCAATGTTCCCGTTGGTTCACCCGTTTTCGGATCCCGTTCGATTCGGCCGCGTGGAGGATCGGGAGTGTCTTTCGTGATTCCCGCCAGTTGCAACGCCTTTGTATTCGCCCACGACGAGTGTCCGTCGAACGCATCCAACAGGACGGGTCGATCCGGAACAATCTTGTCGAGAGTTTCGCGGCGCGGGTTTCCGTCATTCAGCGTCAGCGGCCAGCCACCGCCCCGGATCACCGGCAGCTTGGGATTTCGTTCGGCGTATTGCTTCAGTGCGGCCAGGATCGGCTCGATCTCCCACATCCCGTTCAAGTCGCACTCGGCCATCTCGATCCCGCCCCCCACCAGGTGGACATGTGAATCGTGAAACCCGGGAAGAACCATTTTTCCCTGCAGATCGAGGACTCGCGTGTCGCGACCGATCAGCGGTTCCAGGCCTCTGTTGGATCCGACATAGACGATTCGTCCCCTGCGGACGGCGACCGCTTCCGCCCAACTGCGAACAGCGTCCACAGTGTAAACGGCTCCGTTCCGATAAATCGTGTCCGCGGGTTCGACCGGTGGCGGTGCTGCGCCGAGTTCGCCCAATGAGACGATCAGGATCAGCACTGTGGACAAAATGGAGAACAGTTTCATGACAGATCCATGACAGCAGGCATCAATCGAATGCTTGGAGCGCAAGTTACTTCGCACGGGTCAAACGATAAAGCTCACTTCCCATCTTCATCAAATAGACCGTATCGTGCTTCGGATCGTATTCCAGCCAACTGAGGCCCCCGATCCCTTTCATCTCTTTGGGGGGCGTCGACAGCGGCATCCAAGTGGCCCCGCCATCGGTTGTTTCCACGGGACCGGATTTGGTGAGGACGAACAGGTGAGTGGCATTTCGGCCGAAGATGGGACCGTACAGAGCGTCCTTCACTTCGCCGATCTTGCTCCAGGTCGCTCCCTTGTCCTTCGAAAGGATCAGGCCCCCATCTACCAGCCAGTACAAACCCCCGTCGTGCCATTTGGGCAGGGCCTGGGCGCTATTCACTCCGACAGGGCTGTATCCGCCACAGTCCTGGAATGTACGACCGCCGTCGGTGGTGCGCATTAACTGCGGCTTTGGCTGTTCCTTCGACTTCACCTGCGAGACCACGGCCGTCGAGTTGTCGAAGACCCAGCCGGCTCCATATCCCTTGCCAACTTCCGTGAATGATTTGCCGCCGTCGTTGGAAGCCAGTAACAATCCGTTGGCTTCGTGTTTCAAGGCCAGGACAAATCTCAGGTCCGGATCGGTCCAGTCCACGGCGCACCAGTCGACATGGCCCGATTTCGGATCCATCATCGTCCACGTCGCCCCGGAATCGGCACTGACCGAGATGGGTGAGCCATAGACCAGGGCCGTCACCATGCGATTCGACTTCCCGGTGGGATCGAGCAGCCAGCAACCTGGTGTCTCGGTCCGCCCCTTCGGCTGTGTCTCACTGACCCGCTTCCAGGTCTGTCCCTGGTCTGCAGATTGGAACATGCCGCGATCGCTCAGATTTGCCCACAGCGTGCCGGTCTGATGATCGACGAGCACTCCGCACAGCCCGCCAAAGCCGGTCTTTTCAGACTTCAGCAGGTCCACGGTGACTGGAGCCCAGTCCTGGGCGGCTACCACGGCCGACATTGTGACGGTCAGCAATCCGGCGATTACCGTTCGCGAAATCATCGGTGTCTCCCACGGGTTGGTGCATCGGCTTTGCCCACAAAATGGGGGC
>JAFEBS010000014.1:4213-75615 GCA_018242525.1 Planctomycetota bacterium | reverse complement strand
CCCCCATTTTGTGGGCAAAGCCGGTGAATTACAGGTTGTCGTTACTTCGTCCCCACACAAAAGACGGATTTTGTGCCGACCAGGAATAGCTTTCCGCCTGCGGCTGCGGCGGAGGCGTGATTGGGGTCTCCCAGATCATTGATGGCGAGGACTTTGTATTCTTCTCCGGATTGAATAACGTAACTGACCCCGGCAGTCGCGAAGTACAATCGCCCGGCTCCGTCCACAACCGGGCTGGCCCAACTGCTGGTCAATTGATCCAGACGCTGTGCATAGATTTGGGTTCCCGTCTCGGCATCCCAGCATTTCAGGATATTGGGGGTGTGCAGTCGGTAGACCCGCTCGCCGACAATGACCGGCGAACCAATCCCTTCGGGGATCTGGCCGACTCGCCATTTGATGTGCGTTTTGGTGACGTCACCCGTGCCTGTGGGATCAATCGCCACCCCGGGTCCACCCCGACCGTTGTCGCAATACACGATTCCCGCTCCAAACGCGGGCGAAGCGGCTTCACCGCCACCGCGGCAGGACCAGAGCAATTCACCGGTTCCGGGATGAAGACTCTGAATCCCCCCATCGGCCTCGCCTCCGCCTGACGCGGCAATCACCAGTTGTGGCTTCCCGCCGACTTCAATCAAGATGGGGGTGCTATGGGCGAAACCGGCGAGCGGCAGTGGCGTTTCCCGACGTATGGTGCCGTCGGACTTGCTATACGCAATTAGTCGCGAGTCCTTGCGATTGGTCATGGCACAAAGCATCAGGACGGTATCGTCGTACAGCACAGGGCTGCTGCCAACGGTGACGTCAAAGTTGTGCGGCGTGATCTCATTTCGCCACGCAATCCGTCCATCCATTTCCAGCGCCGCGATCACCGACGAACCGAACACGACGAAGACTCGTTTGCCGTCGGTGGCCGGCGTGGGAGCGGCATAGCCTCCCCCGGGACCACTCCGAAAATCCTCGCGCCGCCACGGCCCCGGTTCGACGGACGTGTCCCACAACAGTTTTCCGTCTTTCACTGAATAGCACAGGACGTGATGTTCCGGGATGACTTGCTTGCGGTCGGTGACCGATTCAGGCCAGCGGGCCGTACAGACGAACAGTCGATCACCCGAGACGATCGGGCTGGCATGCCCTTCGCCAATGAGCGGGGACTTCCAGAGCACATTGGTATTGTCGGCTCCGCCCCAGATGACCGGAAGTGTCGTTTGAAGGGTGATTCCCAATCCCGTGGGGCCACGAAACTGCGGCCAGTCGTCGGCCCCCAGCACCTGCCTTCCCAGCGTCAGTACCAGGCCCATACAAACGGTTGGAAGGAGAATTCGCATGTGACTTCGAGCGCCTCCAGGGTGTGAGCGAACACAAGAATGGTTCAGAACATCCCGCCGGACCTCGTTTGTCAAGAACCTCGCTGGGTTTTTTAAGGTCGATTCTCATTTCGCAGTAATCTCAGGACGCCGGGCGAACGCAGTCCGGATGACATTCAGCACACGTTCACGTTCTTCGCCCGCCAGTTTCAGACGTGGTTCGCGAACCCATTCGCTTCCCAATCCCGCTTCCTGGACGATCAGCTTGATGTATTGAATGAAATGGACGTGTGTATCCAGCTTCATCAGCGGCTGGCTCCAACGGTACAAGGCGCGGGCCTTGTCCCACTGTCCGGCCCGGGTCAGTTCCCACAGATGTTGGTTTTCTGCGGGGAAGCCGATGCCACTTCCCGCGACCCAGCCGTCGATTCCCAGGATGCTTGCTTCCAGCATCAGATCGTCGACGCCAGTGAATACTGCGTAACGCCCGCCGATTGCGTTGTGCAGTTCCGTGATCCGCCGGGGATCGCCCGAGCTTTCCTTGAGTGCGACGAACGCAGGTTCATCCGCCAATTCGGCGAACAAGGCCGGCGTGATGTCGTTGAAGTAGCTGATCGGATTGTTGTAAATCATGATCGGCAGCCCCCCCTGGCGGGCCACCGTTCGCAGGTAGGTCATCGATTCCCGCGGATCGCCACGATAACTCATGGGAGGCATCAGCATCACGCCGCTGGCACCCAGCGTTTTGACATCCCGGACGTACTGCACGGCCGACGCGGTACTGGATTCGGCAACACCGCTCAGGACAGGAATGCGATTCCGGGCAGTTTCCACGGAACAACGAATGACCGCCCGCTTTTCTTCAGGAGTCATCGTCTGGTTCTCGCCCAGCGACCCGCACATGATCAAGCCGCTGACGCCGCTGTCCATCAGGGCTTCCAGGTGACGTGAAGTCGCCGCCAGATCCAGAGACTGATCCTGCTTGAATTGAGTGGTGACTGCGGGGAAGACCCCGGTCCAGTATGGTTGCATGTTCGGATTGCCTGTAGTGGGTGTTCGAGGTCAGGAAAGATTTTGGGACCGGGTGATCATGTTGCCGGCGCTGGGACACCGGATCTTCGCGAAAGACGCTGGCTGATCGTCATTGTCCAGTCGTATTGGAAGTTTGGGAGTCTTTTGTTCTGTCGCTATCTATTGGTGACATCAGGTTCTGTTGCAGGTACAGCGTCATTTGCGAATGCAGGTGCCGAGTCGTACCGCGGCCTTCCGAGATCGAATGGGATCGTCCCGGATAGGGGATCGAACTGAACGGCTTGTTGTCGGCGATCAATTCATTCATCAGCTTCTCGGTCCCCTGGTAATGACAGTTGTCATCGCCCGTGCCGTGGATCAGCAGCAGGTTTCCCTTCAGTTGGGCGGCGTGAGTGATTGGCGAGCCGTTCCGGTAGCCCTCGGCATTGTCCGTCGGCAGCCCCATGTAGCGTTCCTGATAAATCGTGTCGTACAACTGCTGATCCGCCACCGGCGCAACGGAGATCGCGGTTCGATACACGTCGGGATGACGGAAGATCGCGTTCAGGCTCATGCTTCCCCCGCCGCTCCAACCCCAGACTCCGACTCGGCGATCATCGAGGAACGGAAACCGTTGCAGCAGGACTTTCACGGCGGCGGCCTGTTCCCCGGGAGCGATGATGCCGATCTGGCGGTAGACACATTTTCGGAAGGCTCGACCGCGTGGCGACATGGTGCCGCGATTGTCAACGCTGGCGACCATGTACCCCTGTTGAGCCAGCATCCGGTGCCACAGTCCCCGGGTCCCCTGCCACACATCCCGGACTGTCTGTCCGTGTGGTTCGCCATAGACATACATCAGCAGCGGATATTTCTTTTGCGGATCCAACTGAGCAGGCTGCATGGTCCAGGCATCCAGTTGCACATTGTTCCCGATATCCAGACGCGTGAATTCCGTAGGGGTCGGCCGGAGTGCCGCCAGTGCGTCTTTCAACTTCTGATTGGTCACCAGGGGCCGCACAACCGAGTGGTCGGACATTCGGATCACGTCGACCACCGGGGGAGTCGTCAACGTCGAATAGGTGTGAAACGCCCATTCGTGGTTGGGGGAGAAACTGTAAGTATGCCAGCCCGGCTGATCGGCGGGGGTCAAACGCTGTTGGGCTCCACCGGCTTTCAGTGACGTGCGGTACAGGTACGACTGCGTCGGGTTATCGGGTGACGCGGTGTAATAGAGCGTTCCGGACTTCTCGTCCACGGCTTCAATCTTCAGCAGATCGAATTCACCGGGTGTCAGCAGTGTCAGCGGCTTCCCGTCGACCGTGGCGGTGTAGGCGTGCCGCCAGCCGTCACTCTCGTTCAGCCACAGGTAGGCTCGCCCTGCATCCAGCCACCGGACCGGGTTCTCATTTTCCAGCCACGCTTCATCGGTCTCGGTGTGGATTGTCTGAGTGGCCCCAGTCTTGGGATCGGCCAGCAGGACTCGATTGGTATTCTGCAGTCGATTGAACTGCTGCAGCAGAATCTGTTGTCCGTTCGGGGTCCATTCCATCCGCGCCAGATAGTGGTTTCGTGAGTCACCCGGAACGTCGAGCCAGCGGACGAGTCCCCCGGCCACTCCCACAACGCCAATGCGCGCGGCGGAATTCGTTCCGCCGACTTTCGGATACGCAAATGCGGTCGGGCGGGAATGGGTTCCTGCGGCATTGTCGATCAGGAAGAATTCGGGAACGCCTGTCGTGTCAAATTGCCAGAAGGCGACCGACTGTCCGTCAGGACTCCAGCGGAACCCATCGCGAATATCGAGTTCTTCTTCATTCACCCAATCGCCCGTCCCGTTGATCAGATGCGTGGCTCCATCTGTTGTCAGCGGAATCACTTTCCAATCCTTCAGATCCTGCACATAGATGTTATTCTTGCAGACATATGCGATCCGCGTGGCGTCGGGTGAGAACTTCGCAAACATCATCGTGGCAGGCTCGGCGTCGCCGCCCAACTTCGTGAGTTTCCGTGATCCCACGTCCAGCAACCAGTAATCGCCCCGGGTGTTGCGACGCCAGACGCGCTGGCTGTTGGTGTAGATCAGCAGCTTCGATTCGTCGGCCGAGAATTCATACGCTTCCACCGACAACGGCGACTTTCCTTCTTCTGGAACAAACGCCAGTGCCGGAACGACGACTTCCCGCATTCCGCTCGCTGCATCGATCCGAACAAGTTCACGGCCAGTGGGCTTCTTCGCGGCATCATCACCTTCGGCCTTCGGTTCCGCAGGAGTTTCCAGGGCAAAATAGGAACCGGACAGTTTGCTCCAGACGAAGTTTCCCTGTTTTTCTTCGTGCAGTTCGGACGAATTAAAGATCCGGTCGAGCGTCAGATCGGTTGCCGCGCGATTTCGCGCTTCCGCTCCCTGGCGGATCGCCTGCTTGACTTCAGCAAGTCGTCCGGGCCAGACGAATTTCGGGGCGGTCGCGGGATTGTATCCCTGCAGATGATCTTTCAAACGGGTGACGGGCTTGGTGTACTTCAGTTCTGTGTCGCCAAACACTTCCTTACAAAGTGCGGCCAGCCTGGGATCGTACTGCAGCAATTCGGCGCGGGTGTTCACATGATTATGGTCGTGATCGTTTTCACGATTGTTGTCGAACCACGATTGCACTCCCTCGGCGAAGTACTCGTGGCGATTGACCGAGGCGTACTTGCCCTTCCACAAGCCGGCATCCATCGCCTGGCGATAGGTGGTCTTCAACCGGCTGTCGAAGGTGGGGTCCACGTTCATCAGGCCCCGCAGATGAATGTTATGAGCCAGTTCGTGGATCAGGATGCATTCGGTGGAATAGGGGTCGCCCGCGTATCCCAGCAGATTCTCTTCACCGCAGGAACAATACGGGTCGGTTTCACTGCCACCGGTTCCCCGAGCCCGAGCATCCCAGAAATCCTTGGCGCTATACCGCTTCAGATTGGCGTCGGGAGCCTGCCCCTCTGCCATGTGTGCGAACTCCGGCAGGTCTGTGGTGAATTCGTTATGGGCAATGATGCACAGGCGGGAACCGCTTTTCACCATCGCGTCCCGCACGTCGGGCCGCTGGGCGAGCATGATGTTTACCAGATACTGCGCCTCCTTGAGCGCATAGGGGCTGACGTCTTTCGACGCAACGATGGGCAGGCCGTTGGCGCTGATGCTTTGCGTGTAGAATTCCGGGGCCCCGTGCTTGTTGGCAGGGTCAAATCGAAACGCCTGGATCGGGACCTGACTGGCCACCAGGGCTTCGGTCTTGTCATCTCGTCCGACGATGGCGAAGCGGTGCCCAAGCGTGGTTGAGATCGTTGTCTGTTTGCCAGGATCGACAGTTCCGTTTGGAATACGCTCGGTATCGGACTTCAGCCAGAAGAGATCGATCGGTTGGGGCGACTCATTCAGGATCTGAAGTTGCGGTCGGCGGGCCGGAATGGGTTCCTGGGCATACGACGGACTGGCCGCGGTGACGACAATCAGCAAGGCCGCGAAGTATTTCATTGGAGATTCCTGCCCGGTACCTTGAGTCCCCGGGGTCTGTTGTTGTGAAGCGAATCAAGTTTCCCAAAACTTAAACGGCGGTACCACTCATCATCGGGGGTTCAATGAACCTCAACAACGCGTGGCCCCAGGACGTCGAATCTGGGAGAAACGCCCAGTCCCGGTGCGGCACTCGTTGTCATGAAGCCGTTTTGACGCTGTGGTGCCCCGATGGCAGTGCTGACCGTGACGTAGCTGTTAAAATCTGTGCTGGTGAAACGATATTCCTCCGGGGTGCTGTAGGCCAGGTGAGCGATCGCCGCGGTGGTGATGTCGCCCCCCCAACTGTCTTCCAGCGTCATGGCGATCCCCATCGATACACACAGATCGCGCGCCTGTCGAGTCTTGGTGAGTCCTCCCAGCTTGCTGATCTTCAAATTGACGACATCCATCGCCAGGTCTGACTTGGCGCGGAGCAGCATGTCCAGGCCGTCAACGTTTTCGTCGAGCACGAACGGGTGGTCGGTCAGGCGTCGAACCGCCAGGCATTCCTCATAGGTCAGGCAGGGCTGTTCGATGTAGACATCCACGTCCCGTACGGCGCGGACCACTCGAACCGCCTCGTGCTGGGTCCACCCGGTATTTGCGTCGGCAACCAGTCGATCCGAAGGCAACAGCATGGCGCGAACGGCTCGAATCCGTTCAATATCCAAATCCGGGTCGCCTCCCACTTTCAACTGGAACCGCGTGTATCCTTCGGCTCGATAACTGGAAACCTTGCGCGCCATCTCTTCCGGGGATTCCTGCGAGATCGCCCGGTACAGCCGGACGCTTTCTCCGAAACGGCCCCCCAGCAGGACGCAGACCGGCAGGCCCGTCGCCTTCCCCAGGATGTCCCAGCAGGCGATGTCGATCCCGGATTTGACGTAGGGATGCCCTTTCAAAGCGGCGTCCATGCGGTGATTCAACCTGGACAATTCGCGGGGATCGAAACCCAGCAGATGTGGCCCCAGTTCCCTCAATCCAGCTCGCACTCCTTCGGCATAGGCGGGCAGATAGAACGGCCCCAGCGGGCAGACTTCGCCATAACCGACCAGGCCGGTGTCCGTTTCCACTCCGACGATGGTGCTGTCGAACACCGAGACGGATTTGCCGCCGGACCATCTGTAGCACCCTTCGACCAGCGGCAATTCAACGCGATGGGCAAAGATCCGAGTAATCTTCATGAACAATGTTCCGATTGGAATGGACGGGCCACGACGATCCGATTCTACTTGGACACCATTGTCGTGACTTGGCCAGAAATTGCATCCCACCATGAAATCGCGCACAACTCGCCCCTCGAACACTCCGATCCCTGTCCCGCCGATCGGCGTGACGCTGCTGGAACAACTGTTCGACCAGTCCCCGGACGTCACCTTCTTCGTCAAGGATGTCGATGGCCGGTATCTGTCCGCCAACGATTCGCTCGCGATCCGACACGGGTTGAAACACAAATCGCAGGTGATTGGCAAGCGACCCAGCGATATCTGTCCGGGTGACCTGGGACGAATTCCCTCGGAACAAGACGCCGCGGTAATTCGAACGGGACGCCCGCTGCTGAATCACCTGGAACTGCACTGGTACCAACCTCACAAACCGGGCTGGTGCCTGACGACGAAACTGCCGATTCACGCCGCGGACGGAGCGATCGCGGGAGTCATTGGCATCTCGCGCGATGTCCGCGTCCCGATTGAGCCGGACGAAATCCCGCCAAACTTCGCCGCCGCCATCACCGCGATGGAACAAAACCTGGACGATCCGATTACTCCGGCCTTGCTGGCCCTGCGCTCCAAACTGAGTCAGCCGCGACTGGCTCGCCTTACGAAACGGTTATTTGGGCTGACCCCGAGCCATTTCATCACGAAGACTCGCCTGACGGCCGCCGCACGGCTGTTGCGGGAAACGAATCGGACCGTGGCCGAGATTGCTCTGGCGTGCGGCTTTTACGACCACAGTGCATTTACCCGCGCCTTTCGCGCGGCGACCGGGGTGACGCCCACTGAGTTTCGAGGATGATGAATTCAGCACGCGTGACCGCCATTCGCCCCGAATACTTACGAAATCTGCGACAGGAAAAGATGCCGGTACGCAGAGAGTGTTGGCGATCTTCCCCACGCGGGAAGTCAGGCCACTTTGGTCTCAACTTGGCTTGCACAAATCACCCGAATCACAGAACTTGTCGCGGACGACAACTCACCGACTACTGAATTAGATTGCGATTCTTTGATGCCCTGGTCTCCTCGCCGTAACGTGCTGCTGCTGATCGTGGTGACGTTTTTCCTGCGACTGTGCTGGGCGGCAGTCCTGGAGCTTGGGAATGATGAGGCCTATCACTACCTGTACACGCTTCACCCCGATTGGAGCTACTTTGATCATCCACCCATGTTGATGGTCGTGGCCAAATTCGGCCTGACCCTCTGCGGCGGCTGGGTGCATCCATTGTCCCTGCGACTCGGATTCATCCTGCTGTTTGCCGGCAGTACATGGATCCTGTTTGACTGGACCGCACGCTGGTTCGGTGAGCGGGCGGGCTTTTATGCCGCGTTCGCATTCAATATGGCGGCCTACTACTCAGTCGCCGCCGGAGTGTTCGTCCTGCCTGACGGTCCGTTCCTGTTCTTTGCCTTGTTGACAATGCGGGCGCTGAGCAACGCGTTGTTTGAACCAGATCGTCCGATCCTCGCATGGACCTGGGTTGGCGTGGCATGTGCCGGTGCCATGGCCAGCAAGTATCACGCAGTCCTGTTGCCGCTGGGGACGCTGATGTATGTGATCGTCACTCCGCGCGCGTCGGCCGTCCTGAAAACTCCGGGTCCCTATCTGGCCGCATTGCTGGCAGCGGGAGGTCTGGTTCCGGTCCTGATCTGGAATGCTCAGCACGACTGGGCATCAATCGCGTTTCAAGGAGGACGGGCGGTGGGCTTTCAATTCAGCCCGCTCGGTCTGTCGATGATGCTCCTGGGCCCGATAGCCTATTTGCTGCCGTGGATCTGGTTTCCGTGTGTCACGTCCCTGGTGACGCGGTTACGCCACTTTTCCACGCTGCCCGGAAACGAACGATTGTTGATCTGCCTGTCCGTGGTTCCACTCGGTCTGTTTTTTTGCGTGTCGTGCATGCGTCCCATCCTGCCCCATTGGCCATTGATCGGAGTGGTTCCTTTGTTTCCGCTGGTCGGGGCTCTGTGGGCTCGAAACGCCGACCTGACCCCGGTCCTGGTCCGACGCTGGGTGGTGATCATGCCCACCAGTCTGCTGTTCATTGCGATCCTGTTTATTGCACAGGCTCGATTCGGGGTCGTCAATTTCCCATTGGAAAGAGATCCGGCACGGGAGATCAGCGGCTGGGAATCGGTCGGACGCGCGTTGAAGTCCCGCGGGATCCTGGGACGATCCAATACGTTTCTTTTTTCCAACCGCTGGTATGACAGTGGCCAGTTGGCATTCTGCGAGCGGAATCTCGTTCCCGTAGCCTGTTACAATGAGGGAGACGCCCGCGGATTTGCCTATTGGAGCCGTCCTGAGGACTGGCTTGGCAAAGATGGGATTTTTGTGACCGCCGACGATGTACCGAACCCCGATGTTTACAAACCGTATTTTCAAAGCGTAGAACCGTTGGCGACATTTCCGATGACGCGATCCGGTAAACCGTTTCGTCAAGTCCATGTGTTCCTGTGCACGAAGCAGCATACGCAGTTTCCATTTGCGTACGGCAAACGGAACTCCTCGACACGATAATGCGATCAGGGAATGACCTCATGATCAGAATTCATCGACTGCACTGTGTGTTGTTCCTTGTCTGTTGCCTGTCAGCTCGGGCCGCAATTGGCCAATCGGCCATGACGAGCCTTCCCTTGATCAGTCCGTCCAAAGGACAGATTCCCAATGACACCGGGAGCGATGGCAAAACCAAGATGACGATCGTGAAGTTGACTGAGCTGGGTGGCGATGCATTGAAGGTGGTGTTCGCCCCGGGTGACAGCTTCGGCGATCGAGATTCACGGGTAAAGAACTGGAAACCGTTTTCCCGCGTCAAATTCACGATTCACAATCCCGGCGAAGCAACGACGCTTGAATTCAACGTAAACCACAAGCGCACCTTCAACTACCAGACGCGTGCGGTCCATCAGATCAAGCTTGAAACAGGTCGCAATCCGGTTTCGATCGATTTGGATCGCCTGGTCAACGTGAACGGTTCGAGTCCCGATCTGGCGAATGTTCTCAAGTGGTACGTCAACTGTGAGGAAGGCAAATCGCCGACACTCTACTTCAGTGATCTTGTCCTGGAAGCAGGTGCCGCAGCCGTTCCCGTAGCCACCCCGGCCGGAACGACGCCGCCGCCGAAAAGCCGCTTTCGTGTCCGGGGGACGATTGGTGATGCCAAGGTTGATCTCATTGTAGAACCGCTGGACGACAGCGTCGCCGGTCAGGAATCCAGGCCCGTCAAAGTTGCCGGTGATCCC
This sequence comes from Planctomycetota bacterium, assembly GCA_018242525.1. Lineage (GTDB taxonomy): Bacteria > Planctomycetota > Planctomycetia > Planctomycetales > Planctomycetaceae > Schlesneria. The sequence continues at coordinate 65,302 of JAFEBS010000014.1, read as the reverse complement.
GCTCGAATTGCACGAATTCGCGCCGCGAAGATGCCGAAGGTCGACAAGGTGATCGCGTTCGACACTCCCGAGGCCGATGCCATCCTGTCGGCGCTGGAACTGTTTCCTCCCGACAATCCCTGGAATCTGCTCGTTTCCGATTGGCCACTGCATCCGAATTCACAAGCCATGGTGGCCAGCATCGGCAGCGACAAAGTTCTGCGAGTCAACGATGACATGTGTTTTGTCATCGTTCCGCCACAGCAGCCGAAGGTCGACGTGAAGCTGGTGAGTTATCCGGATGAATCCGATCCAGGCCCGTTTCCGGTGCCCGACAGCCTGCCGATTGAAGGCTGGCCGAAATGGCATTCCAGGGATGGCAAGCCGCTGACTTTGGCCGAATTGCAACAACGTCCAGCACAGTACGAAGGAGACCGGCACGCGATCGTCCTCGATCCTGTGGGCGGCAAACTGTACGAGTTCTTTGTCATGGGTCGAATCGGAAGTGGATGGGCAGCGGATCAGTCGTCGGTCTTCGATCTAAAAAGCAATCGATTGCGGCCGGACACATGGACATCCGCCGACGCCGCCGGGCTACCGATCTTTCCTGCCGTCATCCGCTACGACGAACTGCAACGGGGTGAGATTGAGCATGCCATGCGGTTTACGATCCGACGCAGCCGCAAATCCTATGTCTATCCGGCAACCCATCACGCGGGACATGGATCCGACGAAGACCTGCCGCGCATGGGGGAACGGTTTCGCCTGCGCCAGGACTTCGACCTCAAGGGGTTCTCGCCCACCGTGCAAACGATCCTGAAGGGACTGAAGAAGTATGGCATGTTCGTCGCGGACAACGGACTGGAATGGTCGCTGTCGATGGCACCCGATCCGCGGATTCCAGACATCCACGAGGAATTGCGCAAGGTCAAGGGCGCTGACTTTGAGGTCGTCCAGCCACCCGAAGGGTATCGGCCACCGGTCGAATAACTGAATTGCCCCAATGTCGTCGCCGAAGTCGTGAGACTTCGGTGTATTCGACGTCAATTCCGCGCTCGTCCGAAGTCTCACGGTTCCGGCTACCAATTTGAACCCACAGAGTCATTGGCATTAATCGTCATGAGGGCGCGCAAAACCTTCCGATCCACATTGACACTCAGAAAACGAGCACTCCCGTTGGCCATCACGACATTGACTCCGCGCGAATGGGCCGTCTTGCTGTTCGGTCCAATCCCCAAGACCAATTCTTCATCGGCATCGACGGGAGCCATCCAATGCACTGCTTTATCCATTGGAGCTTCAATCAGCATCAATGTTTGTTCTTTGCCTGCAGCGCCTGCAACAGCCGCGGCACGTAGTCGTTGTAACGAGCGTCAGGTGTTGGCCCCGCTGCCGGTAACATTTGGATCGCCGCCTCAACGGTGGCGGCTCGCTCACCGATGGCGTCCAAAGCATTTAATGCCGCCATCGACACGAAGACATCGTTCTTCGTCCAGTTGGCCAGCCGGACAAGATGCGGCAGAGCAAGTTCCAGATCGCCGGATCCACCTGCTGACGCCAACGCCTGAGCGGCCGCAATCTCGACGAATGCCGATTGATCAGTGAGAGCCTGGTGCAATTCATCGTTGGCCGACATGACAGCAGCGCTCCCTCGCATCTGCAAACCAAGTACTCCCCAATAGCGAACGGCATTGTCGTCGCTTTTCAGATCTCTCTTTAACTGGGGAACGGCGTCTGGCGACATCATCGATGCCAGGTCCGCAGCCTCCAGGATCCGTTCCAGCGGATATCGATTCGGGTCGCGTCCCAGATCATAAATCGAATCGCCATTCGCACGTCGGAATCGTTCTCCTTCCGGCAGAAACCCGACGTCGCGAATCTTCAGCACGTGGTCGTGCTGGGCGGCTCGCAGCCGATCTCGAATCTGCCGGTGGCTGACTGAATTCGCCAGATTGTGAACTTCGTCAGGATCTGTCTGCAGATCATAAAGTTCTTCGGCAGGTTTTCGGTTCCAGAACGCGTCCTGTTCGGGTGTCAGTTTCCCCAGATCGTGCAGTTGCTTCCACACCCGGGTGGTGGGCGTCTGAAACATGTAGTCGATGTGTTGACCGTAAATGACATGAGGCAGGTACTGTCGTACGTAGACAAAATGACCATCGGTCACACTGCGAACCAGGTCGTACCGCTCGTCCATCCGGCCACGAAACCCGTACAGAAACGGTTGCGGCGGGGTGATGAACTTTCCCAGGAAGGCGTGACCCTGCATCCATTCCGGGGGCTGGACGCCCGCCAGGCTGAGCAGTGTCGGGGCAAAGTCCACAAAGCTCACCAGCCGGTCTGATGACTGGCCGGGAGCGTAGTCTGCAGGGCGCAGGTCCTGAAATTTCTCCGGGATGTAAACCACCAGGGGAACATGCAGCCCGGAATTGTAAGGCCAGCGTTTGGAGCGAGGCATGCCTGACCCGTGATCGCCGTAGTAAAAGATGATCGTGTCTTCCATCAGGCCTGCGTCAGCCAGTTCTCTCAGTCGGACGCCGGCGTCGGCATCCGCTTCTGTGACCACGTCGTAGTATTGAGCCCAGTCCTGGCGGACTTCGGGAGTGTCCGGATGATAAGCAGGAATGCGAACCCTGGCCGGGTCATGCACCAGTTTGTGGGGCCGAACACGAATCTTGCTTTCGTGGCTCTTTTCCGAATTGAACACCGCGAAAAAGGGAGTTCCCACCGGCCGCTTTTTCCAGTGAGCATTCCGGGACGATTCATCCCAGACTTTACCGGGCTTCTGAATGTTGTAGTCTTCCTTGGCGTTGTTGGTGCAATAGTACCCGGCCTGTCGAAGCAGTTCCGGGTACAGGTGTTGGCCACGCGGCAGCGGCACCATGCTGCGCATAGGCTCTCCGCCAGATGACGTCGCGTACAAACCGGTGATCAACGTGGTTCGTGCCGGAGCACAGACGGGAGCGTTCGACCAGCAATGTGTATACCGCAGGCCCCTGGCGGCCAGACCATCGACGTTCGGCGTCGTCGCAAACGAATCGCCGTAGCAACCCATGTGAGGCCCATGGTCCTCGCTGACGATCCAGACGATATTGGGACGCTGGTCGGCCACCAGCGGACTCGGTGCCAGCAGGAGCACCACAATTCCGAGATTCTTGATCATGACTTCCCTTCGGGCCGGGATTGAGGTTTCAGTATTCCGCTGCGATCAAGCCAGGTTCCGGTCGATAGATCGTCAGTGTCGGCCTGGAAACATTGGTGACCCATTTCTGCCACTTGTCGCCGGGACGAGGATCCAGCCATTTTTCTTCGCCGATCTGGGATGCGTCGTCACCAGCAGGCTTTCCCGGCCAGACATCCACCACCAGCGGTTCGGCAGCGTGAACGACTGGAAGTCCCGTCACCAGGCACAACACGCCGGCCCATGTTGAAACAGTTCGATACATGATCAGGATTCCACGAGATCGAATGACTTGAGCGACGAATCTCGTCGCCAGTCTATCACCATCCCAGCAGGCGTGTCATCTGCGACGACTCCAGGGCCGTACTGCAAGACAACAAGCCAGAGGCGAGCAGCAGCAGCACGGCCAGAAAGGCTTCGACTTCAAGAATGCACATGTGCGATCGCGTCAACGGGTGCTTCACCCAGATCCAGAACGCCGACAGCAGCAGTGCCACGGACCAGCACAACTCGATGACGGTCGAATGAAACACGTAGCACGCAATCCAGGTGGCGTAGAGCGGGATTAACAACAGCAAGCCAACGACAAAGTTCGTCGCCCGGCTTGTGAGATCGACACGCACTCGTGAGACTTCCCACCTGGCCAGCCTGGGGAGCCGTGCCTTTAACTGTCCAATGAACTCCGGCAGATTCTCCAAACCGCGCACCAGGATCGGTTGTGCATCATTCTGGTAAATCTTCAAACTGCGGCGGACCGGATCCGCGTGAGGTCGTTCTTCAACGCTGTGAATCAGGTCCCAGGAGATGTCGCGCGTGATTCGTCGCCAGCGCATCCGCAGTTTGTCTGGATGGAATTCATACTGTACGGCCATCCAGGACGAGATGTCTGCAAGCCCCGCCGGGATCACGCACAGAGCGATCGCAGGGCCAAGCCCGTATCGGGCCAACTCTCTGGATTCACTTTCAGAGGCCGAATGAAGACTGGAAATCATCGACAGGGCAAACGGCAGAAGTTCATTCCAAGGCAAACCGGGCAATAACCACAGCGAGATGCCGAGGAACACAACCCAACCAACAGTGAGACCCAGCGCGCCATATAAGGCTTGTCGAAACAGGTTCCACAGGTAAAGGGAAGAAACGCGATAGGTCGGCACGGTTTCGATCACGACGGACCTCGCCGAAATGGATGAATTCAATCTGCGCCGATGTGATGACAGTCTGTTGGACGTAATGTGCGAATTGTACAGGTGTCCAGACCGCAGTGAAGGGGCCGTTCCGGCAATCCGCGCCTCTGGACTATGAGAGTCGCGACACGTGCCAGGTCACCAGTGGCAACGCCTTCCACAAGACATAGGCCACCGGCCCCGCGTAGAGCACACTGTCGATCAGGTCGAGCAGACCGCCAAATCCCGGCAACAGTCGAGCAGAATCCTTCTTACCGACATCACGCTTGATCAGCGATTCACACAAGTCGCCAATCAACCCCGTGACTCCCAGGATCAGGCCATAAATGGCGGAACTCAGCCAATCCGGGGGGACCCACGGAGCGCTATTCTTGGGAGTGAACAACGGAGTGGCAAAATACAGCCAGGCGACGGCAGTGGCTGCGGAACCGACCAGGGCCCCCACACCCCCTGCCCATGTCTTTCCGGGTGACAAGTGCGGAACCATCTTCCGTTTTCCAAAGAGCCGACCGAAGAAGTACGCCCCGACATCGCCTCCCTTGGTCACCACCACCAGGGAACCGATCACCAGGTAACCGGCATCGGCGCCTGCCACCCAGCGCAATTGAACCACGACGCCCAGCAGGACGCCGATATAGCTGACAATCAACAGTTCCGCCCCCAGAGTCTCCATGCTGGCCCCGGGTTCGCGGTAGCGGTACGTCGCCAGCAGGAACATCGCCAGGATGGTCAATGAATAGGCGAGCATGACCTGAGCGAGCGTGTTGTCATCCGACGGAATCTTGATTGGCATGTGGCCGAATCGCCCCCACCAGGCGGCACCGGCCACCAGCACGCACGAGGCCGAGACGATGATACGGTTGGGAGTGAACGAGCGAGTCCAGAGCAGATCGACCATTTCGCCCGCGCCACGCAACGCCAGACAGATCACCAGCACGAGTAGAATCGGCGCATGCTCGCCCATTCGTGCGTCCAGCCAGAACAGGCCGAAAAACGATGGAATCAGTACCGCAGAGACAGCCAGGCGCCAACGGAGCATGCAACATGCCTGTTAAACAATCGTCAATTCCCGCACAGAGTCTACCAGCAGTCTGCAACGGACTCGACCAGTCCACCGAAATACTTTCTGATCACTACTACGGACCGTTACGTCGACAAGCCGCCGAAGCGACGATCGCGGGCGGCGAAATCCTGAAAGGCCTGATGCAGATCGTCGCGCGAAAACTCGGGCCAGCATCGTTCAGTCACCCAGAATTCGGCGTAACTGATCTGCCACAACAGGTAGTTGCTAACTCGCATTTCTCCCGCGGTACGAATCACCAGGTCGGGATCGGACATTCCCGCTGTGTACAAATGGCTGGCGAAGACATCCTCGTCCACCTGGTCAGGTGTCAACCGGCCAGCGGCAACTTCCTCGGCGATCGACCTGGCGGCATCGGCCAGTTCACCCCGACTGCCATAATTGACTGCCAGGCACAGCCGCATGCCCGTGTTGTCCTGGCTGATCTCGCTGGTTCGGGCGATTTCGCGGAGGACTCCTTCTCCCAGGCCGCCCCGGCGACCGATGACGGCGAACCGCAGGTTTTGACGCATGATCTCGGCCCGCTCCTCGATCAGGTACTGCTCCAGCAATTGCATCAGCAGTTTCAATTCCAACGGTGGCCGTTTCCAGTTCTCGCTGCTGAAGCAGTACAGCGTCAACTGGTCCAGTTGCAGGCGGGAGCATTGCTCGACAATGGCGCGCACGGTCGAAACACCGCGGCGGTGCCCTTCGATCCGTGGAAAACCACGTGCCTGAGCCCAGCGACCGTTTCCATCCATAATGATGGCCACGTGCCTGGGAAGGCGATCCTGACGGAGCCCCAACGCCTGGATCTCTTCCGGCGTGAAGGGATCGTCCGCTGAACGGCGCGGTTGGGGCGGTGAATCCATCGCGACACTGTCACTCACGGCGTCGACCGTTGTTGAAATCGGAACGGATTCCATGAACGGTTCCACCCTGGCGAATCCGCCCCGATCAGAGTTGTGGCCCGGGGCGTCAGTTTCACGTTGTCACGCGCGGCGTCAGGCCATCGGGATCAATCGTGAATCTTCGTCCTCGAACGTGAAATCATCATCAAACACATTGCAAGAGTCTGACTGATCAAATTCAAAATCGCAATCATCAGACTCGGAAGGAAGGTACAGGACCTCTTCGCGATAGGTGGGGGATGCATCGGGATCGATGATTGCCAGTCGCACGCAGTTCGTCTGGACTTCCAGAACGTTGACCTGCACGGTCTTGCCAATCATCAGCCCCTCATCAACCCCACGCGTATAAACTCGCATCGCGCGCCCTCATGACATTTGTTCGTTCGGATGTGTGTCGGCTACCCGGAGCCAACCATTGCGGCGACATTCTGCCGAGCATCCATAACGAGAGCAAGCAGAAAAATGAGACTTCGCGATTCTGAGAAACCAGGGTCTTGCATCTCTTGACAGATCGTATCCGCGCATGACATACGCAGTGACCTGAAACGGTCCATGAACACGGCCTGAATGAGTCCCTGAAGAGATCAAACATGAAGCTTGTCATCCACCCCGCCATTGATGAAACACGATTGAACAAGATCCGCCATGCAGCCTCTTCAATGGTTGTGGTGAACGCGCGCGACGCTGATGAAGCGCTGAGTGAAATCGCGGATGCGGACGCGTTTTTCGGCAAGCTGACACCGCCGCTTCTGGCCCGCGCCTCGAAGCTCCGCTGGGTGCAGTCCCCAACGGCCAGCCTGGAACATTACCTGTTTCCAGAACTGGTGGCGCACCCCTGCATCCTGAGCAACATGCGCGGCTTGTTCTCAGACGTGATCGCCGATCATGTAATGGGATTTGTCCTGTGTTTTGCGAGAAATCTGCATGTTTACCTGCGACAACAGCAGCAGGGATTGTGGTCGCCCGTCGGGGATACCCGTTATGTCACGGACTTCGTCAGTGCCCCCGGAACGGTGACTCCCATGGACCGGGCCCATCAACACCTTTCTGACTGCACGCTCGGTGTAGTCGGCGTCGGAAGCATTGGGGCGGAGGTGCTGCGGCGGGCGGCAGCCTTCGGCATGAAACTGCGCGGTGTCGACCCGGTCTGTCGTTCTGTTCCAGAAACTCTGCCGTCCGTCTGGCCCCTGGATCGTCTCGATGATCTGCTCGCCGAAAGTGACTACGTCGTGATCGCCGCCCCGCACACTCCCGAGACAGAAAAACTGTTCCGACGATCACGGATTCAACAGATGAAACGGACGGGAATCCTGATCAACATTGGACGTGGTGCAATTGTCGATCTGATGGACCTGGTGGCCGCTCTGCAATCGGGTGACATCGCGGGTGCAGCGCTGGATGTCTGTGAAGTCGAACCGCTGCCGTCGGACCACCCACTGTGGCGGATGCCCAACGTCATCATCACTCCCCACGTGGCCGCAGCGTCGACTCATGTCGCCGTTCGCCACCTGGACACGTTGCTGGAAAACATTCGGCGATTTCAACGCGGTGAGCCGCCGGCAACGATTGTTGACAAGACGAAGTGGTATTGAGGTACGGTACCACGATGCGACGGGGGCCCTGATCATCCGTTGGGGTGCGTTGTCGCCCTCTCTCTGACGCTTCGGATTACTTTGTGCCACCGGTTTTTGCGAAATGGGCTTCGACGGCCGCCAGCAGGGGATTGATCGTGTATTTCTGGATGGTGTGCGGCGGACTCCAGCGACGCCATTCGTGGCCGCCGTGTTCCGTGACCTGGATCTGATCCACCTTGTCGATCCAGCCCAGGAAGATTACGAGCGTCTTTTCCACTCGTTCGGTCCCGAAGCGGGGTTCAATCGGGTAGTACTTTTCCTCGTAGCGAAACTCGGGGTCCAGTTCGACCTGGTCGATCGGCACACCGGTTTCTTCCCACATTTCCCGCAGGGCACACTGAATTTCGGATTCGCCGGTTTCGATATGGCCTTTGGGCAGATCAAATCGGTGCGCATGCTTCATCAACAGGAACTCCACATCGGGCTTCCTGCGAAACAAAACCACGCCGCATGATTTTACCTGTCGCATCACTGCTGATCCTTGCCGCTGTTCGTTGCGCTCGCTGAAGGTTTGTCGGCCGTCAGTTTTTTCAAACACCGCTCAACGGCCATCGCAATTCGATCTTCAACATCGTCGGCCCACCGTTCCGTCGGCAAGCCATAAACCATCATCGAACTTTGTCCTTCGTAACCGCCTTCGATCAACACTCGCCGGGAGGGAATGTATGCCATGACATCATTGGCATAGGCCGTGACCCACGTGCGTTCCCCGTATTCCCCCTTCAGCCGCAGAGCATAGTCGACCACCACTTCGCCGCCCATGGTAATCCAGATTTGGCTTGTTCCCAGTTTCCAGGCGGTGATGGGGTAGGGATATTCGGTGGGGACCTGCTTTCCCGCGGACAGTTCCAGCATCCGTGCCGCCCAACGCTGGCGATAGTCCGGAGATCCGGCGGCCATCGTACGAAGTTCTTCGATCTTCGGCAGTCCCGCCATCCTGAGTTGTACGAATTCATGACTGGTCCGCAGAGCCGCTTCGACCGGTTCCATCGGCGTCGACAGGACTTCATTCACGGCAGAAGCGAGTCGCTTTCCATACGACTCGGCCAGTTCCACCATCCGTCGCGGCAGCGGATTCTGATCTGCCCCGCAACCCATGCAAAAAAGCGCAACCGCGCCTGGGTGCCGGGCTTCCAGATCGTATTGCGCGAAACCGGCGTAGTCGCCGCACCACTTCATGAAACTGAGCGTGGTATTGTGGCAGGCATAGGCAAACACCACGGCTCGCAGAGTTCCATCCGGTGCGTGAATTGCCAGCACCGGTACCGTGTGATCGACCGGGCCAAACAGCAGATTTTGCTCCCGCAGCATCGGTACGTCCGGTTCTCGATTCGTACGACGATTCACGGCAAAGTCGGTTGATCCCTGACCACGCGACACAGTCGCCGGCTGCAAATCCTTCAAGGCACGACCGATCGTGGCGGCGACCTCCGTGGTGAACCAGTCCGAATACTCGTTGATCAACGCGATCTGCGCCGCGTCGAGCGGATAGGCGTCGTACAGCGCCCCCCGCAGGACCGGACCACAGTGTGTATGGGAGGCATGCAGCAGGACCTGCGATCGATCCAGTCCGAATTGCTGTTTCAATCGGCCGGCGAGTTCATCTGCAATGGACTGGGGAAACCCCAGGGTATCGCTGGAAAGAACTATGCCACGATGCCCGTGCTCATCTTCCAGCGCCAGCACGCGGATCCACAGGTCATGCTGGGCTCCTTCAGCGGGACCTGTCCGGCCACCGTAGCCGGCCATCCACATCGGCTTCTTCGGGGTGATGATCGACTTGGCAATCCCCGCTTTCCAGCCGGCATCGGCAGGTTCCACGGACACCAGACCGCAGGCCAGGGTCAGCCCGCTCACGAGTACCAGATTCAGCAGTCGCATCAAGTCACCTCCACGGGAAGTACCGTCCAAACCGGATGCTGTTGTTTTACGCGGAATGCCACCAAAAAGACACCATCCTCGACGATCCCACGCGGTGTCGGCATAATCTGCCCCGAACCTCAAGGAGTGCCCAATGCTTGGTTATTTGCAACTGGTCCGACTGCCCACCGTCTTTACGGCCATGGCGGACATTATTCTCGGCTACACGCTGACACACACATTTGTTGCGGGCACTGACGGGTCGGAAGACGCCCCGAAGTTCCTGGTTCTGCTGGCCGCATCGTGCTGTCTGTACATGTCCGGGATGGTCTTCAATGACGTATTTGATCTCCAGCAGGATACGGCAGAACGTCCCGGTCGGCCGATTCCGTCCGGACGGGTTTCCCGGAATTCGGCCATCGTGCTTGGAGTCGTCTTGATGACGGTCGGAATCGTCTCTGCGGCACTGGTGACTCGGGTCAGTTTGCAGGTGGCCGGCCTGCTGGCTGTGGCCATTCTTTCCTATGACGGGCTGCTGAAGCGAACTCCGCTCGGTCCGCTCGCCATGGGTTCCTGCCGTCTGCTGAACGTCCTGCTGGGGGCGAGTGATCAATTGTTCTGGACACCACCGGGTCTGCTCGTTCGTCCGCAACTGGCCGCGGCCATCGGCTTGGGGGTTTACATCGTCGGCGTGACGGTCTTTGCGCGGACCGAGGCGAAGACCAGCAGTCGCTGGCAACTGGGATTGGCTCAGATTTTGTTCAATGCGGGAATCGTCGTTCTAGGCTGCCTGATAGTCGCCTGGCCCGTCTGGACCTGGCCGCCCCGAGGCAACGGCCCCGTCGCGGTGGCGATGCTGGCCGTGATCGCATTTACGCTGAACCGACGCGCTCTGACGGCTCTGGCCGATCCCTCACCGTCCAATGTGCAAACGACGATTAAGTTGTTGCTGCTGTCGTACGTTATGCTGGATGCAACGCTGGTGTTCTGGAAAATGAACGACAGCGGCCCGTTTGGAACGGCGGTCGCCCTGGGAACGGCTGCCCTGATCGTTCCGGCACTGCTGCTGTCCCGCTTCATTCCGATGACGTGAACCATGGCCATCAAGTCTGTGCACATCGAATCCGCATTGGAACACCTGTGTCGCGTGGATGCGATCATGGGTGACTTGATCGTCAAGGCGGGGCCTTTCACCCTGAAAACTGAGCGTAACCGGTTCGGGATGCTGGTCCGTTCGATCCTGTCGCAGCAGATCTCCACCAGGGCCGCCCGCGCCATTCGATTGCGACTGGATCAACTGCTGCTCCCGGACAAACTTTCCCCGGAAGCCATCGCGGCAGTGACGGACGAACAACTGCGGTCTGCGGGCCTGTCGACGCAGAAAGTTTCCTATCTGCGGGATCTCTCCGCACGGGTCCTGGACGAACGGCTGCGGCTGGACCGGATCGGTCGATTGTCGGACGAAGCGGCCATCGAACAGTTGATCCAGGTCCGGGGGATCGGCCGCTGGACCGCGCAGATGTTCCTGATCTTTTCGCTCGGTCGACTGGATGTCTTTCCGCACGACGACCTTGGCGTCCGCTCGTCGATCCGCGATCTGTACGGTCTGGAAGAATTGCCGGACAAGAAAACCAGTCACGCGATTGCCGAGCCGTGGGCTCCATACCGCAGCGTCGCGTCCTGGTATTGCTGGCGGTTGATCGATGTTCGCAACGCCCCCACCACAGACGCCAGCAATTATCCGGTCTGACGCGACGGCTCAACAATCGACGGAGCGTCGGCTGACTATTCGATCTCTTCCAGGCTGTAGATGCACGGTACTGATGGCCGATCTCCCTCCGGCACGGCGTAATCCAGGCCTGCGTAGAAATAAATCGTCAGGCTGCGCTGCCCCGGGAGCCCGATCTGCACTTCGTACGGTTGGGAATCATCGCCGGAGTGTCGGAACAGGGCAAAATTCGTAGGCAGGCGCGTCGTCTCGCCTGCCGGCTCATTCAACTTGCGAATATGGCGATGCAGCATCAGGTGTCCCGTGTCATTGCGCACCGGATCGTCGTCGAACTTAAGCAGGTACTCAGTAACCTCAACCCCTCCCACCACACCGTTCTGATCCGGCAGCTTGCGAGACGTGACCTGGTACCACGTGCCGCCTGCCACACGCAGGACGGCATCCGGAATGAACTTCTTTCGATCGGCAGTCATGAATGCGGTATGAATCAGGCCGTCGTATTCCAGGAACGGACTGGTGATTGTCGCCGGGTACATCTTCGTTGTTTCAGTCGCGGGAATCTGTGTATTGACACTATGGTGCTGAATCGTCGTGAAGACGATTTCTCGCGGTGCTGATGAGTCCTGATCACCCGTAACGGTGATGAGTCGGTCTGTTCCGCGACCCAGGATATTTCGCGGACCGCGTTGCCCCCATGTCGTTCCGATCAGATGCAGCCCCATGTCGGGAAGTTTCGCGGGCAATCGATCGGGCAAAAGCTGCAGCTTCCACCGTTGCTTGAATTGAGCCAGCGCTTCGGCAGACTTTGACCCGGTTGACGGATCCGGTTCCGCAGCGTGAATTGCTGAATTGCCTGCGGTCGCCGCCATCAACAGAACCGCTATCGAAGTCCTGATTACCTGCATCGGTCGCCTCCGCGTCATAGCGAATTCAAAATCCCGTCTGGAATTCGACGCTGTCACTTCAACCAAGTTCCCAAAAAAGTCGCCACCGCAGCACTTGCCTGACCAAAGAATGAAACAAGCCCGACTGGTTGCCGAGTCGGGCTTGTTCTGATTCTGTTCTGTTCTGTCACTCAGCCCTCGGGCCAATTCACTTACGACAGAATGCCGGTCACGGCATCGGCACTGACCATCTCGCGCGGCTGATTCAGGTGGTTGTACACCGTCCGGCGAGGATTCATTCCGACGCTGTGATAGATCGTGGCGAGCAGTTCGATCGGGTGGACCGGATTTTCGACCGGGGCCGAAGCGGTTTGATCGGACTTGCCCCAGACCAGGCCTCGCTTCACACCGGCTCCGGCGATCAGGCCCGTGTAGCAATATGGCCAGTGATCGCGACCATCGTCGCTGTTGCCGTTCCCCGAGGTACTGACGCCTCGCTTGGGGCTGCGACCGAATTCACCGATGACCAGGACCAGCGTGTCCTTCAACATCCCGCGGTTGTCCAGATCCGAAATCAAACCAGACACGCCCGCATCCAGCATCGGGCCGGACTGGTTCTTCATGCGACCGGACAATCCGACATGGACGTCGAACGAATGGTTGTCGCTGTTGGCAACCTTCGGCCAGTTCACCTGCACGACACGCGTTCCCGCTTCAATCAGTCGGCGTGCCAGCAGGCAGCTTTGACCAAACGTGTTGTTGCCATACAACTCACGCGTTTCCTTGGATTCGGCACCCAAGTTGAACGCCTCACGCGCCTTGCCGGAGAGCACCAGTGACAGGGCTTTGCCGTAATATTCGTCCAGAGCGTACTTGCTGACCGCCTTGTCCAGATCATTCAGGCTGGCGTTGACGGTATCGCGGAGCGCCGCACGACGGGCCATGCGTTCCTGGGGTACTTCAGCCCGCAGTTGCAGGTCGTCGACCCGGATGCGATCCATCTTGGTCATGTCCATGTCGTCGCCGGTCGGATACAGCGTGTACGGGTCAAAGGCACGACCCATGAAACCGGCTGTTCCCCCCTTGCCGATCACGCCGCTTTCCTGCAACGGACGAGGCATCATGACATAGGGCAGCATCGGAACTTCAGGTGGCTTCGCCTTGATGACGTGACAACCCCAGTTGGGGAAATCCTTGGGACTTGGCGGTTCCAACTGGCCCGAGGCACTGACCTTGTCGGCGGTGTACCCGGTCATCATCTGATAAATGGCGGCCGTGTGATTGAACAGGCCGTTCGGGGTGTAGCTGACTGCTCGCAGCAGCGTGGTCTTGTCAAGCACCTGAGCCAGCTTGGGGAGCACTTCGGTGAATTGAACGCCCGGCAGTTTCGTGTCAATCGGCTTGAACACGCTGCGAACATTGTCGGGGACATCAGTTTTCGGATCCCACAGATCCAGATGGCTGGGTCCCCCTTGCAGGTAGACCAGGATCACGTGCTTGGCCTTGCCAAACCCCGCCCCCCCGTAGCGTTCGTCTTCTGCAGCCTGCAGCCTGTCGTTCCGCAGCAAATTCGGAAGTGACAGGCCGGCGAGCGATGCGCCACCGACTTGCAGCAGGGCTCGTCGACTGAACCCGTCGCACGTGTCTTTACCATAGCGGCCAGGGATCACCAGCATCGATCAGTCTCCAAAGGATTCACCACGGAGGAACACTTCGACAATAAACATCGGCCAAAACCGATCCATTCCATCGGACTATACCGATCTTCGACTGCCAATGTCAATCAAATCGTCGGGAACGCCACCAGGACACGTGGCTATAACCGGTGATTTAATCGGCACTTGTGCTCACTTGGAACTCGCGTCGTGCGAGGCTGCGTGTTCACACTGCCGTAGATTGCCGTATCCAACTCGACTCCCGAGCAGCCGCATTTCCAAGAGATCGTCCTGTCGGTTTGAAATTGGGTGCCGAATGTACGGCCCCTCGCTGGCGCGTCGGGCTAGTGTGCCAAGGCCTCGCAACACTAGCCCGACGCGCCAGCGAGGGACCGAGACATGACGCCCAATTGCAAGTATCGACTTCCGACTATCGAGAATCACAGTCCGTTCATCGGTCCCACTCCAACCGTTGTCGTCTGCTGCAAAGGGAAGTCCGACAGCAGGCCGCGAATATCCTCCAGAGTCACTCCACGAATGATTGCCAGATCGTCTTCAATCGTGCGATATTCCCGCCGGATCAGCCAATTGCCGCCGAGCGAACTCAGCCGTCCCATCGGACGCTCGCCGCGGAGCACGATTCTGGTGGCGATCTTGTTCTTCGCCTGCTCAAGCTCGTCGGCCGTCACACCGTTCGCATTCACGTCGCTGTAGATCTGCGTGATTCGATCGAGATTCTCCCGAGTTGACTCCGGCGGACCGGTCAGGAATGTCAGAAAGGTTCCGCTGCCTTCATATTCGTAGTAGCCACATTCGGCCGATTCCGCCAGGCCGGGGTCGACCAGTTCCCAATAGAGCCGGCTGTTGGAGTCGTCTCCGACGATGACTGTCAGCAGTTCGGCCGCAAAGCGTCGGGCATCCTTGCAGTCCGGGGCTGCCGCCAACTGAATCATCTGTTCCTGCTGACACTGATCCTTGACCACGAACAACGACTGTGGTGCCGGTGTCGATTGCGTCACCGTGCGAGGACAGACTCCTGCCGGCCAGGCTCCACAATGTTTGTGAGCCAGTTCGAGAACGGTAGCCCAGTCGGTGTTCCCGGCAACGGCCAGGACAATGTTGCCCGCCCGGTAGTGCTCGGCGTGGTATTGCCGCATTTGTTCGGAGGTCAGCGCCGAAACGCTTTCGACCGATCCCAGTATCGACTGTCCCAGTTCATGCCCGGAGAAATGCAACTGCATCGCCCGGTCATACGCGACCGACGACGGTTGATCCTCGTACATCCCGATCTCTTCCAGGATGACTTTCTTTTCCATGTCGAAATCATCCTGCCGCAGGGTCGGGTACAGGATGCTGGATTGCAATTCAAACGTCTGTGGCAGGTATTCCGGCAGGACTGATGAATAGAAGATGGTGCTTTCTTCGCCCGTCATGGCGTTGTAGTCGGCACCGTATTCATCGAAGATCCGGTTCACGTCTTCCGCGGAAAACCGTTCGGTCCCTTTGAAGGCCATATGTTCCAGGAAATGGCTGACGCCGGAGACCGAGACAGCTTCATCGCGGGCACCGGCTTTGACGTAAAACCCAAATGCAACGCTGTACGCAGCGTCGTTCAGTTCGGCGACGACTTCGAGACCGTTGGGAAGCGTGGTGTGATGGAACAGCATGGAACTCTTCGTGGAGGGAATTAAACTCGAATTTTGGAACCGGTTGGGGCCGGGGACCGGCAGCACTATTGCAGCGCCGCGGGGCCAATTGTCAGAATCGAAAAATCCCGGGCGGGGTGAGCGTGGACATAGTCGAGGACTGTGGCAACAGTCAGTGCGTCAATCTTCGAACGAACCTCGTCCAGCGTGACGATGCGCCCCAGGTGGTACCAGTTTCGAGCCAGCGACGCAGACCGCGAACCACTCGATTCCTGGGCCATGATCAGGGAACTCTTCGCCCGTGCCTTGCAGCGGTCAAGTTCATCCTGCCCGATCCCGTCACCCAAGCGCATCAGTTCAGCCCGCAGGACGTCCAGTGTCTCCTGAGCCCGCTCAGCGGTCGTTCCCGCGTAACACAGGACCTGCCCGCGATCCTTCAAGGTGTTCAGCGTCGCATAGACCGAGTAGCACAACCCTCGCTTTTCCCGGATTTCCGTGAAAAGCCGGGAACTCATTCCGCCACTCAGGACATTCACTGCCGCCCAGGCCGCATAGTATTCGGGATCGGAATAGGCCACGCTGGGATAGGCGACACCGATCTGCGTTTGAGTTGATTCCAGTGCCAAATGCTCCCGCACCGGGCTGCAGGTGAGCGCCGGGATCGTGAGATCGTTGGAGCCCGTCCACGCGCCAAACACGTCGCTGACGACTGGCAGAACATCATTCAGCGTGACGTTCCCCGCGATTCCCAGGATCGCTCCATTCGGTTTGACGACGCGTTGATAGTGAGTGCGAACCGAATCAGGAGTCAGATTCTCCAGGTCCGCCAGCGTTCCCTCCGAAGGCTGTCCCCAGGGATGCGGGTAGCACCGGCGCAGCAGTTCGACCATCACCTTTTGCCGAGGTTCGTCTTCGATCGCCATCAAACCCAGTTCGACGCCGGACATGACCGCTTCAAATTCTTCCTCGTTCAGATGCGGTTGCAGGACGATGTCACTGTAGACCCGCAGCGCGGCACCCAGGTTGACGGACAGGCAGGAACCGCGAAAGACCAGGTGCTGAGTGCTGGCCGTTTCGTTCCCCTGGATCCCCAACCGATCCAGTTCAGCCAGCAACTCGCGACTGCTGCGGTCACCCGCTCCGCGAGCCATCCAGTCGGCCAGCGCCGTCGCCGTTCCATTTTGTTGTGGCGGGTCGTAAACGCTCCCGGCTGAGACCAACAGGGCAAACGCGGCCGATTGAACGGCAGGCATCGTTTCGACAAGGACGGTCAGTCCATTCGGTAAAGTCGCATGATTGACGACGTTTTGAGTCATGAAGCAGACCGGATTCCTGCAAGCGTAACGGATTCGCAGCCGGGGGCATCGTCAGGATTTGGAATTGGCGTCGCCGAACTCGTGAGAGTCTCACGACTTCAGCCACCCCAAGTCTTAGGACTGACGATTCACTGGCCACGGACCCGAGAAATGATCTCTGGCAAATTCACATGTGGACGCATCCCAACATGGGAAAACGCCCGATCCCGAAGTATCAGCGCCATCGCCTTTTTCAAATTGGGAATCGGGTGCCACGGTTATGGAGTCTTCGACATGGCCGTGCCGATTGAGCACTCACACGGCCTTCCCGAAGACGGTAAGACCGTGGCACCCCAATTTGAAAAAGGCGATGGCCCTGCCCGGAGTATCGCAGAACCTGGAATGACTCGCAAATCTGCGGGAAACATTGACCGTTTTAAAATCGTCGGAATCGAAGCACGCATAAGATGCGTCCGGAACCGTATTTCTGTGGTCGTTACTTGCCTGCGTTCGGCGTCTCCTGGACCAGCTCCAGAGACTGCCAGAGGCTGGGGTCGGACGCTACCGGGAACTCTGTTCCCACCGCCAGGGTCTGATCCCCCTGCTGCGTGTCGCGGACCAGGTAGTGAAAGCCGAGTCGCGGCGACGTGGATGGATCAAATCCGACAAACACCGCTGCCGGAAACCAGGCTTCCAGGTGATAGCCATCCTTTTCGATTTCGGACTGCACCTGGATCGACGACACGTCGCTCGGAGCGGATTCTTCACGAGCCCGGGCCAACGGAATCTGAATCACCACCGGATCCTGCTGTTTGCGGCCGCCTCCCATCGGGAGCAGGCAAAACTGATGACAGAAACGCGTGGCGCGGTGGACACCCTGGGTATTCCGGGTATCGATCCAGACGGTCACGCCGTCCGACAAACCGACCGTGGCCGCCGAACAGTCGGGCTTGGCAGTCCGTCCACGAACGTCGACGGCAATTCCCAGACCCTCGGCATTCCAGGCCAGTCGCACATCCGCAAAATCCCGCTGGGAATCGAGTTCACTGACCGACGGCAGGCGACAACGTTCCGGCAGATTCAGCAATCGGCCGGATCGATTCGGCAATGTTGGAATCTGAATCACTGGAAAGGACCAGCGAAACAGGAAACTGGGGGTGACGAGTTGATTCATGGGTGCGGTTCCTGTTGATCCTTGGAAGGCGAAGTCAATTCCCGGCAATCCAGGGAGTGGCAAACACTGTCCCCACTATGGTAACCGGATTCCCAGTTGCGGGACCATCCACCACTGAGCAGTCACAGTGGCCAGGACGACACCAACCAGATTCAGAATCAAACCGTAGCCCGCCATTTGGCTCATCCGAATCCGACCTGCTCCAAAAACGATGGCATTCGGAGGAGTCCCGATCGGCAGCATGAACGCGCAACTGGCCGAGACCGTGGCGGGGATCATCAGCAGACGTGGATCCAGATTCAGGGCCACCGATGCCGCCGCGATGATCGGCAACAATGCATTGACCGTGGCCACGTTGGAAGTGAATTCCGTCAGAAACGTCAACAACAGGCAGACCGCCACCAACAGCACCCACACCGGTTGGCCCTTCGCGATCTCTGAAAACACCTCTCCCACCCAGACGGACAACTTCGTATCTTCGAATGCCCCGGCAATCGCAAATCCGCCGCCAAACAGCAGCAGGATCTCCCACGGAAGTTGCGCTGCCGTTTCCCAGTCCATCAGAAAGCGAACCTTGCCCTGCGGAGATCGATCGACGGGAATCACGAACATCAACAGCGCGACGGACATCCCTACAGTGGCATCGCTGATGTATTCCAAAGCGACTTTGGCTGGGACGCCCCAGGCCCTCAGCCATCCTGCGGCCACGCGATTCCAGCCATAAATCAGTACCGGCTCACCCAATCGAAAATCCGTGCGAAATATCCAAAGCAATGCCGTGAGGACAAACAGAAGGAGCATGATCCATTCGCCAGTGCCCATCGTCCCCAGGTCGCGAACGCGGTTTCGGAAGAAGCTGCGGTCCAGTCCGCGGAAACCGGCGGGGATTCGCATCCCAAAGGTCAGCAGCAGCCAGGTGAAAAGCAGGAACACGAAACCGAACGGCGTCCACATCACCATCCATTGCCCGGCTGATAGGACCGGGGCGTCCGGAAACTCCCGGACCCAGATGTTGACAAACGCGATGTTGGTCGGCGTCCCCACCAACGTCGCCAGGCCGCCAATACTTGCGGCATATCCAATCCCCAGCGTCAGGGCGAGCGCAAAATGTTGAAAGGCCGCATCATGTTGCGGCGACTCTTCCCCGGTCCCGGCAGTCAATGCTGTCGTGTGCAAGCCTCCCAAGGTCGCCAGCAGTGCCATGGCGATCGGCAGCATTAGCAGCGTGGTCGCCGTATTACTGATCCACATCGAAAGGCCGAATGTGGCAAGCAGAAACCCCAGGACAATCCGCCGGGGACTGGTCCCGACCGCCGTGACTGTCAACAACGCAATCCGTCGGTGAAGCCCCCAGCGTTCGATCCCCAGGGCAATGATGAAGCCGCCCAGGTACAGGAACGAACTGTCCCCCAGGTACGACTGTCCGACAACCTTGGCGGGTTGGATTCCCAACGCCGGAAACAGGGCGAGCGGCACCAGGCTGGTGACGGCAATGGGTAGCGCCTGAGTCACCCACCAGATGGCCATCAGGATCACCACCGCCGCCAGGCGTTGCCCGGCGGGATTCAGACCGGCTGGCGTCGGCAGAAACAGTACGATCAAGCAAACCGCCGGCCCCAACCATCGCCCGATGATGGCGACCAAGTCGGACGTCGGCTCTTCAGCAGAAGTCATTGGATACACTCGTCCGCAGTTGCCTGGTAAGGAATGCAGTCAGATCACCGCGGCAAGAACTTCTTGAGTTTGTCATTCAGCAGGTTGTCGAGCTTGTTCTCGAGTGCCCCTTCCAGGGCCGTGCCACCGATCTGTGCGGCCAGTCCGCCCAAAACGCGCGAATCGATTTGCGGCCGGGTCAACGTCCCCCGGACAGGGATCTTCAAGGACTGACCCTTCAGCGATCCCAGCAGTTTCTGGTCACCCAGCCATTCGTCCTTGATGGGGATCTGCAGGACCAGGTCGATCGATTCGTCCATGCCAACGGAGCCCGACGACTGAATCGATCCACCCGCGATCAGGAAAATCACGTCCTGATGATAGACTCGGCCGCCCGCCAGCTTGAACGGAATGGCGTGTTCCGGCATTTGCATCAGGATCTGATCACGACCATTGGCGGCTGGCTTCCTCTGGATGATCGACTTGGCCTGATCGATCACTCCCAGGATCTGATTCGCACCAGCGCCGGGCTTGACCTGCACGTGATGAACGTCCACCGTGCCGGCCATATTCCCGGACAAGGGGGCCGATAACGGCAGTGTTCCGCCCTGCACGTTGAGTGACAGTTGGCCGTCTATGTCGACCGAATCCGCCAGTAGCGGAGCGACGAATTTCAGCCACCGGTTACACAATTGCGGCGAAATCTTGATCTGATCCAGGACCTTTTCCTGGGGCAGAAGTACCACCGCGGGATTCTGGTCAAGTCGAACTTGCGGAGTCAGATGAATCCGTCCCTCAGCCACGGTCGTGTCGATGGGGGCAAACTGGACGACTCCCTGGTCGATGAGAATGGCAATGTCGGCCTTCCCCACGGTCAGACCTTCGATGATGGCCGAGTCCCAACCGGCCCCAACGCTGCCACTCAAATCCGGGGGCGTTCCGGACGGAGCACTCAGACTGGCCAGCGTTCCCTTGATCGTCAACGGGCGATTCTGCTTGCCGGTCAATTGCACGGCATTGCGAACCGAATCGCCCAACCGTTGTGAGACAATCGCCCAGTCATAACCGAGTTCACCCTGCAGGTCGACTTTCTGCTGTGTCGACATCTGTGCCAGCGATCCCTGCAACTTGACAGTGAGCCCGTCCGTCTGAGCCGATGCGGTCTCCAGTTGCAGCCCATCGCTGGTCAGGTTGTACGCTCCTTTGGCCGTCAGCAGCAGTTCGGGTTCACGCCACAAAGCGACCCAGTGCAGGCGTTGATCCGGCAGTTTTTCCAGGTCGGCGACGACAAGTTTTTTGACGGTGGATTCCATGTCGACGGTGATCACGGAATCCTGTTCGGCAAGATGCGCCCGCCCCTCGAACGTTCCCATGAATGTATAGGCGGGCATCTCCAACGCGTCGTTCTTCCATTTGGAAAGCTTGTCGAGGTCACCGCGATACGCGGCATCTCCAGTCAACTTTTCCAATTGGCCGTTTGTCTTCAGGCTCAGATTCAATTCGTGAATCCGGCAGGAAAGGGACGTTCCGGTCAACGTTGTGTCAGGTGCAGACCATTCCCGCCGGGGTATCGACCAGACCCCGGCGGTTTGCAACTTGACTTGCGGTTCGCGGATCCACAGACCCGCACCACGGGCGTCAAGGGCGGTGATGTCCCCCGTCACATTGACAATCTCGATCTGCTGCGGGTCGGTGGTCACTGTCGCTTCGATCACCGTTGTCCCGCCCAGTTGCCAGCCAATATCTCCCACGAACGGCTTCAGACGGTTTTGCCAGGTTTGCAGATCGCCTTCCAATCGTCCTTTAACTGGAACGGTCGCTGTTCTGGATTGCAGATCGAACGGTTGCAGAAGTTGGGCATTCAATGAATCCAGACCGCTCGTCAACTTGACTTTCGCGGTATCGATTCCCTTCAAGGCCGTCTCAGACAGGGTCGTTCCGGCCATGTTGACCGTCAGGACCAGGTGCTGTTCCTGCCAGACCGACGTTTTCGACACGTTCATCTGGAAATTGTCCAATTGAATCGTGGAGTCCAGCGAGACGCTGTCTGCTTCGGCACGACGGATTTCACCGTTGATCTTGATCTGTCCAGCGAGTTTCTCCAGGCCCAGGTCCACAAACCGCTGCAGGTTCTCTTCCAGACGCGTCAGGTCTGCCGACGCCTGGAATATGGCGTCGGTCAATGTGCCACTGCCAGACGCCGTCAGGAAGTCCGATTGGCAGGTGACCTGATCCACGGCAATCGCTTCGCCTGACTTGTGAGCCTGCATGGTCAACTGTACGGGCTGATTCCAGGCAACAACCTGTCCGTCGTTACGGGCTGCCAGTTGATCCAGTTTTGCCTCGGCTGTCCAGTTGCGAGTTCCCGCCACTTTTTCTTCGCTCTTCAGGTTCACGTCGACTCGACCACCCGTGATCGCCGTTCCTTCGCGAATCCGCAATGTGCCAGGAAGCAAAGCACCGAGCCGTTGCAGGTCGAGATGACCATGAATGGCATAGTCCTGCTCACCGAGTATCGATTGCAGTGTGTTAACAGGCGAGGCGGATGCAAACCCGGCCAGTGGAATGTCACCCGTGGCGGTCAATTCTCCCACTTCGGTTTGAAGCTGGGCGTTCTGCATCGACAGCCGGCCCTGCTGAGCGGCCAAACGTCCGGCGACCGACGTTGTTTCCAGTGTCACCCGATCCTGTTTCAAAGCCGAGATTCCAGCCAGGACAAACTTGTTCAGCGTGATCCGCCCGTCACAACTCCATTCCCGTTCAGTCCAACTGGCCGGATTCTCCGCCAGATTGATCTGGCTGCGGGCATCGGCATCGATCAATCCCGCCAATTCCGCTTTTGGTTCAAACCGGGCCAGGGCTGGCAAGAACTTGTCGATGTTCCAGCCGACGGCCTTCAACCGGATGTGCTTGGACCCCGGTGACATGGCGACACCTTCCTGCGTCGGCTCGTTTCCCATGTGGAATGCCAGCCAGTCCGTGCCCGGCGACAACGCAGCCTCCTCTTTCGAGGGAATTTGACCGACGGTCAATTCGACTTCGTCAACGGTGCCGCGTCGCAGTTGCAGCAGGACCGAGACGGGTTTGATGTTTGAGCTGAGGGATGCCGCCTTGTGGTCCAGCGCAATTGTGGCGTTCAGGACCTCCAGTTCCAGGTCCGGCACTGGCGAGGTTGAATTGCTGGGGGTACTCATCAACTTCTGCAGGACGTCTTCGACGTTCGAGCCATCGGCGCGCAAATCGACCGAAACCTGTGGTTCCGTCAACGTCAGTCGACCGAGATTGGCCTGGCTGAGGGCCAGTTTCCACAACGGTTCACTGGTGGAGAACTCTTTCAAATCGAACAGCGGATGCCCGTCGGCGTCCGTCGCCTTCACATTGCGAACGACAACCGGTTGCAACCAGCCGAGCGACGCGGAGCCGATCTCGATGGTTCCCGGATATTGGGGCAGGACGAATTTAGGAATCTGCTGCAGCACCGCCGATTGAGCAATCATCGTGGGGGCGAACCAGACTGCGACCAGCAGGGTGCAGACAAACAGCATCAGTAGCCGCATTCCCCATCGGCGACGTGGTTTGGGAACGGCTGGAGTCGCGGCGGAGGAAGCCGGGGATGTGGAAATTGACTCAGATTCTGTGTTCGCCATGATTCACCAGCCAACAAGGGACTGATCAGCGCGGCACGTGCCAACGCACGAAGTGGCGACGAAGAGGCACTCGACGCTCCCTCGTCGCTGTCGGCCGACACCGGCCGGCGCGCGGAATATAGTAAAACCGCGTCCAACGGTCGACGGCAATATCGTGCTGGTTTCAGCCGTCAACAGGAGTCTGGCATTTCGCCAGCGCTACGACAGCATGCTGGCAGGCTCAGGTTCTGACGGAGTTGACGCGCCCGATCCATCAGGCGCCCGGGTGGCTCCCTGGCGACCGAAGATCAGGATCCACAGGAACCTCTGGAAATCTCGGGTCAGGGTAAACATCGTCGGGATCAGGAACAATGTGACGACGGTCGACACGACCAGGCCTGCCAGGACGACCGCACCCAGACCCCGATAAAGCTCACTTCCGGCCCCCGGGAACAGGACCAGCGGCAACAGTCCCAGGACCGTGGTAATCGTGGTCATCAGCATCGGACGCATGCGCGAGTGGACCGCTTCGATCACTGCGGCGCGGTCCGTGGCCCCCTGCTGCCGGATCAAGTGCAGGGCCTGATCGACGATCAGGATGGCATTGTTCACCACGGTCCCGATCAGAATCACAAACCCCAGCATCGTCAGTACGTCGAGCATTTGCGGAGGTTGTCCCAGGAATCTGAGATAGACATTCAGCAGCACCAGTCCCCCCAGACCACCAACTGCCCCCAGCGGGACACTGAAGATGATGATAAACGGATAGACCCACGATTCGTAAAGCGCCGCCATCAGCAGATACGTGATCACCAGCGCCAGGATCACGTTGAACTGCAGAGCCTTCCACGTTTCCCGCAGTTTGTCTGCAGTCCCTGCCAGGACGATCCGGTAACCGCCATCCAGTTGCCCCGATTTATTGAGGGGATCAACGATTTGAGTTTGAATGATCCGCATGGCGGCATCGAGTGGAACTTCGGCCGGGGGCGACACCTGGATCGTGATCGCTCGTTCACGCTCGCGATGGTTCACCTGTTCGGGTCCGCTTGCCAGCGTCACATCCGCCAGTGCCGCCAACGGGATCAGTTGGCCGGTGGGGGTCGCAATTGGAAGATTCGCGACATCTTGTGTCTGTCGGCTGAATTGATCGCGGCCCCGGATTGTCAGGTCGATCTTGTCGCTTCCCAGGAAATAGTCGCCCGCGTAGGCTCCGTCGACCAGTGCATCGACGGTGTATCCCAGTTCCGCGGCACTCATTCCCATTTCGGCCGATTGAATCAGCAGTGGGCGGACGTGGAGTTCCGGACTGGAAAGATCCAGGCTGGGGACGGGGCGGGCTTGGGCACCCGGAATCAACGCTCCGATGGGCTTCAGAATCTGCACCGGCATGTCCGGACGGTCGCCCCCCAGGATCCGGCCCCCGAATTGAACCAGTTTGGTCAGTTCGGGCCCGGTGATTTCAATGTCAATGGATCGTCCCGCCGTCAGGCCCTGCGAAAACAGGCTGGACTGAAACACCACCGCAAACGTACCCGGGATCTTCGCCCCGACACCACGGATGATGGGAATCAACTCGGCGGCTCTGGTTGCGTCCGACGCGCGCGCTCCAATGAACACAGCCTTACCACGTGCGACGAAAAACAGGTCCGCGATCAGCGGCGTCTTCATCTGTTTGGCCTCAGGGCTGCCGGGATCGACATTCCAGAACGGCTTCAGATCGGCTTCCACCTGCTCCCCCATCTCGGTCAACTTGTCCATGTTGTATCCTGGGGGCGGGATCAGGATCGCAAAGATCAGATTCCGATTTCCGTTGGGCAGGTATTCGACCGAGGGCCACCAGAGCCACGTCAGAGCGACACAGGCACCAATCAACAGGCCCACCGTCGCCAGGCGCGTCACAACGTGAGACTGGATCAGGCGATTGATCGCCGTGACCGTGTTCAGCGCCAGAGTCCCGATCGACTCGAACACCCACACAATTCCCGTGGCTGTGCTCGCAGTTGTTGCCGAGGCTCCACCGACGATGACGTGTCCCGCCCCATTTGTGGACGGAATCGAACCGGCACCGTCGGCAGCGTGGCCCGGATCGCGTCGTCGCCCCAGGATTCGTGCCGCTGCCGGAGGAATCACGACGATGGCGACGACTACCGACAATCCAACGGCCCCGGCGATTGCCAGCGCGATATCACGAAACAGTTGCCCCGCCTCTTCCTGAACGAAAATGACCGGCAGGAAGACGGCCACCGTCGTCAGCGACGAGGCGAGGATGGCACCCCAGACCTCCTGGGTGCCGCGAACCGTGGCTTCGAGCGGAGTTTCCCCCTGTTCCCACCGGCTGAAGATGTTTTCCAGCACCACGATTGCGTTGTCGACCAGCATCCCCACCGCAAACGCCAGTCCCGCCAGACTGATGACGTTCAATGAACGTCCCAGCAGGGCCATGATCAGAAATGTCCCGATGATCGACGTGGGAATTGCCAGACCGATCACCAGGGCACCGCGGGCGTACCACAATCCAGAAGCAACGATCAGAGCCAGACACGCGGCAAAGTACCACGGGCTGACATACACCGCCGCCAGTCCCGTCGCCAGAATCAGCGGGGCAATCAACAGCGTCCGGCGGTTCAGGTGCAGGAACACCATCAGGACTACCATCGTCAGGGCACCGCCCAGGAAGATGTTTTCGCGGACCAGGTTGATGGCGGAATAAATGTACTCGGTTTCATCGTAGACCTGGGTCAATTCCAGGTGTCGCCGGGCCAGCAGCGATTCGTTGAGCTTGGCATTGGCGGCCCGCAGTCCCTCCATCACATCCAGCACGTTCGCGTTGTTCTCGCGCAGGACCCGAACCGCGATACTGTCCGATCCGAACCGCCGAACGAGTCCATCCGGCTTGCGAAATCCATCCTGCACGGTTGCCACATCCGACACATAGACGGGCTTGCCGTCGCGGACTGCCAGCAACTGCCGTTCAACCTGCTCCTTGGATCGAAACTGGTTCAGTGTCCGGACGACCCAGCGCCGTTTCCCTTCCCAGAAATCGCCCCCCGAAGTGTCTTTGTTCTGGCCTCGCAGCGCATTACGGATGTCGTAGATCGTCAGTTGACGCGCCGCCAGTTCCTCGGGATCGACGACCACCTGCAATTCATCGATCAGACCGCCGATCACATCGGCGTTGGCGACGCCGGGAACCCGCTCAAACGTCGATTCGATGTAGTCTTCCGCAAACCGCCGCAACTTGGTGACTTCAATGTGCGGAGGCAGCAGGCTGCCGGCTTCGGGGTGTTCTTTCACCAGTTCCCGAAGACGATACATCTTTACTCCGCTGCTGGCACCGCTCAAGACGGTATTGAACTTGTCGGCGATTTCCGGATGCTTCGCTTGAAAATCTCGGACGTCGTCGTCTGTCGGAGGCTTGACCGTCAGCACAAACCAGGCAATCGGCTGATTGGCGGAGTTCGAGGTGCTGATCACTGGTTGATCGGCGTTTTCAGGATAGGAGGTCACCTGCTGCAGGTGGCTATTGACCTTCAACAGCGCTTCGTCCATGTCCGTTCCGACCGCGAACTCAAGCGTGATGGTCCCCAGGGAATCGGTACTTTCCGAGGACAGCTTGGTAATCCCTTCCACGCTCTTCAGCTTTTCTTCCTGCTCGCGGACAATCTCCTGCTCGATTTCCTGCGGACTGGCACCGGGCCAGGTCGTCGTGATGGTCAGCGACGGAGTCTGCACTTCCGGAGTCAATTGCATCGGCATCGAGATCAGGGAAATGATCCCGAACAGCGACATCAACAGCACGGCGACCGTGACTTTGACGGGATTCTTCACAAACGTTTCAACGAGCGACATCGGATGGGCTCAATCGGAAAAACTGTCGTCAGATAAAGCGGTCAACGCGGCGGTGCCACGGCAATGTCACCGGGCTTCGTCACCCTTCAGAACAGCCTCCGTCACAGGTGGCTTCTGGATTTCGATGATCGAGATCAACTGTCCCGGTTGCAGCCG
Organism: Planctomycetota bacterium; assembly: GCA_018242525.1. Classification (GTDB taxonomy): domain Bacteria; phylum Planctomycetota; class Planctomycetia; order Planctomycetales; family Planctomycetaceae; genus Schlesneria. Next base: position 37,829 of record JAFEBS010000014.1, on the reverse strand, counting down.
CTCATTCCCCACCACTACAACCTGCTGATCGGCTTTCAACGGGCCATTGATCGCGATCCAGTTGCCGTCGGCGACCCCCATTTCGACCGGAACGGGACGCACTTTGCCAGACGGCTGGGGTCCCTTGGGATCCACCCCCTTCAAGTCGGCTTCGTCAGTCGGCACGACCACCCAAACCATCGGGGACTGGCCTCCCAGGACGATCGCGTCCTTGGGAACTAGAATAGATTGTCGCTGTTCACCCGTGGGCAATGCGGCTCGAGCCAACATCCCCGCCTTCAGCAGCGGACCATCGTCGCGGATGACATTCTTGATCCGAACCTTAACCGGAAACGTCCGAGACCGAACGTCGGCCTGCGGGGTGATGACCTTGACCTCGCCTACAAACACCGTGGTTTTCAAGGCGGGGATTTCGACACGAACAGGGGCACCGATCCGCACATGTTCAATTTGCGTATCGAGCACGTGTGCTTCCACGTCCACTTCGTCCAGGTAAATCACTTCGGCCACAACCTGGCCACGGGTCACCCATTCACCGACCTCCGTCCGTTCCGCCACGATGTAACCATCGAAGGGCGCAATCATCGTATGCTTCTTCAGTTGATCGCGTAGCTGTTCCACGATCGCCTCCTGTTCGGCAACCTTGGCTCGCGACTGCTCAATCTTTTCCGGGCGATGCCCCTGCTTCATCAGTTCCAGCGCCAGTCGGTCCGATTCATACTGCTGCTCAGCGGCCGTTGACGTCGCACGATCTTCTTCCATCTGATCCAGCGTCCCGGATTGTCCCTTTTCGACCAGCGAGGCCGTACGTTTGAAGCGGGCAATCGCGTAGTCACGGCGGGCGCGCGAAACTTCCATCTGGGCGGCCGATTGCAGGATTTCTTCCTTGCGCCAGCCGTTCACCATTTCGGCCAGTTCTTCCTTTCGCAGCTTCAGTTCTCCCTCAGCGGCCACGATGGAGAGTTTGATCGTTTCAGTCAGCAGGATGGCCAGCGGTTGCCCTTTGGTGACGCGGTCCCCTTCGTTGATGGGATATTCCACGACTCGACCGTCCACAGCCGAACCTACCGCACTCTTCTTGACCGGCAAGACGGTACCCACGAACGTCTGGGCTGTCGCCGTCGTTCGTTCGGCCACCGGAGAAACAACTACCGGAGAAACTCGAGCTTGAGCGTGACTGATTCCCTGCGACAGCGTCGCGGCGACAACCGCCAGGAGCAGGACCAGCCGGATGAATTGCAAATTCTGGATCGGCACAGCGGGATTCCAACAAGGGAAACGTGTTCGAGAGTCGAGCAGCCCGTGGTTAAAGGGGTCTGCCGTGGTAAAAGGGGTCTGACCCTTTGGAGGGCATACGAAAATCGTACGCCCTGCGAGGGTCAGCCCCCTTTTACCACGAGTTGCCACTCCAGCCAAGATACCGCGCGAGCGGCCTGGTTTGTTCATTTTTCTGGCGAATTTCCTGATCTGTCCGGGCCACCGGAGATCTCACTATTCGGGACGGACGGGATCCGGTTCGGGGATTTCACGCAGCCAGATATTCCGATACTTGACCGGGTTGCCGTGAAACTGCAGTCGGATCGGCGCCCGCTCGTGCGGCTTCAGGATCGGAGGAAACTCATAGGCGGTTTCCCCCAGGATCTCGGTGTGATTCTGGACCAGCACTCCGTTGTGCAGCACGGTCAAGTAACCCGGCTTAACAATCGTCCCGTGCTCATTGAAGCGGGGGGCGTTGTAAATGATGTCGTACGTCTGCCATTCCCCCGGTTTGCGACACGCATTGACCAGCGGAGGCTTGGTCTTGTACAGGGCGGCCGCCTGTCCATCGAAATAGGTCTTGTTGTCGTAAGAATCGAGGATCTGGACTTCGTACTGATTTCCCAGGAACACACCGCTATTGCCGCGTTGCTGACTGGTGCCAACCACCATTTCCGGGCTGGCCCACTCCAGGTGCAACTGACAGTCGCCAAACGAATCCTTCGTTCGAATGTCACCGCCGCGCGGGGAGACAATTCCGTTTTCCACGACCCATTTGTCGCCACCGTCCCATTGGGACAGGTCTTTCCCGTCGAACAAGACGACGGCATCCGAAGGGGGGCCGCCGACTGGGCCCGGATCAATCACGGCGGGTTCCGGCCAGACGATGCCGCTCACCCATTCCTTGCAGATGGCCAGCGTTCCAACCCCCAACATCAATCCCGCCAGAATCAGACTGCGAGCCAGAGTTGTCAATCGCTGAATTTGACCTGAAGACATGACGGATGTTCCTGTTGTTGCTGAACTGCACCCTGAGCCAACGGCAAGGGATGGTCTGGTGGCCACGCTGCCGCTATGCCTTTTCACCCTGTTTTCCGAACCAGCGGATGGTATCAATCTCCGTTTCCGATTAGCAACGAACCGAATGAGGGCAGTGCCCTCAACCCAATTCGAGCTGCCGCTCCCGTTGATCGCTCATCGGAACAAGAGAGCAAATTGCGATTATCACACGTGAAAGACTTCAAGCCCATCCATTCGCCTCGACATCCGCTTGTTCCCGGCCAGCAGTCGCCATAGAATTGGCGGACATTCCCTCCAAGCCTTTCCGATCAGAAAACTCCATGCCAGACCACGATTTCTATCAGACACTCGGCGTCCCCAAGGGGGCTTCGAAGGACGAGATCAAAAAAGCGTACCGTAAACTGGCACGCGAATTTCATCCCGACGCCAACCCCAAAAACGCACAAGCTTCAGAACGGTTCAAGCAGGTTCAGGAAGCGTACGAAGTGTTGAGCGATGAAAAGAAACGGGAACTGTACGACCGGTTCGGCAAGAATTACGAACAGGCCGCGCGCGCTGGCGCTGCGGGCGGCGGCCATCCGTTCGGGGGTGGCGGCGGGGGCGGCTTCAACCCATTTGGAGGCGGTACTCCGGTCGACCTGGGCGATTTGTTCGGGCAGGGAGGCATCGATCTGGGCGACCTGTTCGGCGGTGGCGGCGGGCGAACTCGAACCAAACGCGGACCGGCGCGTGGTGCGGACCTCAAGGCCGTTGTCCGGATCCCCTTTGAAACGGCAGTTAAGGGCGGTTCCGTCGACGTCGCGATCGAAAGAAATGGCGCCGCCGAAACCCTGGGAGTCAAGATTCCGGCCGGTGTCAGCGATGGTCAGGTCGTGCGATTGTCGGGGCAGGGAGCGGCCTCCTCGCACAACGGCACCCCCGGTGATTTGTATCTGACCATCGAAATCGAACCGCACGCCTATTTTCGACGCGATGGGGCCAATCTGCTGATCAATGTTCCGATTACCCCATCCGAAGCGGTGCTGGGGGCCAAGATCGAAGTCCCGACGATGACCGAAGGCCGGATGGTGGTGACAATCCCGCCGGGAACGAGCAGCGGCGTCAAACTGCGATTGCGCGGCAAGGGAATCTTGGATCCCCAGACGAACCAGACAGGAGACCAGTTTGTCGTCATCAAGATTGTCGTTCCCAAGCAACTGAGCGAAGCCGACCAGGCGCTGTACAAGCAATTGGCGGCCAGCGAAGTCTCCCCTCGGACAAACCTGTGGTGACGGTCGTTGGATTTCCTCCCGATTTTGCCTGTCCGTGCCCATCGAAAGACGATCTCCATGGCCAAACCGCTGCAAGGAATCGTGCTTCGATCGCTGGTTGTGATTGCTCTGGGCGGGTTTTCCGCCGACTTGGGGTTGTTCACGCAGTTCGCTGCCGCACAACCGCCGACGGCCACGACCGTGGACGAGGGAGACGCCAGTCCACCGCCACCTGTAAAACGCCCCAATGAAAAGAAGGTCAAAGCGTATGCGGGTTTGTTTGCCCTGGGCGGGATCGTGATTGTCGGCCTGTTTCTGCTGGCGCTGACTGTTTTGTGGGCGTCCCGTTTGCGACGCCAGTTGCGGCGGTCGCTTCCGGACAATGATCCTCCGGAACGCGATTTCTGGTTCCTGAAGCCGCCGAAGAAAACCATTGAGAAATCCTCGCTGCCAGAATCTGATGCGACCGAACGTCACCCCCCGAACGAGTCCTGAATCGGCCTGATCGCACTCATGCAAACCTTTCCGTTTCCAGCGACACATCACCTGCGGACTGGCCGCGACTTTGAGCGGGTCTATGCACTGAAGTGCAAAGGGGCCGACGGAGTCCTGCTGTTGTTCGTGGCGCGCAATGACCTGCCGGTGACTCGGATTGGCCTGAGCGTTTCCAAAAAACATGGCGGAGCCGTCCAGCGAAACCGCCTGAAACGCTGGCTGCGCGAAGCGTTTCGCCTGGAACGACACCAGTTCTCGACGGGAGTGGATCTGATCGCAATCCCCCTGGCGGGAGATCGAGCGTCTTTATCGGCTTACCGCCAGTCACTGATCGGCCTGGTCAAGCGGTTGACTCGACGACTGGATCGGGACCGCCCCCCGGAGGACGCCCCGTCATGAACGTCCAGACTTGGATCTGGCAACTGCCGGGACAACTGCTGATCCTGGGAGTCCGCTTCTACCAGTTGTTCATTGGCCCCCTGCTGGGGAGACACTGTCGCTTCGAACCGTCCTGCAGTCACTACTTCATACAGGCGGTCAGCAAGTATGGCGCGGTTCGCGGTGCCACCAAAGGGGTCTGGCGAATCTGCCGTTGCCACCCCTGGCATCCTGGCGGCTACGATCCTCCTTGAAGCAAGCGTACCCGACGCTGCCTGCGTCGGCGCGTCACTGATCGCATCCGATGATACCGGCTGGCACTACGGCTGTAATTGCCGGGGTGGCACTCAACGCGGGTAACGACTTTATATCTGGAAGTTTGAAGTGACGGATCGGATTGTGGGTTCGCCGCACCTTCCTTTTTGTTTCTGTCACATGCTGCCATGGTCGCACTGGAGCCGACCCCACGACCCGGACGCACGAGTGCAGAAGATCACACAGAACCTGCTGAACCGAGCGATCAAGTAGGGCGATCCGTGTCCTGAAAAATGGTCGGATGGACGTTCCGTCGCCAACCACGTGACGCCGTCCGTTCGGACTCGGCCCATCCTGCGCCGCGACACTCTGGCAAATAATCTTCCTGTGTGGCGTACCAAGTCGCGCCGCCAGGCTTGTCTGGATATTCTGCGCACATTAACATTTTCACGAGTGATGCGTTTTTCCGGAACGCTTCATTTCCCTGTGAACCCCCATTGTTTGCTGGAGACTTGACCATGCGGTGTCGCGCTTTGGGCCTAACGCTTTTCATCGTAACCTTGGCGACGTTGACGAATGCAGCGATTGCTCGTGACAGGCGGGGTGTGTTTGTCCAGGCAATAAACTGCGCACCAACAATGGGACCGACAACCGACCGTTCAATACCTGCCGCTCCTTCATCTCAGGCGAATCGGCAAACCACCGATCCGCGTGTTGAGACCCTGAATCTGGCGGAGTCCGACGGTGCCCCATTTCGACTGTGTGTCGTCTGCCCGAGCGATGCAGTAGTGATCATCAACGGTCGACTGACGTCGTCGACGGAAAGAATCCGCCAATACGATATTTCCGTCCCCAAGTCGATGGTCGAACTTGATGTCCTCGTCCTTCAAGATGGTCTGGAACCAGTCCTGAATGATCGAATGCCAGCCACGTCTGGACAGTCAAAGACTGTTGTCGTACCCAGCGTGGTCAGCGCGGAATTGAAAAAACTTCGGAGTACCGCCGAGGCACTCGAAGCCCGCAAACGTGAAGTCGACAAACTGCAGGACGAACGCGACACGTTGCAACTTCAACGTGACAAACTGCAGACCGAACGCGATCAATTGCAGATGCGTCGCGACCAGTTGCAAAAAGAGCGCGATGCAAAGAAATAGACTGGCTGGACGGATTCGTTACCATCCTGTGAAACAATGAACTTGTTGATCCTTCCGATAAAATGAAACTTGGAGAAACAATGATCCGATTCCGTTCGCTCTACTTGGTACTTCTATCTGCGGTACTTTTGATTCCGGCGAAACACGCGATCAGTCGAGACCGCGTGGAACAGTGTCCGAAACGCACGTTTGGATACGATCAGCCCTGGGCTCCACGCATGACCAATCCGGTACTGGTCGCGTCCCCGACTCTTTCCGTTAGCTGCTCAGTCTGTTCGGACATGGCTCCACTTGCGATGAATTCCGCTCCGATTCTCGCAGCCACCGATGGATCAGCCTCGCATCTCGTCGTGAGTCCACTTGGGGTGGTGGTCCTGCCTTCAACATTTCGTCTGAGCGTTGCCTGCCCCGGTAATGCGGTCGTGATTATTGATGGGCAGCGAACAACTTCAACGGATCCGGTTCGCCAATACGAATTGAACTTACCGATTGGTGTCCTTTCCAAGGCGGTTGAGATTGTCGTCGTAGATCAACATCAGCGTGTCTTGAAGAATGCCACGATCAACGTATCGGTTGGCGGCACAGGCACGCTTGTCGTCTCGAGGCATCCAGACCAAGCTTCGATCACGAAAGCAAATGCAACGACGCAGGAAGTATCTGAATTGAAATCCGAAATCTCGGAACTGACGAAGGACATCAAGGCTCTGATGGCCATTCAGCCGAAAGTGCTGAGCAAACGAAAGCGGGACCTGGATGCACGGGACTTGGCCTCCATTAAGGATCAAGCTGCTCGAGATGCGATGCAGGATGCCCGTAACACACTTCAAGACGAACGTGACGCACTTCAACAGCGACGTGACAAGTTGCAGTCTGAGCGGGATGCCCTGCAGATCGGTCGAGAGGCCGATTTCAGTCACCAAAGAGATGCGCTGAAAGCCGAGGCGGCAAAAGCCGCCAGTCTGCAGAGTGTGCGGGACAAACTGCAGATCGAACGTGAGACTCTTCAGGATGCGCGGGACAAACTGCAGCGTGAACGAGATGAATTGCAACAGCGGCGCGACAAACTGCAGGGTGAGCGGGATTCTCAGAAATGACTGACCTGGCGGATGCTTTTTAGGCTTCGTCGATTATTTGAGTTTCTTCTTGGAGGAAGCTTTCTTCTTGATGGCCTTCTTGGAACTCGCGGACTTGACGGCAGCCTTCTTCATCACCTTCTTGGAAACTGACTTCGCGGTTGCCGCTTTTGCAGCCTTCTTGGAGGTGGCCTGCCTTTTGACGGTCTTCTTGGAACTTGCAGGCTTGGCCGAAGACTTCTTCGCAGCCTTCCTGGAGGATGATGCCGTGCTCGCTGCTTTCTTTGCAGCCTTCCTGGCAGGTGCCCGATTGGGGATTGAGATCGGGCTCTCCGCCGCGACGGGCGGGGCGCTGCCGATGACGGCCAACCCATCCACAACATGATAATCGACGGACATCCCGTCAATAAGCCCTGTCGTATCGCCATCAATGTCCAGCAGTGAACCGCCACCTGCTGGACGGACGAACGGAATTGTCAACTTAACAACGATTGTTCCTTTGGTCGGACTCTCCGCAGCGACGGATTGGAGGCCACTATCGATGACGGCCAACCCATCCACAACGTGATAATCGACTGACATTCCGTCAACAAGCCCTGTCGTATCGCCTTCAATATCCAGTAGCGAACCTCCACCGTCCGGGCGGACGAATGGGATTGTCAACTTAACAACGATCTTTCCCCTAGCCATTCTTAATCCTCCTAAATCGATATTTGTGGTGTCGCCAGTTGGTCATCAGCTCTTGCGGACGCCCATCGAGGGAAATCTGAGTAACTGGGGGCGTTTTGTCGGCGGCGGCGGCGCGTTCGTTGACTTCGAGTTAGGCTTGGTTGCACCGCGATCCGATTTGACCGGCGCCGGGGCTTCATAACTCATGGGGCGGATATTGACTCGCTCCGGAACGGAATTCAAGCTCGGATTACTGAGCCCTGAATTTGGAATCTGTGGTGCTTCCAGGCCCCCGCGGATCTCGATAGTTTCCGTTCGCGTTCCACGCGTCGGCAGGTTTTCGACCGGCACTCGATACTTGTTGTCGTAGGGAGGTTCCCGAAAGTCCTCCGGGCGAGTGTCCGGGCGATCGTACTCCCGACCGGTTGGATCGCTTCCATCTTTGAGCCTGGTGTTCTGGTATCCCCCCGGATGATATGGCGACGGTTGGCGTTGTTGACGATACAAATCGCTCCGTACGTGCTGCTTGTCCTTGGTTTCAATGTCCAGGAATTCGTCGACCCGCCGCGAGCCCTCGTCAAAGGTGAAGTCGTGGATCGTCGTGTTTCGTCCACGGACGACATGTTCCAGATCCCGCAACCCCAGATGATCGAGATCGACCACATACTTCGACCAGCGAAGTCCCATCAAGTCAAACAGTGTTGGATACACGGTCGACTGACCAAGAATGATGTTCTGCTGCAGGGATGATTCGGCACTCGGCAACGGGCGGAACAGGACTCCGACACCAGGGATATCTTCCATCAATGGGACACCGCGACTTGTTCGCGACACCTTTAAAGCAACTTGATAACGACTGATTTCCCGCAATTCAAAGCTGGACGTCTGCACTTCGGTATGAATGAAGTGACGTTTGACCCGTCCCAGGTGCTTTTCATCCGGCCGAACCGGCTCGCGAATGTTCGTGGTGTACATGTAATCGAAATCGTAAATGATGCTGTGACCATCGGGTTGAATCACGGGCCGGACTTCAAAACCAGTCCCGGTTTCGATCTTGTACACGGCCGGGTCAGGAATCAGTTTCTCGAACTCGGATCCAAATTGACGCGCCGGACCGCCGGTTTGCGCCATCAACTGCTCGGTGGCATCCGTGGACTGTCCCGGCAGCACATTTCGCACTCCGGCGGCTCCCAGGCCCTGCCCCGGCAGTCCCGGAATTGGCCCTCGTCCGGCGACGCCCCCGACCGCGGGCGACCCGCTCAACATTCCCGTTACACTCAGAAACGTCGGGTCTTGCAACAACGTTCCATATTCGTTGACGATCGCCTTTGCCCCGGTCATTGCCTCGGTAATCATGATGTCGCGTTTCGGGAGATCAAATTCCATCGTTGCCTGAGGACTCACCTTGGCCAGTGCCCGATTGTTGGTCAGAATCGTCGTGCGTTCCACCTGTCCAAGATTAACGTCCCATTCACGGCTGGCCCGGCGAACTTCTGCAAACGCAGGATCGTAGAATTGCACCTTGAAATCGTCTTCGAGTGCAATTGCCAACCGCTTCAAATAGTTGTCAATCTGAGCGATGTGCGACCGGCATCCCTCTTCAAGTTCAATGTATTTCTCTTCCTGTTCATCCGTCAGGAATTCAAGGAGCTTACGATGATCGATGTCTTGCCGCACACGCCGCCCGACGTACTTCGCCCTGGCGATGCGAATCTCATCGCCTGACAGCCTGAGCATCAACGCATCTGCATTGCTCAGCAGCGTCGTAACAAACGGAGGACGCATGGTTGGATCTGCAGGATAGATTCTGCCGACCGCATTTTTCAAGACTCCAGTAGCTCTGACCACATTGTTTGATGTCACCTTCGGGTCCTGTACCACTCGAAGATACGCGGTAATACAAGGCTTTAGTGAGTCGGCGTATCCTAAATATGCCTGTGCCACGGCGATGACCGTCTGGCCGTTAAAAAACGGCTGGTCAAAATACGCAAGCGCGGCGCCCAGCATGTCTTCGGCAAGCCGATTTGTAGTTGATGTATTGACTGGAAACTCAGATAACTGTTGATATGCCGTTTCAAACTTGTCACTGTACGCATTCGGAAATAGATCTTTCTTAACGACGAGTGGTTTGAGAAGTTCGATGAATGCGTCTATCGATCGCTTCACTTCGGAGGCGGTCTCGGTAGTCAAGGTCTTTGGTTTCGTTGGGTCGGCATCAGCAGCATCAGCAGCGTCTTTTACTTTTTGCAAGGTGCGCATGGCACCCAAGATTGACATCGCAAGTTCGTTGTCATTTGATGTTGCAAGAATCGCTCTATCCAGCACAGGTTCCGTGATGTTTCTGTTTTCAGAGGCTTTCAAGGCCAGACTCAATCGCGAATAGGTTCTGGATCTTGACTGAAGTGCAGACAGAACTTTTGACTGAACTGCCTGATATGTATTGACGCGCTCGGCGATATCAAGTTGAACTTCATCCAATCCACCGAGAAGATCAAGGATGCTAAGCTCAAGTTCTGCGATCTTGTCCTGACTCTCGATCAGGCCCTGCAAGGATTTGACGATCATCAAATTCGCGGACGACCTCACCGGCTGGAGTAGTTCGTTGAGTTCGTCCTCTGTATTCGCCTGGTCCTCTATCAACCCTCGCTCGATGACTCGTTGTTTGTACTCCATCTCGGCGACCATCTGTGACTTGAAGATCTGGGCCAGACGGATGAACTCGCGTTGCATGGGAGTCATTGCGTCGGTGTCGTCGACCCAAGCGTTGAAGAAGCCGTGCAGATTGCTGAAGTGATATTTCTGATGGACGTTGAATGTGACCTCTTCCAGCGTGTTGAGTTTCTGATGCTTGATCCTGCGGGTCATATCGGCGGAGCGGCGGAAGTCCCATTCTAGGCACGGCATCTCGCATTGAATCAGGTGTCGGAACCGTTCCAGGATCATCTGGCGAATGTCGTTCTTGGCCAGCGCCATGATAAAGAACGCCTGCGACTGATTCGTTGTATCCATCGAGTGAATGGAGAGGATCTTGTTTTCCGTGTGCAGGAATTCGCTATCCATCTCGTAGAGTTCATCGACGAAATCTCTGCCAAAAAAGGCATACAGGTAACGTCTATCACGATCCACTTGCCGGTTGCCACGCATCTCCAGGTCGACACTCTTGACGACCATTCCGGCGATCTCCTGGATCGACCGTCGAAGTAGCCCAAGCGACTGGTTCGTCAGATACCGCGACAGATCGATATTTCCCTCGATCCGGGTGGCAACTTTTTCCATACGATCACCGTGCTCGCCGTTGACCTGGACGGTGAAGATTCCCACCTTGACCTGACCAACAGGAGCATCGATCTGACTGATCATCGTTCGAATTTTGTTGATTCCGCGGATCGGACCGCGCAGTTGAATCAGACCTTCGCCAATGACACTGACTGAGACCCGTGTGACCGGATCGACGGATTTCACGTCGCCTGGAACATAAGTATCTGGGTCGGCCGTCGCTGCGGCGACTTCGGCACGGAACTGGTTTTCGCGGGCACGGTCCTCGGCTTCCTGCGCCTGGTCCACGTCGGCTTGTTTCAGGCGTTCGGAGTCGCGAAGGTTGGCAACCTTGGATTCCAATTCGGCAACTTTGGCGGCGAAGCTGACTGCTGCAGTGCGTGCGGATGTGGCACGGGTAGTCAGTGCTGTGGCCTGCGCGGTGAAGTCCGTGTTTTCGTTCTTGAGGGCATTGACTTTCGCGTCGATCTTGTCTTTCTGCGTACTCGTGGATTCCAAGTCCGCCTTGGCCAGCAACATCCGGTCAATGATTGCCTTCTTCTTGGCAGTGTTTATGTTCAAGTCCGATGTTTTTGTCACAAGTGCTTTCGCGGAGTCCGAGTTCTGCATTGCGGCAGGGACTCCGTCGAGTTCGGCATGTAGCCCAGCGAGATCAACATTCAGTGCTGCGATTGTTGAATTGAGTGTGTTCAGGCTCGTTTGATCTGCATCGATCGCCGTGTTGAGACTCGTGATTTTCGTTCCCAGGTCAGTGCTCTGTCGCGTCAGCGCTTCGATTTCAGGAGTTGACTGCTGGCGAGTGGCGTCAGTCGCTGCTTGAGTTGCGGCTGCGGCACCTTGCGTCGCCTGGGCATTGACGGCCCGGATTTCTTCCAGGGCCTGGCGGGCGGCAGCAAGTTCGGACTCGGCAGCCCGCGTTGCTTCGGCGGCACGAATCGCAGTCGCTTCGCGTTGCTTGCGATCGGCTGTCTTTTGATTGGCCAGGTTTCGAGAATCTTCGGCGTTCTGCTGAGCCATCGTCACCGCAGCACGGTTGTACGATTGTACATTGCGATTGATGATCTGAGCGACGCGGTGGGCGTCGCGGAAGTAATAGAGTCGTGCCATCCGGGTATCCACACGATCTCCCGGATTGAAGACTTCCGTCTTGTTTCGCTCGACGCGGGCCGTGTATTCGGGGAACTCGACATGTTTCCCAGTTCCAGGCTCGGGTGCCGCCGTGAAATTCAGTTTGACGTTGTCGGGATCAATGGTATTTCCGTGGCCATCCTGAATCGATCTGATGATGATTTGATAGTTATCAGACGCCAGCGATCCCAAGGCAATCCGTACCGTCATTCGGTCATCGCTCAGGATTGGCTTCAGATTCGCCCCTGCTGGAATTCCATCGGCACTCGTAAATCCTGGAAGCCCTGCCGATCGGGTAATTACGTAGTTCTCTGGCTTAAGCGGACTTCCTACGGCGGAGGAGTTTGACACGGCAAGGTCATCTTCTGCAAAACGGATTTCAAGTGTCGCGGGACCACCAGAAACCCCGACCAGTCGAATGCCAGTCACTCTCGGTGCGACTGTGTCAATATCAACGTCAATCGGATCACTCGGGTCAGACGCAGACATTGTGTCAGGAGTCCAAACAACAGTCAGCTTTTGTGGACTCTTCATCGAGATATTGAACAAATCCAACGGCACAATTTTGGTGGTCGTAGAGTCACTTGCGATTCGCTTTGCAAACTGACGGGTGTTTCCGATGAAGATCCGTAATTCGCCTGCAGCATCAGGCATAGACACTTTGATATAGGCCGTGGTGGGAATCGGTGTCCCGGGTGCAATCGCAATGGCCGCAGGGTCGGCGGTCGCAAATAATCCTGCCGCCACCGTTGGTTTCGGGCCTTTGCCCTGTGCGAATGCAACGCTGGGAGCAGCGGATTCGATAGCGGCAAATAGTCCGAGAACAATTGCAATGCGAGGCAAGCTCGCCTTGATGAATGGCCCGAAATTCATTTTTGGGTCCTTCCGTGGACGGAAAAAGGGAGGCATCATGCCCGCCTGCGTAGATCGGAGTATTCGTCAGATCCAAACCGACAACGTTATATCGTGACTGCGCGGCTTACCGGTTCGTCTTGATGAAGTCCGGGTTCTTCAATTCGTTCAGCTTTTGAGCTTGCGAATTGGCTTCACGCAATCCCCGTTCAGCGCGCTGGTTGGCGATTGATTGCAGTTGCGTGACGGGTGGCAGTCGCTCGACGGTCGTCTTGACATGGTTGATCGATTCGCCGGTCACTTTGCCGACCGTGCCAAAGGCACCGGAGACGGTTTTGACCACCGAGGAACCAGCATCGTGAATTGCGTGGCCCAGGCCGTGCTGCTGGGCGGCGGCGACATGTTTCTGCTTGACGGCCTGGATGTGTTCCTGCTTCAAACGGCACAGGCCGCGGCCGGGCAGATAGGTCACGCTGGCTCGCTCATCGCTCAGCGGGGCGAAGCCCAGCACGACTCGGCGGTCCTGGTAGACGTAGGTGATCGAGCATTTGTCGTAGACGATGATCGGAGCACCCGACGGCAGATTCACGTCGATGTACATCCGCTTGTTCGTCCTGGGATGCGTCGCCACGACGATTGTCGGGCCTCCCTGGATCAAGGGGCCCTGGTACTCCTTGTCACCGTTGTAGTAGAAACGGTGGACATGCGTCGTCGGTGCGATGTCGATCTGCGTACCGATCGGGGATGGAATCAAATCAACGGAGGGCAGGCCCCGGTCGTGCTTGCCGGGATCCAGGATGACCAGTTCATCCAGACCGCCGACACGCCCGTGCTGGGCGAAAAGATCGTGCTCACACCATCCTAACCCACTCCACAAGAGGGTCGCGGCCGACAGGCGCACGATCCACCGTGGCGGAACGAATCCGTCCATGACAAGCCCCCCCCAAGGGCAAGACGGCAATCCATTTCCCGATCGAACTGGAACGCCATCGTGCGGACAAAACTGGGGCCACACCGATGGCGGATCAAATCCTCCATGTCGACTTTGCGGCCCGTACCGGTTTTATCGACTTTGAGGACGGCGGAGTTCACTGTATCAATTGTAGCCTTCGAATTATTTGCTACGTCGACTCTCCAATACGACTTCCAGATGCGTGATTTCGTCGTAGTGTTCTCGTACTGTCTCGGAACAACGGAGTGGGACGAGTGAAATTGCGTCGGATCGGCCCCGCAGGACTCGGCAGTTACTGCTCATTTCAAAGTGCAGCGGGCCATTGGGAAGCGTCGGGGAATTCAAGCGGTTCATGCCGTAGCCTCGGACTCGAATCGTGATGTCACTGCCCTTTGTCAGTCCGTCCTGGCCTCCGGTGTCGGAAACCAGCCCGGTCAATGCGACGTGACCGGTTTCGTAGATTGCCAGGCCGATACGGTCGAGGGTCACGTTGTCGGCCTGCAGACTGGGCTGCTTCAGCGAGAACGACTTGCGACGAAACATCGCCGGTGCCAGCACGTCGGGGGGCTGAGCCGACCAGTGCTGTCCGGCGATGGCGAGCATCGGGCCGGATCCAGACTCGGTATTCTCGTTGGTCAGTCGTTTGGTGACCGCAGTTCCATCGGGCCCGATTGAGGTTTCGACGACGGTCTTGGTATCGGTTCTGGAATTCCCGCCGCGAATGATGGGACTGAATGAGGGTCGATTCAAAACAGAATCGGCCGAAGGCTTGGCGGAGGCCTGCCACGGATAGCTTTCCGGGGCACTGAGGGGAACCAGAGTCGGGGTGTTCAAGACCAGCAACACCTGCTCTTCGACGGCGGCATCTGAGGTGATCGCCACGATGGTCGCGGGCCGATCCTGCCCGTACGGGACATGTGCGGGTAACCCGGAACGAACGGGGGCTCGTTTCCGGAAAACTTCCGAATAACCATCTTGTGGAGCGAACGAGCAGAGGAAACCGGCTGCGGTTCCACAGGTGAACAACCAGGCCATCCGTCGGCTGAGCATTTCAACACTCCGTTTGGACATTCGAGTGCGAGCTCTCCAAGTCGGCCTGCGCTGCGCGCAACGTCGGATTTGGGGGGGGAAGCCCGCTGTCCGTAAAATCGGCAGATTCAGTGGTGTGATCTCAGACTGCACCAGTCGATTCTCATCGTTCGTTCCATTTTGCACGGACGATCCATTGCATCCGTTATCACCGATTCATTCGTTCTAAAACGGAAGTCCGATCGGGAACATCGGAACGCGCCGAGGATGTTGTTTCGTAGCCGAAGTCGTGAGACTTCGGTCGTCGGTTGCAACAGCCCCGAATTCTCCCGAATCCGGCGACCGGTCACTACCGGAATCGACATCGTCCGTCCACTCGATTGACGGCTGACTGGGACATGCCGCAAACTCACGGACCATCCACTCCTCTTGACGCGAGGCCGACAGCAATGAAATCGACGATTCTGGTTCTGGGTTGCATGACTGTGATGGGCTTGGCGCACTCCGTCGTTCAGGCGCAACAGGCCAGCCAGCGGCCAAATGTGCTGTTCATTGCGATCGATGACCAGAATGACTGGATCGGAACGTTGGGAGGGCACCCGCTGGTGAAGACTCCGCACATCGATCGGTTGGCCGCGCGCGGGACCGTGTTCCTGAATGCCCATTGCCAGGCCCCGCTGTGCAATCCCTCCCGCACCAGCCTGATGCTCAGTCTGCGACCAACGACCACCGGAGTCTACGGGCTGGCTCCCTGGTTTCGGACACTCGATGGCTGGAAAGATCGAGTGGCCCTGCCGCAGCACTTCAAGGCTCATGGTTACCGCACGTTGACTGTCGGCAAAGTCTATCACGGCGGCGTGGGGGGACCGAAACTGCAGGCGGCGGAATTCGACGTCTGGGGGGCGGCCGGGGGGATCGGCGTGAAGCCCGAAAAAAAGCTGATTCCGCCGACGCCGATGGGAAACCACCCGCTGATGGACTGGGGTGTCTTTCCGCACAAGGACGAGGACAAGGGGGATTACAAGGTTGCCAGTTGGGCCGTGGAACAGATCAAATCCGCCCCCAGGGACCAGCCGTTCTTTCTCGCGGCGGGATTCTTTCTGCCGCATGTTCCCTGCTACGCCACCCAGCGCTGGTTTGACCTGTACCCCGACGATGATTCCGTTCTGCCACCGATCCTGGAAAGCGATCGCGACGATACGCCGCGGTTTTCGTGGTACCTGCATTGGAAGCTGCCCGAACCCCGGTTGAAGTGGGTGCGCGAGAATCACCAGTGGCGGAACCTGGTCCGGTCGTACCTGGCGTGTACCAGCTTTGTCGATGCCCAGGTCGGCCGACTGACAGCGGCCCTTGAGGAAGCCGGATTGGCCGACAATACGATCATCGTCCTGTGGGGCGACCACGGCTGGCATCTGGGCGAAAAAGGAATTACCGGCAAGAACACACTGTGGGATCGCGGCACGCGTGTCCCGCTGATTTTCGCCGGCCCGGGTGTCGCGTCGGGTGGGCGTTGCACCCAGCCTGCCGAGTTACTCGATATCTATCCCACGCTGATTGATCTCTGTGGCCTGAAACCGCGCGATGACCTGGAAGGGATCAGCCTGAATCCGCAATTGAAGGACGCAAACGCCAAGCGGGATCGACCGGCAATCACGTCGCACAATCAGGGAAACCATGGGATCCGCAGCGAGTCGTGGCGATACATCCGCTACGCCGACGGTACCGAAGAACTTTACGATATGCAGGCCGATCCGCATGAATGGACCAACCTGGCCGCCAAATCCGAGCATGCTGCCGTGATTGCCGCCCACCGCCGCTGGCTTCCCAAGGTGGACGTCCCTCCCGCCCTCAACAGCGCTCATCGAGTCCTGACGTACGACAGGGAATCGGATGTCGCGATCTGGGAGGGCGAACCGGTACGGCGCGAGGATCCGATTCCCGAGTGAGTGGATTCGTCGACCTCACCGTTTCAGCGTCAGGATCCCCGGCGTCTGGCTGATGGCCAGTCGAGGGATTGTGATCAACCCAATGGCATCGGATTGAACAGTCCCCTTCGCGACCGTGGTTCCATCACGTGTGAATTCCCACGTGCAGTCCTGAACGGTAGCGGCGGGGAACTTTTGCAACCGCCGCAATGTGACGTCGGCGGTGGATTCGCTGGGAAAGACGATTGCACTTTTGAATTCTGACGGGGTGAGCAACCGCAATTCGATGGAGAATGCCGAGTCTGTATCGGTCAGGTTCTTCCACCGGAAGAATGCATTGATCTGTCCCGCCGGTTCGGACCCATCCGTCGCCAACCACGGAGCCTTGTTGTCCGACGTGGCATCTGTGAAGACGGGATAGGCTTCGTTCTTCCTGATCTCCAGCCAGGGGTACGAAAACGCCAGGTCGTTCTGGCTGGCAATCGATTGCTTTGTCGAATCGTGACCGCTGTGACCCCAGAAATCGACGAAGGCGTACTTGCGCGCATGCATCCCCTTGATCAGCGTCGCCTGGTCTTTCGCCCAGCCATCGTTGACCCCGGAATACGCGACGACCACCGGTGGATCTGCGAACTTGCGTCCCACCGGAACCTCCAGCGGCGGGAAACTCATGCGTTGCTCCACATGGGCCGCTCCTGCTGGAACATGGACCAGGATCGACGCGAACAGGTTGCCGCGGGGGACGCCAAAGCCAAGCGAGCCACTCCCACCCATCGAGATGCCGGTCAGGTACACACGATTGCGATCGGTCGGATACTGGCACAGGACCCAGTTCACCGTGTCTTCGACCCGCTTTTCGGTGGGCGTTGCCTCCGGCCCCAGGTTCTTTTGCTGCTTTTCGTTGGGTTGAGGCCCGCCCCACCACCAGTCGCCGACGGATCCGTTGGCCCGGCAATCGGGATACAGGCCATAGCAGTCAGCCGGTGGATAATACAGGAAATGCCCACGAGGTCCTTCGGCCCCTTCCGTGCCGATTTCATACGCCGACTTCCCATCATGCCCGGCGGAATGCAAGCAAACGTAGACGGGAGCCTTGGGACTCGGTGTTTCCGGGTGGACCAGGATGAAGAAATCCTGTTGTGGTTTGGCATATCCCCAATCGGCCTTCGTGCCATGCCGGAAGTACTCCACCTTGCGGCCGGGAAATGGCTTTATGTTGGGAGCAAGGTCGACAACCGGTGGCCATTCCGGCTGGGGTTCCGCGGCGCGGGCGGCCCCCGTGATCACCAGCAATGCCAGAACCAACATTGTTGACAGACGCGAACAGCGCATCGTTTTCTTCCACAAGAGTTTGGCGGGGATGTTTCGGTGTACCACAGTTTCTGATGCCGTCGACAAAGAATCAATCGGGAACGCCACTTGGGATCGACTCTTCCATCCCCTTGGCTATGATGATGAGGCATCCATTGGCGTTGATGCAGAGGAGATTCATACCGCAGATGGGATCAGATACAGACACACACGCGACTCAAGGAGGGATTTCCCGCAGACAGGTCCTGCAGGCGGGAACGCTCCCGCTGCTGGGACTCGGTCTGCCCCGCTTACTGGCGGCGAATGCCCCCACGACGCCGAAGTCGTGCATTTTCATCTTTCAGTATGGTGGTCTGAGTCAACTGGATTCCTGGGATCCGAAGCCGACCGCCGCCGCCGAAGTGCGTGGCCCGTATCAGCCGATTTCGACGTCCGTTCCGGGTTTTCAAGTCGGAGAATTGATGCCCCGACTGGCGACGCTGGCCGATCGCTATGCCGTCATTCGTTCGATGAGTCACAGCGTGCCGGTCCATGACGTCGCCAACAAGATGTTGCTGGCGGGGCAGTCGCTTCCCGCAGCCGATGCGCCGTCCTTCGGGGCCGTGGTTTCCAAGTTGCGCCCCGCGACCACCAGCGTACCTGCGCACGTCTGGCTGCAGAAATTCGGCGGCGGGGCCGCCCCACCGGAGCCCGCGTACTTGACCGGCGGTTTCCTGGGAATGGCACACAGTCCGCTATTGATCGGCGACAATCACGACGATCATCCGGCGAACCCGCAGTTTCGCGTGAAGTCCTTCGACACCGCGGATGGGGTGACGCGGAATCGACTGGACGCCCGTCGACAATTGCTGGCTCACGTCGAAGCCCCGGTGGGACAAGCCACGGAGGTCGCGTCCACGCCCACTACGACCGCACGCGGACCGGCGTCGCATGCGCAGTTTCGCGAACGGGCATTCGACCTGCTGGCGGGCAGCCAGGCGCGCAAGGCGTTTGATATTCAGCAGGAAGCTCCCACGATTCGCGATCGCTATGGACGGCACCCGCTGGGGCAGAATCTGTTGCTGGCCCGACGACTGGTGGAAGCCGGAGTTCGGCTGGTGAATGTCGTCGCCTGGACGGGACTGGCACCCGGTGAAAAGTTCATGAGCGTCGAGACCTGGGACATGCACGGCAATGCCGGGATTGACATCTTTGCCAACGGCTGGAACGGACTCGGCTGGGCTCTGCCCAAATGCGACGAAGCCGTCTCGGCGTTGCTCGAAGACCTGTCTGCCCGGGGACTGCTCGACAGCACCCTGGTGGTCCTCGTGGGCGAGTTTGGGCGGACTCCCCGCATCAGCAAGGGATCGGCGGCGATCGGCCGGGATCACTGGCCGAATTGTTATTCCGCGATGGTGGCGGGGGCCGGGATTCGTGGCGGTGCAATCTACGGGGCCAGCGATCAACAGGCGGCGTATGTGAAAGATCGGCCCGTGAGCCCGGAAGATTTCGCGGCCACTCTGTTTCACGCCATGAACATCCCGCCAGAAACGCGGATCAGCCCGGACGGGTTTACGCGGCCGGCGAGCACCGGACAGGTGATTGCGGACCTGTTTGCGTGACACCATCGCCCTGAATGGACGCTGACACGCGTTGCTAAATCGTATCGCAGAATGTTTTTCTCGTTTTCTCGTTCCCAAGCTCCCGCTTGGGAACGCCCGTCTTCGAAGCTCCGCTTCGCGGTCGGTATTCGGCAGGAGATCAGTCTCTGACGGTCCAGAGCGACGAAATGATGCGGCAGTCACTGGAATGTACGCACAACAATCCGGTTGCACGCAGCTATGTTGACGATTCAGTGCATTGGAGATACTCCATCGCCCGCCCCTGTGCGTGCCAACTTGGACTGGTCGACATGGTGACTGACTGGACGTACGGGTGTGCTAGGGACCGTGAAGCGGAGCTTCAAAGACGGGCGTTCCCAAGCGGGAGCTTGGGAACGATGAACGAGAAAAGTCGTAACTTCAAAACGCGCGCGTCGGGCGAGCAAAGTCAGTGCCATTGGCCAGTCACGGTCGGTAACATCGCCTTTCCCCAGGACCGGTGGTACAAAAGCTGACTTGATGGTTTGTTCACTGGTTTGAAGTCCGTGGGGGTCTGATCGTGCGTCATTTCGGTTTTGCAGTGCGTGTCGTGGTCATCGTGGGCGGACTCGTCGGACAGGGAATGGCCGCTCCATCGGAACTTCCGGACGGCACCGAAGCCGCCACCAGGCGCCTTGCCGCGTTCAAAGTCCCCGACGGACTGAAAGTGGAATTGTTCGCCGCGGAGCCGAAGCTGGCATCGCCTGTCGCGATCGGACTGGATGAACGCAACCGGGTCTACGTGGCGGAGGAATACCGGTTCAACCAGGGGACCGAGGAGAATCGCACTCGCCCATTCCTGCTGGACGATGATCTGCAGATCCAGACACTCGACGACCGCCTGAAGATGTACGAGAAGTTCGCATCGAAGTTTGAAGGAGGGATGGACTGGTTTCGCAAGGTTGCCGACCAGGTTCGACTGCTTGAGGACACCGATGGAGACGGCAAGGCGGATCGGTCCACAGTGTTTGCTCCCGGCTTTAACGGGACACTGGATGGTTTGGCCGCGGGTGTCATGGCCAGGGACGGTGATGTCTATTTCACCTGCATTCCGAATCTGTGGCGACTGCGGGACACGAATGGCGATGGTGTGGCCGATGAACGTACCATCGTTCATACCGGGTTCGGCGTGAACGCCGGGTTCCTGGGTCACGATCTGCACGGCTTGTGCTGGGGTCCCGACGGCAAATTGTATTTCTCGATCGGCGATCGTGGTTTCCATATCACGACGAATGAGGGCAAGATCCTGCATGGTCCCCGCAATGGAGCCGTCTTTCGTTGTTATCCGGACGGCAGTGAACTGGAGGTTGTTTGCCGGGGACTGCGCAACCCTCAGGAATTGGCCTTCGATCAATTTGGCAATCTGTTCGCGGCCGACAACAATTGCGACAAAGGTGATCATTCACGATTGGTCTATTGTCTGGAAGGCAGCGACAGTGGCTGGAACATGTCGTTTCAGTCGATCCCGGATCCGTATCTGACCGGGCCGTGGCACGCGGAAAAGATGTGGCACCTATGGAATGGCAGCGTCGACGCCGGGATCACAGAACACCAACCGGATGACAGCGCGACGTCACCCGATCGGCCCGCGTGGTGCCTGCCGGCCGTGGGCAAGCTGGGAGCCGGACCGTCTGGATTCACCTACTATCCGGGAACCGGCCTGTCCCCGCGTTACGATCACCATTTCTTCATGTGCAATTACACGGGCAATGGCGACATAGATGCCTTCACCGTTCGGCCACGTGGCGCCGGCTTCGAAACGACCGACGAACATCAGTTCCTGACCCCCATCTCAGCCACCGATTGCGAATTTGGATACGACGGCAGGCTGTACGTGAGTGACTTCGTCAACCTGATCTGGAACGGCGGCAGTTCAGGCGGACGAATCTATACCATTTTCGATCCGAAGCATATTCAGGATCACGCGGTGAAGCAGACTGCGGATCTGGTACGGGAAGGATTCCCAAAGCTTGATTTCAAGGTCCTGGTCGAATTGCTGGCGCATGCGGATCTGCGAGTCCGCCAGCGTGCTCAATTTGAACTGGCCTCGCGTGGCGAAGAATCGCTGCCGTTGTTTCAGGCCGCGTTAGCCTCCTCCGGTCCCCGTTTGGCCCGCCTGCACGCCTTGTGGGGACTGGGCCAACTGGCGGGAGCGCGATCGCACCGCCAGGTCAATCCTGCGGAATTGCGAACAAACGCGGTCACCGCCATCGCCAGTGTCATTCATGACGAAGACGACGAAATCCGGGCGTGGTCCGTCCGACTGATCGGCGAACACGCTGGGGTAGTCAGCGACGTTCACAAGCCTCAAGTTGCATCAGTTTTGAAGCTGCTTTCGGACAAAAGCCCCCGAGTCCGGCTTTTTACCGCGATGGCAATCTCCCGGTTGGAATTCCCGTCTGCCCCACTCGAATTGCTGGAATTGATCCGGTTGAACAACGACGCTGACCCCTGGCTGCGTCACGCCTGCGTCATGGCCGCCGCCCGCCTGAGTCAGTCAACGACCACTTCACAACTTAGTCCTCTGCTGTCGGACCAAAGTGCGGCGGTTCGACTGGTCGGCGTGCTTGCGTTACGTCATTTGCATCTGCAGCAGCACGATTGGTCGTACAACCTGAACCAGGATGTCAGCACGACGTCAGCAACCAATGCCGGCATGCAGCACGCCCTGCTTGATCAAAACATCAACATCGTCACGGAAGCCGCCAGAGCGATCAGCGACCTGCCGCTGGAAGCCAGTTTCCCCCATCTGGCGGCAATGACACCAACCCTGAAGGCAGCTTCCGCCGCAAAAGCTCCCGAACCGCTGGCGCGGCGCATCATCAACGTGAACTTTCGTCTGGGCGGCTTGGAACAGGCCCGGCGAGTCCTGTCGCTCGTGGTTGAACCCGGGCTGAGCCTGACAATTCGGCGGGAAGCATTGGCTGCCCTTCATGATTGGGACCAGCCGGCCCCCCGTGATCGCGTGACCGGGTTCTGGCGACCTGTCCCCGCTCGTGATCCGCAGGCAATGGCTCACGTAAAATCGTACCTGGCCGACAACGTCGCGACGCTGCTGGGCGGTGCTGGCAACGAACTACAAGCCGATGTCGTCAAGCTGATCGCCCGTTACCAATTGCCGACGGACGACACTGTGTTTGCAGGGTGGGTCAATGACTCGTCCAGGAATACCGCCACACAGACGGCGGCGCTGCGATTGCTGACATTTCGCAAATCGCCGCTGGCCATGCAGGCGATTGAAGTCGCTCTGAAAGCCGATCGTCCGCTTGTCCGCGCAGAAGCACGCGATCTGCTGGCGATCCTCAAGCCGGTCGAGTCCTTCACGGTGCTGGAAGAAGCGCTCAACAGCGATTCTGCCGCGATCGTGGAGCGTCAACGGGCGTTGTTGGCCCTGGCGACGCTTAAACGCAATTTCGCCGACAAGCTGTTGTTGTCGTGGATGAACAAGCTGGCCGGGGATCAGGTCCCTGAATCGCTTCAATTGGATCTTCTCGAAGCCGCCACACTCCGGGACCTTCCCGAACTGAAGCAGGCTGCCGATCAATTTCGTGCCCGGCAGGTTGCCGGTGATTTGCTCGCTCGACACCGCATCTCTCTGAACGGAGGCGACTCCGAGCGGGGACGCGAAATCGTCCTGGGCCATCGCGTGGGACAATGTGTTCGCTGTCACAAGGTGGGAAACGAACTGACCGGGGGCACCGCGGGACCGGACCTGCACAATGTCGCCCTTCGTCACGATCGCATGTCGTTGCTGCAATCGCTGGTGGACCCCAGTGCCAGGATCGCCAAGGGGTTTGAGACCGTCACACTGGTCATGAACGATGGCAAGATCTACGGCGGCTTGATCCGCAGCGAGGAAATGGGGGAGATCGTTCTCGAGCAACCCAATGGAGTCCGGGTCACCCTGAAAACGGCCGATGTCGACGAGCGCTCGGCCCCGAAGTCCGCCATGCCGGAAATGAACCGGGCGCTTTCCCCCCGTGAATTGCGAGACGTGGTTGAATTCCTGGCGAACTTGAAATAACGAACAGGCCGACCAGCATGTGATCAACCCAGGTTCCCGTCTTGGAATTGACGGACGGTCTTGAGGCGGATTGCGAAAGTATCTATACCATCCATGGTTGTCGGGTGGCTTTGCGCAACAAATTGGGCTGACCCCATTGTTGGGCAAAGCCTGATGGGGTGGTTTTGGTGAGAATGCAGAAGCGCGGGAGCCGCCCAACGCGGGTGACGATCTTTTGTCGCTGAATTCGTGAGAATTCAGAGTATGTCACTCGACGTCCGATCTCTTACGAGATCGGCTACGCTGGGAAAGCCGCGCCCGGGTGACAGATGCGGAGAGGAATACGCATGAGACTGCTGTTGGGATGCTTCTGCTCTGCGATGTTCGGCAGCGCACTGACTATCTGGATGATCAGTCCTCCGGGACGAACCGTTGTGGCCTACGAACAGATTGTTCCACCCTCGCCCGTGGAACGGATTTCTCCGCCGATCAGTCGCGTCTTCAACGAAGACGGCCATACGCCGGACGAAGCGGTGACGGTGGCCGTTTACGAAGCTGTCAATCGCAGTGTCGTCAACATCACTGCAAAAGCGATCAAGAATGAGCGTTCGCTCTTCGCAGGATCGTCTGAAGGGAGTGGATCGGGAGCATTCATCGATCTGGATGGGCACATCCTGACGAATCACCATGTCGTGGGCGGTGCCAAAGAGATCGCCGTCACGCTGTACAATGGCAAGACCTACGATGCCACCCCCGTCGGCTCGGATCCGTTGAATGACCTGGCGGTCATTCGTGTCGACGTGGGCACCGACGAGATCTTTCCCGTCATGCTGGGCGACTCCCGATCCTTGAAGGTGGGAATGAACGTGTTCGCCCTCGGAAACCCGTTCGGATTGGAACGAACGCTGACGACGGGGATTATTTCCAGCCTGAACCGGTCGCTGCAGATTCACGGAAACTGGAAGATCAAGTCGATCATCCAGATTGATGCCGCCATCAACCCCGGCAGTTCCGGGGGCCCCCTGCTGGATTCGCATGGCCGACTGATTGGCATCAACACGGCGATTGCCACCACGTCCGGTCAGAGTTCGGGAGTTGGCTTTGCCATTCCCGTCAGCCTGATCTCGCGCGTCGTTCCCCAACTGCTGAAACATGGCCGGGTCATTCGTCCGGAAAGCGGCATCGACAAGGTCTATCAGACGGAAAAAGGGTTGCTGATCGCAGAACTGCGACCGAATGGACCGGCCGAGAAGGCGGGACTGCGCGGACCCAAGATCGTCAAGTCGCGCCTGGGTCGGCTCGCATTTGCCCGCGAAGACCGGGCCGCCGCGGACCTGATCATTGGCCTGGACGATCAGAAAATCGCCAACGCCGAGGATTTCCTGAGCTATATCGAGGGGAAGCGTCCCGGCGATCAGATCCTGGTCACCGTGATCCGCGACGGCCGCAAAAGTCAGGTCCGCATGACACTGGGCAGCACCGACGCCGCAGATACTGTCGAATGACGTGTCCGACGCTGCCAGCGTCGGCCACCCGTTCGTCTGGTGAGCCGGGCTCTTGAGTGGCAAGGCACCAGCCGCCGGTTCTTCATGGACAAGTAAGAATACACCCGCGGCTAACTATTATCGCCTGGAACTGCTCCGGCTTTTTTGGGGGAGGTGTCATTAGACTAGTGAATGGGCCACCATTCCCGACAACAACTTCGGATAAAAGTATGTACTTTTCGGCGGCATCGTTTCGCGGCCCGCCGCGATTTCCTCGACGTGTTCAATCTTCGCGGGTGCCACCAGGCATGCCAACTGGTGCGACTTCACTTTGAGGGCGGCTGTCGTTTCGTCCACGCGATGCACGTATTGGAACATCGGATTACCGGCGAACTGCGGGAAAATCAACTCTTCCAGCAGCAGCTTATGAAGGATGCTGACCCCCAGCGACTGCCAGGTGGCACTCTGTTCCGCGGCCAGGGTTGCCATCGGGCTGGCATCGATCACTCGTGCCAGGATCCAGGTGTTGTCCGCAGCAGTTCCAAAGCCAAAGACATTCTGGGCACCTTCCAGTTCGATCATTTCCCACGTGTCGCGGGCCGCTTCCTCGCCAGTCCCCATCACTTCAATTTCGCAGTGTACTGCCAGGCACTTCTGTAACTCGGCCGAAGTCAGTTGCGGCAGACCAGAAACCAGGCGGTGAGTCGGCAGGATCTGCAAGCCAGGATCCTGCATCCCCACACACATCATCAAGACGAAGTTCGCGGGAGCCATGTCGTCGTTCAGCTTGCCGGACGCCTGCAATTCCCGGCGGTAGTTCAAGGCTGTTTCATAGCGGTGATGTCCATCCGCGATGAACACGGGGGTTTCTCGCAACCCCGCCTTGACCTTGTTGATCACATTGTGATCGGTCACCACCCAGACCTTGTGAATCACTCCCAGATGATCGGTCGCCACATTCGGGGTGAGGGTCAGGCAGGTATTGTTCAATGCCTGCTGCACATCCCCGGTCTCATCGGGATACAGGCCGAAGATCGGCGACAGGTTGGCTTTGGTGGCCCGAATCAGTTTCAGCCGGTCGGCCTTGGGACCCGTCAGCGTTTGTTCGTGCGGAAAAATGTTCCCTGTCCCGAACTCCTCCAGTCGTACTCGTCCCATGAACCCGCTACGGACATGGGTCTGTCCTTCCCACTCGAATTCCTGCGAATAGACGTACAGCGCGTCTTCGTGTTCCTGGCGCAGGATGCCATCCAGCCGCCAATGCTTCCAGAATCCGGCCGCGCGTTCGTATTTGGAATCTGGTGACGCGTCGCCCGGTTCATCGCGATTCAATTCCAGTCGGATAAAGTTACACGGATGCTTCTTGAACAGATCGTCCTGCTGTCGGGCATCAATGACATCGTAGGGTGGCGTGACGACATCGGACAGGTCACCGACCTGAGCGACATCGTAACGCCAGCCACGAAACGGACAGACTTCCACCATGATCGTCGAACTTTCTCGGTCGAATGAAACGGGTGCGGCGAACCTTCCGCCGCGCAGGCCTGGCCCGCTATACAGCGTTGGGCACATTTCAGATGTCATCCACAGCGTTCGCCGGAGCGAATCGCTGATTTCCAGGCATTCACCACGCCCTCGCCAGCGCTTGCCGATGGCAGGTCCGGTCCCCGCGCGGGCTCATACAATGAGGGTTGCGGCGCGCCGGAGCAAGTGAGGCCCGGCCTACTTCGCGGGAACAGGCTCGGGTTTCTCGAATTCAATGTGCGGCCCGATGGTAATCCACAGGCGTGGATTCGTCGGCTCGTCATCAATTTCGGCGTCGGCGTGCTCGAACGCCTTCAATATGTAGTTCGCCTTGCCGAACTGGTGGACTTCGGTTGCCTCGCGGGTGGCGGTTGCCACAGAACCGCAGGCCGCTTCACAGACCCATTTTGTTCCGTCATCACCCATCAACAATACCTGGGCAATGATCTTGATTTCCCGCTCCCGCGCTGTGCGCTGTTTTTCAGACAGCGTATTGCTGCGATGCAACCGCAGGGTCGCCCGCTCGATCCCCGACCGGTTTCCACTAATCTGCAGCACGAATTTTCCAGCTCGGCTTTCGTATTGTGTGACCCCGTCCTGATCCATCGGACTCAGTCGGCCCCCCAGGGTCTTCTGCAACCGGGCTTCCATCGCCGAGCGATCGAAGTCGTAATGCTGACCTTTACGAATCTGTCGGGCTGCATGAGTCGGCAGTTGAAATCCCACAACGTTCGTCGCGGAATTCGACGAAGGGGCATGCCGGGAGGAACATCCTCCACCCGTCACGCACAAACACGCGAAGACGAGAAGCCAGTTTCGCGCCACGATGCAGCCTTGCCAGACATGAATCAGGAAACAGTACAGTGCAGGCTGCGCAGATCACGCAACCCGCCGCTCGGAGACAGGACGGCCTACTAGAATAGCCTTAATCAGGCCACCCCGGGCAATGCAAAAGCGTGGATTCGTCGCAATTCGAACTTGAGCGACCTGAAGCGGCCAGCCGGACTGATGCCAGGCTTGCTGAAACAGACGCGCAAATCCCTCGGACGCCGTGATCCCACCCGTACAGGCGATGCTGACCGGATGTTGGATTAGCCGGATCGAACCCTCGGAATCCAGCGCTTCCCGGGCTTCGGTTAAGATCGTCGTCAGAACGCGCAAACAGTTGCGTTCCCAGGCCCCACGTTGATCCGCAGCATCCAGGTCAATCAACTCGCCCGGGACGGTAAATACGGCCAGTTCCCGACCGCAATGGTTGACGCTCACTTCGCAGTTCGTGGCCCCCAGGCTGATACCCAATCCGGAAAACGACGAGTTCGACAATTCCGCCAGCACGACTGCATGCCCGGACGAAATCAGTTGCGGCGTGTACCCCCGCAAGGCCACCAACTGTTTCAGGAAACGGACATCCAGCGACTGCGTATCACCTTCCAGGCCATACCCGCCAGGAACTGTCATGCAGCAAATCGCACCCGGCGTCTCGTTGACCGGCAGCACCGCCTCCACCATCAGTGCCAGGATCTGCCGGGCGACAGGATCATCCGTGGGAAGGCGTCCGTCGCGCAGCAACGGAATGGCGGGCACATCCAGCATTGAGCCGCATTCGTCCGCA
The DNA here is from genome assembly GCA_018242525.1 of Planctomycetota bacterium. GTDB lineage: Bacteria > Planctomycetota > Planctomycetia > Planctomycetales > Planctomycetaceae > Schlesneria. Next base: position 9,563 of record JAFEBS010000014.1, on the reverse strand, counting down.
TCATCGCCGAACACCACCAGATCGTCACCACAGGTTCCGTGGCGGGCGTGAAAGCTTTCGAGCAATCGTCGATGCCCTGACGTATCTCTCAAGACGAGGTACGAGGCGCGGCAGCGGCGCGAAATCAGATCGCCGCCGGAATCACGGATCGAACGCAGTTCGGTGGTCCCCAGGTCCAGGCCAACACTCACGGCTGACCTCCCTGCAGATGACGAAGGGCGTCGGTGACGGGAGTCGAACTTGGTTTGAATTCGGCAACAACCGGCGGACTGGCCGCCTGAGACGCCATGACCGCGGCCGCGGCAACCGTCTTTTCACCGGCACGGCGCAGGAAATGAGGACGCGATGGTCGGCTCGAATGAGCATCCTCGAATTCGTCAATGACTTCCGGTTCCGACTCCGGCAGACTCGCAGCCTGTTCGACCTCGCCTGGCTGACGGATGGTGAAATGCGGGGTCGGCGGATGAGAAGCGGCTGTATCCAGGCGATAAACCGGTGCTGGAACAATTCGTCCCTGCAGAGCGATCTGGCTGGGAAATTCGAGCGGCTCTTCGCGAATCGTCAACTGATTCCCCAGCAGTTGATCGAACCACAACGTGGCTGACGAGCGTTCGACAGTGGATTCGACGTGGCCTTGGTCTCGCTTCGTTGCGGACATCTGCGACTGCTCATTGGTGAGCGGCGCTTGCGGAAGAGCCTGTGCGATCTGAGAATTCTGAATGGCAGACCGAACGGCTCGACGTTCCAGATAGTGCCGGGTGAACAATGCCACGCCGATCAGTAACCCCATCCCTGCCAGGACGGACACAATCTGCAGCAGCGAAATCGGGGCCTTCTTGCCATCATGATGGCTGGCGACATTCGGTTCCGCGACCGTCGTGGCATCCGGCTCGTTTGAATCCAGGGACGTATCAATTGAACTTCGGGAGTGGAACTCACCCGATTCTGCGGGAGTACGGGACATCTGATCGATGGCGGGTGGCTCGCCCGACCGATCCGGATCAGTCGTTCTTGTCACCTGGCTGGAGGATGTGATCCTCGACCCACCTTTGAAAGACGGTAGCGTCGCAATCGGTGGTCGAGAACTGGCCTGTTGGGTTTGAACGGGAGCCGGGATTTCCAGGCGTTCCGTCATCGGTGGCGGCACGATGCTTTGAATGGACGTCGGGGCTGGGGCCGTCGCCTGATCCAGATTGGCGGGCGGTTGGACCAGCGTTTCTCGAGCCACTCGTGGCGGCAATTGACCCACGTTTCGCAGTTCGGCAGACTGGCCAGACGGCCCGCCGATCAGGGACGGAAACGCCCCGGACGCGATCTCTGAATCGAACGGGGCGGGCAGTGCTGGCAGTGACTTGCGGTTGATCGCATTTCGAGGAAAGACGATGACAGACCCATCCGCCAGCGGAGCCTGGATCGGGTGAGTCGCATTTCCTTGAAGGAGTAAACGATCCGGACCAATCACACGAACAGACTCGGCCAGTTCGAGCGGTTGATCCAGCATCTGCAGGACGTTGGACAGGCGGGCATCTTCGTGCTTGACCTTCACGACGACGGGCCGATCCAGGACATTGAGAAAGGCGACTTGAACGCCCGCGGGATCCGCGCTTTTGACCGCCTCCGCCGCCGCTCGGGCATAGGTGGAACGCAGATTCGGGTCGGATTCATACAGCTTGCTGATCGCCGACTGGGCTCGCCGCGATTCGACAACCAGCAGATCCCCCGCCATCAGTTGAGTATTCGACTGCGGATTGAAAAAGAGACTTTCGACAAGGCGATCCTGGCGGACGATGCGGATGGTTCCCGAACAATCGTCTGTTAATCCTCCCGCGCGGCGAATGACCGATTGCAGCGTCAGCGATGGACGATCAAGTCGATAAACGCCCGGCTTGAGGATCTCGCCGAGGATGCCAACATACAGTTCACTGCTCGCACCCGCCGACGGCACATTGATAACTTTAACGTTTGATCCCGGAACCTGTGCCCGGGCATTGGCAGAGCACACTGCCAGCAGCACGATTCCCAACCATCGAAGGCAGCTTCTGGTCCTACCGAACATTCTGCGGCCTTGAAAATGATGACGGCCCACACGCGGACTTTTCCCCACTTCCCGAATAATCGGCACAGTCAGCAGGCAGCAATATGAAAATCCGCCCGCACGCCCCCATTCGGCAAAAGCCGCCGCTGCTCGGCGCGAGTCTCCGGACCTCGCCGAAACGCCCGACTCTGCTCGGCGCAGGGCTCCCGACCTCGCCGAAACAGCCGACCGCAGGTCTCTCCGACCCTGTTAATCACCGGGACTTCAATCCCCCTCGTCGTGAACGGGCGAGTCTCCAGTCCATCGGTAGCACCAGCGTCCGCAGTCGACGGGGCCATCATCACTCCCCTGTTTATCTCAAGTTTTAAATGCGATGGTCAATCACAGCTCCACGAAAACGCACGGCCGCTTGCATCATTTTTTGGCCAGTCATGTGCCGGCCCTTGCTGCAAACTTGACCATCGTGGCCTGTCTGGCTTACGTTCTGGCGGTCACATCTCGTGATCAAAGAGTGACACTCCTTCAATCAACCCTTCTTCTGGACTCAATCATGCCCGGCCCGATCAAGGTGACGTGCCCCAATTGTGATGCGACATTGAAGCTGAAAGATGATTCCAAGATCGGGCTTCGGGTGATCTGTCCGAAATGTTCAGATCCATTCGTCGTTGAGATGCCTGACGAGGACGAGTCCGAAGATTATGAAGAGGAGGAGTCGATTAACGAGGAATTGCCCCGGCAACGGCGACGCACTGATGATGATGATGATGAACCGGGAAGGCGCCGGTCCCGATCGAAAAAATCGTCAAAACCCAAAGGATCGTCGTCAGCAAGTCTGCTGATCATTGGCGGATCGATCGCTGCGGGTTTCGTTTTGATTGTCGGCCTGCTCATTCTTGTCGGCTTGCAATGGTCGAATCGGAACAACATTGCCGCCAATCCCGTCGGAGGACACAATGTTGTTCCAGCACTTCCGCCGCAGGGAAACTTGTCGGATGCCGCCTGCGAAGAATGCGGCAGGAAGCTGGAAGCCGCTTTGATGTCCAGGCAGGCGGCCCTGTTGTCGACGCAGTTTGATTGGAACAAGTTTGCCGCCAGAGCCGTGATTGGACTGGGGGTGTCCGCGCGGGACCAGGAAGGATTCACGCGGGGTGTGACGACGGCTGTCGAGAACCCGAATGGATTGATCGGCAGCCTGTCATCCCGCATTGGATCAGGTTCCGCGAAATTCATTCGAGTCACGAATAAGCCGGATGGAAAGCGAATCCTGGTTCGATTGATCTTCGAGGATGGAACTTCCAATTACACGGAGTGGGTTCCGGGTCAGAGCATGGCTGGCGAGTTAAAGATCGTTGACGGATATTCCTACCTGTCTGGTGAGCTTTTCACGACCACGATTCGCAGACTGATGATTCCCGCGATGGCCAGTCTGCAGCCAACGTTGATGCAGAAATTGAGCGGTGCAGAACGCGAGGCCGCAAATCACCTGAAACAGATTCAGAAAATGACGACGGCGCTTCATTCCAATCAGCCGCAGCAGGCCCTCGAGACTTATGCCCAGCTTCCGGAAACGCTCAAGCGCGAGAAAGCTCTGCTGCTTCAGCGATTGAGTGCGGCGCAGCAGGTGTCGGACAATGAATACGAAAAGGTTCTGGTAGACTTCGATAAGTATTATCCGGGTGATCCGGCTCTCGATTTTGTCCGGCTGGATTATTGGGTGATGAAAAAGGATCACCAGGCCGCTGTCGACGGGTTGAAACGGCTGGAGAAAGCGATGGAGGGAACCGACGGTCATCTCCACGGCCTCCTGGCCATCGAACTGGCCCAGGTCGGCCGCTTCGCCGAAGCCCGGACTGCTGCGGATGAGTCGATCCAGCTGGAACCCGAAGGGGGAACGGCGTATCAGGCGATCGTCCTGGCAGACGTCAAAGAACAGAAATACGAAGACGCGCTGCAGAACATGAAGCAGATGTTCGAGAAGACGCAATTGGAATTCCTGGAAATGGCCACCGATCCAGATTTCGCGGGATTCGTCAAATCGCCTCAGTACAACGAATGGTTGACGTTTCGCCGCGAGAAAGGCTGACCGCAGACGTCTTTTGTGAGGCCCCAGGCGCTAGCCCGATGGCACTGACTTTGTGAGCCGCACGGCGCTAGCCGCGGGTCGGTTCTCAATCGTTCCCGATGATCCACCGTCCCCCGCCCGGAGTGGCGTCAGCCGACGTCAGCCCAAGCGCACCTTCTTTCGGCATGTAAGCCGAAGCGTGAGCGAGGGAGCGAGGCAGATACACCACGAAGGAATACATAGAGATCTTCCGTTCTTCCCTTCGTGGACCTTCGTGCCCTTCGTGGTGCATCTCTACCACTCTCAACAGCCGATCTGGTTTTCCTGGCACAACTTCAAAAGGCGTGAGCGAGGCAGTCATCGGGAATCGCTGTTCACCCCCTCCCTTGCTGACGCTACGGGTGATCTTCACCGTGTCCTCCGTGTCTCCGTGGTGAACATCATTCCGCGTCGGTCGAACGGGATCGACCGTCTCAATGAACCGACGACCGGTTCTCCCCTTGTAGACGCGATCTGGATAGAATCGAGGCGCATTGCATGCTCCGGGGTTCGTCACAGGAAATGACCATGGCCCGGACGAAAAGGCAGGGGTGATGGGACTGTTTGATTGGTTTACAAGCACGCCGGACAATGTCACGGTTCTCGATGACATGATCTGGCTCACGAAGCCGGCAAAGTTCCAGGGGATCCGGCAGATGGTCGCTCGACTGCTCGCTGAGCAGGATCGCCCGCACACCATCCTCCTCGTCGCACATTTTCGAGACTGCCTCGACGAGCTTCAGGAAATCCGTGAGTCGGTCACGTCGTCCCGTCCCATGATCGTGTCGACCGCGGACACTCTGCAAAGCACAAGACCATCCACGATTTCGTCTGACGAAACCCACCCCTGGCATATCATTGTCGGAGAACGCCATCCGCTGCTGTCCTGCGACGATGCGATCCTGGAGTTTGCCCGCAGACTGCCAGGCCACAGCCGACTGGTGTTTCACGTCTCGCTCCAGGACCCGCTGATGCGTGCGTTCCGAGGCGAATGGGTGGAAGGTGTCCTCAAGTCACTCGGAATGGCGGACGACGAAGCGATCGAAAGCAAAATGGTGGCGCGCCGGATCAAAGCCGCTCAACAAAAACTGGCCGGGCAGTGCCTGACGGATTACCCTGCAGATTCCGCTGAGAAATGGCTGAAACGGACCGATCCGGAGAGTGGCCCAGCTAGCCGAATGGCACTGACGTTGTGAGCCGCACGGCGCTAGCCG
>JAFEBS010000014.1:0-4202 GCA_018242525.1 Planctomycetota bacterium | reverse complement strand
GTGCGGCTCACAATGCAACCCAAAGCGTCAGCGATCGTCAACGCGCGTCTCGCACATGCACTGCTTGACCCAAAGCGGTCAAGCAGTGGCACGGCTCACTGACTTCAAGCGATGAAACAATGCCACTCCGCCTCGGTGGCACTCAACGCGGGTCACGATTTTCGGGCTCGTCATCGCCGCCGACGATGATCGGTGGACAACTCAAGCGTTTCGATGTTCCTCCCCGTTGGGCATGCAACTCATCGCCGAAGATCTGGTCCTTGAGAAATGGAATTCGATCTTTCGTCGAAAACACGGGCGAGGACATTGGCGAGAGACTGTGGCATGGGTATTCGCTCCAGAAGGCAGAACCCCTTCAGGGTAAAAATCACGACGCGTTCAGACCCCAGGGTAGCCGCGGGCGCGGCAACCCTGGGCTCTAAGGCGAAACTCCTTCGGAGTAACGGATATGACGACTGCGTCTTGCCACTTGGGAATTTCGTGACAAGAATCGTTGCCCGCATCGTGTGCCATTCGAACCAGGCGTTCCATCGACTTGAACTTGCCGCCATATCAAGGGTCCGCGTGGTCGCCTGCAATTGTCCCTGGGCAGACCGGAGTCAGAAAGAAAAGAGCCACCCGACGGAAGTCGTTGTGGCTCTAAAATACACCCCTCTGGGCTCGAACCAGAAACCTTCGGTTCCGTAGACCGATGCTCTATCCAATTGAGCTAGGGGTGCAACGAGATGCTCAGCACCCGGTGGGTGGTGGGCTTCGCCGTGGAGAAAGAGTCTAGCGAAATGCGATGCCGACGCAAGGCTCGCAGCCGATTGAATTCGGATCGACTGGTCTCGACGCACGTAAATCCCGATTGTGACCGAAGTCGCGGCAAATTCCCGTTTTGTGGGATTTGACGGGGAATCGACAGGTTGGTCCCGGCTGAACCATCCAGTGACGGCGATGCGTGGCGGATAAGAATTCACCCGCGGCGTTCGCAGGCGCGTCGTCCTCGCGGGCGAAGGCCTATCAACACGCTCGCCCGCCCGCAAAATTCGCCACGGATTTGCACCGATTTTCACGGATGAAAACACCAGAACATGTGATCGCGCAGACGCCAAAACATCGTTTCTACTTACGCGATGGCCTTGGATTTATCCGTGTGAAATCCGTGGCAACCGGCTGCTTTCCGACTCGTTGGTGACGGATCTGTTATTTCTTCAGTTGCGACTTCAGTTCCAGTGCCCGTTCGTGCGCCGGGTCCTTGGTCAGGACTTTTTCGATCAGGGCCCGGGCCTCGGCCTGACGATCGGCTGCGATCAGTACTTCGGCCAGGTCGAGTTGCAGGTTGAGATCGCCCGGTTTCAGTTCCAGGGCCGTCTCGAACTCTTGAATCGCGCGCGGGTCGCGTTTCAGGCCGTGCAGTGAGGCACCCAGCAACTGGTGAATTTCGGCGTCCAGCACATCGATGTGCAACGCCATCCGGGCGTACTGAAAGGCGTCCTCGTAGTTCTTTTCGGCGAGTGCCATTTCGGACAGGGCTTTGCACGGGGCGGGATCGTCCGCTTCGATCTGCGTCAATGTCTTCAACGCGTCGCGACGACTGTCCGTGTCGCCGTTCAGCTTCGTTGCGGCGGCGATCCCCTTCCACCAGTCGCTGTTGTAGGGGAAATGCTGCTTCCCCAGTTCGCACAACTCCAGGGCCTCCGGCGACTCCTTCAACTTCAGCCGGGCCCGCACCAGCAGTTCCAGGACGCGACGATTGGGATGTTCCCGGTCCAGGGCGGGTTCGAGCACCTGGGCCGCGTCGTCGGCCTTGTCCTCGCGCAATAACAACGCTCCCATGACGAACGCCGCCACGGGATTCTGGGGGGCTTTTTTGAGGACTTCTTCTGCCAGTTCCCGGGCTTCGTCCCGTTTCTTCACCAGCAGCAGCAGGTGAGCGTAGTCGGCCGCCGCCTGGGGATCTTTCTTGTTCTTTTCGTACGTGCGTTCGATCTGATTGGGACGAAACTCGGGTTCATCATCGGTCTTGCGAATGTCGGCCACGACCTTGTCCAAGTACTCCACGTACCCCTTTTCAAAGTCCGCCTGGTCGACGCCAAATACTTCGGGGATCGCCTGATCGGTGGTGCGGTTGCGACGATACGCATCCAGCAGTTTGGCGAGCGACGGTTCGCCGAACCGTTCGACCATGTATTCCGCGTACAACACGCTCTGGCAATAGGCGAAGTTCCAGTTCGCCTGGTTACCGGCCCGGATGAAACCCATGCTGAGTGTGTCCAGATTCTTCAATTCCCGCTTGGGAACCCGTTCCAGCAGCAACTTGTTCCATTGCACGGGACGCGGGATCCCTTCCGACCGGACTGCCAGTGCCTCGGTGTACCAGTGAGGAATGTTGAAGTGAGTCTGCTGTAACGTCAGGATATGCACGTATTCGTGCTTCATCACGCGAGCCCAGTTGAGTGGTTCTTCCATGCTGGTCGGGCTGGTGATGGCGATGATCACACCCGTGGACGCGCCGATCGTCTGGACCCACGGCAGCCCGACCATCCGGGCACTGAACCACTGGTGGGCCGAGAGACCCTTGGCCGTGTTGTACAGTTCAATCTGCGTCCGCTGTTCCGGCTCGAAGCCGAACAATTCGGTCAGTTCCGGATAGATCTCTTCCATGTATTCTGCCATGTATCGAGCCAGCAGCTTGTCCATTTTGCTGTCGGCCCGGATGACGAAATGGTCCGTGGTGATCGTTTCGTAGTCGTCCAGCACCTTCAACACCTTGCGCATGTTGCTGACGCGCACGTGATAGGGGTCGGCCTTGAACGCTTCGTCCAGCAGCTTTTTGGCGTCGTTCATGCGTCCGGTCTGCATGTACAATTGTCCCAGAGCCGTCTTCGGTTCGGACAATTGAGGCATCAACCGGATCGCCTCCTGAAACAGCGGTTCCGCGATGGAATGCTGTCGGAATCGATCCAGTTGTTCCCCCAGCGTCGTCAGGAAATAGCCCGGCTTCGAATTGCGGCTGGCGACGTCGATCATGATCAGTTCGAAGCGGGTGGGATTCTCCAGCTTCAAGTCGCCGATATGGTCGAGGTGGCTGACCAGCTTTTTCAACCGTTCGGGATCGGGCCAACCATCCTGCATCAGCCGCAACGTGGCCAGCAGGGCGAGCGTATCCTGATCGATCGGGTTGACCTCCAATGCTTCGTTCAGCAGTTTTTCGGCCGCGTCGAATTCGCGGAAGAAGAGTTTTGTTTCCGCCAGGATTCGCAGGGCGGCGGGCAGTTTCGGAGAAATCTCCAGCGCGGTCTGGGCGCGCGATTCGGCTTCGTCCCAGTCATAATCCTTGATCGCCGCCTGCCCCAGCGCGCACAGGACTTCGGTCGCCCGGGGGTTGATGGCCAGGGCGGCTTTCAGTTCCGGCTGTCCCTGGGCCTTGTTGTATTTTTCCAGGAGCAATTGCCCCGCCATGTACCGCGCCTGCCATGATTGCTTGTCCGCCTTGAAGGCATCCGTGCAGAGTGTATTGACGCAGAAATCGAAAATCTGCGAGACGCTGTGCCAGCGGGCGTACTGCGAGGCACCACGACAGACGTAGACCAGCGATCTGGCATCCTTCGGCTGTCGACGGTTGTAATAACGAACAAACCAGCGATAGCCATCATCCGCCTGCTTGACGTCCCCCTGATTCGCCCAGATGTGCGCCTGGATCAACCGGGCGAGCAAATGGTCGGCGTCGGATTCAAGAGCGGCGGCGGCTTCCGTCTGAGCCGCCTCAAAGCGTCCCCGTTCGTAATGCAGTTGGGCCAATTCGGCATGCAAATCGGGCGACCGGGCATCCTGTTTCAAGGCGGTCGTCAGCACTTCCTCGGCCGCTTCCCGTTGTCCTTTGGCGTGCAGGGCCTGACACCGGGCCAGGGCCAGTTCGGTCGCGTCGACCCCGTCGGCGGGGGGTTGGGCCAGTTCGTCGAGGATTTCGAGGGCCTCGTCATATCGGCCATGTTGAGTATGATCGCGGGCTTCGGTGAGTTTCTCAGCGGGCGAGTCGGCCATCGCCGTGATCTGTCGGGCCAGGAACACAAGGCCTAGTATCGAAGTGACGAACAAGCGTTGCTGCATGTGATGTTCCACGGAATCGATGGATTCGATACGGTGACGCTACCCCAAGCTCTGGTTCAACGCAACAAACTGTCGGTGGTTGCCCAGGGCGATCGCCTTTTTCAAAT
>JAFEBS010000013.1 GCA_018242525.1 Planctomycetota bacterium | reverse complement strand
GTCATTTTCAACGAGACATGGAAGACGATGTACACAATCAGGCCGCCGAGCGCAAGCCCCCTATCTTATCCCGGCACCGCAGAGTGCGCGCTGGCCCTGGGTGTGTTGCCGTCAGAACACCCCATCCTCCGCGAGCCAGAGGCCTGAGTTTAAGAAGTAACCCCATGGGGATGTGGTCAGGCCCCATTTGGCGGGCAATTCCAGTCAACTCGTGCCGGGATGGATGACCGCGACCTGCAGATCCATGACGTTGGTGTGGGTCGGACCCGTTTTCAGCAAACCCTGAGTGGCCGCGAAGAATGGATACGAGTTATTGATTGACAGCGCGTCGAATGGATCCAGATTGAGTGCCCGGGCTGCTTCACGGACGGAGTGGCTGCAAACCGCGCCGGCAGCATCGGTCGGTCCATCTTCGCCGTCCGTGCCTCCCGACAGGATGGCGATGCCGGACAGGTCGTCCTGCCACAAATGGCACAATGCGGACAGGGCCACTTCCTGATTGCGCCCCCCCTTTCTTGGCCGGTCCGTTGTGGCCAGTTCCACGACCGGCTCGCCGCCACCGATGAAGCACACAGGCTTCCCCCCGCCCGCTGGACGAGCTTTCCGACAGAGTTCGGCGAGTTCAATTCCCACGCCCCTGGCGATTCCCTGTCGATCACTGCCCAGCGACTGGACGTCGTATCCCAATTCGATCGCTCGCTGGACCGCTGCGGACAATGCCGTCTGGTTGTTTCCGATAATGGAATTCTGGCAGTCAACTCTTGGCGCAGTGGTCGCTGTCGTGATCGCCGACTGACGCTCCAGTTCCGCCCAGATCGCCTGCGGGATACGTTCCTCGACAGGAACTTGCTGGAAGCGACGCAGCACAGCCAGCGCGTCATCGGCCGTCGCGTGGTCACAGATTGTGGGCCCCGATGCGATCACGTCCAGCGGGTCGCCGACGACATCGGAGATTATCAACGCGATCAGGTGACCTGCCGGGGCCGCTCGCAGCAGTCCGCCTCCCTTGATCCGCGACAGTCGCTTGCGGACGGTATTCAATTCCTGAATCGTCGCCCCATGTCGACTGAGGGTCCGAGTCATGGCGAGTTTGTCGGCCAGGGTGATGCCGGGGACGGGCAACGGCAGCAGCGCGCTGCCACCACCCGAGATCAGGATCAGACAGAGATCGTCCGGACGCAGGTCACAGACAAGATCCAGGATCCGTTGGCTGCCGGCGACGCCCGCTGCGGTCGGTTCATTCACACCTGCGGGACGCGCGTTGTGAAGGTGGATGCGTCGGAGTGGAACAACGCAGTCGCCCGGGACATTGACCCAACCGATCACTTTTTGATCCACGAAGTCGGGGCCCAGTGCCTGTTCCAATCCGCGCGCCATTCCGGCGCTCGCTTTACCCGCTCCGACGACAATCAACCGGCCGATCGAAGCGACGGCAAATTCGGCCCCCGCGATGGACAACGCGTTTCCCCGCCGCTGGACCACTTGCCGGACCAGACCGGCGGAATCGACCGCTGCGACGCCAGCCTGCCAAATCCGCCTGGCGTCCACCGCGGGATCGCGGCCATCGAAGGGAACGGACTGCGAGGAGTCTGAAACCATGCAGATTCGACTTACGTGGCGAAATTCTTGACGCTGACACTCTGCTGCGACGCACGGATTCTATGCCGAATCAGGGTCACACGAAATCATCGCCAGTCGGAATTCCGCAGATGCCGGTTGCGTTCAGGCACCAGGTCGCAGGCGAACGTAGGCCGCCAGAATCTCATACAGGTCAGGTGAGACCTGGATTTCCTCGTCGGCAAAGTCGTCCAACCACGCTCGATTTCGCCGGGCGGCATCAAGGAGCGCGCGAGAAACATCCGCGAGGCGAATATTGACCGATTGCTCTGCGACTGGAGCCGCAGATTCATCGCCCGTGAACAGTCGAAGGCGGTGTCGCATCATTCATCCCTGTTCGAGGCGACATGACGGAAGGCCGGATCCCCAATGGACGGCACAATCCCCTGATCGTGGGAGCACACCACGCTAGTGTGAAGATCGGCTGACGGTCTTCCCGCGCTTGATCATTTTGACGAATAAACCGGACGAACTTTCGGAATTGGTCAGCGAACGACCAAATGGTACTCAAGTGTCAACATCATTCCGGATTGGAACCAGGTTGATGCGTTCTGCTTTTCCCGAACAAGCTACGAATACGGCGGATTCTGCGGCTGACACTTTCGGCGTGGCTCGGCCACACGGAGTGAGTTTCCCGCCATCTCCCTGTACCGGCAACCGCGATTGTAGTCCGTAACATTTCGGCAGGAGTTGCGGATCGCTTCCCATTGCCGCGGGAAAATGCGATACCATATCTTGTCAGGGTGGAATTGAGATGGCTATGGAACGGCTTTTGACAATGGATCAGCACACAACCACTCGTGTGGACTTGGCGCGCGTCGCTGCCGAACTGCGCCTCCGTCTTGAGCAGGTCACCCAGACGGTGCAACTGCTCGACGAGGGAAACACTGTCCCGTTCATTACTCGGTACCGAAAAGAGCGAACGGGGAATCTGAACGAAGAACAGATCCGTGCCATTGAAGAACGTGTGCAATCGCTGCGGCAACTGGCAGAACGTGCGGCAGACATCCTGCGGCTGATCGATGGTCAGGGAAAGCTGACGCCCGAGTTGCGGACCGAAATCGAGCGTGCCAACTCCTTGAAACGGCTCGAAGACCTGTACCTTCCCTTTCGTCCGAAGCGACGGTCACGGGCGACGATCGCTCGTGAGAGGGGACTGGAACCGCTGGCGGAATCAATCTGGAATCAGACGCTGAACGACGCGGGCTTGAAGGCGGCAGCCGAACCTTTGATTCGCCCGGACCTGGAATTGCCGGATGCCGAGAGCGTTCTCGCTGGCGCGGCGGATATCCTGGCCGAGCGAATTTCGGACGATGCGGATCTGCGCGAACGTTGTCGCAACATTGCCCGACTGACCGGCAAGCTGACTTCGGTCGGATCAAAAGTCGCCGACCAGACACATCCCGAATTCCGGGACTACTTCGACTACAGCGAGCCGATTTCCAAGATGCCCCCGCATCGCATCCTGGCGCTCAATCGTGGCGAAGAACAAAAAGCGCTACGGGTCTCGTTTGACTGGGACGGACCGCAAGCCCTGTGGAATGCCATCGAACATTTGCGGATCAAAGACCATGCGTGTCGCGAGTTCCTGACTGCCTGCGCGACGGATGCCCTGGAACGCTTCATCCGCCCGGCCCTGGAACGGGAAGCGCGCCGCGACCTGACCGAGAAGGCCGAGCGACACGCCATTACCGTGTTCTCGCAGAACCTGCGGCAACTTCTGCTGCAGCCACCGCTGCGCGATCAGCGAGTCCTGGCGATTGACCCGGGCTTTCGGACGGGTTGCAAGCTGGCCGCACTGGACGAATTCGGATCGCTGTTGGGGATCGACATCGTCAGTATCGTCGGCTCTTCGGACCGCAAGACAGAAGCCCGCAGCAAACTCGCCGCGTTCCTGCGGGAACATCGCTGCCTGGTGATCGCCATCGGCAACGGCACCGCGTGCCGTGAAACCGAAGAACTGGTGTCCGAGTTGATCGCCACCGAATGCCCCGAGGCGCGATACATCATCGTGAACGAAGCCGGAGCCAGCATCTATTCAACCAGCACGGTGGCTCAACAGGAATTCGCCAACCTGGACGCCACCGCGCGCGGCACGGTCAGCATTGGCCGCCGGTTGCAGGATCCGCTTAGTGAACTCGTCAAGATCGAGCCGCAGCACATCGGCGTCGGAATGTACCAGCACGACCTGAATGCTAAGCAGTTGAAAGAGGCCCTGGACGACGTTGTCGAGTCCTGCGTGAACTTTGTCGGTGTTGATCTCAACACTGCCAGCCCGTCATTGCTGATGCACGTCAGCGGGTTCAATCAATTGATCGCCAGGCGTGTCGTGGAATACCGCGAAAAGACCGGTCGCTTCCAAAGTCGCAAGCAGTTGCTGGATGTCCCCGGAGTCGGCCCGGCGACGTTCACCCAGGCGGCGGGCTTTCTGAAACTGGAAGGAGACGAGCCACTCGACAATACCTGGATTCATCCTGAAAGCTACGAAGTGGCCCGCTTGCTGCTGGCACGCTGCAACGTGACTCCAGATCTGTTGCGTCCCGGGGCCGATCGAACACCGTTGCGAGAGCAGTTGTCGACGGTCGAGCCACCCCAGTTATCCAAAGAACTTGCGGTCGGCCTGCCGACGTTGACGGACATCATTGATGCGTTGCTGCGCCCGGGACGGGATCCCCGCGCGGATCTGCCGCCGCCGCTGTTTCGCAAGGGGGTCTTGTCGCTGGACCACATCGAAGTTGGCATGGAACTGCAGGGGACCATTTTGAATGTGGTCGACTTCGGGGCGTTCGTGGACGTGGGCCTGAAGGATTCGGCGCTGGTTCACATCAGTCAATTGGCCACTCATTTTGTGAGATCGCCGCTGGATGTTGTGGCGATCGGCGATGTTGTCACGGTCTGGGTGCTGAGCGTTGATCGCGAACGAAAACGCGTCGGGCTGACGATGATCCCGCCTGACGGCGCGGTGTCCTCGCCCAAGGCCATCCGTGAATCGAAGCTGGCCACCGCGAAGCCTGTCGCCGCCCGACCTGACGGCAAAGGCACAACTGATACTGGCGACAGTGCCCCTCCTGCGGACGGACCGCTGCGCGGCTTTGATGAACTGAAGCAGGCCTGGCAGAATCGTCCACGTTGAGTGTCGTCCGATGCGCACGTTTATGGCAGTCCGCATTGTGGCGACCCCCGCGTTGGAAATTGTGTTGTCGCAGTTGTCACGTTTACGTCCCTCCCTGAAAGTTGTGGCTGCAGATGAACTGCATGTGACACTGCCGTTTCTGGGTGAAACACGCGCCGATCAGGTTCCCGAACTCGCCGCCGCCCTACAGGCGGTCGCCGCTGCAGAACACGTGCAGAGTCTCAAGATCCACGGCTTGGGGGCATTTCCGAGTATCTCCCGGCCCAACGTGGTCTGGGCCGGGTTTGAAAACCCAGTGCCGCTGGTTCGGTGGTCCGACCGGTTGTGGGAGCGATGTGAAGCCCTGGGATTTGCGCGCGAGGCCCGACCGTTTCATCCCCACATCACTCTCGCCCGGGTCAAATCGGTTCCGCCTGCGTCACTCATCGGCGAGATCCAGCAGAAATCAGCAACAGACCTTGGCGATACGACGATCGATGCGCTGGTACTGTTCCGTTCCGATCCCGGCCCCGCCGGCCCTTGCTACACATCAATCGCATCTGCCAGGTTGCCTCCGTGACCACGTTGAAGATCGCTTCCAGGTCGTCACGGCTTTCCTCGGGAGGGACATCGCGACGATCGACCCACAGTCAGCCAAGGTGCAACTGTCGCAGCACTGTCGCGGTCACCGGGCAGGGGTGCGTCTGCCCCGAGCGCGTCAATGCCTGGATGTGTCCGGCCAACATCCACAGGTCGTCAAGATCGTCAATGTCATACCAGGGGGGAAGCAGCCCGAGTGACAGTCCCAGTCCGCTGATGCGCTGCACGGTCTGATGCAGGACACTGGCACCGCTCCAGACAATGTTTTCGAACAATTGCGGGATGCAGCGTCGCAGTCCGACCAGATAATAGCCGCCGTCCATGGCCGGTCCGACAACGCAGTCAAACTCATCAAGCTTCTCAAACGCAAGCTGCACGTATTCTCGCGGAATCGTGGGACTGTCCGATCCGATCAAAACGGTACGATCGTCGACAGTTTGCAATGTTTCCGAGAAGAACGCTGACAGCCGAGCCCCCAAATCTCCCTCAGGCTGCGGCCATAAATCATAGCCAAATCGCGAGAAGTGATGAAAATAGTGGGCGGAGTCTGCGGGAGAGTACCCCAGAATACGCCGCTGGGCGATATTCCGGAATTCCAGGGTCAGGTCATCCAGGAATGCCGCCGCCAGCGTTACGGCACTTGCTGGTCCGATATGCTCTGCGAGTCGGGTTTTGACCTGCCCCGGACGGGGGTGCTTGCAGAAGACTCCAAACGTCCGCATTCGATTTCTCAGAAAAGACCTGGCAGCCCGTAAAAAAGGTGTCTGACCCTCTCCGGGCATGCAATTTTGATTTTTGGATGGAATTCATTGCCCTACAAAGGGTCAGACGCCTTTTTCCACAGGCTGCTGGTTTTCGATCACCTTGAATCGGTGTTGCATTGTCTATGGTCGCAGACATTGACGGACTCTGTAAAGCCCGGACATACTACCGTCCCTGCCGTCTCCCAAACCTGAAGACGGCCTCTTTCGAAACTTGAACAGGAACGTGGACGCATGACGCAGCGGATTTGGAATTTCTCGGCCGGACCGGCCGTTCTCCCGGAATCGGTTTTGGAGGAGGCTCGGGAAAACCTGCTGTCGCTCGGTAGTTCCGGGATCGGCATCCTGGAACATTCGCATCGCGGTAAGGCGTTTCTGGCGGTCTACGAAGAAACCGTCGCCCTGTGTCGTGAAGTTGGCAACATTCCAGACAACTACAAGATCCTCTTCCTGCAAGGGGGAGCGTCGTCTCAGTTCTTCATGATCCCAATGAACTTGTTGCCCCGGGACCGGACCGCCGATTACCTGGTCACGGGAGCCTGGTCCGAAAAAGCGTTGGAAGAAGCCGTCCGCTTCGGCGGCACGCATGTGGCCTGTACCAGTCAGGACAGAAATTTCTCGTACATTCCGGCAACCTGTTCGTTCAGCCCCAATCCCGCTTACGTGCATTACACGTCAAACAACACGATTTTTGGAACCCAGTGGGCCGGGATGCCTCCCGTGCCTGCGTCGACCGACACCATTTGTGATGCCAGCAGCGATATCTTCTCGCGTCCCATCGACATTTCCCGCCACGCGATGGTTTATGCGGGAGCACAGAAGAACCTGGGTCCGTCCGGGGTCACTCTGGTGTTGATGCGCGACGACATGATCGAACGCGGGTCCAAAGACCTGCCAACCATGCTGCAGTACCGGACGCATGCCAAAAACGACTCGATGTACAATACGCCACCGACATTCGCGATCTACCTGGTCGGACTGGTCCTGAAGTGGATCAAGCAGTCCGGTGGCCTGACCGCTCTGGGGGCCGTCAATCAGCGCAAGTCGGCCAAGTTGTATGCGTACCTGGACCAGAGCAGGCTGTTCAAGGGAACCGCCGCCCTGGACAGTCGCTCGCAAATGAACGTGACGTTCGTGACCGGCAACGCCGAACTGGACGCGAAGTTCTGCTCGGCCGCCACCAAGGCGGGATTTGACGGATTGAAGGGTCATCGCAGTGTCGGTGGCATGCGAGCCAGCCTCTACAACGCGTTTCCGGAAGCTGGGATCGATGCCCTGATCGAATTCCTGCGAAAGTTCGAATCTGAAAACGCCCACTGATGTATGATGCCAGCAAGGGCGAAACCGTGGCCTCTGCGTGTCAGGGGTCGCGTTTCGCCGGTCTGGTCCAGCCACTGATGGATGGTTCACATCAACCCGGTTTTTCAAGATCCGAGCGATTCATGAATGCGACAGATGTGACTTCCGTGGACGTCGCCAGTGCGGACATCGGAATCGTCTGTTCCCTGCCGTTGGAGATCAGTCCCTTTCTGAATCGTTGCCAGCGTGTTAAATCCTACAGCGGCGGTCCGTTCAAGTTTGTTGGCGGATTGTACGACGGAATTCGCGTTGCCATTGTCGAAGCAGGTACGGGCCCCGTCCGCGCACAGCGCGCCACCCGGTCTCTGCTGGACGCACACAAGCCGCCGTGGGTCATCTCGACCGGGTTTGCCGGAGCCCTGCGGGCGGACTTGAAGGTCGGCAACATCGTGGTCTCCAATGAACTGGTCGGCCTGAAAATCGAACCATTGAAGATTGATCTGGCGATGGCCGCCAATCCGGCCAAAGGACTGCATGTTGGCCGAACATTGACGGTGGATCGAATGGTGAGAACGATCGCCGACAAGCAGGCTCTGGCCACAGAGACAGGGGCCATTGCCGTCGACATGGAATCAATCGCCGTGGCCAGCGTCTGTCGTGAAACGAAAACTCGCTTCATGTCGGTTCGTGCCATCAGCGACGACATGTCGACCGACCTGCCCCCCGAAGTCCTGAGCCTGATCGGAGAAACCGGAGCGGTCCGCCTGGGTGCCGTGATCGGATCGCTGTGGAAACGTCCCTCCAGTTACAAGGACATGTGGCGGATGCGCGAACATGCGATGGAAGCGGCCGATCGTCTCGCGGACTTTCTCGACGGAATTGTCATCCAGTTGTACCGGGCCCGGAGTGGCGGTTAACGCGATTCAAGGGTGGACCCTGTCCACGATCCCCGGTCGATATCCCCTTGAGATTGGGGTCACGATGTCATTATTGCCAGAATGGGCGGGAATCAAAGTTCCGGTGATTGGGATGCTTCACTGTCCACCGTTGCCGGGATCACACGCCTGTCGCGGTGACCTCGACGAGATCCTGCGGTTTGTTCTGCAGGATGCCCAGTCACTGCGCGACGGTGGAGTGAACGGCCTGATGTTGGAGAACTTTGGTGACACGCCGTTCCACCCGGATCGTGTCCCCGCCATCACGGTGGCGGCGATGACGGCTCTGGCCTGCGCCGTTCGCCAGCGTGTCCCTTTGCCGCTGGGGATCAATGTCTTGCGAAACGACGGTCGCAGTGCCCTCGCAGTCGCTGCGGCCTCGGGTGCCAGTTTCATCCGCGTCAATGTCTTGTGCGGGGCGCGCGTGACTGACCAGGGATTGATCCAGGGAATCGCCCATGATCTGTTGTGCGAACGAGCCAATCTTGGGTGCTCCGGAATCCGCATCCTGGCCGATGTGGACGTCAAGCACTCGGCACCACTGGCCACGCGTCCTCTCGACATTGAAACCCGCGACCTGGTCGAGCGAGCCCATGCCGACGCCGTCATTGTCTCCGGCCATGCCACCGGAACGGCGACCGATCTGGAATCCTTGTCGATTGTCAGCCAGGCAGCAGGTGCAGTCCCCGTATTCGTCGGCAGCGGTGTTAACAATGAAAATGTCGCAAGTCTCATGCAGTCCGGAGCACGCGGACTGATCGTCGGAAGCTCGCTGAAATGCGATGGAAAACTGTTCAATCCTGTCGATACCAAACGCGTCGGCTGTTTGATGAACGCGGTCGCCGCTGCCTGCTCCACCAGTTGCCAAACCGAAGATCGTCCGCCCCAGCGAAGACAGCAATCATAGCGCCGACGGTCCTCCGCGCCAGCCATCGCCGGGCCATTGCTGAATAATTCGGAAGCTTTTGTTCCCTGCCCAACGCCGGTAGTCTGACGGAATGCAAAAACCAGTTCTGAAATCGCGATCGGGGGAATGATGGAGGCCAGTGACAATGCGGCCAGGCGCGATGTCCAGATGAGCCAGTTAATTGATGCGGCACCCGTCGCAATGCTGGTGGTTCGGAGGGATGGAACGATCGTGGTGGCCAATCGCCGGGCTGCGGACGTTTTTTCTTATCCAGTCGATCAACTGATGGGAATGCATATCGACGGATTGCTTCCCGAGCGTTTCCGACCGTCACACAGCCAGCAAGTGGATGGTTTCTTCCGTGCCATGTTGCCGCGCGTGATGGGTGTGGGACGGGAAGTCACGGGGATGGATGCTCACGGCGAGGAATTCCCCGTCGAAATCGGTCTGAGTCCCGTGGAAACTCCCGACGGTCCCCTCGTTGTGGCCGCGATCGTCAACATTACCGAGCGTAAACGGCGGGAAAAGGAATCGACTCTCGCCCGGTTGGTGCAGGAATCGATGTTGCCCCAGATTCCCAGGGATCTGCCCGGCATCGAACTGGCGGCCCGGTCCACTCCGGCCGACGCGACGGGGGGCGACTTCTATGACTTGTTGCGGATGGATGGTGATCGACTGGAATTGGTGATCGGCGATGCCAGTGGCCATGGGTTCGCAGCCGCCCTGGTGACGGCGGCCGCCCGTTCCTATCTGCGTGCTCTCAGCAAGATGGAATCCGACCTGGGATTGATCCTGAAGCAGGCAAATCAACTGTTGATTGACGATGTCCTGGACAGTCGCTTCGTCACACTGCTGCTGGCGGTGTTCGATCCCGTCCAGCAGACGCTGACCTATTCCGGTGCCGGCCACCTGGGTTATTTGCTGAAGCCCAATGGGGACCTTGAATGCTTGCTGGATCAGAACGGACCGCCACTGGGCTGGTTCGCCGAGTCCGAATACCCGGTCACGACTGTTCCGTTGCAGCATGACAATCTGCTGATCCTGCTGACCGATGGTATCGAAGAGGCAATGAATCCCGACGGGGTTCAATTTGGGCGTCAACGCGTCCTGGACCTGCTGAAACGCGAACATCACCGACCGGTCGAAGAGCTGGTGGAATTGCTTCACTCGGTCGTCTGCGACTTCCGCCAGACCGGGGAGCCCAACGATGATGCCACAGTGATCATTGCGCGGGTTCAGTAGTCAATCACGACCAACTCAGCACCAGGATAATAATGCCGGACGATCTCGTACGCGGTCTTGCCTGCCTGGGCCTGACCACGGGCTCCCCACTGGCACAGGCCGACGCCGTGGCCATGTCCGCGCCCCGCCGCATGGATCTGATCCTTTTGCATCGTCAGTGTAAAATGAGGGCTGCGGAGCGCCAGTTGATCACGAAGTTGAACTCCGGTGACATCCGCTGATTTCTTGCCATCGGTCAACCGAAACCGCGAAATGACGCCGCCGCCGGGACCCGCCGTCTGTTGAATTGACGTGAGTGTCGACAGCGACCCGGTCGGTTGCGTTTTCTTGAGGAAGTCACGGCGTTCCACCTGAGCGGTCCAACGGAAATACTCCGAGTCGCGACACCAGTCGCACGGAACCGATTTGATGACCGGGGCCGCATCCGGAAAAATCTCAGTACCCGTCGTCGTCTGACCGCCACATGTGGCCGAATAATACGTGCTGAACAACTGACCGCGATGTGCGCAGACGACGCCGCGTGTATCCGCGACTGCTTTGCGACTGCTTTCGGATTCGCCAGCCAGTCGACGACCGCTATCGGTGTATTCCACTCCCAGGTACTTCTGACTGCGCTGCGAAGAATACAGATCGAAGACAGCGGCAGGATCGGCGTGGGCCATCTGGTACAACGCATACGTTCGAGAGACAATCGCCTGTGCCTGTCGGGCCGCCGGCGGGAAGGCGGCGGGCATCTCGGAATCGACGACACTTGCCAGGTACTCTTCCAACGGGAGAACGTTGACCGCCGAGACCTGCCCATCGGTGCGGCGAAACAGACGCACTGTGCCGCGGTACAGGTGATCGTTGATGCGCACGGCAGGCGATTTTCCGGGAACGATTTCCAGTCGAGTGGTCGAGAACGTGCTCTTCCCCAGTTTCAGCCCGGTGGCCGTCGACTGCACCTTCACGGTCTTGAGTTCTGTCCCCTTGCTCAATTCCTTCGACGAACCGACCAGGCGAATCGAATAGGGGCCGCGGATCTCCAGGTTCAAGCTGTCCGAGCCTCCCGGTGTCACGTTGACTCGGATCAGCGGCGAGACGGAGAGATCGACGGGAGGTGATTCAACGGATTTTACTTTTTTGACAGGCCGGGTTGGCAGCGGCGATTTGACCTGCATGGGTGGCGTGTCATTGCGCGAGTCAACCTTGAAGACAAACGCGGCACAGATCATCAGCGCCGTCAGGGCCAGCCAGACGCCCAGCGACTTTCCTCCTTCGCCCGAGTGTCGATTTGATCGATGAGTCACGGATGGGATCTCCGCCACAGGCCGCTGAAATCAGTCAAGCGCTGGTATCGAAGTCTGCGAGACCATCGCCCTCAACCATCGATCAAACCGAAAAAAAGCGACGGCCCACAAGGGGCCGTCGCGAGGATCATCGGCAGCGACGCAATCAGTCGTTACGCAGCTTCAAATTCATTTCCGCCAGTTGCTGGCGGATTTCGTTCAGCGACGTCACCCCGAAGTTCTTGGTGGCCAGAAGTTCATCCGGCGAGCGTTGAACGAGTTCACTCAGGGACGTAATGGCCAGTCGGGCCATGCACTTACGGGCTCGCACAGACAGATTCAAGTCGGAAACCGGCCGCGACAGCATCGCCTGTTCCTGGGGAGACAGGTCTGGCGCGATGAATCCGAAGCTGGCACTGGCGCTGGTGGCAAATGTGTCCTTGACCTTCGCAGGCTGCAGGTTTTGACCGACCTGCAATCCGTGAGCGGTCATCAGTTCGCGGATTTCGACCAGCGACGTTTCGCCAAAGTTCTTCCCTTCCAGCAGCTCCCCTTCGGTGATCTTGGTCAGATCGCCCAGTGTGACGATATTCATGCTGGCCAGACAGTTGCGGCTGCGAACGGAAAGTTCGAAGTCGGTCACGGGGCGGCTGAGAAGTTGAGCCAGCCGGGCTTCGTTGCGAGCCATGTCGTCATCGTAGTACATCTCGCTGGTAGCTTCGATGTCCTGCATGTACATCTTGGCGCGTTCGTGCGTGGGGTCGTAGGCCAGCACACGTCGGAAGCAGAACGCCGACGCCGCATAGTTGCCCTTGTCTTCGTACAGCAGTCCCAGGTTCATCAAGGCCCCCAGGTGATACGGGGGCCGACTGAGTGCTTGTTCATACAGGCGAATGGCCTCGTTGTCGTTGCCGTAGCGGGCGTTTTCGCCCGCCAGGCGGAACAGGGCCTGGCCGTGGTGCGAATCCATGTCGACAGCGCGTTCGAAGTATTCAATCGCACCGTAGGTGTCGCCTCGATCAGAAAGGATGCATCCCATCTGGTAGGAATAGTCAGCCCGGCGCGCCCCTTCCAGGCCAGCCTGCTTCAACGCGGCTTCGGCCAGATCGAGCTTTCCCTGCATCCGCAAGGCGCCGGCCTTCTTCAAGGTGCATTCGACGGCATCGTATCCAACCTTGGCGGCGCTCGTCAGGTTCTGTTCGGCTTCTTTGTATTTGGACAGGGACAACTGGGCCATCGCCAGGATGTACAGCGCCGTTCCGTCATCGGAAACCCCTGATAACAGGCGCTCCGCAATGGCGTGCTGCCCCAACAGATAGGCACCAATTCCTGCACGAACTGTCGAGCCCGGGGCGGCCCCACTTTCGACGTCACGCAAGATCGCTTCGATTTCGATGCGGGCCTGCACGACTTGATCGCTGGCGACAGCACGATTCATCTGTGCCAACTCGTCGGCAGTCACCTGCCCCTTGTTATTCAGGATTGCTCGAATGTTGACGGGCTCATTCGTCTTCAACACAGTCGGCCTTTCGTACGGGCGTTGTTGCGAGTATCACTACCCAAACCGACGAGGCGGCTGGCCTCGCAGGCGGCAATATCCGCTGAATCTCTTCTGTCAACCGAAGCCTCGGATTATATCGATCCTTCCCCAAACTGCAACTGGGGCAGGAATAGTGGCCAACCGGAGACTGGGTCGATTATGCTTCAACCAGTTGAACGACACGATCGAACCGGGTAACACCGACATGTTGAAGCGAGGACCGGCGTGTGTCCCTGACTGCGCCTGATCCCTGGCTTTCGACTCGGGTGCCCCGCCCGCCCCACCCTCTGAAGGCCTGCAGTCCATGAGTGCCGATTACCCTGAATGTTGGTCGCGCACTCAGTTGCACTCGTGGCAATCGACTCAGCTAAGAGCACTTCTGGACGCAATCGTCCCCGCAAACCCCTTCTGGACCAACAAGTTCCGTGACGCGGGGGTGAATCCTGATTCGATTCAAACCGTGGAGGACCTCCGTCAAATCCCGTTGACGACGAAACCGGAACTGGCGACCAATCAGGCGGCGTTTCCGCCGTACGGACAGAATCTGACATTTCCCGTGACGGGATATGCCCGGTTACACCAGACGTCGGGGACCACAACCGGCCAACCGCTCCGCTGGCTGGATACTCCTGCCAGTTGGAACTGGCTGCTCGATTGCTGGTCGGTCATCTACCGCTTGATGAAGCTGCGGCCGGAAGATCGACTCTGTTTTCCGTTCTCGTTCGGCCCGTTCCTGGGTTTCTGGGCTGGATTCGAGGGAGCGTTGCGACAGGGGAATCTGTGTTTGGCGGCAGGAGGCATGAGCAGTGAAGCCCGGCTGAAACTGATTCAGGACAACGAGATTACGATGTTGGGCTGTACACCCACATACGCGCTGCGTCTGGCCGAGGTCGCTGCGGAAAAGGGGTTTGATGTCGCGAACAGTTCTGTCCGCGCCATTCTGGTGGCGGGGGAACCGGGCGGGGCCATCCCGTCCGTGCGGTCGCGGATCGAATCTGCCTGGGGAGCGCGGGTCTTTGACCATTGGGGGATGACTGAAATTGGACCGCTCGCCAGCGAAGCCGACGATGATCCGGGTAATCTGACCGTGTTGGAGTCCGCCTGCATCGCTGAAATCATTGACTCGACCACCGGTCAGCCGGTTCGTCCAGGAACGCCTGGAGAACTGGTCATCACGAACCTGGGTCGCACGGGTTCTCCCGTCATTCGGTACCGGACCGGGGATCTGGTCGTGGCAGAAACTTCGCCGCACCCGTCGGGTCGACACTGGTTGCGTCTCAAAGGGGGCATCCAGGGCCGGACGGATGACATGCTGATCGTGCGCGGCAACAACGTCTTTCCGGCAAGCATTGAGGCGATCATTCGGGAGTTTTCCGAGATCATCGAATTCCGGATCGTGGTCGCACGGCAGCGGGAGATGAACCACGTCAAACTGGAACTTGAACCAGATGCGCGGTTGTCAGCAGCAGACCTGGATTCGCTGGCCGCCCGAATCGGCAAGACCATCAAAGAACGTCTGCAGTTTCAGGCCGAAGTCGTCCTGGTTGGTGCGGGCTCGTTGCCGCGTTTCGAGATGAAGGCTAGGCGACTGGTTCGTGAGTGAGATTCCCCAGCGTTGCAAGCATTGCGGCATCCACCTTACAGTACTTCGCTGTCGACGGGGGTGATTTCGCGATCGCAGGTTTTTACCAAGGGTATGCATGTCCAAAGGCCCACGCTCGAACACGGATCCAGTGTTTGTGTCGCAGTCAGGCGGACTGACGAATCGAATTGCCGGTCGGATCCGGTTGTTGGAACCGCCGGTCTGGCGACGAATCTTGCGGGCATTCCTGCTGATTCTGTTGACATGGCTGCCACTGGTGATCCTGGCGGCGTTTGCGGGACACGCGATCGGGACGAATGTCGTCGTTTCCTTGTGGCGCGATCCTGAAGTCAACGCGAGGTTTCTACTGGCACTGCCATTGTTGGAAGCCGCTGAAGTCTTCGGGATTTTCTGGCTGGCGTTGCAGATTCGTCAATTCCTGGGGACCGATATCATTCCGCCCCGGGATCGACCGCAATTCGATGCGGCCATTGCCCAGTCACAGCGATGGCAGGACTCAACGATCTCCGAAGTTGTCATGTTTGTGATCGCAATTGCAGCCTCGTTCATCTCTCGCCACTACATGCTGTCCGGAGGCCATTCCACCTGGGAGCGACTGGCGACCGGCATGACTCCGGCCGGCTGGTGGCACATGCTGATCAGCCTGCCGATTCTGTATTTCTTTCTGTTGCGGGCGTTGTGGATCTTCGTGCTCTGGTCCTGGTTCCTTCTGCGAGTATCCAGAATCGAACTGAATCTGACGCCCACGCACCCGGACCAGGCCGGGGGCCTGGGATTCGTGGCATATGGTCAGGCAAGTTTTGCACCGATGGTCCTGGCATTGTCTGTCGTGGTGTCGGCAGGATGTGCTTATGAAATCTATCACCGAGGAGGGTCGTTGAATTCCCTGAAATACCATGTCATCGTCTACGTGGTCCTGATCCTTTGTCTGGTTCACCTGCCCCTGCTGGCGTTCGCTGCGCAATTGTCCCGACGACGATTTGAAGGTTTGCTGCGGTTCGGAAATCTGATCTGGCGACACGACAGTGCGTTCGATGAAAAGTGGCTGAGTAACGATTCCAAGAATCGTGAGCCGTTGCTGGGAACCATGGACATCCAGTCGCTGGCACACATCGCAACGGCTTACCATCATATTCAGGAGATGCGGATGATCCCGATCGATCGGGCCGCGCTGGCCGTCCTGTTCGTCTCTGCGGCGATTCCGTTCCTGCCCCTGATCGGAACTGAGATTCCCTTTCCAGAAATCATTGCCAAGCTGGGCGAACTGTTGATCTGATCCCTCTCGACGGAAGTTCATCAACATCATGAATCACAACCTGCTGATGGCCTGGTGCCTGATCTCCCTGTCGTCGACATTGTCAGCTGCCGACAAGCCAAACATCCTGTTCCTGTTCGCCGACGACATGCGTGCCGATACGATTGCCGCGCATGGGAACCCGCATATCCGAACGCCGATCCTGGACCAGTTGGCGGCCTCAGGATTCAGCTTTCGCGGGAACTATGTCATGGGCGGCGACAGCGGGGCCGTCTGTGTTGCCAGTCGTGCCATGCTGATGACCGGCAAGAGCTGGCTCAATGTCGAGACCACGACCTTGAAGGGGGCCACTCTGTTCCCGGAATTGCTGCAGCAACATGGGTATGTCACGTTCGGAACCGGGAAGTGGCACAACGGACAACCTTCGTGGCTGCGGGCGTTCCAGCGGGGCAAGACCGTGATGTTTGGTGGCATGTCGGACCACACCAAGGTACCCGTCCGTGACCTGGGCCCGGACGGAAAACTGACACCCGTGCGGACCGGTGAGAAATTCTCCAGCGAACTGTTTGCGGACTCCGCGATTGAGTTCCTGCAGACACATGACATGCAAAAGCCGTTTCTGGCGTATGTTGCATTGACGGCTCCGCACGACCCCAGGCAACCGCCCCTGAGTTTCCGGGAGCCGTATTACCGCAGCCTGCCGCCGCTGCCACCGAATTTCCTGCCTCAATTGCCATTCGACAACGATGCCATGCAGGGAGGACGCGACGAGAACCTGGGGGCCTGGCCCCGGACGGAAGGCATGATCCGTGATCAACTGGCGGAATACTATGGGCTGATCACTCACATGGACGAACAGATCGGCCGAATCCTGGCGGCACTCCGTCAAACCGGTCAGGCGGACAACACCATCGTGATCTTCGCCGCGGACAACGGGCTGGCGCTGGGAAGTCACGGCCTGCTGGGAAAGCAGAGTGTCTATGAACACAGCATGCGGACACCGCTGATCATCAGTGGTCCGGGCATTCCGCACGGCGGTTCAACGAGGGCATTCACTTACCTGCTGGACTTGTTTCCCACGCTGTGCGACGTGCTGGCGATCCATCCGCCAGCGGGCCAGGAAGGGGCCAGCTTGCGACCGATCTGGGAGGGGAAAGCGGAGCGAATTCGCGATTCGATCTTTCTGCCGTACATCCAGGGTCAGCGAGCCGTGCGCGACGAACGCTGGAAGTTGATCGCGTACCCGAAGATTGGCCACTTGCAGTTGTTTGATCTGCAGTCGGATCCGTACGAGATCACCAACCTGATCGATCAACCGGCCCATGCGCCCCATGTGAAACGACTGCAGGAACTGATGAAGCAGTGGCAGCAGCGGGTCGGCGATGCCCTGGAACTGCCGACGGTCAACAAGACTCCTCAATTCATCGATCTGACGGGTCGCCCCCGGAAACCCGATCAGTGGCAGCCCGACTGGATTGTGAAGAAGTATTTCGGAGACGCCTTAAACTGACGGCTAGGTGTCCAACTCGTCCGAGACTTCAAGGTAATTCTCGCTAGAATTCATCCAATTCCGAGTTTCCGACATGCCTGACGCGGGATCGTGACTTGTGCGGATGCGTACTGCCGCCATTCTGCTTAAAATCGTTGTGGACTCCGACACCGACTCTGAGATTCAAGCGACGTATGACGAACGAACACCCCAACGATCCGTTGCATGGCGTGACACTGGCCATGATGGTCGAGCAATTGGTCGATTACCTGGGCTGGGACGAACTGGGCCGAATTATTCCCGTTCGATGCTTCACGTTCGATCCGAGCATCAAATCGAGCCTGACATTTCTGCGGAAAACGCCCTGGGCACGCGCCAAGGTGGAGGGCCTGTATCTGGATGTGCGGGAGGAAATCCGGTCCAACAATCCTGACTCACAGGATGGCCGTTGACCCAACGTCGTTCACTCCGATGACACTGGAATCGAATTGACGTCCGCGAACTCCATCAGCAACAGCGTCACGTCATCCCCGAACGGCCGCTGACCGCGGAAATCGTCCAGGCGTTGAATGATCTGCGCCACAGCCTGCTGGGGATTCGCGGCGCGCGTGTCGACGAAGGCAGACGTCAGCCGTTTGCGGCCGAACAGTTCGCGGTCCGTATTAAACAGTTCCACAGCACCATCGGTATACATGAACAGCCGGTCACCCGGCGAGACGGTCAGCGTGTGCAATTCCCACCTGGATTCGGGCACAACTCCCACCATCATCCCGTCGGATTCCATCAAGACCAGTTCGCCGCTCGAACGCAGCAGCAAGCCCGGTTCGTGGCCGGCATTGGCATAACAGATCCGCTGCTGCTGAGGTTGCCACAAGACGATCAGCATCGTGGCAAAATCACCAGGCAGGACGACCTCTCCAAAATTCGTGTTCAATTGATTCAAGATCAGATGCGGGTCGTGTGTCTGATTAACCGCCTGGTGGAACAGGATTTTCAACATGGCGGCTGTCATCGCTGCCGGAATCCCGTGACCGGTCACATCGGCGATGCAGAACAGCCACTGATTGTCGGAAAGGGGGAACGCTTCGTGGTAGTCCCCGGTCACTTCCGTGGCGGGCAGGAAACGGCGTTCGGCGGTCAGGCCGGCTATCGCGGGCCACGGGGGGAGCAGGTGCTGCTGTAGTCGGCGGGCCTTGGACATCTGCTGATGGACTTCGCGGTCATGCGCGGCCAGCTTGAGACTCATCGTGTTGATCGATTGTGCCAGCACAGCCAGTTCCGCGGTGCGATATTGAGCGACCTGGACACCCAGTTGCCCACCCCCGATCGCTTCCACGGTCTTGGACAGGTGTTCCATCGGTCGGACCAGGGCCCGCAGCAGAATGAAGTCAACCACCCCCATCGCGATCAACCCGGCAAGTACCAGAACAAGCAGTCGCTCGAGCGTTTCGTAACCGATTTCACTCTGCAGGACAGCCAGTGGCTCGGCAACGTGGACTTTGAACCCGTCCTTGGCACACATTCCGATCACAAATTCGGTTGTCTGCCAGACGTCGTGGTCGTCGTCGTCGGGTCGCACGTTGCCGGGACGTTTGAATCGTTCCAAACTGATTGGATCATGAGCCGCCGACTTCGGTTCGATCAGATGATCATTCCATTCCACCAGCAACCGGTGCTTGGGAGAGTTGGTGGAATTCATGCCGGTGATGATCGAGTCCAGCAGGCGCTGAATCGATTTGACATCGAGATGGTCGAGTGTCGGCAGCGCAGCGGCGATCGTTTCGGCCTCGGCCAGCAATGCCCCTTTTTCGTGACGCAGGTGATGAGTCAACTCGCGTTGATAGTCGGCGACCAGGGCCAGGGTCAGCAGGACGGCCATTGTGGCATTCACGCCGATCAACAACTGAAATCGCAAAGACATCGTAGTACGGGGCTGTGCGTCCATCGCGGTGGCGGGAGCGGAACTGGCTGGGAACGCGACCTTGTCCTTCAACATCCGGCACCGTGTTTCTGGTGACACAGAGAAATTCATGAACGGGCGACATTGTCGCAGCTAAATTTCCCGTGAGAAGCCTCAGTCGCCCCGCGAATCCTGACAATCTTGCGAAAGTCGTCGGTGCTTGAGTCTCAAAGTTGAGAACACAGGCTGGCACGAACAATCGCCGTCGATACGTGCAATTCCGGGCCCGGTCAGTCAGAATACAGGACGAAAAGATCCGATTCCCAATTCATTCCCAAGGAATTTCGCCATGAAATGCGGATGGCTCGCTGCCGGGCTGATCCTGGCGGCCGGTTGGCAGGTCTGGACCACATCCACCGATTTGACTGCAGGAGAAAAAGCCGTGGCTCAGAATGCAAAGCCCCTGGAACTTCATATCCGCAAGTCCGTCGCGGTGCCCAAACCTGACGGAAAGACCGAGCGGGCGTCGGTCGAGTCGACCGTCGAATGGGCTCCGAACAAGACGGCCCTGATCATCTGCGACATGTGGGACAATCACTGGTGCAAGGGGGCGGCCAAACGGGTTGAAGAACTGGCCGTTCCCATGAACAAGGTGATCGCAACTGCCCGGGAACGGGGCGTCTTCATCATCCACGCTCCCAGTACGACGGTCGACTTCTACAAGGATTCTCCGCAGCGCAAACGGGCCCAGGCGGCCAAATTTGTCAAAACACCCGCACCACTGGCCACCGTCGAGCGCTGGGGAACGGCCTGGTGCTATCCTGACCCCAAGCGGGAATCGGAACTTCCCATCGACGATTCCGACATGGGCTGCGATTGCGCCACCAAGTGTGAGATCGTTCCCCCATGGACCCGGCAGATCAAAACCATCGACATCGCCCCGGAAGATGCCATCACCGACAATGGTCAGGAAACATTCAATCTGCTGGCCGAACGGGGCATTGATAACGTGATCATCATGGGAGTTCACCTGAACATGTGCGTGCTGGGCCGTCCGTTTGCCATTCGTCAACTGGTCGCCCAGGGTAAAAATGTCGTGCTGGTTCGGGACATGACCGATACGATGTACAACTCCAAAATGAAGCCGTTCGTGAATCATTTTGAAGGCACCGACCTGGTGGTGGCTCACGTCGAGCGTAACTGGTGTCCGACCATCACCAGCACCGACATTGTCGGCGGCAAACCATTCCGATTCGCGGAAGACAAACGCCCGGCGAAGTCGCCTTGAACAGGTTCTACTGGTCGGGTGCCCGGTTTTGCGGGGTCCGCCCGATGCCGACTTTCAACGAGTTCAATCTTAAAGTGCACCCCGACAGGGGCCGCTGATTTCAGGATGCTGGTGACAACGTGACTCGAATTTTTCTGCCCCTGGCGTCGCTGAGCACAGTGACGCTGATCATTGCCATGGCACTGGGGCTGTCGATTGACGATCCGAAAGTAGCCACCTCCGCCGTGCAAGCGGGAGTGCAATATCATTTTCTGACCGCCCTGTCGGCCCTGTGCTTTGCCACGCTGGTGCATGCGATCGTACTGACCTACTTCATGGGAACCGGCCGGTGGATTGAAGAAACGTCCAATGCCTACCGACTTCCCGCGACGTTTTTCCAGCGGAATCAGTCGATCAAGTATCGCACCATCCCGGCGATGGTCGGGGCGTTCCTGCTACTGCTTCTGACGGGTGCCTTGGGTGCCGCAGCCGACCCCGCAGCACCGTTGAAGTTCGCGGGCTGGTTCAACATCACTCCCGACAAGATCCATCTGTCGGTGGCGATCGTCTCGGTCGTGGTCAACATCGCCGTCAACTTCCTGGAATTCTCGGCGCTGGAACGCAACGGTGACATCGTCGACGAGGTCCTGGTCGAAGTGAAACGCATTCGCCTCGAAAAGGGCCTGGCCGTTTGAGGTATCCCGTTGGTTGGCAGGAGTGGGGTCAGGTGGTTCAAAAATCAATTTTCGCGAATCACCGAGGTTCCGATTCCAGGACGGCGCCACGCGAAAATTGAACTTCGAACCACCTGACCCCGGCCGTCTCACCCGGAAGGAAAAAAGAGCCCGACCATGTTTGATCCCGAAATCGTCGCTCAGTTTCCGCAGACATGTTCTGTCGTGAGTCAGGGGATCGAACGAGGCTTGCACACAGGTTGCCAGCTTTACGTCTCGCGATCTGGAACGGTCCTCGCAGACAGCGGCCTGGGCATGTCGACCACCGACATTCCCATGACGGCCGACACGATCAACCTGTGGCTCTCGTCGGGCAAGCCGCTGACCGCCGTTGCGATCCTGCAGGCGTGGGAACGAGGCGACTTGAGACTGGACGATCGAGTCATTCGATTCATCCCTGAATTCGCAGCGCACGGAAAAGAGTGCGTGACGATTCGGCACCTGCTGACTCACACCGGCGGAATTCGCAACGTCGAGACCGGCTGGCCGGACGTGACCTGGGACGAATCGATTGAGCGGATTTGTGCTGCGCCCCTGGAAGCCGATTGGGTTGTCGGTCGAACCGCCGGGTACCACACAACGTCAAGCTGGTTCATCCTGGGTGAAATCCTGCAGCGGATCGAATCCCGCGGTTATGCGGACATCATGCGTGACCGATTGTTCCAGCCACTGCACATGAACGAGACCTGGGCGCTGCTCCCTGCGGACCGGTACGTCGAATACGGAAGTCGAATCGGGGGCCTGTTCGCTCGCGAAAATGCCGAACTGCACCCACTCGACTGGAACAACGCCGCCCGTTGCGCAACGCCATCACCGGGCGGCAACACTCGTGGCCCGATCCGTGAATTGGGCAAGTTCTACGAAATGCTGCTGAACGAGGGACTCGGCCCAGAAGGCAGAGTGCTGCTGCCACAAACGGTCGCGGCCATGACCGCCCGTCACCGCGTGGGAGAATACGATCTGACCCTGGGCCATGTGATCGACTTCGGCCTGGGCGTCATCATCGATTCCAACCGCTACGGCGCTGCCACCGTCCCCTATGGCTATGGCCAGCACTGTTCCCCACGCACTTTCGGTCACGGTGGAGCTCAATGTTCCCAGGGCTGGTGCGACCCGGAAACAGGCCTGGTCGTCGCCTACTTCTTCAACGGACGGGCCGGCGAAGGCCAGCACAACCGCAGAACACGGCAAATCAACGATGCGATCGCCGCGGATGTGGGCTTGTTCGCGTAGCGTCCAGCCGGAGGCGCGAAAGGCAGGCAATTCCCGAAAGTACGGGAAAGGCAATCGCGACGATGACGAGCACCCGGCGTGGCAACATTTCCATTTCACACTTCCGCTGGTTTCCGCAGGATCTTTTCCATGGTTTTGCCCTTCGCCAATTCGTCGATCATCTTATCCAGATAGCGAATCTCGCGCATCGTCGGTTCTTCGATGTTCTCGATTCGGACGCCGCAAATCACACCCTTCACCAACATCCGTAATGGATTCATCCCCGGCGCTTCTGCAAAGAATGTTTCAAAGTCAGTTTTGTGATTCAGTCGTCCTTCCAGCTCACTTTGGCTATAGCCTGTCAGCCAACGAATGATTTCATCGACTTCTGCCTTCGTCCGCCCCTTCTTCTCGACCTTCGCGAGATAGAGGGGATAGACGCTGGCGACACTTGTCGTATAGATTCGATGCTTTGACATGATGTCGATTGTCCTTGGAGGCATGGCGAAAGAGAACTCGCAAGGCGGGAACGGGTTCGCCAGCCTCTTTTTGGCACCGCCGCTCTTCCTTCGAGGAGAACCCGCATGCCGGGTGAGCTGGTTAGCTCGACACCGCCTTGCATTCGTCTTAGCATACAGAATGCACTTCATGCTTGTACATGTCGTTCGTGAGCCCCAATTACTTAGCTACAGGGCTGATTCATGTCCGAAGTCGACACCAATCCTTCTCCGACCGCCACGCGTCCGACAGCGGCCGCCCCGGTCGAAGCGCTGGCTCCTCTGCAGGCCGAAAGCCTGATTGACATTTATCAAGTGATTGCAGAATGGATCCGTTTCGCCGACGCCAAGGCGGCCGTGGTTCTGACAGTCGGCGGCGGACTCGCGGGACTGTTGATTCCGACTCTCAAGGAATACTTGCACAGCGACAAGCTGGTCCACCCGTTTCCGTGGTGGACGACGGCCGTGGTTGTGCTCTACGCACTTTGGGTCGGAGTGCTCGTGCTTTCGAGTGTTTGGGCCTTTCGATGTATTCTTCCCTTTCGACGTCGCGGCAAACATCCGGCACTCGGCCGATGCGCGCATTTCCATCCCGCGGCGATTCACTCTGAATACACGCTGGACGACGTCGATCGCTTCATCAGCGATTGTTCACGGTTGGGAACCGCGGGCCTCAAGAACGAGGTGGCGGCCGGTCTGTTGATTGATTCCCACATTTCGGCCGCAAAATATCACCGGGTGACGATGTCGATCCGGTTGATGGGCCTCAGCGCACTGCTCGCGCTGTTCTATCTGCTTGCGATTCAGTTCTAAACACAACTGCTCGCAAATGTCGGAATACTTTTGAATCCGGTGAGCCGGGGCCAGATGGCACCCGGCTCACATGGAATTGTTCCCTGGGCTGTAAGACGAAACTCTATCGGAGTAACGGATATGACTACTGATTCTTAACCCGCGGGAGTGTTACCCACATTCAGTCGGCAGCCGTGGCGGACATCATTTGATCTCAAACTCAAACGGCTCGCAGGAAACGGACAACTGGCACCGATCGTGGTCGACAGAAAGACGATCGACACGCGCCGTCACCTCGTATTTGCCCGGTTTCCACCCGCCATCGATGGTCCACTTGCGAGCGTCTGTGCGGATCGTCAGCGATTCTCCCTGCAGGATGCGATGCCGACTCATCCCGGAGATCACTGTGGGAATCTCGATCTTCGGCCGCGCCTGAAGCAGGCCGCGTTTGACGCCATCACGGTAGATGTCGACCAGTGAAATGTTCACGGTTTCACCGTGCCACTCGATCGGCGTTACGGAGTACGTGGAATATGCGATCTCTCCCGGCAGTCCGTTGCGAACGGTGAATTCCAGCGGAATCGCTTCGCCGCCTGGAACGATGCCCGGCCGGGCTACAACAGTGACTGTCACCGGGATCAACGACGGGGGACTTGGTGCATCGGCGGCATCGCCCCGAAGATCGATGACGACAGCCACGGCACAGGCAACGATTCCGAGCGTTTGCAATCGCATCATTCTGCGCTCCTTTTGCCAGGGGGCGATGACAGTGGTGATGTGGCCAGAATCGATCAGCCATGGTGAGTGCCACGGGAGAGGCGGTCAAGTTGACGCGTGAAGCCGGATCCCAGGACCTTCGTGTTTGTTCTCCCAGCGCCAAGCCTGAAACCGCAATGTTGTATTTACAACAATGCGCGGACAGACGGGCGAGCTGCCTTGCAATTCAAACAATCACTTGTAGGATAACCTGGACCGCGATTTTGAACTCATGTCAGGTACTCTGACAAAGTCGCATCCTGTAAATACAACCTGTCGCCGTAATCGCCACCTCAACGCTTCGAGGTTTGATGACGATGGTTTCCACCCCGAAATCCGGGTCTGCCAAGCCCAAGCATGTGGCAGCGCGAGAATACATCGAAGGGTTGATTGCTTCCGGGCGGTACCGGGTTGGAGATCGGTTGCCGAGTGAAAATGAATTGGCAACCCGCTTCCAGGCGACTCGTCCGACCGTGGCCCGGGCATTGCGGGATCTGTCTCTGCTCGGATTCGTCGAACGTCGTCACGGATCGGGGACGTACGTGCGTGATCGCGCGCTGCCGGCGGCAACCGACGGAAAACGGTTGGGAGTGCTGATTCCGGATCTGGGACGCACGGAAATCTTTGAGCCGATTTGTGGTGAGGTCGTTCGGCAGGCTCAACCGTACGGACACGCCGTCGTCTGGGGGGACATGGGCGAAACGGCCGACTTGGATTCCCAGTCGTCCCTGGCCGCGATTGGCGCGGCGGTTCAAGCCTGCCAGGGGTTGATTGATCAACAGGTGGCAGGTGTCCTGTTTGCACCGTTCGAAGGTCATGCCTTCGACGACGAACTGAACACCGTCGTGTTGCGTGAGCTTCGTGCCGCCGGGGTGCAGGTCGTCTTGCTGGATCGCGACGTCGTTCCGTTTCCCGAACGGAGCCGGTACGACCTGGTGGGGATCGACAATCTTCGTGGTGGCTTTATGGCGACGCGGTACCTGCTGGAACTGGGGCGGCGGCAAGTCTGTTTCGTCGCACGACCCCGATCGGCACCGACGGTGGAGAGGCGGATTGCTGGCTACTGTGAAGCGTTGCGCCAGGCGGGTCTGCCATCGACTGACGACGGCGTTTGCCTCGGGGATCCCCTGGACCTCGAATTTGTCCGCGGGCTGTTGCGGGATCGTCAGGCCGACGGCCTGGTCTGTGCCAACGACATCACAGCCGCAGCCCTGATGCAGTCGCTGTCACAATTGAATTATCGGGTTCCGGCCGACGTCGCGGTGATCGGATTCGATGACGTGAAATATGCCCGCCTGCTGGCGACGCCGCTGACGACCATTCGCATTCCCTGTGCCGATCTGGGCCGAGCGGCCTTCGCCGCCCTGCGCGAACGGATGGATGGTTCCGATCCGCCACCCCGAGCCATTCTGCTGGAGCCGGAATTGATCGTTCGCAAGTCCTGCGGCGGTGATTCAGCGACTCCTTCTCCCCGTGAATTTCCAATCAGAACCGTCCCCGATCGGGGGAACCGCTCAGGAAAGTTGAAATGACGTGGGCCCGGCGTGAGACCATCGAAGGACTGTTCCAGGAAGCGTGCGGCCTGCAGGTCGTCGATGCGCATACGCACATCCAGGACGATCTGACAGATTTCGACGATGCGATGGCCTCGCGAAACCTCGCCGGCACCCAGGCGTCGATCAATTCGTTTCCGCAGGCCGTGGTTGATGTGGGGTTGAAGCAAAAGCGTCTCGTGCGGCGGACGATGACCGACGTGACCCACAGCCTGCTCTACTCCTGGTTTGCCGAGATTGCCGAGGGGCACCGCGGGAAACTGGATGTCGTCCTGAAATCCATGGGTGCCAATTCCGAGCAGGAACGTCGCCAGGCGGGTGTCATGCTGCTCGGCGAACTGCGGGACTCACGCTACAGCGAGTATGCCGAGTGGCTGCGGTTCATGTTTCGCATGTACAGTGGAACCGGCGCCACGGATCCGCTCGATCTCGCCTGCTTCGACCGGGTTTATGACGCCGTCAAGCAGCAGCGCAACGACCCGACATTCGCGGCCAGGATCCTGCATCAGAACAACATAATCGGGTACGTCACCAGTATCGAGAACCGCGACCGGATTCCCGCCGATCCGAAAACGGCCCGGGTGGACCAGGTGAATCTCGCCCATGCGACACACCCGGAAGCATTCAACATGTTTGATGCGCATTATTTCATCTGGCCGCAGGGGGCGACCGACTTCGGGTTGTTCACAGGGGGACACAAGTTCGAGGGCGAAAAATACCTGATCAACCTGGAGCGGATCCTGGGCTGCACAATCCAGAACGTCGGCCAACTCAAAGGGGCCATCAAGCAGTTTGTAACTCGGATCCTGTACAGTCCCACGCACAATCCCACCAGCCGGGTTCGCTATACAAACCTGTTCCACCCGATTGACTACCGTTTCGGCCGTCC
Source organism: Planctomycetota bacterium (assembly GCA_018242525.1). Taxonomy (GTDB): domain Bacteria; phylum Planctomycetota; class Planctomycetia; order Planctomycetales; family Planctomycetaceae; genus Schlesneria. Next base: position 7,597 of record JAFEBS010000013.1, on the reverse strand, counting down.
GTATGACTCGGCGGCGGTCAACACGGCCATCCGCTATCGCAAGGAGTTCCTGCGGGGTGACGACCTGCTGCAACTGACCGCGGTATCCACCGAGGCAATGCTGGAGGTGCTGGACGAGATCGGCGCAGACCTGAAGCGCAGCGGTGCCGCATCGGGATCGTGTCTGCAGATTGCCATTGGCGTCACGTACTTCATGGATCCGGCGCGTGAGATCCAGAGCTTCCCCTGCTACGCGGCCGGTCTTCCCCAGGACGAATACGCGGTCTGGACGAACTACCCGAACATTCACTTCGAGTACATTGTGGCTCAGGAGCAACTGTACGCCGACTTCTCGAATGCCGCGAAGCAAGTGGGCAATGTCTCGGTCGGTCCGTGGTGGCATTTCTTCCGGAAGCATAAGATCGCGTCCATGATGTACGACCAGCTCAGCATGGGGCCGATCAGCTCGATCGCCAGCGGCTTCACGGATGCCCGCTTCGTCGAAATGCTGGCCGCAAAGTATCGAAGCGTCCGTTGGGCGGTGGCAGCGGCGCTGGCCGAGTTTGTCGATGACCCTGCATCCAGCATGGACCATGATGCGGCCGTCGGGGTGATGCGCGAGATCCTGCTGGTGAATCCCTGCCGGGTGCATCATCTGCCATTCGAAGTCGCCGAACGGAAATGAGACAATGTCGACAGATACGGTAGCGTTGCATGAACCTGGGACACTAGCCCGATGCGTGAGTTTTGATGTTGCGCTACGAAAACCAGTTCGGCCGTTGAGAGTCGTAGAAATTCACCACGAAGGACACGAAGGTCCACGAAGGGAAGAAAGGAAGGTTTCTTTGTATTCCTTCGTGGATCTTCGTGTCCTTCGTGGTGAATTTCCTGCATTCGTCTTCTTTGTTTGCCGCAAAGAAGTCTTGGACATGGCAGGACTTTCTGCAAAAAAGAGATTGGGACGCGGAAAACGCGGACGACACGGAGAGAATCCACATTCATCGCTGGCAAGTGACCCGGTCGTTTGAAATCGCAAGAAAAAAACGCAACGTCAAAACGTGCGAGTGAGGGATTCGTCGATGGGTGTCCAACTTAACCATCCCTCGCTGGCGCGTCGGGCTAATGTTTCGAGGCTTCCGCGATTCCGTCCAAACATCCTCCAATGCTATTTAGGTGTGTCCCTACGAAGAAAGGTTCCCGGAATGAGATCGCTCGCAATGATCCCGACCCTGCTGTCAGCTGCTGTGTTGGCCCAGGAGGTGTTGGCCCAGGAGGTCAAAACCGCTCACTCGCAACCCTGTTACGTGCTGGCGAACAAGCAGGTTGAACTGGCTGTCACCCGGCTGGGCGGTCACATGGCACCGGTGACGTTTTACCGCGATGGGGACCGGCCCTTGAAGCCGTACTACGTCAGCCCGTGGCAGGACGAACCATCGCAGCCGATGCCGGTCCCCGTGCTGGTGCCCCTGCGCGGCGATTTCTTCTGCCTGCCGTTCGGCGGTAATAGCGACATCGTGGCCGGCGAAAGGCATCCTCCGCACGGTGAAGTGGCTGGATCAGAATGGAAGGCTGTGGGGACGAATCAGGCCGGTGATGTCACAACGTTGACTCTGGCGATCGACACGAAAGTCCGCAAAGGCCGGATCGTGAAAGAGCTGTCACTGGTTGCCGGGCAAAACGTCATTTACTCGCGCAACACGATCGAAGGATTCGCCGGCCGGGTTCCGCTGGGACATCACGCCACGCTGGCAATGCCCGACAAGGAAGGATCGGTCCGGATTGCCGTCAGTCCGTTTCGATTCGGACGCACGAACCCGGGACTGTTCAGCGATCCCCGGAACGGTGAATATCAATCGCTGCTGCCCGATGCCCGCTGGACGGATCTGACACAAGTTCCCGTCGCCTGGCAGGGTGCCCCCGCGGCGGACCTCACCAGACTGCCCGCACGCTTCGGTCACGCCGATCTGGTGCAACTGGTCAACGAACCCAGTCCTCTGTCGAAAGGTCCGGCGTGGACCACCGCCACGTTTGCTGACGACGGTTTCCTGTGGTTCTCATTGAAAGACCCGAATGTGCTTCGCAGCACCGTCTTCTGGATTGAGAATCACGGTCGTCACGGCAAGCCGTGGAATGGCCGCAATAACTGCCTGGGTCTGGAAGATGTCACGGCGTTTTTCGCCGACGGCCTGGCCGCTTCGACCAAGGATAACATCCTGACTGCGGACGGTGTGCCCACCGCCGTGGAATTGCATGCGGATCGCCCGACGTCCGTGAATTACATCCAGGGAGTGGCCAAAATCCCGAACGGATTTGATATTGTCCGCACGGTGGAATTCGCGCCGGGCCAGGTCAGCTTTGTGTCATCGAGTGGCAAACGAGTCACCGTGCCGGTCTTTCATGAGTTTTTGGGGACCGGAAAGGTCCAGGCGACTGCTCGCGGAAATGGATAAGTGACTTGGCCACTGCTCCTTCCAACTTCTGATTATGCGCGTCTGTTACTGACGGTCACGGAACAGTACTTTCACCGAGTTCTCGAGGTTCATCATGATTCCGAAGAAATCCCACATCCGTTTCACCAGTGGTTTCCCACGCAGCCTGATGTTGCTCGCTGCTTGCGCAGCGGTCGTGACGATCGGCTGCGGCAAGTCGAACGACAAGGCGACTTCGACCGGGACACCAGTCCCCAAGGCCACTCAGCCGACGTCCAAAATTGGTGTCTCACTGCTGACACTGGAAAACCCGTTCTTCAAGGTGATCGGCGACAACATCGTTCTCGAAGGGAAGAAGCACGGCTACGAAGTGATCGTTGTCAGCGGAGACAAGGACGTATCCAAGCAGGGAAATCAGATCAAGGACTTTATCGTTCAGGGGGTCAACGCGATTGTCCTGAGTCCCTGTGATTCCAAATCGATCGTGCCGGTCATCCAGGAAGCCAACAAGGCCGGCATCCCGGTCTTTACCGTTGACATTCCGTGCAACGAGCCCGGAGTGAAGATCGCAACGCAAATCGCAACCGACAACTTCGGCGGCGGCCGCGAGGCGGGTGTGGCGATGATCGAAGCACTGGGCGAAGCCGGGGGACCGGTGGCGGTCCTCCACTTCAAGCAGGCGGAATCCTGCCAGTTGCGAGTCAAGGGGTTTACAGAGGTCATCGACGCGCACAACGCGTCCGGCAAGGCCAAAATCGACATCGTCACGGAACTCGAATCGGGCGGTGCGAAAGATCAAGGTTACAAGGCGACGGAAGATGCGATGCAGGCCAATCCGGAAATCCGGGGAATCTTCGCCATCAACGACCCCGCCGCCCTGGGCGCCTGGGCGGCCTTGTCGAAGGCGGGCAAGGCGGACCAGGTGAAGATCATCGGCTTCGACGGACAGCCCGAAGGGAAGCAGGCCATCAAGGAGGGGAAAATCTATGCCGATCCGATCCAGTTTCCGGACAAGATGGGAGTTCAAATCGTCGACGCGATCATCCGGCATTCGAAAGGCGAGGAATTGCCGGCGCAAATGTTGATCCCGACCAGCTTGTATCGCCAGGCCGATGCCGACAAAGATCCCGAACTGAAGTAACCCCTCCCTCGCTGACGTTGCGGGCTTTCCGGGCCATCCGAGGCCCGGCCCGGTTGCCAGGAGTCAAACCAACATCATGAACGCACCCGCCAGCTTTCTGCAGGAACTCGTTGGCTCCATGTCCCAGGGGGCCGCGGGCAATCCCACAGTTGCCATGATCGAAGCTGCATTCGCGCACCACGCTCTGCCGTGGCGTTACATCAATATGGAAGTCACCCCCCAGGATCTGGGGGAGGCAGTCCGTGGCGCCAGAGCGATGGGCTTTCGGGGCTTCAATTGCAGCCTGCCGCACAAGGTCACGGTGATCCAGCATCTCGACGGACTGGGAGAATCCGCCGCGGTGATGGGGGCCGTGAATTGCGTCGTCCGGCGCGGCGATCAATGGATCGGCGAAAACACGGACGGCAAGGGCTTTCTGAGATCGTTGTCCACGGTCACCGATCCAAAGGGCAAATCGGTCGTCTTGTTCGGTGCCGGGGGAGCGGCGCGAGCCATCGCCGTGGAACTGGCGCTGGCCGGAATCCGCAAGTTAACGCTCGTCAATCGGTCCGCCTCCCGTGGCCAGGAACTGTATCAGCTCTTGCGCGACAAGCTGAACCTGGATGTCGAACTGGTCGTCTGGGAACGTGAATTTGCGGTCGCGGCGGGGACGGACATTGTCGTCAATGCCACGTCGATCGGACTGTACGATGCGGACGCCCGCTTGAATCTGGATGTCAGCAGCCTGCAACCCGCCATGGTGGTGGCGGACGTCATCGGCAATCCACCCCGGACACGCTTGATACGCGATGCCCAGTCCCGGGGGTGCCAGGCCCTGGACGGTCTGGGGATGCTCGTCAATCAGGGGATAGTCGCGGTTCATTACTGGACGGGAATTGAGCCTGATGCGGTCGTCATGCGCCAGGCACTCGAACGGGCATTGGGACTATGAGCAGTTCTGCGCCGGCCAGCGCCAACACGCAGCCGCTGCTGACGATGCGACAAATGGTCAAGTCGTTTCCCGGTGTGCGTGCGCTGCGCGGTGTCGATCTCACGCTGTACGCGGGCGAAGTGCTGGCGCTGCTCGGCGAAAACGGGGCTGGCAAAAGCACGTTGATGAAACTCCTGGGGGGAGCCCACCTGCCTGATTCCGGGACGATTGCCCTGAATGGGAAGGAAATCGACTTACACTCGCCGCAGGCAGCCCGGCAGGCAGGCGTGGCGGTGATCTACCAGGAATTCAATCTCGTTCCCGGTCTGACTGCCTGCGAAAACATCTTTCTTGGTCAGGAAACCACCCGGACCGGCGTCCTGGACCTGCGTGGCGAACGTCTGCGTGCTGCCGAATTATTCCGTCGGCTGGGTGTGGAGATCAATCTCGATCTGCCCTGCCGCCGGCTGACGACCGCGCAGCAGCAGCTGGTCGAGATCGCCAAGGCATTGTCGCTGGATGCCCGGATCATCGTCATGGACGAACCAACGGCCGCACTCACCTCGCACGAAACGGAGTGTTTGTTTGACATCATCCGTGAACTGCGGCGGGACGGCATCGGCATCATTTACATCAGTCATCGGCTGGACGAGATTTTTACGATCGCCGACCGCGTGTCGATCCTGCGTGATGGAGCCAATGTCGACGAGCGGCCGATCGGCCAGATCACTCGCAACGAACTGATCGAACGTATGGTCGGTCGCGAATTGAAGGACGAATTTCCATCGCGCGTGCGAACGATCGGCTCGCCGTGCCTGGAAGTCTCCGGCCTGTGTCGCCAGCAGGCCGTCCGCGATGTGTCGTTCACTGTCCATCGCGGCGAAATCCTGGGGCTTACCGGTCTGGTCGGTGCCGGCCGAACGGAAGCGATTCGGTTGATCTTCGGTGCCGATCGCCGCGACGCGGGGACCATCCGTCGTGACGGGCGTGTGATCAACATTCGCCATCCGCGGGATGCCATCGCCGCCGGGATCGGTCTGTTAACCGAAGATCGCAAACTGCAGGGGTTGGTCCTGGGGGCTTCCGTCCGCGAGAATTTTGGACTGCCAAATCTGGGGCGGCTGAGTCGCTGCGGGTTCGTCCAGCAGCGTCAGGAGAGCACCGAGTTTGCCCAGTACGTGGATTTGCTGAAGATTCGCATCCCGCATCAGGAGCAGCCCGTCCGCAACCTGTCCGGCGGCAATCAGCAGAAGGTTGTGCTGGCCAAGTGGCTGGCCCGGAACTGTGATCTGCTGATCTTTGACGAGCCGACTCGCGGGGTCGATGTCGGTGCCAAATACGAAATCTACCTGCTGATGAATCAACTGGTCGCCGCGGGAAAGGCGATCGTGATGATCAGTTCGGAACTGCCCGAGGTGCTCGGGATGGCCGACCGAATCCTGGTCATGCACACGGGCCGGGTGACGGGCGAAATCGCCGACGCACGGCAGGCGACTCAAGAACAGATCATGCATCTGGCCGTAGGATAAACTGATGAAACCGGTCCTGTCCCGCCTGCTGTCCGAATATGGCATGATCCTCGTGCTGTTGTTGCTGTGCGTCGTCTTCAGCGTTGTCACCTACAAGGAACAACCGCAATCCGGAGCGGCTGCTGGTCGTCAACTCGCCGCTTCCATCAAGGCCGAATTCCGCGGGGATCCACGCGTCCTGATCGCTGTGCGGGATGCTGCGGACGACCTGGCGCTGGCGCAGCAACTTCGTCACGACATCGAAATGAACGGAGGCCATGTGACGGCGGTGGTCCAGGGGGAACCAAAGGACGCACGGGTGGTTATCCAGAAACTCGCCGCGACGAACAGTTCGCTCGATATCATCGCCGGAACGGAAACAACGGGTGCCTGGCGAATCTTCACCGATCTGCACACCGACTTCCCCGCCCTCGGCCAGCCTCGCATCATGACTCCCCGCAGTTATGCCTGGCCCAGCTTTCTGAAATCCGACAACCTGCTGAACATCGCCAATCAAATCGCCGTGATCGCGATCCTGGCGATCGGCATGACGATGGTCATCATCACCGGCGGCATCGACCTGTCCGTCGGCAGTCTGCTGGCCCTGTCGGCCGTGTTGTCCGCCAGGTTCATCCGCGACTTCGCCGGTGGCATCCAGGCGTCGCCGACCGGAATGATCGTAGCCTGTGTGGCGGCGATAGCCATTTGCGGACTGGTCGGTGCCTTTACCGGGCTGATGATTACACGGTTTGACATCCCTTCGTTTATCGTCACACTGGCGATGATGCTCGTGGGCAGCGGATTCGCCTACATCACCTCCGCCGGCCAATCGATTTACCAGATTCCCGATTCGTTTGTGTGGCTCGGTCGCGAGGCCACTCTGGTGGGCGTGCCGAACGCGGTCGTGCTGATGTTCGTCCTGTATGGCGTCGCCCACCTCGTGATGTCGCGGACAACCCTCGGCCGGTACCTGTATGCCGTCGGGGGCAACCGCGAAGCGGCACGCCTGTCGGGGGTCCCCGTCGAGCGGGTCATGTTGTTCGCTTACATTACCTGCGCACTGCTCGCCGGTCTCGGCGGTGTCATCATGGCGTCGCAACTGAAAAGTGGTTCTCCAACTTACGGGAACATGTACGAGTTGTACGTGATCGCCGCCGTCGTCGTGGGGGGGACCTCGCTGAGTGGCGGTGAAGGAAAGATCCTTGGAACGCTGATCGGAGCATTCATCATCGCCGTCATTCAAAATGGAATGAATCTCACCAGTATCGAAAGCTACACGCAAAAAGTCGTGCTGGGGTTGGTGATTCTGGGGGCGGTCCTGATTGACCGTGCGCGGCATGGCAGGTCCGGCCCATGACCGGCTGAAACCGGGCCATCGCCGTTTTCAAATTGGGCATTACGACACGATCTCCAATCTGCGCCGAGCACGATGTCACGACGGTTTCCGGACGGCGATCGAGGCGCCGGGGTGCGGTCGGGGCGATCGACGGATTTTCGGACCAACGGTCCAGCCGTTCATCCAGCCCGGCCCCTGCGGGCCCGCAGGGGCCGGGCTGGATGAACAACTGGCCCCTTGGGCCGCAAGATCATCCGCAGGCTGTCGTAAAAAGATAGGGGTAGGGAGGACCGA
>JAFEBS010000012.1 GCA_018242525.1 Planctomycetota bacterium | reverse complement strand
TCGGGATGACAGGATTTGAACCTGCGGCCTCTACGTCCCGAACGTAGCGCTCTAGCCAAGCTGAGCTACATCCCGTGAGTGTTTTCCGGAGCCTGCATGGTGCCGGAGAGTGATTGATGCCGCGAATTTCTGTCCTCGCGACTGTCGGGTACGTGGTAGGGATTGTATCAAGCCTCCCTGCGCGGTCAACGCTGCTCCGGGGTTTTGGTGAGATTCGGCGGGCGTGGAAACTGGTAATTCGTGTGGATCGGCAGAAACGTGTCGGTGTGATTGTCGAAACCCTGCCCGGAGTGGGCGTTGATGGGGCGTTTGTTGCTCTCGGGTGTGAAGAACCGCTCTGCGGGTGAGACGATGCATCGCCGATGCTGGCAGCATCGGCAACGGGGATGGGCGGTACGGTTGGATGCGCCGCATGGCGACGATAGCATGGGACGCACATCTCATCTTTGATCTGTTCCCCGTCTTGTGAGTCTGAGACCAATTGAACGATTTACAGGCCTTCTGGTGCCGACTGGCAGTCGGCTTTGCCTGCGTGGTCCTGGGGGCAAACTGCCCCGGCCAGGTACAGCCAGCGCCGAATTCGATTCAGAATTTCAATCTTTCCACCGGCGGAACCGGGTTGTATCGGCCCGGGAAGTGGGGGTTGATCAGAATCGGCGTGCGAAATCCGCAGGATTATGATGTGGATCTGCTGGCGTCGACCTATTTCGTCGGTGATCCGACGTTGCAGTACGGACGACGGATGTGGATTCCGCCGAAGTCCCGGTTGTCCACCTGGCATCCGCTTCGCATGCCCGCCTTGGAATCACCCGATCAGAAGCTGTTTGAACTTCGCTCGATGGTGGTCGTCAATTCCGCCGACGGCGAATCGATGGCAACGAATGAGTTTGGTGCGATGCAGTTCGATCAGGGATTTCGTGTCGCCGCCGACGAGTCAGTGACTGCGGTGGTGGCGGATTTTGGCGATCAGCCGGCGATCGATTCCCCCTGGTCCACGACACAGGATCTGGTCCTGGCCGGCCGGCATGATCGCAGTCTGCGGTACAACTATGTGTTGCTGACGGATCCCCTGTTTCCCGCGGGTGAGGAGTTGCTGGAATCGATTGATCAACTGGTCATCGCCTCTGATCGACTCTCCACGGATGTGGGGGGGATTGCGGCCATTCGCCGGTGGGTGGCCTCGGGAGGGCGGCTGTGGATCATGGCCGACACGCTTTCCCCGGAAATGCTTGCGTCACTGCTGGGCGATGAGGACACGTTTCTGGAAGTCGACCGTGTCGATCTGAATCACGTGAATATGGAAACGGGGGCCTGGTCACAGACGAAGATTCCGTTTGAACGTGAACTGGAGCGGCCGGTTCGTTTTGTGCGGGTGATCGCAGAAAACGTCGATGTGGACTTCCTGGTCAACGGATGGCCCGCCGCGTTCTGGAAAACGTACGGCGAAGGACGCATCCTGGTGACGACGCTGGGCAGTGACGGGTGGCTGAGCCCTCGTCCCAAATCCCAAACGGACTCGACTAAGTCGCCCACAGAATTCATTCCGAGTGGTCCATTGTCACAACTGGCGATGGAGTTTTTCACGTCGCACTCCCCGCAGTTGATCCCGCACGATCTGGCCGAGTCGCAGGTTCGGGAGATGATCGGATATTCGATTCCGGCCCGCTCGCTGGTCGTGGGAACTCTGGGTGGATTCACCCTGCTGTTGCTGGTGCTGGCGGTCGCGTTCGCGCGACGTGGTCGATTGGAACTGATGGGGTTGGCGGTCCCGGTGCTGTCGGTACTTGCCGCTGGAGTGTTACTGGTGGCAGGCTGGAACAACCGGTCCACAATTCCCGCGTCGGTGGCGATGATCCAGGTCGTGCAGGGAGTGCCGGGGACGGATGAGATTCGGACCAGTGGACTGGCGGGAGCTTTCTCGAAGGGCTCCCAACCCACAGACCTGTCGGGAACCGCGGGCGGGTGGATGGTGCCTGAGATGTCCGGGTTGGAGGGGACGACGCGACGCATGGTGTGGTCGGATATCGACAGTTGGAGCTGGCAGAATCTGCCGACGAATCCTGGACTGCGGACCGTGGAATTCCAAACGGCGGGGCGGGTGGCCGAAGCCGTTGAGGCTGTCGCCGAATTTGATGCTCGCGGGCTCCACGGAAGACTGGTTTTGCCTGCTAACCTTGATCCCGGTGACGCGGTGATTGCCACGGCGCGCGGGCGGATGGGGGTGGACCTGAAGGCGGACGGCACGTTTGTGGCGGCTGCGACGGGCGTGCTGGGGAACGATCAGTACTTGTCGGCCAGCGTTCTGTCCGATGAACAGCAGCGGCGCAGTCAATTGATGTCTCAGATCCTGAAGCCGGCCCCCGGAATCACTCATTCGCCGGTCCCGTTGCTGCTGGTCTGGACCCGTCCCTGGGAGGCCGGCATGTCGCTCGTCGGGCCGGACACCGTCGGTTCAGCGCTCGTGTCGGTGCCGTTGCGGTGGGAGCGTCCGGCGGCAGGGAGTTCCGTGACTATCCCGGCCCCCTTCCTCCCCTTCCGGGAAGTGACGGGACCGGACGGTACACTGCCCACGGGGATCTATAACTATCGCAAGGGAATCTGGCAGGAACGAACCGGGCCATCAGCGACGTGGCTGGGGTTCAGTGTGCCAGCGAATCTGATTCCGCTGGACGTGAAGTCTGCCACGATCACGTTCAAGGTCCTGGGGCCCCTGGGTCGACTGGCAATCTCCACCGTGGAGGAGTCGCGTCTCAAAGAGTGGAAGGTCTGGGACAATCCCGTCGGCACATTGAGCTACGAAATCACCGACCCGCGCGCCTTGAAACTGGATTCCCGCGGTCGAATCGTGTTGCGTGTCGAAGTCGGAAACGCTGCCGATTCGCCAAATATCAGCTTAACCGCACCCACGACCGTCCCCACATCATCCGGAGTGATGGCACCGGTCACGTACTGGCAGTTCGAGGATATCTCTCTGCAACTCTCGGCCGAAGTCGGCAAACATGTTGACTGAAATGGCACTTATTCTCTGGAACAAATCTTCATGAGTTCTGAACCGGTCATTGATATTCAGCAATTGACGAAAAAGTACGGCGAGTTCACGGCGCTGCACGAGTTGACGCTGCAGGTTCCCGCGGGCCATGTCCTCGGCCTGATCGGTCCGAACGGTGCCGGCAAGACCACCGCCATCCGCATCCTGGCGGGCCTGCTGCGTCCGACCAGCGGCACAGCCATCATCGCCGGGGCGGACTGTGTCAAGCGGGCACGGGACATCAAGCGGCTGATCGGTTACATGCCGGATCGGTTCGGCTCCTACGACAACATGCGAGTTCACGAGTACCTCGATTTCTTCGGTGCCGCGTTTGGCATCCCCCGCCGCCGGCGGATGACGCGGATCGAAGAGGTGATGGAGACGGCCGGCGTCACTTATATGCGTGACAAGTTCGTGGAAAGCTTGAGTCACGGGATGGCGCAGCGTGTCGGTGTCGCTCGCACATTGCTGCACGACCCGCGGGTCATCATTCTGGACGAACCGGCCAACGGGCTGGATCCGCAGGCGCGGATTGAAATTCGAGAACTGATTCTCAAGCTGGCCCGACTGGGAAAAACGCTGCTGGTGACCAGTCACATCCTGCCAGAACTGGCCCGTGTCTGTGACACCGTGGCGATCATGACGCATGGTCGATTGCGGGCGTTCGGAACCGTCGACCAGATCGGGCATCAAGTCTCGCAGCGGCGTACGATGGAGGCTCAACTGCTGGGAGCCGACAAGGTGGCACTGGCGGCCGAAATCATTCGCAAGGGCCTGGAAGCTGATGCCGAAGTGACCGAATCTCCGGCTGAAGCGATCGTGCGATTCCGAACGGCTCAAACCGAAGAACGGCTGGGACAGGTGCTGGTGGAACTGGTCAAAGCCGGTGTCCCCATCACGCAATTCCGGGAACTGCAAACGGATCTGGAAGAGGCGTTCATGACGTTTGCCTATGCGAATCCAAACGCGGGAAATGGTCAAATGGCGACTGCTGGATCGGGGGCGGCCCGTGGCTAATCCGATTATTCAGCGGGAACTTGTCGGCATCCTGCGGGAGCGGCGTACGTTTGTCGCACTCAGTCTGCTGTCGTTCGTTTTCGCGTTGACGGTGGCCGTCCGCTGGCCGACCGAACCGCGCATGGCATTGTCGGGCAGCCGATCCGTGGAAGTCTTCCGGTTGTTCATGCTGGGACTGCTGGGAGCGTTGCACCTGCTGTTGCCTGTTTTTCCTGCCACCAGCCTGGTGCGGGAACGAAACCGTGGGACATTGGGGCTGTTGCTGAATACACCGCTGGGCCTGTGGAAGATTTATTCGGGAAAACTGCTGGCGGTGTTCGGGCTGGCCTCGCTGATGCTATTCGTCAGCCTTCCGGCGGCGGCAGCCTGCTATGCACTGGGAGGGATCCCGTTGATCAGCGGGCTGGGGGGCTGCTACCTGATCCTGCTGCTGACAGCTCTGGAATTGTGTGCGATGTCGCTGCTGGTGAGCAGTTCCGCCACGACCACGGACGCTGCGATTCGGGGGGCGTACGGGCTGATCCTGGGGCTATCGCTGCTGACGATGGTCCCGCACGCCTTGTTTGTCGGTAGCGGTGGAACAACGGAGGTTGTCGCGGACTGGTTGCGTTGCCTGTCTCCGCTGTCCGCCTTGTCGCAGTTATTGGGCTCGGGCGATGTGGCGTCACACGGCATGACTTCGCCGAATGGAGTTCCCGCCAGGTTCATTGCATTGTCGTGCGCGGTCACACTGATTTGCAGCATCTGGACCATCAGTCGACTGCGATTTTCGATGTTTGATCGGTCTCGCAGTTCGGGCACGGTCGTGGACGATCAAAGCCTGCAGGTGCGTGCCGTTCGCCGGGTATTGTTCATCGTTGATCCCGGTCGCCGCTCGCGGGCGATGAGCTGGTTTGTCAATCCGGTGATGATCAAGGAATTCCGGTGTCGGAAGTTCGGCCGGTTGCACTGGCTGCTGAGACTGGTGGCGGCCTGCGCCGTGCTGGCGCTGGCCCTGGCGATCCTGACGACAACTCGGACGATTGCCTGGGACGTGGCGACGATTGGCGGAATCCTGGTGGTCCTGCAAGTCGCACTGCTGGTGCTGATCACACCCAGCCTGGCGGCCGGATTGATTTGCACGGAACTCGAATCGGGTGGCTGGGTCCTGCTGCAGATGACGCCGATGTCCGCCATTCGCATCCTGTGGGGCAAGCTGTTGTCAGTCATACTGACGCTGGCCCTGGTCCTGTGTGCAACGCTGCCGGGCTACGTCGTCATCGTCTTCATCGATCCCGGTCAGCGGGGACAGATCGAGCGTGTCGTCTTGTGCCTGGTGATCACGGCCGGCTTTGCCACGTTGAGCACGGCGGCGATCGGCAGCCTGTTTCGACAGACGGCAATGGCGATTGCCACCGCCTATTCCTTTCTGATTGGCCTCTGCACCCTGCCGCTGCTGGTCTGGCTGGGACGTGATGCTCCGTTTGGCCATGACACTGTGGAAACCGCCCTGATCATCAATCCGATTGCGGCGACGTTGTCAGTGATTCGGTTTCCTGGTTTTCGCGATTATGACCTGATCCCGGGACATTGGTGGGTGATCGGCGTGATGTCTGCCGCCAGCCTGATTCTGCTTGTCGTTCAAACAATTCGCCTTTCACGTCCGCGGTAGGTGACCAATGCGTTATTTCGTCATGCTTCTGTTGATGGCGGCCACCGTGCTGTCGGCCATCGGTCCCGAGTCACCGGCAGCGGCGGCAGAGATTGAGATTCATTTCCTGCTGGAAAATGATCCGCCGACACGCTTCCAGACCGTCCCATGGACGTTGAATCCAGAACTGTTGCCGTTGTGGAAGAGGGCGATGGCGCGCCCGGAATCGGAACTGAAGCGGCAGGTGGCCGACTCCATCACGGTGGCACATCGGATGGGACATGCAGGCATGCAGGAGGCGATCCCGGAGTTGATGGCGGTCCTGCAGGAGGAACAGAATCATCCGGCCGCCCGTCACGCCGCCGCGAATGCGTTGATTGCCCTTGACGGTCGCGGTTCCGCGTCCGCTCTGATGCTCGCCTCGCAAAAGGGGAACAAGGACCTGCGTCAACTGGTCGAACCAGTCCTGGCACGCTGGAACGTGGAAGCAATGCGGCCCATTTGGCGACAGCGGATCGCGTCCATCAATTCACCGCGCCGGGACTTGATTCTGGCGATTCACGGTTTGGGTGAGCAACGCGATGCCGAAGCCCTGGAAGGCCTATTGACCCTGGCGATGACTGCTGAGAATCCGTCGGACATACGTCTGGCGGCAGCCCGCGCGGTCGGGCGAATCACGGACCAGGGGTTGGAGTCGAAGGCCCAGCAATTGATCGCTCGCAGCATCAACGGGATTGTGGAGCGACTTTGTGGAGCATCGTTGATTTCCCGGCATCATTCTGATTCCGCAGTGATGCTGCTGCAAAAACTGGGAGCGGATCCTGAACCGACCGTTGCTGGCGACGCGCTCCGTTCGCTGTTCGCATTCGATCCCAAGCTGGTTCTTCCCCTGGTGGAAGCATCTCTGCTGAATCCAGACGCGAATGTTCGTCGTGTGGCGATCCAGACATATGTCGCCCTGCCAACTCTCGAGCGGATTCAAACGCTGTCGTTGCGACTGAACGACGCGCATCCCGAATTGCGGTCGCTGGTGCGCGAGTCCTTTTACGTGTTGAGCAAGGACGCGGCGCTCGACCCGACGATTCGTCGATCGTCAACCGCGATCCTGAACGGCAGTGACTGGCGCGGGCAGGAACAGGCCGGCATGTTGTTGGCGGCGCTGGACGAGGAAGGTGTGGCACCACGACTGCTGGAACTGCTCGATTCGCCGCGCCCCGAGGTCGAAGTCTCGTCCGCATGGGGACTCAAGACGTTGGATGTCGCCGCGATGACGGCCCCCGTTCTGGCGTACGCTCAACAACGGACAGAAAAGGTAAATCCGTTCACATCGAGTACCGATCGCCAGATGGCCCACCTGTTTGAGTTCCTGGGACGCCAGAAGATTTCTGAAGCGATCCCCTTGATGGAAAAGTACGTGCCGAAGGGGAATTTTGGCGAGTACTCACGATCGTCGGCGATCTGGTCGCTGGGGCTGATTCAGGAAGGGACCGTCAATGAACCGCTGGCAGCCCAGTTGATAGTACGAGTGCAGGATGTTGGTGGCATTCCCCCGGAGTATTTGGAGGTTCGGCGTGCATCGGTACTGACCCTGGGTCGCCTGCGCGCGAAGACGCAACTGGCGGCTCTGAAGGAACTGGTGGGAGACAAGATCGACAATGACAACATGGAATTGTCAATCGGCTGGTCCATTCAACAGATTTCGGGCGAAGTGATTCCCATGGCTCCGCTGGTCTCTGCGACTCGCAGCGGATGGTTTCTGGAACCAATTCCGCCCCCAAAGGAGCGTTGAAACATGGAGTCCGAACCCGGGAAGCCCGTTGCGAAGTCGCCGGAACCGCCCGCATCAGAATCGGAATTGGTCAAGGAGCAGGATACGACGTTTCCCGTCTGTCCTGTCTGTGGCGGTGTCCTGGTTGAAATCCGCCACAAGCTGGTCTGCAGTCGCTGTCACACGATTTGCGAGACGTGTTGTGAAGGGGGGCGAGGGTGAGGATGGCACCGTTGCTGAGGCTGCCAGCCTCAGTGATTCTGTGCGACCTGTACTGGCGGTGATACGGCCGGGTTTTCAGCGATTGAGCGAAAAGACCTGCGCCCGTCCGTCGCTACCGAGGACGACGAACTGGCCCAGTTGATTCGTCGGCGTGACCGCGATTGCCGGGAACTCCAGCGGGATCGCTCCGATTTCCTGGATGGCTCCGTCGTCAAATCGATAGGCACGGCAGTCGTCACGTCCGGCGACGACGAACGTTCCATCCTGCAGAAACGCTCCCGTCGGGGTCTCGATTCCCTTCGCGATCGACTGCGGGCGATTTTCTGAGATCGGCTCGTCGATCATGACCCCACCTTCCTCGAACAGGGCCACCACGCAATCGGACCGGGAATCACGGTGGTTGTAGAGCGACCTGATTTCCGCGTCGAGTTCCAGGAACGGTTCGCTGAGCGGCGACTCATCGGTACTGAAAAGCGGACGGCAGACGAGATTCCCCACGCCGACGCGAATCGGCTTGGCGGATGCGCAAACTGTCACCGGAACGCTTTTCACGGCGTCGTCAGTAAATCCCACTCGCAGCAGTCCATTCGTGATCTCGTCAGACTTGGGACCGAAGCCCGCCAGTTCCAGCGTTCCAAAAACGGATCGCAGCCTCCAGGTCACCGCTCCCCGGTCGCTTTTGGCGAACGCCACCGTGGAAGTGGTCGCCCACGGCGGTGAACCCGCCTGTTCCCTGCCCGTGGAACCGAGAAACGGCTGCAGTGGCAGTGGTGTCAGCCCGACCGCGTGGACCAGGATCGAGTCTGACGAGGTCTGCGGAACTTCGAGCAGGAGTCGGCTGTCGGGTGGCACATTGGACCAGAAGATGTTCTGGTGATTGACGAACCAGGTTGTCAGGAATGACACTCGTCGCAACACCAGCCCGCCGCGGGCGAATCCCAGTGCAAACAGGCTGTCGCCATTTGACTTCGCCAGGCACCATTGGATATCGCTGCCTTCCAACTGAAACTTCCGGTCGGGCGTGATCCCGATGGCGCGTCGCGGCTTGGAGGCTTTTGATTGACGTGGCAGCTCACGCGTTTTGGCGTATCGATTGCAATCACGGGATAACAGTCGATCCTGCGGAGCCAGGGAGCGGATTGACGCCAGCAGATTCCCGGTCTCCGCAACCGTCGACACCGGCAATCGACGTGCCACCAGGATGCGCGTGACATCGGCCGCGTTCTGCCGCACGGTCGTGTCCACGTGATTGGCAGCGACATTGGCGAGGACACGGGTGATGGCGGGGATTTGCGACAATTTGGTCAGCGGAGTGCGGTACTGCCTGACGCGACTGAGTGTCTCGTCATGGCGGGAATGCTGCTTGAGCACCGCGAAGGTTTGCTTCAGACAGGCTTCGGACTGTGTTGCCTGCTGGTCCCAGCCGGCATCAAGCACACGGAGCGCGTCATCGACGTCATTCAGCTTCAGGTGCAGCACTTCACTGGCGCGCAGATGATCTCCCTGATGCTCCAACTGCGCGGCCCAGTTTCGCAGCAGACGTACCGCCTCGTCCTGTCGTTCCAGGCGAACGTACAGATCGGCGGCGTTTTCCATCATCCCCAGTTCGATATACAGTTCGGCCGCTTCGTCCAGCAACCCGCCGCGTTCCAGGCAGCGTGCGGCATCGGTCGGTCGTTTCAACCGGTCCCGGTACAGGACTGCCGCTTCGCGATAGTGCAGACCGGATTCGAGGGCTCCGGCCGCCGACTGCAGATCGCCGAGCAGTTCTGCGAAAATGTAGGCGGCGCGACGGTGGCGTCCCATGCGAACTTCGCGCGCGGCCAGTTCGCGGTACGTTTGAATCAATTGAAACTGCTGCTGGGGAGGGATTTCCCAGTGATCTGTCGGACCGCCGCCTCCCAGTTTGCCGAGTCCGAAATTGATGTCGCGCAGGGCCAGTTGATTGGTGGGCGAGGCGACACCCCGCCCGGCATCCCCCCCGACGGGCAGCGCGAACCTCAGCCCCGAATCAGGATCCTCCTTTAGCAGATGCATCAGACGATCAATCTCACGATTGCGCGCCTGCTGATCCACAAACGATCTTGGCAGAATGTTGCTAAGGGCCTGCCCGGCTTTGGCAAACGGACCCACCGCTGCGCGCAGCCAGTTTCCCCACCCCCTTGCGGTTTCGGCTGGAGGCCGGGATGCGGAACCGGTTGGTGCCTGGGGCGGCGGTGACTTCCAGAAGGATTTCCAGGCGTTTCGGAGTGGCCGGGTCCATTGATAGATCTGCCCGCCAAGTCCCTCACCGGGGGCCGGTGGCAATTGATCCAGCGCTCCGCCATTGGCCCCGATATCCTCGCCGCTGGTCCGTAGAATCTCTTCCGCCGATGGTTGAAATGCAGGTTCGACGGACAGAAGTCGAGACCGAAAGCTGACACCGGGTACCGCTAGGTCCCAACGCGATGATTGAGGAGCGACGAGTTGGATCAGATCTGCGATGCGGAGTCGTTCAGCCGACTCGATCCGCACGAGTCCAGCCGCCGGATGCCAGACCAGATCGGACCCGTCACCCGGAAACAGCGTCAACAGTTCCGGCTCACTGGTCATCGGCGAGATCTGTGCCTCCACCGGCAGGTACAGTCGGCCGGCGATGCAGCCATAGGGAATTGCCATCGAGTCGGTTCGTCGAGTCTGCGCGGGTGCCGCGTCAACCGTCACCAGGACACCCACCGGGCTTCGATCGGCAAATGAGCGTGGGATGGGCCGAAGCACAAACGCGGCCAGTGGGATGTTCCAACGAGCCAACTCGGCCACCCAGGCCGCCGGATCGCTGCCCACGACAAGCCAGGCCACGGCATCGCGTCGCGGTTGGCGTGAGGGAACGATTTGAAGTTCAACGTGCATCGATCTACATCCTGCGTGGATTGTTCACACCTCAATTTGACCGAGCTGTCGGCACACGTTCGCGTTTCAAGTAGCCTTCACGCTCCGCGTGAAGAAAGCCGGGCGTGACATCGGCTGGAATGGTGATTCAAGATTCTCTCCAGTGTACGCTTCATCCTGAGCCGCATCGCCGAATTCAGTTGATCCAACAATCGGCTTTCTTCACGCGGAGCGTGAAGGCTTCGGGACATCCGCGTCTTCCGTATCATCAGAAGGGAACTCTCTGTAATGGAACGTGAACAAGACTCTCCGTTAGCGTAACCGATCGACAAACGGATTCAGAACGTCGGCAACAAACGCCTCCGGCGTCTGCGTGGCAATTCCGATAAAGTAAGCGGCACCTGCAGTGTGGCCATGACTGGTCCAGGCGGCCATGTCGAATTCGTTCAAGACAAGCGTGGCTTCGGGAATCGATTTGTCGGCACTTTGCAGGTGCAGCAGTCCGCGCGAATCCACAAACGCGCGGCTGCCGTCTTGCCAGGTGGCGACCAGCATCGAACATCCGCGGTGCGGATGCCGGGTCTGCTCGAAGGACGCCATGGCTGACCGCGATTGTCCGGTCGGAACCTTGGACATGACCAGATGATTCCGTTGAATCTCCAGTTGCCAGTTCGTCTGCGATTTGGATGTCAGCACAAGTTTACGATCGGTGCTGACGTACGCCCGCGTAAACCGGTGCATCAACGATCCGCCGACATTCATGCGGCTCAGATCCCAGTGGGCGAGTGATGCGAATTGCCCTGAGACCTCCTTCACACTCTGGAGATTCAAATCCAGGACTTGACGTTTGAAACGATCGCCATCGTGCTCGATGAGAATCCGGTGGCCGCTGTGATCGATGTCGACAATCCTGGGATTGGGTCTGGGCACCGACGTCCACGGCCACTCCGTATGGTCTGACAGATTTGCGATCGATCCTCGCAGATGGACTCCAAACGGGCCATCGACACCACTGCGATCGAACAGCCGAAGTAACCGGCCGGTCAATTCCGGTCCGCGCAGCCGAATCGGCTCCATGAACAATTTGCTTGCATCGAAAGAGGCCGCAAACCATTCCTGGTACTCTGGAGCCTTGTCGACGAAGAAGAAACGAGAGCCCGTCCATCGAAAGCGCGGATCGATGTCCGATTGGTCGAGCAGGCTTCCGTCTTCCATCCGAAAGACTTCCACCCGGGTTCGATAGATGACCAACAACATCCCCAGGTGGCTGGTCGCTCCCAGAACTTCCGACTTGGGGGCCAGGTGTTCTGATGCCATTCGGACCGTCGTGACCAGTTTGTTCCGGATCACATTGATCACGAGCAGATAAAGTGCCGGGTCGGCGGTCCGGCAAATCAGGGCATAGCACAAATGATCATCCGGGGACGATCCGGTCCACAGGACGGATCCGAAGGGAACATCCGTGGCAATCTGCAGGCCGCCGCGTTGAGGCTGGTCGAAAAACGACAGAACTCGATCTCTCGTGAGAATCATGACCCCATATTCGGGAGCGGACGGGATTGAGTCACTCGCAATCAATGCCGGCTCACGGGGATTGGCGGACACCGCCAGCAATCTCTGGCGGTCCGCCGGCAATCGCACACTCCAGACAACTTCCTTATTCGCGTTTCGCAACTGGTGGTGTGGGAGTCGTAACGGAAACGGCGAAGCGTGAAAAATGGCCGGGAGATCGGGATCGATATTGGGTTCGATGAGTTGCCGACGTGGTCCAACCGGGGGAGCCAGCAGTTCCTCCAGATCCAGCGTGAGCGACGTGAGCAGCCTGGTGCCGCGTCTGCCGCGCGACCACAATTGAAATCCACCGTCTCGATTCACGCCAATCAAATAACACTGGGAAGGGTTGGCATCCGCCAGGTTGCGTTGGAAGTCGGGGTCACTCAGTGCCTCGTCGCTGGTAATGACAATGGCATCCCCTGGCTGGTTGTCGTCGGTACATGCCTGGAAAAACTCATTCAGAGCCCTGCCGGGATGAACTTCCGGTTCCAGAACTTCAAGATGGCCCACGATGCCCGATTGAGTCGACGGGTCGAACGGGACAATCTCGGATCCAGCCGCGCGAAAGGCCAGCAGCGTTGTTCCCTCGGCTCCCCTGGCGGCGAGGGACAGCAGGCAGGCCGTGGCGTAAATGCGCGGGACACCCCACATGCGCAGGCCGGAGTCCAGTAAAACGTGATGTCGTTGAGGTGGCGGACTGGGAGGTGTTTCCCGGCGCAGGTACAGGGCTTCGTTCAACGCGACTCGTGTCGCAAGCATCAAATCGTCGTGAGCCAGTTCGCTCAACAGCAACCTGTCCAGGGTCCCCCGATTGCTGATATCCGACACACCTCCCAACGGCAGTTCATCGGAATCCGAAATTGCTCGAGGCAACTGGAGGACGGCTGACAGATTCCGCGCGATGCGAGAGAGCCCGGACAGTTCATCGTCGAGCGCCAGGACCTGCAACAACGCTCGAACTGCGGCCGGTTCCGCGGGAATGATAATCTCCGCCGGCAGGACGGGTTCGTCCAACCCCGTCTTCAACCGGAGACGCAGGGACTGTTCCGAGATCCCCGACAAACCACGTTCCATCCATCGCACATCGCCCAGCAGGGATTTGGACGATTGAACGCGGCCGCCGCGAAGACGAGGCAGGTTGGGGATGATGTTGTGGTCGCGGACCAGGCCTTGCTCCAGGATTTCACAAACCATGCGCGCCGCATCACCGGTCAAGACCGGTGGAACGGACTCGAACACAATCTCTGCCAGGTCTCCCTTCGCTTCGACCGATTGAGTCAGGTCACGAGGAAGATGTTGGACATAGTCCAACTGCGTGAACAATTCCGGCACCGACAGTTTCTTCCTGAGGTTGTTCGAATCTTCCATCCAATAGGCCCGCGTTGCGGCGATCAGCAGCAGCACAGAATCCAACGGAGGCAAACCACGCGGCGAAAGGCGTCGCAGGACACCGCCCAGTTCCTCGCGAAAACTGACCGTGGCTCCGTGCGACCAGGCAACGACCTTTCCGTCGTCCACCCATTTCCAGAAGGAACCGGCAGGCGTTGACAGGTATTTGAGTGCCGCTTGAAACTTGTCGTCCATTACCAGAGCACCGCCTGGATTGCCAATTCCGCGCCAGAAATGCAGAAATGCTGTTTGTGAATCTGAAAACGAGACCTGCAGGTTACGCGTCCCGGCCGGGACTTCATGGATTTACCACTGATTCACGATGGCACCTGCCGCCAACTTGCCTCCGTCAGTCGCACTGCGGAACGTGTCGCCCGCACGAACGCCGACTCGGGAACGAATTCCATCTGATCTTCGTCGCGAAAGACGGCCAATGTGCTTTCGGGAACGCCGAGCCGTTGGCGGATTGATTCGGAATCCAGTGGTGGATTGAATCGCAATCCCGCAGGCACCGCGATCCCGGACTGCTCGACCAGTCGTCCCCCGGGAATGGGCGGCAGCGGCAGCCCGCGAATCAGAACTTCGTGGGAATCAGACACGGCAAAGCTCCACTGGTTCAGCCGGATTTGCGGTGCCGTTGTGGCGTAGTCTCTCCAGACCGACCAGGTTGTCCTCAGCCAGTTGGCCTCGGCGGGAATTTCGGATCGGACCAGCCGCAACGGGATCTGCCGAGACACATTCGCGGCGAATGCGGATGTGGGAAGCTGCACCGCCAGCCAGTGCGTCAGCGGCTGCCAATCTCCAGCAGGCAATCGTTCGCAGGGGACCGTTTCGTTCCAGTTCGTCAGTTGGCCATCGGTCGTGACCAGGAATCGTTCGGCATCCGGGATGGACCGCAGCAGTCGAGATTGTTGGTCATCCAGCTCTTCTCCGCGGAGCCAGAGTGTGTCGCCGTCTTCCAGGATCTGGACTGCTGCCATCAGGCGCAGTCGGCCAACGATTTCCAGTTGACGGGAACGCGCAGCCCGTGGAACAAAGTGTCTGTCCCCTTCCGGGCTCGCAATTGTCGAGGTGAATTCAGTGCTCTCCAAAGGTTTAGGCACCTTTTTCGATGGGCAGCCAGTACGGGTGGTCGTACCGGTTGCCAGACGTACCGCCCACGGTCCGAAGTTTTCTGGGGGCGTGACGATCGACGACGTCTGGTGTCTGCTCATGGTTTCACTTTCGCCCGGCCCGCTGACCAGCGCGGTGATGATTTCATCCCGTTACGCGGGGCCACAATCCCTGGATCTGTTGTTGCAGGTACTCGCGCTGTTGCGCATTGGAAACCCATTCACAACGCGCTGCGAGCAAACCCAGTTCGTCGCGAAGTCGCGACTTTTCGTCGGCTGCCAGATCGGGATCGTCCAAGCGGGTGGACATCCGGCGCATCTCGGCCGCCAGGACTTCCGGATTGGGGGCGTCGCTCTGACCGGAGCGCGGGTGACTGCCAGGCTGATCGGTGCCACCGGCCGCTGCGATCACCCCGTCGACCAGGGCCGCGATCACTTCCTGTTGCTCATCGGTGTCCCAGATATGTCGCAGCACCCACAAGTCGGACGGAATCGTTTCGCGTCTTCCACACAGCAGGGCGCTGGCTGCAATCATGCGCTGCAGCTTGACAGCACGGCGGTCGGAAACCTTGATCCCTGCCATCCTTAAGCGGCGCACCAGATCCACGTAATGCGATTGGACGGGGGCCAGATCGACATCGTGCAATTGCGCCTGCAGATTCCGGACAAGGTCCACATGCAATTGTGATGATCGCGAATCTCCCAGCAGTTCACGGTTCCAGCCTGCGCTTAAGACCTCGGAAAGTCGCTCGGTCGGGACGTTGTCACAGCGAACCCGCAACAGGAACCGGTCGAAGAGTGCCCCGAGGGCTTCATCCTGAGGCAGGCTGTTGCTGGCCCCCACCACCATCAGCGTGGGCAGCGAGAATGTTTCACGACCCCGGCGAAAGATCCGTTCGTTCAGGACCATCAGCAGGCTGTTCAGGATGGCGCTGTTCGCATTCAGCAGTTCGTCCAGGAAGACGAAATCAGCCAGCGGCAACATCCCGTCCGTGTTGGTAACCAGCTCTCCTTCGCGCAAACGGCGAATATCAAACGGACCGAACAGTTCGTTCGGTTCCGTGAAGCGGGTCAGCAGATAGTCGAACATCCGTCCTTCCAGCCGCAAGGCCAGTTCCTGGACCAGGGCACTCTTGGCCGTTCCCGGCGGGCCCAGGATGAACAGGTTCTCGCCGCCGACCAGGCAGATGCCCAGCAGATCGATGACTTCGTCCTTGCCGACGAACAGTTCCTTCATCGGTGCCAACACTTCACGGTTCAATCGCTGGCCAAGATCATCTGAGCTTCTGGTGCCGTCAACGGGAGCAATTGAATCACCATTTGCGGACCGCAACGTCTCCGTTTCACCTGCCAAATCCATGGGGAATATCCATTATATGGGCCGTCGATCAGTTCGATCAGGCCGTCCAAATTGTCACTGCAAAATGGCTCACACCGGCAGAATTCGAACCGTCCCCTACCTGTGCTGATCCGCGATGTCAGTTCTGGACACGATTACGTAATAAAAAGTTCTACTTTGCCGACAGCTGCGCCGCCAGTTTGGGAGCCAGATGTGAATGCAGTCCGGTCGCCGTCTGCACCGCGCCACGAGTCCCCGGATCGGACAGTCGAGACTCGTCCTGCTCGACCAGGATTCTGTCAAGATACAGTTGCCGCAGGCAGGGATGATCCAGAAACGTCAGCGGACCACGGACGGTGACCGCAGGGATTCCCACCGAGGACAATGGCCATTGTCCCGCCAGGTCCATCAGAATCTTGACCAGCGGATCGTCCTGGGACGCGGCCCGGGCCAGTCGCAGCAGATCAGGCAGAAACCGTAGCGTGAGGTCCACGGAGTACACGACATCAAACGTCGGTGGCCGGGGACACGGCATCGCCAGTGCCGTCTGAACTTGTTCCGCGTTGAACTCCCGAAACGTTAACAGGCTGCAAGCCCGGTAGACGATCTGGGCAGACCACAGCAGTGCGGGACGCGACAGTGGCGGCGGCGTAAATGCCAGTTCCTGCCGGTACTCCGTTTCAAAGGATTCGAGCACCGCGGTCGCGGAATTGAGTTCTGCCGCATCTTCGATCCGCAAGTTGCCATGGCGATCAAAAACCGGATCGACCCGGACTCGACCTTCGTTCAGCAGCGCATTCAAGACGGCGGGCAGAGTCATTTACTGGAAAACCAATCGTCCGAAAACGGTTCGAGTCATGTCGAATCAGGGCCGCAGATACTATAAAAGCTGTGGAACGGCGGAATCAACTCGCACGGTCGAATCGATGCGGACACGGATCGATTGCATCGATTCTGATTGACGGGAACTGTGGGGAATCTTAGTCTGCGACACTGTGACAGGGGGCTTGAACATGAAAGCTGACCCGGCGTATGTCCGTCATTGCGATCGGCAATGACGGGATGTTCGCTGTCCACTTTTTATTGCAACGTCGCTTCGGGGTCGCGGCCCTGGTCTCAGTCGCCCACTCCGGCAACGTGATCGTGAGTTCATGAATGATCTCTCAGACTGCTGAATACGCGCTACGTGCCATCGTCTATCTGGCAGACCAGGATTCTGCCCGGACGACGGCGCAGATTGCTGAAGGAACGCAGATTCCATCCGGGTACCTGGCCAAGATCCTGCAGAATCTGGGCCGGACAAAGCTGGTCAACGCACAGCGCGGCCTGAATGGCGGCTTCACCCTGGCGCGCTCGGCCACGGAATTGACAGTGCTGGAAGTCGTGAAAGCGATCGACCCCATTCGCCGCTTTCATGAATGTCCGCTCGGACTGCACGGTATCAATCTGTGTCCCCTGCATCGAAAACTGGATGACGCGGCCCGGTCCATTGAAGACGCATTCGGGGAGACAACGATCAGCAACCTGCTGGATGCTCCCCGCAATCGCAAGCCGCTGTGTCGCTTTCCTGTGGCAGCCGAGCCTGTTACTTCCTGATCCTTCGGCTGCGATCACGATGGCACGTCAGCCGTTCGCCACTGCTGACTGTCGGTAGTCACATGATTTCAGTCAAAGTGTCTTGAGTGCATGGCGGCGCGGAGTCTAAAATGCGCATGTCATCGTCACCTCAATTCTCTTCCTGTCCAAGCATGAAGGAGCCAAGTATGAAAACACTGATGGTTGCATTGGCGTTCGTCCTGTCGCTGCAGGGATTCTGTCTTGCCGCGGACGACGCCGAAATCAAGGCCTTGCGCCAGCAAGTTGAGGAGTTGAAGGAACGCGTAAAGACACTCGAACAAGCGCTGGCACCGGTCATGGAGCAGCAGTTGACCGCTCAGCGAGTCCGCCAGCAGCAGGTCAAGGCGCGTGAACGGATGAGTAAGGACACTGAGATTTATTCGCGGGCGCAAATCCGTGAAATTGAAAGCCTGTATCAGGTTGCCAATCAGAAGTGGCAGACCGAAGAAGGAAAGAACAGCCTGAAAGAACTGATCAAGAAGTATGACAAAGCAAACCGGACCGGCTGCGCCACATTGTACCTGGGGCAGATGAGCGAGGGGGCCGAAAAGGAAGAATTCCTCAACAAGGCGATCGCGGACTTCAGTGATTGCTGGTATGGCGACGGAGTGCAGGTCGGTGCGTTCGCACGATATATCCTGGCTGACTACTATCGGGGTGCGAATCAGTCCGAAAAGGCAGACGAACTGTTCAAGCAGTTGAATCAGCAGTATCCAGATGCCATTGACCACTCGGGGAAGCTGCTGGCGGGTCCCCAATAAAGGTGTCTGCCGCGCTTGCTCAGCCAGTTTCGGTATGGCCTTCCCGAAGACGGTAAGAGCGTGGCATCTCCATTGGAAAATGGAGATGGCCGTGAGTCGACCATCGCGTTATTCAAATTGGGTTCGGGTGCCACGGTTATGGAGTCTTCGACATGGCCGTGCCGATTGAGCATTCGCACGGCCTAACCGAAGACGGTAAGACCGTGGCACCCCAAGTTGAAAAAGTCGATGGCCGTGAGTCGACAGCCGATTTCGCTGGTTCCCGTGCCGCGCGGATGGTAGGCTGCGCCAGCACTCCGTGGAAACAGGGGCTGACCCACTTCGGGCATGCTCTTTTCAAGAGGAATCCATGGCCCTCCAATGGGTCAGACCCAGATTCCACGGGTTGCCGGAGCATTCCATCCCATCCAGGTAACGTGCCATGCCAATCACCCGGCGTCGAATGTTGATCAACTCGCTTGGCGGAGGCGTCCTGTTGGCTGCGGGGGCCGCCGCTTTTTCTCCCCGGAGTCCGCTGGTGATCCGACGGAGTTGGGCCCTGGGTACTGACGTCACCATCAGTGTCGCCGCCGAATCGTCCGAACATGCCAATCGTGCCCTCGATGCCGCCTTCGCTGAACTGGAAACGGTCGAACGGGTGATGAGCCTGTATCGCCCTGACAGCCAGATCTGCAGGCTGAACCGGGACAAGGTGCTGACGAATCCGCATCCGTACCTGCTGACCGTCCTTACCGAAGCGGCCACCGTTTCCAGGCACACTGGTGGAGCGTTCGACATTACGGTGCAACCGTTGTGGAATCTGTATTCGCAGTGCAGCCGTGAAGGCCACGCGCCATCCGCCATGGAAATCCAGCAGGCGCTGCAGGCAATCGACTGGCGGGGTGTCGAGTTTTCCGCCCGGCATGTTCGGCTGCGAAATCCGGTCGAGTGCATCACCTTGAACGGGATCGCCCAGGGCTTCGCCACGGATCGGGCCCTGGCTGCACTTCGCTCTGCCGGAATTACCCAGGGACTCGTCAACGCTGGCGAAATTGGCAGCCTGGGAACAAAAGACACTTCCAGGGCGTGGACCGCAGGAGTTCAACATCCGCGTATTCCAGATGCCTATTCGTCTGTCATTGCCCTCGACGGACGATCTCTGGCAACATCGGGTGATTATGAAACGACATTTACGCCCGACTTTGCCCGGCATCATCTGTTCGATCCTCAGACCGGGGACTCTCCGCAGGAACTTGCCAGTGCCAGCATCGTCGCCCCTGATGGCCTGCAGGCAGACGCGCTCAGCACGGCGGCGATGATCCTGGGGGCCGAACGAACACTGGCGATGGTACGGCAACTGCCGAATGTCGACGCCTTCCTGGTCCTGAAGACCGGTTCGATGGTTCAGACTGCCGGTTTTCCGCCGACGGACCCGGAACAGATTTGAGTTTCGTATTTCGAGTCCACCCTGGCTGTCACAGGAGGAACTGGTGTCATCGCGAATTGCCTGTTGTCTTGCCGCGTTGTTCATCGGCGCTGCCACGGCCGAAGCACAATCCAAATCCACCGCCAACGGGAAACCGACACCGGGTTCCCGGGCGGAACTGGATGCGTTGGTTGACCGCCTGGGGAAGACTCCGCCCGACTGGTTCAAATCGACGCCGTTAAATTATCCGCAGACGCTGGATCTGGACTGGCCCAAACAGCCACAGGGGCCGTGGAACAACCAGAAGAATGTGGGTCAATACCTTTGGGATGTCATCAACCCGAATCCAGGTCGCTGGAAAGAGGGCGTGAAACTGTTGCACCACCTGTTGACACGGCACAAGGACGATCCTGACAAGCGGGAACGCGACTTGCTGACACTGGCCCGGATGTACCACAATCTTCTGGAAGACTATGGTCGCTCCGCCTTCTGGTTTCGAGCGGCCGGTGTCGAGAAAGATCCCGTGGAATATGCCCAATCGGCCGTGGTCCTGGCCGAGTGCTACTGGAGACTGGGGTTTGAGGCCGAGGCCCGGCGATTCCTCGAAAAGGTGCCGTCGGGGATCGCCAAGGCGAAACTGCTGGGAGACATGGGTGACACAGACGCGGCGATCGCGATGGCGCTGGAAGACGAGGATTCACAGGGGTACGCGTGGCTCGCGGCGGGTGATGCCTGCCGGCAGGTCGGACGCTTTGACGAGGCGTTGAAATACTATCAAAAGGTGCTGACCATCCAGGTTCTGGCAGCGAATCCCCCCGGTCGACTTGTCAAGAATCGCAACCGTGCCGAGGCCAACGTTGCCGCGATCAAGTCGTTCGAATTCTCCGACCCGTCCCGGGTTCCCAATGGAACCTACAAAGCGGACAGCCAGGGATACGAAGCACCCGTGGAAGTCGCCGTTACGGTCAAGTCCGGCAAGATCGAAGCCGTCAAGATCACCCAGCATCGTGAAAAGCAGTTTTACTCAGCCATGACGGATACACCGCGAAAGATCATTACCAAGCAGAGTGTCAAAGGAGTGGATACGACGAGCAACGCGACCATCACTTCCGAAGCGATTATTAACGCAACCGCGAAAGCTCTGGCGGCAGCACAGAAGCCGTGACTGTGCCAAGCGGAAGCCTCAAAACACTAGCCCGACGCGCCAGCGAGGGACCGGTACAAAACGCGCGGAATCCAGATTACCCTGCCCGTGGCGGGCACGCGAACATTGGAAATGAATTCTGCCGATGAGCGATCGAGGGATGGACGTTCTTATCCTTCGCTGGCGCGCTCGCGCGTCGGGCTAGTGTCCCCGGTTGGACATTCGTGGGCATAACATCAAGCGATCAATCTTTTGACTGGCAGGACCCGATTGCATGCGACTCGACATGTTCTTGCCGTTTCTGCGCAAACCGAAAAAAGGTCAAGATCCTCCACGGCCAGGGTTGATGGCCCGGACCGCCAAGCGGTTCCTGCCTGCGTCGTGGTTCGCGGATCTGACAAACGGCAAGCCGGGGCGAATTCGCCAGATTCTCAAACGCGTTGGTCCGACTTGGCTCTCGGCCCCGGTTCGCCGCGTTGTCCAGGCGATCTGCCTGGTGACGTTCCTGGTCCTGTTCTTCTACGTCTGCTGGCCCTATACCGCCCGACCGGCGGCAGAGGTGGATGGCTGGCCTGCACACTACGCGGATGATCTGGCGAGGAAGGAGTTCGTCCCAGCCGAATCGTTCCTGGTCATCGATCCCCTGGTCAGCCTGTCGACCGCCATGGCGGCTCATTCCTGGGTCTGGTCCTTGAGTTGTGCGCTGGCCATTCTGCTGGTTTGCGTCTTTATTCCGCGGGGGTTCTGCGGATACCTGTGTCCGCTGGGGACGGTGATCGATCTGTTCGACTGGTCGATCGGTTCGCGCGTGACTCGCCTGCGTGTGAAGGAAGACGGCTGGTGGGTCCACGTGAAATACTACTTGCTGCTGGCCACTCTGGTCGCTGCCTGCTGCGGGGTCCTTGTCTCGGGGTTTGTGGCCGCGATCCCTGTCATCACGCGCGGTTTACTGTTCACGCTGGCACCTCTGCAAACGGGGTTTGGCCGCGGTTGGCACCAGGTCCCGCCGATGAATGCAGGCCACGTCTTGTCGATCGCCCTGTTTTTCGTTGTCCTGGGGTTGGGGTTCCTGAAGCCGCGATTCTGGTGCAAATATGTTTGCCCGAGCGGTGCCGTGTTCTCGCTGGGCAATCTGTTTCGTGTCAGCGAGCGGAAGGTGGAAAGCTCGTGCATCAATTGCAACAAGTGCGTCGAAATCTGTCCTTTCGATGCCATCAAGCCCGATTTCACCACGCGCACCACTGACTGTACATTGTGCCAGACCTGTGCGGGGGTCTGTCCAACTCAGGCAATCAAATTTGTGGAGCGGTGGAACCTGGTTGAGCTGAAGGTCCTGAATGATCCCCCCACGAACGAAACCGCGCTGGGCCGGCGCGGCTTTCTGGCGGCCGGCGTCGGACTGGCATCGGGTGTGGCGGGCGGCTTGGGGATGGCGGGAGCCACGAAGGTCCTGGGGGGCGAACCTGCAGGATCCAGAGGCCTGGCGGCCCGTGCGGCCGCCCGGCAGTGTTCCCGAACAGGATTTTCTGCAGATGTGCATCCGCTGTGGCGAATGCTACAAGGCCTGTCCGAACGACGTCCTGCATCCCGTCGGTTTTCAACAGGGCTGGGAAGGGTTATGGACACCGCACGTCGTCGCCAATTGGGCCGGATGCGAGTCCAGTTGCAATGCCTGCACCCAGGTTTGCCCCACCGGTGCCATCCGGGCGTTGCCACTGGCCGAAAAGAAGGTCTGTCGAATCGGGTTGGCGGAGCTCAACCTGCAGACCTGCCTGCCTCACGCCGGCTGCGAAGCGTGCCAGTTGTGTGTGGACGAATGTCACCACGCGGGGTATCACGCGATCGAATTCACTCGCGTCCACACTGAGGTCGATTCGGAAGGGAACCCTGTTGAAGACTCCGGATTCCTCGCCCCGGTCGTTCTGGCCGACAAGTGTGTCGGCTGCGGATTGTGTCAGACCCGGTGCTACGGAATCAACGTCGCGGACAAGAAGTTGCTGTCCGAATCTGCCGTGATCATCGCGGCGGGCGACGGAAAGGAAGACCGACTACGGACTGGCTCTTACATGGACCTGCGTGCTGCCGAAGAACAGGCTCGCCAGGAACACTCCCAGCCTGCCGGTGCCGAGGATTCTGACGGGTACCTGCCGGACTTCCTGAAATGACGTGCTCGCCGCGTAACCGTCAACAGTCTGTCACCCCCTTCGAGCTTGTCTCGATGGAATCGGGCTTCTGCACTACGGGGGAAGAGTTCCGTCTGCGTAGTGCAAGGCCGAATTCTACCGAGGTGAACTCGGTGGGGAAGTATCGGACAGGATCGGTGTCGGACAGGAAACGGCAGGACCCAAGTGGCCACGGATGGAACACAGATTGAACACGGATGAAAACGGACAAGGTTCGTAGACGAAAAGTTTTTGCACAGGACTCGGATTTCCTGCTGTAATTCCCGGTCGACGAATCCGTGTTCCATCCGTGTTTCATCCGTGGCCGAGGATAGGAGCAAAGGCAGCCTGAGGATACTTTGACATTCTTGTGGATGTATTGACGTATGGCGCGCACTGATCGTTTCAATGTTTGGGCGGACATTGGACCGCGATTAAGATTCCGGAATTCATAAGCTGCGCGGCGGAGGATCAAATGACGCTACGGGAATTCAAACGAGTGGGCATCGTCGGGATCATGGTGCTGATTGTTGTCGCGGCCGTGTTGTCGTGGCGCGAGCGCGCCTATTTCCAGCCGGAAATTGAGCAGAATGTCGCATTGAAGGCAGCCGCTGTCGAGCATATTGAGGAAATAGAGCACGTGAAGTGGTGGGCGAAAGTCCGCATCACATCGGAAAACGAGGCAGTGATGGCAGTGCTGGCGGCCTGTTCGACTCAAGGCACCAAGCCAAGCCCGGATTCACTTGTCGCCTGTCGTGACTCCGAGGGGGCTTGGAGTGTGGCATGGAAAGAGGATGGATGCCTCCAGCCAGCATATGTCCCCGCGACAGCCGCTGTCAGTGACAGATTGTCTTGCTGTGACAGGGTGATTTCACTACAAACCCGCTCGGCGGGCTGTCTAACACGACGCATTGTGCAGCAAACACCTCGCTTTGTTAGTACGATGCGCTTCCCTCGGGACACAAACGTACAACAGCGCCCCGCAAGATTGCAAACGCTTCGAACTCCCGCTACAAATGACGCAGCATCTCAGTTTCCAAGCAAGCGTCGATGCTGCGTAGATCGCCAGTCCATTGCGTGGGGGAGAACAACCTTGTGTAGCCGCGCGAGAGATTTGTTGAAACACAATTACCATCATCGGACGGGGCGTTTCGTAATCGCACTCATTATTCGTCGGCTTGCTTTTATTGCGATTCTGCTTGGTGCCATGAAGCCCGGCTTGGCACAATGTAGCTCTCCGATCCAAAAACTGAGCTCGCGCGAATCCGTCACTGCAGCCGCAGCCAGAAAAAAAGCAGATGAAATGTACTCAGCAATGCTGAAGCACATGGAAGCGGAAAGGATGATTACCGTCGCGAGTCTACAACGGCATCGAGCGGATAATACTTCTCAATGGCTCGACATCCAAGAGCGGGCTACCGCAGTCATGGCAGCATACCAGCACGTCATCGAAACGTATCCACGAACTGAAATCGCAGCTTATTGTGTGTTGCGATTAAGTGGAGTCCACGAGCAACTTGGAGATTTCGACAAATCGCTCGACGTTTTGGAGCGTTCGGCTCCCGGATACAGAGGCTCATATGCGGGAATGCAAATGTTGTTCACAATTGGCCTAACTCAATCCCAAGGACGAAATGATTACGCTAAAGCTCGTACGTGGTTTAGCCAAGTGGAATTGCCCGACTCCGCTCACCCTTCGTATCGGGAAGCGATGGTACTCTACGTATCTGCACAGGAGCAGATAATCGCGTGCGACCTCAAATTGGCAGAAACTGCCCAAGCGGATCTGCGCGCCAGCGAGCTAAAGCGGACTCTGCCTGAATTCTCAAATGAGGTAGACCGCTTTTACTCCTTCGCGATCGCCAACCAGCCACAGAAGCCGCCCATCGCTAGTAAATCACCACGCCGATCCTCAATATGGTGGGTATTGCAGATCAGCCTCCTTGCTGTCGTTGTTTTAGCATGCACCGCACTTGTACTCAAATCCCGATTCGGAGTTAGACGATGAAAACATCCTGTCCCATACTCTTGGCCACAATCGCAGTTCTTGCCACGACCATCCACATAGCTCCGGCGCAATTGAGTGCGGCGGTCACAATCAATGACTCCGCTACCGGAATGGTTGACAAAACATTTGGGGCGCCACTAAAAGCGTTTGGGTTCGCTGATGCAAAACTGGCAGTGTCCTTTATGGCGTCGGCGACTACCGACCAAGAAGACGGGGTACTCACATATTCTTGGGATTTCGGCGACGGTACGACATCGACAAGCCAGAATGTCGATCATGTCTACGGGCTCCAAAAGGGTGGGAACCGAAGCGCAACAGCAGGGCCAGCGCGCACTCTGCGG
>JAFEBS010000011.1 GCA_018242525.1 Planctomycetota bacterium | reverse complement strand
TTCAAGCATCTCTTTTTTCCGTGCACGCGGCGGATCCGCACAAGGTGCGCGCTGACCACAAATCGGTGTATACTTGATAAACCCACATGGCAGCTTTTCCGGGTCCCGGGCAACAGAAACAATTCCTGACATATCCCTATCCTTGTCCTATTCGATCCAAGAAATCCAAAACGATGGATCTGAGCGCCTCGTGAAATGTTCTCTCGTGTTTATTGGAAGGGTAATCACGTGACGTAACAGTATTTATTTCTGAAGTTTCTGGGGATGCACTTGCAGCAAGAGGGTCGATCTCGCAAAGAGCCATGAATGCGCATTTACGTGCGCTTTCGCTTTCTCTCGCGTCGTTTACAATTCCAACCAAAACCGCCTTGGCATCTCGACAACGGATTCTGCCAAGGAACTCAAGTGCGTATTCTCTACGTTCCATCGCAGGGTCTCGGACATCATTTATTAGGCGTGCTGTAATAAGTGAACCAGCCACTATTAACTGGTCAGTGATCTGCTCCTCTGGAACATCACTAGTCAGGAAGATGCACATGCAATAACATGCGATTATAGCACGACCACCGATGAAGGCTGTGACCAAAGCAACAACAGCGATAAGCAGCATTGCGTAGCGTGCATTCTGCTTCACTTTTAACGTAACCATAGCACTCCTATCTGAGTCGTCGCAGTTGCTCGAGATTCCTCGCCACTCACATTTTCGTCTAATCTTCGCACTTCCCCGTCATCTCTTGGCGTAGAAACTCAGGGGCCGTAAACAGTTTGTTCATTGTCGGTGTAACTAGTTGTATACGTGGCGTGGACGACTAATCCTTCCGTGTACGACACTTTCAACGGTATGTAGCAGCAGCATTCACCGTCTCCATTGGCACCAGCAAGCTGAGCTGAGAGCTGAGTTTCATTTCGTAGCATGTCTATGCACCCCGCTGATCCTGGGATATCTCCACCGTGAATGAAGAAGCCGCTTCTCATTCGTGTATCTGTCCCAGCGTCCGGATGAATTGACCAAGCACTGTCTCCCCAGGCAGAATTGTCAAGCCATAACTGCCAAGATTTGTTTTTCGTGCGCTCCTTGAATCAAAAGGGGTCAGTTGAATCAAAAGGGGTCAGGACCAACACTGTTCGGCACGGCATGTGATTGTGGTGTTTCGGCGATCGATTGGCGAGGGGTTTCGCGGGATTTCGTCGACTGTTTCTGCCAACAGCAGTTGTGGCCTCGTCGTTGGTGTTCTGCCGCGTTGTTGTCCGCGCAGCGTGAAGAGGCTCGGATCGCGAGTTGCGGTCGGGCCACTTCGGCAGTCAGTTTGTTTTCGCGACGTTCTCGTCGCTCTCTTTCAGCTTCGCAATATGTGCAGCAACTTCTTCCGCCGAGGCCCAAGGCGCGATCTCCTCTCACGATGTTCGTGCAACACGTCTGTGCAGCAGCCGACCAATGCCACCCAGCCTTGACGAAAAGCACGGTTCTGCCACGGGTTGCTAGAAGATCATTTCATCATCGCGGCGAGGTTTTACATTGATTTCTCCCAAGACCCGGTTGACACATGCACCCAATGTCCGTCGCGACGGACGAACTCGTATGCGACGCCCCCGCTAATTAACACATTAACAGCATTTCCACGTACGTGGATGGTAGAGACAGGTTCTTGGGTTAGTTCTCGCACCAACAGCATTATCTCTCGCTCCTCATCTATCGACAGACTGCTTGATACCGCACTCTCAGCCTCTCGCGACTTATTCGCAACTGGGTCTTGGAATGGCACATCACTGCACCCACACGTTACTAGAACTGCCACATTAGTAAACAGTCGCTGCAACTTCATATAGTGTGTCCTGTAAAGATACTTATGTGCCGAGCGGCATTTGTCCAATCGGTGGGTAGTCCGAATATGGACCGGGGCTATCCGGATTGGCGTGAATACGCTCGCGCTGACCAAACTCCTCCAACTGTTGTTTGCCAAACTTAACAATCCAAGCGGCCTCCACTTCACAATTCGCTTTGGGGCACCACCCCCTGCAATGTTCATCCTCCATTTTTGTCACCACCCCCTGGAGCACTCGTGCATAGTTGTGCCAACTCTGCACGTGGCGCTGTTCATGCATTGACACGTTCGATCCAATTCGACCGGCGAGGAATTGGCCAGGGAGACAATAGGGACGGAGCGGGCTCGGTGGGTTGCAACCAGCGCCACAGGGATCCCCAACGCCAGTCCTCGGCACGGGCCACGAGCTCGGCGCGGCACGCATTGCGTTCCACGTAGCGGCAAACCGTTAAAAAGTGGTCGTCATCCTGAATTGCGAAGCTTTTGAATCTCCCCTGGTAGAGATGGCCTTCGCCCGAGGTGTGGTAATGAGCGTGATAACGCATCGTGTGCGTGGCCGTGACCCACCGCAGAAAATGACTCATTTCCCCGGCTTGATTCGGCCGCAAGACCAGGTGCCAGTGGTTCGGCATCAACTGATACGAAAACAGTTGCACATCGTACAGTTGCAGGCCCTCACTCAGGATTCGCTCAAACGCCTCAAAGTCAGCGTCCTTATGAAAAATCTCGGCGCGTGAGTTCCCCCGGTTGAGGGCATGATACAGCCCGCCAGCTTC
Source organism: Planctomycetota bacterium (assembly GCA_018242525.1). Taxonomy (GTDB): domain Bacteria; phylum Planctomycetota; class Planctomycetia; order Planctomycetales; family Planctomycetaceae; genus Schlesneria. The sequence goes on along the minus strand of JAFEBS010000011.1, from coordinate 75,200 downwards.
ATCGGCTCGGCGAGGACGCGGCATCTCGACACCCTAACATCTGCTCGAACGAAAATCAAAGAGTCCTGCCCTGCTTTCTCCGAGCGGCTTCTTGTTGAGGAACAAGTGTTCGTCGATATTCCCTGAAGCATAGACTTCCCATTCCTGGGTGACCCCTGCTGATAGAATCGCTCCATCCAGCGGTATTCGATCTTGGGTCTGGTGTCAGCCACAGGCTCCTGCCCGGGGAGAGACGTTGCACGACCCTCTTGGCGATTATCTCGGAGATCGCTACACTTGTGACGTAACGTCTTATGCCTCGTCGATCATAGTTCCCGGAGACGGCAAGATGGCTCAACCACCTCGCTGGTCAAAGACTTTTTGGATCTTCGTTGGGCTGAGTCTTGTCACGCCAGTCTTCACAATCGTCCCGTACGTGATGTGGTCCGAGCAGATGCAGTTGCAATCGCGGTGGCACCGCCCTGAAAGCCTGCGGTCATTGGCGGCTGTGCGCAAGGAGAACCCGATCGTGCCGCTTGGCGATCGTGTGCCCAAGCCGGACAAGTTTCTTGCCTTGAAAACGCCCCCGAGAATCGCGGCGGAAGCAGAAAACGAACTGAAGGAATATGAAAAGAGTACTGAGCGATCCTACAGAGAAATTCGCGATATTCGCCTATCCAGTCTGCATCTAAACACGCTCACTGAATTCGCAGAAAGGGTGGGGTTCGGGGAGGATCGGCTTTGGTCCGGTGTGGTTCAAGGACCGCACAAGCTGACGAGCGACGATCCACCGCCGATTCCCATTGGAGAGTCACCAACCGCGGAATCAAGCGATTGGGCGATTACTGAAGGGAAACCCGATCCTGCTCAGCTACTCATGTTGCCCGAACTGCACCACACGTCGTTCGTCGATTTTGTTGACCCTCTGCGGTTGGGAGTGGTGTTGACGTCCAGGAACCTTGCCAGAACAGTAACGTGGACAGTAAACGAAAATCGGGTGACCCAGAAGGTTCAAGATTGGTCACAACTGCCTTCCGATTCCCCGCTGCGACCCCTCTCAGTTGGGCACACGGAGCACAGCATGACCGCTCGGGTTAAACAAGAATTTGAGAAGCACCTCACGGAATGGCAACTGTCCAAACTGGAGTTGGTCAGCCTGCTGAAAGCGCCCACGCCCCGAGTTTATCGATCCCGCAACTTGCCAAACATGAAAGAGCTCGCGAATGCTCGTAGCCGGGAATTGAACGAGTTCGAAGCCGTTAGCCTCACAAAACTTCAGAGCGGAGAACGGCTGATCATTGAATCCGATCACTTCGAAATCCGCATGCTGGGTAGCGTGCGAGCTGCTTCGCAGTGTGTCGAATGCCATTCCGTCATGCGAGGTACTTTGCTGGGCGCATTCAGTTACGTTCTACATCGCCTGCCAGCCAAGAAAGAAACCGCGCAGGCCAGCTTGGAACAATAGACGCCGGGCGGCGCACGCTGGAATCAATAAAGAACTGAACACCGTTTCTCGATCGCAGTTCTTCACTCACACTCGCTCGATCAGAAGTTCTTTCACCAGACCATCGCTGTCGGCGAATTTCTCAATCGGCACCTGGAGTTGTTTCAGCATCGTGGCGAAGACGTTGGAGAGTGGCCTGTCTTCCCTGGTCGCTTCCAGTTGCCAGGGTTCGGTGCCACCGTCCCAGGCACCGGCCTGAGGATTGGCACCAGCGGCATTGATGTACTGACCATGGCGCAAGCCCATGTTTTTTCCGCCGGCAAGGACCAGCGGATAATTGCGAGACAGATGAAACGCGCTGGAGGCGGATCCGTACAGCAGCAGAGAATTGTCGAGCATGCTGCCTTGACCGGCCGGTTCCGGAGTTTGCTGAAGACGCGTGGCAAATCGAGCAAATTCTTCGTTCAGGAACCGACAGTAAATCCCCAGTCGTTCCCATCCCTTCGGATTCTTCGTTTCATGAGTCAGTGAATGGGCGAGACTAAAGCCAACCGCTTTGGCAAGATGGTCGCTGATGCCGAAACCGTTTTCGCGACCGATCTGGTATGTTGCCACGCGAGTCGAGTCCGTCTTGAAGGCCAGATACATCAGTTCAAACATCGTCTGGACATAGGCTCGAGGTTCATCGGGGGTGATGTCCAGTTTCAGATGATCGGCCTTCACCACGGGAAGTGGCGTGTTAATCCAGTGACGTGCTTTTTCCACGCGACGTTCTGCTTCCCGCACGGATTCCAGATACTCATCCAGACTGCGCTGGTCCGAAGAATTCAGTTTCTTTCGCAGCGACGCCGCATCTTCCAGCAGATCGTCCAGCGCGCTCTTGCTGAGTGCCAGTCGTCGGGCCGCATCCTGATCGCTGCTGACAAACAGCATGTCGAATACGCGCTTCGGGCGATTCTCTGCCGGGATCGCTCGCCCGTTGTGATCGAAAGAAATCGTCTGTGCTCCGCGAGGCGTGCCGGTACCGCCATCGGTCGACATCACGATCGACGAAAATCGAGTCTGGTTGCCCACGAATGCAGCGTACGCCTGGTCCAGTGAGATCGAGTTCTGGTACGGCCCGCTGGTCGCCGTGGCGGCAGCCGTCAAAAACTGATCCGCATTACAATGACCATGCACTTTACGACTGGACGGGTGCGAAAACCCGGAAAGAATCGTGAGTTCATTCCGCAAAGGCTCGAACGGCTCGCCACATTTTGAAAATGTGAACTCCGTTCCATTTCCGTGTGGAAACCACGCCCAGTCTTGATAGGCGGGATCCTGCGGCAACGGCATTCCGACACCGTCGGGGAAATAGATGCACGCCAGTCGCCTGACCGGGCCGGGGTCTTCGCTGGCCTGCAGCCACGACGACGCCACACACTCGAACAGCGGCAACGCCAAAGCCACTCCGGTTCCACGAAGAAATCGGCGACGATCCAGTGAATTGAAGTTCATGTTTGAGAAACCTTATTTCGATTGAAATAAATCACTTGCCACGAGGAAATGGATCATCGTGGTCAGCCCGTCGTCCTGCCGCCGAACGTTCGCGGTGATGTTTTCGATGTCTGCATGATCGCTGAAGGTCAGCGGTCTTCCAAGAGCGAATGTGGCCAATTTATGGACCATCGCGCGGACAAACTGATCCTGTCGATGCTGCAGCAGGAATCGCTTCAGCCCGTCCGAGCCTTTGAGCTCCTGCTGATTGAACAGCAAACTGGAGGCATCCACCGGGGATCCGTTGATGGTGTCACGCCAGCGGCCCAGAGCATCATAGTTCTCGAGGGCGATGCCCCAGGGATCGATTTTGGAATGACAGGAAAAGCAAGCTGCCTGGTTCCGATGGTTCTCAATACGCTGTTTGAGTGTCATCTTTGCAATCGCCGGATCCGCAAGATCGATCACCGGAACCGCGGCGGGTGGTGGGGGAGGCGGATCATTCAGCACGCAACGCAGCAACCAGACTCCCCGTTTCAAGGGATGGGAATCCGTGCCGTTGGAATTCATGGCCATCAGTCCGGCTTGAGTCATCAAGCCTCCACGATGCGAATTGTCGTGGAGCGCTACGCGTCGAAACGAGTTGCCTCGTACATCCGGCAGGCCGCAATGCACGGCCAGTCGTTCATCCGCCAGCATGTAGTCGGCATGAATGAAATTGAGTACGCTTTCGTTGTTTCGCAGCACTTCCTGAAAGAACTCGACAGGCTCCGCCTGCATGGATTCCTTGAGCAACGGATCGGCATTCTTCAGCGTCAGAAAATCCAGGAGCTGCATATCGAGCCATTGATGGACAAACTGCTCGGCAAAGCGTTTTGCTCGCGGATCCTTCAGTATCCGATCGACTTCCTGACGCAGGCTGGCCGCATCGGCCAGTTCGCCGCTCGCCGCTTTCATCCGTAGCGTGTCGTCCGGAACGCTGCACCACAGGAACAACGACAGACGCGTGGCCAGTTCGTCTGGTGACAGGCGTTTTGGCAATTGCGGCGCGGCCGACGGCTCGCTGGCTGCAACGTCTTCACGCACGACGTACAAAAACTTTGGCGAGGAGAGCACGGTCGCGAGAACTTCCAGCATCGCATCTTCAAGACTGTCGCACTGACCACGGATCGAATGAAACAGTGTCAGCTTCTGCTGGACTTCAGAATCGCTCAATGTGCGACGCCACGCGCGCGTCATGAATTTCGTCAGCACTTCCCTGGCGTAGACGGATTCATCGTGGCGATGTTGACTGTCGAAAAAGATCCGCCGGTGCGACTGTGGAGGCCATGCTTCATAATACGGAGCAAGGACCTGAACGTAATCAATCTGAACTCCACCATGTCCGCCTTGCGGGACTGAACTGTTGATGAAGCGGATATATTCGGAAGGACTGGGCAGGCCCCCCATCTTCGACTCACCCCGAAACGCATTCCTGGGATAGATCTCGCCGAGCGGCACATCCCATTCATAGACCTGCGGTGCGTCTGCGTTCGCTGTGATCGGCGTGTCGGCAGTACTGACACGAATTTCCGCCCGTCCTTCATTGCTGGCCTGAAACCCGAATTCCAGTTGCAGGCTGGGAACCCGTGATTCCTCCATCGCTTCCTTCGACGCACGAATCCGAACCCGCATGATGCCTTCATTCGGAATTGTGTCACCCAGCTCGACGGTCAGTTCCTGATGGCCTCCGGACGGGATGACGGCGACATGGTCGAAAGTTTCGGGAAACTTCGGTTCGCCAGCAGTCGGGCGAAAGGCATACTTCGCGCCCTCATAGCCCCATGCCGCTCGCGCCGTCCTGCCGGTCGAGATTTCGCGGTAGTACGGCCGGCCATGCGGTTGCCTGAAGCTGGCAGTCAGTCGATCCATCTCCTGTTGCAGCTTTGGAGGATCCTCTTTGAACTTCTCTTTGAGTTTGTCGAGTTCCTGCTGCTGTTTTGGCCATTCTCGATCGGCCGCTTCTTTCATCGAAACGCCCCAGTGAATCACCGGCGGTCGATCGCCTTTCACGGTCACTCGCCGCAGCGCGGTCAGAGCCAGTTGACGATACGACTCCAGTTGTCCGACAGACATATGCAGCAACTCGGAACTGTTCTGGAATCCGTCCTCCGAGTGTGATTCGGGAGGAAGATCCTTCGCAAAATTCCACGTCACACCCAGCAGATCCTGCAGAGCGTAGTTGTATTCGTACTGCGTCATGCGACGAAAGGACGAATGTCCGCCGGCGGCACGCCGCACCTTTGAGGCTCTCTGGATTTCGTCAGCCAGCCAGTTCACAATGCTGCTGCGATTCGTGTCGCTGAGTTTGTCCGCGTCGGGTGGAGGCATCTCACCCTTGCTGAGCACCGCCTGAATTTCCAGCCACCAGTGGGCGTCAGGGCCATTCACCAGGTCAGGATTCAACGTGTCGATCCGGAGATTCCCTTCCATAAGATCTGGCCCATGACATTGCACACAGGTTTCCTTCAGCACGGGTTCCACATTCTGCCTGAAGGCAGCCAGACTGTCTTTTGACGGATCCTCCTGCACCGACGATCCAGACGGACGCTGGTTCCGATACCGCGACCGCAGAGCACCTTGCGCCCTGAGTTGCTTCAGAGTCAACGACGCCGATGCATCAACTGCGTCACCGTCCTGGGGCATCGCACGCTCAACGCCAATGCTGAAAAACAGACACAGCAGAAAGGTGAACCTGACAATCAACGGTACGTTCATCGTTCGGGGACTCTCCAGATGGATTCAGGCCGAGGAGGGCTGATCTATCGATCTCCGGAACCGGTAGACCCCGGAATTGTGAGTATTGATTTTCTCACGCCTGAAAGTCCCACACAATCGCAAATGCTGTGAGTGGCGTCAGGCATGAAACTCAGCATACCGACACAGGTTAGGCGAATCCATCAGACCGATCGACGGCAGAGAGAAGCGGTCGACCCTGACCACTTGCGTTGTGGTCAGCACCAGCAGGTGCAGATGTTCCGGCATCAGGACAAATGCGACAACGCGGCAGGACCAGCTTTCAATGGCTCGATCAACGCTGCCGTTTCCCCCTGGTCACCACCAGGAAGGCCGCAATCATGAGCAGGATCACGAGCACTGAGTTTTGCGTATTCAATGGTATACCTTTCGGTGCAATCGCGAATTCGAACGAGAAATTCCAATGACGAATATAACGCAGAGGTGCCTTGTCGGACAATTGTCCTATTTCTTTGCCCACGACGCACGGAGACCATCGTAACCATTTGCGTAGTGGGCAGCACCAGCAGATGCAGATGTTCCGGCATCAGGACAAATGCGACAAGGTGCCGGGTGCATCAAAGGGGCCAGTACTCCGGCCATTCCGGCGCTGGTTGCGACTCCAGCGAACTCTCACTCGCACCTATCTTTTCGCTTGTCGTTGGCCGACGCCGTGGGGTGGCTGTGGTCGGTGCTTCGCCGCCCACAGCCGACCTTGGATTCTTCCGGGGGCTTCCGTTGGTCGACCCCGGCCACCCAGCCGCAGCATCAATACCTTCGCCGTCCTGAGCCATCGCAGGCGCAATGCCAATGCTGAAAATCAAACACAGCAGAAAAGTGAACCTGAAAATCTCCTGCACGTTCATGGTTCGGAATCATTCTGACGGATTCAGGCCCAGGAGGGCGGATACATCGATACCGGGGACAGTGAGACCCCGGATTTGTGAGCATCTGAGCATATCGACACCGGTTTGGCGAATCCATCAGAGCGACTGAGCCACAGCGGTCCGACACACCGAAGTGTTACCGCATCGGTCGATGTGACCGAATACACCTGCGCGTTCGGTCCAGGAACGCACGATGGCATAGTCGGTATCAATCCCGGTCGGCAATTCATGCGTACAAATCGTCCAGAGTCACGGGTAATCCAGCACCCTTCATCTCATTCGCCAGTTCCAGTTTCCATGCACCCGCAACTTCCATTTGCGTGTATACCACTCCGGAAATGTCCGAAGGCGTTTCTGTGGCACCCTTCAACAGTACGCAAACATGACTCCTGGTGAGCTTCGCATAGAAATATCCCATTTCGAAAATTACGTTTTGGCGCGCCCGACCGTTCAATACTTTCCCCTCGTCGTGCATTTGCTTCGATTGACCAACATCATCGGGAGTCAATAGGACAACCGCAAATGCCACATCCGAATGGCGCTCGATTTTCTCGATGACTGTAAGACCCTGATTCAATTGCTCGTTTAAGATGATCGGCTGTAACTTCAGTTTTTGAAGTACATTCGCCACTTCCAATCTCGCAACGTCATCATGTCCATGGACGATGAAGACCTTGTTTGACACCGCGCGTTTCCTTGAGGATAACGTCCCCTGACCATAAGCCCGGTCAGTAACACTCGAGGAAGCCTGAATACTCGGATCCAGCTGGATCAGGTCAATCTCGTCATAAACGTCTTGTATTTGCCGAGTTTTGTAACGGATGTCGTCAAGCAGGTCAGAGACCTCCTCCGGCAGGTTCTTGAATTCCGTTCGGCCGCCGAGTCCAAAATGATAGCTGCTCCGGTGTTCGTCCGTGGTGAACAAGGCTCGCAACAGATTGCCGTTGTAAGTGTCCCATGAGTAGTACTCTTCACGACGTCGCTTGACGTTTTCGAAATTCCAGCCGCCAGGCTGTTCGAGCAGCGTTTTCCCTTTATCAATCTGCGTTTGCAGTTTTTGCTTGGCTTCCTCATGTGTCATGAGAAGCTTTGGCCTTTCAGGCGGACCTCCAGAACCAGATGCTTTCTTCGACATTCTTTTAATCTCGCATTTTCTGATGTGTTTCCAATCCGTGAAAGAATAGCTTTAGGCTGCCTTTCAATCAAAATACGGGCGATCAATTTGGGCTGCGCGCAGGTCCGCAATCCGCGATGTTAAGGGTCATTCTGCCGCAGCAACAAATCTCTTCTCGCCACCTGACGCTGGGAATGTAAGAAAAGCACTCTGCCAACAAGTGATCGAAGGTCATGATCGCTTCGCCCTTTTGCCTGCGAATACACCAAGAACAGAGTAACATCGCCTTTGCGAAACTGCGTCGGTCCGACACACCGATGCGCGGATGGGGCGCATTGTTCCGTCGCACCAGTGGAAATTGTCGTTTGCGTGACCTGGAAGTTCGCGGCAGGAAAGTGACGTGGAATGGCCGTTGAAGGACGGCTACTTTCCCGGTGCTTCGACCATTGGCTTGCGGGACAGGTGCAGTGATTCCGGATCGAACCAGGCCTGGCCGGAGGTGGTGCGGAGTTCTGCGACCAGGACCACTTCGCGGACGTCTTCTTCAATCGTGAACTCGAATTCCAGCGGCTTCCAGTCGGTTGTGCCATGGACAGTGTTGGTGCGGGTGGACCCGGAGATACGCAGGCCAGCGGCGCTGCCCCGTTCGTCTTCAATCTTTGACACGTCTTTTGTTTTCACACGTGCATGCAGGATGTACGTTCCCTTTTCGAGCAGAACCCCGCGACGCCAGGACGCCACGCAGTGGCCGCTGGGGCCGCACTGGATGGATAGTCCCTTCTGTTCCCCGTCCAGATCGACAACTTCCACGACGGCGTCCTCGGATTCCATCGCCGGGAACCAGTCGTCCGGTAGAAACAGGTTGCCGTTTTCGTCGAAGACCGGCGGCGTGGGAGGGGCCGGGTCTTCCTGAACGCTTTGTTCTTTCAGGCTGGCGGCCCGGGCTGTGAGCCGTTCTTTGAATTCCTTGACTCGTTCTGCGTGATCGCGCGACAGTTGAGGATCGATGGCGGCCAGGACCGGTTGCAGACGTCGACGCAGAAAGTCCACGCGTTTGTTCAGCCTGGTCGGTGGATCGAACAGTGGCAGCAGCTCGCGGACGCGTTCGCGGTATCGAGCTCGCCAGGCCGGGTTGTGCATGACCGTGGACGAGACGATCGCCCCCGGTTCGTGCAGGATGGAGGCGTTCGGGTCGCCGAACATCTGGTCCATGCCGTGCGGCAGGAAGTGAGCCCTGTTGTCGGCTGGATTGAAATAGATCCGGTAGTTGTTCTTGTTCTGCGTGTATCCATCCCAGTGGCCGGTCATCAATTCCAGTGCCATGAACGTGATGAACGCTTCGACATCCAGGGTCTCTTCGATCCGCCGCCAGCGCTGCTCGAGGTCCGGTTCGCGGCAGGCGTCCAGCAGGGCGATCAGATCCGTGCGGTCATCCTCTTTGCCGGAATCTTTCTCAAGTTCGGCATCGATGTCCTGCACAAACCCGCCGTCGTACAGGCTGCCGGCCGAGCTCTCGAAATGACGCTGCAGAAATGTTTTGTCGAATCCCTCTTTCAACACATACAGCCCCAGGTCGCGATCATTCACCCAGACCCGGGCATGCGTCACGCGTGTGGCGGGAACCCCCGCTTCACGGAGCAACTCTTCGCACAGCCACTCGTGCGTAAACGTTTCATCCTGCACGGAATTGTTCAGATGGAATTTATCGAGGCCGTGAAAGGTCTGACCCTTGTGGAATTTGTTGGAGTTTAATGTCAGGGCGGGACGGTCATCCCATTCGCGAAAGCTGCCGGCGGCCCCCTTCAGCTTGATTCCGACGTTTTTGTAGGTCGTCTTCCGGTTTTCGACGACCGTGCAGCGCACATAGGCCCGATTGTCAGCCTTCAACTTTTCGAGTTCGGATTCCGTCACCTGGATCCGCAGTTGCGGGATCGCTCCCTTTTTGAAGAAATCATCGCTGGCATCGGGCTCACGAACCGGTTTGGCGTCCTGGCCCAGGACCAGTCCCGTGAACAATATCAGGCAGGACACGAAACCGTTCATCACAACTCCATTTCACGAATGCCTCGCAGCCCGTGGTAAAAGGGGTCTGACCCTCTTCGGGCATGCGATTTTTAAAAGTGAATCGATTGCCCTCCAAAGGGTCAGACCCCTTTTATCACGGGCTGCGAGGGAACATGTCCGACTGCGGGCAGGGCGGGGACTGCCTGCTCTGGATTACTTCAATTCCACGCTCTGCACGCCTTCCAATTGTGCCAGGGAGCGAACAAACTGCAATGACGATTCGGGCCGAAGCAACCGCACGGAATAGACCAGGTCGATCGCCGCCCCCTGCTTGGCCGTGGCCACGGCGGTTAACCGCTGGGAACTCAATTGCTGGCTGAAGATGCCGCTGAGCAAGGCGTCGGAATCGATTCCCCCTTCGACGCGAATTTCCAGCCGTCGATCGTTGTTGGGGATTTGCAGACCACGTCCGATGAAGTTGAGGCACGTGGCAGTCACCGCGACGACGGGAACGCCAACCAGGTAGACCTCGATGATTCCCGCTCCCACCGCCATGCCGACGACAACTGCGAAGATGACAAACGCCGTGTCGCGGGTATCGTCCACAACCGTCCGGAACCGGACGATGGACAACGCTCCGACCAGGCTGAACGCGCGAGCCACGCTGTTTCCGATGACCATGGTCGTCATCGCGACGAGAATTGTCAGCAGGACCATCGTGACGAAGAACGAAAACGATTCCCCAATCTGACGGCGTTGTGACGCATGGTAGATGCAGGCCACGATCAGCCCCATTACGGCCGCCACGATCAGGCGAACTGCAATGATCTGGGGAGAAAGCTCGCCATTTGCTGAGGCGACATCACGCAACCAATCCGGCATGGCAACTTTCTGGCATAGCACTGTGAATGACGTGCGACGTCGAGTCGTAGGGTCGAGAAGCAGAGGTGTTCTTTGATGTCTCGCAGAATCGAGCACGCATTGGACTTTGGGACGTTCCCCGCCGTCAAGGCTGACGGCCAACACCCGAGCTACCTTAACAGAATATGAACACAGCGGAGTGGTCCGGCGCGAGCAATCGCTTCCGCAAATGAGGGCACTCAGTTGAATCAGGTGAGCCGGGTGCCGTCAGGCCAATGGCACTTACTTTAGGCGTGTAATCCGAAGCCTGAGCGAGGGAGGACGGGAATTAACGCGATGCCTCGCTGACGCTTTGGGGTTGCATTGTGAGCCGCACGGCACTAGCCGCGGGTGCATTCTCACTCGTACCCGAAGAACCCGCGGCTAGCGCCTTGCGGCTCACAATGCAAGTACCATTGGGCGCTTGCCAGGGTTACTTTCGGGGCTTCTGGCGGGTCAGTTCCCGGCTGAGCCTTTCGGTGGCGTTGCGATATTCCCTCGGGACGGTCGTGCGACGCGAATCGATCAGGTTGGCATCACGCTGAACGGCGTGGTCACTCTTTTGAGTCACTCCCTGCTTGTTCGGCTTCAGGGTCTTCAGCATTTCCTCGAACTGTTGTCGGCGAGCGATCGATTCGGGAGTGTCTTCCCCCGCTTTGGCGTCTTCCAGTTGCTTGGCCAGTCGCTCGGTGAAGCGTTGCAGTTCGTCCTGAGTCCAACCGAGCTTCTTCAGCAGTTCCGGATCGACGTCACCGCGTTCCAGCGTGGACTGCAGGCGTTTCAGGACCAGTTCCGTCGCCTGCTTGTTGTATTCCAGGTTCGCTTCATCTCCGTCGACGGCCCCATCAGACGAACCGGGATTCGCGGCAGGGGCGTTTTCTCCACCAGGAGTCCCTCCTCCTCCACCGGTTGGACCGGTCTTGCCCGATCCGCTGCCTGGTTTTCCGCCAGTGGCGCCCGGCTTGCCTTGGCCCGGTTCTCCCTGAGGTTTTCCGGCTCCTTCGCCGCCGCCGTCAGATGGCTTGCCACCAGTTTCTTTCCCGGAACCGGGTTTGGGGGACTTGCCGGGTTGATTCGATTCCTGTTCGCCCCCGGCGGCGTCTTGACCGCCTTCGCCATCTTTCTTGTCACCGGGCTTCGTTTCGTCCGAGCCTGATTCGGACTTCTTGTCAGCCGCTTCCTGCGTTCCCGGCTTCTTTACCTTGTCGCCTTCACCCGGATCTTTACTACCGGGATCTCCGGTTGAATCCTGCTTGGATGATCCGCCCGTGCCACCGGTCGCATCTTTCGAGTGCTGGTCCTTCTTTCCTTCCTCGGGCTTCGGAGTTTTGGCGGCGTTGGGAGTTCCCTGACGTTTTTGCTCATTCTTCCCCGGTTGCTGCTGGGGCGTCTCCTGCTGATCGGGTTTCAGTTTGCCTTCGTCAGTTCGCGGCGCTTTGTTTGTTGGCGGCTTGACCTCGTTGTCGGAGGGCCGGTTCGCAGGGTCCGTTGTTTCCTTCGGCCTGGTTTCGCCGGGGCGCGTGGCTGGCTTTTCCCTGGGATCGCGTTTGAGATCCGGGTTGGTCGACTGAGTCGCCTCTTTCCTGGGATCGGTGTCAGGTTTGCCGACGCCATTTTCCTTGCCTGTGGCAGGCTTTTGTTCCGGATCCTTGGCGTTCTCAACCGGTTCCTGTTCACCGTCCGCCGGTCCCCTGGACTTGGGAGCATCCGGCCCCGGCTTGTTGGCAGGCTTCGTTTCGGCTCCCGGCTCGGAATCGGCCGCGGGCGCATTTTTCATCGGTTTTTGTTCCGTCGCCGGCATGGGATCTGTCCCCTGCGTCCCGGACGGATCACCCGGCTTGGGGGATTCCTGGCCTGGTCCCTGCTTGGGATCTTTTTCTCCAGGCATCGGCTTCTGTCCACCGGGCATCGGTTCGTCTTTGCCGGGATTTCCAGGTGCATCCGGTTTGTCTTCCGGCTTCGGCGCGCCTGGTTTCGCTTCGGGATTCGTTCCTGGTTCGGGCTTCGGAGCGGGCTTGGTCCCTTCGGTCTTTTCTTTCTTCTCTTTTGAATCTGCTCCGGGTTTCGGATCCTTCGGACCTTCCGGTGACGGTTTTTCAGGATCTGGTTTTGGTCCTTGCTGGGGATCGGCAGGATTGTCTGCTTCATTCGGTTGGGGGGTGGAATCTTTTCCCGGTTCGGACTTGGTTTTCGACGGATCCGGTTTCTTCGTCTGCGACTTTTCTGTCCCTTCGTCTGGGTTGGACGGCTTGGCAGGCTTCGTTTCCTTCGATCCCGGTTTGGGAGACTCCTGCTGCGTGGAATCCGGATTCGGCGAAGGCTGCTCCTCGGCCTTTGGTTCGCCCGGATTCGGCTCGGTCGACTTGTCGGCTTTCGAAGTGGAATCTTGCTTTTGATCTGTTCCCTGGTCACCTCCCGCCTGTTCGTTCGGCTTGGCCAGGTCTTTGATCAACTGTTCCAAAACTTGCCGATCATCTTCCCCATCAGGACTGGGTGACGGTTCCTGGGATGCCGGTTCGTCTTTCTTGTTCTGGGGATCTGGATTTTTTCCGGTACCGGTCTGACCCGGTTCAGACTTGCTCGACGAATTTCCACTTGCCCCCGGTTCCTGCTTGTCGCCATTGGCTGCGGCATTCTCCGGCTGAGGCATTGGTGGCATCGGCTTGTCTTCAGGCCGTTGCGGATCCCTGGGACGACCGTCTGGGGCCGAGTCACCCGGCATCGGATCCTTGCCATCGGAATTCTGTTCCTGTTTGGCTTCGTCCAGGCGTTGTTCGCGCGTCGCCGTGTCTTCCGCCTGCTTCTGTTTGGCGGCGGCTTCGCTGATCGGCTCCACGATCGTCAGCTTCAACTCCGGCGTCGACTTGCTGTTATTGCGTGGCTGTTTGTTGTCGAATGCCTGAACCCAGATTTCGACCTGGTCACCGGTCTTAAGTACATAGCGATCCAGGTGCAGGTCGTGCTTCAGCAACAATCGCTGTTGTCGACCTTCCGACAGCGGTTCCTTGGGCAGGATCTGGCCGTTCTTCCGAATGTGCAGGTTGATGTGACTCAATTCAAAATCGGGATCACGGGCTTCGATCAGCAGCGGGACCATGACATTGGCCGGAACTTCCAGGTTCCGTACCGGTTCCAAAAACGCAACGTCCGGAGGCAGATCGGGCCGAACGTTGATGGCGTATGGTACCGGAGTCGGGTCGTTGGCCCCGGATTCCGTGGTGCATTGAATCTGATACGACTTCGCGAAAGTACCGTCAGAACGGAAACCGAGCGTCCACGTGGCGGTCAATTGCCGCCCGCCAGCGACCGACATGGTGATTTCTTCACCGTTGGTCTTGCCGGGCTCATCCAGAAACTCAATCTTCGCGGTCTTGACCGGCAGATTCGTATGGGCCGTGATTGTGACCCTGGTCCCTTCCCACGTGTCAATCTGTCCCCCCGCCTGTTCCAGCCGTTCCAGTTTCGTATAAGCCGGAAACTCGAACTGAACTCGATCCACCATGGCGGACGGAGGCTGGTCGACAGTGATGCGATACGACTGCGAGGTCGCATCACCCGCGCGCACCACGTAAGTCAGATCCTGCAGCAGATTGGGAACGATTCCCTTGAATCGCGTCGGACCGTCACCGTCCGTCCGCAGTTCCACCGGTTCGTTCTGGAACCTGCCGTCGGACGTGGAATACAACAGCCAGACCTTTTCGGGGACTTCTCCCGAGATGTCCGCCGAGAATTCGACCGACTGGCGTGCCAGCACGGTGACGTTGCCCGGATGCACGTTGACGATTTCGGTTTGCGTGGCCACCTTTACGGCCGCCGAGGGGAACAGGCTGCGCCAGATTGAGTTGGAGATATTCTTGGGAGTCAGCAGCGCGTAGAAGCTGAACGCCAGCACGACCGCCAGCAGAATGTAGGCCATTTGCATCAAGGGGCGATGGTCGATTGCCTGGCCAACATCGACCCGCTGCAATCCTGTCGCTGCATTCTTTTCCAGGGCACGCAGGATGGCGGGGTCAATCACCCGTCCGGAGTCGCGCAGGTCGATCAGGTTCAGCAGATTGCTCTTCAGGTCCGGATCCGCCTTTTCGATTTCGTGGGCGGCGTACAACCGATTTACGCTGCGCAGATATGGCACCCCCACCTTCCACGCCAGCCAGGCGGCCGTCAGCACCAGGAGTGTCAGCAGCAGGGTCCAGCGCAGGCCGATGCTGAATCCTCCAGGTACAACCCATTGATCACAGACGACGAAGACCAGCAGATAACCCAGAAACATCGCGGCGACGCCGGCGAGTGCGACCAGAATGTCGGTGGTCTTGATCGTGGAGCGGGTCTTTTGCAGCTTCAGGTCGACATACTCGTCAAAGTCGAGATATCGCGAAGAATTGGAAGAACCGGCCGTCGTGCTCGACATGATGGTTTGTCCCGTCTGTTCCACTGCTGCCGGATGAGTGCAAGTCCATGGCTCCAAAGGAACTCATCGAACCGTCACCAGCTTTCGTATCATATCCATTCATCGACGCGTCGTCAGCCAGAAATGTTCCCGTTTCCTGCAAAGCCGGACGGACGAATTGGCGAAAACGGCCTCGCGGTGCGAATACGCGGGACTCGACTGACCCGCCGGAATCCCAGCCCGCGGACGATCTGGCGATGGAACTGACGGTCGAACGGGTTGACACCCAAAAAACAGAGCAAGGAGCGAACGGCCTCGTTCGGTTTCGAAGATAAATTCCGCATCAGCCGCGAAAGGCAGTGCCAAGTCTGTATCGCAGTCTGTCGATAGAACCTCAATGCCCCTTTGCATTGGTGATGGAATGCAGTCTTGCCACCATCACCCGCCGCCTGCCAGCCCACCTGCCGAATGGAATCGCAATCATGAGTGTTTCCAGCATTTCTTCAGGTTCCAACCTGTTTACTGCAGGTCGCCCACCACTCACCACGAACGCGACAACCGCCGACCGGGACGGCCATGACGCAGACGCTGCAACGGCGAACCCGGACGCCAGTGCGACCGGTCCGACGCCGGTCGCCCGACAATTGTTGCAGTTGATCGGTCGAATCATCAGTCAACACGCGTGAGCCTTCACACCAATCCGCGAGTCTTGCGAACAAACCACTCCAGACTGATCAGGCTGACGAAGACCAGCAGCAGTCCCCAATTGTCCCACAACGTGGTGGATTGCACTCGGGTTACAATCGTCTTCGATTCCTTCAGCCGATCCAGCAGGTCGTCGATTTCTTCCGGCTTCAAAGACTGCCCGCCCGTGATGGACGAGAGTTCTTTCAGGAAATCGTAGTCGGCACTGGGGTAGTCCAGTTCCAGATCGCGCGCGTCGACGATGAAGCGCGTGGCGGCCGTGAAATCCAGCGGCTTCCCGTGATGACTGGCTCGTACCCGGACCCAGTAATCGCCCGGGACCGCCCCACCGGCAAATTCCGCCAGATTCTCGGTCCCGAATTTCCGGGGCGTCACCGCGGTTTTCTGACCTTCGGGATTGGTGACTTCCACTTGAAATTCTGCTTCATCCAGCGGCAGGCCGTCCGCCGTTCGGGCACCGAACTGCAGATCGACTTTCGCACCGGGGGCGAACGACCGAGGGGCGACCTTGACCCAGACGGGTTGGTCGGAATCGGCTTCCTTGCGCGCCAGCCACAAGATCAATTGCCGCCAGAACCGTTGATGCAACTCCTGCTTGTCCCCGACAGTCCACCAGAGATAGGTCGTATCGCCGGCAAACGCCGCGATGCGGGATCGCTGCCTGGGCATGGCGAACAACAGGGGATCACCTGCGGCATTCCTGGCCCACGGCTCCAGATTGGCGGTGATCGGTTTGAAGCGGGTTGACCCTTTCAGGGGAGGCAAACTGGCCCAGATTTCGTTGTTCTTTTCGGGTGGCCCCAACTGCATCACGTATTCACCCGCCCGGTCGCCGGTCGGGATCATTTTCTGCAAGGCCATATTCTGTGTGTCGCGATTCACGATTCCGGGCGGCCTGGCATCGGCGGGATCCAGTTCCACTGGAATCCAATCCGCGATCGGGCTGGTGGCATAGCCACCCACCGCGAAGTTCTGAACCCCCCCCGTCATCAACAGCGCCGAGCCTTCTTCCAGCCGAAGCGCCAGTTGCTTGAGCAACGCGTCGCCAAACGTCTCTGCGCGCACGTCTCCGATGATGTAAACGTCGTATCGTCCCCGGTCAAACATGGTTGAATCGATCCGGGTGGGGGACTTGCTGCCGCCGCGAATCTCCTGAAAGTCGAGTTGAATCTTGTCAGCGCCGCTGATCGCCCGCAGCCAGCGTTGTTCGGGACGCAGTGTGTCGAAATACGCGACCTTGACCCCTCCCTTTCTGACCGTGATGATGGTCCCCCGCTGGTTGTTGCCGGTCAGCAGTTCGTTTTCGATTGGCTCGACCTGAAGCGCGATCTTGACCTCGCCCGAGACCATTGCGGCAAACGAAAGGTCGACCGGGATGACTTCCGAATCGCCCTTGATGTCGAATTCCTGGAAGGGCCGGGACTGCTGAATTGCCGGCGCAGGCAGCATGTCTCCCGCTTCACCCAGGGCGCGGTCGCTGCGATCTTCGACCAGGATCCGGACTCGAACTTTGCGTCCCGCGGCCCCGGTCGCTCGCAATTTGGCCTTCACGGGGACTCGATTTTTCTCGAAGACCACCTCCGGCACCACCAGATCTTCAATTCCCAGATCCAGGGACGACCCGGCGATGGAAGCGCCGCCGTACCCAATTCCGTAAAGGGCCGTCTGGGCATCGGCCAGCGAGCGGGCGGCGGACAGCGGGTCGATGGCGGGGGGCAATGCCCGTTGCGCCCCGTCACTGAGCAGAATGATCGCCAACGTCTTCTGTTCACGCGCAACACGCAGCAATTCATCCAAGGTCTTGCCGAAATCTGTCTGGTCGCCCGTCCCCTCCTGCAGTTCCGGTGCATAGGGGCTGGTCCCGCTGGCGAAATCGAAGACTCGGACGTCAACCTTGCCCTTCCAGGTTTTTGTCTTGGTCAGAATCTTTTCGACATCCGTCCGAACGGCGTTGAAACGAGTCACTCCACCGGGCATGTCGGTGGTGTTCATACTGCGGCTGATATCTGGCACGACCAGCAGTTGCGCGGGTGATTCGTCGGTTTCCGACCGCTGCAGCACCGGCCGCAACATGGCAACCGCCAGGACAATCACCGCGGCCAGCTTCAGCCCCAGCAACGTCCGAGACACGCCTGCCGGCAATGTCTTGAGTTGAGTTCGATAGGTCACAACCACCAATGCGATCAACCCCACGGTCGTCAGGATGACGACCGGCCATGGCCAGATGGGTTCAATCGAGAGGTTCATAGGTGTCAACGGTCCATGAGCAGCCTGTGGAAAAAGGGGTCTGACCTTCTCCGGGGATGCATCATTCAAGGTAAATCGGGCTGCCAGGAGTGACCCCAGCCAGCAGTCAGGCGTCGTCTGTACGATAGAACCACGTCGCGGTGAATTGTTCCATCGCAAACACAGCGACCAGCATTGCGACCAGCAGGCTGTACATTTCCTGTCCCATCCGATCGCTGATCTCCAGCACTTTCAATGTCTCCAGTGTTCGATGAATACTGTATCGCTCGGCTCCCATGAGCTCATCCAGGTTCTTCGTCTCGATCCTGGTGAAATCACTCTCCGCTGCCGGCAGATTCAGGCTGAATCCCATGTGATAGTCCACACTTGCATCCGCAGAATCGACGGAATACGAACCGACAGAGTTTAGATTGCGCAGAGACACGGCCCGCGATTTCTCGGGGATCTCGATCGCCCGTTGTTTGAAATCGGGCATTCTCACGATCACCTTGGCCAGCTTGCGGTCGCGGTCCATTGGCAGCACGACCTCGTCACCCACTTCGTGATTGAATCGCCCGGATGACTGCGATGTCAGATATAGCGTCAGTTGATCCGCAAACACCAGGTACAACCCCAATGTCTGCAGCGACGGGAGGTCATTCCAGGAAATTCCGTCCACTCCGGTGGTCATCATCAACACCCGTCCCTGTCCGATTCGTCGCTCCACCAGGGCGGGGGTTCCAGCCGGCCCGTTCTCGTCGCTGGTATATTGAGCCACCACAACCGCATCGGCCACCGGGCTCACCTTCCAATAGCGGCGGACGTCAATCTGTCCCAGGTCACTGATGGTTTCCAGGTCCTCGAACCGTTTCAGGAACAAATGCTGTGACCGTCGCAGGTCCATCGTCCTGGACGGAGAATGGGACAGAGCGGCCACCAGTCGGGCGGGGAGTACTGCCTGAGCCGCTTCGGTGTTGTAGGTCAGTGGATTAATCTTTTCGGACCCGGCAGCCGCTTCCAGGGACGAGCCGGTTCCCAGGAAAACAGCCAGGCCGCCCCCCCCGTCCACGAACGTCCGTAGTTTCGTCCAGACGGCTTCTGACGGCTGGCTGGCGTTGATCAGACATACGACATCGGCCCCGTTCAAATCACGATCGACCAGTTGATCGGTCGTGATCCCTTCCACGTTGTACGACGACACTCCTTCGTCATTCAGAATCTTCAGTGCCTGGATCCACAACTGAGAAATCGTCGGGCGTTCGGCCACGACCAGCACATTCAAGGCAGGAATGGTCTGGACGCTGAAATACGCCACGTCATCGGCGGCGAGCGGGTCCGATCCCACCAGCTTCAATTCCCCCTGGGTATACGCCTGATCGGGAATCTTGATGTGATCAAAGGAAATCGTTTCCTCGGTCCCGCCTTCCAGTTTGATCGACATCTTGCCCATCGGCTGACCATTGTCCGGGCGAAGAGACAATTCCACGGTTTGATCGGGCTTCAC
This sequence comes from Planctomycetota bacterium, assembly GCA_018242525.1. Lineage (GTDB taxonomy): Bacteria > Planctomycetota > Planctomycetia > Planctomycetales > Planctomycetaceae > Schlesneria. Next base: position 55,799 of record JAFEBS010000011.1, on the reverse strand, counting down.
GGACCCGGTTGCTGAGATTACAGCGTCAATTTGAATCGAGGAACCGGCGGGGGTTGCTTCGCGCGACAGCTTGACGTGAGTCAGTGCGACATTGACCGGTGCTTCTTCCCCCACATCGATCAGGTACACGCCGATCATCCGCAATCGTTCCAACTCGTCGCGCAGTTGAGTCGACGTTTCCTCGCGCCAGGCCGTCCGGGTGAGATCCGTGAAAATGTAAATGGCCCGGACAAACCGATCCAGTTGTTTGTCGGCAGGCACGGACGATTGTTCGCTGGTGATCCGCCGCCGATCCTCTTCCTGAACCTGCAGCATGGCGCGCAGCCGGTCATTCAACGACAGGCCAACGGCTTTGATTTCCAGTGCTTCAACGCGACTTTGTGCGGCGACCAGGTCGGTGGAGAATGGCGTGGGCGACGATTCCCCGCTGGTGGCCACGGCCACCTTGCTCCCCCCCGGCAAATGACTCAGATGCGACTTTGCCAATTCCTGAGCGGTATGCAGTCGAGTTTTGTTCGCCTGCTTGTAGGCCATGCTGACACTGGTGTCGAACAGGAAGACGGCCGCGACCGGTACATTCTCAGCCGCACGTGGAGACGGATTCTTGATATCTGCGGAGACTCGTCGTGCATACGGCACGGCGACCCCGAGAAACGCCAACAGCACCGCCACCAGGCCAATTCCCCCGCGCAGCATCGTCCGACGCGTCAGCAGCGTGGCTCGAGCCACCGACTGACGCTCCCACCACCGCATGACGCCGTAGTACGAACCGACCGCCGCCGCAACAATCAACGCGAGCACCACCCATTCCCACCAGCGAAGCGAGTAGTTGGCCGCGGGCAGCGACGGTCGGCAGACGGCCAGCACAATCAGTGCGATCACCGCCGTTCGCAGCAGCAGCAGCCACAGGTGTCGCAGTTGCATCCGTCGCACGTTCTGACGCCGACGCTGCTGGATCAGTCGCAAGGCGGGAAAGATCAGTCGCTTGGGCTTTGCTCGCAGCAATAGATGCAGCAGAACCGGGATGACGGCCAATCCCAGCCCGGCCAGCAATGCGGGATTCAAAAGCGACATGGTGGTGCAGCGGAGTCTGAAGGAGTTGATGAACCAGTGATCGCGGCTTCGTGATCGGGACGAAATCGGAACGCTTTTCCCAAGTACGGGATCTGCCCTCCTGACTCAACGCACGTTTTCGAAACTTGGTTCAAGGGACGGCCTCACTCATTCGGCGGCAACGACGCAACCGGGTCACACCCCGGGCGCGAGACCCAATATCCACTACTCACTCCGCCACGTCCACCGAATCTGGCAGGGCCATTGCCTTTTTCAAATTGGGGTGCCACGGTCTTACCGTCTTCAGGAAGGCCGTGCGAATGCTCAATCGGCACGGCCATGTCGAGGACTCCATAACCGTGGCACCCGATTCCCAATTTAAAAAAGGCGATGGTCCAGCCGAATCCGGCTCGTTGATTAGAACCGGGACCCCATTTTCTGCTATAGTCCGGTCACCGTGTCGCCTCGTACGTTTCTCGTGGAGAGTTTGGATGACCCCGAATGGTGCTGGATTGAAAGAAATCCACAATTTGCGGCTTCGGTTGCAAGAATTGACCGACGAAATAGCCCGGGGTCCGCGCCAGATCGCTGCCCGCCAGCAGTTGGTGGACAAGAAAAAGACCGAACTGGAAGCCCGCCGCGCCAAGCTCAAGCTGCTGAAAGTGGCCGCCGATCAGAAAAACCTGCAACTGAAAACGAACGAGGCCAAGATTCATGATCTGCAGGGAAAACTGAACGCCGCGACCAGCAATCGGGAATTCGACGCACTGCGGTCGCAGATTGCCGCCGATTCGATGGCCAACAGCGTTCTGGAAGATGAAATCCTGGAAGCGCTCGAAGGCTGCGACGCCGCCCAGAAGGAAATCACCACTTTCGAGGCGGAAATCGCCACTGCGGAAGCAGAACTCGCCAAATTCACTGCACAAGTCAAACAGAAAGAGCCCGACTTGATGGCCCAGGCTGCCCAATTGGAAGCCAAAGTCACGGACATCGAAAAAATTCTGCCGGCCGACATCCTGCCCCAGTATCGACGCCTGGTCCAATCGTATGGACCACGAGCGTTGGCGCCCGTCCATGGCACTGCGTGCGGGGAATGCTTCGTCGGACAGCGACAACAGACCATTGTCGAGTTACGCGCCGGCAAAATGGTCTTCTGTACCTGTGGCCGATTGATGTACCTGGCCGACGACGAGTGATCGGACGGAATCGCGGAAGCTTCAGACTTTCTGCAAAAGAGATTGGGACGCGAAAACGCGGACGACACGGAGAGAATTCATGTTGATCGCTGGCAAGTGACCTTGTCGTTTTTCTCGTTCCCAAGCTCCCGCTTGGGAACGCCGGTCTTCGAAGCTCCGCTTCGCGGACGGTATTCGGCATGCGTATTTCCCGGAATGCCCTGACGATTCGCGTTCGCGACTGCGACAGACCTTCTGATGCCGCCACGCTGCATGTTGCCGGACGACAACGAAGGTCCACCACAGATGTGGTGTTTCAGCAACGCCACGGTGTGCTTCGCGGAGCTGCCACGAACTCCGGGGGCTGACGTAACCAGCTTCAGGGAAAGCGGTTTCAAACAATCGGCCTGGATCTGTCACGGAATGGCCCGCGCTTTGCGTTTTCGTTCGATCCCCGCCAGGCGACAGTCGTCCTGGTACCCGATCGACCGACTCACAGCCGGGACACATTGGCATGACGCTGCAACGAAACTTCAAACGAATGCTGATCGAAGTTCATGGAGACCTTCATCTGCTGCATGTGGGCGAAATGGACATCTGGGACGGAGCAGATCTTGCCCTGCTGCGCGAAGGACTGTTCAAACTGATCGAGAAGGAGAATTGCCGCTCCATCGCCATCGACATGCGATTCGTGAAGTACATCCCCAGCGGCTTCTTCGGCATGCTGTTTGACTGGACCGAAAAGCGCGGCGTTCAATTCGCTCTGACGCCTCCCCAGCCGAACGTCCAAAAAATGCTGTGGTTTCAGAAGTTCTTCCAGCTGAACGAAGCCGGGATGTATGACCTGCACACGGAACCGGTCAACGCGATGATGCCCGCCTCGTCGGAACAGCAAGACTCGCTGATGATGGTGACGACGTAAGACTATTTCTTCTGAGCATTCCAGCGTTTGACGCGGATGGCATTGGCGTCGCGATAGGGATCATCCGACCGAACTCGATCCACGACAGCGATCGCCTGGTCGAATTGTCCAAGCTTTGCATGACATTCCGCCAGCAATGCCCGGGCGGCAAACGCCCAGCGGCCGTTACGATCAAACCGCTTCACGTACGTGGTCAGTTGCTCGACCGCAGATTCGTATTCCTGAGCTTCGTATTTGCAGACGCCCGACCAGTAAATGGCATACTCGGCGCCCAGGCGGTTCAGGATCTCCAGTTCCTGCGCGGGTACCGGTTCGACCTCCAGATGCCGAATCGACAAATACCGCTGATTGGCATCCTCGAACTTGCCCAGCAGTTGATCAATTCGAATCCGCAACATCCGCCCCTCGGGCGTCCCGATGGTCTGCGTCCCTGTCTCACGATTCTCGATGATCGGAATCGGCAGACTGAAAATCCGGGTCGTCACGGCCCAATTCTGGCTGGCGGCCGGATTAGGTACTTTCGTCGCAGCGCGCTGCTGAAGCGGATAGCCCCACGGCTTTAACTGATCCGCCTTTCCCGACTTCAAACACTTCTGCAGTCGCGACAGAAGCCCCGTTTGTGCATCCTGATCGGACAGCGGATCGTACAGGACACAGAGTTCTTCCGCAGGCAGAGTTCCTTCCAGTTCCTTCATGCGCACCGGCCATGAGTCCAATTCGACGATCGGCTGAATGACCGGCTGCTTCAACCCGTCGACATCGATCGCATATGGTTGATCGGCCCGGACGGTGAATTGTTCGAGCCACTCCGGATGAGAAACGATTTCGTCGAGTGTCGCGGGCTGGATGGACGCCTGGGACAGGTCGGGTGTCGACGGAATTGCCAGCCCCAGTCGTGGATCAAACAAGTAAATCCTGGAATCCAGCAGTACCCCCAACAGCCACACGTCTGAAGTTTCGGCTTCACCGGCTGGCCTGATGATGACTGAATCAATGCGAAGTTGCCCGAGCAGTTTGGCGCACACCCAGGCGCGGTCCTCGGCTCCGCCCCGGCCAATCAGCAACAACTCGTACACACCGAGCGGCATTTCGGGTTCATCATCGCTGCGCAGGGAAATGTTGCGCACGACGAAGTCAAACACCGCCTGAATCTGGCCAACCTCATCCGGACCTCGAGCCGCCAGATACTTGGCAATGGAGTGATTCAACATCGCATCGCGAATGTAGAAAGCGTCCCGTTCGTCGTAGGTCGTCGCGGACAGACGTTCGGCACCGGCCTCGTCAACCCAGCCTGCGGGTGGAGTAAGAGGGGCACTCGTGGCACCAGCGTCGGACACCTTCAAATGCCACGAATTCAACAGATTAACAGGTTTGTCGGGGGCCGACGCGATTGTGTAATTCTCAGGCCGCAACTGGTGGACGGCACTTTGAAGCAGATCTTCCGCAGTCGCCTCCTCGGATGTGCCCGACGTCACTTTTCCGGTACTGGGACAGCCACAAACAGCAGAGACCAGCAACAGGCAGCCGGCCAGAGAGACGAATTGCAGAGATCTCATTGAAGTTTGCTCAACACCCAAAAGTTGGACCGCCTGTGGAGGATCACCACGGCGGAATCATTGATGACCAAGTGACATACGTCGAACCGGAGACAAGTGTTGAACCATTCTGAAGTTTGCGGCCCGCATTTGCCACTCCGGCAGCGCCCCCGAAAACGATCCACAACCAATTTCAGTCAGGTGGGTCAGGCGGAAGCGAGCGTCCATTCATTGCTGGCCATTGATTCGTGACGAGCGCAGTGATATGCCAGCGGTCTGCCGTCGCGGAAGTTTCGCTTACTTCAGGGAATGATCACCGATGTCACAGCCGCCAACTCAACCGCCAACACAGACTCGTTCGACTCGCCGCGATTTCCTGGCATCGGCTGCGGTCGGAACCGCCGTCTGGAGCTTTTCGATTGTGCCCCGCCATGTTCTGGGCGGAGCCGGATTCCTCGCCCCCAGTGAGCGGATCAACATCGCCGCGATTGGCTGCGGAGGGATGGGTGGCGGTGACGTTGCGACGATGTCCAAGCTGGGAGCGAATGTTGTCGCCCTGTGCGACGTGGATGACACGCGGGCAGCAGGGACGTTCAACGCCCATCCCATGGCGCGGAAGTACAAAGATTTTCGAGTGATGCTCGACAAGGAGGCTGGGAACATCGACGGATGCACGGTCAGCACCCCCGACCATACGCATGCCGTCGCTGCCATGGCCGTAGTTCGCGCGGGAAAACATGTCTACGTGCAGAAGCCGCTGACTCATACCCTGCACGAGTGCCGCGAGTTGACCAAAGCCGCGAAAGCCGCGGGCGTGGTGACTCAAATGGGGAATCAGGGGCATGCTTCGGAAGGATCCCGGCTGACCAACGAGTGGATTCAGTCCGGCTTGATTGGCGAAGTCCGCGAAGTCCATGTCTGGTCCGATCGTGCCGGCCGCTTGTGGAAGCAGGGCATTGGCAGACCGACCGAGACTCCGCCAATCCCCTCCGGACTCGATTGGAACCTGTGGCTCGGTCCGGTGGCCGAGCGACCGTACAGTCCCGCGTATTGTCCTCACAATTGGCGCGGCTGGATGGATTTCGGGACGGGAGCCCTGGGGGACATGGGCTGCCATATCATTGATCATCCGGTCTGGGCACTGGGCCTGGGGGCACCGACCGCTGTGGAAGCGCGATCGACACTGGACGGCTCAATCCTGGAAGGAAACAAACCGAATGTCGAGACGTTCCCGATCGCGTCCATCATCACCTACGAATTTCCGGCTCGTGGCAAGCAGCCACCCGTTCGGATGACGTGGTACGAAGGGGGATTGATGCCGCCGACTCCTGCGGAAATGCCCAGTGGCAGGCGATTGCACGACAATGGCGTGCTGTACGTCGGCAGCAAGGGAAAGATGCACCACGGTTCGCACGGGGGCATGCCCGAAGTCTTTCCGGTCGCCTTGCAGGAAGAAGCCGTCAAGGTCGCCAAGACCATGCCCCGTTCGCCCGGACATTACGACGAGTGGGTGCTGGCGTGCAAAGGGCAGGGAAAGACAATGTCGGGTTTCGATTATTCCGGGCCACTCACCGAAACCGTTCTGCTGGGAGTCCTGGCCCTGCGGGCTCCAGGCAGGCGACTGGAATGGGACAGTGAAAACCTGAAGATCAAGAATGCTCCAGAACTGAATCAACACGTCCATATCGACTACCGTCCCGGCTGGAAGCTGTGACATCCATTTCCTGACGGGGCCGAGACCTTGCAATCCGTCGGTTATGCGTCACGTTTTTCGACTGCAGGACGTCCGCTTCAACGGAAAAAGATACTCGCGAGCGAGGGACTGAGGAAAAAGCTCAGATACCTGCAACGCCGTGACTCTCATTTCAACCCGCTTTTTGTCTCTCAACTGGAGATTCCAACATGCGTCGCTCATGGCTATTGGGTTCACTCTGCCTGCTCCTGTCGTCGAGTTCCCTGCTGGCTGCCGATAATGAATTGACCGACAAGGAACGGTCTGAAGGGTGGCAGTTGCTGTTTGATGGGAAAACAACCACGGGCTGGATTTCCATTAAGAACGAGCCGTTGCCGGCCAGCCATGTCCAGGAGGGAAGTTTGAATCCGCATCCGTGCAATTACATGCTGGTCTACGAGAAGCCGCTGGAGAACTATGTCCTGACGCTGGATTTCAAGATCAGCCCGAAGTGCAACAGCGGGATCTTTATTCGTACTTCATCCCTGACACCACGTCCAGGCCGTGACGTTGGGTTCAATGGCATTGAAATCGCCATCGACGACACGAAGACTGCAGGGTTTCATGACACAGGCGCGATCTATGACCTCGTGCAACCGCGGATCAACGCCATGAAACCCGTTGGTGAATGGAATCACGTTCAAATCACCAGTCACGACAATCTGCTGGAGGTAATGATCAACGGCGAAGCCGTCTCAAAAATGGACCTGGACCAATGGCCGGTCGCCAACAAACGGGCGGATGGTTCGGCCCACAAGTTTGACGTGGCCTACAAGGATCATCCGCGCCGGGGATACATCGGTCTGCAGGACCACGGCAGCGATTGCTGGTACCGCAACATCAAGTTGAAGCCGCTCAGGAAGTAAGTCTGGCTTCGGTCACTCACCTATTGGACCGCCGAAACCGTGCAGACATGGCTGCCCCAGGGAGGCAGGTCAACATACAGTCCGTTGGCTGCCAGATCGTCCCGGTGACGATCAAATGTACCGCTGGTGATTTGCTCCTCGAAACGGATCTCGCTGGCCAAGTTGTCAAACGGCAATGGCAGCCGCGCCTGGCTGTGGTGATCCGAGTAGTTCACCACAACGACTAATCGTTCATGGTTCGATCGTTCCCACGCGAATGCAATGCAGCCATCGTAGGTCCAATTCCCCTCCCACGCCGGACGACACTCGAGCAGCCACCATCGTCCGTCGCGAACGGTGGGACGTCGAATCAGCGTCAGCAACCGCTCGTAGAAGGCACTCAGGATTTCATCAGTCGGTTCTGCGGGGGCACGCACCAGGTGTGGGGAAATCCGCTTTAGTCGTCCTTCAAATTGCCCGTCATGGAAAAAACGCAGACCCGGGGATAAGAATGTGATCAGAGCGGCGGCCTGATGCTGGGCGGAATTCAAGGTCGCCGCAATTCGCGGTTCGTCGTGGTTTTCAAGAAACCGGGCCAGGTGGTCCTGGTAATCGAGGTCGGCATGCAAGTGCTCGCGCACCGGGCGTGCGTGTCCTTCGCGCAATCGGTCGTACAACCGCTTGTCGTAGCAGTAGTTGAACCCTTCTTGTTGCAGTCGCCATTCCATATCCCAGTAGACTTCTGCCAGGAACAAAAACCCAGGATGCAGATTGCGAACGCGCTGGATGGCGGTCGACCAGAACGGGGGAGCGGCGACACCCCATGTCCGCTCAAAGATGTCCGGCAGGACCAGCATGGCCATGTCGCAGCGGACTCCGTCGCATTGACCGGCAATCCGTTTCAGCTCTCCGATCATCGCAGTCTGCAGATTGGGATTGCCGTAGTTCAGCTGGATTGTGTCCGGCCAACCCGCGAAGTAGGGATCGCGGCCGTAAGCGAAGATTTTTTCGCCGTGTCGAAAATAATTCTGCGGTGCCCGCAGCAAATCGGACTCGGTCCCCGTGACGAAGAACTCCGGGTAGAGCGGCACCCAGGGATGGTCTGGAGCCATGTGATTGGGGACGAAATCGAGCATCAGTTTCAAGCCATAGTCTCGAAGTCGTCGGCGCAGTCGCGCCAGGGCGGCATCCCCCCCCAGGTGGCGATGGACCGTGTAACCGGTAATGGCGAACCCCGACCCGGCAATATCTTCGTCCGTCAGGTCAGGGAGAGTTTCTGTGAATTCACGGCGCCATTGCGGATGCGATCGCGAGATCGTCCGGGCCACAGTACCGGTCTGCCAGACACTGAGCAGCCAGATCCAGTCAAACCCAAGCCCGGCCAACCGTTCCAGTTCGGAGTTGGGGATATCATCCAGGGTTGCCCGCCTGCCGAGCCTGCGTGACAGTTCGGTCAATCGGACTCGCGTGTTGAATTGAAACAGGGATGGATATCGGGGTGACGACATGTGAACCACGACTTTCGTACCCGACGCTGCCAGCGTCGGAGTGTAACAATCTGTGCGGAAGGAACGCCGACGCTGGCAGCGTCGGTTACGTCAGTTGGCGGGTACGCGTGCGGCTTCTGCGATCGCGTAGGCCTCTTTACCCTCGGCGAGAACCTGTTCCGGGGTGACGGTCGCGAACAGGTGCATGGCACGTGCGATGGCACCGGTCCAACCGGTCTGGTGGCTCGCTCCCAAACCTGCTCCGTTGTCGCCGTGGAAGTATTCGTAGAACAGGATGTTGTCGTTCCACGTGGCATCGGATTGGAATTTCTCTGCGCCACCGAAGACCGGGCGGCGACCGGCATCGTTCCTGGCGAAAATACTGGTCAGACGCCGCGATAATTCCTCGGCCACCTGATACAGGGTCATCATCCGGCCGGACCCTGTGGGACATTCGATCTGGAATTCGTTACCAAAATAACCGTAGTACTGCATCAGCGAGCGAATGATCAAAACATTCACGGGCATCCAGATCGGACCGCGCCAGTTGCTGTTCCCGCCGAACATCCCGCTGTCGGATTCTGCAGGCAGGTAATCCACGCGGTATTCCCGGCCTCCGACGTGGAAAACATACGGATGCTCATCGTGAAACTTCGACAGGGAACGAATCCCGTAAGGGCTGAGGAACTCGTTTTCGTCGAGCATCTTTGCCAGAACGCGGCGCAGTTTGGTTTCGTTGAGGATCGACGCCAGGCGTCTTCCGGCGCAGCCCGGTTTGCGGGAATCATGGATGAACGCCAGCAATTCCGGTCTCGCCGCCAGAAAGTTTCGCCAGCGATCCACGATTTCTGGATAGCGCGTTGTCACGTTTTCTTCAAAGACCGTGGCCGCGCACATGGGCAGCAATCCAACCATGGAACGGACCTTCAATCGCTGCGATTGTCCGTCCGGTGTCTGCAGCACGTCATAAAAGAAACCATCTTCCTCATCCCACATGCCGGTGTCCCCCGCATGGATCATGGATGACGCGATCCACAGGTAATGCTGCATGAACTTGAGCGACATCTCGGCGTAGGTGTCATCGTGCATGGCCAGTTCGGAGGCGATTTCCAGCATGTTCTGGCAGAACAGAGCCATCCATGCGGTCCCATCCGCCTGCTCGAGGTACCCCCCCGTCGGGAGCGCGGCGCTGCGATCGAACACACCGATGTTGTCCAGGCCCAGGAAGCCGCCTTCAAACACGTTCTTGCCGTGGCGATCCTTGCGATTGACCCACCAGGTAAAGTTCAGCAGCAGTTTCTGGAAACAGCGCTCCAGCCAGCGGATGTCGCCCTGGCCGGTGCGGGCCTTTTCCAGTCGGAATGTAAAGATTGTCGCCCACGCATGCACGGGCGGGTTCACGTCGCCAAAATTCCATTCATACGCGGGGATCTGCCCGTTCGGATGCATATAGTGCTCACGCAGCATCAGATCGAGTTGTTGTTTGCCGAAATCGGGATCAACCAGCGTCAGCGCAACGACGTGGAACGCCAGGTCCCACGCGGCGTACCAGGGGTATTCCCATTTGTCGGGCATCGAGATCACATCGGCGTTGTACATGTGATGCCAATGACCGTTACGGGGCGATTCTTTTCTCGACGGATTGAACGGATCACAGCCGCGTTCTTCCAGCCACTTGTTCAGATCATAGAAATAGAACTGCTTTGACCAGAGCATTCCGGCGAGTGCCTGGCGCATGACGCGAGCCTGATCTTCGTTGAGTGCCTTTGGAATGACCGACGCGTAGAATTCGTCCGCTTCGTATCGTCGCTGTTTTACAGTGTCATCATACGATTTTCCGAAGGGACCATCGGACGCCAGCGTCATTGTGGCGGGCGGCAGGTCACTGAGCCGCAGTCGTAGAGTGTGGGATTCCCCGGCAGGGACTGTGATGACGTACTGGGCCGCCACCTTGGTCCCGGTCAAGGCCGGGTTGACCGCCTCCGTTTCGCCTTGGACAAGGTAGTTGTTGATCCCGTCTTTGACAAATGGCGTCGCGTTCGGAACGCCGGACAACCGGGCCGTGTTGGTGTCGTTTTCCGTAAACAACAGGTTTGGAGCGCCGTCGCAGTAAAGGTAGCGTTGACCAAGTCTCGAATGCGTCGCTGCCACGACCGTCAGGGCATCTGTCCGGACAGCCAATTCCAACTGTGGCTTTTCTGTCCAGTTTTCCCAGGACCAGATATTCCGGAACCAGAGGGTTGGCAGGACGTGCAGCGTGGCCGCTTCCGGTCCGCGATTGGCGATTGTAATCAGAATCTGGATGTCTTCAGGGCCAGCCTTGGCGTATTCGACGAAAACATCAAAGTAGCGGTCCGCATTAAAGACTCCGGTATCGAGCAGTTCGTATTCCAAGTCGTCACGTCCGCGTCCGCGGTTCTGTAAAACAAGGTCCTCGTACGGGAAGGCGGCCTGCGGATACTTATACAAGTACTTCATGTACGAATGTGTCGGGGTTGAATCGAGGTAGAAGTAGTACTCCTTCACATCCTCCCCATGATTTCCTTCGCTGTTCGTCAGCCCGAACAGGCGTTCCTTGAGGATCGGGTCGTGTCCGTTCCACAAGGCCAGGGCGAAACAGAGAAACTGCTTCTGGTCCGAGATCCCGGCGAGTCCATCTTCGCCCCAGCGATACGCCCGAGACCGGGCCTGATCGTGGCTGAAATAGTCCCAGGCGTTCCCGCCCTCACTGTAGTCCTCACGAACAGTCCCCCATTGGCGTTCACTGAGGTACGGGCCCCATTTCTTCCAATCGGAGGTCGATGTTCTGGCTGCTTCCAGTCGTTGAGATTCAGCGGTCATGAGATGATCCGATTGGCTTTCTGGATGTGGAGTTCAGACGAATTTCGTCAAATGGTATAGTACCGAATCGAAACCGAAAGCGACCCGACTTCGATCAGTTGGCAAAAAAACGCCAGCTCACTGCCGTGGACATTGCCGTTTTGTGACACCACGACCGCTCGCCGGATTTGAATCCGGCTAAGCAGGACTCATGCCAGCACCTTGAAATCCAGCCGCAGCTGCACGCGTGACTGGCACGGAGCGCCGTCAGGCTTCGCGCGGTTGCGAGCTTGCCAGGCGACGTGAAAGTCATCTGCGAAGCGCGAGTCTTGATGGAAATCGGCGAGTGATCCCGTTCGCCCCACGCCAAACCGCAGGTGCCTGCAACTCTTTAGCAGGACAATCTCTGCGTCGACGAGGAAACAGAGTGATCCGCTGGCGGTTGGATCGCGTTGGTACTCCATGGATCACTGTGAATTTGGCATATTCTGATGTCAATTCATTGAATGCTCGGCGGGAAACGACGAAGATCCACGCAGACTTGGTTCAGAGACATCTCCGTGAACACGTCTCACGTCTGGTGGCAACCCGTCAGCTTGGCTCACCTCCCTGGAAAGGTCCGGTACGACAATGATATTCGGCAAGTTGTGGCGTGCATTGGCCGCACAAGCCAACAAGCTCGCCAATCTGTTTTGGACGGCGGATCCGATCGCTCAGATGCAGTACGAGTACGATACCGCTGTCGATCAGATGAAGCAGGGTCGCGAAGGGTTGGAACAGTATCGCGCGCTGGTCGAACGGGTCAGCCGGCAGGTCGCCGCCAATCAATCGCATGTTTCCAATCTGGAAGCCAAGGTGAAGGCCTATCTGCAAGCGGGAGACCGTGACTCCGCCGCGAAGTTCGCTCTGGAACTGCAAAAAGGAAAAAAGGAACTGGAAGAGAACCAGAACCAGCTCAAATTGCATGAAGAGTCCTATAACAACAATGTCACGAAGATCAAACATGCCAGCAGCAAACTGGCGCAGATCCGCGAAAAGATCGCCAAGTACGATGCCGAATTGAAAATGAGTCGAGCCGAAGCCGAAATGGCCAAGCTGTCCAAGGATTTCAATTTCGATGTCACGACGGACTTTGGCCAGATCGAGCAGGTCATCCAGGACAAGATCGGTCTGAATCGAGCCAAGGTTCGCGTGGCCGCCGATCTGTCGGGTGAGGGAATCGTTGATATCCAGCGCGAACAAGCCATGGAAAAGGCGCTCGGTGACCAGGCCCTGCGTGACTTTGAAGTGCAAATGGGACTGGTGTCGCCGGAAACAGCCAAGGTCACGGAAACGGAAAAGGAATTGGGGCCTGCGGTCGTCAAGCAGTCGTCCTGATTGTTGGGAAGGAATCGCGGAAGCGTCAAAACACCAGCCCGACGCGCGACCGAGGGATTCGTCGATGCGCGTCCAACTTGCTTATCCCTCGCTCGTGCTTCGGGCTAATGTCCCAGGTTCAGGCAACGCTATTTGTATCCGCGCCCATCGTGTTGGAATCGTGTGAACCTTTGTTTCCTTAACGGAATGGATACAGCGTGTCTCAGGATTCCCCGCAAAACGACGAGTCAACAACAGCCCCGCGATCTGCGGAGTTGCCGGGCTGGTTTCCGGCGTGGGCACGACGTCTGGCGGAACTCTATTTCTCGGGAACGACCTGCCTGTTCGTGGTGCATGGGAATGTTCACGATCTGATCCGCTGCCCGAATCAGAACGGCGAGTCCTATTGCAGTCTGCCCGAGTTCCTGGCCACCCAGGTTTTCGGGTCGTGGGACATCGTTGTGCAATATGACCTGGCACGCGGGCTGCGACCGGCCGCCGGTGAAGACCCAAAACGCCTGCAGGGGATGATCCAGTACCTGTCCATCAAGCTGGGGGAACCGGGGGCCTGGCCGCGAGATCCGGACAGCGTTCTGCTGACGCTGGATAAACTGGTCGAACGGAATCTGCTCGAAGAGGACTCAAGTCGACGCAAGAGCCTGGGAATCATTCTCGACTATGCACAATACGTCTGTCCGGCGGGGGATTTGAATTCACTGTCACGCGGGCAGGGGACGAATCTGGTCCGGTTCCTGAACTGGGCGCAGAATCCGTACATCAAGCGGATTAACACGGCGTTCTGCCTGGTGGCCGACAAGGTTTCCGAAATCAACGACCGGCTGGTGCAGAGTCCTCATGTGGCAACGATTGAAATACCATTGCCGGATCGGGATGAGCGTGAACGGTTCTGCCAGTGGATGAGTCGCACGATCGATTTCGCCAGGGCCACCGACTTCACGACATCCGAACTGGCCGATTTGTCGAACGGGCTGAATCTAACCAGCCTGAACGTGCTGCTGACTCAGGGGAGACAAAACGGCTCGCGAGTGGATCAGGCGCGGTTCAAGCAGTTGAAGAAGACCATGATCGAGCGACAGTGTCAGGGGCTGGTCGAATTTGTCGAGCCGAAGCATACGCTGGACCTGATCGTGGGACAGCAGGCTGCGAAAGAACGCCTGCAGCAGGACGCCGACCTGATCCTGAAAGGCCGGCTCGATGCGGCCCCGATGGGCTATTTGCTGTGTGGTCCGGTCGGTACTGGCAAGACTTTTCTCGCCGAGTGCTATGCGGGGTCGATAGGGATTCCATGCGTCAAGCTGCGAAACTTCCGCTCGAAATATGTCGGCGAGACCGAGGCGAACCTCGAACAGGTATTGACGGTCCTGCGATCGCTCGGCCCGGTGGTGGTCATGATCGATGAGGCCGACGCTTCACTGGGAGATCGGCAGGCGGATGGCGATTCCGGCACGTCCAACAGAGTCTTCGCGATGATTGCATCGCAGATGGGTGACACCCGGTATCGCGGGCAAATCATCTGGATGCTGCTGACCAGCCGGCCGGAGCTGCTACCGATCGACTTGAAGCGACAGGGACGGGCCGAGGTTCACATCCCCATGTTTTACCCGCAGGATGACGCGGAAGTCCTGGCAATGGTGACGGCCCTGGCCCGCAAGAACAAGGTCCCGCTGGCAGCCAATTCGCTGCCCGCAATTAAGGCAGATCGGTTCCTGAGTGGATCGGACATTGAAAGCGTGGTGCTGGCGGCCAAGCGACAGGCACTCGCCGATGGTCGACCTGAGGTGACGGGGGGCGATATCGAAGCGGCGTTTCGGGAATTCATTCCGTCGGCCCAGGGATTGGAAAAGGAATTGCAGGAACTGGCCGCGGTGCTGGAATGCACGCAGCTAGGATTTCTGCCTCAGCACTGGCGAGACAGGATCGTGCAGGCCAATGGTCGCGCGGCGATTCAAGAACGGTTTGTGGCGTTGAAGCAACTTCTGAAGGAATAACAATGAGCAGGACCAGTTGGTTTGATGAAAAGTCTCAGACGCCGCAGATTGAGCAGCACGCGCGAAATCTGACGTCATTTATCGATGCCCTGGCCGATGGTCACATCGATGACCACGAATTGAAGGCCCAGGAAGCCCGTTTGACGACACTGATGAAGGAGGTCGAACCGCTGCTGGACGACAACCTGCATGCAAAGGTCACCGCGCTGTTGTGTGAACTGACCGCCTACGATCTGATGCAGATGCTGAGCGAAATGCAGAAATCGCGGCACAAGACCGTGTTTCGCGGTTGATCCGAATTGGCGGCAGACCGTTCTGGTCAATGCCGGCAATGCTGCCGATGGGGAGAAGATCATGTTTCAGGCTCGCAGGTCGAAGCCGTATATGCTGGTGTTGATCATCGCGACGTGCCTGGTCAGTTCGGGTTGCGGCCGTCGTCCGCCGCCCGCTCCCAGATCCGTGCAAACGGCGTCCGCTCAACGGCGAACATCAAACCTGTTGCCGCCGATTTCTCTGCCGCAACCGTCACAGCGACTGGGAACAGCAGTGGTCATCCTGATCGACACGTCCGGCAGCATGCAGCAAACCGTCCGCGATCGGACCGGCCATCCGCGTCCGAAGTTTCAAATTGCCAGCGGAGTCCTGACGAAGATCATTCACGTGACGGACGAATGGCACACGAAGCACACCGACAGTCCACTTTTCATGGGAATCAGCAGCTTTTCGAGTGGAACATCTGAAGTCCTGAAAATTGGTCCCTTTGACGCCACTTCGGCAACCAATGCCGTCGCGGCCATTCCACACCCCGCGGGCGGCACAGCGATTGGCAAAGCTCTGGCGGCCGGTTTTGAGTCGCTCTACTCCACCGGTTGTGTCCGGAAGCACCTGATTTGCATTACCGACGGCAACAATACCGTGGGCACACCACCAGACCTGATGGCGCGACAACTGTATTCTCAAACGCACGGCGATGTCGAAATGCATTTCGTCGCGTTTGATACGGCTGCCAGTCATTTCGGGTTTCTCAGCCAGACCGGCGGTTCGGTCGTCGTGGCGGCGGATGAAAATCAATTGCAGGCACGATTGACAGAAATCTACGAAAAACGAATCTTTGCCGAGGCGATGCCGGCAGAAAAAGAATAGATATTCCACAAACAAGTAACCTATCTGAAGGATCAACGTCATGAATGGACAACCCAAGCCAGCATTTTATCTCGCCGTTGCGGCGGTCGTGCTGGGGCTCGTCGGCTTCGCGATGTACCGCAGCGATATCTTCGCTCCCAAGGCCCCGCCAAAGCCCACCGATAAGATCGACGCCAAGGAATTGACCGCCAACGCTGAGCATCCGGACCCGGGTCCGACCCTGATGGTCAAGGAATACAAGCTGCGCCCCCGGGGCGAACGCCTGCCCGATCCCCCGGGAGCCGGTGCTTATACCTCGTTGGAAAAGACCGACAACACCGTCCGGTTCGCGGTCAACGTCTGGGCTGGCTGGGGGCCCATCATTCTTGCCAACAACGGATTTGCCGGAGGACATGTCTGGAAGACACCCGAAGGGAAGGAATTCAAGGTTGAGCTGGTGCTGATTGATGACCCCGTGCAGATGCGCGACGCCTACGCCACTGGCAACATTCACATCGGCTGGGGAACACTGGACATGCTGCCACTGTTCCTGCAGGGATTCGTTGACGCCTCGGGCAAACCCAAGGACGCACGGATCATGCCGCGCGTGTTCCAGCAGATTGACTGGTCCAACGGCGGTGACGGGATTGTCGTCCGCGACACGATCAAGACCGTTGCCGATCTGCGTGGCAAAAAGCTGGTGCTGGCACAGAACTCACCCTCGCACTACTTCGCGCTGAACATGCTGGTTTCGGGCGGCGTCCAGCCCTCTGAAGTGGAGATCGTCCCGACTGAAACCGCGTTCCAGGCGGCGGCAGCGTTCAATTCGCAGAAGGATATCGCCGGTTGCGTGTCGTGGGCCCCGGACATCTACAACCTGGAAAAGGTCCGTGGAAACCGGATGCTCGTCACGACCGCCCAGGCCAACAAGTTGATTACGGACATCTGGTTCACACGCGCCGACTTTGCCCGTGATGAACCGGGAATCGTCGAAGCCCTGTGTAGGGGGATCTTTGACGCCATGGTGGAACTGAAGGACGAAGGCAAGCGACAGGAACTCGCCAAGCTGATGGCCAAGGGATACAACATTCCCGAACCCGATGCCCTGGCCATGCAGGGTGATGCCCACAACACGAATGTGGCCGAGAACCAGCAGTTCTTCCTGAATCAGAACAACCCGACGAACTTTGAGCGGGTCTGGAATCAGTCGTACTACCTGTATCGTCGCATCGGGACGATCACGCACCAGGCCGTTCCGTTCGATCAGGTCATGGATCCCTCGGTCCTGGAAAAACTGCTCAAGGAAGAAAAGTACTCGTCGCAAAAGGACGAATACAAGATTCAGTTGACACCGAAGACCGTCGGGGAAATTCGCGGTGAGAAGGAGATCCTGACCAACACCGTCGTCGTAAAATTCTTCCCGAACAGTTGGGATCTGCACAAGACAATTACCCGGAAGGTGGACGGCAAGGATGTGGAAGAGATGTACGATCCGTCCGTGGATCTGACCCTGGACGAGATCGCCAAGCTGGCGGGGCAATTCGGCGCCGCTCATATCATCGTGGAAGGGCATACCGATTCGTCGATGAAGGGACAGGTTCCCGCGAGCCTGGTCAAGGAACTGTCGCTGAACCGCGCGAATGCGATCAAGGAGGGACTGTTGCAGAAGTACAAGGAACTGGAACCGAATCGATTCGCTGTCGAGGGGATGGGTTGGGACCGCCCGGCAGATCCCAACGACCCGGACAACCACTTCAAGAATCGACGCGTGGAGATCAAGGTTTACTCGGCGGAGCAGCAGTAGTCCTGCTGGCGGTCGCCCCAGGCCTGGGTGCGATTGCCGGCTTTCGACGTGGCCGTCTGAACGGACAGTTCGCTCGGCCATGTCAGAGCGCCCTGGCATAGTTCCCGGGCCGTGGGACTGATCAGTGTCCATGGTCTGCGTTGCAGGAAGTGATGAAACGTGAGTACCCCAGCAGAATCGCCCGTCGCCAGCAGCACGGTATCGTCGCCGCGACCGCACCGACGATACCTGGGCGACTTGTTCGCCTTGCGAAAAGAAGCGCCGCTGTGGCAGGTGCCGATCTTCAGCCTGCTCTGCATCGGCCTGTGTTATGGCTTGTGGTGGTGGCTGACGCGTGGTGACGCCGAAGAGCGAATCCTGAGCTACACCACGCTGCCCAGCCCCCGCGAAACGTTTGCCAGTTTCCCGAGCTTGTGGTTTGACCGGGAACTGACCCGAAATCTGCTCGTCACACTGCGCCGGGTTTCGTTCGGTTTCGGACTGGCAACATTGGTCGGGATTCCCGTGGGGGTCCTGTGCGGCTGTTTCAGTCGGGTGAATGCGTTTTTTCTGCCGTTATCGCTGTTTGGGCGCAACATCCCGCTGGCGGCGCTGACGGGGCTGACCTATTCGCTGTTCGGCATTGGTGAACAGCAGAAGATCATGTTTATTTTTATTGCCTGCGTGGCATTTATCCTGTCGGACACCGCCCGTGCCATCCAGGACGTGGGGGGGCAATACATCGACACGGCCTATACGCTGGGTGCGAAAGGCTGGCAGGTCATTCTGAAAGTCTTGATTCCGCTGGCCCTGCCCAACGTCTTCAATTCGCTGCGATTGCTGTTTGGACTTGCCTTCGGCTACATCATGCTGGCCGAAACCATCAAGTTTGGCAGTGAATCGGGTGGCCTGGGGGACATTATCAACACGTCACAGCGGCGGGGACCGCGTGAACATGTGATCCTGGTCCTGCTGATCATCCCGATAGTCGCACTGGCACTGGATCGCGCGCTGTACTGGGTGCAGCGGGAACTGTTCCCCCACCGGTTCGGGGGGGCGGGAGTGCTGAATCAGTGTGTGCGGATGATGCTGTACGGTTGGGAAGACTTGAAGGGAATGATCATCAAGCCCGCAGACCCGACGCGACTCATGGCGACGATGCACCAGAAGCATCAGGCCCCCAGTTAACCGGGACCTGGTCCGGTCAACACCTGCGTCAAACCGGCACCGAATGCATCCCTGGAAACCTCAATGACCGCGACTCCTGCAGAACCGTCCAAAACTGCTCAAGAATCCCCTGCGACCACCGTCGGGATGGGTGAGGTTCTGTCGCATGTGCGGACACCAGATGAGCTGAGTCGTCCGCCGGTTGTCGAGTTTCGCAATGTGACCAAGACCTACAATCCGGGGCTGCCCAACGAATTCACGGCGATCCGCGATGTGACGTTTGTCGTGGAAGACCTGCCCGACAAGGGGGAATTCATCTCCGTGCTGGGCCCCAGCGGTTGCGGCAAGAGCACGATCCTGCGCCTGATCGCCGGACTGGAACCGCAACATCCGGCCACGTCCGGGGAATTGTTCGTCCTGGGAGGCGGTGTGTACGGGGCAGGCCCTGATCGCGGGATGGTGTTTCAGGACTACACCAGCTTCGATCACCGCAGTGTCCTGGACAATGTCACATTCGGCCTGGAATGCCAGGGGATTTCGCGAAAGATCCGCCAGGAACTGGGCCGCTACTGGATTGATCGAGTCGGCCTGAAAGTGGCGACCGACCAGTACAAGTATCCGCATGAATTGTCCGGCGGGATGCGGCAGCGTGTGGCGATCGCGCGGACGCTGATCCTGAAGCCAAGAATCATCCTGATGGATGAACCGTTTGGTGCACTCGACCCGATGACCCGCATGAACATGCAGGATCTGCTGCTGGAATTGTGGCGCGAGGTCGAAGCGACCGTGTTTTTTATCACGCATTCGATCGAAGAAGCCGTTTTCCTGGGGGACCGAATCTACATCTTGAGCAATTCACCCGGTACAATCCTCAAGGAAATGCAGATTCAAACTTCCGACCGACCATCGAAGGAAATGCAGCGTGAACCGCGATTCCAGGAAACCGTGTATTATATCCGCGACGTGATCAGCCAACTGGAGGAAAGCCGCAGGGCGGGAACCTGACGGACAGTTCCCGGACAACATTCGGTAATCGGTCAGACCTCTGTGTCGGGCAAAGCCCTGTTCCTGACCCTTTTTGGTGCAAAGCCACGTGATGGGCCTGAAGTATCTGAAAGCTGCATTTCTCAACCAGTGGAACCTGTTGCTGTTCTGCGGGGCGATCGGTTTTGTCGTCCTGAGCGGTCGCATCGACGTGTTTGCTCCGCTGGTACTCGCCGGAGAAGTCGCCTATCTGGGCCTGATTGGAACACATCCAAAATTTCAACGGGCCATCGAAGCGCGAGAGGCGAAAGCCAATCGCCAGGACGGAACCGTCGCGGCCGAAGAGACGATCCATCGGATCCTGGGCGAGCTTCCCAAGAGCCTGGTACAGCGGTTTACCGACCTTCGGTCGCGCTGTGAAGAACTGCGACAGATTTCGATCCGAATGCGGGAACCCGCCCAGGAGAACGATCCGCCCCCCCTGGACGACATCCAACTCGCCAGCCTCGATCGGCTGTTGTGGATGTATCTGCGACTGGTCTACACCCAGTTTGCGTTGTCACAGTTCCTGCAGAAGACGAGCGACAAAGAGATTCAGGCCAACATCAACCTGTTGGAAGAGCGGATGAAAACCCTGTCAACCACCGCCGGGGACGAGCGACAGCAGCGCGTGGCCAAAGTGGTGGAAGACAACCTGCAGACATCGCGGTCCCGCCTGGAAAACTATCGCAAGGCGCAGGAAAACCATGAATTGATGGGACTGGAAATCGATCGCCTGGAAAACACGATTCATTCGCTCAGCGAGTTGGCGGTCAATCGGCACGAGCCTGATTTCATCTCCGGCCAGATCGATCAGGTCGCCGCCAGCATGGTGCAGACCGAAAAGACGATGGGCGAATTGCAGTTCGTGACCGGGCTGCATTCCACCGACGAAGAGGTGCCGTCGATCTTGCGCAGAGGTGTTGCGACGCACCTTTGAGTGTCGCGACCGAGGTGAACTGTATGAGTTCCGCCCAATTCGCCGCAGTTCGACCATCCTCCGACCAGTTGTTTGAGCCCGTACTGGATTCGTATGGGCTGCGTCTGGCGCTGGTCCTGGGCAACCATGCCGCCGATGGCCAGTGTCCCTTTTTTAAGGCGGCCCTGTGCCACCACTGTGATATTGGCCGGGGTGAAGGTGCAGCCTTCGATCTGCTCACAAACCGTCGGCGACTGGCCTGGTATCGCGAGCATTTCGCAGATGTGCTTCAGTCCACGGCACATCTGGTGATCTACAATTCGGGTTCGGTCCTGAACCCGATGGAAATGCCCATGCCGCTGCTGGAAGAAGTTCTGGAGATGGCTCGCGAGCAGACGTCCATTCGTGTGGTTTCCTTCGATTCGCGCGAGTCGTTCGTGACCGCAGCACGCGTGATGACGCTGGCAAACCGACTGAGAAGCGATCAGTGTGTCCGGATTATTCTGGGGATCGAATCGGCCAGCGATGTCATTCGCAACCAGGTGTTGCAGAAGGAAATGACAGACTCGGGAATCCAGCGAGTCCTGGATCAACTGGCGGTTGCCGCTGACAGCGTTGGTTGGGATCGAGTGGGATTGGATGTGAACATTGTCATTGGCGCGCCGGGAACATCCCGTGACACTGCCGTCGCAGACGCCAGACAGACCGCGTCCCATGCGATTTCCCGCAGCCGCGTTTCTGTCGATTTCAATCTGCATCCGTATTATCCCAGCAAGCGGGGGTTGAAACGGTTTCCCGATCATCCCCGTTGCTCCGAGCAGATCCTGGCCGAGTCGCTTCATGCCGTTCTGGACGTCCCGTCTGTCCGTCGGCCGCGGATCTTTATTGGCCTGAATGACGAAGGCCACGATACAGCAGCAGATCAGGCGGATTCCCTGCAAACGGCGGATTGGATTCAGACATTCAATGCGACACAGGTCTTGCCACAAAATCCAGATCGGTATTTGCAGTTTTTCCAGCGTAGCGGAACTCGTGAGAGATCGGAGATCGGCACCAGCGGCTTTGCCCATTTGCTGGGAAACGCAGGAGCCAGCGCACAGTTGTTCGAAGATGTTCCCCAGTTGCGGGATCAAACCAATGAAACGAAAGCCAACTGAACATGGATTCCCAGGACGCATTGCCGGATCGATCGATGCAGACCGCATGGCTGGTCGTGGCCCTGCTGGTCCCGGTCGCGCTGCTGAATTACCTGGACCGGCAGATGCTCGCCGCCATGAAATTCTCGATGATGCAGGAGATTCCAGGAATCGAACTGGAAGCCAACTGGGGCAAGATTCTCGCCGTGTTCAAGTGGGTTTATGCATTCTTAAGCCCTGTCGGAGGTTATCTGGCTGACAGATACAGTCGTCGCCACGTCATCACGGGCAGCCTGTTTGTGTGGTCCGTGGTCACCCTGATGACGGGGCAGGTGACAACTTACGAACAACTGCTGTTGAACCGCGCGCTGATGGGGATCAGCGAAGCGTTCTACATTCCGGCTGCGTTGGCGCTGATTGCGGACTTTCACGTCGGTGCGACGCGGTCGCGCGCGGTCGGACTGCATCAGATGGGGATCTATGCGGGAGTCATCGTCGGTGGCTTCAGTGGGTATGTTGCCGATCAACCGTCGCTCGGATGGCGCTGGGCGTTTGATCTGTGCGGAATCATCGGAATCCTTTACGCACTGCCGCTGTTCTTCCTGTTACAGAACCCTGTGCGAAAATCGGGTTCATTGCCCGAACGGAAATCCCCGCTGTCTGCGATTTGCGAACTTGCGGGAAACGGTTCATTCATTCTGCTGGTGTTGTATTTCACACTTCCCGCTCTGGCGGGCTGGGTGGTCCGTGACTGGATGCCCGCGATCCTGAAGGAACAGTTTGGCATCGGGCAGGGGAAGGCTGGCGTGTCGGCCACGCTGTATTGGCAGGTCGCCGCCATTGTGGGTGCCGTCGCAGGAGGCTGGCTGGCGGATCGGTGGATGCTGAAAACAAAGCGCGGGCGCATTTATATCAGTGCCATTGGAATGTCGCTGATTGTGCCGGCGATGTTTGGGGTGGGATACGCGCCGCAAACCGGACAACTGTGGATCGCGGTGGCGTTTCTGATCCTGTTCGGGCTGGGCTGGGGCTTTTTTGACGGCAATAACATGCCGATCCTCTGCCAGATCGTCCGCCCGGATCTTCGCGCCAGCGGGTACGGGTTCATGAACCTCGTCAGCATCAGTTGTGGCGGGCTGGCTGACTGGGGATTTGGAATCCTGCGCGACAGGCACGTACCTCTCTTCGGAATCTTCAGCATCTTCGCCAGCGCGGCAATTGTCTCCATCGCACTTGTGCTGCTGATCCGGCCCCGGGAAACCGAAATCGCGGGTTGACCCGATCCCCCGCTCCGCCTGATCGGGAACGGGGATGAAGATTCGACGAGTGCGTAGACCCCATTTGGCGGACAAAGCCGTCCTTGGGTCATGTCACGGGGCGTGCGGGCATCATTCCGGGCGGGTGATTCCCCAACCCTTCAGGCGGCGATCCAATGTGGATCGTTCGACGCCCAGCGTCTCTGCCGTGGCCGATTTGTTCCAGTTATGAAACGCGATGACCGCCAGAACGTGGCGTCGATACATTTCGTCCATGGTCACCAGATCCACGCTGCCGGTCGGCATACCGGCAATCGCTGACTTGATCGCCGCCTGCAGCCGCGTCTTACAGGGCGAGCAGACGTCCATGTTCCAGCCTTCGCCATTAAACGTGGCAACAAAGCTGGACGCCATTTCGCTGGGATCGGTCGCACCAGGATCACACTGTGCCTTGCAGACGTCGCATTGGATGACATTAAGTTTCATGAGTGGAATGTTCCTTCGCTAGAGCTGTGGAATGAGTCAGGACCGCATCTGGGTCAATAGGTTTATCACGCAAAATCACAACTTCAATGGCTGGGAATCGCTGTAATCCGCGTTATCAAAAAGTTGATTTCATTCGCATCAGATTTTTTTTCAACCCACCTTCAGCGACGCTTTTTGACAACCAACCTGAAACTGCCAATGCGTTTAAGTTGCATTAAAACGAATCACATGAGACACAAAGCCGCATGGGCGATCGAGCGGGCTATTTTGAGGCGCCTGCCGCATATTGGAAGATTTCCACAAACCCCTTGCTGCCAATGCTGTTGCCTGAGACGCGTCTCCATTGGCGGGAATTTGTCTGTCATCTCTCCTCACCTGACTTGCTGTCAATTTGCGATTGGCCTTAATTGCTAGAGGCATGATGTCTTTAATCGGGAAACACCCTGCTCCGCACATCAATTCGCTGCGGCATCGCCATAGCGTTTGTCATCAGTGGAATGACGTTTGGCATCGGCACTGAATTGTCACCTTCAGAGAAGGCTATCACTGAGAAATTCATCCGTCTGCAGATTCAGCGGCGGGCGCGTCAGCCGGGTGGCTGTGGTCGACGCTTCGTCGCCCACAGCGATTCGAAGACGACGTACGTGCATTGCCCGCAACAATTGCTTCATGAATTTCATTGATCGGCTCGACGCATTTGAGTCCGACCAGAATGTCTTTGCATCGCTCACTGGGGGCGAGTAAAGCGCTCAATCCCAGCCATCCCACCATCACCACTTTCGGAACAGGAGGGAACAGAGGAAACGGAGATAAGAATGATCTGGCTTCGTCCGTTTCCTCGGTTTGGTCCTGTTCCGATGGTCACACTCAATGAAACCAGCCGAATTAAACCCGGGTCAGCGATCCCGCGTACCCACCGAACGAATCGGTCTCGACGCCCAGTCGTTGCAGGATCGTGACGAAAAGCTTCGCCAATGGAAGTTCTTCAACTTCACTCTTGCCCTGCCATCCCGCATCCGTGTCGATTCCTGCGCCGCTCTGATTGTCTTCGTTTCCTTTGCCGAATTTGAGATACCGGCCGTTGGTGAAGCCGAGGTTTTTACCGCCGGCGGAAATGATCGGATAGTTGCGTGACAGGTGGAAACTGCTGGACGCGGATCCATGCATGGCCAACGTGTTGTCCAGCATATTGCCTTGGCCGGTTGGCTCTGGAGTCTCCTTCAGTCTCTGTGCGAATCGACCAAATTCCTCGACCTGGTAGCGATTGTACGTACCAAGGTTCTTCCAGCCGCCGGGCTTCTTGACTTCATGAGTCAGGCCGTGAGCACCACCCAGGCCAACGGCCTGTGACAGCAGATCGTGTGGACCTTCACCATTTTCCCTCCCCAGCTGGAACGTCGCGACGCGCGTGGAATCACTCAGGAATGCGAGGTAGATCAATTCATACATTGTCTGGAAGTAGAGTCTGGCTTCTTTGGGCTCAGCATCCAGATGCAGGTTGCGGGTATCGACCTGGGGGATCGGAGTATCAATCCACCGTTGAGCCTTTGCGAGTTTCAGTTCCGTATCTCGAACCGCGTCGAGATACTGCTTGAGCGTCTCCTGATCGCGGCGGGAAAGCTGGCGTCCCAGTGAACGAGTATTGTCAATCAGTAGATCCAGGGCACTCTTGCTTCTTGCCAGCCTATCGGCCGCGTCTTTGCTGCTCGTCACAAACAGCAGTTCGAAGATTTCCCTGGGCTTGTTCATCGCCGGAATCGGGCGTCCTTCACGGTTGAAGGACTGCGTCTGGGCACCGCGGGGACCGCCCACCCCGCCATTGGTCGACATGACCAGTGAAGAGTGACGCGTGAAGTCTCCCGCGTGTTCCGCGTACACCTGATCCAGCGAGATCGAGTTCTGATACGGGCCTTCACCACCGATTGGCGCACCCGTCAAATACTGATCGGCGTTGGAATGACCGTGAACGTGTCGTGCGGCGGGATGCGACAGTCCGGAATAGATCGTGATCTCGCTTCGCAGCGGCTCGAGCACATCGAGCACCTTGGTCAATTCGAAGTCTTTTTCGCCGCCCCGCGGAAACCAGCTCCAATCCTTCCACGCCGGGTCGGACTTGAGTGGCAATCCAACACCATCCGGGTGGTAGACGCTGAGAAACCGTTTCGGAGTCTCGTTCGAGCCGGGGCCGTTACCGGCAAACGATTCAAACCACGGCAACGCCAGAGCCAGGCCGGTGCCTTGAAGAAACGTTCTGCGATTGAGCAACACAGATTTGACGTTCATCGTTTGTTCCCGACTCTTACTTGGAGTTGAAGAGGTTACTGCTGACGATCAGGTGGATCAGGTCGTGCAGTCCATCCTCCCGTCGTCTGAACTGTGCGGTCAAGCTGTCAAGGTCGGTGCGATCACCAAAGGTAAGAGGTCTGCCGAGAGCATAGGCCGTCAGCTTGTGGGCCATTGCTTCAGCAAATTGATCTTGTCGGTCCGTGAGCAGGTATCGCTTGAGTCCATCAATCCCGGCCAGCGTCTGCCGATTGAAAAGTTCTGAAGTCGCATCAACCGGCTGGTTCTGAATTTGAGTCCGGTAGGCACCGAGGGCATCGTAGTTCTCAAACGCGATTCCCCACGGGTCGATCCTGGAGTGACACGAGATGCACGCCGGTTTGTTCCGGTGATTGACGATCCGTTCTTTGAGGGTCATTTTCAGAATCGCGGGGTCTGTCAGGTCGACTTCCGGGACATTCGGCGGTGGTGGCGGCGGCGGATCGTCGAGGACGCGTTTCAGCAGCCAGACCCCGCGTTTAAGGGGATGAGAATCCTTGCCGTCGGAATTCATCGTCAGGATCGCCGCACACGTCAAAACACCGCCGCGATTCGTTTGTGGAGTGATTGGCACGTTGCGGAAATGAGGGCCGTAAACCTGGGGAATCCGATAGTGCGCCGCCAGCCGCTCGTTGACCACGGCGTAGTCGGAATGGAGAAAGTCCATGATGCTGCGGTTGTGCCTCAGCACTTCCTCAAAGAAGGCGATCGGCTCTTCCAGCATCGCTTCCCTTAATGAGCTGTCGGTGACATGAGTCACGCTGTCCATCCGGTCCAGACCCAGCCATTGCTCGACGAAATTCTGAGAGAACCGTCGTGAACGCGGATCAGCCAGCATGCGCTTCACCTGAGCGGCCAGGATCTCGGCTTCCCTGAGCTTATGCTGCTCCGCGAGCTTCAGCAATTCGTCATCGGGGATACTGGACCACAAAAACACAGCAAGGCGACTGGCAAACTCGAACTCGCTGATCATTGTCGACGGCTTCGTCTCGTCGTCGGACATTCGTTGGGTCAGGTAGAGGAATTCCGGGGTGGCCAGCGCCGTGGCGAGGACTTCCACCATCGCCTCTTCAAAAGTCGGGAATCCCGGCCGGTAGTTCGCAAACAGGGCCATGAACGGGTCGACTTCCTGCGGGGTGACGGGGCGACGCCAGACGCGGCGCAGGAATCGATTCAACACCTCGCGGCCATAGACCTGCTCGTCACTCCGGTTGTCGCTCTCGAAGAAGATGTCCGTGTGAGTTTTCGGCGGCCACTGCTCGTAAAACGGAGCGATGATTTCGATGTAATCGATCAAAACATGAAGGCTGTCTTCACCGCCGGGTGCATTCGAGACATTGCGAATGTGCAGGAATTCGTCCCGTCGCGGAAATGTTGTGGTGAGCTTCCGGAACGGGTTGCGCTGGATGTCGGCCAGCGGGATATCGAAGTGAATGAACTGGAGGGCGTCGCCCGGTGCCGTGACCGGGATGTCGTGTTCGCTGACGACCTGCGAGAAGTTGGCGTTGTTGCTGGTGTGGGCACTGAAAACCAGACGCAGGCTCGCGTACTCGTCAGGGTTCATCGTCGAGCGTCCGGCTCGAATACGAACGCGCATGATCCCGTCGTCAGGAAGAAAGCGATCCAGATCCAGCTTCAACTCGTTGGATCGGGGAAGAACCAGCACAACCGGAGAGCCCGAACCGGGCGGCGCTGGGATAACATCAGTTCGAGGCATCGTCTTGCCACCGGGAAATGGAATGCTCTCGCCAGTCTCTCGATTGAATAACTGCTGCTGATTTCGCGGCTTTCTTTTGCTCTTCTGGCTCTTGTCAGACTCCTTGTCATCCTTCCGGGCCTCTGCCCTGGCCAGTTCTTCCTGCATCGAGATGACGTAGGTGACGGCTTGCGGACGCTCACCACTCACCGTGGCTCGCTGGAGTGCTTTGAGCCCGATCTCACGATAGGTTTCGAACTGCGTGACAGACATCTGCAGCAATTCCGAACTGTTCTTGAAACCATCCTCAGAGGCGGATTCCGGCGGCAGCTTGTTCGCGAGGGCATAGGGCAGACCAAGCAGATCCTGCAGGGCGTAGTTGTATTCGTACTTCGTCAGCCGGCGAAACGACGAATGCTGCCTGTTGTTGCGACGCACCAGAGAGGCCGTATTCAGTTCGGTGCTGAGCCAATCAACAATGCGTTCGCGGTCCGCATCCGCGAGAGCGTAATCCGGCTCATCCTCGGGGGGCATTGCGGATTTGCTGAGAGCGTTAAAGACCTCGCGCCACCGCTCCACATCAGGACCGGTCAGCAAGTCTGGATTCAGTTGGTCGATGCGAAGCCGGCCCTCGGATTTTTCCGGACCATGACACGCCAGACAACTTTTCCTCAGGATCGGTCCCACCGACTGTTGAAAGAAAGCAACGTTCGCCGTGGGGATGGCGTCCGCGGCCTTTATCGCGACGTTGGCTTCCTTCAGGAATCGAGATTTCAGACGCCCCGAGACTCTGGCCGTATCCAGAGTGACTGGAATCGCCGGATCTTCCGTCGCCAGCAGCGTGACGGCACTGCCGATGACCAACAAGAGCGTAAACTTCAGAGTTTTCATCAGAACGCTTTTGGTTGTTTGCCAGCTTCGGTGTGCGACTGGATGCACTGGCGAACCGGCGACTGCACGGGAGGGATCAAACGGTGGTAGGATTCATGGACTGTGCTTCGGCAGGGTGTGAACTTTTAGGCTTGAGAATGATACCACGCCCTGCCGGGACAGTATACCCGTGTCGGGACGGCGACGGACGGCGACCAGGGCACTGTCAGTGGAGAGGATCCGGCTGATGTTTCAGCACACGAATCACTGCGGATATCGACGACATCGCACGTTGCGTAAATGAATTGTGAATCGGACGTTTCTCGTCGTCAGAGTTGTCGCTTTCTTTGCTTTGCTTTCAGACTGCCACCCCTGTCCGGAATCACGCCGTCTTCCAGTAACCGCCACGATCGTGGTCAAACTGGATTTCCGTTCCGCGAATCGTGTCGTCGATTTTGCCGTCCTGAAAGACCGTCTGACCCATGACCCAGGTTCGGACGGGCCAACCCGTCAGCGCAGTACCATTCCAGGGACTCCACCGGCACTTTGTTTCCTGCTCGGCATTGAGAATCGTTTTCGTCCGGTTGAGATCCACCAGCACCAGATCCGCATCATAGCCAGCCGCAATGCGACCTTTGCCGACCATGTCCCAGACGCGGGCCGGAGCGTCACACATCCAGTGCACCACCTGTTCCAACGTACACAGCCCGCGATGAGCACTGTCCAGCATCAATGCCAGCGAGTTTTCGACGGCGGGCAATCCCGAGGGGGACTTGGGATACGGTTGCTGCTTTTCTTCGAGCGTATGCGGGGCATGGTCGGTGGCGATCACCTGCAGGCGTCCGTCGCGCAGGGCGGCCCAGAGTGCGGCATTGTCGGCCGCGGTCTTGATGGAGGGATTCATCTGGACCAGTGAACCGAGACGTGCGTAGTCATCGACATTAAAGAACAGGTGATGCGGGCAGGCTTCACCTGTGATCAACCCGCGATGATCTCGCAGCAGTTCCGTTTCCGCGCCGGTCGACACGTGCAGCACGTGGAAACGGTGATTGTGACGAAATGACAGGTCCAAGACCCGGCGGACGGCGATCACGGCCGCCCGCTCGTCGCGAATCCGGGAATGGTCTTCCAAATGGCGGCCCCCGCCAAGTGCTTCACGATTCGCCCGGACCGTGCTTTCATCTTCGCAGTGAGCACAAATCGGCAACGTCGTCTCCGCAAAGATCTGTTCCAGAGCCGACTGCTCATCCACCAGCAGATCACCCGTACTCGAACCAATGAAAATCTTGATTCCCGGAGTTCGTCGAGCCTGGATCAGTTCCGCGACGTTGGTCGGCGTGGCCCCGATGTAGAAGCCGTAATTGACCAGGCATTTTCCAGACGCTAATTCCAGCTTTTCGGACAGACGCTCGCAGGTCGTCGTCGTCGGATTGGTGTTGGGCATTTCCAGGAACGAAGTGACTCCGCCCTTCGCACAGGCGCGCGACGCGGTTCGCAGGTCTTCCTTGTGAGTCAGTCCCGGTTCGCGGAAATGGACCTGGTCGTCGACGACTCCCGGGATTAAATGCAAACCGTCTGCGTGAACCCGTTCGTCGACAGCGGCCGTTGCCGGGGGATTGATGTCGAGAATTCGGTCGCCATCAATCAGGACGCTGGCTTTCGTCAGCCCGCTTGGCAGGACGCAGGTGGCTCCGGTAATCAACGTACGCATGAAGTCTCCAGTGGATCAGGGTGTGCCTTGTGCGGCGCGGCGGAAATGCAAATCAGTCCACGTACACGAACTCATTCAGACACAGCAGCACGTGGCAGAATTCGATCACCGCTTTCCGCGTGGCTTCGTTCATGTCTCCCCCCATTGCGGTCGCCTGTGTTTCGATAAAAGCGATCATCCGGCTGCGTTCAACGTCGGTGGGCAGGCGTGAGAACGCGATTTGATAGGCTCGATCGACCGCCGTGTTGACGGGAACGTCGTTCGCCGGTCGAATGCGCGCCGCCAGCTTTTCGGCCTGTTGACGCACGAATGGCGAATTCATCATCGCCAACGCCTGCGTCGGAACGGTCGTGCTGACCCGTTCCCCGATGCTTTGCGTCGGTTCCGGAGCGTCGAACATCGTCATGATCGGCAACAGTTCGCTTCGTTTCACACGCAGATAGACGCTGCGTCGCGGCGTGTTGTCCAGGATGCTGGGTCCGTACATCGTCAGGTCCAGATTTCCACCGACAGCAAGCAGCGAATCGCGGATCAATTCAGCGTCCAGTCGACGCGTCTGAAAATGCCACAGGTAACGATTGGCGGGATCGAGCTTGATGTTTTCCTCGTTGACGCCGTGAGACTGTTGATACACCGCACTCAGCATCATCTGCTTGTGGAGCGGCTTCAGTCTCCACCCGTTCCGGACCAGTTCCTGAGCGAGCCATTCGAGAAGTTCGGGATGAGTGGGCCGGTCTCCCTGGACGCCGAAATCGTTCGGGGTTCCCACCAGCCCGCGGCCGAAATGATGCTGCCACAACCGGTTGACCATGACACGTGCCAGCAGCGGACCAGCCCCACGATCCATGCTGGTGATCCAGTCGGCCAGGGCGACACGCGGATCGGTCTCCGGTTGAGTCTTGGCAGGGACGGCGGGGCCGTCGGCACGCCACAAGACCTGAACGAATCCCGGTTCGGCCTTCCCCTGCTTGTTGTCCACTTCGCCACGACGCAGGAAATAGACGTCCTGTCCGCCGGCCACGGTCGTATAAACTTCCGAAAGATTGGGGCGAGGCAGCGTGGCGGCGTGGTTGCGAACCGCTTGAAAAACCTTCGCGGTCTCCACGTCAAAGGGAGCGAACCAGCGGACCATGGATTCGCGGAGCGAATCTGGCAGCGTGTTGCCATTCGCAGCCAGGATCGCCCGGATTTCTCCGACGTGCTGCGGGACGAAATCGCCGGCCCAGGTGGCCGGGTTCGGTTCGGTGCTGAAAGACAGCCGCAATCGACCGATTCCCAGGTCACGGAACTGCAGGTGAACCAGCAATTCGGTTCCACCCGCGAATCCCGCCAGAGGAGTCTCCAACTCAAAGACTGCGGCGTTGTCTCTCTTGGCCGTGGTCCGAACGATCCAGGCCGTTCCAGGCTTTCCGTCGACCGCATTCGTCACGGGTTGGCCATCATCCGCCTGCGCCGCGAAGACGGCTTTCAATTTGAGTTCCTGGGGTGCGTCCTTCAGATTGGGGTCCAGCGGCTTCGCCGTGACGGTGATTTCGCCCAATTGAAAGCTGCCGTCGCCATTCAGCCCGGGACCGCGTTGTGGCAGTGACTTGTCCGTGAATGCATCCAGCCGAATTGAGGCAATGTTTTTCTGGTGCGTGTGCAGGGTGATCTGATACTGTTCCTCGTTCCTGACCGAACGCTGCTGCCCGCGCTGGCGCAGTTTCAGACCGGGAGTCAGTAAACCATCATGCGCGATGATTCCGCCCGGCAGTTCCTTCAGCCAGGAACGTTCGGCGGTCATCGAGACTGGTTCCATGATCTGCCACCGCGGAGCCTCTGGCTGACGAGGCAAGTCGGCGGCGCGCCAAGCTTCGAACTTTGCTGGCAGGTCTTTCGCTGCAAAGGTCTTCAAGGCGGCGACCAGCGGTTCGTGGTCACGCTGATGCTTCTCCTGCGCCTGCTGGGTGACCGACGGATCCAGATCCATAGTTCGTGGACCATGCGAAGTCCGTGCCAGCGATGCGGCCAGGGCATAGTAGTCCTGATGGGGAATCGGGTCATATTTGTGTTCGTGGCAGCGGACGCAGCCCAGGGTCAGTCCCAGCATGGAACCGCCGATTGTCATCATCATGTCGTCGAGCTGGTCATACCGGATTCGCTCGACCGTCTTGGCGGTAATCTGACCAGGGTAGGGGCCCGCCACCAGGAAGCCGGTCGCAGCAGCCCCCTCAATGTCATCGGGGTGCAACAGGTCGCCCGCCAGTTGCATGCGTACAAACTGGTCATAGGCGAGGTCCGAATTCAAAGCACGAATGACCCAGTCTCGATAATGAAACGCCCCCGGCCGGAAGCCGTCGAATTCATAGCCGCCACTTTCGGCAAACCGGGCGGTGTCGAGCCAATGTCGAGCCCACTTCTCACCGTACCGTGGTGACGCGAGCAATTCGTCGATCACCTTTTCAAAGGCCTGGGGCGAACTGTCATTGACGAAGGCATTGACCTGCTCGGGAGTGGGGGGAAGTCCGATCAAGTCGAAATAGGCGCGACGAACGAGTGCCTCTTTCGTGGCCGGTCCCACCGGCTTCAGTCCATGTTGTTGCTGAGCGGCGGACACGTACCCGTCAATGGCCGAACCTGCGGGAGGAGTCGCTCCTTTCAGCGGCTCAAAAGCCCACCATGTGCGCCCTTCGGCCACATTGATTTCTCGCCTGGAGCGGATCGTCTTTTCCCCCTTGCGGGGATCGGGAGCCCCCATGTCGATCCATTTGGCGAAGTCCGCGATGATTTCGTCCGACAGCTTTCCTGACGGAGGCATTTCCGAGCCGTCGTACTTCAACGCCTTCAGCAGCGGACTCTCGGCGGATTTCCCCTTGATCAGGATCGCGCCGCTTTCGCCTCCATCCAGCACTCCTTCCGCGGAATCCAGGAACAGCCGCCCCTGCAGCTTTTTCATCTCATGAGCCGCAACCGAATGGCAACTGTAGCAGTGCTGCACGAGCACAGGCCGAATCTTCTGTTCGAAGAATTTGACCTGCTCGTCAGTCGGCTCGTCTGCGAAGGAAATACTGGCTGACACAAGGACCATGCAGGTCACGATACCAATGCGGTCGATCATCAGAGTCCCTGTAGCGCGAACGGTGGGTCAGGACCAAAACAAGCAGTCCCACTATCCTGACGTTCCCACGAAGCCGCGACAAGTTGTGTTCGGTCTATTCCCGGGTAGGCGCGCGAAGTTGCACCATGCTGTGGTAGAGTGCATTGGCCTTGGACCATTCCGGCTTCCAACTCACTCGATGTACCAATCCTCCGCGGAACCTGTGCTGAGGCAGACGATCATGGTGACATACGTTATGAGCAGGCCGATGAAAACGACCACTTCCACGAGATCGCCGCCCGTGGCCAGCTTGGCAAACGCTGCCAATCCCACGGCCAGCGCCCCGAGGACAGACAGCACACGTGACCAGGTGCGTGCGTTCTGGCTGCGTCTGATCAGACCCACGAGGACTGTTGTCGTGATCGCGAGTCTCATCAGTGCTCCCACAATCGCGCCAGCATGATGAGCACCGGTCGGACCGGCGGCTTGCGGGATGACAATGACTCCCAGTAAATTCACACCCCCGAACAGCAGCAGCAGCGACTGGCCGGCCAGCACGATGATCGCTGGCACCGGTATACCGCCTCCACGCGGCCGGCGTTTTGATCGTGATTTTGAGCGAGTGCCGGTCGTGCGTCGCGCCGGACGGTCGTAGTCTTCGACATCGCTGTCGTCATGATCCTCATCCTCGATTCTGCGGCGACGCTTGGGCAGTGTCTTTCCCGTGCTTTTCAGGTCAACTCCCTCGAATGGATCGTCGTCCTCAGGGACGGGGACCGCCAGAATCGACTGGCATTCCTTGCAGCGAATCTTTTTTCCCGCCATGTCGTCCTTGACGCTGTACTTCTTGTCACAGTCTTCGCAAACAACCGAGATGGGCATGATTGCGGCTCGCTTTACAGGAACTGTCCAACAAATGATTGGATACCGCATCCGATGGGAGGACACTCTCAGAACAAGTGAGTATTACTTGCATTCCCGACGGATCGCCAGCGAAGGGGCCCGGCAGTCCCGGGTTCTGACTACTTCGCCGGCAGCGAAGAGTCGGGGTCAGACTTCGTTGAGTGGTTCGACCGCATCGCCAAACTTGTCCTGGTGAACATTCATCTTGTCCATCATCGACAGGTACAGGCGGCACATCTGTCGGTTGGGCTTGTCCCGATAGTCCAGGATCTTGCCGGTCTGGATCCGGCCGCCGCCGCCACCGACCATGACCACGGGCAATTGCGTCGCATCGTGGCCGCCGGTCATCATGCTGGAGCAATACATCAGCATCGAATTGTCAAGCGCGGTCCGGCTGCCTTCCTGGATCGCATCCAGTTTGCGGGCAATATAGGCCAATTGCTCGAGGAAGAACTGGTTGACCTTCAGCCAGTCGGCCGTGTCCGAGTGTGACAGCAGGTGATGGATCATGTAATCGACTCCCAGGTGCGGGAACCGTAGCGACGAATGATCGTTGTTCAGCTTCAGGGTCGTGATGCGAGTGGTATCCGTCTGGAATCCGAGCACCAGCAGGTCGCACATCAGCCGCATGTGGTCGGCGATGTTCTGGGGAATGCCATCTGCCGGACGGGGGATATTCGGCTTGTCGAGAGTGGGACGCCAGCCCTGCAATTCCCCTTTCTTGCCGGCATTCTCGATCCGCTGTTCCACATCGCGGACAGAATCGAGGTACTCGTCCAATTTCCGTTGGTCCTGGTTGCTGATCTGACGGCGAATATCACGTGCATCGGCCAGCACTGCATCCAGGACACTCTTGTCCCCTTTTTGCACTTCGTCGCGAAACAGTCGGTCAAACGCCAGGGCGGGATAGAGTTCCAGCGGTGTCGGCGTGGTGGGGGAAGTCCACGAGATGTGCGAGCTATAAAGCATCGAATAGTTCTTGTGGACGGACGGGTTCGACTTTTCGCAGCCCAGGACCAGGCTGGGGACGCGGGTCGAATGGCCGTAGCGTTGAGCCAGCAACTGATCGACACTGGTGCCGGATCGAATCTCGCCGCCGGAAGCCAACGGTGCTCCCGACAACAGATTGCCGGTTTGCGAACTGTGGATGTTCCCCTTCAATGCTTCGGCGTTGTATAGGCCCTTGATGAACAGCATCTTCTGTCGGAAGTCGGTCAGGGGTTCCAGCACCTTTCCCAGTTCCATCCCGGCGCCTTCCCCCTTCGCCCACCATTCACGACTGTGAAAGCCGTTGCCGGAAAACAAAACCGCCAGGCGGACGGGAGCTTCACTCGACTTCGTCGCTCCGGTCGGCTCATCACCCCAGACGGGCAGGGATTCAAACCATGGCAGAGCCATGGTGACACCCAGGCCACGCAGGAATGTTCGTCGCGAAAACTGATGGTTCATTGTCTGGACTCCTGGTTGAGGCTGATCCGGCAAGATTCAATTACGTTATGGACCACGCGACCTGCGTGTGCCACGGTTATGTTCTCAAGCTCATTCGTCGCCCGATTGCTGCTGGGCACCACGGATTTCCCGAAATTGACGGCTCTTGACGATCGATTCCATCAGGGCCGCGATCCGGTAGTCCCTGGCCTTCAATTCGGCCTGCATTTCGGCCAACAATGGTTCGTCCGATAATTGGACGGCTCGTCCCAGCGAGTACCCCAGCAGCTTTTTGCAGAACTGACGGACGAAGGCGTCGCGGCGAACGGTGAGGAGATAGTTTCTCAGCCCGTCGATTCCGTCAAACTCGGCACCGTCCATCGCCTTGACTTTGGTCTCGATAGCGCGACCCGCCAGATCCTTGTCGCGGCGGCGACCGATGGCATCAAACCCTTCCAGTGAGAACCCGAAGGCATCAATCCGCTGGTGACAAACGGCACACTTGGGGTCGCTGCTGTGTTTTTCCACCAGTTGGCGAACTGTCAATCCTTCGGTTGCGGTTTCGTCTTCAGGAAGCCGCGGCACATCCTTCGGGGGGCGGGGCAGGCGTTCGCCGAGCAGCACTTCACTGATCCAGTTCCCACGCAAGATCGGGCTGGTTCGGGACGCGCCGGACTGCATTGTCAATGTCGTGGCAAGTCCCAGGATCCCGCCGCGGCCATACTGCCGCAGACCATCCACCCGCCGCCACTGCGGACCGTTCACTCCCGGAATGCCATAGTGTTTGGCCAGGTCCTCGTTCAGAAAGGTGTGGTCGGCATCCAGGATTCCCGCCACGGATCCGTCGTTCTGGAACAGATTCGTGAAAAACAGGATTGACTCCTCATACATCGCGCCGCGCAGCGCGGCAAATGTTGGGAAGTGTCGTTCGCTCTTTTCGTCCAGGTGGTCAAAGTCGCGAATGTGCAGCCACTGGCAACCAAATTCCGTGGCCAGACGGCGCGTTCGCGGGTCTGGCAGCATCCGCCTCAACTGCGCGACCAGCACGTCCGTTTCATGCAACTTGCCAGCCGCAGCGACCTGCAGCAGTTCGTCGTCCGGCTGTGATGACCACAGGAAATAGCTTAATCGACTCGCCAATTCAAAATCCGAAACCGGCGTTTGGTGGGTTCCGGCAGCAGGCTTTTCGATGCGATAGAGAAACGCCGGTGCGACGAGCACTCGGGCCATGGTCAGTCGAATCGCATCTTCGTGGGAAATCCCCTCCTCGAGCAGGCGGGCGTACAGGTCTCGCAACTCGGCGGTCTCCGCGGGAACCAGGGGTCGGCGGTAAGCCCGCCCGGCGAATTCCAGCACCGCGGCCAGGTGAGCAGGCTGGGTATCGACCAGCAACTTGCGAAAGGTGGCGGCGCGATCGTTGATCGGCTTGCGCAGCGGTTCAAAGACCTTGGGGTCGGCATCCTGGGTCGCGTACTCCATCAATTGAGCATAGGCGTCCACGAGCGTGAGCGCATCGCGACTGACGTAATGCAGTTCATCCCACAGCTTGTTCAATTGCTGTTGTTCGCTGTCGCTGAGCATTAACCGGACGAGTTCGTGGTCTTCCCGGTAATACAACGTCAGCGTGACGACCTCATCGACGGGAACGATCTTGGTGTAGCTGAGAGCCGATGGAAACAGCTTGCGGAAGTCATCCATGGCGGCTTCGATCCGCTTCCGGGCTTCGCTGCCATCGTTGACGAGGATCGGCGTCGCGTACGAGACGCCTCGGTTATTGGATGTCCACGGTCCGCTGCCGGCGGTTTCTGAGACAGCCGTCGGGAACAGTCCCAGCGCGCCTTCGGGCCTGGCAGTCAGTATGGTCAGTTGCGTGCTTCCTTCCGCGCCCGACTTCGGATCCAGACGACCGGTGGTGACCAGTTCACATCCGGCAACCAGATCCGCAGGAAGTCGAACTTCGATCACGGCCGGAGCCTTGGCCCCCAGGTTGGCCGGATCAATTGCCGAACCATCGGGATGCTTGCCGAACAGGGCGGGGTCGAGACCGATCGTGGCTGCGAATTTGTCCGGTCCTGATTTCGGAGCAATCGCGACGGTACCCGTGGGACTGGCGAGCCAGTTCTTCAGGAACTGGCCGAACAGCGGTCCGTTCAGCGACGACAATTGCTGGTGTAGGACCGCGTCCGGGCTTTCTTTCGTTTCAGGAGGCTGTCCGGACAGCAGCGCCTGGATTTCTCCAGCCAGACGCTGCTTGTCCTGCGGATTGGCCGCCGCTTGCCACTTCGCCAGCAGTGAACCGGGCGGAATGACAGGTCCCACATTGCTCGTGACTGGCTCCGTGTAGAAGTGCCAGACCCCGGCGTTTCCAAAACTGTCGGAATGCGGGTTTCCAGCAAGGATATCCGGCGAAACATCACGTGCCAGATTCCACTGCTTGTCGGCCAGGGAGAGCGTCAGGTCCACGGCAGTCAAATCACACGAATGGTTGGCATCACGGGGACCGATCACGAGCGAAACCACGTCTCCCGCCTTGATCGACAAGTTTTCGAAAGGACCGACGGAAATCTCTTTCGGCCCCTGCGAAACTCCTGTCGCCAGGCGCTGTCGAGTGTTACCGCGGCGAACTTCCAGCGACCAGGTGACTCCGTTGCCACATTCCGGATGAGCATGTTGAACCCTGGCGTCGACTTTGAAGCTGCCCGCGACCGGGCTGCGCCAACCTGCCACGACATTCAATGTTGGGAATGGATGCATGGCGATGCTGTGCGGCTTCATGTTGCCCGGGATACGGACATGCTGATCCGACGAATTGGCGGAAACGTTTGGCGTCGCGGGTGGGCCCCAGCCTTTGATGAAGTCGTAGCCGCTGGCACTGGTGTTCTTTTCCTTCAAATGCGAATCAATTGTGACCGCGCTGCCAGTCCCGATCCCCAGGTAATCGAGCCAGGCTCCCAGCAACTCTGGCTCGACCTGGTTCTTCTGAGCCAGGGCCGGCAATTCCAGGGGTGTTTCCGATGCACCTGCTTCGGCGGCTGCCGCCAGACACTGGGAGACCGTTGCCAGGATTCGCTCCCGCCGAGTCACCAGTTGGCCATAGACATTGCGAACATCCCGCAGCAAAAGATCGGGGCGACCAGGTGCCACCAGACGGGGTTGTTCCCAAATGACAAAGTCATGTTCGTTTCCGTCACCAGCGTCCCCGGCGGCCAGATAGACGAGGATTTCCTTCTGATCAGTGGCGGGCAGCTTCAGACGGATTTCCTGTCGCGGAACCAGTGGAGTCACCGGTTCCTGCCAGGCTTTCGGTCCGCCGACTTTGCCGATGTGACCGACGCTGGAGAACTTCCACAGTCCCTTCTGCCACATTCCGATTTCCGCGGCCAATGCGTCTGCCTGATCCGGCTTTGCGGCTTTCCAGCGATTTCTGACTTGATCCAGCAATAACGAGGGCTTCTGATCGTGCAGCGCGTCCCAGAGGATTCCCAGATACTTGGCATTTAGATCTCGTTCCCTGGCCACGGCGGCAATGGTCTTGCGACCCGCGGTTAGCTCTTCGCGGTCGGCCAATGTCGCCGCCAGATACTTTTCGACCGCCAGACGTCCACCGTCGTTGGTATCAAACACGATTCCCTGCAGATTCACTCGCGAAGCCCCGCCAGAATCGGAATTCCGGCGATACAGGTCGCGAATCTTCGCCAGGATTTCGTTGGTCCAGTCTCCGGGGTTGTCTGAGGGCGAAAACCGGATGCCATCTGGTAGCAGCACGGCGTGTTGAGTCACCAGTTTGGCGGCATCCAGGTACTTCGTAATGAGTGCTGGAGACATCACCAGGGCGTTGCCGGTGTTCGTGAACCCTTCGCCCGCCGCACCGTCAATCGGAAACTCCGTCGCTGGTGAGAGCGAATCGACACCGGTCAGATCCCGCAATGTATAAGTGTATTCCGCGTTACTCAATCGACGCAGGACGACTCGACCGGGATCACCGGAACTGGCATTGGCTTCGAATGTCAGGTAGCCGCGCACCCATTGTTGCAAGGCCTTACGCTCGACATCGGAAGGCTGCTGCGCATCTTTGGGAGGCATCTGGGCACTGTCGAGCATCTCGCCCGCCTTCTGCCAGATTTCCGAATGCTTGCGGACCTCCGCGAGGCTGGTGAATGTGGTCAGGTCGATATCCGCTTCCATTAGTTTTGCGGAATGACACTCATGACAGTACTTCGACAGCAGCGGCAGGATGTCGGATTTGTATTTTGATCCCAAGGCCGCGATCGCCGCATCTTGTGCCTGCGCGACTGGCAGAGAGAATAACGCCGCGGCGATGAGGGGCAGTTGCCAGATAACCCACTTCCGTATGGTCCGGATAACACGCATCGTCAATTCCCTCGATGGCGACTCAGGCTGAAGATCAAATGTGGTGCCCCAATCATATCCGATTTCATTGATGTCGCCAACTGGACCGTCAGGTCGTGTTTTATGGTACTGGCCTCGCCGAACCGCAAAATACGACCTGGGATCAGGCACTTCGGAATATCGGAATTGCCTGGCACTACTGACGCAAGTGGCCAGGATTCTTGATCAACCATTTCAGAATTTCCGAAATGCCAGACCCCGGCCCCCCCAAAAAAGAACGGCGGGGAGATCCCCGCCGCACTGAATCGGTCTTCATGATTCTCGCATTATGCGAGCGGCATTGGCTCTGTCTGCAGGACGAACGGGAACACCCGACTTGGCTTGTGCGGGGAGCTGATCCGTTCTTTGTACGAAATCTGGGCCGCGCGGTCGGCGGCAAACTGCAACAGGGTGAATTCCAGTCCACAGAAGTATTCCGTGCCGACTTCGGCAGCAACATCGGCAAAGACTTCACCGGCCGAGGCCGCATGACGACGGACGCCGT
Source organism: Planctomycetota bacterium (assembly GCA_018242525.1). Taxonomy (GTDB): domain Bacteria; phylum Planctomycetota; class Planctomycetia; order Planctomycetales; family Planctomycetaceae; genus Schlesneria. The sequence continues at coordinate 15,073 of JAFEBS010000011.1, read as the reverse complement.
GAATGCTGTTTTCACGTACTTTCACCCCGGCAGCGGACAGTTTCACCAGCCCCTTCAGAAACTTACCGACGGGGGTATCTGGGCCGGAGGCTCGCCACAGACGCTCCCACTCTTCGTGAGCTTCCCAGTAGAAACCATGGTTGAAGAAATCGAGTGCCAGCAGGTAATGACGGTTTTCGGCCCAGTTGTTCGGCGTCAACATCCGCGGTGGCGGGGACTTACGCTGATAGCTATGGCCCCGAGGGTCACGGATCGGGTGTGGAGTATCAGAGCCGGGAACGAACGTGTAACCCGGCAGATCAGTCGACGGCAGGAGCCGGACGGCTTCAATCGTTGCTTCCATCATCACTTGCGAATTCCCTTCATCAATCACATTTCCAAGATCAATTCACGGCCCGTGACACTGACCTATCCCGGAAGGCCGCTCCGCTTGAACGGGAACGATGGATCCGCTGGGACGATCTCCACCGTTTCAACCACGTGGTTGATCAGGAAGGGATCCAAGACATGCAGAACACGCTATTCGCATCGCGGAGTCGGCCGAAGTATCACAGTTATCAAGTGAAAAACCGGAGAATTCGGCATCACGCGGATCGAGTTTACGTCTGGCAAGTCAATTCAGGTCGAGATCACGGGCAGGAGCCCCACAATTCCCGCCCCGGCGGAAAACTGGAGGATTAAGTGCATAGCATACCGAAGAAATTTTTGAATGGGAGAGGAATTTCTTAATTTTCCTGAGAACAAGAACTTGGAGCCTCAATCGGCAGTCCCTGCCCGTACAGCCTGCTTGAGCCGGGCGACCACCCCCCGAAACCCCTGTTGCCGAGTCATTCCCAACGCTGCATTCAGCCCGAGCATCGAAGACAGATCATCCGGTAGATTCTGGACCACGGAAACAGGTTCTCCATCCAACCCCACCACGAGGAGCGCGACAAGTCCGCGAACGGTCGGTGATTTCCGCGGGACATCGGCTTCCAGACGCACCCGTCCGTCCTGCTGATCGACCCACAAATACACCGGAGTCTGACATTCACGCACCAGGCAAGTCTCTGGAAACGGTGCACCCGCCCTTCCGGCGGAAAGCTCGGGAAGCTGGTCCGCAAACTCCACCAGCCACTCCAGCTTTTCATCCGGTTCCAGTTCGCTCAACTCGGCAATCAATTCATCCAGTTTCATCTGCTCTCACTTACGTTTCTACGGGATCGCCTGCAGCGGTGATGATGGGTTCAAGCTAAGATTCTAACAGTCTCTGGGCCTGCCTGCGAAACGTAAACAGACAACGGTTGCTGGTGGACCCGACACGGATTTTCGCTCGACGTTTTCCAATCGTCAAAGTCCGCGGTTACAATCACCTTCCGCGGATCCGGCACCTGACCGGGTCGAGTGCCGTTTGTCCAGGAGATGCGTTGCAATGAAGTGCCATGGATTCCTTCACGCAGTCCGACGCCCCGCCACGCTGGCTGTTGCCACCGGCCTGGTACTGGTTCGATTGACTGCTGCCTGTTCAGCCGCCTCGTTCGAGGACAACATCAAGTCAATTCGAGCCGTTGGCCCCGAGGGAGCAGGCCATCCTGCCGCCATCGCGGCTGTCAAAGAGTTGTCACACGGATCCGCGGAAACTCTGGTCCCCCTGCTCAAGGCCTTTGACGATGCCAGCCCGCTGGCCGTGAACTGGTTGCGTGGAGCGTTTGACTCCGTCGCCGATCGACAGTTGAAGGCATCAAACCTACTGCCGACCGACAAACTGGAAGCATTTGTCAAAGATACCGCTCAAAATGCGGAAGCCCGTCGTTTGGCGTACGAGTGGCTGATCAAGGTGGATCCCTCCGCCAGTGACCGACTGATTCCTGGCATGTTGCGTGATGCCAGTCCCGAGTTTCGTCGCGATGCCGTCCAACGGCTGATCAAGGCGGCCGCGGCGGCCCAGGAAGCCAGCAATCAGAAACAGTCGATCAAGCTGTATCGCGAAGCGCTGGCGGGAGCAGTGGACGACGATCAGGTCAAGTCGATCGTCACTCCACTGCGTGAAATGAAAGAGCAGGTCGACCTGCAAAAGCATTTCGGATTCCTGACGGAATGGTACCTGGCCGGCCCGTTCGACAACACTGGAATGAAGGGCTTCAACGTCGCCTATCCTCCCGAAAAGGGAGTCGACCTGGCCGCGAAATACGAAGGAAAACTCGGTGAAGTCACTTGGCAAAAGCTGGCCACCAGTGACGAATATGGCGTCTTCAACGTCGCCAAGCAGACTTCCCCCTACAAGGGGGCTGCGATGTATGCCTACACAACCTTCATGACCGACAAGGCCCGCTCCGTCGATATCCGGCTGGGAACACCGAATGCATGGAAACTGTGGGTGAACGGCGAACTGGTGTTCGGTCGCGACGAATACCATCGCGGAACTCAGTTGGATCAGTACCGCGTCAAAGCCAAACTGCGTCCGGGCAACAATACGATTCTACTCAAGATCTGCCAGAATGAGCAGACGGACGACTGGGCTCAGGATTACAAGTACCAGATCCGTGTGTGTGATTCGACAGGTGCTGCCATTCTGCCGAGTCCGGCCGCGACAACGTCGCGCGTGGATCGCTGAGTGATCGGGGTCGGGTGGTTCAAAGTTCAATTTTCGCGAGCCACCGACTTACCACCCAGATTGTTCACAGATCGCGAAAATTGAACTTTGACCCCTGGTCTCCAATGGTCTCCACCGAAGGATTCGCACAATGCGATTGACGATATTCAGCCTGGCTGCGTGTTTGTTGACCTCGGCCACTTACGGCGAAGATTGGCGACAGTTTCGCGGGAACGACAGCACGTCCGTCTCCCCGGACAAGAATCTGCCAACGACCTGGTCCGCAACAGAAAACATCGCCTGGAAGACGGCACTCCCCGGACGCGGATTGAGTTCCCCGATCGTGGTCGGCGATCGCGTATTCGTGACCTGTTCCAGCGGCTTCCGGCAGGATCGCCTGCACGTAATTTGTCTGAACGCGGCAGACGGCGGCATACGGTGGGAACGCCAGTTCACTGCGACAGGGCGGACGATGACGTTTCCGAAGATCTGCAACGCCGCCCCGTCTCCAGCAAGCGACGGCGAGAGGGTCTTCGCGTTGTTTTCCAGTAACGATTTGATCTGCCTCGATCTCGACGGAAACCTGCAATGGTTTCGCGGTCTGACATTCGATCACCCAAATGTAAGCAACAGCCTGGGAATGGCGTCGTCACCAATCGTGGTGGGCGAAACGCTCGTCGCCCAGGTGGAAAACGACAGTCAATCGCTGGCCACCGGAGTCGACCTTGCGACCGGCCTTTCCCGCTGGACGATCGAACGACCGAAACGCGCGAACTGGACATCCGCCGTCACGCTGACCAAGTCGTCCGGCCAGGATGAAGATCTGGTACTCCTGCAGTCGTCGGCGGGAATCGCCGCCGTGCAGCCGATGACCGGCAAGACTGTCTGGTCATACGACCAGGGAGCTTCGACCATTCCTTCGTCGGTGATTGCCGACGGCATCGTTTACATTCCCTCCAACGGAATCACTGCCGTGCGTCCGCCATTGGGGAGTGCCAATCTGGAGATCGTCTGGAAGGGAGCCAAGCTGGGCCCGGCCACGGCAAGTCCGCTGGCGTATGACGGGCGTCTGTACACCGTCAACGGAGCGGGCGTGTTGCTGGCCGCCGACATCAAAACTGGCGAAGAAAAATGGAAGCTGCGTCTGACCGGTCCCTTCAGCGGTACACCGGTTGCCGCGGGTGGGTTGCTGTATTTCTTCAACGAAAAGGGGGTGGGGCAGGTCGTGAAGCCGGGCGACGAAGGCGGCGAACTGGTGTCTTCCAACGATCTTGGTGAAACGTTCCTGTGTACTCCCGCCGTGTCCAACGGGGCGATCTATATTCGCAGCGACACGACGTTGTGGAAGATCGCGAAGCAGTAGCGCAGGCACGGCGGTTGCGAGTCATCGTAGCCGAAGTCGTGAGACTTCGGGCACAGCTACCAAACGCTCCGAATTCTCACGAATTCGGCTACCAGGAACAGCGACGTCACATGCTTACGGCTTCCTGTCCAGGCTGCGAACCAGGGATTCGATCCCGTCGGACGAGAGCTTTTGAGCGGTTGCCTGCAGCATCTTTTTGAGATGACGCTGGCCTTCCACGCTGCCCACGGGACTGCCGACGTTTCCGATCGGGCCGATGCTGTTGATCAGTTCCTTCCCATCAGCATCCAGGATGGCATGGCACGGGATGCCGTGGGCATCAAATTTCAGCGCGACACTGAGTTCATAGCCATTCAAGTCGTTCGAGGCATCGAACTTGAACAGGACAAAATCCCTGGACAAAAGTTCCTGTTGGGCATCAAACCAGCGCGACAGCGAATAGCATGGGGCACAGCGCGTTCCGCCCGCGCACACCCACACTCGACGCCCCGTTTTCCGGGCCTCGACCAGTGCCGCCTCGAACCCGAGTTTCGCGTTCCGTTGTTCGGGCCGATGCGTCTTGAGGAACGAAATCACGCGACTGGCGGCAAGTTGCTGATCTGTGACGTCCAGTGACAGACGCCCCAATTCCGTTCCGGCACCATTCATGGCAACCAGAAAAATAGAATCCGTTGCGGGAAACGGCCACTTGTGAGTTTCAAAGTACTGCTTTCGATCCGGCAGCACGGCCGCTTCCGGACCGTCAACCGTTCGCGGCAGGTAATAGTAAACGTCGGCCAGTTCCTCATTGTCGTCCTCATCAAGTACATGCCTGGCAACGAATGGAGCAACCAGGTCGCCTCCGCCGGTGACGATCACCAGGGCGTTGATTCCTGTCACACGACAGTTTTGCAAAGTGTCGGCGATCCTTGGCTCCAGCGGCGGCGGGGATTGATTTGCTTCGGAGCGGGAAGGCGCCAGTCGAATCAATTGCTTGGGACGGTTTTCTCCTGGTTCGAGCCAGAGTCGGTGGAATGCGGCGCTTTCAGTTTCACCGGGCCGAGTGTAATCGACTTCCAGTTGAATCCGATTCGGTGTGGAAGGAAACGCGTATTGACCGTTCGCGTCCGTCGTGGCAGTTCTGTCGTCCAAGTACTCGACAAACTGATGATTGAATGCCGGGGTTCCGGGCGGATACTCGCGCTGGTGATCCACCAGGCGGGCTCTCATCGAAACTGTCACGCCCGAGATTGGTCGATCGTCCGGACCCACGACTTGCCCGACAAACGGAACGGTCGGGAACATCGAAACTTCGAGAGTCTTGTCCGTCAAATCGAGAATCTCACTTCCAAACAACTTTCCATCCTCGGATGACGCCAGAATGCTGAAGCGGCTGGCCATGATTCCGGCTGTGAAATTGCCTGTGGCATCAGGGCGAACAGTGGTGGAATCCGACGATTCACCATCCATTCCAGCAATCTTGACGGTTGTCTTGCTGAGGTCGGCGGAAACACCGGTCGGAAGGATCAGTCTGCCGGAGATTGTTTGCTTGACGGTGTATTTGCGATGGACTTGAACTTTGACCGGTTCATCGTCCACGACTTCAATGATTCTGGTCGACTCCCAATCGCCGTCGCCCGCCCGAATCTTCAATGTGCCCGCCAAAACAGGTGCGGTGAAGCGCCCATGTTCATCGGTCCTGCCCCAGAATCGCCTCCCGTGTAACGCGTCCGGGTCGGATTCAAAAGCCAACCAGGCATTCTTTAACGGCTCTTCGTTGGAGCCCCGAGTGACCAGAACTTCAATGTCCGTACCTTTCGTGAGTTTCAGTTCGGGTTTCTGAATTCCGCCGTCCTTCGACACAACGATTCCTTCCCACGAATTGCTCACCCACTGACGGTCATTTACGTACACTCCGTATTCGCTGTCGGGAAGCAGTCGCGCGGAGAATCGCCCTTGTGAGTCACAGCGTGAATAGATGACGTCACATGTATCTTCCTCTTCACCCTCGAAACTCCAGAATTCCACGAGCATTCCAGAGACATCGGACGTCACTCCCAGCAATTGACTTTCCACGACAATCCGTTCCGGGGACCGTGACGGTGCGACCTGAAATTCATACAGGCCATCCGTCAACTTCCTGGCCGCGCCATCACCGACTCTGCGCCACGGACTTCCGTCTGCGATTGTGAAATAACCTCTTTCACCAGCCCACTTCGGGACCCAGTTAAAGACGGCGTCCCCATGGACATCCGTGGTTTGGGACGATGTCGGATTGTTGCCCACAAACAGTTCGCCGTGCTCGCCATCAACGGCGACAAACTCCACGGGAACGTTTTCCAAGGGCTTCTGCTGAGCGTCAACAACGCGGACCCGTACCGGCGGACTACTGCTAACTTCGACCTCGAACTCATAACCAAATTTTTCCCGCGTCGGCTTTCGCGCGACATGCATGCCGCCAATCCTGTGATCATCCGTCCAGGCAGACATCAGGAAGACACTTTCCTGTTGCGGGATTCTCAATTCGGCCACGCCATCGGTACCAGTCGTGGCGAGATACTTGAATGAGCCTGCTTCGACCTGGACATGAGCGCTGTCGACAATCTTTTGTTCATCCGTCACTTTCACTCGGATGATTTTGGTGGGCGCCAGCGTAATGGTCTTTGCTGTCTGGCAATCGCTTCTCAGCGTGTAACCACCGACTTGAATCAGCGACTGCAGGCTGCCGCTCGGATTGCGGCACAGAATGGAAGGAGGATTCAGCAAAGTTCCGGTGCTGCGAATCTCATACTGTCCGTCGCGGATCGTCGCGCTCACAACATCGCCGGGCCCCGATTGTTCGAGGACCGCATCTTTGGCCACGGAGCCATCCGGCCGCAAAATCGTCCCACGGATTGTCAGAATCGGACCGTCTACTTGAACGCGCGGTTGGAGATGGACGAGCTTGGACTTGGCGGGGCGCAATCCAGGCGGCTGTGACGCGACCGGTTGATCTTGTGACGGTGCCGCCATTGGATGCACAGCAACCATCATGATTGCTGCCGGGATCCCAAACAATCGGATCAACGCTGACGATCGCCCGGTGATGCGTTCCGTCAATTCGGCAGTCTCATCAAGGAGCACGTGGACACGTTTTACGATGACGCTTTTGCGAGCCATCGCTGTTCCCAGCGGGAATCGAACGCGAGGTCGAATGGCTGCGGCAATCTCCACCAGGTGACGGGCGTAGGCGACCCGGTCGCCAATCGCGACCGCGGCGGACTGGTCGCACGCCAGTTCCGCCAACTGGGCCAGCCTGCGTCGCACCAGCCAACTGACGGGATGAAACCAGAACAGAACTACCGCCAACTCAGCGAACAACCCGATTTGCGGATCGCGACGGCGAACATGAGCCAGTTCGTGCGCGAAGACCGCGGATCGTTTGGCCAGTGACCAGTCTCGCCAGTTACGTGGCAGCAGGATGCAGGTCCGCCAGCATCCGAGAACAACGGGCGAGTCGATCTGGCCACTTTCCCGCACAATCACGTTGGCAGGAAATGTGCTTTCCGCAACAGGCAGGGACGACTGTTTCATTCGCCGTACGTGAACAACCGCCATCAACAGCCGAACCAGCATCAGCCCAACACCGATTGACCAGACCATCGTCCCAAACACGAATAACGATGGCCATCTCGTGTCGCTTCGAAGGTCGACAGACTCGAAATGTGATGCTGCAAACGGGACGGAAGTGGCGGCTGTGTCGTCGAACGATTTCTCGACAGCGACTTCAGACTTGGAACTCATCTCATCAATGTCGAATGCATGACCTGAATGCGATTGCCGTGACCGAATTGCCAAATGGTCGATTTCCGCTGGTCCTCGGCGCTGGACGTCCGTCGCCAATCCCATGGGAGACGACGACGAGAGGTCCGGCCCTGTGTGTTCTCCATTCGCCGTCGCGATTCCGGAGTCACTCGGCCAGACGCTCAACGGCAATGACCAGTAAATTCCTGCCAGGCCCGGCAACGGCAGCAGCAGCAGCGTCACCAGGACGATCGTCCAGATGCGGTGCTGTGCATGGACTGAAATCCTGCGAAACACAACCAGAATCAACATGACCACGCCCACCATCAACGTGGCCTTGATGGTGGCTTCCAGCAGGATCAAGACCATCTGAGTGGAAAGCTGTTCCAGCATGGCGGTTCTCGCTTGTCTGAAGAATCCCAAAGAACGCACTGCGGTGCAGTTTCATGACACCACCAGTCATCCCGGTAACAATGTCCCGACTTGGAAATCAGCCCGGTCGGTGCGACTTCTTCTCGGCCCGCTCAATTTCTGCCGCCAGCGTCCGCAATTCATCGGCCGTGATCATCCGGTCATCTGCCATGCCAATCAGCAGACTTGACAACGATCCCTGACAAAATCGATCGACGACCTGTTGAACCGCCTGGTTGGCCATTTCCGAGGGCTTGACCGGTGATCGATAGACGAACGTTCGCCCCTCAGTGGTATGCTCCAGGTATCCCTTCCCTTCGATCCGTCGCAGCAGAGTCCGCACGGTTGAGTCGGTCAAATCGTGCTCTGGACGAAGCGCCTCGCGAACATCGTCCGCCCGGGCTGTTTTCCGTCGCCAGACGATGTCCAGGATTGTCTGTTCCAGCGGACTCAAGTCCGATTTGGCAGGTTTGCGTTGGGCCATGGTTCCCCCCGTGACGTGAATCACATGGCGCGCACTTTAGTGTTACAAATTGTAACCGTCAACAGGATTCGGGGGAAATTCGCGAGTTTTTAAAACCCAGTGAGGAAGTGCCGTGCTCACTTCTTCGGTCGCCGCAGTTCGACAAACGACGCGATCTGCTGAATACGAGCCTCGTAATCTTTGGCACCAAGTTGCTTGAGAATCGGATCCTCGTCGAGCGCCTCAAGCAATCTGTCGGCCCCCGGCTTTGCCGTCTCATCCTTTTGGGCGTCGAGATACCGGCTGCGCAGATCGCTCAGTTGCCGAATCTGAATCTCTTGCGGCACGACCACCGAATCCAGTTTCAGCTTGTCGCTGATATAGACCGTCAGGACCGGATCCAGATCGTTGACCAGTTGCAATCGATTTGCGACAACGTGATGTCGTGCGATCCCTTCGACGATGGCCACATGCCAATCGTATTTATTCTGCAGGGGACCCGGCCGAAAGATGACGGTGTGTGTCGGACATTCCACCTTGGCGAAATCGCGGAGAATCGCGTTCAACGCCTGGGTATCGCCCGAGTAATAGAAAGACTCCGCCCCGTTGCACCACACCAGTTGCTGTCGGGAGGGTTGATTGACCACATCCACGAAACCGGGCCACCGTTTGTAGTTTTCAGCGGATTGAGGCGCATTGCCTTCAACGGTGTACAGCAGGGCAAAACAGAGGGCAGGGAGAGTCAGCGAGACGGCGAGGACAGAGGCGAAAACAAGGTGGCGCATGGGAGGCTCCCTAAGTTGAGGATGTTGCAGACATCTTCAATACGAATGAGCGTTACTTTGACGTCTGCCAGCGCTTCCAGGCCAGTCCTGGCGTCTCGACCCGGAACTGGACCAACCGGGTGTGTTCGACCTCGGTGACATACACCGTCCGACCGTCCGGGCCGCCAAAACAGACATTGGTGGGACTCTTCCCCAGAACGTACATGCGTCCCTGCCGGTCAAACACGATTCCATTCCCGGTGCTTTTTCCAGGAAGCGCGACGAACAGTTCCGCTTTTCCGTCCGGGGTCACCCGGCCGATGGTCTGTTCGCGGCCGAAATTGACGGCGTAAATGGTTCCATCAGGCCCGCACTGCGGCCCTTCGATTCCGGCCGTAAACTGTTTAGGCTGAGTCAGCGGTTTGGCGACGTACAGGGAATCGCCCGCCTGCGCCAGAACCGAACCGATCAATGCGGTTAGAATCAACATGACAGACACCTGTGAAGGAGAAACGGCCGGTTTTGGAAACGTGATCGGCGACCAATCGGATTTTGCCCCTGGAATGGGTTTGATACCTCGCCTGACGCCTTGAATCAATTGAAATCATTTCGTGATCGATGCCGCGGTCGAATGTGACAGGGAGAATCGTTTGTCAAAAACTCGAGCGGCGATGCTGCAACTGAATGCGGCAGTCGCCCTGTTTGGTCTGGCGGGACTCCTGGGCAAGGCCACGACCGCATCTGCACTGATGATCGTTGCTGGCAGGACTGTTTTTGGCACGCTGGCCTTTGCCATCCTCTTCGGGACCGGCCTGTTGGTCTGGCCGGGTGGTTCCCGACAGCGGTTGTGGCAACTGGCGGGCCCAGGTTTGATCCTGGCGTTTCACTGGTACAGCTTCTTTCATTCGATTCAACTGTCTTCGGTGGCGATTGCACTGCTGGCGTATTCCAGCTTTCCCGTTTTTATCACGTTGTTTGAGCCGATCCTCTTTCACGAACCACGTCGACGGATCGACGCCATCACTGCCTGCCTGGTATCGTTGGGGCTGGTGGTTCTGGTGCCGAGATTTGACCTGGATGACAAGACCACGCTTGGAGTTGGCTGGGGAATCCTGTCGGGACTGAGTTTCGCCTGCCTGTTGCTGATGAATCGGGGGCTGGCCCGACAGTTTACTCCAGCGGTGATTGCAGCCGGACAGGGTTTCTTTGCCGCGTTGCTGCTGCTGTTTCTGTTGCCGACGTATTATCAACCCCTGGCCGTACAGGATTGGTGCTTGTTGATTGTGCTGGGAGTCATCTTCACCGCCCTGGCTCATTTCCTGTTCATTCAAAGTCTGGTGAATGTGCGGGCACAATTTGCCAGTATTGTGAGTGCTCTGGAGCCGATCTACGGAGGCCTGTTTGCCTGGTTGTTACTGGGCGAAATACCGTCATTGCGAACGGCGGTCGGTGGTGTGTTTATCCTGAGTGCAGTCGCGATCGGTGCCGGAATGCAACCCGTCAAGGCCTCAGAACACTAGCCCGACGCGCGAGCGAGCGAGCGAGCGAGCGAGCGAGCGAGGGATTCGTCGATGCGTGGCCAACTCGATCATCCCTCGCTCGCGCGACGGGTTAATGTCCCAGACTGATGCAATGCACTTTAGAATTTCTCGTTCCCAAGCTCCCGCTTGGGAACGATGATCGGGAACGTCGAGTTGACAATCGATCGATGGGACATTTTTTGTGCGGTCGTCGATAACTTCGGTGATATCGGTACGTGCTGGCGATTGGCTCGGCAACTGGTCACCGAACACGAAGCCTCGGTACGATTGTGGGTCGACAACCTGGAAAGCTTTGTCGTTCTTTGTCCGCAGGCGGTGGTCGATGTCGCTGCACAAGTTATCGAATCCATCGAAATCCGGCACTGGACTCCGGATTTCCCGGACGTCGACGCCGCCGACGTGGTCATTGAAGCATTCGGGTGCACCATACCCGACAATTACGTGGCAAAGATGGCCTGGCGAGACCCGGCCCCCGTCTGGATCAATCTGGAATACCTGAGCGCTGAGGCTTGGGTCGAAGATTGTCACCTGGCACGATCACCGCTGTCGCGACTTCCCTTATCAAAGACGTTTTTCTTTCCGGGGTTTACCGCCAGCACCGGGGGCCTGCTGTGTGAACAGGGATTGCTGGCCGAGCGAGCAGCGTTCGATCAAGACGAGGCCGATGCATTCCTGCGACGACTGGGAGTCCCGCTGGCGACGGCTGAACTTCGCGTTTCGATGTTCTGTTATGACAACCCCGCTCTGGGGAAACTCTTGACGGAATGGAACAGTGGTCCGTCTCCGATCCGCGTCCTGGTGTCACCGGGAGCGGCGACCAGGCAGGCGGCGGACTGGTTCGGAAATCACCTGCAACCGGGGACGGTCCTGACGCGAAATTCGCTGACAGTTCAGGCTCTCCCGTTCCTGTCGCAGTCGGATTACGACCGGTTACTCTGGTCGTGCGACGTCAATTTCGTTCGGGGCGAGGATTCCTTCGTCAGGGCCCAGTGGGCTCAGCAACCGTTTGTCTGGCAGATTTACCCCCAATCTGCAGATACGCACCTGGTGAAGCTGGACGCCTTTTTGACCCGCTTTCTGGGGGAAACCACAGAAATGCCAGCGGTGCGGAACTGCTGGCACGCGTGGAATGGGGCCGGCGACATCCGGGCTGCCTGGTCAGATTTCGCAGCGAATCGACGGCGAATTCAGCAACATGGTAAAGTCTGGGCCAGCCAACTTGACCGTACGGGGAATTTGGCCGACAATCTGGTGCGCTTAGTGCGCGGAAATTGAGGCAAACGCCTGGTGGGCGACGCGTCAGGCCATGGTTGGCGGATGCGACTACTTTACTTCGACAGGAAAAATGGGAAACGTGTTATGAGTGTCAAGCTCGCCGGCGAGTTACAGTCGGGCAATGTCATCATCGTTGAGAACTCTCCGGTTGTTGTCCTGAAGGCCCAATACAACAAATCGGGTCGCAATGCGGCCGTCGTCAAGCTGCGCTTGAAGAACCTGATGACCGGCCGGATTTCGGAGCCGATCTACAAGGCCGACGAAAAGCTGGAAGGGGTGATGCTGGAAAAGAAGCCCTGCACCTATTCCTACTACGCTCCGCCGGCGCATGTCTTCGTGGATGAAGAATTCAACCAGTACGAAATCGATGCCGAAACCCTGGGGGACATCGAAAAGTTCCTGACTCCGGACATGACCGATGTCTGCGAAGTGACGTTTTACGAAGGTCGGCCGATTTCCGTCGTCCTGCCCAAAACGATCATTCGGGAAATCGAATACACCGAACCCGTGGCCCGCGGCGACACGTCTGGCAAAATCACCAAGTCGGCGATCCTGAAGGACACCAAGCACGAACTGCAGGTCTCGGCCTTCGTCGAAATCGGCGACAAGATCGAAATCGACACGGAAACCGGCGAATTCAAGCGTCGCTGTACGTGATCGATCGACGAAGCCCCTCGTCGTCAAGGCGAGGGGTTGTCCGCGTAAGATCGTCCTTCAGTTCGCCGGCCCGATGCGCCCGTGAAGGATATACAGGCCGCTTCCTGTGGACGATCCATCGCTGACGCGACGAACTGGTGGCAGTCATCGGGCCGGAATCGACACGCTCCGAAGTACAGAACCCGATGACTCATCCGTACAGTTCCATCCCCGAGCTCTTTGACCTGCAGGCGGGTGGGCCGATCGTACGGATTCCCACAGGTCAGGACGTACCATTTACTCCCCGCGTGCGGGCCGTCGTGGATACGGCCGAGTTTCAACGGTTGCGAAACATTACGCAACTGGGGCTGGCGGGGCGAATCTACCCCGGGGCCACTCACACCCGTTTTGAACATGCGCTGGGCGTCTTTCACAATGCTCTGCGTTACCTTTGGCAACTGGGAAAGGACGAACGGTTCTCAGCGACGGTCAGCCCCCACCAGGCAGAAGTCCTGATGATTGCCGCTCTGCTGCATGATCTGGGACACTGGCCCTTCTGCCATCCGATCGAAGACATGGGGTTGGCGGACCTGCCCCCGCACGAAGCGTTTGCCGCCGAATTCCTGGACCCGTCCCGGGAATTGGGACAGGTTCTGCAGTCCGAATGGCAGATCGAACCGGCCGAGGTCCTGGATGTGCTGGTCGCCCGGACCGACTCGACTTCCCTGCGACTGATGCGATCGGTGCTGTCGGGGCCGATCGATATCGACAAGATGGACTACCTGGAACGCGACAGCCTGCATGCGGGGGTGCCGTACGGTCGGAACTTCGACCGGAATCGCCTGATCCAGTCGTTACTGGTGAATGAATCGGGTGACGGGCTGGCAATTACCTCCAAGGGAAAGACCGCCGCTGAATTGATGGTGTTCGCGCGGTACGTGATGTTCAGCGAAGTCTACTGGCATCACGCGGTTCGCTCCGCCACCACCATGTTCGCCCGCAGTTTCTTTGAACTGCACCACCAATTCGACTTGAAGACGCTGTTTCAGCAGAGCGAATGGGACGTGATTGCCGATTTGCGGCGCGCCTCGCTGGGAACCCCGGTTGCATCGTTGCTGGATGGAGTGTTCGGACCAAAGCGGAGACTGCACAAACGGGTCATGGAATTCAGTCTGAACCAGACGCCGGAGCTGTATCGTTCCCTCGCGGGACGACCCTATGCGGAATTGATCGAAGTGGGCGGTCGAGTTCTGGACATGGCGGAACGCTGGCTGGGCCGCAGCTTGAACTCGACCGATCTGCTGATCGACGCCCCGCCGGTCCACAAGGAAGTGGAATTCAAAGTCGACATCTTCCACCCGAAGGAAGGCGTTTATCGACCACTCAGCGAGGTTTCTCCCGTGGTGGCCGCACTGGCCCGCACGCAGTTTGACGACTACGTCAAACGAGTGCGCGTGTTCGCCGAACCAACTCTGGCGCGGGAATTGTCCGGGCAGCCGGAGTTTACCCGATGGCTGACGGACGCGGCTCGATAGAGGCCGGGCAGTTTCAGCGAAAATCGATTCCGAACCCAAACATTTCAGAGGTTGGTGAAACAGCCCCCGGCTGAACGATCAACCGGGGGCCGAGTCGTAATCGGCATCAGCGACCAGTGCTTTGACAGAGCTCGGAACTGGCGTAGGCGAACTCGTGAGAGTTCAGAGATTTCTAAAGTCTCACGACTTTTACGCCCAAAACCTGGGACTGACAAAATACAAGTCAGTCGCTTAGTACTCACGCTTCGTCTTGATTCCCGGGGCGGGAACCGGATACAGGCCATTGGCATCGGCGACCAGCGGCGCTTCGCCATCGATCGTCAACTTGTCGACGTTGGGCGCGAATTCGTGCTCGCAGTTCAGCATCTCGTCATAGGTGATCACACGGCCGGTGTGACAGGCCATGCGGCCCATCGAGGTGACCAGACTGGCCTCGGCACCGCGCTTCACTTCGTTGTAGGGCTGATCCTGACGAATGGCATTCATCAGGTGGTCCCATTCCAACTGATAGGGGCTGGTCTTGTCTTCGGCACGCCAGATCACATCGCTGTCCACCATTTTCTGGCCCTTATAGATGCGAGCCTTGGATGGCCAGTGGCCCGAGGCCGAGATCGTGGCCGAACCCTTGCTGCATTGTGCATAGCTCGCGAACTCAGTCGCCGCGCCGGGCATCCCGCGACCTTCCAGGAACAACTTCGATCCGTCCGCGAATGTGTATTCGACGGTGTAGGTATCGAAGTTCTGATCGACG
>JAFEBS010000010.1:200154-382845 GCA_018242525.1 Planctomycetota bacterium | reverse complement strand
TCTTGGGGATGCTTGCCCCCCGCCCTCATCGGCCGCCACATGATCCATTTCGAGCCATGGAAGAAATCCTGTTCGCCGCCCCCCGTGGCCGCTTTGACGCGGCGGCCGTCCGAAGCCTGTTGCGAGTGGTCTCGCTGTATCCGGTCGGCTCCTGTGTCTGGCTGAATGATGGTCGGGTCGGTCGCGTGATCCGCAGCAACCCCGAATCCGTGGACCGCCCCATCATCGTCGCGATGGATCTCGAACAGGATCCACCGGACCTGCGCGAAGTCGATCTGGCGACGCGGCCTGAATTGAATGTCGTTCGCGTGGGCGAGTTGTCTGGGTGATGTCTTAGGCTACCGCGAGTTTCGCCAGTTCGACGGCTTCTGCACAGAGTTCATTGGCGGTCTCGGGGTTGGGGGCTTCTGCGATCACGCGAATGATCGGTTCCGTGTTGCTCGCCCGGACCTGGACCCAGCGGTCCGGCCAGTCCAGTCGCAGTCCGTCCCCTGCTGTCGCAGTTGCGGTACCGTACGCGGACCTGAGGGCGGCACAGGCGCGGTCGACTCGTTCGCGCGGGCAATGCAGCTTGTCTTTGACAATCGTGTATCGGGGCAAAGTGTCCACCCAGTCTGCGAGAGTCGTCTGTCGGCTGACGAGTCCGTCCAGGACATAGGCCATGCTGACGAAGCTGTCGCGGACGAACCCAACTCGGGGCTCGATCACTCCGCCGTTCCCTTCTCCACCCAACAGCGCTTGAACGTCGATCATTTTGGAAACGACGTTGGCTTCGCCGACATGAGAGCGGTGGAAGGGACATCCGTATTTGGCGGCGATGTCGGCAGTCACGCGGCTGGTGGAACCATTGACGACCACCGGCCCCTGCTGGCGCGACAGAACGTGATCGGCACAGACGCCCAGCGTCAATTCTTCCCCGATATAGCGGCCGGTGTTGTCGACGATCGCCAGGCGATCCGCATCCGGATCCTGGGCGAATCCGACGTCGGCACCGTTGGCGACAACAGCGGATATCAGTGTGGTCAGGTTTTCCTTCAATGGCTCGGCGGGATGTTCAAACTGTCCGTCCGGGGATTCTCCCATGACGACAACGTCGCAGCCGAGTTCTCGCAGCATCCGGGGACCCAGGACGGATCCAGAACCGTGGTTGCAGTCGAGCACCACTTTGAATCGCCGTTGACGGATCGCCGCCACGTCCACCAGCTTGTAAACTCGCTGCAGATGCTCGCTATTGTCCGTACCGACGGACTCGACCGATCCCAGGCCGTTCCACGGCCGGTAAACGGGGCCGGATTCCAGGACAGACAACAGTTTTTCACCCAGCGCCTTGTCGAAGACGGAACCGCGCGGTGAAAACGGCTTCAGACCATTCCATTCGATCGGATTGTGGCTGGCAGTCAGTTGCAATCCGCCAGCCGCCTGGAGAGCCGTGACCATCACTCCACAGGTCGGTGTCGACGCGATTCCCAGATCGATGACACGGCACCCGGTGGCCATCAGTCCAGCCAGGACTGCGTGTGTCAGCATTTCGCCGGTGGACCGACCGTCGCGGGACAGCACGATCGCTCCGCCACCGAGCATCGTGCCCAGCGACGCGGCGAACCGGGTCACATATTCCGGATCCAGGCCCCCTCCAACAACGCCGCGCAGTCCGGAAATACTCAGAATCCGTTCGGTCATTCCTGATCCTTGAAGGTTTTGACAGACTTCCCACATCTTACGAGACAGACCAGGACCAGCGTCCTGCGCGCTCGTTCTAGCCAATTCGGAATCCCGATGAAACGCCAAATCGGGCTTGGTTTGGTCTGTTTTGCGGAGAAAACTTGCATTTTTTGGGCCAAACCGCGTCGTCAAGACCAGTATCGGACTTGTCACAACCTGATGTGGCGCATAATCTCTTCTGATTCTGTTTGTTGGCTTTGTCAGAGGCGGGCAGACATGCAGCACGCGTTTCGGGTCGGTGAGCCGGTCATTTTCATGATGAGTAAGAACAGTCCGCACCCCGGACCCCGCGCCAAGCATCTGCACCCCGCTCCGGCTGGTGAGACCTATTCTTACCAGATCGAGAAATTCTGGACCGTCGCTGAGGTCCGGTCGGATGGGCATGTGATGCTCGTGACTCGACGTGGCAAGCACCACGATGTCGAAGCCGACGATCCCCGGTTGCGTCCGGCTCGCTGGTGGGAGCGGTGGTTTTATCGGGAACGTTTTCCCAGCCTGAATGCTCCGGAATTCGCCAGCAGCACCTCAGACTGACTCACTTTCAGCGGGTGAATCACGAGTAATGCTTGTGTCCACCCCGGCTG
Organism: Planctomycetota bacterium; assembly: GCA_018242525.1. Classification (GTDB taxonomy): domain Bacteria; phylum Planctomycetota; class Planctomycetia; order Planctomycetales; family Planctomycetaceae; genus Schlesneria. Next base: position 380,539 of record JAFEBS010000010.1, on the reverse strand, counting down.
CCGAATAACATGTCTGACCTTGCGCTAAGCTGGGGCTGGTTGTCCGATCGTCGGTGTCGCCGTTGCGACCCTGAAATGACCGGTCTGTCTGGGGCGTCAATCCGTTTGGATTTGGCGGCAACGATCCACGGAGATCACCGTAACTCGTTGGCCTGTCTGCCTCAAGGTTGCCTTCTTGTCTGGAAAGTTCTTGTTCGATGAAGCATGTGTTGTCCGCGATGGTGATGAATCAGCCTGGTGTGCTGGCTCATATTTCCGGCATGCTCGCCTCGCGCGCGTTTAATATCGAAAGCCTGGCTGTCGGCGAGACCGAAGATCCGGCCTTCAGCCGAATCACGTTTGTCGTCACCGGCGATGACAAGGTGCTGGATCAGGTCCGCAAGCAACTGGAAAAGATCGTCACGGTCGTCAAGGTGGTGGATTACCAGAACCAGGACATTGTCGAACGGGACCTGATGTTGATCAAGGTGACCGCCACGGGGGGAACCCGCAGCGAAATCCGGGAAATGGTCGAAGTCTTCCGCGGCAAGATCGTCGACATCGGTGAGGATCATGTGATCGTCGAGATTTCCGGGTCCGAAGGAAAGCTGACGGCCTTCATCAATCTGATGCGTCCGTACGGAATCATCGAAATGGTGCGGACCGGCCGTGTCGCCCTGTCGCGCGCGTCGGCACTTTCGATCGAATCCGCGTTGCAACCGCCCCCTGCTTATGAAGAAGCCGTCATCAACGGCTGATTCCTGTACTAACAAGAGCGGGATTGCGTGGCAGTAGCCGACGTCCAGTTCCGCGGAATCACTGACCTGTCCACCCTCCTCTTTTCCATTCGAGATGCACAATGGCTGCGAAGGTTTACTACGACGACGATGCCGATCTGTCCCTGCTGAAGGGAAAGACGATTTCCATCCTGGGCTACGGCAGCCAGGGCCACGCTCAGGCCCAGAACCTGCGTGACAGCGGTTGTACCGTCGTCATCGGACAACGTCCGGGAAGCAAGAACTATGACCTGGCCGTCAGCCATGGTTTCAAGCCGGTTTCGCTGGCCGAAGCAACCAAGGTCGCTGACCTGGTCAATATCCTGCTGCCCGACGAAGTCCAGGGTGATGCCTACAAGAACGACATCAAGCCCAACCTGAAGCCCGGCGCCCTGCTGATGTGCTCGCACGGATTCAACCTGCATTTCGGCCAGGTGATTCCGCCCGAAGGAGTGGACTGCGCCCTGGTGGCCCCCAAGGGACCTGGACACCTGGTCCGCAGCGAATACGAAAAGGGTGGCGGCGTTCCCAGCCTGATCGCGCTGAGCCCCGGTGCGTCTGAAAAAAGCCGTCAACTGGCCCTGGCGTATGCCAAGGGGATCGGCGGAACTCGCGGTGGTGTGATCGAAACCACAATCGCCGAAGAAACCGAAACCGACCTGTTCGGTGAGCAAGTCGTCCTGTGTGGCGGCGTCAGCGCCCTGATCAAGGCGGCGTTCGAGACCCTGGTCGAAGCAGGCTACCAGCCCGAAATGGCCTATTTCGAGTGCATGCACGAACTGAAGCTGATCGTCGACCTGTTCTACCAGGGGGGCCTGAACTACATGCGGTACAGCGTGTCGAACACGGCCGAATTCGGCGACTACACCCGCGGCCCCCGGATCGTCACCGAACAGACCAAGGCCGAGATGAAGAAGATCCTGCATGAAATCCAGACCGGCCAGTTCGCCAAGGAATGGATCCTGGAAAACAAGGCCAACCAGCCCACGTTCCAGGCCATCAAGCGCCGCGAACGGTCTCATCACATTGAAGAGACTGGCAAGCAACTGCGCCGCATGATGAAGTGGATCAACGCCAAGGAATATTAATCGTTGTTTCGCCAGCGCCTGCAGGTGACTCAAGTCACCCGCAGCGTCGACGACGACGAAGTTCACAACGCCCGCGATCCCTGATCGCGGGCGTTGTTTGGTTCACGGGATTACGTCTTGGAGTCCGGCCGATGAACTTGGAAGATCGCTCGCGCTTGATCGCCGCCGCGCTGGCCGTTCGTCACCAGGCGTATGCCCCCTATTCCAATTTTCGGGTCGGAGCGGCTTTGCTCGCAGAATCCGGGCAGATCATTGCCGGATGCAATGTCGAAAATGCCTCCTATGGAATGACCATCTGCGCGGAACGGACGGCCGCGTTCGCCGCCGTCGCGCAGGGACACATCCGGTTTCAGGCACTGGCCCTGGTCACTGACGGGGGAGCCCTGCCGTGTGGCGCATGTCGACAGGTGCTGGCCGAGTTCTGTGACGATCTGCCAATCTGGGTCGTGGACATCCAGCACCCGGAACAGGTCGCCGAATACACGTTGAACGTACTGCTGCCGGGGCGGTTTATGTTGTGAGTTGTCGTCAAAGACGGCATGCTGCGGTCGGTGGACACTCCCCGTATCGGAGGGAGCCGTGACGGACACGCTTCGAGAGGATTCACCATGACGACGCGACGGGAGTTTCTGGCGGGCAGCCTGGGTCTGGCGGCCGCAGCATCGATGTGGCCATTCGCCGCGGCAGCCGGGCCCGGTTATCCGATTGTGGATACGCACACCCACTTCTACGATCCCCAGCGACCTCAGGGGGTTCCGTGGCCCGGAAAGGATGACAAGTCGCTTTATCGCCAAGTCTTGCCGGAACATTTCGAGGCATTTGCGAAGCCGTTGGGTGTGACGGGAACCGTCATTGTCGAAGCCAGTCCGTGGGTCGAAGACAATCAATGGGTCCTGGATATTGCCGACCACGATCCATTCGTCCTGGGGCTGGTCGGCAACCTGACGCCCGGCAAGCCGGAGTTTGCCGGTCACGTCAAACGGTTCGCCGCCAATCGACGGTTTCGCGGGATCCGCGTGAATTCGGGGCCCCTGAAAACGGGGCTCGACAAAGCCGAGTTTCTGGCGGACATCAAACGACTGGCCGATGCGGATCTGGAATTGGACATCAATGGCGGCCCTGAACTGTTGCCACTTGTCGATCAACTCGCCACGAAACTGCCCGACTTGAGGATTGTCATCAACCATCTGGCCAACGTGAAGATTGATGGCCCCCACCTGAATGCCGAATGGCAGGCCGGGATGCAGGCAGCCGCGCGTCACAAGCAGGTGTTCCTGAAGGTGTCGGCGTTGGTCGAGAGTGCCGCTCGCGATGGCCGGACCGCTCCCAAAGATCCACAGTACTACTTTCCCATTCTGGAATCCGTCTGGCAAACGTGGGGCGAAGATCGATTGATATATGGCAGTAACTGGCCAGTCAGTGATCGAGCAGGCGACTACGCCACCGTGCTGAAAATCGTCTCTGAGTTCTTTCAGTCGAAGGGGCGCGCCGCCACGGAGAAGTTTTTTGCGAAGAACGCGAAGGCGGCGTATCGGTGGAGTTAGTTCGCGAGTTCGTACAGTTTCTTCACCGAGGCGCGGGAAAGAACGATCAGCGTGCAGACTCCCAACGCGGTACCGAATGGAAAGAACAGGCAACTGATGGCCGCCACGATCATGCAGTACGTATAACGCCGGCGAGTCGAAATTGACTTCCCGGCCACGAACAGGGCGATGGCGAGTGCCAGTTGGATCACGACAAACAGGAGCCCAAACGCAAGGAAGAACCCGCCAATCATTTTCAGCTCTTCCGGATTCTGGACCGGCTGTTGAGGCGGATTCGTCAGGAATACGGTCCCCATGACCACATAGATCCCCGGGAAACAGGTAAACATCCCCATCAGTGCCGCCACGACATAATGAAAAATCGACAGCAATCGTAGGTGATTGACGTCGTTATCATTTACGACATCTGTTTCGGCGGATTCGGACATGGTTGATTCCAGTTCGTGAAAAGTGATCAGTCCATCATAGCGGCGCGAAAATCCGTCATACGCACGGACTCGCGGCTCGCAAACGGTTCGCCATACTTCGTGCCGATGCTCCATCCCCAGTACCGGGCTCGATCGCGAATGTCATCCAGGGCTGTCGGGAACTCGCTGGATCGCCCCGTGATGAACTGGCTTTCGTAACACCGGATCGACTGCATCTTGGCATCGATTGTCTCGCCAATGTCGAAGACAAACGCGGGCTGGGGGTGAATTCGCAGGTGGATGCTGAAGTAGTACAGGATCCGGGGCGGCAGATACGGCTCACCGGGAATGTCGCTGCGGGACAACTTCGACCAGAACCGTGCGGCATCAACCAGGCTCGACGCCGCCAGATGGTCGGGATGACTGTCTTCCCAATACGGTGCCAGGATCAGCTTTGGTCGGGTCACGCGGAACACTGCCGCCAGTGCACGGCGGGCTTCCAGCGTCGGCTCCAGGGATCGATTGGGCAGACCCAGATTGTGTCGCCAATCGAGGCCCAGCACCCTGGTTGCGGCTGCCGTTTCTGCGGCGCGAATCGCCGGTGATCCGTGCGGCGTGGGCTCGCCAGAGGTCAAATCGACCACCCCCACCCGCAGTTTCTGCCGCAGGCAGCACAACAGTGTCCCTCCAACGCCGATTTCCGCGTCGTCAGGATGGGGAGCAACTGCAAGTACATCAAGAGGTTCAGACAACGGCGACATTGAATTCGCAATCCAGATCCGGGGTTGATCATATCGACACATTCTGCGCGATTTGGGATAAGTCCCCGCAGAGATTGATCGACGTTGGCGTCATTTGCAAGGCGATCTCTGACCGACTTCCTTCCACGACAACGGGAACTGCCGCCGAGCGGATCTTACGGTCTCTCGAAAACTCGAAAGGTTCGACATGCGCCGACTTGCCGGAATCCTCTGTCTGGTCACCCTTGCCTGTGGTGCCGCTGGTTGCTCATCGATGGGGTTGGGCAAGTCCTTTGGCAAGAATGAACAATGGGAACCCCCTGTTGAAGAAGGTATCCCAAAGCCACCACGGAACTCCGCGTCGGCGCTCCGCGCCGGCAAAGACCAGGAAAGCACCGAGAACGCCATCGACAAGCTGATCTGGTCGGACACCGCCCGCGATATCAACCGCAATCTCGGCGGATCCCTGTAATCGGGCGATCGTGCGGGATGCTACGGATTGGCGCGAAAACGGGCTCGTTCTGTCGACGGATCTCGCGCCGCAAGCAGTCGTTCGTCCTTGAGAGTGACACCGCTGATTCCGCGCGTTCGCGCCGCGTTCAGCAAGTAATGCAACGTGGCCACCGCGGCGGCTGGTGGTAATCCCGCAGGCCGAATGTTGGAAACGCAGTTGCGGTCGGCGTCCGACTTTCCAACCCGCGGATGATGCACGAAATACGCTCCCAGGCTGTCCGGCGATCCCAGCCCCGGTCGTTCGCCCAGCAGCATCAGCGACAACGTCGCACCAAGGTACTCGCCAATTTCGTCCTGGATGGCAACTCGTCCAAACGGTACGACCGCGATCGGTGCGATCCGCCAACCCTCGGACATCAGCAACACATGCAAAGGTGCCAGCACCGCAATCGCGTGGTCGGTGGCCCGCGACGAGAGTCCATCCGAAATCGCACAGCATAGATCGAACGGACCGAGGCTGGCCGTCGCCACCAGTTGTTGTCGCGAGGATTCGCTCAGACGTCGCCCCCAATCAGGCCGACGAAGATAATCGTCACGGTTTTCCACCGCGCTGCGAAGCACCAGCGAAGACAACCCGGCGGATTGCAGATCAGCCAGCAGTTTCTGAACGTCGAACGGTGCCTTCACGGCGTCGCGGGCACGAGCGTGCGCCAGGCCAAAGTCGAGCAGCTCCGCCGTCGGCAAACTCCCTCCTGACCGCCCCAAGGCAATGCGGGCCGCCGTCATGCCGCGAAGGTCGCTCCAGGAATCCGGGGTCACACGGTTCATTCAATCGGCTCCAGAAGTGGCTCAGTGCCTGTCGTGGGGCGACTGCAGCAATCGATGCCCGCGTGCGACCGGCTGCAACTGCAAATCTTGATTCATGATCCCATTGCGCAACAGCCAATCTTCAAATTCAGGGGCCGGCCGCAGTCCCAGAGACTGACGCAGGAAGTGGATGTCGTGAAACGATGTCGACTGATAATTCAGCATGATGTCGTCCGCTCCAGGTACCCCCATGATGTAGTTGCAACCCGCCATTCCCAGCAGCGACAACAACGTATCCATGTCGTCCTGATCCGCCTCCGAATGATTCGTGTAACAGACGTCGCAGCCCATCGGCACTCCCAGCAGCTTGGCGCAGAAATGGTCTTCCAACCCGGCGCGAATGATCTGCTTGCCGTCGTACAGGTATTCCGGGCCGATGAACCCGACGACCGTGTTGACCAGCAACGGTCGAAAATGCCGGGCGACGGCATAAGCGCGCGCTTCCAGCGTCTGTTGATCGACACCATGATGGGCTCCGGCCGACAGGCACGACCCCTGTCCCGTTTCAAAGTACATGACATTGTCTCCCACGGTCCCGCGTTTGAGCGACAATGCCGCCGCCTGAGATTCCGCCAGCAAACTCAAGTTGACGCCAAAACTTGTATTGGCCGCTTCTGTCCCGGCGATTGACTGGAAGACAAGATCCACGGGAGCACCCTGGTTCATCGCCCGCAGCGAAGTCGTGACGTGAGCCAGCACGCAGGATTGAGTCGGAATCTCGTAGCGATCAATCAAGTCTCCGATCAACCGAATCAGCAGGATCGTGTTGTCGACATTGTCGGTGGCGGGATTAATTCCGATCACGGCGTCGCCGCACCCGTAACACAATCCGTCCAGGATCGATGCCGCAATCGCGACCGGATCATCGGTGGGGTGATTCGGCTGGATGCGGACAGCCATTCGTCCCGGCAGCCCCAGGGTGTTGCGGAACCGGGATGTCACCTGGCACTTGCGAGCCACCAGGATCAAATCCTGGTTCCGCATTAACTTACTGACCGCCGCCACCATCTCCGGAGTCAATCCGGGTGCCACGCCTGCCAGTTGGACGGCATCCGTGTCATAGCTCAGCAGCCATTCTCGGAACTGACCGACGGTCAGGCTGGCCACCGGTTGGAACGCCGCCCGACTATGCGTCTCGCAAATCAGCCGTGTGACTTCGTCCTGTTCGTACGGAATGACAGGATCCTCCAGAAACGTCCGCAGGGGGACGTCTGCCAGAGCATAGCGGGCGGCCATCCGCTCTTCGTCCGAATCGGCGGCCACCCCTGCCAGTTCGTCGCCGGAGCGACGGGGACCCGCCTTGGCCAGCAGAGTTTTCAGATCGTCGAAGACGAACGATCTGACCCCGAAGGAATGACGGTATTGAGGCATGATGAATTTGCAGACCCGATAGCGGCGTTGCCAACACTGGGGCGGCCCTCGACCCGAAATAGATTCTCGAACGATTGTGCCCTGTTGGGAAGGGTTCATCCATTTTGGAGTCCAATCGGCAACCCGCCGCCCGGTTTGAGTCACCCGGTCCGCGACACTTTCAACAGTCCTCCAAATGCAAGAGTGCCCGTCTTGGGATATGCTGTCAACCTGACGTCCGCCCATGGCCCTTGTCGGAAGAATCCGTTGGACTCCCACTCGCCGCAGATTCAAAACGCGCCCCAACTCAAGAAGACGCTGGGACCGTGGACCCTGTGGGGGTTGGGAGTTGGATATGTCATTTCCGGCGAGTACTTTGGCTGGAACCTGGGACTTCCCGCCGGCGGTTCCCTTGGTCTGTTGCTGGCGTTTCTGCTGGTTACGACGATGTACGTGACATTTGTGTTCAGCTACGCGGAACTCGCCTGCGCGATTCCCCGAGCGGGCGGGGGTTTTGTTTATGGCTTGCGGGGCCTGGGCCACTTTGGCGGCTATCTGACCGGGGTGGCACAAGTCATCGAGTTTGTCTTCGCACCGCCCGCAATCGCCATGGCAGTGGGGGCAAATGCCCGGATCTGGTTTCCTGACGTCGATCCCCGTCTGATCGCGATGGGCTGTTACCTGCTGTTCACTCTGCTGAACATTTGGGGTGTTCAACAGGCGGCGACGTTTGAACTGATCGTGGCCCTGCTGGCCGTTGCCGAAATCCTGCTGTTTGCCGGCTTGGTGGGACCTCACGCCAGCTTCAGCCGATTCACGGAAAACGCGTGGCCCAATGGCTGGATCGGATGCTGCTCGACATTGCCGTTTGCCGTCTGGTTCTATCTGGCGATCGAGGGGGTCGCGAATGTCGCCGAAGAAGCCCGTCATCCCCAGCGCGACATCGCGATCGGGTTCGGAACCGCAATCCTGACTCTGGTGATTCTGTCGAGCACCGTCATGATCTGTGCCGTCGGCATCGGCGGTTGGGAACGAGTTGTCTACTCGCCATCCGACCTGTCGATTGGCTCACAAGGGGAATTTGTCGTGGTCCCGGGATCCACTCCCTCGGACAGCCCCCTGCCCCTGGCGTTGACACAAGTGTTGACGAAGGATCATCCGATGTCGCACCTGCTGATCGGCATCGGTGGACTCGGCCTGATCGCTTCGCTCAACGGGATCATCCTGATTGCCGGCCGCGCCATTTTCGAAATGGGACGGGTCGGATTCCTGCCCCGGTTCCTGGGGGGTGCATCCGCCCGAACTCACACACCGGTTGCCGCACTGATGATCAATTTCTGCATCGGAGTCGCCTCGATTCAACTGGCAGACACGGGCAAGCTGATCACATTGGCGGCGTTGGGGGCCGTCAGCTTGTATCCGCTCTCCATGCAGACGCTGATCAACCTGCGCCGCAACGAACCGGACCTGCATCGTCCGTTCCGGACCCCGTTCTATCCAGTCTTTCCCCGGGTCGCCCAGTCACTGTCGATCCTTGTCCTGTTGACGATGCTGGTCGTGAATTTCGATTCATCGTCCTGGCAATCATCCGTCACGGTGTGGTATGGATTCGTTTTGCTGGGAGCATTGGCCTACTACTTCCTGGTGCTGATCCCGCGGACCCGGCCGTGACTCGCCTACATTGGCCGGAGGTGGACGGTTCAAAACAGTAGCCCGACGCGTGAGCGAGGGATTCGAGGGAACTGCCCTCAGAGGGTGAAGATCCGAAGTCTCACGACTTCGACTACTGGAAGGCCTACTTCGCCTGCGGGAATCCGGCGTCGAGCAACTGTTGAATTCCTGGCTTCAGAGGCCGGACATCGTAACCGAATTCAATCAGTTCTTCACAGGCGTTCAGGGCGCGCAATCCCGCCTTGCAATGAGTGTAGATGATTTTGTCTTTCGGCAGGATCCTCGCCAGCGCGGCGGCATCCAGTCCCTGCTGGATTTTACTGTTGGCAAGCAGGATCGCCCCATCGATGTGCGCCTGCTTCCATTCAGCGGGCTCGCGAACATCCAGCAGAACCGCTTCGTTCCGAGCCAGTCGCTGCTTTACCAATTCCAATGTGTCGGACGTATGCGTTAACGGCGACAGATCCTTGATCTGCAACCGGCGAAAGTCGACTCGGTTGCCATGGCCCAGGAATCCCAGGCGGCCGCTGGACCGCTTCAGGCCGGGATGATCCTGGCCGTCCAGAGTGCCCGCCTTGGTGGCCTCATCCAGATCGGCGTCGACGATCGTCGTTCCGTTCAACACCACCTTGACTTTTCGCCCCTGGACCGTCACCTGCTGCTGATTCCATTCGCCGACCGGCTTCAGGGAACCAGTTTTCGCGGCGACAATTCCATAGATCGAACCGTGATACTGATAGGGCTTTAACGTCTTGTACTGCTCGGCCGTGTCATCCAGGATCTGCAATTCGATCCCATCCATGTGCAGATTCCCCGTCAAAAGCTTCGGACAGTGGATCCCCAGTCCGTTGTTGGCACCGGCGGTCAATTTGAATTCAAACTTCAGCACGAAATCGGCATATTCCTTGTCGGACAGCAGGTTTCCCTTGCCACCTTCCACGCAGATCAGGGTTCCGTCCACGACAGCGTAACTGTCGGGTGCCGATTGCCAGCCGGCCAACGATTTGCCATCAAACAGTGAGACAAACCCGGGATCCGGAGCAAACGGCGGTTCATCGGCCTGTGAGACACCACTGGCCAGGGCCGCCAGCACAAGTCCCCAAATCGGCACCAGTCGTAAACGACAAAACTGTAAACTCGCCAAATCAGTCGCGTTCAGCATGGCAACAGGCTCCGGATACGAATGGTCCCAAACAACGGGTAACAGGATAAGACACCAGAACGCGATTGAAAACACGACTCAACGAGTCCACCGCACGGATTTCACGACGCGATCGAAATCCGCATTCGGACTCTGGGTGGAGTAAACGCTGATTTCCACCAAGGTATCGCCGTGAATCATCACCCGATGCCGACTGGAATTGTGATCTATATATTCAATCATCGGGTTTGCCGGGTCGGATGTCAGATCCTCCAGAACCCTGACCGGCCCCATCGACTCGGCCGAATTCAAAACCAGCCGCAACTCGACCGCGGCAGTCGTGATCCCGTTGGCAGGCTTTTTCCACTCTCTGGCAACCAGGGACAAACTCGATGGAAAGTTCGTGGAATAGATCTGTCCACCTCCTCCCCAGTTCGTCCCTTTGTGGTACCAACCGAGCAGTTCGAATTGAATCCCGAAGTTTCGGTCCGTCACGCGATACCACCCATCTTTCAGTGCGGTGAATGGCGGACCATGTAGTTTCCAACCGACCACTCCGACAAACATCACCAGCAACACAAATGGCAAGACCGCGGCACCGATCCACAACACGCGCGTTCGAATCCGACGGAATTCCAGATCCAGATCTGAATTGTCGATCGGCCGGTTCCCAATCAATTCCGATGGAGAGCCGGATTGGGAGACGGGGCTTTCGATCACCGCAGGCATTTCTAACATGACCACAACTCCAATCGACATCGTCCGCTCACGTACCGGTTGTTGACACCTCGATCTGCTCACCCAATTCGTCTTCCGCCACCGGATAATTGGCAAACTGGACTGAGTACCGTGATTCAAACCAATCGCGGATGGAAGGAATCGCTCCATCGTCAAATGACGGAGAGACATGCAGCGTCGCACCGTCGACAGACCGACGAACTTCCCCATTCTCCACCAGGATTTCACCGGATTTCAAGACATATCGGGGTAACTCGAACATCCGCTCAAGATCCGCCTGTGGTGAGTAAATCGTAATGTCGGCATCCGCCCCAACGCCCAGATGCCCCTTGCGGATCAAACCCAGCATCCTTGCCGGGGCGGCCCGCGTGATAATGGCGATTTCATTCAGCGTATACTCGCGCGTCAATTCCGGCAGCACGCACCGCGCACGCAATCCCTCCGGCAGATGCGCCAGCGCCTCCGTGCGACGATTCCGGTCCATCAGCAGCGCAATGATCTGCGGATACGCCAGGAATGAGGCACCATTGGGATGATCCGTGCTCATGGCAATCCTCCATGGATCCTGCACCAGCAGATACCATTCCAGCCCGATCGCCCATTGCAGGGCATGCACCAGGCTCTTTTGTTTGTATTCGATCGGAACGATGCCGCAGCCCGCTTCCTGCTCGATGTCCCCGCTGAACCATTTTCCTCCGGTCACGCGGTGCAGGTAATAGCCCAGGGGGCCGTCCCCCGTCATCGAACAGGTTCGCCCAAACATCACCTGGCCCACGTCCACGGTCAGATTGGAATGCGAGTTGACGTAGTCCGCCAGTTCCACCACCCGCGATCCAAACGTCGCCTGGTCATCGGGATCACCCGCGTAGCTGTGAAACTGAATGTGAGTCAGGTGCCCGCGATGCCCTTCCAGAGCGTGCATGGTGTCCAGGGTGGTGGACCAGTTCCCCGGCATCCCCAGGTTGTTGCAATGGATGTGCAGGGCATGCGGCAGCCCCAATTCATCGACCGCCGTCGCCAATCCGGACAGGATCTGACGTGGCGAGACATCGAAATGATCGACCCGATCATCGATCCCGGAGACATTCCCCAACCCGCGACTCTTCCAGACTTCGACTCCACCCGGATTCACCGCCTTGATGGCGTATCCCCGGGTCGCGCCCAGCAGCCAACCCAGGTATGCCCGGATCAACTGCGGTTGCCGCGCCTTGAGTTGCTGCATCACATACTGGTTGTTTCCCGCCAGAACAAAGAAACCCTTGTCCAGCAGCGGGGTGTCCAGAAATTCTTCGTGCGCATGCCTGGCGGCCAGCGGTGGGATGGCAGCGTCGAAGGCGGTCGTATAGCCCAACCCCGCATACAGGTATGCCGTGGCAAACGTCGTTGGCACGCTGCCTGCAATCCCTGATCGAGTCCACTCTGTTCGCAGCAGTTTTCGGCTGCGCCGGTGATCTTCCGGGAGCATCTTGCGGGCGGCGTTCACCTTCGGACCGGCGATGTGGCAGTGCATGTCGACACCACCCGGCATCACAATCAGTCCGCTGGCATCCAGCACGCTGTCGGCTCGAAGAGCCGGGTCCAGCGGCGCAGCCACAATGCGACCATCCTGCACCCACAGGTCCCTCACAACGCCATCCACGCCGTTCGCAGGATCGTGAATCGTGCCAGCTCGAATTTGCAGTAACGACATCAGTGTCTTCAGTTCCGACAGTTAGTTGCGATCCGCAGAGTTCTCAGTCCGTTCCGCCTGATGACGGGAACCCCTGCATCGCCGCCCTGGTGGCAATGTCGACCATCAATTCCCGGATATTGAATTGATCTTGCTCAAAGGCGACCCGCAGTTCCTCAGGAGTCTGCAGACCATAGGCCCGAATCGGCTGCTTGATCAGGTTGTGGAACAGCTGATCGACGAAGGCCGCATGCGTCTCATCGGTCGCCGCCAGAAACCGGGCCAGATCCCGGATGCTGGCAAACGTCATTCGCTGGCCCGTACGGGTGACATAGCTGCCCGTCGAATCCACCGGCTTACCCTGTTCATCACGGCGAAACCGACCGACTGCGTCATAGTTTTCGAGAGTGAATCCCAGCGGATTGATCATCGCGTGACACGACTGACAAGCCTCGGGCCGGGTCTGCATCAGGACCCGCTCGCGGGTGGTCAACCCGGCATGCAATTCGGCAGGCAGAGGTGCGACGGCTTCGGGCGGCGGTCTCAACGTTCGCCCCAGCACGCTGCGTGACAGGAAGACCCCCCGGTGAATGGGCGAACTGCTGCCGGTATAGGCGAAACCCGACATCAAGTACGGATGTGTCAGCACTCCCGCCCGATCGTGACCGCCAACCGAAACATGTTGAAACCCGATCTCGCCCGGCGACAGCGCATCCGCCGGCAGATCGACGCCGTAAAACGCCGCCAGGTTGCCATTCAAATACAGCACGTTTGAGAGCAGCAACTGACGATAGTCGGCCGAGTCTCCATTCACAACGTCGTCCAGGAACAGGTCGAGCGACGTACGCAGATCGGCGGCCAGTGTGGGAGTGAAATCTGGATACTGCTTTGAATCCTTGGAGATCTCGGCGAAGTGATCGACTTTCAGCCATTGCAGCAGGAATTCCCGCAACTTTGCCCGGGCACGTGGATTGCTGACCATCCGCGTCGCCTCGGCCCGCACCTGATCCCGAGTGGTCAATTGACCGGCGGCCACCCGCTGGCCCAGGGATTCGTCAGGCAATGAGTCCCACAGCGCCAATGCCAGCCGAGTGGCGATCTGGTACCCGTCGACCTCGGTTGTCGCCAGTTCGGGGAACAGAAATCGAGGCGACTGCAGGACCAGCAGGACCACGCGTTGAACCGCCAGGTCCGGCGTGCCCGCTTCGGCGAATTGGTGTTGGACGATCAATTCCTTGAGTTCATCGCTCAGCGGTCGACGAAACGCCCGCTCCGCGAACTTGACGCAGAAGTCTCGCAACCTGGCCTCACGGTCGCCAGCATCGCGACGAGTCCCCGCCAGTTCGTTCAGATTCTCTTCCACAAAAGCCGCGACTTCCACGGCCGCATCGGTCGTCGCCTGCTCCCAGTCCTGCGAGACTGATGTTCCCCGTTCATACCCCATGCTGCGGTCGTCGGGAGGAAACGGTGTCTGGAGCACGAAGGTTTCACGCAGACTCTGCGGCAGCAGACACCGCTCAGGCACTGTTTCATCGGTTCGATGCGGTTGCTTCCATCGCAACTCGATTGAAGCTCGTTTTTCCTTCGCTTCTTTCGATTTGAAAACTTCCAGTCGCAATGGATACGCCCGGCCGCCCAGCAACTGAATCGACTCGCGCCGCTCGGTCACGTCTTTCCCGGACTTCACCGCGGCGTCGATTAAAGGACGCCGGTTGTTATTGATCCACAACCGGGCTCCGTTTTCAGTCCGCAGAATGAACTCGTATTCCCCCGTATCCGGTGCCAGGACCGATCCTTCCCACTTGATGGAGAATTCTTCCGGCTTGATTTGTTGGAGGTCAGGCGTCCCCTCACCAAAATCAAACTTGACCAGCGGATCCACCCGTTGAATGACACGGTCGTCGCGACGCTGCCGACGCGTCTTGAAATATTCCGCTTTCAAGCCTCGCTCATGATTCCAGGCCGTTTCTCCAACCCGGAAACTGCCGACCAGATCGGCGATCGAATTCCGGAACTGCCGAACGGTCAACCGCGACAGTTCAATCCGCGGAGGCTTCAGTCGCGCCTGGGCGATCGGCGAGTAAAATGCGCCATGAATGTATTCGGCAACGAGACGAGCGTCCTCTCCCACACACTTTTCCGGCTGCTTTTCCGGCATCGACTTGTCAATATACTCGGCCAGTTCCAGCACCGATCGATCCCCGGTTAGTGGCTGCGGGTAGTGCCGGTTGTCTCCTTCCCCCTGCGCCCCGTGACAACTGGCGCACAACGTCTTGTAGAGTTGCTCGCCTGACGGAGGTGCGGCAGCAATTCCGGACGGATGGATCAACAATGCCAGCGCCAGCAATCCCCAAACTGACTTCGAGCAGACCACGGTGGAAATTCTCCGAACTCAGACGGTCAATCCGACAACAACCATTAGGTTACCAGTCCCACCGGACGAGTTGAACAGCATCGCTCAGATTCCCCCGAATCGATCCGAAGAATCAGGCGCGATTACGCCGGACACCAGATTCGGCCACGAAACTTGGCGGCCGCCCATAACACAAACCGGTGAGCCGCGTGCCGTCAGGCCGTGGACTCTTCGAAGCATCGGCTTGGAAGAGTTCGGGGCCGACGCCGGCGCTTGCTGCGAGTTCGATTGAGAATACACCCGCGGCTAGCGCCTTGCGGCTCACAATGCAAGTGCCATTGGGCGCACGCCAGTTTCATCGCAGTCGCGTGTCGATCGGCCAGACTTCAATATCTTCAATTCCCAATGTCCGGACTCGGTGCCGAGTTTCCCATCGGATTGACGGCGCTTCGCACTCAGGGCCAATGGCAACGAACAACTCCGCCGTCTCCGACTGGGCCCGGCACCTCAAACACAGCAATCGTCGGTGCGGCCGCTCCATAATGTACCGGTCAACGACCTCAAAGTCGTGGTGATCGATGGACAAGAGATCCCCCGGCCGCACGCGCAGCAACCTGCCCTCCGCGGGGGAAATCTGAATGCGGTCCTGTGTCCACCACGACCGAATCAGACGCCCCAGTTCGTGGATCAGGTTCATTTTGAAGCCAGGATGTGAAGCGACCGGACTACTCTCATTCCCCTACACGTTGACGAAGCGATTCCAGTTCCTGACGCAATTGCTCGGACCGTTGTTGTTCTGCGAACTTGCGTTCCAGTTCCCGGGCATCCGGGTCGATCCCGTCCATGCGGTCGTACGCTTCCGCCAGAGCCTCGGCGCGATCGACCTTCGTTTCGAGCCGATCGAATTCTGCGAACGCGGAAGGTCCCTGGGCTCGTTCGAGGGCGGAATTGATCCGCCGCGTGGAATTGGCCCGAGTCATACGGGCCAGCAACAGGGTCCGGCGCTGACGGGCCTGGCGGATTTTTCCTTCCAGGTCGCGAACTCCTTCACGCAGTTTGCGAGTTTCCTGCTGCTGTTTTTCGTATTCCTTGGTCAGTTCATCCGCCCGCTCGGCCGCCCGCAGCTTTTGATCAAGCGCCGCCTCGGCCGACGCATCATCCTGACGTTCGATCGCCGACTTGGCGCGGGCCAGCCACTGCTCGGCATCATGTCGGGCAGCATCGACCTGCTTGCGCAGCTGGATCTCATCAGCCAACGCTTCTGCCACACTGCGGCGTACTCCTTCCAGCTCCTCGTCCATGTCGATCAACAATTGATGCAGCATTCGCTCCGGGTCTTCAAACTTCTCACGCAGCAAAGTGATGTTGGTGCGCATGACCAGTGAAAAACGTTCAATCCAGCTCATCAGAGATCTCCTTGATTTAGAGTGATTCAATCGTCCAGGTAACAAACCCAATTCGACCAGCCCGACGCGCGAGCGAGGGATTCGTCGATGCGTTTCCAATTCGATCATCCATCGCCGGGCGTCGAGTTCATCTTTCGAGATTTTTCAGGCCCACTGTTCCAGTTCCGAAGCCAAGTATCTCAACCGGGCCAGAAGTAATTCACGATGGTTTTCACAAACGGCTCCCAGGCCAATGATCGCAGCCCCCAGCGCCACGCCAGCGATCCAGAGAACATTCGGCTCATCGACGGAACCGCGAGCGACCAGGGCCACCAGGTCCGCCAGCAGAAACCCAGTGCTGGTGTAGAGCAGAGTGCGAATTCGCAGTCCGATGGCCGCCAGTGCCAACAGCACCGATGCCACCATCAACGTCAAAATGTGCAACCAGCTACCCGTGACGATGTGAAACACCGGGGAGGTCAGGATGGTCAGTGAACCGACAAACCGCAGTCGGTCGTGGTAAGCGGCGGGGATTTCACGGTGCATCAGTTCTGTCAGGACCAGGATCGAGATTCCGACAGGCATCAGGAACAATTGCGGGTCGGACCAGTTCAAATCTTTCCACAGGAACAGGCAGGCGACGTTCACCATGACCAGTGACAACAGCGTGGTTCCCAGTTGCCGACGTTCGACACCCCGCCAGAAATAGAAGGCGGCGGCACCCAACAGCGGAAAACTGTTGGCCCCCACCCAAGTTGTGTGTGGGTCGCCGAGTTCCCGCCAGATCGCCAGTGGCAGGATGAGCATCGGAAGCCAGAATCCCAATTGCTGCAGCGGTGTCGACAGGATCGCCCGCGACGGCGACGACTGCAGGCCTCGGCCGGCAACCCACGCGGTGACTCCGGCAATGATCACGACGTATTCGATGCCCGCCACCATCGGGTCGAGCACACCAGCGATGATGAAGTAAACGAGCGAACCCAGGCAGGCGACGATTCCCCACCAGGCCAGGTCCCGACATTGCGTTCGGACGGCATTCGCCCAACAGGCCGCGACAATGCCGAACCAGGTGGCGACAGCCCAACCGATGTGGCCAACTGTCCACGTACCCGCCGGGAAACTGGTCAACGCGCCACACAACGCGCATTGCACCAGGATCAGCAGCAGGAGTTGATGGGTCAGGACCAGTTCCACGCTGGTCGTCCAGTGACGCACGCGGCGGGACTCAAAACACCAGAGACTGAACGCGGCGCAGGTCGCCAACGGCAGGCTGACGCCGATGACGTTTGCCGTCGTCAGATCCAGCAGCGTGCCGGAGCGTCCCGCAAATCCCGCCAGACACGCGACCAGGAATTGCCAGTTCAGCAGCATCGGACTGATTTCTGACAGATCGATCGGCAACCGCAGTTTTCGAGCGACGATCAGGCCGCACAGAGCCATCAGTCCTGCCAGGCGGTACGGCCAGTCGAGAAACAACAGGCTCACCGTCCCGATCACCACGAACACCACGGGCAGGATCAAGGAGAGTGGAGACAGCCAGTTCGTCGGCGGCGATTCGACCGTTCGGCTCAGGCGTTGCCGCAACCCGAGCAACGCCAGCCCGGTCGCAGCCCAGGCGAACATCCACCACTCGCGGGCCACGACCGGTGTCAGCCATTGGCACAGTGTGGCTGTCACATACACGAACAGAGCACTCCAGGCGATTGACGCGACCCATGGCCGTTTCAGTCGCCGGCCAGCATCCAATCCCCAAGCCATCATCAGAGCGCTGACCAAGGGAGAGAGACGGCCGAGGCCGGCGTGCTGTGCCGCCCAATCGAATGTAAACAGACCAAACAGCATCGTCAGACCAGCGAAGCTGATGTGCAACGATGCCGGACCGAACGCCCGCGCCACTCGACTCGACTTTGTCAATTGCAGCAGTCGACTCAGGCACCAGACACCCAGCAGCAGCCCGGCCAGCGGTTCAACCGAGTCCAGTCTGGTGAAATCGACGGGCAGGCAGCGGGACTGAACAAGATAGACCGCAAATCCGATCGCGGCTTCGCCCAATCCGGGTTTCAGCCACCACAGGGTCTGAATCATCATCAACACGGCGATCACGACGCCGGCGGTCGTTCCGGGATCAGATCCGCTCGCGAAGTCTGGAAGTTCAAACTGAACGAACCACGCCACGGCTGCCAGCAACGTGCTGACGCGACTGAACATCTGGCAGCCATGACGCAGTTCGAATGCGGCGACGTCGCTGGCGGACCGGAACCGATTCGACCACCGGTCGATCACAGCACCAGGAACCAGCAATAACGCTGATGCAGCGACCCAAGTCAGCAGCTCGGACTCCAGCGAGACATCCCATTCCAGCACGATGCGAGCAAACTGGGGAGCACCCCACGTGCCCGATAGGAAGGCGACGGCGGCGGGAATCAAGTAATTGTGATTTCGATGGAGGACCATCTGGCTGGCAAACAGCGGGAACAAGATCACGGAGACCGGCAGGACGGCAGTGGAATGCGTGAAGGAGACGGCCAAGAGCACACACGGCAGAATTGTCGCCGTCACCTGCAGGGGCTTCGCGAACAACGTCTGGCCGCGTCGATTCAAGGACGCGGACACCAGTGAGAAGACAACGATCAGCGGGGCATACGTCAGGCCGTAGAATGCATACGGCAGTCGCTGTTGTCGAACCGCCGCGGCGGCCTGATCACGCAGTTGCAACAGCAGTTCTTTAAAGAAGACGGGTGACGTCTGATACACCACGACGATGCAAAACACCATCCCCCACACAAATGCCGATTTGCCTGTCCGGTGTGCAATGACACCCATCGCCACGGCTGCGATCGCGGCCGTGGGCACGATCAGCCCACTGCCAGGCCAGCCGGTCAGACCCATCACAACGCCGCTGACACTCAGCAGCATCCCCAGTGCCAGCGGCCCGCTGATGCTCCAGGGGAGGGGTCGTACAAGGCCGCCGGTCCGCTGTTCAAACACCCGGGCCACGGCATCGGCAGTCAGGAGAATTGGCAATGCCATCAGTGTGCTGAGTAACCCCAACCGCGGCGCGGTCAGGTCGTGGGCCAGGCCGAGAGTGAACACGGCGGCGAACAAGCCCCCCAGCAACAGGATCGGGAAGAACCCGAAGATCCGCGGCAGCCGTTGCTCCTCGGTCAGCCAGAAGACATGGCGGTTCACCTTGACGGTGCCCACCGCGAAGACGGCCCACACGCCGAGTGTCAGGACAGGACTCCAGGCCGGTGGCAGGCCGGGGACGATCGCTCCTGCCAGGCACAAGATCAGGTAGCTGATCAGAAACGTCGGCTGGGATCCCCGCAGAAAATGGGCAAAGATTCGCTGAGCCGCAAACGCACTCCAGAGAAGATTGACCCCCAGAAGTACCATCAGTCCCGTGTTTCGCAAGCCGTCAATGGCGGTGGAGTCAGTCCGGGGTTGGACCCAGTGCAGCGCGAGGAAACAGATCGGTATCAACAACACCGTCAGCGCCATCAGCACAGTTCCGGTCTTGCGCAGTCCCAGGCGATGGAAACTGAATTCTCCCAACGCGAAGACGGTTCCCGAGTAGGTCAGCAGGATCAGATACTTCCAGACAGGCGTGTATTCCTGCCAGTGCAGAGTGACCAATCGCAACGAGGATCCCAGTAAAATGCAGACCCCTAGCCCCAGCATCCATTTGATGTTTTCTTCCTGGAGGAAAGCGTCCAGCAGTCGCAGGAACGGGGAACGTCGTTCGGCGGGGGTACTCATGGTGGCCTCCACGAAAATCCATGGTTCAGGGGCGGTCAGAACGTGCGGCATGACCTCGCATACAAGGGGCATGCCATTCGTTGACAGATTTCACGAGTCCGATTGCAACAACTGCCTGCAACTTCAGTTAGCATTTTTCCGCGAAGTCGATGGCGATCACCTGCACGCTGGGGGTGCAGGCTGCAGACTGCACCCAGGTGCAGTTCTGAAACTGCCCGTCCACGTTGCTCGTAAACGTGAACGGCCCCAACGGCATTCGAGCGGCCCATCGAAGCAGGATCTGAAAACCGGCGTGAGGCGTCGCCGATCGGTACAGCTTCAGACGGTGGCCGAAGAATCCCCACGCGAGCGCCGGATCAGTTTGAAACCAGTGGGGCGTGGACATTTCGCTGAACATTCGGCCCCGGAAAGGGGGATATGCCTTCCAGAACCCCTTCCGGGCCACGAAAGTCCGGCAGCCCCGAATCCACTCCCATCCCCGCCCCGGCACCAATCAGCAAAGCGTCTGCCGACCGGATTGCCTCGGCCGCCCGGCGGTACTGTTCCTGCAGGTCGACCATGGGATTTCCCCGATTTGCGGTGGTGCGAGTCGACGATCATTCCGATCCAACATTCAGATTGATCATTTCATTGACTGCCTGCGAGCTGCCAAAGGCGAACAGGCAGTCTCCGGCTTCGATGACGGCTGTGCCCGGGGGCGGCATCAGCCGTTCTCCGTTGGCGCGGCGGATGCCGACGACCATCACTCCCCGTTCACGCAGGTCGGTATCCATTAATCGCTTGCCGACGCAGGGACTGGTGGCCGAAATCTGCACGTCGGCCAGTTCCAACTGGCTGCCGTGATCGTCGGTCACCTCGAAGAAGTCTTCGACACTGGGGTTCAGCATGAATCGGGCGATTTTCATGGCGCCGCTACTGAACGGACTGACGACACGCGTGGCACCTGCACGCTCCAGCTTGTCGATCGCCTTTTCGTCGCTGGCCCGGGCCACGATCTGCATCTTGTCGTTGAGCAGGCGTGCAGACAATACGACGTAAATGTTGTCGGCGTCTGTGGCCAGGACTGTGGTCAGCGCCTTGGCTTCCATGATCCCTGCGGTCAACAAGATTTCGTCGTCGGTGGCATCGCCGATCAGATGCAGCCAGCCCAGTTCCCGACAGGCGGCGGCAATTCGCTCATCCGAATCGATCACCACGAACGGCTTGTGGCGGGAATGCAGGTATCGACAGATGGTCCGGCCCATGCGTCCGAAACCGCAGACCACAAAGTGATCTTTCAGTTTTTTGATTGAGTGATCCATAGCCCGCCTCTCCCAATAGCCCCGGACCTGCAAGTTCACCAGCAATTGACCCAGTTGAGTCACACAATAGGTAAAGATCCCCACCCCCACCATCAGGTAGCAGATGATGAACATCTTTGTCGACGGATTCAGGTTCCCCTGGGATGTGGCCGACAGCCCCACGGTGGTCATGATGATGACCGCCTCGTAAAAGCACTGCAGCCAGTCCCAGCCTTCGGTCAGGCGGAAACTCACGGCTCCCAGGATCAGGAATCCCAGCAGCAAGGCGATGATCAGCAGCAGTTTTTTCATTGTGGCGGAAAGCGTACTCGAAATGCCGTTGTCTCGGTCAACTTAAAAAACAAATGGTCGTTGATCCGACCTGCACAGGATCGATTCCCGGCAATCGTGTCATACTACTCCTGCAGGTCCGGTCTTCGTTCGATCGGCTTGCGAATTCCCATCAGCCAGCGACTCAATCGCGCAACTGGCAGGTCGGGTTGCACGATCGAAACGCCCGGATTTTTGTGCCGCAACAGATTGGCGGCGGCAAGATAGCCACTGCGGACAGCCCCTTCCATCGTGGCTGGCCAGTCGGTTTGCGTCCAATCGCCGGCAAACTGCAGATTCGAGACGGAGGACTGCTGCAGGGGACGCAACTCGTCGACGCCCGGGACGGGTGAAAACACGGCCCGGTGTTCGGTGACCTGGCGCGAGCGCAGCAGTCTGGCAGTGCCGACAACCGGCCAGACGGCCGACAGCTCCGCCAGAACCTGCGCCAGGATGGTCTCTCGACCCTGTCCCGCCAACTCTCGACTGGCGCTGATCACGATTTGATAATAGTATCCCTGTTCAGACGGTGCTGTATTCGAAAGGACGGTTCGGTTAAACATCCACTGGCATAGACGGTCCACAAACACTGCGTGCGGTAGCTCTGTGATCGGCCGGTCAAACCAGAGGTGGACGCTGGAAATCGGTGCGGCTTCCAATCGTTCGACCGCCGCCATCTCGGGGCGATTCGCCAGCACTGCTGGCAACACAGAGTGGACCCGAAAAAACGGCAGTGCGAGGATAAACTGGTCCCCGACGACTTGCTCGCCATTCCCCAGTCTGGCGGACGCCATCTGATCGCCGTACATCTCCAGTTCTTCGACCGTGGCCTGCAGCCGAATCTCGGAGCCGCGCGCGGTCAGCCACTCGGTCAACCGGCCTCCGTACAGATCTTCAAGCGGGACCGTGGGGATGTCGACCAGCCAGCCGTCACGATGGGCCAGGAACGTGTCGACAAACACCTTTCGAGCATGTTCCACGTCAATCCGATCAAGTGTCTCGCTGAGGGCACTGACCAGGACCACGTGCCAGAACCGGGCAATTGCAGCCGGTGTCTGACCGTGCCGAACCAGCCACTCCGAAAACGGCAGATGGCGTTCTTCTGGCTTCACGCCGCGCGCCAGCGCTCTCAGGCCGATGCCCAACGCCAGTTTGTCGCGCCAGCTCAAGTACCGTAACCGGGCGAACGCTCCTGCCAGGTGCAGCGGGGCAGGCAGCGCACTGGCCGCGAACGGATCGATCCGCCCATCGGGGCCGACGAAATAAAGGGTCTTCTCTGTCCGGAAGAATTCCGTCAACCCCGTCGTCTGGCAGAAATGCCGAAAGTTGGTGCAGCAACCCAATGACACATGCTGACAGTTGTCGATGTACGTGCCGGAGGCGGGATCCAGAAATGAACTGGCCCGCCCTCCCAGTCGAGACCGGGACTCCAGTACGACGCACGGATGCCCCCGCTCCGTCAATGCCACTGCACTGGCCAGGCCGGCCAAGCCCCCACCGATGATCACAATCCGCATGCCACAAGCCAGTCGCCGACACGTCAGCGTTCATTGGAAATTGACGAGTTGTTGGCGGGACAGGATATCTCGCGAATGGTTGGTATCCAAGACCGGCGAGGAGCGAGTTGGAGCCAGGCTTCAGGTTGGCAGACCAGCTTGAAGCTCGAACTCCAACCCCAATTGAGATCAGAAATCACTCACCACTTCCCCGCCAGCACGACTGGCCAGGGCGCGCCAGACGAGGATGTCGATGTTTTCGGAGATCGAGCGGGTGGACCCGTCCATGAGCAGGCTATTGACGATGCCAACGTGAAAACTGCGAGTGGTGACTGCCGCGTACGTCGGTTGGCCGGCACAGGTGGCACTGCTGCTGCGTTCCTTGCAGGAAATGTAGTCCCCGTCGACGGTTGGAGTGGTGGCAGTCCCCTTGTTCACAATCTGCACACGCGCGTTCGGGGTAAACGTGGCCGTGAAACCGGTCTCGTGAATCTTGCCGTCTGTCCACTCGCGATGCCCGTGGTCACTGAACGATCCCGAGGAATAGCCAAGGATCGTCGCCTGAGTCGGCAGCGTGTCGGTCGCGGCCGCGTCGTTTCCAATCTGGCTTGTATAGGTTTTGATTTCTGAGAAGCAGAGCGTATTGCTGGTCCCGTCAATAAAGGCCGCGGTCGAAAAGCTGCTGTTCGGGCCGAAGGCACCATTTCCCGGAATCCCGCCATCCGCGAGATTCGTCGAGATCGGCGTATAAACTTTCCACGTTCCCGCGTTGAACGCGTAGTTCGGTGGAAAGAAACTGGGAGCCGAGGCACTGTTCTGGCCATTGATTTCACTGGGGCAGCGATAGGCGGGAAGATACTGCGCCGTGATCCCACTGGTGGAATTCGGCGGATCGCTGTAACCAACGGACAGGTCAGCCAGGGTGTAGGCGTTGGCTTGATCGAGGTAGGGGAGGATGCGCGCGTGGATCGACCAGGTCCCTCCCTTGGCAGCGCCAATGCAGTAACTGGGGGGAAACACGGAATGGGAGCTGAGGTAATTGTGCAATGCCAGACCGATTTGTTTCAGGTTGTTTTTGCACTGCATACGTCGTGCGGCTTCACGTGCCTGCTGAACGGCGGGCAACAGCAGCCCGATCAGAACCGCAATGATCGCAATGACTACCAGCAGTTCGATCAGCGTAAATCCGGTTCTCAACGATTTTGAAGGTCTCGCAGCCATGTATCCAATCTCCAGAAAGTGCAACGGCGGGAGCCCGGATGAACGTCACTCGGGCAATTCGCGTTTGCGGACATGGCTGGCTCTTGGCTGGCGAGCACAAACGGTGAGATGAGGTCGCTGTCGAGTTGACATTGAGTCTCAATATCAGAAATAATACCGACGTCGCCCGGATCCGCAAGGGGAAGTCAGCGATTTACTTCGCGATCGGTTCGCACGAGGGGACTTTGTGTCGCAACACCAGTTTGGAGAATAAGATGGATCAAGAGCCGAGTCCCGCACCGTCGCACGAGGGTCCGCCGCCGGGGCCGCACAAGGGGCCACCCACGGGCGACTGTGTTGAATCGTCGCTGCCGGAGTTCGACTCCGCAGACCTGCTTCAGGGAGGGAATGAGGTCCTGATCCGGCACGCCGGCGAAGTCTATCGGTTGCGACTGACCAGAAATGACAAGCTGATTCTGCAGAAGTAACCCAGAGCGACCTTGCCACAGTTATCGGATTTGAATTGAAACCACACTGGGACGAGGTCAGCCCCTGTTTTATGGGCAAAGCCAGTCGGGGATCAACGAAAAAGGGATAGGGAACCGCCGCTCCCTATCCCCGATTCATCAAGCCCGATCCAATTCGCCCGTCACACGCCCTTCACGGCAATCTTATGAGCGGCAACAGGTTTCAGCTTGGGAAGGCTGATGGTAAGGACCCCATCTTTGAACGTCGCATCGGCCTGCTTGCTGTCGACTTCGGCAGGCAGAGTGATCGTGCGGTCAAATCGCCCGAATGATCGTTCCACAGCGTGAAAATTGTGCTCGTTGACGACTCGTTCGTCCTTCTTCTCGCCGCTCACTCGCATGGTGTCGGCATGGATTTCGACATCGATTTCGTCCTGTTTGACCCCGGGAAGTTCCGCCGAGATGTGGATCGCAGAATCGGTTTCGCTGACATCCAGTTTTGGAAACGGAACGGTCGAGCGGTTGGAGACCGGCCAGAAGCTGACGGCGGGCCCGAAGACTCCATCAATCATCCGATTCATTTCATTTTGCAGTTTGGTGAGTTCGTCACTCGAATTAGCATGGCGTCGGGCAAGAAACATGGTTTACTCCCGAATCAGATAAACAGAGACCTTCCCCCCCCGGTCGGACATGATTCCTGGGGTTTGAAATTCGGGTTTGAGGCAGCATCGAATTGGCCTGTTGAGCTCGCACAGCGTCCTGATGCTGCTGTGCCTCCGGGAAAGCAATCCGCATGCCAGCAGGCAATTCCTGCCGACATGAAATCCAGAACTTGTTTTGCAAAAACATTTTATCGCGATGAATGCCAAATTGGCTTCTGCAAGGCCACCACACGATCGATGCCAAAACGGCACCGTCTCGCCGTTTTGTAGGGCTGCGGATTGCACATCTGCCATTTTGGCGGCACCGATTGAGGTTTGTTTAGGTAAACTTGGGAGTGTGACGTGACGGGGGTCGAAACGATTCAACGCGGATGATACGGAAACCCGATGAGATGCCTCATCAGGGACGATTTGGGGCTCGACGAGCTGGCGTACGGAGTGCGCTCGCTGGTCAGTCGGTCGTCTCGTTCCAACCGTCACGAGGCGGCTTTCCCCAAGAACTGCGTTCGCGAGCCATGTCGATTCAGTTTGCAGGCTCAAAGTCTCAAGATGACCGTCGTCGGCGCCGTTTGGTCGTCAATGCAGACGATCCGGTCGATGATTCGGTGATCGATGAAGGTACGTCTGGACGTGGGGTCGCTTCCGAACTCGTCGCGTCCTCGGCCGCTGCACCGTGGGTTCCTGTTTACGAATGGCGAATCTGGACCTACGCCTCGTTGATCGGCCTGCTGGTATCGGGGGCCGCATTCGCCCTCACACGACCGCACGCGTTTCGCCCGGAACTCGCCCCGCTGACTCAACATCTTTTGCAGGGGGACCGCCCGGTACTCGCGGTCCTGATTCAAACTGCGTTCTGCTTCCTGGCGGCGCAGCTTTCCATCCTGATTGGCTGGTATCGGGTTCAATGCAAGCTCGATTTTCGCGGGCTGTATCGCGTCTGGGCGTGGGCGGCTGCGTTCTTTTTGGCAATGTCTGTTTGCTCGGCAACCGGGATTCACCTGATATTTGGTCAAATCATCGATCAAGCCGATCTGTTGCCGTGGCGCGGGGCAACCGTTTCGTGGCTGCTGCCAACCTGCCTGGCGTCCATGTTCCTGATGCTCCGCCTGGATCGTGATGTCCGTCGTGGGAGGTCCAGTCTCTACACGTTGCGCGTCGGCTGGCTGCTGGGCGTCGTTGCGGCGTCCGGGGAGCTGTTTGCCAGCGATTTGGAGCCTTATCCCTGGGCCAGTCCAACACGGATCATCCTGCCAATGTTCGTGGCCGGCCTGATGTTCGTGGGGTTGTGGCTGCACGCTCGAGTCGTGGCGTACATCTGCCCGGATCCACCGGAGGCCGAAGAGAGGACAATCTGGTCGCAGTTAAGTATGGGCTGGACGTGGGTTGCGTCATTGACTTTCTGGCGGCGCAGGGCGGCGGAATCTGTAGTGGAAGTCGCAAAACCCAAGCGAACCCGCAAGAAGGCCGCTGGCGAAGAGGACGACAGCGAAGCCGCGCCGAAACGGAAGCGGCGTACACCCGCCAAGCGAGTATCGAAACCACGCACCCGCAAGGCCCCCGAGGTCGAGGAAGAGGTCGAAGAGGAACAGGATACATCGTATACCGACGAATCCACAGAATCCGACAGCTACTCGGATTCCGGTTCCGATTCGAACGAGTGGGAAGAGCAGGAAACCGATCCTGAACCGGAACCAACTCCTTCGCCTCGCGGACGAGACTCCGATGTTTCGCGCGGATCCCCGTCCAATTCGTACGGATCGTCGTCGTCCCAACAGTCTCATTCGAAACCGCAAACCTCGGACTGGGAAGATTCCGAACAGGCGTCGGCCGACTCGGAGGACGGCGAGGATTCTGAGGACGCGATTTTGCGACGGGACACCGGAATGACCGCCGAGCAGATGAAGGGTCTGAGCAAGCGTCAGAAGCGGGAGTTGCGACGGCAGGCTCGGGACCAACAACGCAATCAACGCCGCTGATGCCTTCGCTGGATCTGAGGGAGACCTTCGGTCGGGGGTTTCGGCGAGGTCGGGAGACCTGCGCCGAGAGAGGCCCTCACCAAAACATCCGACCGCCTGTCTGCCTCTACAGAACCGCGTTCGCACCAAGTCGCGTGGAATCTCTTTCTCGGTCGAGCCGGTTTGACGGTTGGGATCGGACTGTTACACTCCTCGCGTCCGGGTGGGCAGCGTCCAGGTGGATGTGCGTCTCATCGGGGACTTTGGGGCCTTTGTGCCCGTAGTCGTTTGTAACTTGACCGGCCCAATTCTGCGCGATGGATTGAGCCGAAAAACTCTGGAGCCGATTGCATGACTCACGCCTGGCACGACGTCACCCCCGGGGAAAAACTGCCGTCAGAATTTACGACGGTGATCGAGATCCCGCGCGGTTCCAGCGTCAAATACGAACTGGACAAGGAAACCGGCCTGCTGCGCCTGGACCGGATCCTGCATTCGGCAGTCTACTATCCAGCGAACTATGGATTCATCCCGCAGACGCTGGCAGAAGACGACGACCCGTTGGACGTGCTGGTTCTCTGTCAGGAACCGGTCGATCCTCTGACTCTGCTGGAAGCCCGAGCGATCGGTCTGATGACGATGGTCGATTGCGGCAAGCGCGATCACAAGGTCCTGGCTGTTGCCATTCACGATCCCGAATACAATTCGTTTCTGGAAGCGGACGAACTGCCGCCTCACAAGCTGGCGATGATCCGCCGCTTCTTTCAGGATTACAAAACCCTGGAAGGAAAGGCTGTGGAAGTGGACGAACTGACGTCTGCCAAGACCGCGTTTCCAATCATCCTGGAGTCGCTGGAGCGGTACAGCATGCTGCGTCGGCGTGGATTTCGTTAAATCACCTGGGCGAAGCCGAAGTTCCATCGCTTCGGACGCGAATCATATTTCGAAGGTCATTGACCTGAAGTGCCCCGTTTTCGGGCGCTGGGGATTTCTGTCATGGGCTGGCCAGTCATTCTGCTGACGATCTATTGCGTGCTGATCGCCATGTCGGCACTTTTCGGTGGACTGCTGCCATCGTTGCTGAACCTGACCCACCGCCGGATGCAGTTCCTGGTCAGCCTGATTGGCGGATTGATGTTGGGTGTTGCTGTTTTCCATCAATTGCCGCACGGGGTCGCGGCGATGTCTGGTCACGGGCAGAGTCCGGCGTTTGCACTCGACTGGTGCGTGGGATGGCTGATGATCGGTCTGTTGACCACATTCTTCATGCTGCGAATGTTCCATTTTCACCATCATGAAGCGGTTGTGACCGATGAGGACAAGGACCACCTGTGCGGCCACGATCATGATCATGACCACGATTGCCTGGCGAGTCACGATCACGACCACGATTCCGCGGGACATCAGCACATCCATCATCCCTCTCAGGGAGCCAGTTGGATCGGGATCTTTTTTGGGCTGGCAATTCACTCGCTGATCGATGGGGGAGCGTTGGCCGCCAACGTGACCGCCGATGCGATGCACAGCAAGGACTTTGCGGAAAGTGTGATCTGGCTGCTGGGATTTGGCACGTTTCTGGGCGTCGTGCTCCACAAGCCGCTCGATTCTCTGTCGATCACGACGGTGATGGCAGCGGGGGGGTGGTCGCCACGCGCCCGCCATCTGGTCAACGTCGGCTACGCCCTGATGTGCCCGCTGGGAGCCGTGATTTTCTATCTGGGTCTGCAACAGGTCTCGTTCCAGGACAGTTTGCTGGGGGCAGCCCTGGCGTTTTCGGCCGGTGTGTTCCTGTGCATTTCGCTCAGCGATCTGCTGCCGGAAGTCCAGTTCCACTCGCATGATCGCCTGCGGTTGTCACTGGCCCTGTTGGTGGGAGTTGGCTTGGCCTTCGCCATCGGCTACGCAGAACATGGTCACATGCATGGCCATCAGGGGGGCAAGCCGCAGGTTCACGAGGACCACGGCCACGCGCACTGATGCCGTCTGGACATCAGAATCTGCGGCGGCACATAACCATCATGACCACAGCAGCGATGAGTCCAATCGCGCCGAGTCCCGCCAGCCATCGCGCTTTTGACAGAAGGCTTTCAGGAGCACCAGGTGTGAGGACGACTTGATGTGGATCACGTGGATCGTAGCTGGCAGTCAGATCCCGTTTCCGTTGCAAGGAAACGATCAGGGCCTCGGCTTGCTGCCGATTGCGGAACGTTGGTTCGGGGATCTGGATCCGCATCCCTTTGAGGCCCCTGCCGTCCACTGTGTATGAGTAGTGAACAACTGGAATATAGAATTCTTTCCCGTCTTGCCGCCTGGTATCAATTCCAGTGACGTCAATCGTTGCTGGTGTCCTTGGCCAATCGACTGAGATGGAAGCCAGGCGCGCGTCGCTCGACGCGTCGAATGCGAACCAGAGACACATTATTCCCAAGCCAAGCGGGACAGCGATCTGAACGCAACTCGAAAAGATGGCTTCGGATTTCGCGAACAATTCCGCTTCCTGCGCGATCTGGGTTTGAAGTTCCACCTGTCGATCACGGGCACGTGTTGCCCCATCCGCTTCAGCAGCGAACGCCAGCGCCTTTCCCAGGCGTCTACGTTCATCAGCATCGGTTTGATTTGGGTCGTAGCGCGCCGAGAGAACGCGTCGTCCCCAAAACAGTGTTGCTGTCAGGACAATAAAGAAGATCAGCAAGCAGGCCCAAACGATTCGGACGGTGTTGGAAAATCGATGCGGACCATCTCCCGTGTGAGTGGCCGCTGTTCCAACGAAGGACGCACACATGCAGAAGAACGCTCCGATTCCCGCGAAGATCATCCACTGTCCATAGCTTTCGCGAATCTCGGCGACCATATCTGCCTGGTACCAGCCACATTGCGGACAGGGGATGGGGGAGATCTGGTTCGCCAGTGCCTCTTCGAGTTGCTCGTCGGCAGCTCGTGTCGCTCGCTCCTCTGCCAGTTCGTTTTCGAGGAACAAAACACTTCGAGCCGTGGCGACCACTGAGCACTTCAACACATAGAAATACTCCTGACCACATTTCTCACAGACGACCCTGCGACGTGCCGCACCGGAACTTTGGATTTGGATTTCACGTCCCGGGATCTTCAGGATTCCGCTCACTTCGCGCCAATCCATCAGTGTTCTCCAGCGCGTTCAGGTGGGTCGATTCCAATCATCACATGACCACTCTGGCACGATTCGGCTTGGTCGTTCGAGATCGATCGCGCGAGCGTGGCCTGATCGCTTGGTCACCATCGCTCCGCGACGGTATCATGCCCGTCGTTGAATTTCGATTTCCGCAGCCCGTTTCTCAGACCAATTTCCGTGGAAGAATTCGATGACTGAATTTCGCACCGAGCATGATTCGATGGGTGATGTCCAGGTTCCCGCACAGGCCTACTATGGGGCTCAGACTCAGCGGGCGGTTGAGAATTTTCCCGTGTCCGGCTGGACCCTGCGGCCGGAGATGATTCATGCGATGGGTCTGGTCAAGTGGGCGTGCGGTGTTGCCAATCGCGATCTGGGAAAGCTGACCGGCACCGGCAAAAATCCGCTGACCGCGGTCCAGGTCGACGCGATGTTGAACGCAGCCAAGGAAGTCGAGGCCGGAAAGTTTGATGGCGAATTCCCGATCGACGTATTCCAGACCGGTTCGGGAACTTCGAGCAACATGAATTGCAACGAGGTGATTTCGAACCGCGCCATCGAGCAGACGGCGGGGAATCGCTTTGAGATGAAGAAGCCGATTCACCCCAACGACCATGTCAACATGGGGCAGAGCACCAACGACACGTTTCCGACCGCGATCCATGTGGCCGTCGCCGTCAGCATTCACAAGCAACTGATTCCGGCACTCAGCCGGTTTGCCGACGTCCTGAAGACGAAGGCCCAGCGTTGGGACAAGATCATCAAGATCGGCCGCACTCACCTGGCCGATGCGACTCCGCTGAGGTTGGGTCAGGAATTCGGCGGATTCGCCCGGCAACTGGAAATGAGCGTCGGTCGCGCGCAGCGGGCGCTGGAAGCGGTCCTGGAATTGCCGGTCGGCGGTACGGCGGTGGGATCCGGGATCAATACGCATCCCGAGTTCGGCCGTCGGACCTGCGAAGCGCTGGCGAAGGAAACCGGCCTGGGGTTTGTGGAGGCCGTCAATCATTTTGAAGGGAACGCCCAGCGCGACGGGCTGGTCGAATGCCACGGGCAATTGCGGGTGATCGCCACAACATTGTTCAACGTGGCCAACAACATCCGCTGGCTGGGATCGGGGCCACGTTGCGGT
This sequence comes from Planctomycetota bacterium, assembly GCA_018242525.1. Classification (GTDB taxonomy): domain Bacteria; phylum Planctomycetota; class Planctomycetia; order Planctomycetales; family Planctomycetaceae; genus Schlesneria. The sequence continues at coordinate 348,949 of JAFEBS010000010.1, read as the reverse complement.
TTTTATGAAATCATGCTGCCGGACCGACAACCGGGCAGTTCGATCATGCCGGGCAAGGTCAATCCCGTCATGTGCGAAAGCCTGATGCAGGTGGCCGCGCGGGTGATTGGCAACGATCAGACGGTCGCTTTCAGTGGCGCCACAGGCGGTCAGTTCCAATTGAATATCATGATGCCGATCATGGGACACGCGACGCTGGAATCGATCGCGCTGATGGGTCAGGGGACCACGGCGTTCATTGATCTGTGTGCGTTGGATATGGAAGCAAACGCGGATGCCTGCGAAGCGAGTGTCGAGCAGAGTCTGGCGATGGTAACCAGCCTGAATCCCTACATCGGCTACGAAAAGGCGGCAGCACTGGCCAAGGAAGCGTTCAAGTCCGGGAAGACGATCCGCGAACTGTGTCGTGAACAGAATATACTGCCGGAAGATCAACTGGCCAAGGCGCTGGATCCGTTCAGCATGACAGAACCGCACGCCTGACGGATTTGTCCGGGTTCGTGGCGACGGGCGTGGGTCCGGTGAAAACCCGGTTTTTGCGTCTCGATTTCAGTGGCAGTTCGCCGAAATCAGGATAATTGCCCCTGATCTCGCATCGCCGGCCATCCCAGACGTTGACATCAGATCGATTCGCGACCAATGTCTGTCGTCTGCCGTAGCGTCAGTTTGCCTTGCTGAAAGAGATGTCGATGGGCTGGGAAGCAATTCTCGTGTTGCTGGTGGTGGTCGCCATGGTGGCGATGCTCGCCATGGAATGGGCACCGCCTGACCTGCTGACGCTTGGTTGTCTGCTGATCCTGGTCACCGGTCAGGCAGTGTTCGGGACGAAGCTGTTACCGGATGTGAATCTTGCCTTTCGCGGGTTCAGCAGTCCGTCGCTGATCACCGTCGGGGTTTTGTTTGTCATCGTGACCGGGTTGATGCAAACCGGTGCGATGAGTTTGCTGACTGATCGACTGGTGGGCCGCCCGCGGTCGGTCTTGAGTGCCCAGATTCGCCTGTTGTTCCCCGTGACGTTTCTGAGTGCGTTCTTGAATAACACTCCGATCGTGGCGATGTTCATGCCGGTGGTGGACGACATCTGCAAGCGGAGTCGGATCAGCCCTTCGAAACTTTATATGCCCATGGCGTTCGCGGCGACGTTTGGCGGGGCCTGCACGTTGATTGGGACGAGTACGAACCTGGTGGTCAAGGGGGCGATGGAAAAGGCGGGATTGCCCCCGATGGGGTTCTTTGACATCACCTGGATTGGGATCCCGTGCGCCCTGGGGGGCGTGGTTTTCATGCTTCTATTCAGTCAAAAACTGCTTCCGGACCGGAAACCTGCGATCAGCCTGAGTGACGACTTGCGGCAATACACGGTTGAAATGCTGGTCCAGATCGGCGGACCGCTGGTCAACAGCACAATTCGGGAAGCGGGTCTCCGCAACCTGCCTGGGTTGTACCTGGCCGAGATTGAACGCAAGGGCGAGATCCTGGCGGCTGTGGCACCGAATGAACGCTTGCAGGCGAACGACCGGCTGGTGTTTGTGGGGATCATCGAATCGGTCGTGGATTTGCGAAAGACACGCGGGTTGGTGCCGGCAACCGACCAGGTTTTCAAGCTGAACACGGACGCATCCCATCGTTGTCTGATGGAAGCCGTAGTTTCCAATCGTTGCCCGATCATCGGGTCGACGATTCGCGATGGGCACTTCCGGTCCCGCTACAATGCGGCGGTCATCGCGGTGGCCCGGGACGGCAAGCATATTCCCGGCAAGATTGGAGACATCGTCCTGCAACCGGGGGATACATTGCTGCTGGAAGGGCATCCGGATTTTGCCGTTCAGCAACGAAACTCCAGCGATTTCTTCCTGGTCAGCCACGTCGAGAACTCGACACCGATCCGCCACGACAAGTCCTGGATTGCGATTGGCATCCTGGGTGGGATGATCCTGCTGGCATCGCTGCTGAGCCGTGATGCAGTCGATGGAAAGCCAGCCGTCGATTTTCTGTTGCCAGCCGCCCTGATTGCGGCCATTGCCATGGTGGCAACCCGATGTTGCACGGGAAATCAGGCCCGCGCATCGATCGACTGGTCGGTCCTGATCGTGATTGGTGCCTCACTGGGAATTGGCGAGGCGATTTCTGTCAGTGGGGCGGCAAAGTATTTGTCTCAGCAATCAATCGTGGTCTGCGGGTCAAATGCCTGGCTGCAACTGCTGGTGGTCTATTTTCTGACGATGATCCTGACGGAACTGGTGACAAACAATGCTGCCGCCGTGCTGATGTTTCCGCTGGCACTGGAAGTCTCGAAGTCATTGGGAGTCAGCCATACGCCGTTCCTGATTGTGATCATGGTGGCTGCGTCGATGGGATTTGCCACCCCCTTCGGGTACCAGACCAACCTGATGGTCTACGGCCCCGGGGGGTACAAATTCAGCGATTACCTGAGGGTTGGCATTCCGCTGGATCTTGTCATGTTGGCGATCACCGTCACGCTGACGCCGTTCGTGTTTCCGTTCTAATCCCTCCCGCAGATGCGGGTTGGCGGTCGAACCAGGGAAGAAAACTCGTTCTTAAACAGTTTTCTTCGTCGCATTGGCAATTCAGCACTTGATAAGTGGTTGTTGCAGTATTTCGCTGACGCAGTATGATTCTTTCTGGTGGTGCGACTCAGTCGATGTCGCTCCAGATTGTGTCAGGAGCGGTGCATGGCTGCAGTGCTGCGATCTCGAAGCAAAACCTGTTCACCAGGATTCACGCTGGTCGAGCTGCTGGTTGTGATTGCCATCATTGCAGTTTTAATCGCACTGGTGCTGCCTGCTGTTCAACAAGCCCGCGAAGCAGCACGCCGGATTCAATGCAAAAACAATTTAAAGCAGTTGGGGCTGGCACTGCACAACTATGAAGGTTCCACGGGGTGTCTGCCCCCGTTTGGCGGTGGAACGTGCTGTGAGTTTCCGGGATCGAACGGCGGCTACCTCAGTGGCATCCTGATGCTGTTGCCGCATCTTGACCAGGCCCCGCTGTGGTCAACAATCACGAATGCCTCGGGGCAGGGGGGAGTGCCATTCTATCCGACGTTTCCGCATCCTGCGGGCGATCTTCCCGGGCTCATTTGCCCGTCCAGCAGTGTTCCATCCCGCTACAATACAGCTCCGTTTGGAAGTGGACCATCGCGCAGTTATCATCTTTCTGTGGGTGACAGCACGTTCAACGTTGGTGCCGGAACGTTTCCCAATCGCGGTGCATTCCTGCACACGTCCGGCTCGACGCGCCGAATGAGTGACATCCTCGACGGTACAACGAACACGATCTTCATGGGAGAAAAGGCGCTGTTTCGGGATACCAGCGATATCCTGGGAACGTATTTGAGTGCAACTCCGGCCAGTCCCGCAGGATGTCGTGCCCAGGCGGCAGGTGCGACCTATTCAGGCAAGGGAAATGTCTGGGGCAACGGTCGATTCTGGGCGGATGGCTTTCCGTACGATGGTGTCAGTACTCTGACAATTGTGATGCCGCCGAATAGTCCGTCCTGCACCTATTATGCGAGTGTCTCCAGCAGGCACTCTGGTGGTGCTCATGTTCTGATGGGGGACGGATCCGTTCGATTCATCAGCGAGAATATCGATGCCGGGTCACAGATCGCGACTCCTGCGACGGCGTCCGCCGGCCCGTCACCGTATGGTGTCTGGGGTGCCCTCGGTTCGGCTCAGGGCGGCGAAGTCGCGACAGAATGATTGATGGTTTGAACAGCCTGGACCTGGAGAAGCCAGATCGTTTGGTGACACATTCGTGGCTCTCTTACTCTTTCCAACGTCATCCGCTACGCTATAACGCACGTTTTGAGCTCGTTTTCCAAACCGCAAACCAGGCTGGTGTTTTGAATCCGATAACTGCCACGATGGCCTCCGAGATCGAGGGGTGGTCATCTGTCGATTCCACGCTGCGCGGGCCGGTTGAGTCCCGCCTGGCGGCGGGCGAACATCTGGTCGCCTGGATGGTTTCGGACATTGACGAGCAGCGTCAGTACCGCATGTCACTGCTGGCACTTTCGCAGCACCGTTTTTTCTGCAGTACGCATGCCGAGGTTCGGGACTGGCCCCTGGCGGAAATCGACAAGCTGCGTACGAAGGACCGTGGGGGCCTGGGGACGCTGGAACTGCTCGGAACGGATCGGCGCCTGGGGTTCTGGCATTATACGATTGCCCAGGGCCCCGCCGCGCTGGTTGTCGGCGATCGATTTGAAGACTTGAAGGCCGGCCGCGACGCCCGCAAACAGATCGAAGAAGACGACGTGCCGGAAGGGGAAGAATCCGAGTCGCCACCGAATACTCTGGCGCTCTTCCGCCTGTGGCAGTTTGCCAGGCCGCATGCCTTCTGGATGTTCATTGCGTTCGTACTCTCCCTGGCGGCAACGGTTGCGGCCGTGGAAACCGCGAAGGTGATCCGGCCGCTGACCAATCTGCTGTACAGTTATCAGTCGCGCGAGGTGACTTCGCTGTCGGGTTCGGAATGGTATCTGGGAGTGATGCTTGCCGGTGCCGCTGTGGCATGGATCCTGAGCTGGGGGCAGGGAGCCATCCTGGCCTGGGTCAGCGAACGCGTGACGGCCGATTTGCGAAACCGCACGTATTCGCACCTGCAGAAACTGTCACTGGAATACTTCGGCGGCAAACGGACTGGCGACCTGATGTCACGCATCAGCAGCGATTCGGACCGTCTGACGCAGTTCCTGTCGGACAGCATCGTCGACTTTTCCGCCAACTCAATTCTGCTGGTTGTCGTCGCCGTGGCGTTGTTTCAAGAGAACCTGCCACTGGCGTTTGTCACGTTGTTACCGTTCCCGTTTATTGTCTGGCTGATGTATTACTCGCGCGACAAGCTGCAGGTTGGATTTCAGGCCGGCAGTCGGGCGTGGGCCAACATGACCAGTGTGCTGGCCGACACGATTCCCGGCATTCGGGTCGTGAAAGCGTTCGCCCAGGAAGAGCGGGAAATCGAGCGATTTCGGACCGCCAACGAAACCGTCGTCGTGGCCAACAATCGCGTCAATTCGCTGTGGACGTTTTTCTGGCCGCTGATCACATTTCTGAATGCGCTCGGCGTATTCGTCGTATGGGCCTACGGGGTTCGACTGGTGTTACACCGCGCGCCCGACTTCGATGTGGGGGCACTGACGGCGTTTGTGGTCCTGAGCGGGATGTTTTACAGCAAGCTGGAAATGATGAGTCGCATGGTCAACGCATCCCAGAGGGCTGCCACCAGTGCTCAGCGGATTTTTGAAATCCTGGATCGAGTTTCCAATGTTCCCGAACCTGCCAGGCCGGTCATTGTCGGCAAGTTGAGGGGTGACCTGGAATTTCGTCATGTCGGATTTCGGTATGGCAACCGGAAGGTGATCAAGGACTTTTCGCTGAAGGTTCAGGCGGGGGAAATGATCGGCCTGGTCGGCCATACCGGGGCCGGTAAAAGCACCTTGATCAATCTGGTCTGCCGCTTCTTTGATGTCGCCGAGGGGGCAATCCTGGCCGACGGGGTCGACATTCGCAGCTACAAGATCGAGCAATATCGGCGAAACGTCGGAATCGTGCTGCAGGACCCGTTTCTGTTTTATGGAACCATTGCGGAAAACATCGCCTATGGTCGGCCGGAGGCGACTCGTGACGAGATCATGAACGCCGCCAGGGCGGCCCGAGCCCATGAATTCATCCTGCAACTGGCCGATGGCTATGATTCTCTGGTCGGCGAACGGGGGCAGTCCCTGTCGGGGGGCGAGCGGCAGCGGATCAGCATCGCTCGCGCGCTGCTGATCGATCCGCGAATCCTGATCCTGGACGAGGCGACTTCCGCACTGGATTCGACAACCGAACGTCAAATTCAGGAGGCGCTGCAGAACCTGGTGCGGGGTCGGACGACGATTGCCATCGCGCATCGACTGAGTACCCTGCGGCAAGCGAATCGAATCATGGTGATTGAACGGGGGCGGCTGGTGGAAATCGGAACTCACGACGAACTGCTGGCGATTGACGGCGCGTATGCCGAGTTGCATCGGGCTCAACAGGAACTGACCAGGGATATTGGCTGGTGATCCCGACATCAGTTTGCAGCCCGTGGAAAAAGGTGTCAGACCCTTGAAAATCGCATACCGGGAGAGGTTCAGACACTTTTTTCCACGGGCTGCGAGTGGACGGCCGCGACAGGATTCACAGGTGCAGAAGTGATCGAGAACCTCGCAAGCTTGAATTTCCGCAAGGACGCATGGGGGCAACTGGTCCTGATCCGTCCTGACGGCACGGAACATTCCGGTGTGGAGCCGGTCCGTTGTTTTCCGCTGAGTGATCCGGAACGGTCGATTGCGCTGCTGGATTCCGACGGCAAGGAACTGGCAAACCTGCCGGATCTGTCCGTGCTGAACCCTTCGGCGCGCGCTGCGCTGCAACAGGAATTGGAAGAACGTGAATTCGCACCTGTGATCCAGCGGATCACGACCACCAGCACGCCGAATCCGCCCTGCCAGTGGCAGGTGGTCACGGATCGCGGCACCACCAGCTTTCAACTGGAAAGCGAGGACGACATTCGCCGCCTGGGAACGGACGGAGCGGTGATCGCGGATTCGCACGGCATTCGCTACAAGATCCCCGACATTACCCGCCTGGACGGTCACAGCCAGAAGATCATCCGGCGATTGATCTGAGATCAATGGCTCACCCGGACCAGCCCGCGTCCCTGGATTGCCACATAGTATCCCGGTTTGACATTGGGCCAATGTTCAATCTGGCCGTCGGGCCAGTTACATTCCAACCTGCTGAATTCCTGCGCATCGGCCAGTCCAAAGTGCATCTCCAATGCGGATGCCGACTGGAAACTGCCGCCGCCAGCCAGGTCGCGGAACAGGATCGGGGTCACGCCCGTCGCAATCACTCGTGTACCGATTCCACTGCGCGGCGCGCCGTTTCGACCCACGGGTTTGATCACCACGCTGCTCCCCGGCCGGGGAGTCTCGTTCATCAACAGGACCGACGGATCTTCGCGGTGGGAAATTGACACGTCGAGATCTCCGTCGCGATCCAGATCTCCCAGGGCCAGTCCCCGGCCGAGCCACTTGGAGGTGAAATACGAGCCCGCTTTCGCAGCGACGTCGGTAAACTTGCCATTTCGGTCATTGCGGTAAAGTTGGGGAAACATGCGATACGGTTCCTGGCTGGACCACGCCCGGTCATCGATGTGGCCTGTTGTGACAATCAAGTCGAGCCAGCCATCATGGTCGACGTCCACGAATTCGGCACCAAAAGCGAGCGACAGTCGGCTGGAAGGGCCCAGCCGGGACCCGGTCGAGAAATCGAGGAACCCGTTCCCCTGCAGGTTTCGAAACAGGATATTGGGCTCAAGGTAGAAGTTCGTCACAAACAGATCGATCCAGCCATCCCGGTCATAATCGCCATGGCCTGCCGACATTCCTGAAATTGTTCGCCCTTCTCCACTCACTGCCACCCCCATCTCGGCTGCACGGTCGACGAATCTGGGAATAAGCAGTCCGTCACGCTCGGTCGGAGCTTCGTCGCTGGTGCGTACGTACAGGAATAAAGGTGTTCCGTCATTGGCGATCATGATGTCCAACCGACCATCACCGTTGATGTCACAGGCTACTCCTGCCAGCCCCTTGCCATCCTTACCAGTGATTCCCGCTTCGCGGGTGACATCGACAAAGCCCCCTTTCCCGTCGCTGATCAACAGAAAATCATCCAGGGTGGGATAGAGAGTGGGGGAACATTGTAAAGTCCCCGTCGGACTGCGGGGCTCCCGGCAGATTCGCGGATGCTCGTCATCCTCGTAGACGTACGTTACGACGTACAAATCCAGCAATCCATCGTCGTTGAAGTCTGCCAGGATCGAACTTGAGCTCCAACTGTCAATCATCGCCCTGGCAGCTTCGCCCGAGTCCTGGAAGGTTCCATCACCATTGTTGTGCCATAGTGTCGCCTTTCCATATGCGGTGATGTACAGGTCCGGAAATCCGTCTTCGTCGACGTCGCCAACGGTTGCTCCGGTATGGAAACGGTAGGACGTCAGGCCAGCCTGATCGGTCACTCGATGCAGGTGCTGGTCGATGTTACGGTACAGTTCATTGGTGAATTCGGTGGTCACCCTTGATCGCGGCAGTCGGCATCCCTGGCAGAACATCAGATCCAATTGCCCATCCAGATCATAATCGACGATCGCCAGTCCGCCGCCCGGCCCTTCCGTGATCAGGTTCTGCCCTCGAATGTCGTCAAATCGATGGAACTTCAAGTTCCAGTCGTCAGTGGCATTCCTGAAGTGAAACGTGCGACCGGTGTCCGTGGTTTCCTGCGCAGGCCGTGACTTTTCGAGCGAGGGTGCCACTGAGGCCGGCGTCGTAGATTTCGCTGGATTGTTAGTTAACGTCTCCGCAGGACGGTTGGCTTGACCGCAGCCCGCCATGGCCAGCACGAGACCCAGGCTCCAAGCTGCGCTGGGAGGATGACTGCGATTGTTCGTGCTCATTCGGAACGCTTTCTGAATACCCACCGGACGCATCCGCGCTGTGGGTTTGAAATGAGACTGCGTGATCTTCAAAACGGTCCTGGATCTGAGGAAATCAGGGGCCGAGCAACGGAGGTAGCTGATTGGCAATCAACCGTTCGCGAAAGGCTTTGACGGTCGCCTGCACCCGATCATTGTCGGGTGACAGGCGTTGCGCAAACCGGGTCATGACTGCTCCTTCGCGAATCAACTGGAATTCCGCGCACAGTTCCGCGACGTCCAGAAAGGAATTTGGATTCCCGGCATCCTGCGTGGTCTTACCCAGATGATTCTGAATTCTGCCAAGTCCGTTCACCATGCTGTTGGCATGGGTCAGGCGTTGAATGTCGTTTTGAAGTCGAGCGACCAGGGCGAGTCCCTGCCAGCACTCGGTGGATGTGGCGTCGCTGTGCCGCAGTTGATCATAAGCACTCCGGGCTTCGTCGAGTCTTCCATTTTGTGCCGCAACGGATCCACGTTGCAGCAGCAGTGTCCAGGGGTCATCCGTCGATCTCGGTGGAAGTCCCTCAACCAACTGATTCGCCTGCTCCCCATCACCGGACTCGCGCAGCGCCGCGACAAGGGCCGAAATCGCCCGAAGGTTGGACGGATGCGCAGCGACGACCGCCTGCAGAATGGGAATCGCTTCGTCGGCCTTGCCCTGTCCCGTCAGGTATCGCCCGTGGGAAATCTTGACCCAGATGTTGTCTGGATCGGCCTCCAGGAACTGTGCATGCCAGAAGATGGCGTCGGGACCATTCCAGCGCAGCATGGTGGGAAAGCATCCGGCGACCGCCTCAAACGCGTCCTCTTCGCCCCGGTCGATGACCCCCTTCAGCAATTGATGACGCTCTTCGAATCGCAGCTCCACTTCCAGGATATGCCGCAACTGCTGCCGGGCATTGATCAGAAACTCGGGCGCGATCTGGGGTGATGCCTCCTCGGCCTTGATCAGTTCCCGAAATTGTTGTTCTGCTCCGCCGGCGCGGTGCAGATTGAACAGTGTGCGTCCCTCTTGAAGGCGAGCCATGTGACCGTATTGCGGGTGAGCTGTCGGCACCTCGGCAAAACAGGCAATTGCGTCGTCGGGACGATTTTGTGACAGGTACCATTCCGCCAGCCACGAGGCCAGATCGATCCGATTGGCAGGCCGTCCGTATTTCAGTTCAAAGGCTTCACGAGCCCGTTGGGCTTCGCGCGGCGTGACCACAGACGGCAACGGAGACTCACTGGATCGGAATCGGAAGACCACGCCCCCGGCTACCATCAACGCCAGCATCACGACGAAAATCAGAGTGATTCGGAATGGCCCTGCCCGTCGCCCTTTGGAAGTATTCTCTCGTTCAGGCACCACGCTGTCGTGCATGTTCTCGCTTTCAGGGAACATCCATTTTATCAATGCAGATGCGACTGATGACTGCTCATCAAGACAGTGGGCGTGGCTCGTGCAATAATACGCGAATTGTCGGCTTACGTTGATACGGCAATCGGATGCCGGAAATGAGGGAGTTTTTCAGAGACTCGCGAATGGATCGTAATCCTGTGGATGAACGAAATCAAATGGAACACTTGTTGGGAAGTTCTCCCCGAAGGCTCCCAACGCACTTCCACCTCTGCCGAATTGGCTGGACGAACCAACAGGAGAAGGGCACGTAGTTGAAGTTGGATGAAACGCAACAACGATGGTCGTGATTGCCGCCGATCAGGTCCGCGTCGTCCCTGACTGCACCTGCCTGCAGACGCAGGATTTCTGGACTGTCCGAGAGTTTTCATCACGGTTGGCGGATGATACGATCTTCGACTGTGGTTTTTTCCATCAACCTGAGAGGATACAACACTCATGACTTCGAATCGTTTGTACACGCTGATCGTCATTCTGTCGGCATCCGTCATTGGCTGTGGCGGGGCTGAACCCAAGAAGATGCCTGAGATCTCGAACGAAGTGAAGGCACAAAACGACAAGGCTCACGAAGAAGCAAAGGCCGGAGCGGCACCAGCCGGTGGGGCGACCGAAGCACCCAAGTAGTATTCGCAGAACTGCCCCCACAAGGCGGGAATCGACGGCCCGGTTGCCAGCGATCAATCAATTGCTGGTCGACGGGCCGTCTTTTTAGCGGCCCCCCATGGCCGCCTCGATCCGTTGTTGCAGATCAACCAGGCTGATGCCGGTGATGAGGAACTTCTTCTGTGACGACGTCGGGCCGGCGGCGAGACGGATCTGGTGCCGTTTCAGGTCCAGCAATTGCGCCATGACAACAATAATCGCATCGTTTGCCTTGCCCTTTTCCGGGGCTTGTGTGACGGCAATCTTCAACGCTCCCGCGTGTTCGCCCGCAATCGTATTCCGGCGAGCGCCCGGTTGAGCCTTCACAGCCAACAGAAGTCCGTTGGTGGTTTCTTCCAGCACGATCATGTTCGCAGTCCTGACAAGTGTGGGAAGGCGACAGTGCTTCCGCGAATGTCCGAAGTTCTATTTGCGCCCATGTGTTCCCGACTTCACGCGAACGGTTCAGCCATCGCGTCTGTGATACAAATGACCTGTTGAACGTAATTCGATTCGATTGCCCGTCCGAACCGCCGTCGACCAGGCAGAGTCTGCCATGTTTGACCCTTATCGCAAATGGCTGGGCATTCCGCCCAAGGATCAGCCGCCCAATCAATATCGACTTCTGGGAGTGGAAGTCTTTGAGAATGACCTGGATGTGATCGAAGGTGCTGCCGACCTGCAAATGTCATTTGTTCGACAGTATCAATCGGGGGAACATTCGACCGAAGCGGCGCGAATTCTGAATGAACTGGCAATGGCGCGCTTATGCCTGTTGAAACCGGCCACCAAGGCAACTATGACGCCAAGCTTCGCCAAACACTGTCCGCCAACACCGCCAATGTCGCCGCCGAACATTAGCGGTCGAAGGCACTGCTGCGTCGCCCCACGCCCCAGTACAGGAAATAGGGTTGGTGGCCGACGTAGGCCTCGGCTTTGGCGCAGCTCCAGACTTCGAGGTTGCCGTGCATCAATTTCAGCGGGCGATTGGTGAAGCGGGCTGCGGCATAATGCCACCGTGAACCGTCCTTGGTTTCGCGCAGTTCGACCATCAGGAGCAATTCCGGATCGGTGGCCAGCACGAAGGAAAATAAGCCGCCGTCCACGACACCCGTTGCAGCGCTGGAATAACGATACAACGGCTGGATGAGCAGCCGCAGGTCGCTCGCCTTTTCCACATCGCTCGAAGTGATCTGCGCCGAGAATTTCTCCGCCAATCGCCGCATCTGGAGCAGCCGCGACACGGCCGTTTTCCCCGGGGTGGCATCATCGGGCAAGAGTCGCCACTCGATTCCGGCTTCGCTCGTTTTCCAATCCGGGACGACTCCCTGCCGGCCGACGCGCTTCGCATGCTGCGACATGATCGGGTCGACCGACAACGATTGAAACTCGTGAGAAATCACCCTCTGACCAGAGTCTTTTGGATCCTGACTCGACCACATCGAGCCGATCGCTTCGGGACGACCGTCGTGAGTCCACACGTAAACCGTGCCATGTTGATCGGTCGGGCGGACGGGATTCGAGTATTGCAGCACAGGCGTCGATTGCAACTCGAGCTCGTGCTGTGTGCCATTTCCAGCAAAGATCCTGTACTCGGCCGCTTGCTGCGTGTAGAACTGCGCCCACGGCTTGAACTCTGACTTCTCACCAGCATTCGCCGAGGGCGCGTCATTCGCAGCGCCGACCTGGCCCAACATGGCCAACAGAGAGATGGTGCAAGCGAAGATCATTGTCGTTCTCACGCGGGGAGGAAGTGACAACATCACCGACGAATATAAGACATGACATCTTTATTTGCAACCCGACAGATAACCGTTCAAAGAAAACGCCTGCGACGGTGATGCCGTCGCAGGCGTGTCGGAATCGAAATCAGTCTCGACGCTCAGGCCGCTCGAGTATCACGTTCAGCGGACGGTGCAAAATCGTTGACCAGCATGTCGCTGAAGGTCAGTTGAGGGACCAGACAGGGATGCTTGTACTGCTCCAGACTGGCTCCAAACCGCGATTGCCGATGCTTGATGAAACGTTCCCACGTCCCGTTGGGAACGGCCAGGCATTCCAGCAATCCCAGGCGGCTCGACTGACGTTTTTCCTTGTATTCCACGTTCAATTCCTGCAGTTCAGCGTCCACGGTGGCTGCCAGACGCTGTCGCAGTTCCGGGACGGGAATACATCCCCGTTCAATATGCAGTCGATACTTCGGGGGATCGTCCCAGACGGGCGACAAGGTGTAATGTTGAACTTCCAGTCGCAGCTGGTCGAGGCCGGTGCGAATCGCCGACACAACCTGGGATTCGGCCAGTTTCTCGCCGGTGACGCTGGCAATATGAGCCCCCTTGTGCAGGAACTCGAGCAAGGGAGTTGTTCCCATGAATCCGGTACAGCGGACCACGTCCCGGATGTCGTAACGATATAGTCCCGAAACTGTAGTCAGCAGGATGAAGTAGTTCTTTCCGGCCTGCAGTTCATGCGCTTCCAGGACCGTGGGGTCGGGCGATTCGTGTTCCTCTTCAGGAATGAACTCGAAGAAGTGCGAACCAACGTCCAGGACCCCGGCGGCGGTGCTGTCTGCCAGAGGGATCGTCATGCGGCCTTCGCTGGCGGACAGGCCGTGATCGCGAATGGGAACGTCGCCAAAGAACTTGCGCATGGGGGAAAGGTACGAACCAACGCTGCCACCCGTCCAGACGGCGACCAGTTTCAGCTTGGGCCAGACATCCCGTGGCATGATGGCTCCGGTGCGGGCGGCGATCAATTCCAGTTCACGGGCCCGCTCCTTGTCGGGGCGGCCAATGCGACCCTTCAATTGAGCACGAATCGCGGGATCAATGTCAAAGTTCGTGGACAGGGTCCCGTCCGCAATGTCGCGGATCAATTGTTCCATGTGCAGGTTGGCGGTCTTGGACAATTGAATCAGCGTGCTTGGGTTGGCGGTCATCACCAGGCCGACATGAGAATTGGCGTACGAACAGCGCAGTGCCGTGTAGCCCTTCGACGCGGAATCCGCGATTTGACCAACCGGATTGGGCACCGCATACATCGTCTGGACGACGCGGCTTTGCATGGTCCCCACCAACCCGCTGATGTTGCCGCAGGGGGTGCCGCTGCTGGTTCGGTACTGATCGTGATTGCTGCCCAACTGCACGATGTCAGACATGTGCAACGACGGATGGCTGTCCATGGCATTGATGCCCCAGACCTGCCATCCGCGACGGTAATCGCTCAGGAACTGCGAGGTGATGGGGATATATTTCGCCTGCGAAGTCGTACCGCTGCTCAAAGCGAACATCAGCAGTTTGTTGCGTGGCCCCAGCAGGCTTTGGAAATTCCCTTCCTTCAGTTGCTCGATTTCGTCCCGGACCGTTTCGAAATCGGAAATCGGCAGTGACTTCCGGAACTGATCGACGGACATTGAGCCTGTCAGTCCGCGGCGGCGGGAATAGAAGCTTTCGGCGTTCAATTCCATGATCCGGGCCAGCGTCTGCCGTTGGGTCGTTCGACAATCTCCCAGCAGGCCCACGAACTGTCGGGCGTCACGGCGAATTCGCCCGCGGATGAACATTCCGCCATAATATCGAAGTTGACGAATCATGCCGCCCTTCCCTGGGATCGAACGAGTAACGACTCATTCCCCGAGAAAGTTGGCAGATTCTGTTCGACGGTCAATCGACGTCGCGACGCAACTGATTGCGCAGCAAGCACATCGACACCGCCAAAGCCGCCTGAATGATTCAGGCTCCGGAAAAACACAACGGGCAGCAAGTCAGTCGCCGTCAGGCAAACCTCTCACCACCCGCAGGTATTCCTCCACAGTTTCGACCCATCCCCCCCAGGGAATCGTGGCTGCTGAATGGAATCAGCAGCCCGTAATTTCCCTGCGGCCAAGGATGCGTCGCCCCCGCTGGCTGACTATTTCTTCTTAGCCGCCTTCTTCTTATCGGCCGCACCATCGGCACCGTCAGCAGCCTTTTTCTTTTTCTTCTTCCCGAGGACCAGTCGGATGATGCGCGTCTTGGGAATCCCAAACGGACTGGTTCCTTCGACCCACTTTTCGTTGGCCTTCATCTGATCGATACGCTCGGGGCGCGTGAGCACACTACGAACGCGCGCGAGACGACTTTTTCGCTTCAAGCTCTTGTCAATGGACACGTTAAACCACTCCAGTCTCACAATTCCGTAACGAATCCACCGGCGTCAAGTGATCCCCAACTTGCGAGAAACGCTGGACAATCCTGCCAGCGGCGATTTCTGCGGGTATCGACGGCCATTTCCTAAAAGTGGAGCGGAAGATGTTAGTCCATCGCCCCGAACGTTGCAAGCAGCCGAAACAGTTGCCTCATCCGGCTTTTGAAAGTCTCCCCCGCCCGTCCCTCGAATCGGCAGGAAAGTGCCAGCATTGGGGGCTGAGTTTTTACACCACTCGCCATTTTTGCCAATTCCCGATTCTCCCACCGGTTGTCAACTGGCCGACCGTCCGCTATTCTACCGGTTCGCCCCGGATCCTGGGTGCCACCGTGCGCCTGGATCACCGCTCATGCGGTGCCATGCAACAGGCATGCTCCGGACCTCCAGAACCCGAGTTTATGCAACATGTTCGAAGGTATTACCAGCAGTCTGCAGTCCGCGCTGTCGGTGTTGGGTCGAGGTGGCAAGCTCACCGAAGCCAACATCCGCGACGGGCTGGCGCAGGTCCGTAAAGCGCTGCTCGAAGCCGACGTTCACTATGACGTCGCCTCGAAATTCATTCAGCGCGTGACGGCCGAGGCGGTTGGTGAGCGGGTTCTGAAGTCGCTGCGTCCTGATCAACAAATCGTCGGGATCGTCCATCAGGAACTCTGCAACCTGATGGGGCCGACGGACCACTCGCTGCACTTGCGGCGGGATGGACTCAACAAAATCATGCTGTGCGGTCTGCAGGGAAGTGGGAAAACCACGACCTGCGGCAAGTTGGCCCGCATGCTCAAGGAACAGGGCCGCCGACCAATGCTGGTCGCCGCCGACCTTCAGCGTCCGGCCGCCATCGAACAGTTGAAAATTATCGGCCAGCAGTTGGACGTGCCGGTCTATTCCGAGCCTCCTGCGGGGACCACGCCGTTCAAAGTGTGCGTGAACGGGTTGAATGCGGCCAAACAGGGCGGCATTGATGTCGTGATCTTCGATACGGCCGGCCGACTGCATGTCGATGCCGATCTGATGAACGAACTGGAGCAGATTGACCGGAAGGTTCAACCGGATCAGATCCTGCTCGTCTGCGATGCGATGACCGGTCAGGACGCCGTCAACAGCGCGAAAGCGTTTAATGACGCCCTGGAACTGGACGGTGTCATCCTTACCAAGCTCGATGGTGACACCCGCGGCGGTGCGGCGATCAGCGTAAAGGAAGTGACCGGCGTCCCGATCAAGTTCATCGGCGTCGGGGAACAACTGGATCGGCTGGAACCGTTTCATCCCGACCGCATGGCCGGCCGCATCCTGGGAATGGGCGATGTCGTCTCGCTGGTGGAACGTGCCCAGCGTGAAATGGATGCCGACGAAGTCGAACGTCAGCACCAGAAAATGGCCGCGGGCAAGTTCTCGCTGGAGGACTTCCGGAACCAGATGAAGATGATTCGCCGGATGGGGTCATTGAAGGATCTGATGAAAATGATCCCGGGTCTGGGCGGGTTGATGGATTCCAACCCGGATATCGATGCCGAAGGGGACATGAACCGGATCGACGCGATCATCAGTTCGATGACCCCCTTCGAACGGAACAATCCCGACCGGATCGACCGCAGTCGTCGGCACCGCATCGCCCGCGGGAGCGGAACTGAGCCGGCCGACATTAACCGATTGATCAAAGACTTCCAGAACATGTCTGGAATGATGCAGAAGATGTCCGGCATGGGCATGATGGACCGCATGCGGGCCGTCAAGGATCTGGCGGGCAGCGGCATGTTTAACCCTGGTGCACAAATGGCACCCGTCAAGGGCAGCACCAAGCGCGGTCCCGCCGATCAGAAGCTGGCCGAGGAAAAGAAGAAGAAGGCTCGCAAGGAAGCCAAGAAACAGAAGAAGCGGAATCGGTAGTCCGCCTTCGTCCGGGATTCGTCAACACGTTGGTTTATGACAGAAGGAGAGATGAGTGGCAGTCAGAATTCGCATGAAGAAGATCGGACGAAAGCATCGACCGTTCTACCGGATCTGCGTGATGGACTCGCGAGT
The DNA here is from genome assembly GCA_018242525.1 of Planctomycetota bacterium. Taxonomy (GTDB): domain Bacteria; phylum Planctomycetota; class Planctomycetia; order Planctomycetales; family Planctomycetaceae; genus Schlesneria. The sequence goes on along the minus strand of JAFEBS010000010.1, from coordinate 332,175 downwards.
CCACCGCGAAGGAAAGGCGATCGAGGAAGTTGGCTGGTATGACACGTCGGTCGCCGACAAGTCGAAGCGCGTCAGCGTCAAGCTGGATCGCGTCGATTACTGGATCTCCGTTGGTGCCAGCATGTCGGACCGGGTAGCGACCCTCGTGAAGAAGGTCAAGACCAACCGCTTCGGCGTCGCCGCGGCACCTCCCCCGATGCTTGCTCCCAAGGAACCGGCTCCACCGGCCCCTGAAGCGGTTGAAGGTGAAGCCGCTCCTGCGGAAGCGGCTGCGGAATGATTCAGCGTGTCGAGTGACAGGCTTTGTCCTGTGACTTGACCGTACTTAGACTTGTGTGGTCCAGCGAGATGCGATTCGATGTTTTGAGCCTGTTTCCCGAACTGTTTCACAGCTACCTTCAGCAAAGTCTGCTGAAGCTGGCGATCGAGAAGCAGCTTGTGGACGTTCGGCTCTGGAACATGCGGGATTGGGCGACCGATCGCCACAAGTCGGTGGATGACACCCCGTATGGGGGCGGACCGGGGATGTTGATCGCCTGCCCGCCGGTGTATGCCTGTGTCGAAGCGGTCCAGGCGGATGCCGCCGCTCCGGGACAACTGGTCATGATGACGCCCCAGGGGCGTCCGCTGACCCAGTCGCTGGTCCGGGAGTTGGCGACGTACGAACGATTGTTGTTGTTGTGTGGCCGGTATGAAGGATTTGATGAACGAATTGCTCAGGGATTGAAACCCCTGGAGATTTCGGCAGGTGACTTCATCTGCAATGGCGGCGAAGTTCCGGCAATGTTGATCATCGATACAGTCATTCGGATGATTCCAGGCGTGTTGGGAGACGAAACGAGCAGCAAATACGATTCGTTCAGTGAGTCCGGGATGCTGGAATATCCCCAGTACACCCGGCCACGCGAGTTTCGGGGGATGGCGGTTCCCGACATCCTGCTCAGCGGGAATCACGGTGAGATTGATCGCTGGAGACAACAGCAAAGCCTGGAGCGGACAAAACAGCGGCGCGGTTCCCTGCCGGGGAACTGCACCGATGATTGAACAAAGATTGTGAATTGACTAATGGCGCTGACGGACGACCGTCGCGGAGTTGAATTGAGTGACGGTTGGGCGGGTCGCGCCCCTTGATTGAGATTGGAAACAAACATGATTCCCAAGTTGCTTGAATTGGTCGAGTCGAAGCACATCCGCAAGGACAAGTTGATCTTCGAAATCGGTGATACCGTGGACGTCCATACGAAGATCCAGGAAGGCGACAAAGAGCGCATCCAGATTTTCAGTGGGATCGTCATAGCCCGTCGCGGCGGCGGCACCCGCGAAAACTTCGTCGTCCGACGCATTGTCGCCGGTGAAGGCGTGGAGCGAACGTTCCCCGTCAATTCACCCAAGATCGCCAAGATTGAAGTAAAGCGTCACGGCAAGGTCCGCCGCGCCAAGCTGTTCTTCCTGCGCGACCGCGTCGGCAAGGCGACCAAGCTGGTCGAACGCGTGGATGCTGCCGAACGTGAAGCCGCGAACCAGGCCAAGAAGGCTGCCAAAAAGGGCGGCGCCGCGAGCTGAGTTCCCTCCGTCGATCGTGGTTCACAGTCGATCCGGATCGATCCACGGGCACAACGATTCCGTCATTCAAGCGGAAGCGTTGCGCCCGTTTTTCGTAGGTCAATCGTCCGCAATCGAACGCTGTGACTCATCGACCGGTTTCGATCTGGCGTTTGACCGCAAACAGACCTCTGCCGCGATGGCGTTTCGACTACCTCGCCGCTAATCTGTTAATCCTTCGAGCATGGCTGCGGTTGGGGAAAGAGTGGAATCTGCCCGAGTCCTCAGCCGGAAATCACGGTGCGAAATGACGAATCCAGCCACAGGCAAAGCGGTGATGCAGGATGACTTGGTGTCCAGGAAGGATCGGGAAAGCCCGGCTTCCGGAACAATTCCCACAAACGGCGCCAACCCGCAGGCGGACAGCATCTCCGTGTTAATGGCGGTCGAATCCGCCATCGGCGCGGAATTGCTCGATGCCGAAAAGATCCTGGCCGACGAGCTTCGCAGTGAGAATCCTTACGTTTGCGACATCCTCGAACATTCCACCCGGTTCCGTGGCAAGCGATTGCGACCGATGCTGCTACTGCTGGCGGCAAAAGCCTGCGGTGGCATTCGACAGGATCACAAGATCCTGGCCGCCGTCGTGGAGATGATTCATCTGGCAACCCTGGTCCACGACGATGTCCTGGACGATGCCGAAACGCGGCGCCACGTGGCCACAGTCAATGCCCGCTGGAACAACGAAACGAGCGTCCTGTTCGGCGACTATCTGTTCACTCACTCGTTTCACCTGGCGAGCAGCCTGGAAACGACATACGCCTGCCGTCGCATCGGGCATTCGACCAATGTGGTGTGTGAGGGGGAATTGTCGCAGATCAAGGAACGCGGCAATCTTGATCTGACCGAAGACACCTATTTCCGGATCATTGATGGCAAAACCGCCGAATTGACCGCCCTCTGCGGTCACCTGGGGGCCCGATACGCCGAGGCGGATGACGCCGTCATCATCGCGATGGAACAATATGGTCGCTCGCTGGGGCTGGCCTTCCAGATTGCCGATGATGTCCTCGATCTGATGGGGAACGAGAAGAAGACCGGCAAGACACTGGGCAGCGACCTCGACAAACAGAAGCTGACACTCCCGCTGATTCGACTGCTGGCGACCGCTTCGGATGCGGACGGAGTCGAAATCCGTCGTTTACTCGGTCAGCCTGATGAAACGACGCGCGAGCAATTGACGCCCTACTTCCTGCGCAGCGATGCGTTCGAGTACACCAGTCGACGAGCTCAGGGCCTGGCAGCCGAGGCGCGACAACAGCTTGACGGCTTGCCAAATTCACCCGCGAAACGCATCCTGTCTGAAATTGCGGATTTCGCCGTTCAGCGAACATTCTAAGTTGTCTTGCCGGGGCCCGGGATCGGTACACTACGAATACTAGCCCGACGCGCGAGCGAGGGATTTCTCGATGACGCGTCCAACTTCAAATCCCTCGCTCGCGCGTCGGGCAAGTGTTCCCTGATTCCCGGCAAGCATTTGAGAAGCCGCCGAGGAATGAACACGGCGACCGCATTCAGAGTATCCCACCGGATTGAAAATAAACGGGAGTCCCGAGTGACAGACAACGCAACAGACGCCAAACCGACCGAAAGTGACCTGGCCTCCGTGGAGCGACTGGGGGCCGCGTACCGTCGCATCGTGGAGCAACTGGGGCGGGTCATCGTCGGTCAGCGGGCCGTTGTCGAAGAACTGTTGATCGCCATGCTCGCAGGCGGGCATGCCCTGCTGGTCGGTGTCCCCGGCCTGGCCAAGACGTTGATGGTTCGCACGCTGGCCGACACACTCAACTTGTCCTTCAACCGGATCCAGTTCACTCCGGATCTGATGCCCGCCGACATCACCGGAACCGAGGTCATTCAGGAGGACAAGGTCAGCGGTGGACGTGCCTTCAAATTCCTGCCCGGGCCGGTTTTCACGAACGTACTGCTGGCCGATGAAATCAATCGCACGCCGCCGAAGACGCAGGCTGCCCTGCTGGAAGCGATGCAGGAACATCAGGTGACCGCCGGTGGGCAGAGGCACATGCTGCCCAGTCCGTTCTTCGTCCTGGCCACCCAGAATCCGATTGAGCAGGAAGGGACATATCCACTGCCCGAAGCGCAACTGGACCGGTTCATGTTCGAGATTCTGGTGGATTACCCCAGCGAACAGGAAGAATTCGAGATCGTCCGGCAGACGACCATCACGAACGACACTGTGGTCGAAAAAGTGCTCAGTTACGAAGAGTGGAACGCGCTGCAGGGATTGGTGCGGCGCGTCCCGGTGGCAGACTCCATCATCCGTTATGCCATGCAGTTCTCACGGTTGACTCGCAAGTCGCCCGAGGCACCGGATTTTGTGAAGCAGTATGTCAGTTGGGGAGCAGGCCCGCGTGCCAGTCAATATCTGATCCTGGGCGCCAAGGCCCGGGCCATCCTGCACGGGCGACCCTACGTCAGTGTCGAAGACGTGCAGGCGGTCGCGGCCCCGGTCTTGCGACACCGGATCCTGACCAACTTCAACGCAGAAGCCGAAGGAATCCGCCCCGATGACATCGTCAAGCGACTGGCAGACCTGATCCCACCCGACGGTGCAGTGAATCGGCTGATCCCCAGGGTCTTCAAAACGGGTGTTTCGTGAAGGTCCGAGGTGTGCGCCAGTCACCCTTCATTCAGCGCTCGATTGCCGCCGCCGTGGTCGTCGCGAACCTGCTATCGATGACTGCCGCAGACGCGGCGGAAACAGGTTATCAAGCTCGCATCGCTCCGATTCTGCAGGCACGCTGCGCCCAGTGTCATGGCCCTGAGGAAAAATCGGGCAACGTCAATTTCGCCGCTATCGCCGATGAACAGTCTGCCGCCCGCCAACGTAAATTGTGGCGCAAGGCGGTTGCTCAATTGGAAGCGGGGGCGATGCCGCCGGCCGAAGCGACGCAGCTCACCAGCGAAGAAAAGCAACTGGTTCTGTCGTGGATGAGACGCACGATTCACGAGGTGAATTGTGATGATCCTGCCAATCGCGACCCTGGCCCGACCGTGATTCGGCGACTCAGTCTGTCCGAATACAACCGGACGATTCGCGACCTGATGGGGTTTGACTTCGACGCCGCGACGACGGTGGGAATGTCAGACGACGCCATCGAAGGAAACAGTTTCGGTAATCTCGCCGCTGCATTGGAAATGCCGCCGGCGCTCCTGGAAAAATACTTCGCGGCGGCCGATCAGATCCTCGATCGATTCTTTGGAACGGAATTGAGTTCCTCAGTCGACGGACGGATTCAAGAAGCGGCGCGCGCCAGCCGCGAGCAAATGTTCCTGTTGAAGCCCGGTGAATGGAGGCGCGCTGGTTATGAGGTTGCTCCTCCCGGAGATCTCGAACCTCGCGTCGCCGCCGAGGCGTTGATCACCGGGTTCATTCGACGAGCCTATCGCGGTCAGACGTCAGCCACAGATCTGGAACGTCTGCTGGTCCTGTTCGATCGCGCCACGGCGTTGAAGAAAAGTTACTCGGATTCGATTCGGATCATGCTGAAGGCCGTGCTGGTTTCACCCAAGTTCCTGTACCGAATCGAACAGGCAAATCTGCCTGTCACCAACGGCGTACGACCGGTCAGTGATCATGAACTGGCGGTCCGGCTGTCGTATTTCATCTGGGCGAGCATGCCTGACGAAGAACTGCTGGACCTGGCCGACCGAGGCAAACTGACAGCGACCGGTCCCTCCATCGAGCCTGTCAAACTGGCCGGCCGGACGATTTCGGCTCCCGGTTCGGAATCGTTTCAGGGAAGCAATCGGGACAAGGTGTTTGACGGCGATCTGCTGACCATGCTCGATGGCCCTGACGCCAACAGCCACTGGATCGGACTCGATCTGGGCGCAGCCAAAGCGATTGCCCGACTGAGGTTTGCCGGACGAATCGGTTACGAACAACGATTGGTGGGAGGCAAATTCCAGGCGAGCAGCACTCAGGACTTCCGCAGCGACGTCGTTGACTTGCTGGAAGTCACGGTCGCCCCGCAGCGCGGCTGGGTCGTTCATGATCTGGAACAACCTGTCGTCCGACAATACGTCCGCTACGTGCCGCCGAAAAACTCGTTTGGAAACATTGCCGAGTTTGAAGTGCGGGGCCCCGGGACGGGGACCGTGCTGGAGCAACAGGTTCGCCGCATGCTCGCAGACGCCCGTGCAAAATCATTGACCGACAATTTCGCGATGCACTGGCTGCAGATTCACAAGCTGCCAACCGCCCGGCCCAGCACCGAGTTCTTTCCTGAGTTCAACGCCAACATTCGCCAGGCAATGTACGACGAAACCTCGCAGTTCTTCGACGCGATTCGGCGGGAAGACCGCAGCCTGCTGGAATTGCTCGACGCCGATTACACCTTCGTGAATGAAGAACTGGCGCGCTATTACGGTCTGCCTGACGTGCAGGGAAAGGAACTGCGCCGGGTCCCGCTGAAGCCGGCCGATCACCGCGGGGGATTGCTGGGCATGGGCAGCATCCTGGCTCTGACGTCCCACACATCCCGCACCAGCCCGACGATGCGCGGAAAGTGGATCCTGGAAGTCATCTTCGGGACACCGCCTCCTCCGCCCCCGGCCAATGTCAGCCAGATCAAGGAGGAACCTGGCAAGCCGAAAACAGAAATCACGACGTTTCGTGAGAAACTCGCACAGCATGCTCACGACGCGGCGTGTGCCGCCTGCCACCGCAAAATGGACCCATTGGGATTTGCCCTGGATAATTACAGCGCTGTTGGCCGCTGGCGTGATAAACTTGGTGATCAGCCATTGGATGTGACCGGCGAACTGCCGACTGGAGAAACGTTGAATGGTGTCGCCGACCTGAAGAAAGTGATCCTTAAGAGAAAAGAAGACTTTGTCCGAAATCTGTCCGAGCAAATGCTGACGTACGCCCTTGGACGGGAATTGGGCGACTTCGACGATTGCCCGATCCTGAAGATCACGACGCAGTTGAAAAAAGACGAATTTCGGTTTTCGACGCTGGTCATGGAGATTGTGAAAAGTTATCCGTTTCAGAACCGACGAGATCACTGATGCATCCCCCTCAAATCTCCCGACGGACGCTCCTTCGTCACACGGGTGCTTTGCTGTCGCTGCCGTTCCTGGAATCGCTGTTTCCAGCGCGCGTCGCCTCGGCAGCGGCCGTCGTCAAACCACCGGTCCGGTTGGGAATCTTCACCGTTACCGGTGGAACGGTCCTGGAGTCATGGAAGCCGACCGAGGCGGGCCCGCTGGGCAAGTTGCCATCGATCCTGCGTCCGCTGGAATTTGCCAAGCCAGACATCACGGTGATTTCCGGGCTGTGCCATGCCGGTCGATCTGACAATCTGAACGCGCACGAGCATTGTTCCCTGATGCATCTGACAGGCGCTCCGTCCGTCAAGAAGGAAGGGGGCAAGCTGTACGCCGAGATCTCGGTTGATCAGGCCGCCGCCCGAATCCTTGGGCCTCAGACGCTGTTACCGTCGCTCGAAATCGGGCTGGCGGGAGGCGAAAAGAACTATTCGTTTCGGTCGCGTGATTCGGTGGTCCCGTACGAAGGGAATCCCCGGTTGATCTTCGATCGCATGTTTCGCGGTCGGCAGCCGGTTGTTCCGAACTGGCAACGGCGCGCGGCGAATCCTGAACCAGCCACGCCCCCGTCGAATACCGAGTCCCTGGATCGCAGCGTCCTGGACCTGGTCCTGGGACAGGCCCATGACCTGCGGCGTGGATTGGGGCGAGGCGATCAACAAAAGCTTGATCAATACATGGACTCGGTTCGGTCCGTCGAAAAGCGGATCGCGTTCGTGGAATCGCGCCAACAGCAGGAAGTCCTGGATCTGGCCTCACCCGGTTCATCCAGGGTGACTCTGCCGGAACTGCCGAAGCCGGGAACACCGATCTGGGAAATCACCCGGCCCATCGAGCAGGACCCGTCACGACACGGCGACTACATCCGGCTGATGGCCGACCTGATGGTATTGGCGTTTCAGACCGACATGACCCGCGTGGTCACGTTCGCGGCGGGAAGTGACGAAAGCATGTTCCCCGGTGTTGTGACCGTCGGTTACGAACGCCATTGCCACACACTGGAACATCAGGGAAATGCCTCCCGCCCGGAGGATGCAGACCCGATCGCCCGCGAGGCCTGCCGCCAGATTCACGCCTGGTACACTCAACTGTTCGCCGAAACGGTTCGCAAGTTGAGTGAGATCGACGAAGGAGGCAGTTCGCTGCTGGATAATTCGTTGCTGCTGTACACCTCGTACATGTCCGATGGCGGCCATGGCCGCGACGACTATCCGGTCGTGCTGGCGGGCCAGGCGGGCGGAACCTTGAAGCCGGGCCGACACCTGGCCTTCGACAAGAAAGCCCCCATGTCGAATCTGTTTGTGGAACTGCTGAACCTGATCGGGGCCCCGACAACCTCGTTCGGCGACAGCCACACCTCGCGCTTTGCCGGTGACTTGAACGGCCGGTTGCCGGGGCTGATCTAACGCCACTTGACACTGAGCTGGATGCCCCGATGGCTGAAGATCCTCAACCCTCCCGGTTCGTCGCCGTCGGCCATCGCGGCCTGCGACTGGTGTCGTTGGACGGCAGGGAATGGACTCATCCTCAGACCGGGAAAGAGGGTGAGGTCTATCGCGCAGTCAGCCACGGCAACGGACGCTTCGCGGCCGTGGGTTCCTATGGCGGTATGAACCTGATCGCTTCGACCCGCGACGGGATCGAATGGCAGACGGGTTCACGCGACGCCCGGTATGTCAGCTATGTGCGGGGCCTAGGATTTGGGAATGGTGTGTTCCTCGGTCTGGGTGGGGATCCTGGTTCTGTCGGTGATTCCAAGCCGTTCGTGATGACTTCTGCAGACGGACTGACGTGGAGCGATCAGACCGCCATTGCCGGCAAGAACATGTTGCGGCGGGTCTGTTTCGGCAACGATCGGTTCGTCGCCGTGGGTGATCGAGGCCGCCGCGCTTCCTCGAAGGATGGCAAGGAATGGATCGACACTCCCCACGTGAAGGCAATCGATACGCTGATCGATGTCACGTTCGGCAACGGCCTGTTCTTGGGTGTTGGACTGCACGGATTACGAATGAGCAGCGAAGACGGGATCCAATGGTCGGAACGGCTGGCGGGGGAAGAAGGGGAGCATATCAATTCGGTGGTATGGACCGGCGACCGCTTCGTCGCTGTCGGCCAGGGAGCGACTTACGTTTCCAATGACGGCCGGAAATGGGACCGACACCCAAACACGAACGCTCCACTAATTGCGGTCTACGGGCAGAACCAGTTTATCGGCAGTAACTGGAAAGGGCGGATCCTGCAATCGGCTGATGCCGTCACCTGGAACATCGTCTACCAGGCCGAATTTCACATTGAGGCCGTCGCGTTTGGCTGATCACGCTAGTAACCCGAATGATTCGCTGACGACCACTTCCCCCGAATCTCACGGATAAACCCAGTGCCATCTGCACTTCATGCAAACAGCGTGAAGAAAGCGAAGATCCTGTTTTTACGCAGTAACTCACTATTTTGGGGAACCTGTTCGCCACGTCACGTGTATAAGCTGGTAAGTCAAATCAACGACCGACAAGTGCCGGTTGCCAGCGTATTATGGAAGCCTCATGAGCGATGAGAGCGCGATCATCGAGCGGGTCTTGTCGGGTGAGGCCAGTGCGTTTCGTCAATTTGTGGAGTTGTACCACCGTACCGTGTTTCAGTTTGTCCGCAACATGCTGCGCAGTCCCGAAGATGCCGAAGAACTGACCCAGGATGTGTTTGTCGCCGCATTCCAGAGTCTGGCGACGTTTGATTCCGCACGCGCGAAAGTGTCGACGTGGTTGCTGACAATCGCTCGGAATCGGTGCCTGAACCAGTTACGGCAGCGACCTCCCGACCGGAGCGAGGACATCGAAAAGCCCGACCCGGCTCCGTGTCCGGCGGAGATGGCCAGTCAGCGCGAAGTCTGGTTGCATCTCGATGCCGCACTCCAGCAGTTGCCGTTGGAACAACGAACTGCATTCGTCCTGGCCGAGATCCAGGAATTCCCGCATGCTGAAGTGGCCACCATTGAGGGGATTGAATTGGGGACCGTGAAATCACGTGTCAGCCGGGCTCGTGAGCGATTGAGGGCAGCCATGCGCGCCTGGCAGCCGGAACGAGTGGCCAACGCGTCACCGAGGAGACAACTCCATGAATGACGACCATGACTATGACGCCTGGGTGCGTGAGCGTCGGGCTCTGTCCCCGCCCGACGACCTGGCCAGCCGCATCATGTCGGCGCTGGAACGCCAGGCCGAATTCACGGTGATGCGGCCGGTAACTGAGCACACGGCCGTGGGACGACGTCTGGTCCCGATCCTGGTGTGTACTGCAGCGTCGCTCTTGTTCGTGGCGCGAATCGTCGCCATGGTCGGCAATCTGATCTTTCCAACCGGTTATCCGGAATTCGCTGTCGAGCAACAGATCGAGGAAGTTCCCCATGAACACCGAAGTGTTTCCCGTTCGTAAGCCGTGGATTGCCAAATCCCTGTCGATGATCTGCACCGGTCTGGGACAGATCTATTGTGGTCGCGTCGAACGCGGCCTGATGATGTTTTGCGGGTCGTTGCTGTTAGGGCCCGTCCTGATCGTGACCGCGTTGATTCCCAATTCCACAGCGATGCTGGTGACGTTCCTGATCAGCCTGGCTGGTTTGATCGGACTGGTCGTGTGGTCGGTCCGGGATGCCGGCAGGATTGCCCGCAGCCTGACAGAAGCCTCGCCACCTCAGGTCACCTTTCGGCCCCTGGTCTATATCCTGATGACGTCGACCAGCATCCCCTATGCAATTGGACTGGCCTTCTTCCTGCGTGCGACAGTTCTGGAAGCGTTTATCGTTCCGTCGGCCAGTATGTCTCCCACGCTGGTCCCGGGCGATCGTATCCTGGTCACAAAGCTGGGTTTGTCCGAGCACAAGTTCGAGCGTGGTAACGTGGTCGTCTTTCGCTACCCGATCAATCATCGCCAGAACTACGTCAAGCGAATCGTAGGTCTGCCGGGCGAAACGATTGAAATCAAGGACGGCAAAGTCATCATCAATGGGAAGCCCCTGGAACAAACCCCGATACCACCGGAAGGCAAGAATAATACGGATTCCGGTCAAGCCTTTCTGGAACGAGCCGGAGACAGGGAATACACGATTCGCATGGACCAGCCCGACTCTGGAATTCAGTTGAAACCGCAGGTGGTGGCGCCTGATGCTTATTTCGTCTTGGGCGACAATCGCACCAGATCGCGGGACAGTCGCGAATTTGGCAGCGTGCCGCATGGCCTGATGGTTGGCGTTGTCCGGTACATTTATCTTCCCGGCGACAAGTGGAATCGGTTTGGCGTCACGCGATAACGTAGGACTCGCAGTTACGGCCGAATGGCACTTGAATTGTGAGCCGCAAGGCACTAGCCGCGGGTGTCTTCCCAATCGTGTCGGAAGAACCGGCGACTAGCGCAGATGGCACAAGCCTGCGAGTCGCGCCGGTTCTTGCGGGTGGCTGCGAATTCACCCGCGGCTAGTGCCTTGCGGCTCACAAACAGTGCCATCGTGCTGATGCCACTCCGGCTCACCAATCCGGAATCCCGTCCGTTACGCCGTTCCCAGCGCCTTCTGCATTTGCTTGCGGACGATCGTCAAGCGTTCCAGCCCGCCACCGCCGACTTCCGCCGTGGCCCAACCGGCGAACCCGATCTCATCCAGACCCTTTTGAACTTCGCCCCATGGAAGATCGTCTTCGTCCGACGTGATGTCGACGAACTTGTTCTTGGCCCGGCTGAACCCCTTGATATCCAGTTTCACGGCACGACGGCCAAAAGCATTCAGCCACGCGCGTGGTTGGCCATATTTCCAGTGATTGCCAATGTCGTAGTACATCCCCACCCAGGGACTGTTGAAGCTGTCCACAAATTGAATGAATCGCTCGGGAGTCTGTTCTGGCGGTTGGTCGTGATCGTAGTGCATCTGGTTCCAGACGTTTTCAAACAGGATCATCTGTCCCAGCGACGCGGCCAGGGGAATCAACTTCTTGATTTCCGTGCGGGCCCTGTCATCAATCTCCTGGGTGGTGCCATCACTACCGCGGCCGATGACGATCAGGACACCGCTGCCACCGGCGGCATGCGAGACGCGCAGGCAATGTGCAATATTCTTGACGCCGGTTTCGCGTTCTTCGTCCTTCGGACTGGTCAGACGCTGGCCCCAGTGCGCGTGGTTGATGGCATTGTGGACAAACACACCTGATTCGCGGACGGCATCCCGCGCCTGCTCGGCCGTGAAAGAACCCGCTTCGTCAAAGTCCACTCCGTCGAACCCTGCGTCGCCTGCCAGCTTCAAGCGTTCGGCCAGCGTCAAATCCCTGCCATCGACTTTTTTGGCAATCATCCCCAGCTTGCACGAAATCAGGATTCGCTTCCCCGGCGGCGGTTCGATGATCGAGGAGGCCCCGTCGGCGGCAGTGGCCTGCGCAGCCGGTGCCGCAGCCAGCGCGGTCACGGCCGCTCCGGCGGCAAGAAACGAACGACGACTGATTTCTGAATGAACGTCAGACATGGAACCCTCTCTGTAAACGCGGCACACACACAAACCACCGACAAGCTCCACTATTCGACCTCGTCCGGCGTTCAGTTTCCACTGTAACGGCGAACATCGCCGGCTCTGGACTTCCCCTGACAACGTCGGTCGGCTATGAATCGTGGTATGAGTCCACAACCAGTCACAGTCAATCGAACAATGGTCGGCGTCCTCGGCTTGATGCTGCTTGTGACGGCGGGCGTATTGACGTGGATGGGCGGAAAAGGCGTCCCGGAGATGTGGGCTGGCGCCTGCTTCAAGGTGGGACTGGTGATGGCGACGTTCTGGCTGGCACTGCCCGCCTTCACCAGCAATCCAGACCTGGGGCGGTCTTCGTGGGTCACGTTGCTGACGGGTGTCGCCATCGCCCTGGTGATCGCCCGCGTGAAGATCCCCCCGCAGATCATTGTGGGAGGCGTGAGCGTATTCGTAGTGCTGGTACGGGTCCTGGGCCCGCGACGCACTCCACCAGCACCTCCACAGCGTCCCAGGCGGGAATTCTGACTCGTGAAACGGCGCCGCAGAAAACGCCAACCAGACTTGTACGCCGATTCCAGTTACGTCTGTGAATCGTGTGGCGAAGAGATTGTGATCCCTGTCGATCCGACTCAGGGCTCCTTGCAGGAATACGTGGAAGACTGCCCGGTCTGCTGCTGCCCCAATGTCGTGTCGGTCGAGATCGACGATGACGGCGAAGTCCGTGTCTGGGCCACCCGGGAATAGCGACGCCGTCAGCGTGGGTCTCCAGACCCTGGCGAAACGACCTCAGATCTCCAGTCTTGCCGCTCGGTGCCGGTCTCCTCTTTGGCCGCATTCCTTCTTTGCCCAAAAGTCACTTTCTCTCTTCATCAAGTGTAAAGGCGAGAAGACACGGATCCGCAAGGAGTCCAACCGGTGGAATGATGCCAGGCATGCCGCATCGAAATTCAGCTTTTTTTCAGAATTTCCCAAAAGTGTGTTGAACGCCCGAAGCAATTCCCGTTTCTCCCTTTTGAAGCCGTCGGTCATACGACTTCACCCAATCTCGGACGCTTCATTTCTGTCCCCGATGTTCCGGACATCGAACGGTTCACCCATGCTGCGTGGAGATTGCGCTCACACCTGTCATACCATCACAGGAGATTCCATCATGTCTTCCATCAGGCTCATGCCTGCCAGCGGACGTCAGCACTTGTGCACGTCCGCACTGATCGCTTGTGCCATGCTGACCGTACTGTTCCTGTCCTCGTTCGCAACCGCAAAAGGAACGAAGAAATCGGCACCACCGCCTCCACCACCGCCACCTGCCGCCGCAGTTCCCCTCGACGGACTGACTCCCGACGAACTCGATGCGTTTGACGACGGACTGGACGATTTTCAGGAGGCGGAGACTCCCGGTACGGGCTTGGGTCCAATCTTCAATCGCGAATCCTGTGCGGTGTGCCATTCGGGTCCGGCGGTTGGCGGGAGCAGCGCGATCAATGCGACTCGATTTGGACGAGTCACAAACGGATTCTTCGATCCCCTCGAATCACTGGGTGGCTCTCTGTTGCAGGAACGAGCCATCAGTCAGGACGGCTTGGAGAAGGTCCCCAGGCAAGCCAACATCACCGCCAAACGTCAGACCCCGCCGCTGTTCGGATTCGGTCTGATCGAGGCGATTCCCGACAATGTGATTCTAAAGGGGGTCCGCACGACGGCGGTTGACGGAGTGCTCGGCAAGGCGAGCCTGGTTCAGGACGTGGTCTCGGGGACGACTCGCGTCGGCCGGTTTGGCTGGAAGGCACAGCAGGCCACGCTACTTGCCTTCGCCGGGGATGCATACCTGAATGAAATGGGGATCACCAACCGGTTGTTCCCAACGGAGAATGCACCCAACGGCAACATCGCCCTGCTGAAGAAACTGGACAAGGTCGCCGATCCGGAAGATCAGGTGGATCCGGCGACGGGCAAGGCGGGGATTGACAAGGTGGCCGACTTCATGCGGTTCCTGGCTCCGCTGCCCCCTCAACCGACAACACCTTCCACGGTCTTCGGAGCCAAGTTCTTCCTGGAAAGTGGCTGTGCCGCCTGCCACACTCCGTCCCTGACCACCGGCCCCAGCCCGGTAGCGGCCCTCAGTAACAAGACCGTGAATCTGTACTCAGACCTGCTGCTGCATGACATGGGCAAGCTGGGTGACGGCATCGTCCAGGGGAACGCCGGCCCCCGCGAAATGCGCACGGCGCCGCTGTGGGGCGTCGGCGCGAGTGCCCCTTACTTGCACGATGGCCGAGCCACCACGCTGGACCAGGCGATCCGAGCCCATGATGGCGAAGCCAAGGTCTCTGTCGGCAAATATCTGAAGCTGAAACCCGATCAGCAAAAGCTGCTGGCCGAGTTCTTGAAATCGCTGTAACGCGGAATTCGATTGACACGGAGACGGAGAGGCACGGAGTCGACGACATGACGGTGAGTCTGATGACCGACTTCGATCATGTGTCTTATCGTCAGAAGTTGACTCTGTGTTCTTCCGTGCTGAACGAGGGTTTGTGCGGGGCTCCTGTCGAGCTCTTCTGGCGAAGCGAAGGCAACGGCCTTCCCTGCTTGGCAGGAGCTCCGCATGCCCTCGTCCATGCAGGTGATGCGAGGCCACGGATTCGTCTGCCAGCAGTCCGTGGTAAAGCGGGTCTGACCGGTCTGACCCGTTGGAGAGCAATCAGCCCGATGGTTCTTCGGGTGCGTTTGAGAGTACACCCGCGGCTAGCAGCGCCTTGCGGCTCACAAAGGACGTCATTGGACGCTAGTAGCTGCCGACCCTTTTGGTACAATTAAAAGCAGCCCCGCCGTAAGCGCTCACTGGCCCTCACCTCCCTCTTGCAGAAACGGAATCATCAATGACAACTCAATCGGCCGAAGATCTGCGGGCCAAAAAATGTGTACCCTGCGAAGGTGGAGTCCCCCGATTGACTGAGTCCGAAGTGGATGCTCAGTTGAGACAGCTCAGCGGCTGGACGGTCGTTCATCAGGGGGAGAGAATCCGCAAGGAATGGATCGTCAAGAACTTTGTCTCAGCGATGCGTTTTTTCAACGCCGTGACAGACGTCGCGGAAGCCGAGGGACATCATCCGGATCTGCACTTGGTTGGCTATCGCAATGTGGCGATTGAAATCTGGACCCACGCGATTGGCGGTCTGTCCGAAAACGACTTCATCCTGGCCGCCAAGATCGACGAACTGCCGATCGACTTGAAGCCCGCTCCAGCGCCTCGCTGAGTCTCAGTTGCCATTCGGCGGGGTCACCGACCGTCTCCGACCCGCCAAACGGGAACCAGAACTCATGGACGAGTTCCAGCCCATGAATGACATCACACTCGGCTTCAATGAATGAAGCATCAATTGGACCACGAAGAGCATGAAGGTCCACGAAGTAAGGCAAAGAGATCTGCCTTTCTTCCCTTCGTGTTCTTCATGGTGCATATCCTGCGGTCTGGGGCCCGTTCGGCGCAGTTTTCCGCGTCGGCAACGTGCCATGCCAACCGAGAACTTCATGGGCACGAAGCGCTTTCCGGTTGGGGATGATGCCAGCCGCCATGAGACGCAATCAATTCGTCCGCGGCATCCGGTCCCCAACTGCCGGGTTGGTAGGGCTGGCTCGGGGGATGAGTGTTCAACACGGGATCGACCACGGTCCAGGCAGCTTCCACGGCGTCTTCTCGCGTGAAGAGGGCACCATCACCGGCCATGGCGTCTCCGAGCAACCGCTCATATGGCGACTCTTCACCCGGCTCTTCCTCAACCAAGTACAGTTCACGCTGATCACCGACAAACTCTTTCCCTTTGCGTTTCACACGGGCAGCGAGGGCGACAATCGACGTCGGTGAAAGGCGGAATCGCAGATAGTTCGCTCGGCCGACTCCGGGGTCCGAGTCCGCGAACAATGCTTGCGGAGGCGGTTTCAGCTTCACAACCACCTCGTGCGCGGTCTCCGCCAGGCATTTTCCCGACCGAAGGTACCACGGCACTCCGTCCCAGCGCCACGAGTCGATATACAGCCGCAGGGCGCAGAAGGTTTCCACATCCGAATCCGGTGCCACATCGGATTCTGTCCGGTACCCGGTGTACTGACCGCGGACAATGTCTGCGGGTTGCAGCGGCCGCATCGCCTGGAACACCTTGGCCTTTTCCGTGTGAACCAGGCCAAAGTGCCGGCCAGCCGGGGGCTCCATCGCCAGCAGCGCGACGACCTGGAACAGGTGATTTTCGATGACGTCACGCAAACAGCCTGCCGATTCGTAGAATGATCCGCGGTTCAGGACGCCGAACTTTTCAGCCAGGGTGATCTGGACGCTCTCTACGTAGTTTCGATTCCAGATCGGTTCCAGGAACGAGTTGGCAAAGCGGAAATAAAGGATGTTCATGATCGCCTCCTTCCCCAGGAAGTGATCGATCCGGAAGATCGAGTCTTCCGGAAACACCGACCGCGCCACGCGGTTCAATTCACGTGCGGAGTCCAGGTCGCGGCCGAACGGCTTTTCGACGATCACGCGCGCCTGATCGGCCAGACCTGCCGTCCCCAACCCCGTAATGACCGTCCCGAACAACGAGGGGGGAATGGCCAGGTAGTGTGCCGGTCGTTCCGCCTTGTTGAGGGCCCGCTTGATCTCCTGAAACGTCCCCGGTTCCTTGTAGTCTCCGCTGACATAGCTGAAGAGGGACAGCAGTCGGTCGAAGGCGGGCTGGTCATCAATCCCGCCCGCCCGCGTGATGCTGTCTTGTATCCGGTTGTGCAGTTGCTCCAGGTTCCACTTTGGAAAGGCAACGCCGATCACCGGAACCTTCAGCACGTCCCGTTTCGCCAGCGCATACAGTGCCGGGAAAATCATCTTGTGGGCCAGGTCGCCCGTCACGCCGAACAGTACCAAAGCATCCGAATGAACCAACGTCATCAGGCGTCTCCCTGTCCGGTGGCCGGCTTCTCTTCATGTCCACCAAATTCGTACCGCATGGCGGACAGGACTCGGTCGGCGAAAACTGCTTCGCCGCGCGAGCTGAATCGTTGAAACAGCGAGGCACTCAGTACGGGTGCTGGCACCGACTCGTCGATGCCGCCATGACAGTCCAGCGTCCTTCGCCCGAGTCCGATACCCGGCCGGTGAATTTCGCCGGGTCGGGGCTGGAGAGCAGCGAATGGGCGGACAGATCCAGCAGCCACGACGCGATCACGCTGCCGCGCCGCCAGACCTCGGCGATGTCGGCCAGGTTCAAGTCGTACTCCTGCACCTTCAGTTCGGCGGCGCGGCGAATGCGAAGTTGTCCCGACCGCTCCCTCCCTAGCGAGCTTCTGAACCGCGTCTGCATGAAGGTCGTAGACGACACACTGGTGACCGCCCTGCTGCAACCGGCGCACCATGTTCGTTCCCATCCGCTCCAGTCCGACCATGCGCAACTGCATCTGATCATCCCTCGCCGGTTAGACCCCAATCGCCTCGGACGCGTGACTCAGCACAACCAGCGCGTTGAAGGCCGCCGGAGGTGCCGCGATGGCACAATCGAGCAATTCAAGTGCCGCCTGTACCCTTGCGACGACCTCAGCGTCGGTCTGACTCTTTCGCAAAACATGATGCGCGGATCTACAAAACTCCAGCGACCCCGCCCGATTCGTCAAACCACTGAGGACCGTCAGCACTCCGACCTTTCCCAGCGACACCAGTGCTTCTGCAGCCACCCAGCGCACATCCTGATCCTCGTCCTCCAGGGCATTCATCAGTGCCGAGGCCGAGACCGGATCTGCGATGGCCTGCAGTGCCTTTGCCGCTTCCCAGCGGACGTGCGCCCGCGGATCAATCATCGCCTGCACCAGTTCCCGGGTCACTTGCTGGCCGCCCTGATGAACGAGTTGATCCCGCGCTTTCATCCGCACAGCCGCCTGGTCATGGGCCAGTTGAGCGATCAGTTGTCGCGTGTGATTTGATGTTGAATTCATGACGCACCTCCCCGCTGCTGTGAACAGACCTGGCTTCGTAAATGCCGCCCGGCCCAAAAAAAAGCCGACGTGATGACACCCCACAGGCATCTCGTCACGTCGGCTTGCTTATACCGCGCCCGTCGGAATGAACCGATGTGCGATGCAGTTCGTCATCCGCTATTCGTCAGGAGTGCAGCGTCCCTGACCAACTTCAATTATTGAGGTTCAAAGCGGTTGTGCAACAGGCAATCCTCCAGGCTTCCGGGTTTGTAAAGATTCAACAGACCGCAGTACACTTCGAATCATTTGTGAATCCAGTCCCCGCGACGAATCCACTTCTTCGAGAAGCCAATCGATGTCGACCGACACCCCGCAGAGCACGGCTGCCCCGTTCCGCCGTCAAACCTGGCATCGATCCCTCTGGATTCGCATCCTCGGTGTGTTGTTCCTGATCTGGGGGATCGGTCTACTGGCCTGTTGGTGGCCCAGTCGATCGGCCTGGGCGGTCTTCGGAGTCAACGGGCTGGTGGAAACTCCTCCCGGCACCTTGCAGAATCGACTCCGCAACGGCTCCGGCTGGTCGAACTACGTCAGCCGTTTTCTGGCGATGGACACCGAGGTCACGTCGGCCTGGCTGCTTGGCACGGGCGTTGACGATCAATGGCTGGCACCCCTGAGCCGTTTTCGGAAGCTGGAACGCATCACGCTGGACGGAGGCCAGGTTGGCCCCGGATTGCAACATCTGGCCAATCTGCCAAATCTCACGGAGATCCACGTGATCGGGAAACAAATGCGAAAAAAAAATGGCCGGATCGACCACATCGATTCGACAATTTCCGGCCGCCACTTCCTGTCGGTCCCACAACTGAAATCCCTGATGCTCGCCGGATTCAACGGAGGTATCTCCGACCTGTACCAACTGCAATCCCATCCGAATCTGAAAACGGTGTCACTTCAGTCGATTTCGGGGCTCGGCGAAGTCCTGAAGCAACTGGAAGGCTGCCAGAACATCGAGTCCCTGTCGATCAGCCCCACGAACAACCAGGACGCCTTCCCTCTTGAGTCCCTCGGCAGGATGTCGCACCTGAAATTCCTGGAGATCTTCGGATACAAGCAGGACGCTGACTTGGACACACGATTGAAGTCGTTGCTGCCGACCACGCGGATTGGCTGGCGGTAGCGATACGCCCGACGTGGGAAATTAATGGACTTTGCTGTCTGCAATCCTTGGTATTGGTCCAATACTACGAAGTTCTTCGTTGACACTACGAATATCTTCGTATATGGTGATTCACAATCGACGAGGCTGTGGTACCGAGGGAACCTGAACATGGCGGCGAACAATCTTCCCAAACCGACCGAGGCTGAATTGGCCATTCTGCGAGTGCTGTGGGAGCGAGGTCGGTCAACAGTCCGCGAAGTCACGGACGCGATTCAGGTTGAACGCGGGACTGGCTACACCACGGCGTTAAAGTTGATGCAGATCATGCACGACAAGGGGCTCGTCAAACGGGACGATTCCAGCCGAACGCATGTCTATGAGGCGGTGGCGGCGGCCGAGGTCACGCAGCGGCAACTGATTGGCGATCTGCTGGACCGGGCCTTCGGCGGGTCCGCTCGGAAGCTGGTCTTGCAGGCACTCTCGGGGCGGAAAGCATCCCGGGAGGATCTGGCTGAGATCCGCAAACTGCTGGACGAACTGGAACAGAAGGCCAGGTAGGCTGAACGTCGGCATCCGCCTGACAACACACGATTTGTTTGCCTTGTCCTCGATCAGATCTTCGCGAGGTGCTGTCATGAACATTGTCATGCGTTCTCTCGAATCGCCTGTCGTTCAGTCGCTGGGTTGGGCGTTGCTGCATTTCCTGTGGCAGGGGACGATGCTGGCCGCGGGATTGGCCGTCATGTTGTTTGCGACTCAGCACGCTTCGCCCCAACGTCGATATCTGGTCTTGTGTGCCGGACTGGTCGCGATAACGTTCTGCCCAATTGCGACCTGGATCTGGATTGCCTCGTCGGACAATCGTTTGACGTCAGATGTCGCGACGCTCGCGTCCACGGCGTTGCCCGACAACTCACCGGTGTCGGAAGCCCCCGATTTGGGTCCGTATGTTGTGACGCCGGCGGCATTGGATGTGGAATTCGCTCCGCTGATCGTAGCCCCGGGCCCGGTCGCTAGCGAAGTCGAAAATCGAACCGACGGAGTGAGCGGTTCGCCAACAACAGCAACACTGAGTGATCAGATCGAGCAACTTTTGCCGTGGCTGGTCACAAGCTGGTTTGTATGTGTGCTGGTGTTGTCAATCCGGCTGCTCGCTGTCTGGCGGATTGTCCAGAGCATGAAACACCGCGCAGTGAAGCCAGTGGCCGATGAATGGCAACGGCGATTGAACGGTCTGGCCGCCCGATTACGAGTTTCCCGTCCCGTTCAACTGCTTGAGTCGGCCCTGGTGGATGTTCCCACTGTGATCGGCTGGCTGAAACCGATCATTCTGATCCCGGCCAGTTCGCTGACCGGTTTGACGGTCCCTCAGCTCGAAGCAGTCCTCGCCCATGAACTGGCTCACATTCGTCGCCACGATTACCTGGTCAACCTGCTGCAGGCAGTCGTCGAAACGCTGCTGTTCTATCACCCTGCCGTCTGGTGGCTGTCAGGTCGAATTCGGGACGAGCGAGAACATTGTTGTGATGATCTGGCCGTGGGAGCCTGCGGGAGCTCTTTCACCTTTGCCCAGGCCCTGGCCGCGATGGAACTACTCCGCTCACACAATTCTGGACAGGCCCTGGTGCTGGCCGCCAGTGGAGGATCGTTGATCACTCGCATCCGCCGCCTCACCGTGCGAAGCGTCCCGGACACACGTCAATCCTCCTGGTGGGGCGCCAGCCTGATCACTCTCACGATCGTGACAATGCTGGGCGTGGCCACGCTGACGTCTGTGCTCAGTGGACAAGGTCACGAACCGCCGCAGCCTTCCTCGAACGTCCAGCAGGATGCCACGCCGAAAGGCGAGACGTCCGGAGGTTCGGCGACGCCCGCCACGGATCCATGGAAGCAAAAGGTGTCTCTCGCGGCGGACAAGATGCCGCTGAAGCTGGCCTTGCAGAAAGTGGCAGAAGCGGCGAATCTCGAATTGCAGATCGATTTCGAGGCGCTGAGGCTGACGGAGCTGAATCTGGACGAACCGGTGACACTGACCGTGAACCAGGCTCCTTTAGCGGGTGCCGTGTCACAACTCATCGATTGGTCGACGCATCCAGAAGTCCTGCGCGAGGTGCGACGGGGCAAACTTGTCCTGACGACATTGACGGCTCGACAAGCGCGCACTGCCGCACTGATGCCCGAGTGGATGAAGCCGCTCCATAACCAGGGGCTCAGCGTCAACTACGACGAAAACGATCAAATTGACAGTCTTTACCTGGGCAGCAAAGTCACCGATGAGATCCTGGCACAGGTGGCGACTCTGAAGCACCTGCGCGAGATTCATATCGAAGTGACCAAAGGCCTCACTGCCGCAGGTGTCGGTCACTTTGGACAGTTGCCCCGCCTGCAAAAGCTGTCTCTGTTTAGCGTGAACACGGAAGGGGCAGGTCTGGGAGACGATGCCATTCGTGGCGTGATCAGCTCGACATCACTCCGTGAACTTTCGATCACCGAATGTGGAACAACAGACGCCGGCGCAATGCTGTTGGAAAAGTTGCCGCAACTGACATCACTCAGCCTGAGACAGGAAGGACTGTTGACGGATGAAGCACTGAAGTCGATTGGCAAATTGTCGAATTTGAAATCGCTGTCGCTGGAATCGTATGTCGGGACTGAGCGGTTCGGCTGGATGCGGTTCTCAGCGGCAGGCATTCGCCAATTGAGCTCATTGACAGAATTGCAGCATCTGAGTCTGGTCGGCCAGGAAGTTTCCGCCGAGAGCTTTTCGTTTCCGCGTCTGATTTCTTTGAGTCTTGGTCACCCCAGTGTTGATAACGCGGTGGCGGCAAAGATCGGTCAGCTCAGCCAGTTGCGCAGCCTGGAACTGACTTACTGCAAGGTTGATGACGAGGGGATGAAATTCATCGCATCGTTGCCCGAACTGCGCCGGTTGGACATCAGCAGCCTCACCATCACCGACGCGGCCATTGAACAATTCCGTACTCACAAGCACCTCGAACATCTCAGTCTGCGGGCCAGTGGGTTGTCCGACGCTGCCTTGAATCACATATCGCAAATCGAGTCGCTGACGCGATTGGACTTGAGCGGCAGTGGTCATCCGGGTGTCTCTCCCGGTCAGAACTTTAGCATTGCCGGATTGCAGCAATTGCAGAAGCTGAAGCTGCTGGACACGTTGTGGCTGAATAACTGTGAGATTCCTGGTGGCGGCTACCAGGCCCTGAAGGTACTGAAGCAGCTTCGCGAACTGACAATGATGATGTGCAACATCACCGACGCTGAACTGGATGCTCTGGAAGAGGCTCTGCCCAATACCCGGATTTCTCATATGACCGGCGGCGGGGGAAGGATGCCGAAACAGTTTCGCCAGCCCAAACGTACCACGACTTCGGTCGAGCCAAACAAAGAAGAAGGGACCGCGACATTTGTCGGGATTCAGGATCACGGTAAGAGCGTCGTTTTTGTCGTCGACGCTTCGGGCAGCATGAAGAGCAACAATGCGATGCAGTTTGCCAGGGATGCGGTGAGTTCCAGCCTGCAGTTGATGAATGATCAGCAGCAGTTCCTGGTGATTTTTTACGATGAACAATTGCGAGTCATCAAGTTGAACGAGGCCCCCCAGCCAGCAATGGACCAGTCCACCGATCAGAATAAGGAGTTGGCTCGCCAGAAGTTCGCGGACATCAAACCGGGGTCAGGGACCAACCACCTGCCACCGCTGGAGTTGGCATTGCGAATGAAACCAGATGTCATTTTCTTCCTGACAGATGCGTCGGATCCTCCGTTGTGGCCTCAGGATCTGGGCAGGATCAGATCACTCAATGCAGGTCGATCGCGAATTCATTGTGTTGAAATTGGCGCCGGTGCGGCAGTTCCCGTGGGTGCCGATTCTGGAAACTTCATGCGCCGGTTGGCGGTCCAGAATGGCGGAGAGTATCGATATCATCAGTTGACTTCGCACCAGCAGTCGGCGGCTGTCGCCAAGTTGCCAACCGGCATGGTCCAGCGACTGGGTGTTGCAGGTTCCGGGGACTCGATTCATTCCGCCGAGGTCAGCAGTGTCCGGTTTGCGGACAATCAAACGCTGGTGACAGCCAGCCACGGTGACGCTCGTGTCTGGAACATTCGGACTGGAGTTCAGGAGCAGATCCTGGCTCATCCGAACAAGGCGACGAATATCAAAGGTCTGGCGACTTCACCCGACGGATTGTTGGTTGTGACGAGCGCCTTCGACAATACGCTGGGAATCTGGAATCGAAAGACGGGACAGCGTCTGGCAACGCTCCCGGGACATGGCGAACGGGGCGGCATACGAATCGTCCGCTTCCTGCCGGGCGGAACCCAGTTTGCGTCGTGGGGCGACGATGCCGTCGTGCGGTGGGGGAGCGCAAAAGACGGTCGCGTGTCAGCGTCGATCAATCTGGACTTGCCAGGATATGTTGCGAATGAAGCGCAGCGGCCGCCATTTGGGTATGAGACCAGTCAGGCGTTCTCGCCGGACGCCAAATCGCTGTTCGTGGTGTTGGGGGGGCAATTGTTCGAGTACGACACCGGGACGGGTAAACGTCTGCGTCAGGCACCGCTCCCCAAATCCACGATGCCGCTGGCGGTCTCGGCCGACGGAAAGTGGATCGCCACAGGTGAGACGCGACGTGATGACAACGGGAACGTCATCTCGTCCTCTGTTATACTCAGAGACCGGGCCACTCTACAAAGCGTTCGCGAATGGCCGGTCAGCGATCCGCATGCCGGAGATGCAGCGGTGCCGCAGAAGAGCCAGATCGGTCCGAATGACAACAGTCTGGTGTTCTCACCCGATTCCCGATTCCTGGCCTGGTCGCGGATTGGACCCCGGAATGCGATTGACATTGTGGAAGTCAATTTCGACTGGCTGGATGCGAGCATTCCATTGGAGTCCCCCTGTTGGAGTCTGGACTTTTCGCCCAACGGAACCTATCTCGCATCCGGGCACTCGGACTCCACCGCAATCGTCTGGAATCGGTGGCATCCAGTTTTTGTCGTGCGGCAGGTTCCGCACAATGGCCGCTGGGTTCCCGCCAATCGGACTGTGCGGATCCAGGTAGTGGATGGACACGACAACAAACCGATTGAAGGAGTTGTGATCGAAGCGGAACGATGGGAGGGCATTCGGCAGCACGCCGTGGATGCGGTCGGCACCACGGACGCGTCAGGCATGGTTGAGTTTCACGGCTTGGATGCCGTCATGTACCATTGGAAACTCGCGGCGACCAAACCGATTCCAAACATCGGCGTCTCGCGGAACTCGAGCCCCAACGAGGACAACGTTATTCTCAAGTTACCGCGTGCCTGTGAATTGACTCTGCGTGCCGTTGACGCCGACACAGGACGCGGCATTCCGGGGGTCCTGTTTGGCCGGGAAAGGGCGCTGGCTGAATACTGGTTGCAGGATATCGTTCCGGACACACTGACAATGGTTCGTCAACCGGCAGGGAAGGCACCGCCGCAGGCTCAATCGGTTCGGACCGATGCCACGGGAACCTTTCGATGCCTCGTCGACGCGGCAACCTGGAGCTATTCCGTCGCGGAATTCCCCGACGGTTACAACTCTGTGATCCCGATCAATGGTTCCCAAGAACTTGAGATCAAAACTCCAAGCGGCGGTCGCGTGGAATATACCTTCAAATTGCGGAAGAAGGCTCCAAACAATACTTTGAACAAGCCAGAATAGACCGCCCGCGCGAAGAGCCGGGACAGACAGGATTGTCTGTCCTACGTGCGGATGGCGATCAGATCACTTCGTGAAGCGGCAGATTGCCGGGATCGACGAGGTATTGGGGGACGCCGGACTGATCGAAGACACGGGTGTTCTGGGCGTCGATGCCCGCGCACTTGTACAGCGTCGCGAAGACTTCCTGGAACTTGACCGGTCGCAGGCTGGGTTGTTCGCCGTACTTGTTTGTAGAACCGACAACCTGTCCAGTTCGCATTCCGCCGCCGGCAAGGACAGCGGTATTGGCTTGCGGCCAGTGGTCGCGGCTGTTCATGCCGTTGATCTTGGGGGTTCGACCGAATTCGCCCCAGACGACGATCGCCACGTCGCGATCCAGGCCCCGTTCATGCAGATCAGTCACGAGTGCCGACAGCCCCTGATCCAGCAGTGGACATTCTTCCCGACACTTGGGGAAATTCATCCCGTCGCCGCCATGCCAGTCCCAGCGGCTGTAGTTCATCGAGATGAAGCGGGCACCGGCTTCGACCAGACGGCGGGCGATACACAGGTTTTCGATCATCGGCGGGGCACCGTCACGCTGGAAGGCGGTGTTGCTCTTTCCGTATCGCTCCACGATCTTCGGATCTTCCTTCGACAGATCCAGGGCATCGGCCAGCCGGGACGTGGTCAGGATCCCCATCGCCTGCTGGGAATAAACATCCAGGCTGCTCATCACACCGCGCTGGTCGGCGTCGCGACGGAATCGATCGAGCGATTCGCGCAGTCGGGTCCGATCCTGCAGCTTGTCGATGGTGACACCATGCAAGACCATGTTGTCGTTCGTACTGCGGGCTTCGCGTCCCAGCACGTTGAAGGGCGAATGGGCGACTCCCAGGAATCCGCCATCACCGGTTTCGCCCCAGGTGCGGTTGCCGGTCTGATACATTAACGCGACGTTGGCGGGGATTGCCGGGTTCACCTGCCCCATGGCGTGCGAAACCCAGGCACCGCCTTGTGGCCAGCCACCCGGGGGTGTCCGACCGCCCTTGTGTCGACCGGTCATGCATTGGTAGGCATCGTGACCGCCATCGGAGTCCGCCAGTGAACGGACCAGGACAAACTTGTCCATCATCTGGGCCATCCGCGGGAACATCTCGCTGACTTCAATTCCCGGGACGTTGGTCTGGATCGTCTGAAACTCACCGCGCACTTCCGCGGGAGCGTTTGGCTTGGGATCCCACATGTCGATGTGAGGAGGTCCCCCCGGCAGATAGATATTGATAATCGCCTTGTGCGATTGCGATTGTGAAGGAGCGGCTCGCAGCACTCCCGACAGGCTGACACCACCGAGTGCCATTCCACCGATCGTCAGAAAATCGCGTCGCGAGATCCCGTCACAGGAACCGTTCGATCGACGAGTTCGGTTTCCGAGAATTGTCAGCATGGCTGATTCCTTCAACGCGGCAGAAACGGGCGGGAGAACAGGCGGGCAGAGCGCGATGCATCAGCTCTATTTAATTTGATCGGCCACCCCACGTCAACACTGGAACGGGAATTGGCACTTCCGATCGCAACGGTTACAACGGTTTCCACGAAAGACTCGACACACCAATGCCTTACAGCAGTTCGCTGATCGGTCGAATTCCCGGATCCAGAATGGGCAGCCGGCGACCGGAAATATCATTGATCGACGGGTCTTCCCCCAGACCGACAGTGTGATACAGCGTTGCCAGAACCTGCTGATAATGCAGCGGGCGGTCCAGGACATCGCTTCCCAGTTTGTCCGTGGCACCCAGCACCTGGCCGACTTTCAGGCCGCCACCGCAGAGCAGCGCATGTCCGACGCGCGGCCAATGGTCGCGGCCCGCATCCTTGTTGATCTTCGGGGTTCGACCAAATTCCCCCCAGACACAGACTGTCACATCGCGATCCAGCCCACGGTCATAAATATCGTTGACCAGTGCCGAAATCCCCCTGTCAAACAGTGGCAGATGATCCTTCAGGTATTTGAAATTGTTGCCGTGAGTGTCCCAGAATCCATAGGCCACCGTCACACAGCGAACTCCAGCTTCAACCAGACGCCGGGCTGCCAGCAACTGATCGTTCCACATCGGAGCCCCGTCGCCCAGGTGTTTGGACGAACCCAGTCCATAGCGATCGCGAATGCGGGGATCTTCCTTGGTCACGTCCAGGGCATTCACCATGCGACTGGTCGTCAAGACGTCGAACGCCTTGCCATAGGTGGCGTCCATGTTGCGGATTGATTGTGCATCTGCCTGGCGATGGAATCGGTCCATGGCCTCCAGCAGCTTGCGACGATTGTTCAATTGAACGGGTTCGACAAACCGCAACTTCATGCTCGCCAGGTCTTCGCCATCCGCCTGAACCGATCGGTGGGCCGGGCCCAGGACACCGGATCCGGGGCTGTTGTACGGTTTGTGCTGCATTGTTGGAAACAGGTCCACAAACGCCGGCACGGCGGGATCCGTTTGTCCCAGCTTGTGCGACAGGATCGAGCCGAAATTGGGCTTTCCCTCGCGATTCGACTGGTCCATCGAATAGCCGGTGACGTTCTGGAAACTGCTGTGTTCATCCCGCAAGCCGACGATGGATCGGACGATCGCCATCCGGTGGGCACACTGCGCGGTCAGCGGGAGCAACTCGCCGACCTGGTAACCTGGCAGGCTGCTGTCGATCCCATTGAACTCACCGCGGATCTCCTTGGGGGCGTCCAGTTTCAGGTCGAACGTATCCTGATGAGCCAGTCCGCCCGACAGGTAGACCATGATCACTGATTTGGCCGACTGGCTGGAACTCGATTCTGCCCGCAACATTTGCGGCAGCGTCAGACCACCCACCGCCAGGGAACCGATTTGCAGGAAGCTTCGCCGGGGGATTCCATCACAGCACTGAAATGGCGTACCAGTCAGGGTCAACATCAGCGACTCCGGGGCGAACAAGGCGGGAGAACTGGGAAGGCTATTCGGGTTGTCGGCAGGCACTGTCGGGCGACTCGATGGAAAACATCGGAATTCTGTGATCGAATCCCGTTCAGGTCAACTGGCTTCCTGGCAGCCGGTGCAAAAAGGTTGGCAGGATTCAGAAAGTTTCGAGTTCTCCCGAAAAACAGACTGGGAACACGGTCGTCCACTCGCATCGTACGCAGCCGATTTGTAGCATGATTTCCTCGCCTTCGGCAATTCACCTACCCGCCTTAATCGTGGAGTTTCAAACCGATGACGGATGCAACCACCCCTGCCAATGCCTCGCGACGCGATTTTTTGAAGACAGGCGCTGCCGTGGCAGGAACACTGGGAATGAACCTGTCGATGAATGCCCGGGCCTTTGCCGCAGGAAGCGACCAATTGAAGGTTGGCCTGGTGGGCTGCGGTGGCCGCGGAACCGGTGCCGCCTCGCAAGCGCTCACGGCGGATTCCCAGGTCAAGCTTGTCGCCGTGGCTGATGTCTTCCCTCAGCAGATTGAAAACTCACTCGGCAGCCTGAAGGCCAACAAACGCATCGCCGAACAGGTGGCGGTCACCGACGACTACAAGTTCGTCGGCCTGGAAAGCTACCGCAAGGTGATCGATCACTGCGACGTGGTCCTGCTGGCATCGCCTCCCGGATTCCGCCCCTACCATCTGCGGGCTGCGGTCGACGCGGGGAAGCACATTTTTACCGAAAAGCCGATGGCGACCGATGCTCCCGGTGTTCGCTCGGTGATGGAATCGGTCAAGATCGCCAAGGACAAGAAGTTGGCCATGGTGGCGGGCTTCTGCTGGCGCTACGACTATCCTCGCCGTGAACTGTTCAAGCGTATTCACGGTGGCGAAATCGGCGACGTGCTGACCGTTTACGGCACGTACCTGACCGGTCCCGTCAAGCCGATGCCCCCCGCGAGCAGCCGCCCGAAAGAGATCACGGATCTCGAGTGGATGGTGCGCAACTGGTACAACTTCACCTGGTTGTCCGGCGATGGCCTGGTCGAACAGGCCATTCACACGGTCGACTGGTTGCAGTGGGTTGCCAAAGATGTCCCGCCCACCCGGTGCACGGCGGTGGGTGGACGGCAGATTCCCGCGCACGGCGGAAACATCTTTGACCACATCGAAGTCAACTACGAATGGGAAACGGGAATGAGGGGCTTCCTGGCTCAGCGCCAGATCTCTGGATGCCACAGCGAGAACTCGCTGTACGTGACGGGAACCAAGGGCACCGCCAAGATCAGCGGCGGTGTCTCGATCTCGGGGGAGAATCCCTGGAAGTACGAAGGCCCCGCCCCGGACATGTACCAGGTCGAGCACGACGAATTCTTCGACTCGATCCGGACGGGCAAGCCGATCAACGACGGTGATCGCATGGTCACCAGTACTCTGGCCGGAATCATGGGACGCATGGCTGGCTACACGGGCAAGCAACTCACCTGGGAGATGGCCATGAACTCCAGGGAAGTCCTGGTTCCGGAAATCAAGTCCTGGGACGATGTCGTCAAGGTCGCCCCGATGGCCCAGCCGGGAATCACGCCATTTATTTGACGCTTCCGGTGGACCATCAAACTGGATAATACAGATGTCGCGACGTCAGTGGCCGCTGATCCATAGCGCTTTGATCGGATTCTCGCTGCTGGGGTGTACGAGTCCGACCGCGCCCCCTGTCCCCCAGCGCGACGGGACTGCACCCGTTGCGACGGGGTATCCGGTTCAAGCCACGATCGAACTTGGGGTGGTCAAGCAGGGGGAATCCGCCCGCTTGAGTGTCTGGGTCACGAACAAGGGAACGCAGGCCGTAGAAGCGACCACTTTGAAAACGAGTTGCGAGTGCTTGTCGATTGAACTGTCACAACCGAAAATCGGCGCGGGAGAACGTGTTCTGGCACACGCGCATTACGATGGTGCGAAAGAGCCCGATTTTGTCGGGTCGCTGCACATCGAAGTTGAGCTGCTGGATCCCGCTGGCAAAAAGATTGGCGAGATCGCTGTCCCGATTGAAGTGATCAAGGCGAGCAAGGTGGAGCCGAAGAGCTGACGGGGGGCTCCGTGTTCGATGCAGATTCCCGGCGGCCCACGTCCGTGATCAATCGCGCCGATCGGTTGAATGTCAAGTAGTTCCACGCCCACTGGATCAGCACCAGCAGCCGGTTTTCGAAGCGGACGATCTGCATCAGGTGAATAAACAACCACATCAGCCAGGCGACGCGTCCGCGGAATTTCCAGCGTCCCAACTGGGCCACGGCGGCGGACCGGCCGATCGTCGCCATGTTGCCGTAATCGAAGTACTCGAATGCCGCCAGATCGCGATTCTTCAGCCTGGCGATGATCAGCCTGGCAACGTACTTGCCCTGTTGAATGGCCACCGGTGCCACGCCGGGGAATGGCCTGCCGTCACCATCAACGGCATGGGCCAAATCGCCGATCACGAAAACATCGGGATGCCCTTCCAGATGCAGTTGCGGGCCTACGGGGACTCGGCCGCCCCGGGCCGCGATCAGACCAGCCGCCGCCGTCAGTTGCTGCCCCAGTGGGGACGCTTCGACCCCCGCGGCCCACAGGATGGTTTGCGCGGCGATAACTTCGGTCAAATCGCCCTCCTTCAATGTCACCACGGCGTCATCCAGTCGAAGAACCCTGGTGTTCAATCGAACTTCGACCTGCATCCTCGCCAGTCGGTCCTGTGCCTCGGTGGACAGATCTTCCGGCATGGCGCCCAGCAATCGCGGGGCGACATCCACGAGCAGGATTCTGGCATCCGCCGGCTGGCAACGACGAAAATCGGCCTTCAAAGTATGGCGGGTGATCTCGGCCAGAGTCCCCGCCAGTTCGACTCCGGTCGGACCGCCTCCAACGACAACAAACGTCAGCAATGCGGTCTTGCGGATGGGGTCCTGTTCCCGTTCGGCCAATTCGAACGCAGACAGGATGCGCCTCCGGATTTCCAGCGCATCCTCAATCGACTTCAGGCCGGGAGCGCGATTCGACCAATCGCCATTTCCGAAGTAACCGGTCTGCGCCCCCGCAGCGACGATCAGCGAGTCGTATGGCACATCCCCATTAGTTAAATGAACCCGCCGATTCGTCAGGTCGAAACCAACGACGTCTGCCATCAGCACCTGGCAGTTGTTCTGCCGTCGCACGATCGATCGTAACGGGACAGCGATGTTCGACGGAGACAAACCGCCAGTGGCCACCTGATACAGCAGAGGTTGAAACAAGTGGAAGTTACGTCGATCGACCAGCATTACTTCCACCGAGGCGGAGCGTAACGACTGGGCGGCGTTCAATCCGCCGAAGCCACCTCCCACTATGACGACTCGATGATTTGCCATGGTGCCCGAATGGTAACGAAATGGCGAAATCTGGAAAGATCGGCTGGCAATAGGAATCAGTCTGCGGCGGGGAAACCGGATTCCAAAGCGTTCAGGACATGATCGACTTCCGTTTCGAGTCTCTCCAGCAACGTGGCGGTGTCCTCGAACAGCCCATCGCGGCCGAGGTTTTCCAGGGACATTGCCGCCTGGACCAGTGGTTCAGCACCGAAATACGTGGCTGAGCCCTTGATTGTATGTGCTGTGCGTCGCAGCAATTGCGAGTCGCGAGTTTCAATTGCGTGCCGGATCTCCGCCATTAATTTGGGAACCTGTTCCTGCATGATGGCCGCAAACTCTTGAATGACACTGGCACCGCCCCCCAGTCGTTGTTGAGCAATCGCCCAGTCAATCACCGGCGGATCAGCGACCTGTGAATTCTGCGGCAAGGTCGATTGCACAATCTGTTCATGTCGTGAATCCGGTGGTTGATTGGCACTCTCGGTTGTGGCCGCCGACAGGCACAGGGCGGGAAATCGCTCGACAGCGCGATACAGTTCGGCGGGGACAATCGGCTTCGCCACATAGTCATCCATGCCAGCCTCCAGACAGCGTTCTCGATCGCCCTTCAAGGCTTCCGCAGTCATGGCAACAATTGGTATGTGTCCCCCCGCCAGATGCTCACGACGACGGATTTCCAGGGTCGCTTCGTAGCCGTCCATGACCGGCATCTGCATGTCCATCAGGACCACGTCAAATTCAAGTTCGGACAGTTTATCCACTGCTTCCTGACCATTCTCGGCCACGACCACCTGGTGTCCGCGTGTGCGCAGCAGGCCAACGGCAACGCGACGGTTGATTTCGTTGTCTTCCACGAGCAAGACCCGATGCTGCTGTATTTGTGAGTTGTCATGAGATCGTGGTGCCGGAGTGACCTTGCGATAGCGGCTGAACTGGTGCAGGACTTCGTTCAACAATTCAGATGCAATGACCGGCTTGGTCATGAACCGGTCAATGCCGTGTTTCTGACAGAGTTCCGTGTCGAATGGAGTCGAACCGGACGAAATCATGATGATCGGACACT
Source organism: Planctomycetota bacterium (assembly GCA_018242525.1). GTDB lineage: Bacteria > Planctomycetota > Planctomycetia > Planctomycetales > Planctomycetaceae > Schlesneria. The sequence goes on along the minus strand of JAFEBS010000010.1, from coordinate 299,818 downwards.
GCTGCCGGCTTTGCAGGGATCGTATGCTTTCCACGAAATGAAACCCATCCTCGACCGGCATGTGATGATCCAGCAGGATCAGTCGAATCGGCTTCTGGGCGACATCGGCCGAGTGCAGTGCCTGACGAGCGGCTTCGGCAGATGCCGCTGAGATGGGACGCATCTTCCAGTACTGCATCATCTCGCACAGGATCTGGCGGTTCGTCAAATTGTCGTCCACGACCAGAACCGGCAGATCCTTCAGCGAATCCAACTCGATCGGAGTGTGCAATTGTTGATCGGCGGCAACGTCGAATTCTGCAGTGAAATGGAACGTCGAGCCCCTGCCGAATTCGCTTTCCACCCAGATTCGTCCCTGCATCATCTCGACCAGTTGACGTGAAATCGTCAGCCCCAATCCCGTTCCCCCAAATCGCCGGGTGGTCGATGATTCGGCCTGTTCGAATGGCCTGAAGATCTGCTCCAGCTTGTCTGACGGGATCCCGATGCCCGTATCACTGACCGCAAAACGCAGCCGCACCCGGGTCGATGAGATGGATTCCGCGATGACGTTGACGAAGATCTCGCCTGTCTCGGTGAACTTCACCGCGTTTCCCAGCAGGTTCACCAGGATTTGCTGAATGCGGCCGGGGTCGCCCAGCAGATGGTCAGGAATTTCCGGCGCGATCCGGCAGGCGATTTCCAAGCCCTTCTCGGCGGCTCGCAGCAGCAGCATCTGGGCGGCACGGGCAATGCATTCTGAGATCCGGAACTCAACGCATTCCAATTCCAGTCGGCCCGCTTCGATCTTGGAAAAGTCCAGGATGTCGTTGAGCAATCGGAGCAGGATATGTGCGGATTCCTCCACGGTCGCCAGGTATTCACGCTGGTGTGATCGCAGTTCGGTCTGAGCGAGCAATTGCGACATGCCGATGATGCCGTTCATCGGTGTGCGGATTTCGTGACTCATGTTTGCCAGGAAGGAACTCTTGGCTCGGCTGGCCGATTCCGCGGCTTCCTTGGCCTGCCGCATGACTTCCAGGGTCTGTCTTTGACTGGTGATATCCATGATACCGCAGATGACGGCAGGGCCCTCGGCCGTTTCCACGGGGCTCAATCCAATCTCGGCCGGGAAGACAGAACCATCCTTTCTCTTTCCCATCACATTCTGATCTGTCCCCATGACTCGCGGTCGAGGGGCCTGGAAATACTGGTCCCGGTACATCGGAAACCGGGACCGGAATTCATCCGGGACGATGATGTCTATAGTCTGCCCGATCAACTCCGCGGCGCTGTAGCCGAACAGCGTCAGACTGCGCGAGTTGGCCATCACGATCCGTCCATCAAACTGGACCATCATCAGCGCCGTGGGAGAAGCCTCCACGGCCAGCCGAAATCGTTCACGCAACCGATGTTCTTCGGTCACATCGGTAATGGATCCGGCCATGCGCTGTGCCTGACCGGCGGCATTCCAGATGGCCTGGCCGCGGGCACGATACCAGCGGAAATCTCCCGAGTTCGTTCGCAGACGGTATTCCACATCGTAAGGCGTTCGCTGCTTCAGATGCGATTCGACCTCACGCATCACCCAATCGCGGTCGTCAGGATGAAGATGGGCTTCAAATGTGCTGAAATGATTGGGAAACTCGTCGTCCTGATACCCGAGCAACTCCTTCAACCGGGCCGAATAATAGACTTCGCCGGACAGGACATTCCAATCCCACAGCCCGTCCGTGGATCCGCGAACGGCCAGTTCGAATCGCTCTTCGACCGCCAACAGCCGCGCGGTTCGCTCCGCCACCGTCCGGTCGAGAGCTGCGTTGGCATCGTTCAATTGGCGGTTCAGCCGCTGCAGGTTTTCCTCCGCCAGCTTCTGGCTATGTTCGTTCGCTTCCAGCAGCACGCGATCCCGCTGCAGGACCAGATTGGATTCGCTCAGTTCCCGGTTGACCCGGCGCAGTTGAAGTTCTGCGTCCCGAAACGTTCGCCATCCGTACGAGAGTGCGACGGCATACGCCGCCAGTCGCAGCGCGTGCCACCACCACCACACTCCATCCCACGGAAGCGAATATCCAAACAGAACTCCCGCGGCACCAAACAAGCAGGTCAACATCCCAAACGTCCAGTCCTCCTGAGCCCCCTCGGTCAGAAACCGTCGGATGAACCAGGCCGATGCAAGCAGGAAGCCAAATCCGCCAATCAGATTCAGGATGACGGAAAGGGTCGAAAACATGCCATCGGACGATTTCATGATCGGGAGCAGGTACGGATACTGAATCGCCGCAAATCCCATCAGAATCGAAACGGCAGCCACCGCCCCGGGAAATCGAAGCCTGGTAAAAAAGACAGGACAGAACCGGGACGTGCAGACGCCGGCAAACAGCAGACCACCGGTCAATGTCGAGATTCCATGCAGCCAGATGCAAAGGTCACTCGGAACGGAGGCAGCATCAAACAGATCCAGCAACCCCATGTTGACCAGCGCTGCGGCCATCCACGAGGAATGAACCTTTTTTCTGCCTCCGAATTCCGCAAGCAGAATTCCCGCAATCGCCAGCGCAATCATCCCCCCCATTGCTTCCAGGAGCGACCGCAGCGGGACGTGAATCCAGACGAAACCGGGAACAAGTGCTCCGACAATCAGAGCTCCGATGATCGGCACGATCAGCGCCATGACAGCACCGGCCGCCGTCCAGACATAAACATTTTTTCCGGGGGCTGTCATGGTCCGCACCCGTTGACGTGAGCATTTTCGACAGACATCACAACGATCGTTACGACAACGTTGCAATCTATCAACCACCAATGCGTTCCGTATGTAACTTCTTGGAAAACTTCAGCATCGCGTGCAGCAACGTGTCCACACGGAGGCCCGCTGATTTGTGGCGCAATTGGACGAGCTCACGAGAACTTCGGAACGTTTGCGTCCACCGTCCGTAGTCTCACGACTTCGGCTGCATGGGATTGCCGTGCAGCGCGCGGCAATCGACTTTCTGTCCCTGATCCCGCTGCACTTGGCCCTCCGCCTTTCTCATGCTAACGTTAAGTCCGATGGTTCGGAAAAATTGCGCTTGTTCCATGGCTTCGTCCGCCAAACTTTCAGGGAGTCGTTCATCATGACGCATGAGACCATCGGTCGACCGATGGAGATCCTGCTGGTTGAAGACAGCCTGACGTTTGCGCGGCTCGCCATTCACGCACTGCGCAAAGGGCAGTTGCAACACCGGCTGACGTGGTTGACCGACGGCGTGGAGGCGTGGGACTTCCTGCAACGCACCGGCAAGTACGTGAATGCCCCGCGGCCCGATCTGCTGCTGCTGGACCTGAACCTTCCGGGAATGGACGGGCTGGAACTGCTGACGCGGATTCGTGCCGACGCCGACCTGCAACATCTGCCTGTCGTCGTGATGACCGGCGACGGCGATGCGTTTGCCGGAAGTGAGTTGTCCGTCGAGGCGTTTTTGACGAAGCCCCTGGATTTTGAAAAGTTCATCGACATCGTGCAAAAGCTGTCACACCTGTGGCAGGCGGACATGATCGTGCCGATTCGCAGTGACGCACCGGCGACCGGTGACGAATTCGAGCCATTTTAGTTCGCATCCAGATCTTTGAAGGTGCCACAATGTCTGCCTTGCCCGGTCCCGATCGTGACCCGACTCCGATTTTTGAACTGTTTCGGGGGAGCTACGGAACGGAATTGCTGACTGCGGCGGTGGAACATCTGCATCTGTTTCAGATTCTTGCGGACGAACCACTGACGCCCGAGGCGTTGCGAATCCGGCTGGACCTGGCACCGCGCGCATTTGTCGTTTTGATGACAGCCATGCGGGCCATGAAACTGGTGGAAGTCGATTCTGCCGGGCGGATGCAATTGAGTCCCCTGGCCAGGGAACATCTTGTCCCTGGCGGGGAGTTTTATGTCGGGGACTACGTCGGGTTGGCGGGCAGCAGCCCCGGAGTCCTGGAAATGGTGAAGCGGTTGCGGACGAATGATCAGGGTCGGGCCGCGGAATCTGATCCCGGCGCCGCCTTCATTTTTCGCGAAGGTCTGAAATCGGCGATGGAATCCGAGATGTCGGCCCGTCGACTGACACTGGCGCTGGCTGGCCGGGCGAAGAACGTTGCACCCACACTGGCCGACCATATTCCGTTTGGAAACGAAACGCTGCTGGACGTCGGCGGTGGGACAGGAATCTATTCCATCGCTTGTCTGAGGAAACATCCCGGCTTGAAGGCGATTGTTTTTGACCGCCCGGAAGTACTGAAAGTTGCAGCAGAATTCGCGGTACATTACGGAGTGGCCGATCGGCTGGAATGCCACGCGGGAGACATGTTTACAGATCCGCTGCCTCCTGCGGATGCAATTCTACTTTCCAATGTCTTGCACGACTGGGACGTGCCCGAATGCCAGCGGCTGGTCGATCGATGCGCGGCGGCCCTGCCAGCCAACGGAAGACTGCTGATTCACGATGTCTTCCTGAACGATGAACTCGACGGACCTTTGCCCGTGGCACTCTATTCCGCCTCGTTGTTCTCGTTGACGGAAGGCCGGGCCTACAGCGGCCGCGAATACCGAGAGTGGCTGACAACAGCGGGTCTGACTCCAAGTCAAATCCTGCCGACTCTGGTGCATTGCGGGGTTTTGACCGGAACCAAATGAACCTGCCTGTGGTCCCGGAAGCACCCGATGTCGCCGCAACCCGTCGTCAGCATGCGGGCTCAGGAGTTTGACGAAGTCACAATCATTCTGCAGGCGGTTTCAGCGCCAATGCGACTCCGTCCAGTTGCTCGATCCTCAGACGCTGGATCCGACGGGTGTCGGCCTCCAGCACGGTGAATCGCAGTTGGTTCCAATCGAGAGTTTCGCCGACGGTTGGGATCCGGCCGAACTGCGAAAACACAAACCCGCCAACGGTGTCGAAGTCGTCGGTTTCCGGCAGATCGAAGTCGAACTGACGGTTGATTTCATCCAGGCGCACGCGAGCTTCAATTTCCACGACGCCCGCTTCAGTCTGGATTTCGTCCCCAGCCTGTTCCTCGTCATATTCGTCGGCGATTTCGCCGACGATTTCTTCCAGAATGTCTTCCATCGTTACCAGGCCCGCAACACCGCCGTATTCGTCGTGGACCATCGCGATATGGATCTTTTGACGTTTCATCAGTTCCAGCATGGCCGGAATTCGAATGGTCAGGGGAACATAGACGGGGTCGCGGATGATGTCCCGCAACACGGCGATCGGTTCGCCCGTTCGATGCGGTTCCAGGGCCTTCAGCAGATCTTTGGCGTAGAGGATTCCCAGGACATCGTCGGTCGAATCCCCAATAACCGGCATCCGCGAATGTCCGGATTCAATCAGGATTTTACGGGCTTCTTCCAGCGTGCAATCGGCCGGAACGCAATGCATGTCCGTACGCGGGGTCATGATGGCGCCGACGTCTTCATCCTGCAGTTCCATCACCCGCTGGATCATGACCGTGGACCCCTGCTGCAGCACTCCTTCCCGTTCCCCCTCTTCGACCACGGAGCGGATGTCCTGTTCCAGGACTGAGGCATCGTCTTCGTCCGGCTTGGCACGACCGGCAATGCGATGAGCGTAGCGATCCAGTTGGTTGGCAATCCACAATCCGGGCTTCAGCAGGGTCTGCAGCAGTTCGATCACCGGCCACCAGCGATACAGGAATCGCTCGGCCGCGACGCGGGCGATCGTCCACGGCAGAACGTCTGCGAAGAAAAACGTCAGCAGCGCAAACGTGGCATATTGCAGGATAAACGTCCAGCCAATCCGCTGGGTCATCTGCCCATCGGCCACGATCGGCCAGCCGATCCAGACGCAGATAATTCCCGATAACGCCAGCGTGACGGAAGTCAGCACGAATTCCAGAACCAGCAGCGCCGCCCCCTGCTCTTTCAACACCTTACCAAACCGGTCGGGGACCCCGTTGGCCTCGCACAATTCCTCCAGGCGACTGTACGAGAAATCACGCAGCGAATCGCAGCCCAGGGCACTCCAGAACGCCAGCAGAAGCAGGATAAAAATGACGACTGGAAGCAGCAGCATGTCAAGCCTCCAATCCAGTGGGGGTAAGTTGCCACAAGGCCAGCATCTGGCGTTCGCGAACGCGCATCGCCGGACGGGCTTCGTCAGTCAGGTCATCGTAGCCGCACAGATGCAACAGACCATGGACGACATACAGCAGCAATTCGTCGTCTGCCGTCCAGCCGTGCGATTCCGCCTCGCGAATGGCCGTTTCCGTACTGACCACAAGCTCCCCTTCCAGATGCCGTTCAGACAAATCACCCGGTTCCGTCAGCAGGAAGCTGATGACATCGGTCGGGTAATCGTGCTGCAGGAATTCCCGGTTGAGCCGGTGGATCCCGGCATCATCGACCAACGCCAGGCTGATTTGTGCCGACGAGATTCGCTCTTCAACCAGAACGCGCTGGATGACGTCCCGCAACCGTTCTTTCGGAACGGGCAGGTGACGCTGCTGGTCGGTAATGTCGATCTCAAATCTGGACATGAGTGATGACAGGGACGTTACGCGGTCTTTTGTTCAGGATACTTGATTCGACCGTGGTGAATACCAATCAGTGATTTTGTCAGGGAATCTTCCACAACTGCCAGTTCACCCAGGGTCAGGGAACACTCGTCGAACTGGCCATCCAACAACCGTTTCATGGCAATTTCGTGAACCAGCGTTTCAATCCGTCTGGGGGTCGGCTCCGCCAGTGTCCGGCTGGCCCCTTCCACGGCATCGGCGACCATCAGGACGGCGGCTTCGCGCGATTGCGGCCTGGGACCGGGATATCGATACGTCGATTCCTGGACTTCAAAACGATGATCCGGCTTGCTTTCCGCCTGCTTTGTGGCGGCGTGGAAGAAGTATTCCACCAGTGTTGTGCCGTGATGCTGTTCGATGAAGTCAATCAGCGGTTCAGGGATGTTGTGCTGACGGGCCAGTTCCGCGCCATCTTTGACATGTCCGATGATCACCAGCGCGCTCATCGCGGGGTTCAGGGATTCGTGACGGCTGACCTGGCCGGCGACCATGTTTTCAACGAAATACTGGGGCTTGAGCATCTTGCCGACATCGTGGTAATAGGCCCCGACGCGACACAACAATCCGTTGGCCCCGATGGCATCGGCGGCGGTTTCTGCGATTGTCGCCACACCGTTGGAGTGACTATACGTCCCGGGAGCTCGCTGGACCAGTTCCTGCAGCAGCGGGTGCGACACGTCGCTCAGTTCCAGCAGGCTGATGTCCGTCACCACACCGAACAGTTTTTCGATAAACGGCAGTCCGCCAGAAACCAGGAACCCGGTCAGGAAACTCCATCCGGCTCCCTGCAAGCTGGTGGTGAGCAGGTTTCGGTCCGTCCACAGACGGCCCAATTGCTGGCTTTCGACAATATTGACTCCCCAGGTCACCAGGAAATACGCGACCGCAGCCCAAAAGCCGACCTTGACCAGCTTCATCCGGTTGGAGACCTGATTGAGCGGCACGATTGAGGCTGCGACAGCACTCATCAGGACGACAAACTCGCCCACGCTGCGACCATTCGCCAACGTCACGATCAACGTCATCGAGAATCCCGTCAACGCCGCCAGAACTTGATTGTAGGCGATGGCCAGGATCATGACGACACACAGGATTGGCACCGCCTCAGCACGCCAGGGGTCAAATGACAGCCATCGTCCCAGGACTGTAGTCACGGTGACCGCGGCCAGATAAACCGTCAGTCGCCCCACGTTTGTCGCCAGGCGTGATTCATTGCGAATCAAGTGATACCCATTCATTCCCCACAGCACGATCAGCAGGGCCAGCACGGTCAGCAGGCGGACGCCCCGTTCAAAATAAGGAACCTGGCTTTCGGTGGCGTCGTATTGTGCCTTCAGAATCTCAAGGGTTTCCTCGTCCAGGACCGTCCCCGGCGCGACGAGCAGGGCTCCGCGTTTGTAAACGTCGCGTACGAGTGGTGTCTTCAGCCGTTCTTCGTTGACTTTCTGGTTGGTGGCCACATCGTCAAATTTCAAGGTGGGAACGACCCGGTTTTGCAGCCAGCGTTCCAGTACGGCTTGACGGGGTTTTAACTCCGTATAAAACTTCCATTGTCCACCCAGGTTTCCCGTCGCCTTCAACATTTCGTTCAGCAGCAAGTCTGCCACCTTGAACGCTTGAATCTGATCTTCGTCTTCTTTGGAAACGACCGAGATGTCTGCTTCCAGGCGTAATTCCTTGCGGGCGATTTCAGCCGGGTCCAGGATCCCGGAACGACGGAGCGGAGCGGTAAACTGGTTGAATTCACCGATCAAAACTTCAATTTTGTCTTCGGCCGTTTTGACGGGTCCGAGCGAATCACGCAACTGCTTCCAGGCGGCCAGTGCGTCGGGGGCGGGAACATCTTCGAGGGGAGTTCCCACTCCGCCCCCCAGCCATCCGAACGCCGACCGGGTGTCTGCCGACAATTCCTTGAAGCTGTTGATCTTGGCAATTTCCTGCAAGTGCGTGCGCAGCTCCGATGAGAGATTCTGCAGCTTTTCAGTGCCGTCCACCGAATTGCGGAAGACCGGAGGGACTCGATTTTCCCGCTCAAGCCGGGCGAGGTCTGTCTTTCGCAAGTTGACCCGATCGAAGTCAATTTGTGCCAGAATCCCGTTGGGAGCGTCATCACCCAGGCGATGCGGGAATGGCGACCGCCATCCGGCGATTCCCAGGACCAGGACGATCAGGAATGAGAGACAAATAGCCAGACGCAGCGCGACATCGCCATGTGAGAGTCGTCCCCCCAGGCGCGCCGCCCACGTGCCAGTCTTGAGACTGACCGTCCGAGTGGTTCTGGTCTTGCGGGTGACAAAGAATCCCATGGATCAGCCCTGCCCGCTTCCGAGGACAGTCCAAAGTCTGTATGGCACATTGTCTTGCGCCACGTCTCCTGAGAAACTCAACGGCATGTTTGGTATCCAATCACGCTGGAATCAGCGTGGACTTTGATCCGAAGCTGGTCTGGTGATGACCTGATCGCCAGCGGATTCCTCAACGGGTTCGGGATTTGACTCGGTTGAACTCTCAACGCTGCCTGATTCATTGGGAGACGCGGCCGGCGACGCCCGTCGATCTGCACGACTTCTGGTGCCATTGCTCCGCTCGGGCCGATCCGAATCGTATGCCGCCACGATCCGCCGTACGAGCGGGTGACGCACAATATCTTCGCCACTGAGTTCCACCGAGGCGACTCCGGAAACGTGACTCAGACGATTCAGGGCGTCCACCAACCCACTGTCAATCTTGTCCGGCAGATCGGTCTGGGTAGCATCGCCCGTCACAACGATCTTGGAGTGATGCCCCATGCGTGTCAGAAACATCATCATTTGCGTGACAGTCGTATTTTGGGCTTCATCCAGAATCATGAATGTGTTGTTCAGCGTTCGTCCGCGCATGAACGCCAGCGGAATAATTTCAATCACGTCCTTGTCCAAGTACCGCTGAACCTGTTCAAAGTCGAGAATATCGCCCAACGCATCCAAAAGTGGACGCAGGTACGGATTGACCTTGGCCAGCATGTCGCCGGGCAGAAACCCGAGTCGCTCGCCCGCTTCGACTGCAGGTCGGACCAGGACGATTTTGCGGACCTGCTCCAGCCGCAAAGCGTTAACCGCCATGGCAACGGCCAGATATGTCTTGCCAGATCCGGCCGGCCCCGCGCAGATCACCAAATCATGCTCGCGAATTGCCTTCACGTAGGCTCGCTGACCGGCACCCATGGGGCGAATCTTACGCGCCTTGTGAAAGACGTCGATCGCGTCATCGGCGGCGGCAGGATCGGAAATCAGGGTCCGTCCCAGTGCCCGTTCCAGATCCTCATCTTCCAGATACCCAGTTCGCTCAATGATGGACCTCAGTTCCGCGAAGACTTTCGTCCCCAGGGCAACCTGCGCCTGTTCGCCGTGCAAATGCAACTCGTCGCCACGCAGCACAACATCAATGTGCAGCACGTCGCGCAAACGACGAAGATTCTTGTCGCGAGTCCCAAACAGACTCCGAACATCATCATGACTACGGAATTGAACTCGTCCTTCGGACATTGACCTTCTCACAGACCTGTGGATTCCGCGGCCCGATACCGCGACAGAGGGAGTTATTCTACACGTTTTCCTGCCCGTCGCAAAACGCCGGGCCACCTTCAGCCAAACGGCGGTCTCAACCAACCCTGCTCAAAATCTCAGGGTTGTTCCCTGTTGGATCCCGACTTTCCGGCCTCCCGTGCGATATCTCCTTCAGCAGCGAGTGGTTTCCGAAGTCGTAACGAGCCCACACCATCGCCGAATCTGGCAAAGATTTCGCGATCCGCAAAGTCAACCGGGCTTTACGATTCGGTACTTTCGGTCGGCAAACATTTCCGGTCGCTCCTGCGGTGTCGAAGGTATCGATTGTGTTCAAGTCACGGACGGTATGGGATCGATCACAGGTGAGGGTCAGCCCCCCGCATGGGAACTCATTCCGTTGCCCCCCCGTTGGATAGGGCAACGCCGATCCGAGACCCCGACTGCCAGGTTTTGCAGGAAGCTTTATTCCATGTATGAGTCTCAGTTTTTGTTAAAACGACGGCCCTTCGCCGCCACTCCGGATCCCCGCTGCTTTCTGTTGGCCGGTTCCATTCAGGCGGCACTGGATGAGTTGGTGGTTTGCGTCGAACAGGGTCAGGGCGCCGCCGTGGTTTCCGCTCCTGCGGGAACCGGCAAGACACTGCTGTGCGAGCGGTTGCGCGTGGAATTGGAAAATCGGTTTCAGGTTGTCCTGCTGCGACATGCCAGCTTCCTGACCCGCCGCGCTCTGCTCCAAACCGTCCTGGCCGACCTGAATCATGCGTACCGTCGCCACGACGAGCAGGAATTGCGACTGGAACTGGTCCCTGCCATTCGTGCCTTGAACCCCCATCGGGAAGCACTCGTCCTGGTCTGCGACGAAGCACACATGCTCAATGAAGACCTGCTGGAAGAACTGCGGATCCTGTCCGATCTGGCCGAGCAGGGACGTCCCTTGGTACGGTTGGTCCTGGTGGGCCAGCCAGGATTGGAAGAAACGCTCGCCCGGCCGGGCCTGGAAGCCTTGAATCAGCGCATTCGTGCCCATGTTTGCCTGGACTCCTTCGATCGTGCCGGGGCACTCGATTACATTGACTACCGGATTACGTGGGCTGGCGGCCGGACCGCCGAAATCTTTACGCCCGAAGCGCTGGAACTGGTTTATCGAGCCAGCGAGGGTGTGCCACGCTGCATCAATCAACTGTGTGACCACGCCCTGTTGCTGGCGTATGTCGCGGAACAAAAGCCAGTGACTGCCGATACCATTCGCGAGGCGCTGCAAGACTTGCGTCAACTGCCCCTGCATTGGAACGAAAGCCTGCTGTCCGACGACACCGCCCAGACAAGGTCGGTCGAAGGATTCGACCCGATTGCGTCATCGCTTCCGTCGACATCTGCGAACACCAGTTCAGCCGCGGGATCGTATGAATCCGTCGAATTCGGTGCGGATCTGCCACTGACGTACTCAACGACCGACGAACGGATCGACAGGGATGTGGATCTCGAAGAAGAAATCGCGGAATTCGTCGATTTCAATGCCGACCCGCCACAGTCCGTCCACGACGTTGAGGGACCAGCCAGTGTTGATCAACCTAATGCAGTGTCAAACATGGTCGCAGATACTCCTCAGGCCGTCGTCAAACAAACGATGATCTCGACCCGGCGGACTATTTGTGATCCGACATTAATCACGCGTCACGGCGATGTGGAAGAAGAGATCGTATGGGATCGGTACGCCGCCATTGACGGCGGATTTCCAGTACCGACAGTCCCCGCTCCCATCGAAAGCGCGGCTGCGGTGAGCGAAGTGGACACCGGCTCACTTGACCAGGTTCGCAACGAAGTTGTGGTTTCAGACGAGATTCCCGCTAGTAGCACTTGTGATCCGGCAGAAGCCGCTGTTGAATCACAGCAGTCGTCTGACGACGGATTCGACGCCGTGTGTGCCCGTCTGGATGATTGCCTGCCAGAAGTCACCGAGAACCCCGGTTGGGATTCGAGCAGCCTCGAGTTTGGTGCCGACATCGAGTCTTCTGCCGCTGAGACGATTGCCACCACCGCTGGCAACGATGATGAATGGGATTCGCTGGAGGTCGAGTTGGGAATGGCGGTTTGCCAGATGGCTGGCGAAATCAGTAGCGAAATCCACAAGGGTAACCGAGCCTGCAAAGAGCTACAGTCGCTGGTACGAACAGATTCGACAGAAGACTTAGCGAGCGAATCTTCCACGGTCGAATTTGGCAGCGATCTGCCGGCGGAATCAAACTCCGCCTCCCGCATTGAATCACCATCCACGAACGTGACCAAAGATCCCGCCCGGCCTTACCGCAACCTGTTCAGTCAACTTCGTCGCAAACAACAAGGCTTGGTTTGAATCGCATTTATTCTGACTGTTCTCGTTCCCAAGCTCCCGTTTGGGAACGCCCGTCTTCGAAGCTCCGCTTCGCGGCTGGTATTGTCCCAGCTTCATGCAACGCGATTTAACCCGACTCCCCGGGAATCGGCCCGCGCCCTGGTTTACAACGCTGCCGCAATCCGGCTCTCCGACACTGGCAGCGTCGGCTAGGTGCGCGACAGTCGAACAACTCGCGGAAGATTGCCCGCCTTGCCGTAGCGGACCACAACCCGCGCATTCTGGCAAAGGGGAGAAGCTTCCAGAACAGGTTTTAATCCCGCAAACAGTTGTTCGGCGTCCGGTCCATAGACGAAAATCGCGGTTTCTTCGGCACCGCAATAGGATCCACGGATTTCCCCCAGCGATTTCGCGGACAGAATGTCGTCGATCGCATCCGCCAGCACATTGATGTCAGTCGACTCGTAGACGGCCCGCGGAAGTCCCACTCCGTCCAGAAAGATCGCCAGACATTCGGTCACCCCGAATTCGATCGAGTGATCTTCGCCATTCTCTGCAAATTGCAAGACTGACCCCTTGGGGGCTCCCTGAGCTTCAAGCGTGGCTCGGGTCACGACCAACCCCCGGTGCAGATCGTTCAGTTCGATTTCGATGTCGACGAACTCGATCCCGCATTCCTCCGACAACTGGGAACCACCGCCGCAGACATGGCCCAGATCACCTTCGGCGAGTGCCGTGTCGAGGGGATCTTCATACCGATCACCTCGTTCAAACGGCTTGATCGCTTCCCACAACGTCGCCACGACGAGCACTGACTTGGACATCGCAACGGATCCTTCAGGTCTTTTGGGGATTCGGCCAGCAGCGAGTAACTCTAAGCGACCGAATGGAGACGCGCGAAGACGAACTTCGAGCCGTCAGGGTTGCCGTTCCATCAGATCGGCATTGCCGATCCAGGCAACGAAGTTCGGCCATCGTCGTTGCTCCCATGGTGCCGTCGATCTACGATTCAGCTTAGCTATTGTGTCGAACATCACAAGGAACCGCTCCGGGGTCAGGCACGACGCGTGCCAGTAAGGTTAAACAAAGATTCACATGTCCAGTCCTCCTGAAACAGTCACCCCGCAAATCGGTTCCACGCTGATGTTCCTCGCGGGGACATTGATTGCGGCTGCAGGCCTGGGAATCGTCGCCGCGCAGGCCCCCGACCGGATTCGGTTGCTGGTTCTCTTCGCGCTTGGATTTGGGCTGTTACTGGGATGGCTGGCGGCCCGAATGTCGGCCCTGCTGAATGTTCCACGGAACCGTACCAGGTTGGGCATACTTGCGGTGGCGACGCTGGGCGGACTGGTTCTCACACTCTGCCAGACGGTTGCGTTACTGCCGACTTCGCAGCCATCCACGAAAATTCATCCGATCGCAGCGCTCGTCGAAACCCAGCAACAGAGATCTGCTGAGCCCGCCAGCGATTCTGAGCCTCAGGTCATCCTGGAACCGATTGATCCTGCGAAAGTTCCGCCCCCGCCGGCTTCGATGGCGCAGTTTCAGAAACTACGTCAGAAATCCGAACCGCAATTCTCGACGCGAATCCAGACGTACTTGCACAATCGAATCGCCAGGGGAACCTGGCCGCAGCCGTGGCCGGAACTGTTCTGGGCGGGCGAGGTCGTGTTGGGAATGACGGGAGCCGTCTGGATGGCCAGTCGCTGTCGATGGGGGAGCGCAACGTGATCCTGGGCCTGGGAACCGACATCGTCGAAGTGGAACGGATTGCCAAAATGATCGCCGATCACGGTGATCATTTCTTGCAGCGAGTCTTCACCGCGGCCGAGATCGAACACTGTCAGCCGCGGCGCGAGTTTGCTCAACACTACGCGGGACGCTGGGCCGCCAAGGAGGCGGTCATGAAGTCCCTGGGAACGGGTTTCACCAAGGACGTGGGCTGGACCGACATTGACATCCGCGTCAAGCCGAGCGGCCAGCCGTTTGTGGTCCTGGACGGCCCCGCCCGGCAATACGCCGACAGCCTGGGAGTCGGCGAGATCCTGATCACGATCTCGCACACGAACTCCGTCGCCACCGCGACGGCAATTGCCCTGGCTCGCCCGTAACGAACTCGAAACGCAAGTGCGCGAGTGGGAACTAACTCGAATAATTCACTGACAGCCACGGATGAAACACGGATAAACGCAGTGCCAATGACACCGGGCTTATCCGTGTTTCATCCGTAGCTGTCGGTCAATGATCCATCCGCCCTCTTACCAACGTTTCCAGATAACCGGCCACATCTTCCAGTGACATCGGCGTCGTGTCGATGACCAGTGCATCATCGGCTGGTTTCAACGGTGAACAGGCGCGGGTTTCATCCCGCTCGTCACGCAGTTCCTGCTGGGCCAGCAGTTCGTCCAACGCAACTTCGTCCCCCCGGGCCTGCAACTCGCGTTGCCGACGCAAAGCCCGTTCGTGCGGGGACGCGGTCAAAAAGAACTTGCACTGGGCATCCTGGAACACCACTGTCCCCTGGTCGCGTCCTTCCGTCACCAGGTTGACGTTCCGGGCGACATCGCGTTGCAACTGCACCAGGCGCTGGCGAACCAATTCATTGGCGGCAACCAGTGACGCCGTTTGTGTGACCTCCTGGCCTCGAATCGCCTCCGTCACATCGTTGCCATCCAGGAACAGGCGATTGTTGCGGAAGACAATGTCCAGGCCGATGGGAACACGCCCGACGGCCTCGGTGTCATCCAGGTTGACGTGCCGCTCCAGACAGACGTAGGCAACGGCGCGGTACATCGCCCCGGTGTTCAAGAACTCAAAACCCAGTCGGCTGGCCAGGATCCTGGCCACGGTACTTTTGCCAGTACCAGCCGGTCCGTCGATGGTCACAATCATGAAAAAAGTCTTGAAACAGCGTGGATGAAATTGGCAGTGCCGCCCGCGAAAGTCCATCGGCAGGGCCGATCTGCATTTACATAGGCAAAGCTCAAAACGAACGACTCGCATTCTGCGAGGCCCGGTGGCCGCAGGTCAAGTCAGGTCGTCGAGCATGTCGTGCGTCTGTGAATCATTCGGGATTCCGGCAACTTTCTCAGGCCCAAAGAAGGTGAGAGGCCGGGACGTTGCGGGTAACGTCCCGGCCTGAATCGGCATGAAATTAGACGTGGTGTGTGAGCAGAGCGTGGCCCGTCTCCCTCGGGCCGGCAGGAAAAATGGAATCTGGGATCGTCAGGCGACGAGTCCCGGTATTCTTGTGTGTGGTGATGTTTCGCACCGAAGGAATGACATTGCACTCAGCGTGCCAATTCGACATTTGGTGCCGTTTTCCGCACCTGTAAATTCCACAAACAGCAAACACACAACGCGTTACGGAGAATCAGAAGAATCATCGACACTTGGCGTCGGACGGCTGCATTGTAGTTTTTACGCTGGTTGAGCCTTGTAACAATTGCAATTACAAACCCAGACGATGCGAGAATCAGTCGAGGACCTCAATCTGCAGCCGCGCGACCATCAATGGGGCAAAGCAACCGATGGCGCTCGTTGCTTCGTCTTTCAGACTGGTGTCGAGCAGCTTCAAATGGGCCGCCCCGATGCCCCCCTTTCCCAGCGTTGCATCCAACGGAATCCAGTGTCCGTCCAGGTTGGCCTCGGTCCACATGTGACCACCAAACGCACTCAGTTTTTCGACGTACACGAATCCGACCGCACAGCGGGATGGAATTCCTTTGGCACGCAGCATGGCGGCAAGCAAAACAGCGTGTTCAGTACAATCCCCTCCCATCGTCCGGGCCACTTCAGCGGCGGAGGCCATCGCGGTGGAAAGATCCTTTTTCGAGAGCTTTTCGTACACAAATCGTTCCATGCGCCGGGCGATCTCGGCGGGGTTTGTGGCATCGCCGACCGCCTTGTCCGCCAGTTCCTTCACCTTGGCGTCTGTGATTTGCAGGTACTGTGTCGACGCCAGATACTCCGCCGCGACCGGCCGAACCTGTGCCGTTTCCGGCAGTGGTAATGCCGTGACAGTGACTTCGGCAACGTCGTCCTTCAGCATCTTGACGGCCTGAGTTTCCCCCGTCGCGATCACGCTGTCGACTTTGGTTCCACTGGTGGTCACCCGGTACCGCATTCTTTTCGTTCCATGGGCGTTGGGAATCGGTTTCACTTTGACCAGTGTCCCGACGGCGAGGTCCAGTTCCGGGACGGTGACAGCTTTCAAGGCCTCGTCTTTTGTCACCAGGACGGACTGCATCTCCAATCCGAGCATTTCCGTGGAAACTTTCACGGACTCACCCGCGTCATCCATGAACGCGGTCATTATCACCCCTGGTATGACGGACTGGGTCATTCGTACCCGCAACAACTTGCGCGATTTGCCGCCGGGGATCGACGTATCAATCATCTCCCCGGCCTGCAGTTTGATCGTGGCCACGGCATTGAATTCCGGCATGAATGCCTCGAACGATCGGGTCTCACCCGGCTTCATCGGGTTGGCCCGCAGCGCTCGTTCGTGGTAATTCGGCGACTTCACGCCCGGCCGAATCGTCACCTTGTTCTCCACGACTTTGCCATCAACGGTCTGGCTGATTTTCAACGTGGTGCCCTCGACGACCCCCGCGGCGGAAATCGTTGCGGCAGGAGGATTGGCCGTCTCGAAGACATACCGGACCAATTCCCCCTCCAGGGTCTCTTCGGTTTTCAACGACTGCTGCACCACCATCGGCTTGTTGAAACGCTTGAGGGCCATGTTTGACACGAACATGGTGTGGACGAGTGGCTTCCCATTCACTTCCACGGTTTCGATCAGTGTGTGGGAATACCCGATTCGCTGGCCGGAGATATAAATCACCTGCCAGATGTCCTCTTTCTGAGGCTTGGTTGCAGGCTGCTGACCGGCGGCCTGAGCATTCGAAAGAAGGGCGAAGCCCCAGGCAGCAAGTACCAACAGGATTCGATATTCCATTCCCACAGGGTGTATCAAACGTCGATTGAGCATCGCGACGAAAGTCCTTGAAGTAAACGGGCGAATTCGTAGAGACCAAGCTTCGCAGTAGCCTGGCGCAATGGGGATTACTATAACCGACGGAACGTGCTTTCACCTCGAAAAACGATTCCCTGAAAGTACTTCTGTCAAATTCACGTTGATTCGGTATTGCCCTGATGGATCGCCTTCCGGTAGAACCTGCCGATGTTGGCCGAGCATGATCGGATGAAGCTCGGCGGACACGTCGAATTCAGGGAGGCAGGGACGCCATGTTTGCAGGTCGGCTGACATCGGAACACGTTCGTCGTGATTGGGTCGCGATTTCCCGAAGTACGTGGGGGCAAGCCCTTGCGGCAGGAATGCTTATCGGTGTCCTGGCTGTGTCCACATGGCTTACATGGACCTTGACCTTCAGTGATGATCGGGCGTTGGCCTCGGCCGCAGTGCTCATATTCGCCGGTGGTCTGTGGGTGGGTGGCCGATATTCATTGTCCCGATTCCTGGGCCACTCCGAGTTGGCTGTGGTGGCCTGCACCTGGGCCTTGCTTCAACCGTGGTTGTCAGCCGCGTTGATGCTGGCGCTGCAGTTTCTCCCGTTGTCGTTTCTGGCCGGCGATGCGCCGCGGTTCATGGTGGGGCTGGTTTGTGCGGCCCCCTGTTGGTTCGTTGCCGGTTGGATGTGGTCAAGTCTCGCATCTGGCGTTGTTCAATCTCACGGACCGGCAGCCGAATCGGCTGCCGTCTGGGTGTCGGTCGGCATTGCATTGGGGATGGCTGCCATTTCATTTGTGCTGGCACCTGTGATGGGGGCCTGGTGTACGGTCGTTCTGGCGGTGGTTCTGGTGCTCGTTACACGAGTGGTCAGCGCGCCAGATCTCCAGGTACCCGTCGAAAGACGCCCCGCATTCAATTCGACGCCCGCATTCAAGACAACGACCGCCTTGCTGAACATCGCCAGCGCGGTAGCGGTCGGCGGGTTATTGGCGGCAGTCATCCGACTGGTGGGGCAGTTGATGCCCAATGGCTCACAAACTTACTTTGCAGAATGGTTGGGAATCGCGGGCGGATTTGCGATCGGCCAGTACTGGCAGAGCCGACATTCGTCAGCGGGCAGCCCCTGGTTCGTTGTCGTTCCTGCCGCAGCCGGTGCAGTGCTGCTCGCGATACTGCCGTCATTGATTCTGACATCGCTGTGGGCCACTGCTTCATTGACGTCTGTCTTTCTTCTGATGGCATTTCGAGTGCTGCTGCTCGCCGGCGCGACGGCTCCGACGGGATTCGCTCTGGCGAGACTGATGCCCGTGCGAAATTCCGCATCGGAATCGATTTCGCCATTCAATCGCTGGAATAGCGCGTTCCCGTTCGCCATCGGATTCGTCGGAACTCAATTCAGTTTCAGCGTGATGGGACTGGTGGGCGTCTTGACAATGGCTTGTTCCATCCTGGTCCTGATCGGTGTCGTCAGCATGCTGACTGCCGGTGAACGTTTGCCATCCCGACTGGTAATCGGCGGGATGGTCAGCTGCTGCTTGCTGGGGCTGTCTGTCCCGTTGTGGAGTTCTAACGACAATCCCGCACTGACGTCGAAGCTGTTGTTTTCGACTCCGTCGTTTGTCGCATATCGTGCCGGCTGGGATTCGCACCTGCTGCCGATGCTGGATGACGCGCGCGTGATCGATCAGCGCGAAGGCCTGCGAGGTCCCTTGACCCTGTGGCGGTCGCACGGCCTGGAACTACACCTGCGGGAAAACAGCATTCCCCGTGCGGTGGTGTCGGCCAACACGGAAATGCATCCCCAATTCGCCCCGGAAGTCCTGCAGGCCATCTATCCGCTGGTGCTGGTTGAAAGGGCAGATCGCGTCCTGGTACTTGGGGCATCTGGTGGAGTGCCGATGGCGTCGTGCCTGCAGTTCCCCGTACAGCAGGTGATCTGCGCGGAAGGGGACAACGGGTTGATTGATGTCATCCGGGGCCCGATCGCCCGAGAAACCGGCTACGACCCATTCACTGATGAGCGGGCAGAATTACTGACAGTACCTGCGGCCCTGGCCGTCATGGCGAGTTCCGGGAAATACGATGTGATCTTGAGTTCGCCGTCGTCCTCGTCCATTGTCGCGGGGGCACCGATGTTTACCGCAGACCATTATCAGCGGGTGTCCAGGTGCCTCGCCGAAGGTGGCATCTACTGCCAGCGATTTGAATGCATCGACTATGGACCGACGCCGCTGCGAACAGTCGTCCAGTCGTTGCGTCAGGCATTTCAAGAAGTGATGGCCATTGAAACGGCGGCGGGTGAGTTTCTGCTGATGGGGACCAACACGCCGGGGATCTTCGTGCCGGACGACCTGCCTGCACGGCTGGAATCGCCCCATGTTCGCCGACTGCTGGCTCGCAGCGGACTGGACTGGTCGGCGCTGCTGAATTTTCCCGCCTACGACCACGAAACGCTCGGGGAAATCTGCGCGGAAGGCCGCCCCTGGACGAATGTGCCGGCGAATGGAATCCTGGCGATCCAGGGGCCCCTGGACCTGATGCGCTGGGGGCCCAAGCTGCAGGAAGTTCAACGGATCCTGACGGCGGTTCGCACCAGCCCGGTGCGCTACCTGAACGAGGAAGATGCTGCCCGAGTTGCCGATGGCGAACTGCACGTGTCCCGCAAATCCCGGATGCTGGAATGGCTGGGTGATCAGCGGGTCTCGCCAGACGTGCTGCGTCGATTGTCCGAGGTGGCGACACAGCACAAGCTTGTCCGGGAGAATCCCGAAACGCATTGGTGGGAGTATCGCAAATCTCTGCGCGAGCAGCTTCAGAATCGTCCCCGATCGAAGGTTCAACAGGTCAGTCACTCAGCGGGTGCTCGTCCGTTGCACCCTGAGGACGAGCGTCGCAAGGGGTATTTCGTCGCCCTGGGTGATGCGGCCAGGGAACCAACGCCAGAGCACATGGAATCACTGATCGGGCACCTTCAACCGTACGATCCACTTGTCAGTTACTTCGCGCGTCAGGAAATCGCGGACATTCAAGCACGTGGTCAGATGGATCCTGCGGCGGAACTGGCATTCCGCCTGCACGTCATCTACTTCGCGCCCGTGGCCGATGCTTCCACCCGCAACGTGGCGACAGCGCTGGAACTGCTGGTCCGACACCCCGAGGTGATTCCTGATCCGGCGCGCCGATTTGACACGGTCAACGGTCTTGTGCAAACACTATTTACGCGATGGGAAACCCGCCAGACCGTCCCGATGAAGTCGGCCCGACGTCAGTTGTCGGATGTCGACCGTAGCGTCGTCGCCATTGAAAAGGCCCTGACAGAGTTGGAATCACAGCATGCACAGGCTCTGCTGTCCGATGCAGACTGGGACAGCCGCAAGCAGGTCGTGGATCGGATCTTGCTCAGGCCGCTGCGAGCGTATCGGTCTCAACTGCAGTCATCGCTGACCCGCAGCGAAAGCCGGACGCAATCCGTGATTGACCAGGCGACGTCGGGCGACGACGAACGCTGAATTACATCGACGGCGTCCGCCAGGCGCGGCCGTCGTTGATCAGCATCGCATCGGCGATGCGTGGACCCCACGAACCCGCCCGATAAGGTTCTGGACCGACGTCGCTGGACTTCCAGTGTTCCAGGATCGGAGTCACGAACTGCCAGGCGGCTTCCAGTTCGTCGCTGCGCATGAACAGGGTCGAATCGCCTCGCAGGACATCCAGCAGCAGGCGTTCGTACGCTTCGGGCAGGGCTTCGCTGAACGCCTGCTTGTAATTGAAGTCCATCGTCACCGGATGAACCTGGTATTGCATCCCCGGGCGTTTGGTGGAAAACGACAGCTTGATGGATTCACTGGGCTGGATTCGAAACACCAGTTTGTTGGGGCGGGTTCCCACCAGTTCGCAAACATCCCCTTCGCATTCGACCGTATTGAACAGATTCAGCGGGGGCTGCTTGAATTGAATGGCGATTTCGGAAACGCGCGACGGCAGACGTTTGCCGGTCCTCAGGTAGAAGGGGACACCGGCCCAGCGCCAATTGTCGATCAGGACCTTCATGGCCACGTACGTCTCCGTACGGGAATCGGCGGGAATCCGCTCTTCGCTCAGGTAGCTGACGGCGGCCTGACCATCGACAAGTCCCGCGGAGTATTGTCCCGAGATGGCCCACGACGAGATGTCCCCCTTATTGCCCGGGGCCAGTGCCTTGAGCACTTTCAGTTTTTCATCGTGCAGGTCGCGCGCGTTGAATTGTGCCGGGGGTTCCATGGCGATCAGGCACATCAACTGCAAAACGTGATTCTGCAGGACATCCCGCATCGCTCCGGAGTTGTCATAGTAGCCGCCGCGGCCACGTTCCAGGCCCTGGGATTCCGCCACCGTGATCTGCACGTGATCGACCTGGTTTCGATTCAACAACGGCTCGAAGATCGAGTTGCCGAACCGGAACAACAGGATGTTCTGAACGGTTTCCTTCCCCAGGTAGTGATCGATTCGATAGATCTGATCTTCACGCAACAGGCGACGCAAGTTTCCGCTCAATTCCTGCGCGGACGCCAGGTCGTGTCCGAACGGCTTTTCAAACACCACGCGCAGCCATTCGGGAACGTCACGCCCGGGAATCAGTCCCCCGAACCCCAGGTGTTCGACAGCCGGCAGAAACAAGTCGGGTGACGTGGCCATGTAAATGACCCGATTGGGACCGGTCCCCTGTTGCCGTTCAAGGGTTTCCAACTGCTCGCGGAATCCGGCATATCCATCCGGCGAGGCGATATCGAGTTGACGATAAAACAGGCGACGGGAAAACCCTGCCCATTGATCAGCAGTCACGGCACCGGAACGAACGTGGCCATTGATCGCCTCGTAGATTTCGTTGCGGAAGCTTTCATCGGACTTTTCTCGTCGGGCCACTCCGACGATCGGTGACGCGTCGGACAGATAGCCGTCGTTCCAGAGATCAAACAGCGCCGGCATCAGTTTTCGCGCGGTCAAATCGCCGGAGGCACCAAAAATTGCGACCGTGGCCGAAGCCGGACTGGGAACTGCCCCCGATGTGGGTGTACCGCCATTCGAAGTCACTGCAGATACGATGGACACAATGCTACTCCTGATTGGTCGTTGAGTTTGAGCGAAGTCCGGCGCGGATCAGTTCGGCGACACGCTGTGGCGTCAATTCGTCCAATGAATGAACAATCCATTCCGCATTTTTCAAATCGAAGTGATTGCGGCCGGTGCTGGCGATTCCCACGCAGACAATTTCGGCCGCGTGCGCCGCCTGGATTCCCACCGGGGCATCTTCCACGACACAGCAGTTGTGGGCCGACAGTTCCAGTCCTTCCGCTGCCAATTGGAAGACCTGGGGATCCGGTTTGCCGCGCGTGACATGCCGCGCTGTAATCCGACAGCGAATGAGTTCTGCGACGCCCAATTGATCAATGACCAGATCCACATTGGCGGGTGGGCCTGAAGATCCAACGGCGATTCGGTACCCCGCGGCGTGCAACGAGCGAATCAGGTCTGATGCGCCCGGCATGGCCGGGAACTGACCTTGAATGTTCTCCCGGTACACCCGTTCCTTCCGGTCCTCAAGCTGTCGAACTTCATCCGCAGTCCAGGCACGATCCGGCCATTGATCGACGATGGTCTCTCGTGTGGTTCGGCCGAATCCGCGAACAAACTCAGCTTCTGTAAACGGAAGGCCCATTTGATCAGCCAACACGCGCCAGCTTTCGAAGTGCGATTGATAGGAATCGATCAGAACCCCATCGACATCGAAGATGACTCCCAGTGTGTCCACCATCCTCAGTTCGATCCTTCAGGCGCACGGCAGGTCATGGCACTTCCGGGACCGCTTGTCCCCAGGGAATGCTGCCACAATCCGCGGCAGCAGACCTCGCCCCAGATGTTAACGAGGGTCCGGGCGCGGGGCGACCTGCCGGTAGAATAAATCTTTTTGATGTAACCCGGCTGAGATTTTGTTGGACAAAGCCCGCGCGGAGGTACGCGTCGGTGAAGCCTGTTCTCTGATGAGAGATTACAGGGGGCGAAACGCCTTGGAGACGTCGAATTTGTAGTCCTGCGCAAACGTCTCGTCGATCGCGTAGACGTCGTGGAAATCGCTCAACTGATCCGTTTCCGACTTGCGCATTTCACCGCGATCGATCATCTCGAACACCATCCGGCCAAAATCGTCGGTGGAACACAATCCCCAATGACGAAACACAACCGGGGCCATCAGACCATACAACCGAAGGCCAAGCACGCGAACGCCTTCCAGCAATTCGGGGCCGGAAATATGATGTGGCTCTTCCAGTCGGCTTTCGATCCGATCTACCAAATCCTGCGCCGTTTTCAAGGCTTCCGAGACGAATGCATACGCTTGTGGATGAAACAACAGGCGTGGTTGGCTCCGCCGGTCTACGATGGGCGTCTTCATAGAGTTCTGCTCGGAACTACGAAAGTCAATCCAGCCGCGTCGTACCCGTGCAACGCAGCGTTCATTCAAAATCGACGAAATCAAACAAAATCACCGTTGTGAATCTGAAGGATACCGAGGAAGGTCTCAAGCTTGAATCATAAGGCAGGGATCATGGCGCGGCAGGAATATACCGAATATGTGAGGATTCAGGGAAGTCAGATTGCACTGACAATTCCGGATGCGGGAAACTTAGCGTCAAGCATCCACAGCCGTTGAATTGTTGGAGGTGCTGACGACGTTGCGACCACCGTCACAGAGCGCGTCGTTAAGAACTTCGAATCGGCCTGTCCTCAACTGGGTCTTGATAGGGCGGTGCGATTTCAGTTTGTGGCGTCCGGAGTCTCGGCAGCCGGCGGTACCGCTTCTTCTGGCTCGACAGACGGCAGAATCGGCAAACGGTCTGGGAATTTGTGATACACGGGAATTGTTTCGCCGCGTTGACGCAAGCTGACGATTCGTCCACTGGGGGTCGACATGAAGATTCTGTCGGTGCGATCATTGGCGACACGCACCGAATAATCGCGCAACGCCAACGACGCCGTCATTCCGCCTTCATCGCGCGTCAAACGGACCAAGTTACCGTCGACATCCGAAGCAAAGACAGCGTTTCCAATGACCGCAATAAAGCTTCGCAGATTGGGTTGCCACCAGCGCTGGTCTCCCGTGGTTGCATTCAGGCAGTACATGCCACCGCGATCAGGTGTCAGAAACAGATCATTTTCGACGACGTACGGAGCGAGTCGAATGGGCAGGCCAGCAGTGTATTCCCAGAGGACGGCACCATTGCTGGCATTGATCGCAAAAAATGAGTTGTCGTCGGAGGCGATATACTGCAGTTTTCCGGCGGTGGCCATCGGTGCCACAATGGCTCCATTGGTTTCCAATTGAAAGATCAGCTGCTTGTCGGAAGTTGCCACGGAGTAGAGAGATCCGTCGCGGCTGGCAAATGAAACAGTCCGACCGCTGGGGATCGGGGGGGACGTAATTTCCTTAGAGGCGGAGGCGTGCCAGACAATCGCCTCACCAGACCACTGAGGCAACCGCTGTTCTTGGTACAGCTGGCGAACCTTTCGCAAGCTGAAGGCGTACACACTTCCCTCCAGGGTACCGACATAAACCTGATCGTCGTCGACTCCGGGAGCGGTCGACGGCTGGCCGGGAAGGCCAAGTGTCCAGGTCATGTTCCCGGTTTTCTTTTCGATGGCATACAAAGTGGATCCGACAACAACCATCGCCAGCGTTTCGTTCGAAACAACGGGGTACCCCGGTTGATCAAAACGTCCCAGTTGCACAGCCCATCGCCTTTTTCCCGTTTCCGAATCGAAAGCGGTGACGATGCCGGACGTTGACATAACATAGACCATGTCCTCGTCCATGGAAACGTGTCGCACCTTGTCGCGTGACTTGTTCAATTCGGCCTGATTCCACCAGGCCCGCTCCAAGCCGAAACGGCTGAGCTGTTGGGGGCTGGGGAGCCCGCCGTCAATCTGGGCAAATGCAGACGATGAACTCGCCAGTAGAAAACTCGCTGCGATCAGCCGAATCCGCACAGTTACCGTCATCCAACCACTCATCGTTTTGCTTTCGTGGCTTTGAGAAACCATCCGTTGAAAATCGAGGTGAGAAGGATCTCCGTATCACAGCGTCATCGAAATGCGTCGACGCTTTTTCACGTGAAGATGAGGAAACCTCGATTTCCTCGCACCGTGAACAGTTTCGCCGAATCCGCCATATGCTACCCAAACGGCAAGAGTCTCCGCCAGACCCAACAATCTGAAACTGGACGGGAAGATCTACGCCAGCCGCGAACGTAACGATCGCGACGTCTAACCACAGGGGCGTCCGGACCCGTTTGAAGCTGCGCCGCGCCGAAATGCTCGACCCAAGCCCCCCAAATCGAACACGGTTTGACTCACTCCTGCGGGCTGGAATCGGTTTTTCCAGGGGAGGGTCTGCCGTCTGCCGAAGATTAAAACACTCTAAGATGATGAACAACGTCTTGCGAATCTGGAATTGGCAACCGTAGAATCTGGAGGCGCTTTTGAAAAAGGGCACATTTCTGATGGCATTGGAGACTCGCTGATGATCGCGAATCCCTCCTTGCGGGGTCGCTGGTACAGGTTCTGTCTGGTCTGCGGGGTGGCGTTGTTTCACTTCGCCGCAGCGGTGCCCGTCCGCGCGGATTTGGTAAAACTGCTGAACGGCGGTGAAATCCGGGGCAAGATCGTCAGCGGAAACGTTGCCAGGGCGTCAGGTTCCGATTCAATCGTACTGGAAACACTAACCGGAGTCACAATCGCCGTTGCACGTTCCGAAACGAAGTTTCTCACGATGCGGCCATTGCTGGTTGAGGAATACGAATCCAGGGCACGGCGGATCAGCGATACCCTCGAAGCTCACTGGGATCTCGCAGAATGGTGCCGGCAACACGGTTTGTCATCGCAGCGGGAACATCATCTGGAACGGGTGGTCGCAAAGGATTCCCGCCACGAAAAGGCACAGACCGCACTTGGTCGAGTCTGGCATGAAGGGGCATTTGTCGATCGCGATGAAATGATGGCGACCCGGGGATATGTGAAATACAAGGGGCGTTACGTTACGGTTCAGGAACTGGATCTGATTCAGAAAACGGCCGACGAACTGGCGGCGGAACGCGAATGGTTTCAAAAGGTCAAGCTTTGGCATTTGTGGTTGGGTGGGAACAATCAGGACCGGTATCAGCAGGCACTGGTAAGTCTGCAGCAGATCGATGATCCCCATGCAGCACCAGCGATCATCCGGTTCCTGTGCGAAGACAGCCAACGGGACATGCGCACACTGGGTGTGACAGTGTTGTCCAAGCTGGTCGGTTCCAAAGGGGCCGCGGGACTCGTGAAACTGTCCTTGTTTGACCCCGACTACGATGTCCGCTACGCGTCGCTCAACGGGATCTCCGAAGAGAATTTTGAATTTGCACAATCGGCGTACATCAAAGAACTGCGGAACAGCCTTAATCCAGTCGTATGCCGGGCTGCGGCTGGACTGGCACGAGTGGGAACGGATTTAGCAGTCCAACCCTTGATCGATGCCCTGGTGACAACGCATCAGTACACGGTTCAAACCAACGTACCGGCCCAACAGGTCTACAGTGGCAGTACAGACGGTTCCGTGGGAGGATCCGCATTCGGGGGATCGCTGCCACCGGAAGTTGAAGCGGCAATCCGCACCGGCCAACTCCCTCAAGGAGCCGTAATCGCTCCCCCAATTGGCGGCGTGCCGATTCAACGCAAAACGACAATTGTGACCGTACATCAGCCGAATCAGGAAACACTTTCGACTCTGCAAAAACTGACCGGCCAGAACTTCGGATTCGATGAACGAACCTGGCGGCTGTGGTGGGCCGCCGAGAAGAATACGTTGGGCTCGCCTCTCAAGAAATAGGGGTCAAGTGGTTCAAAGTTCAATTTTCGCGGGAGTGATCTCTCAAACCGATCGGAGTCTGTGGTTCGCGAAAACTGAACTTTGAACCACTTGACCCCTGAGTACCGTCGCGAGTCTTCAAGACCTCACGCAGGTCGCGCGGCGACGATCACAGCTGTTCGGAATTCGAACCTTCGGGATTTGGAACCCGGAATCGGCGGCTCATGCCTTGAGTCGCATCAGGCCGATGTTATAGGATGGTTTCGATTCGTCCTGAAAGGAAACGTCCCATGCTTCGGATTCTCAGTTCGCCGCGACGGCTCTGCTCGGGATTCACCCGGCGTGAATTGCTCGAGGCGGGGGGAACAAGCCTGCTGGGACTGAGCCTGCCCCAACTTCTTCAGGCGGATGCCGCCCGGGCGGCTGAAGCGACGCCAAAGATTGCCCTCCCAGACGGGTTCGGAGCGGCCAAGCGGTGCATCATCCTGTTTCTGTATGGCTCCCCCAGCCAGATGGAAACCGTCGACATGAAGCCCGAAGCGCCCGTGGAAGTGCGCGGGACGATGTTGCCAATTGCCTCGTCATTACCCGGTCTGGATGTCTGCGAGCATATGCCGCGGATGGCTCGGATGATGGACCGCGTGACGGTCCTCAGGTCAATTCACCACGAATATCCGATCCACGGTGTGGCCTATGCCATGACCGGGACACCGATTATCGACGTGAACATGGAGTTGAGTCCCAACGATCCCAAGCACCATCCGTATTTTGGCAGCGTGGTCGAATACGTGGAGCGGGCACGACGGGGCGGGTTGTCACCGTTTCCACAAAACGTTGCCCTGCCGTTTCCGTTCAGCACTCAACGAACAGGCGAAGTTCACCGGGCTGGCCCCTACGCCAGCTACCTGGGAACCGCCTACAATCCGATCTGGACGGAATTCCTCGGCGCGGCCGACCGGTCCGTCTACAAGACACTGCGCGATCAAAACATCGAAGTCTTCGACCCGTATGTCAGTTGCAAGCGGGACGCCTCATTCCGCCTGTCGTCGACATCGCTGCCAGAAACCTTGACCGTAGATCGATTGGATCGACGTCGTTCGCTGTTGACTCAGATCGACGACGCCCGGCGTGACCTGGAGAATTCCGACCGGGGGCGTTCGCTGAGCAGTTTTCAACAGATGGCCTATTCGCTGATCCAGTCGCAGGCGGTCTCCGAAGCTCTGGACGTTCGGAAGGAGTCCTCTGAAACGCGGGATCTTTACGGTATGACGCTGTTCGGCCAGTCCTGCCTGGCGGCCCGGCGAATGGTCGAAGCAGGAACGCGACTGGTCAGCGTTTTCTGGGATGAATACGGCCTGGCGGGCGATGCCTGGGATACGCACTGGAATCACTTCCCGCGGATGACCGACCAGTTACTGCCCGGCCTGGACAAGGGCTTTTCCGGGCTGGTGCTGGACCTGGAACAACGGGGCTTGCTGGACGACACGCTGGTCGTGTGCATCAGTGAACATGGTCGGACACCGAAGATCAATGCGGCCAAGGGAGGCGGCCGGGACCACTGGTCTCAGGCGTACTCGGCGTTGTTTGCCGGCGGCGGGATTGCACGCGGTCGTGTTGTCGGAGCGACGGATAAACACGCAGGCGAAGTCGTATCGAACCCGGTCGGCCCCAAAGACGTCCTCGCCACAATGTACCACCTGCTGGGAATCGAGCCCCATCAATTCCTGCCGGACAAGTCCGGTCGCCCAATCCCCGTGGTCCCTGAATCCAGTCGGGTGATCCATGAGATGCTCTGATGTTCGACACGATAAAGCGCATCTTTCGGCGTGCCGAGCTACCGGTCAAATCCATCCAGGATTCGGCACTCGGGCTGCTGACGTGGTCGTCCGAATGGGAGGCATGGTGTGGGCATCACGGCACTCGCGACTTCTTTCTGACGTATGACGGGTCCGCTGAGCCCTCTGTTGCGGTTCGCACGTACGCGCTACGAGTCCTAACGAATGATTCGTGGCTCGAACAGGCTTTGATAGAGGCTCGGAACGAGGCCCTTTCCAAGTACTCGTCGTTCTACAACCCCGAAATCTTGTCACTGAGTCTCGGGGCTCTTCACTTCTCGGTGCACCCGCAGCGTGGCGAGTCATTTGACGCTTGCTCCTCACTGGCGATGGGAATTCTGTGCTACGGACTTTGACGATTTCCTTTTCCCCCGGTTCTGCTTCCATTCGTCCCGCGCAGCCTCGATGAACGCCTTCATCTTCACTTTCATGTTCAGCATCACTTTGGCAAACGAGCTGAATTCCAAAGTGGGATCCGCGCCTGCGGCCAACAGTCGTTTGACGCACTCTTCGTCCCCCATGTAAGTGGCTCGCATCAACGCGGTCTCGCCACCCCGATCAGGGCGATCAACAGTAACGCCCTGTTTGATCAACAGATCGATGCATTCGGGGCTCATCACGCATTGACTGAGCAGCGAACTCCCGTCCTTGGCGGTGATCTCTGGATTCAGCCCTGCCGCCAGCAGACTGCGCAACAAACGCGGTTCTTCAAACCGATCAATCGTTGGCCACTGACCGTCCTGAATTCCGCTCACATCTCCCAACTCTGTGATGACCTCCTCAATCTCTTCGATCCCGTCGAACTCTTCAGGGATATAATCGTGCTTTAACAATTGAAGCAGTCGCTTCAGAGTCGGTTTCGGCTTTTTTTGTTTCTTCTCACCCGTCGCATGTTTTGGCTTCAGCACGGCCTGCGGAGTCTCTTTTCTCTGTTCTTTGTGACTTCGCCAGTCGGCACGAGCTTTCTCGACGACTTTCCGCAGCTTCGCGTTCTCTTCGAGTTTGTCTTCGATGGGCCAACTGAGCCGGAGTGTCGGATTTGCTCCCAGTTGCACCAGTCGCTTCACGGCGGGGATGTTTTCGACATAGATGGCCCGCATCAATGCGGTCTCAGCTTCCGAACCGCTGCGGCGATGAATGTTGACGCCGTGCTTGACGAGCAAGTCGATGCATTCCCGGTTCCCCGCGCACTGCCAGAGGAGAGATTGCTGGTAGTTGTCGTTGATCTCCGGATTCAAGCCGGCATTCAACAAGCAGCGCAGAACTTGAGGGCTGTCGATATTGATAAAGGGCCACTGCCCATCCTGGATTCCGCTCAGATCACCCAACTCAGTGACAACGTGTTCGATCTCCTGAACCTTTTCCGGCGTGTGATCATGCTTGATGAGTGCCAGCAATCGACGGATGGTGGCTTTCGGCGTCTTCTGGGCCATCCCACCGGCCGAAGCCGATGGGGCCGACTCAAGCTCCTCAGTGTCGCCGAACGGAAGCGCGATCCGCGTGAGGAATTCGTCGAACGAACCGGCCAGCAGATACCCTGCGGATTCGAGGAAATTCCCATCGTCGTCAAGCTCATCTGTCTCATGAAAAAACCAGAACACCGAACCGAACGTCTTCGGTTTCAGCGACAATGTAAAGAGGTCAGAACTCCCGGCGATGGGCAAATGCCCGGGAGGAAGGAGTTTCCCGGCACTCTCCAACTGAGACATCAATTCATCGCCACCAGGTTTTGAAGGCTGGAGATGAAAGAGCGCCCCGACACCCACATTGTCAATGCCTTCCACGCCAACCACTGCGACACAATCGGGATTCGGATGTCCGCCGTTTTGTGTCCTCAGAAACTGACGATACTCTTCCGAAAGTCCGCATCCGATTCGCTTTTCGAGAGCCTTGATCTGCTCCTCTGTGGCAGCACGTATTCCCGGCAGCCGTTTGATTTCCAACCGTGCAGGATTGATCTCGAGATAGCCCTCGCGTTTCTTTGTTGCGATCAGCTTTTCCGTCTGTTCCGTCGCCTCGGCGGGAGACTTGAATGCCTTTTTCGATTCACGGAGCGATCCGCCCAGCCGCCCGTAATGCACAACCTGTGACTTGCCTTGTGCCTGTACATGCCATCGCTTCCGTGACCGGCCATCGTCAAAATAGAACCGTCTCGATGCGGACATGATCCCCCCTGATGCGATCGGTTATACGATACGATTAGCGTCCTCTCGCGCCTCGTCAGCAGACAATCAAACGTCCGTCGGTTTCAGCATTCCCTTGCCACTCCAACGGATACCGGCTCCGCAGCATACCGGGTCGGTTGGACGGGATCGAGCGTTTCAATGCGCCCTGATGGACAGGGAATTGGCCACCATCCGCCGCTTCCTTCCGCGGGGCTCTCCCCATGCAGACGCGAAGTGGATAAAATCGCCCGAGCCAACGCCGGACGTTGATGCAGGTTTCAATTCTTCAGGCCCATCTATGTTTGACCCCTATCGCAAGTGGCTGGGAATTCCGCCAAAGGATCAGCCGCCGAATCACTATCGATTGCTTGCCCTCGAACTGTTCGAGAGTGATCTCGACGTGATCGAAGGTGCGGCCGAACGGCAAATGAGTTTTGTGCGGCAGTACCAGTCGGGGGAACATGCCGCCGCTGCGGCTCGAATCTTGAATGAGTTGGCCTCGGCGCGGCTGTGTCTGCTCAAACCGGCGACGAAGTCTGCCTACGATGCAAAGCTGCGGACGGAACTGGCACCGCCGGAACCGGAACCAACGCCGGACTTTCCCGATCTGCCGATGTCCGACACGGATCCGGGCCTGGGGACCAGTCGGCGCAAGCGAAAGAACAAGTCCGGCAAATCCCCGTCGACAGGCCTGGCCCCTCAATTGATGATTGGCGGTGGAATCGCCGCTGCCGTCTGTATCTTGCTGTTCGTGTTCGCCCTCAGCGGACGCCGCCAGCGGCCGGTCGAGACCCCTCAGAATCTGAACACCGTGGCCGTGACCACACCCGAGAAGGTTCCCGCCGACGAAGTGGCGACCGAATCCACGAGGTCGGCGAATGATCCGGCGGGTTCCATGCTGTGGGCGGATACAAAACTCGTCACGGAACCTGCCGGTCAACCGGTCGATCTGCTGAAGCTGGTCGATCTTTCCCGGGATGTCGTTACAGGAAAGTGGCAACAGACGAATTCGGCACTGATCGGCGATCCGTTGGCGAACCTCCAACTGCCGACCAGATTGCCGGATGACTACCAGCTCAAATTCGACGTCCGTCGGCTGGAAGGAAATGACACGCTGTTCATCGGATTCATGATGGCGGGTCGCCAGGGAATGCTGGCGTTCGACGGATGGAATTCGACGGCCAGCGGTCTGTACGTCGACGGTCGCGAACCGATCGACAACTGCACAACACGACGCGGCAAGTTGTTCGTGGACCAGACGCTGGGCCACATAGTACTCACCATTCATTCGGGCCATCTCCATGTGACATTCGACGGTAAGACGATCGTCGACTGGCACGGGGACCCCCAAAGGCTTCATCTGTACGGCCTCGCGGGACTCGCCAGCCGCGAATCGCCGTTCGTCATCACGGCCCATTCCAAGTACGTCATCGAATCGGCGACGCTGACACCGATCAAGCCCGAAGTGCCTCTGTCGCGCCCTGCTCGACTTGATCGTGAAGTCGATGTTCTGCCGCTGATGGATTCAGAACGTGACGCCGGGCGAGGGATCTGGGCGATCAGCAAGAATGCGTTGAACAGTCCGGAAGGCCGGGGAACGATCTATCTGCCGACTGTGATCCCGGAGGAATACACAGTGTCGGCCACCGTCGAGTTGCCACCCGAAAACCAGGGTGACTACGTGCTCACGATTGGGCTGATTGCAGGCACTTCGTGTTTCCAATTCGCATGGACCCGCCACGGGACAGGACTCGACATGATCGATGGACGACCATTTGACAAGAATGAGTCGCGACTCGCCGTACCGTTGCTGAAACCCGGGGTTCCCACGCGAATTGCCTGCACCGTGACCGGGACCGGAATCCGGATGGACGCCGACGGGAAAACCCTGATCGACTGGCGTGGTGACATTCGGCGGTTGTCACTTCCCGGTGACTGGGCACTTCCCGACGCGAGGCGATTTTACCTCGGATCGATTTCGCATTTAAAGTTTCGCGACATCAAACTTGGCCCGCCATTGCCAGCGCCGAAGCCTCCAGATCATCCTCCGTATTCGATTGGCAAGCCGGTGGATCTGCTGACCCGCATCGATCCGGCACGTGATGCCTTCGGCGGAACTTGGGAACGCGAAGGAACCGCACTCACGTGCCGGGGTGACGCGGAATGGAACAAGCTCGCAGTTCCGTTTCAGGTTCCCGACGAATACAAGCTCACCATGCGCGTGACACGCATGGCGGGTGGCGAGTTCAAGAATGAGGTCTTGAACATGGGGCTTCCGCTCGGGAACTCGAAAGCCGACATCTCGATAGATTCTCGTGGCTCGACGCTCAGTGGCGTTTATTGCGACTACGGGCAAACGGCGATCTATTATCGCGGCGGTCCCGTAATTCCCTCCGGTGCCACGCAGGAGATTGTCTTCCTCCTCACGAAAACAGGACTGAAAGTCACCCGCGAAGGGATGACCCTGTTTGACTGGAAGGGTAACCCGGACCGGTTGTCGGTCCAGGTCCCGTGGGCCACACCGGGCCGCAGACTGTCGCTTGGCAGTTGGAAGCAAAGCTTTCGATTTGAAAAGCTGGAATTGGAACAACTCCCTCCGACAAGCTTTCCTCCGGTTGAACCATTGGGAGTCGACGGGAAGCTGCTCTCGATCATTAACGCGGATCGCGATGCTCGACTCGGTGATTGGACTCTGGAAGGCGACGCGTTGACTTGCCGGACGAAAGCCGCGTCGCGATTCAACATCCCCGTGCCGGTTCCGAAGAGCTACGTCCTGTCCGCAATGGTGGAACGCATCGAGGGGAACCGGCAACTGAATCTGGGGCTGCTCGTGGACGGGTATCCGTGTTGCATCGTGATTGATGCCGACGAGATGCACAACGCCGGGATCGATCTGCTCGATGGCAAACGGTACTTCGAGGATGCGAATCTCGTCCGTCGCAATTACAAGACCCCGCTGCTGCCGCCAAACCAGCGAGTTCCCGTGCGCTGCACTGTGCTCCCCGACACGATTGTCGTCACGTGCGGTGACAAGGAAGTCATCCGTTGGCACGGCGACGCTCGCCGGTTGTCGATGCTGAACGAAATGATTCCCCCCAATGACTCGGAAGACGATCGGACTCATTTGTTTCTTGGAAGCTGGGAATCCGGCTTCGCGTTCCGCGATCTGGAACTGAAACCGCTGAACAGTTCCGAAGCCGATCAAATGTCAAAGAGCTTTTCGGGAGTGTTCCCGGCGACGCCGCAGCAGGACGTGCCATTCGCCACGATCGCAGCAAGCGTCGAAACAACAGTCACGACACCCGACACGAGCCTGCCGGCGACTGCACCATCCACGCCGCCTGTTTCCCGGCAACCTGCACCTGCCGCGAAGCTGGGTGAGTGGACCGATCTGCTCGACTGGGCCGCCGACGTGGAGTGGGCACCGCGCGGCATCAACTGGAATGACAACATCGAAGGACCAGCGACACGCAGCGGGATCAGGATGAAGTCAGCACCAGCCATGCGTTTTCCACTCCCTGCGATCATCGACGGCGATTATGAAATGGAGGTCGAGTTCACTCGCGCCAAGGGTGAGGAGGCGGTCGCGGTTTACTTTCCGGTGGGGATCCACACGATACGTCTGCTGCTGGGGACTGATACCGGCACGGTGTCGCATGTTTCGTTTGTCGATGAGAAAGAGTTTGGCGAGCGTCGTCCGGCGCCGATCTCGAATGGTCAACGGCATCGAGTCGTCATTCGAGTGCATCGTGAGGGCGACAAAGCGAGCTTCAACATCGACTGGGACGACGTCAAGGACTACATCCACTGGGAAGGGGCTGAAACGTCGCTCCGGAATACCGATGGATCGAATTGGCTCACGAACATGATTCAACATCCGTGGATCGGGGCGTGGAACAATGACGTGACGTTCCAAAAAGTGCGAGTCCGAATGAATTCGGGCACGATTCGGCGCGACTCCATCACGGATGCGGATCGCGATCACGATTTGAAAGACGGATTCGTGCGTCTGGTCGGCGAACAGGCAAGCGCCGTCAAGGTTGGCTTTGGACAATTCGTTACCAATCAGATTCCGTTGGAGTTTTACGGACCAGGGCTAGTCGAGAATAACTGGCCGCTGATCACTCGCGAGTTTAAAGTCTGTGACGACTTCTACAGCGCACACGCGCCCTCGCGCATCAAGTGTGCGATTCCGAAGGGCGCAAAGAGCTTTTCGGCGATCGGCTACAACGACGCGGCGCGGTTATCGAAATATGTCATCCTGATCGATGGGAAGCCGGTCTACGAATCCGGAATTACCGCGATCGCCGTCGCGAAGGTCGATATTCCGCCCAAGTCGTCCCTGTTGGAACTCACGACGGAAGCGGCGAAAGACGCGAATCCAGCCACGACCAGTTGGTGTTATCCCCGGTTTCATTCAATGACCGCCGAGAAGGTCAAAGACAAAATGCTCGACGACGCTCCCGGACCGCTGCGATTCGTCGTCGCATCGGGAACTGCCGGATTTGGAGAGGTCGCCCACAACAAGCCGAGTCCCTGGGTGCAATCGATCCCCATCCATTTTCGCGATGCGCTGCCGTGTGATGAATTCCTGTTCGCTCACGCGGCGTCAACAGTTTCCTATCGAGTTCCTGAAGGGATGACCCGCTTCACAGCGATCGCCTACAACGTCATCAGCCATTCCGCGAACTATGAAGTCTGGGCCGACGCGACGCGGATCTATGAAGGTCCCCGAGCCGGGATCATTCCGATCGACGTCAAGTTGCCTCGTGGAACAAAACTGATCGAATTGAAGATCAACGACATGGACGGCGCAAGTCGAGACCACAGCATCTGGTGTTACCCGCGACTGCATCGCAAATGAGCGGTGACGGATGGCCATGCGCGACGAAGGGAACTTGACGGCGACAATGCGTCACCTGTGTCGGCTACGGATCATTATTGGGTCAGGCACTTCGGAACTTTGGAAGTAGCCGGACGGGCGGACGTGAGAACTGAGTCATTTGCTGGCGAAGTCCAAACTTCCGCAGTGCCAGAACCTGATGGTTCATCTTTGACCTGAAATCCAGAATTATTGGACTCATTCCTTTTTCCGCCGCATGAATACCACGCAGCCCAGAATCGCGACGATAACGCCATTCAGGATGACCAACAGCCAATTATTGCGAGCCACCTTTACATTCTTGGTATCGACGGGCTTGGCCAGTTGTCCCTCAATCTTCTCCACGACACCCTGATCAACGTACGGTAATTGAAGGATGCGACTGGTCCCTCCCGTCGAATCCGTGATTAATCGCGAACCCTTGGGAGAATCCAGCGCCTCTACGGTGAACTCATCAGAATCAAACGTGTTGTTTATTGCGGTCCATGTGAGCGCGATCACTTGACCGCCCACCGGCTTGCGCATCTCTGACTGGCAATCAAATTCCTGAAAACTCCAGGTGATCGGCACGGTGATACCGTCAATCTGCTTCCATTCGACTGTCGATTCACTGTGGTAAGCCTGCCATTCGCCCGGTGTCTCCTCGGCCGTTCTCGACAGGTGGCGCAGACGATCTCGAACAGCCGTCACTAGATACCCATCTTTTGGATTCACCTCAATCACTCTCTCGACTTCATCAAGCCCATCGACAGCGCGCGTCCTCCAATGCAACTCGACAGATCCGTTGTCTTCGATCACACTCACACGCCCTTCGGAGCTGGCCGTGGCGATTACATCGCACATTTGCTCAAGCGTCCTGAACTTATCGAAATCACTCAGCTCCAGCAGTCCAGCGGCGCGAATATCGTATAGTCGCCTCCTAGATGCTGGGCGCTGGATATTGATCTGCTTCCCATTCTGCTGATTGTAAATGGAGCTCTCAGGCCGGTAGATAATTGTCCCCGCGACCTCCACCGATCCCACCCAGATCATGCGGCGCCTGTTATCCACCAACTCAAGGGTCGCCTCGTCTTGATTCAACCGATCAACGTTAACGAGAAACAGATTCCGATCATGGTCGGTCTTCAGGACCAATGAAAAATCCACAGAATAGGACTTCCCCTCCAGTTCGCGCCATCGCGACCCTGCGAGTTGGCATTTGTACGTCCGCAGCAATCCCCGGTTCGATTTGATTCCATCTAGGATGTCATCAA
Organism: Planctomycetota bacterium; assembly: GCA_018242525.1. Classification (GTDB taxonomy): domain Bacteria; phylum Planctomycetota; class Planctomycetia; order Planctomycetales; family Planctomycetaceae; genus Schlesneria. The sequence continues at coordinate 262,423 of JAFEBS010000010.1, read as the reverse complement.
CCGTCATTGCGGCGCACAGGGATTGCGCGGACAGATCACAAATCATCGCCATGGCAAATAGAACTGCAACGCCAAGCGATGCGCGAGACGCGAGCTGCCGTAACAGCCTTCCGATAAACATGCTACGCTCCCGTAGTCAATTGATAAGCAGTTCCAAACCCGTACGCCTTCATTCCATTGGCGGCTTCGCTCCTGCAAATACAGTCTTGAAACCGCTTTTCAGACGACCCAGCGACGCACGATTACCAACGAGTTACATCTGCAACCCTAGGCAACGCCGCACGAATCGCCCTGCGGAAAGGTCGGCCTGATGTTAATCTGGTCGATCGCCGTCTGCACACATTCCCGTTCGCCTGTAACAACATCTGGAGGGGAGCAACCGCCGCACGTTCGTTCATCCGCACAATAAGTCACTTGGCTCAATGGGTCGGGATCGGTGCAGCTAGTGACGCCGATTGAACTTGGCTGGCAGTCGTTAACATCCCCTTGAAAAACTTTTGTAGTCAACGCGCTGACGTCACAAACGAAACCACCTCCGTTGGCGGGGCTACACTTTCGATCAGAGCAAACGTCTGTCCCGCCAGGACAGGTGTTATTCAGCCAATAGCATAGTCCTGGGTCGCCACCGCTTAAACCGGCAGCCACTTCATCCGGAACTGGATGCAGCGGCGAGCTTTCGTTGTATTGCCAATTGCACCAAATCAATGCGAGAACACAACAAAATCCAGAAACATATCGCAGATTCATGCCCGTTTCCCCTTGAGAATCCGAAGCTAAAATTACCAGCGCGGCGCGCCGATGGTACACCGGATAATACCAATCACGATCACAATAACAAGGGCGGCGCTGTGGATTATCGTACGTGGCCGCAGTCTTTCAGAACCAGAAGGCCTCTGAACTATCGCATATCCTGTCGCGCGTGACAGTAACTCGGTTGACGACCATAACTCGGAACAACTCTGCTCGTCATAAACCGCAAAGAATTCGCCGTCGAACGAAGATATGTATACGAAATGATCCAACTTGCGCCCGTATCCCGAGAGGTGGACGATTTAATTCGTCGGAACACATTTTCCAGATTCAGTCGTGAACCGCACGATTTCACACTGAAGGTCGAATTCAAGCAATTCGTGTTTCAAATCCAATAATGATGCGGGTGCCATACGCGACAGGTGTTTGGCCTTTGACATGAATTCAGCGAATGTCACATCGTACCCGAATGTGTTCAGTAGACGGACAGCGGCCCGTGGCCCGCAGGTCGGTTCTTGATTGAAACTGGTAGCATGATTCACGACCGTTTCGCCAGCGATCACCCGCGCGGCCAAAAGCGCTAACCAAACGACGGTGAGTTGCAGGTATTGCATGAGCAACGCTTTTCCCCATATTCACTTTTGGTGAGACGCGCCGGGCATAAGTTTAAGGCGCAGTGGAATGTCGGTGGGTGATGTCAAGCCTGTGCAAAGAACCGCATTCAGCACTCGCGACTGATTGGGCAACGCTGAAGGGGTACAAACAACTTCAAGATGCCAAAGCCGAGGGCTTTTGCGAGTCCACTTCGTCGTGAGAATGTCAGCATTCATAGGGTCGTCAATGACGCGCAATGACGAATCCTCCGGTTCAAACAAGACTTCGTCCGAAATCTCCCGCAGGTACGCTTCACCCGAGAAGGCACCATCTTCCGTCGGATTTAGCACCACCAGTTGCGGGGACAGCGTTAGATCACCGCCGACCGCGACGGAAACCGGGATAGCGATCTCATCATTGATTCCCACAGAGGAATTCTTAAGACGGACTACAATCTCACCCGAAGCGTGCCCGATGGGCAGCGATTGAAGTGAGGTCGACGTCGAAATGCACCACGACTTTCGGGGAATTGGCGAGCGGTTTTCAGCGGTTGACACAGGTTCCGCGCCAGTTCGCACATCAATACCGGTGGTGATTTCGAGCCATTCTGGACGTTTTACAACTTCTAAACCGTCAATCGTCTGGTCCCCAAAATAGCCGATCCTAAGATCTCGTCGACAAACGGCGGCGGGATGTAGCAATCCATATTCAATCGATCCGGGCGACGCAACGATCTTCTCGCGGACGTTAGCCTTGATTTTGATCGCAAAGACTGCCCGATCCATTGCTTCGTCAAAGAAATTGACAAACTGAACGTCATCGCGTGATTTGTGAGGTGCATGGTAGCTGACGGGGACCTGAATTGATCCGCCAGGCGGAACAATGGACTGCGGCACTTTGGAGACAGTGCATGAGCACGAGGATTTGACGCGGCGAATGTTCCACGCGCGTCCGGTAGTATTCTTGCACTCGATTGTCGTAGAAATCTGTTCGTCTGCTGGAACAAAACCGAAATTGTGCTCGATGGTTTCGGAGCTAGTATCGTCAGCTAAGGGTATTGCGGCATCATTTGCGACGTAAGGTGTCCCGCCGCCACAGCCAGATAAGAATACAGCAGCGGACGCGATGGCGGCAGTTAGTCGACACGTCATGGAAATCCTCATCGGGGATTGGGGTGGTTTGTTCGCACGGGTGTCCCGGCAAACTCAGAACTGTGAACAGACGATCTACTTGAAGGGCGATTGATAACGAGATACGTGTATCCCAACGAAGAATCGTGGACGGCGGACTGAATCAGAATCTCTGTGACTCGTGAAGGCACCAACCTTGTGGTCCCAAGATCAGGCATGCGAATCCGGGCTCGTGGATTCACAAGCAACTCTGTAGAGACGGGCAAATCATACGATTGATTGGCGATTTCGCCGTCTTGGGTGAATTCAGGATCAGCCAGTTGAATGCCAATGTTGCCGGGGGGAAAAGGATGACTCACCATCGCGACAGCCGGACCAATCGGGTGGCTTTGAAGATGTTGCTCCAACAACAACAAGTCTTGCCCCCAATCGAAACTGCTGCCCAGAAGATGCTTCCAGCCATTGGCCGGCCCCCCAATAAAGTCATTGAAATACGCGATCTGATGTGGATAAACCAGCATCGTGCTTGCGATCGAGTACGCGACCAATCCAGTGATACAAATGTATGCGGATTGAGGACTAAGCACCGATAGTCGTGGCGACCAATTTCGAGACTCTTGACCATGAGCGGTCAGAATTACCGCTGCTTGGCCCAACCAAATCAGCATTAAAGCCATACTTGGAAAAACATATCGCAAATGCTGGTTGATTTCCGTCTGAGAACTCACGAGCAAGAGTAAAAAGACAGCCGGCGCGATCAGAAGCAGCTCATCGCGGAATTTGAACGGTGCGGTGGTCTGGTGGAATCTGCAAATGATGAGAACAACGAAAAGCCCCCAGTTAGAACAAGGCACCTTCACGAGTAAGCCATAAATGTAGTAGTACCACCAGCCGCCATCCTTCCATTCTCCGCGCAGATACGAAGGCTCGCCATAGTCTTCAAAATCCCTCTTCTGCGAATCGAATCCCAAAAGGAATTGCTTGGGAACTGGCATTGGCATCTGCCCGAGCACTGACTCTCGGAATCGATTGCCCAATTTGCCTGGTGTCTTTAACGCGGTGAATGACGTGCTGACAAACTGAAAGTCTTTCAGCGGAGTAAATGTGCCATCAAAGGCGTAGCCTAAATTGAGAAGGTATAGCCCAAGAATCAAAATGGCAGCCAGCTGAAGGCCAGAGGGTGGTGAGTTGAGCGTATTGCCATGTGGGACGCGAACACACGACGACCGTGCCGTTACCGACGATTCCTTATTTTGGCAGGGTTGCGTCGTCTTCGACCTGACATGTTCCGGCGACAGAGACCTCCAAACGATCCACATGACTGGCCAGAGAACAAACAATATGAGCCACGTCATTTTCGCAAGTTGTGCCAGCCCGAGAAACATACCTGCAGTAACCGCCAGCCTCCAGTTCGGAGTCGAAAGCCATCGCCAAAACCAGTATCCGGCAGCGATTCCGAATGAAATACATGCTGAGTCAGGTGTCACGAGTTCGGCGTGAGCAATAAGGTTTGGCTCGAAAGTCCACAAAACAAGAGTCAACAGACCTGCGGCAGAGCCATACAAATCCTTGGCCCAACGGTAGGCAAAGTACGCTCCAACAAGAGCGAACGGAATGCAGGCCCATCGTGCGTAGATAAAAAGTGCAATCGCCCCGCGACCGTTCGCCTTGATGAAATCTTCGCCAACAGAAAACTCCGCTCGCGAACCGGGGCCGTCGTAGAATCTGTGCCAGTCGGTTTCACACCCGACCGCCATTACGGGCAATGCAGCGATCATTCGTGGCAACGGTGGATTCACCCGATAAAGTTCAAATTTGCCAGCTTGCCAATGACTGATTCCGGCGGCCAAGAACGCTGGCTCAAGGTGCGTTGGGCTGTGACGTGTGGCCGAGTATGCAAGAAGGCCCGCTTGTGTTGTCAACAGCACCAAAACACCAATCATTTGACCACGAGAACTCTGCACCCACGACCATGTACGGCTCCAGATTCGATCATTTAAGGCAAGCCAATGGGACATCGGGTTCAGCCGACGGTACGAGCTTGTGTTGCGATACGGTGCGCACGCTCGAATTACAGTTGCAATAAATCGTCGGCCTGTCAATTCAACAACTAAGGATTTTCAGGAGTTCGTGAACTTCGAAACCAATCAACGCACAGCCATAAATCTCATTCTGTATCTGGATCCAACGCATTGTCCTCGCGTCGATGTTTCCGAGCAGGTGTGGCTTGATTACGAGCGGATGGGCAATCACTTCGCCACCGGCTGGAGCCGAATCGCCTCACAGAGTCCAGTGAGGCGTTGCGGTCCTTGTCGCCAGAGACGACGTTTGGTTTGGGGATGGCCGTTGTTTTGCCTGAACCGGGGGGTGTAAGGACTGCATGTTTGTGAGTTTTGGTCATCTTTCGCACCTTTTTTATCCCGTTTTCTGCGCGACTCAGAGCTACTTCGTGGCTTGTTTGGCCTTATCAACAACCGCGTCAGCCGCCTTGTTGGACGTTGTCAACGGCCTTTTCGACGACTTGTTTGACCTTGCCGACGGCCTGATCGGTCTTCCCTTGCTGACGCACCACGGCGACCACTTATCACGCACCATCGCTCCTTAGCGACAATACGATCCGGCGAGAAGAGAACGGGATGGGCTGCCGGGGAGATGTTCTGCCTACACCAACCATTCGGGCTTCAGCAGCATCGTCAATCCCAGGGCGAGGACCACCACTCCGCTGATGAGCTTGAGAATTCGGCCACCTCGCTCCTGGAGCTTGAATTTGTCCAGCGTGATCACGACTCCGGCAACCATCAAGCTGTCGTCGAACATGTACGCGATGATGTAAAGCAGCAAGTAAAGATGGTCCTGCCACCAGGGCAAGTTCTGAGAGTTGAGGATGCTCGTGTACATCGCGGGCAGTCCGGCCGTGCAGAGTAATTCAATGATATTCACGAGCACGGCCACCACCGATGCGCCAGCGATGGCCGACCCGATTGATTTCGCGAGTACAATTCTCCGGATGCGTGCATAAAGTCCGGGTTTGGCAGATTCTGGGATCGACAACGAGATTCCTTCCTTGAAAGCGAAGAAGTCCTTGACGTTAATCACTCCAATGGTGATGCCGATGAGCCCCAAAGTGATTTGTGCCGGTCGCAGGAAACCGACGATCTCAAAAATGCTCAGCCACGCAGCCATGAAGGCGTAGTAGGCCGCCCCGCTGATGAAGACAAACGTGCCAGCGACAGCCAGAATCTTCCAGCGGTCGCGCAGGTTCACCAGCATCGACAGCAGAAACAGCAAGACCCACATCGCGCAGGGATTGAAGCCGTCAATCAGCCCCACGGCAAAGGTGAACGCAGGAAATCCCCAGTCGCGCCACCGCACGGAACCCAGCACCGGAAGTTCAACCACCTCGGGTGCTGTGATCCCGGGTGTCGCAGGAATCAGTGATGGTTCGGACTCGTCGGACGTTTCGGGTGGCAAACCACGTTTGGGGCGATCGATAGTCTCGTCATCGGACAGGTCTTTTATCACGGGTGGCGATGGTGGGCTGGTCGTTTCCCTGTCCTGGTCAATCGGCGGTTCTCCGGCGTGCACCACGGATTCAAACCAGTGCAATGCTCCGACCGGTCGGCGAAGAGTCTTCTGCAGGCTCGAAGTCGGTTCTGGTGCCGACTCGCCGTCCGCAGCCTGAATAGTCACCGCACGCAAGACCTCGTCCCATTGTCGCAAGTTCGTGCCGGTATCGGTGAACCCCACCATCAAGCGCCCACACACGTGAACGGCCGGTACGGATGTGGCCTGGACCCGATACCTCTGAGACAATTCCGACAGGCGTTTTCGAGCCGATTCGGTCGCAGCCACGTCGCGTTCGACAAACCGGTAGCCTGGATATCGCGCTGCGAGCGTCTTAAACAGAATCGGTTTGGCTTCCGCACACCGGGGGCAGCCCTGCCTGGTAAAGACTTCAATAGTCAGTGCCTCCTCCAATCGAATTGGAGTGGTGGTTGCATCCCATCCTGATTCAAACTGACCGCTGACATAAAAGGCAGGAAGCTGTGGCTTCGCGTGACCGAAGTGGTCGGCCAGTTTCCAGAACCGGGCAAGGTCTTTCTCGCTCGTCGTCACGTCCCGAATGACGAGCAAGACTCCCGGTCGCTCGCCGTAATTTTTCTTGACGAATTCCCGAGCGGCCTGCGACCGCTCGGATTCACCACGAACGAACACTTCCAGTACCGGGCGGCGCCACTCCTCAGCACTTACGAACCCAGTTTTACCAAGTGTGCCAATGATCATCATGATGGCCATGCATGCCTGAGTGGCGGGACGCCATGGCCAATGGATTCTCATGTCTTGAATGTCTCGACGAAAGCATCTGATGGACTGAAGTTCGATGCACCGATGATGAAACTCTTCATCGGAACGAATGACGGTTCCGCAAGGATGATGCCGTTACTGGAAATTCGACGGGTGGACGGCGAATTTCCCGGAATGACAATAGGTTCCGGCGGAACTGGGCAGTCTTGTTCGCGACACGTCTTCAGGTCCGGCAATGACCCGTACTGTTGTTTCTCGATCGCCGGACGGTAATCAGCCACATGAAGGAATTCCGCCAGTTCGCTGGAGTCGCGATCCATCGGACTTGGGCAGGGTGGCATTGGTGGCATTGCTTCAGCGTTCAAAATCAACGGCCATGCCATTCTCTGCCGGCTGTCAGGCGATGCTCATGGGTTCAACACCTGCGAATCGTGCCAACCGAATCGCCAGCGAATGGACCTCTTCAGGAAACTCGTCCCGTGCCATGCTTTCTGCCAAACGACGGTCTGAGAATTGACCGAAACCGTTGTCTTGCAGCCACCGCTTGATTCCTGGCAAGACAATTTCCTTTGCATCTGCCAAAGAAAGCTTGTCAATCTCCCAATGTGAGTCCAAGTACTCTCTCGCCATTCTGCTCATCGTGGCGGCATTCCACGGTTTTGAACTCGCACGCCTCAGGTCATCGAAAGCTTGAACGAGACCGTCGTCGGCACGGGAACGCGACGCTTCAATGAGCCGATTAAACTCCTGAACAAGCAACAGCGAATCGAACGTTCGATCGCCGTCCCTGACAGTCACCAGCCGTTGAATCGCATTGATATCCAAGAGGTAGTTTTCAATTTCATTGCGATTCCAAACATGCCATTCGACGTCATCAGGCAAGCTGCGGCGCAATTCGTCGACGTCCGGGTAATAGTCACGGTCTGCCACGACAAACAGTTGAAGCGGAGATCCTGACAACGAAATCAACTGCTGAAGCAGGGACTTGAGTCGCGACATATCGTGTTGCCTGACAGCGCTGCCTTTGCTGTAACAGAACGCAACTCTTCGCTCGATCCGGCTCCAGAGGTCTGCACCCAATGATTTTGAACAAAAAACAGAAAGCAGGTCACGATCTGACTGGTCTTCAACAACAATGATTCGACGATACGCCTGAATTGACGAAAGCTGTGTCGGATCGAGGGAGCCAAGTCGGTCGATCGTGTCAAAAACGTCAAAAGCGACTCGCAATCGACGCGCTTCCCGCAATTCACCGTCCTCTTCCGGTTCCAGCGAAAGTACATTTTCGGGCCCCGCCCTGGTAATCAATTCCCTCGAATGCGTGGCGAACATGACCTGCTTGCCATCCGTTACGATTCTCTTCAATTCCTCCAGAAGCACGGCCTGCAAAGTCCCATGCAGGTGAACATCTGGTTCATCCAGCATGATGACCGTGGGACGATATCGAATGATAAATCCAAACAGATACAAGAATTGCTGGAAGCCGCTCCCCGCAGAGAAAATGTCAAATTGCTTCGGGCGATCAAGCTCTTTGTACGAAACATTGATATACCTGTCGGTCACGTCGTCGAACTCGACTTCGAGATCACGCAAGGCCGGAAATCCCCGCTGCAAGACGCCGACCAGATCCGCCAGCTTTCCGTCGTCCTTCAGGTCAAGCAGCAGGTTGCGAATGACGCTGTTGACACGTCCGCGGGCGAGTTCATCCATGATCGCCGGCTTCATCCTGCGCTCTTCACGGGGATGAAACATTGAGAAGACCGGCAAATACGCGATTTTGAGTTGGACAAGCCGAAGAAGCGCTTCCTGCGACTCATCCGATGTTTCAATGGAGATTCCGAAGCGGTTGAAGTCCAACTTGACCGTTGCAGTGACAACCGTATTGTCGCTGAGCGTGACCTCAACCTTAATTCGCCGTTGCTTTCCGCCTTCCATGGCCTTGCGATTCGTCCACAAATCCATCGGATTTGTGACTGGCAGAACATAGAAGTCCTCAGGCGCTACGGTTCGATTTGTCAGTTCCAAATGCGATTGTCGTTCCTCGCCTCCGTCTTTCGAACCATTCCCGTTTTTCTTTGCCAAACAATGGTGGGCGCAGAAATCGAACAGGGCCAACGCCTGTAACAGAGTTGTCTTTCCAGAGTTGTTCGCACCGACAAGGCAGTCCAATTCCCCAAAGTCAGCCCGCAACGAAGCAAACTGTTTGAAGTTCTCAATCCGAACGCTTCGTACTCGCATTTCCATGATCGGCTGAATTGCACTCACTTCCCGGGGGGCATTGGGGACGCCTTAAAATTGTAACCTTGGGCGGTGTTCCTTTCGAGTTCCGCGTCATTTCAGTCAAACTCCATAACAGCGAATTCGCGATCACTGCGCCTGATGTCGGACGCGAATACCGGCCGCTGTCAGTCGAAGCATGTTTACGTCGTTCAAATCAACGGTGCCACGATCGCGTTTTTTCGCGGGTTTCGCATGACCTCGAATCCCTGTATCCTTCCCGTTCTCCAAAAAGTCTGGAAGCAAGGGTGAGGGTTCCGTGTCTGGGTTTCGTTTTTTTCTCGACGCAGTCGATCCGGTCACAGGGGCGCGTGTTGGTCGGTGGGAAACTCCGCATGGAGTCGTGGAAACGCCCGCCTTTATGCCGGTGGGGACGTTGGCCACCGTCAAGGGGTTGACTCCTGAGCAATTGCTGCAGGCGGGAGCCCAAATGGTGCTCGCCAATACCTATCATCTGGCATTGCGGCCGGGGGCTGACGTCGTCGCTGAGATGGGTGGATTGCATCGGTTCATGGGCTGGGACCGCCCGATTCTGACCGACAGCGGAGGTTTTCAGGTCTTCAGCCTGGCCACCCTGCGAAAAATCGACGACGAAAAAGTCGTTTTCCGGTCTCACATCGACGGCAGCTTATTGCAATTGTCCCCGGAGCAGGCGGTCCAGATCCAGGAAAAACTCGGAGCGGACTGCATCATGTGTTTGGACGAATGTCCGCCGCACGATGCCCCGATCGAGAAACTGCGGAACGCCGTGGATCGGACGACCCGCTGGGCCGCTCGATGTCGCGATGCCCAGCGCCGATCCGATCAGGCACTGTTCGGGATTGTACAGGGGGGGACCAGTCGTCAGTGGCGGGAACATTCGGCTGGCGGACTGCTGCCGCTGGACTTTCCCGGGTATGCCATTGGCGGCCTGTCCGTCGGCGAGGCTCCGACGGATATGTATGACACATTAGACTTTACGGTGCCAATGCTACCCGCGGACCGGCCCCGATACCTGATGGGAGTCGGCCGCCCGGTGGATATTCTGGAAGGGGTTTTGCGGGGCCTGGATCTGTTCGACTGTGTCATGCCGACCCGGAATGGTCGCAATGCAACGGCGTTTACGAGCGAGGGGACGCTCAAGTTGCGGAATCTGAAACATCGGACTGATCCCCGGCCACTCGACTCGGAGTGTGCCTGTCCTGTGTGCCAAAGGTTCAGCCGTGCGTACCTGCGTCACCTGTTCCTGGCGAAGGAAATGCTGGGCCCCATCCTGTTGTCCTGGCATAACATCGCCTACTATCAGCAGATGCTGAAAAACCTTCGGAGTGCGATCCGGGAGGGACGTTCGGCAGAGTTCCGAGCGGCTCAACTTGCCGGTTGGGCGCGATCCGTTTAATATGCCGACTTCGATTTTCTGGTCGGATCGTCCATTGCCTGTAGGACTTGTTGAAAACGAATGCTCGCATCAATGACATCTCTGGTAATCCTGGCCGAGGAGGCAGCCCCTCGAGAGCAGGGTTCACTCTGGATCATTCTGTTTCCACTGTTGATCATTTTCACTCTGTATTACTTCATGGATTCTCCGCGGCGCAAGGAAACGGCGCGGCGGGAGAAGATGCTGAAAGAGATGAAAAAGAATGACCGAGTGGCAACAATCGGCGGGATCCTGGGCAGCGTCGTCAACGTGTCGACAGACGGTAAGGAAGTGACCTTGAAAGTTGACGACAACACGCGGATCAAATTTCGACGATCCGCAATTGCCGAAGTTTTTGGCGACGAGCCAGCGGATCCGGCTGCCAAGTCGAGTTGATCATCGATCGAGCGCCAGGACGACTGACGGCACTGCTCGGGTTGGTCTCGTGGAAGCCCGTCACATCATTTCCAATGGTTGGAATTCACGAACAAAGCAGACATCGCTAGGGAACGGAACTTACGAATGGACGGATTTGGACACTGCCTTCTTCTACTCCAGGCGGAAGCCGAAGCGCCACCAGCTGCCAACGGATGGTTGATCCTGGGCGTGCTGGCTGCGGTCTTCATTGCGCCGTATCTGCTGGGCCAGTTGCTGGGCCGGGCGCTGCGCTTGAACGACCTGTCTGGACGCATTGGCGTGGTGCTGATGAGCATTTTCATGGCGCTGGCTCCGTTCGTCTACCAGGAAATCTCCGGCCGGCTGGACGAAGCGAAATACCTGGCTGAACAAGCCCGGAAGCAAGAGGAACAGAAGAAAGACAAGGTCGAAGCGACCGACGCGATTCCGACTCCCCCCTATGTTCGTCGAACCTGGCGCGATGCCGTTCACTGGGGGATCGATCTGGCCGGGGGTACCAACCTGGTTTACGAAATCGATCTGGCAGCCGCGAAGGCCGCCGGAAAGCCGGTCGACAAGGCCACCGTCGACAAGATGGTCGAAGCGATCAAGAAACGCATCAACCCGTCGGGGGCGGAAGAAGTCAACGTACGCCGTGTTGGTACGGATCGTATCGAAGTCATCATTCCTGGTGCGGATAAAGATCTGGTCGAACAAAAGAAGGCCTTGATCGTCCGCCTGGGCAGTCTGGAATTCGGGATTGTCGCCACTGAGCGAAACGAACAGGCGTTGATCGAACAGGCGACGAAACTGCCGCCGGAAATCAACGAGCTGCGCCGAAAAGTCGGTGACGTCGAAGTGATCGTGGCCGCTTGGCATGACGTCGTTGACCCGAAGAACAAGGACAAAAACGAAGACGAAGCGGAGGAGAGAGATTCCCCCGGGATCCGACACGTCATGCGACGAGACCCGAAGACGGGAAAAGAAATTCGCGTCAAGCAGATGCTGATCAAGCACGATCCGCCCAACCGGGCCGTGACCGGTGCCTACCTGACCAACGCCAAGCCGACACGTGACAATGATGGCGCGGAAGCCGTCGCGTTCTCGTTTAACGCACGCGGGGCCGCCCTGTTTCACAAGCTGACCAGCGAAAACCTGCCTGATAAATCGGATGGCTTCAAGCGCCAACTCGCCATTCTGCTGGATGGCAAGGTCCATTCCGCTCCCGTAATCAATGATGTCATCAGTTCCAACGGTCAAATCTCGGGCCAGTTCACCAGGGCCGAAATCGACAGCCTGGTCGGTGTGCTGAACGCGGGGGCCCTGGATGTCCCCTTGAAGCCCCAGCCGGTTAGCGAATTCACGATCAGTCCGTTGCTGGGGATTGACGTCCAGCAGAAGGGGATTACCGCAATCCTCGTTTCGGCGGCTGCGGTCTTCGTGTTCATGCTGATCTACTACTTAGTTTCAGGCGTGATCGCGGACCTGTGCCTGGCGCTAAACCTGTTGCTGGTCGTGGGGGCGATGGCCTTCATATCGGCCACGTTCACCCTGCCTGGTCTGGCGGGGCTGGTGCTGACGATCGGGATGGCAGTCGATTCGAACGTGCTGATCTACGAGCGAATCCGTGAAGAACTCGCCCGTGGAATGAGCCTGCGGATGGCAATTCAAAACGGCTTCGACAAGGCCCTGGCCGCCATTATCGACAGTAACGTGACCACCCTGATCACGGCGGTGATCCTGTACTTGATCGGCAGCGACCTGATCAAGGGTTTTGCCGTGTCACTGTTCATCGGTTTGATGGTCAGCTTGTTCTCGTGCCTGTACTTCGGACATCTGTGTTTCCACATCCTTGAACGCAAGCGTTGGGTCACTTCGCTCAAGATGCTGCAGTTCCTGGGCGAAACGAAGATCGACTTCCTGAGCAAACGCATGAGTGCGTATCTCTTTTCGGCCACTTTGATCGCGGTTGGACTGATCGCACTGTTTGTCCGCGGTGCGGCGAACATGGATATCGACTTCAGCGGCGGACGGATGGTGACATTTGAATTCGTCGAACCTCAGGCGACGGCCGATGTCCGATCGAGACTGGAAAAACAGTTCAAGGACGGGATCAGCCTGGAACGACTGACGCTGGCCAACGAAGAAGCATCGGCCGCCCGGGGTCAGCGATTCCGTGTCCGAACGATCGAGCAGGATGAGAACGTCGTCGCGGACAACATCAACAATGCTTTCGAAGATCCGAGTTTCGCGTTGCGCCGGGTGACGCTGGACGAATACACGGTGGGAGATGTCACTGACAAGTTGACGAGTGATCAATCCCGCTTCGTGGGTGGTCGTCAGGCCAGCCTGAAGTTCACGGGTTCGATGTCCGAAGCGACGGTCGTGGACTATCTCTCGAAGCAACTGGCCGATTTGAAGGTTGGCAATGCCCAGCCCAAGTATGATGGAGTGCAACTGTTGTTGTCAGCACGTGGCACGAAGGCCGCGGAGGAAAAGACACTCGGAAAGGCCAGTCCAAAGTTTACAGAATTCTCGGTCCTGGTTGCCAAGGAAGTCGAGAACAAGGACCTGGACGGAGCACTCCAGCAGATTCAGGCCACATTGGCCAAGCAACCCCTGTTTGAAGAAGTGAATGCGTTCGACACATCAGTGGCAAACGAGACCAAGACCTCGGCCTTGCTGGCGATCACGGCCAGTTTGATCATGATCATCATCTACATCTGGTTCCGGTTCGAAAAGGTCTACTTCGGGTTTGCCGCCGTGGCGGCACTCGCACACGACGTCCTGGTGACCCTCGGATGCATCGCGCTGGGGGCCTACCTGAGCAAGACGCCGATTGGCGCGTTTCTGATGCTGGAAGACTTCAAAATCAACATGCCGCAGATCGCCTGTCTGCTGACGATCGTCGGTTACTCGCTGAACGACACGATCGTCATCTTCGACCGAATCCGCGAAATCAAGGGGAAGAGTCCCAGGATCACCTATGACATGATCAACCTCAGCGTCAATCAGACCTTGTCGCGAACGATCCTGACAGCACTCACGGTGTTCATCGTGGTCGTGGTGCTGTATCTGCTGGGTGGCGAAGGGATCCACGGGTTTGCCTTCTCGATGATCATCGGGGTGTTGACCGGTGCCTACAGCACAATCTACATCGCCAATCCGGTGCTGTTCTGGCTGGTCGACCGCGAAGGTCGTCTGCACCCGAAGAAGGCCTGATTGACGGATTGATCAATGACTGCCCTGCTGGCTGATTCCGGCAGGGCAGTTTCGTTGACCAATGCAAACAATCACATTTCACGCCGGCGGCAAGCGGCATTGTGACCCCGCCAATGCTTCTCCTTCTTCGATGCCTTCTCCATGTCTTTCGCGTCGTCCGTGTCCAATCAAACCTGATCGCTTCCCCCCCACACACATTTCCAATGGGTTGCGGGCAAAACCCGCTCTGGGCTTATCGGGCGGTCTGGGACTGGTCAGGGCGTGAGACGCAGGGAAGCGAAGAAGAGACCTTCGGTCGGCAGTTTCGACGGGGGCGGGAGAACCGCGCCGAGCGGGGAGACTACGATTCACTCGCGCGTAATCCCGCAGGAACCAGCCACCGTTCGGCGAATCCGAAGCCAGCCTGGACGATTACCGCCAGTACGGCGGAGGGGATTGCCCCCTGCAGGATCAGATTGAAATCGTCCAGTCGGATGCCGGTCAGGATCGGTTGTCCGAAGCCGCCGGCTCCCACGAGGGCTCCGATCGTTGCCGTGCCGACGTTGATCACGGCGGCGGTTTTGATGCCCGCCAGGATCGAGGTCGACGCCAATGGCAATTCGATCAGTCGAAGTCTCGCGAAATCAGACAGACCCAACACAATGGCGGATTCCCGCAGGTTGCCGGGGATGTCGGACAAACCCGTGTACGTGTTGCGGACAATCGGCAGCAGGCTGTACAGGAACAAGGCGAAGATGGCCGGCCAGGCTCCCAGGCCAAGGATCGGGATCGTGAAGACCAGGACTGCCATCGCGGGCAACGTCTGGATGATGCCCACCGTGTTCAAGACCACCCGGCCCAGCCGGGGCCGACAATACGAAATCACACCCAGCGGAACCGCCACGACGATGGCCGCCGCCAGCGAGACAATCACCAGCAGCAGGTGCTGGTGGAGGTTGTTGAGCATTCTACCGGCGGTCTGAGCGAATCGAGCCGATCGTCCTTCACCTGCTACTGTGATTTCCAGCTTCAAACGCTCACGCAGGAAACCTGCCGCGACCTTGCTTTCGTCGATACGGTCGAGCTTGGCTTTGGCATTCAAGTCGATCATTGTCGGATTGTCGATCAGGTGTTCCATCCGCTGCAGGGACGCGGCGACGCGTGGTGCTCGAGTGGCCAGATCCGAGCGTGACAGCAGCACCGCCTGATACAACGGGAAATAGCCGTGGTCGTCTTCCAGGACGCGAATGTTATAAAGCCGGATTTCCGCGTCGGTCGTAAAGACGTCTGTTACCTGATGACTGCCGCTCAGCAGTCCGCGATAGGCCAGGCTGTGATCGATGCCACGCTCGGCAATCTCGGGAAAGCCATACTCTTTCCGCAACCCACGCCAGCCGTCGGCGCGTTCAATGAATTCGTCACTGAACCGCATTTTCAGATGAGAAAGCTCCGGGCTGGCGACGAGGTCGGAAATGGTGCGAATGTGTAGCTTTGCCGCCAGTTCCTCGGGCATCCCCAGGGCATAGGTGTTGTTGAACCCCAGATGACGGCTCATGACCACTCCGCGTACCGCCAGGGCTTCCCGCATCGACTCGTCGCCACGAATCAGTTCGCCCTTCAGGATTTCCTGCTGAATCGTTCCCGTGTATTCGACGTAACAGTCGATGTCCCCGGACGACAACGCCTTCCAGCAGATCTGCGTTCCTCCCAGTTCGGCCAGGTGCTGGGCCTTTCCTCCGGCATCGGTGATCAGGTGTTCCAGCAGTTCGCCAAGAACAACCGATTCAGTAAACGCCTTCGACCCAACACGAACGACGGGTTGGTTGTCATCGGCCAGGCCGGTTGTCACCAGGAACAAAGTCAAACTGATCAACGTCAGGAATTGACGGAAAGATTGCATGGAAGATCTCCTGGAATCGTGAACGGTCCCGTCGCGGTTGGTCGGTCGTTATTCGTCGTTGCCAACCAGCCGCTGGGCCTGGATGAATCGAGTCACAAACTCGTCAGCGGGCGAATTCAGCAGGTCCTTCAGAGTTCCCCGCTGGACGATCCGCCCCTGTCCCAGCAGGGCCACTTCATCACCGAAGAAGCCCGCTTCGGCCATATCGTGAGTGACCAGGACCACGGTTTTCTGCAACGTGCGAAAGATGTCGCGCAGATCGTTTTGCAGGTCAAAGCGAACCAGGGGATCAAGAGCCCCCATCGGTTCATCAAGCAGGACCAGGGGAGGATCCAGCATCAGGGCCCGCATGATCCCCAATCGCTGCCGCTGGCCGCCGGAAAGTTGCGCCGGGAATCGTGACAGCGATTCCGGTGGAAGGCGAACCAGTTGTGTCAGTTCATCAACCCGGCTGCGTATCCAGGGGGCTTCACGACCGAGATGTGTGGCGAGCAACGCGACGTTATCGAAGGCTGACAGATGCGGAAACAGACCGCCGTCCTGAATCACGTAACCGATGCGATGTCGCAATGCCAGTTGATTGGCGGCTGTGAATTCTTCGCCTTGAAACCGAATTGTTCCACCATCGGGTTGAATCAGTCCGATCATCATTCGCAGCAGCGTGGACTTGCCGCAGCCGCTTGGACCGATCAGGACGGTGGTCGTTCCAGGCCGAACCGACAGCGACGTCGGTTGCAGAACGACGCGGGAACCGAACGATTTGGTCACTTGATCGAGTTCGAGCATGATGGCCTCGAGGGCGGCTGTGGACATGGCGGCAGGAATGCAAAACAATGCTGGCGACGGATTCTTGCGGAACTCCGACGCTGGCAGCGTCGGTTACGCGTGCAGCAAGGCCCGGACCTCGGTTTCCAAACGCGTGGTCAAGTCAGCGACGGCATCACGCGCCCCCCGTTCTGCGGAGACGCGAATCGGTTCGCCAAACGTGACCGTGGCCCGACGCCGTCCGCGGGAACTGGGATACGTCACCTTCAAGACGTCTTCTTCAAACTTGTCGAGTGTCTCGGCCATGCGCTCGGTCGAAGGACGTTCCGCCACGTAGTCACCGGGATAGCTGTACAACTGGATCACCAGGAACAGATCTTCCATGTCTCGCTTCAGCTTCAAATGATTCGCGGCACCCAGGTCGGGCCGCTCGAGTTCCTGGATGAAGCGGCGGCGCAATTCCTTCACGCGTTCCGGAATGGCAATGGTTTGCGGCGCGATCCCGAATCGCTGTTCCTTTTCCTGCAGAATCTGGTTGGCCAGTGACCGCGTTCGCTCAGGTACGGTTCCCGACTGGGGTTGTCCGAGGTATTCCAGTTCCTTGAGAGCCAGCATTCCGGCGGCGAAACGATAGATGCGATCAGTCAATTCCAGATCTGGACGCGGACGCCAGTGAATGGCCGATTCCAGCCGGTCCATCAGCGCCAACAGCCCGGGCAGCGGGTCGTCAATGTAGTGGCAGCGGATGGCGGCGGGGATGGCGATGATGGGTCGTTCGGCACGCTTGGCCGCGGACAAGGCGATGGCCGCGGCACCTTCGCGAAACGGCATGACTCGATCGTTGGTGTGGTAGATATCCCCTTCGGGAAAAATCGCCAGCGGGCAGGCATGGGTTCGCAAGATTTCGACCGACCGCTTGAACGCTCCCAGGTCGGCACTTTCGCGGTCAATGCTGAAACAACCATGTTTCTGCATGACCCAACGCTGGAAGGGGGTGCTCATGGCAAACACCTGCCAGGCAGTCAGGAAATGAAACGGGCGACCAATCTGCTGGGCCGCGTGCCCCAGGACGTAGGAGTCGTAATGAAACGAGTGATTCGGCGTGACCAAAACTCCCGCGCCGGCGTCCAGGGCCTGTTTGACATGCTGATCGCCGTGGATTTCCACTTCGGTAATCCTGGCGACACGGACCAGTTCCCGCTTCATCAGGGGAAACCAGGCCCGCACCAGCCAGGGAGTCATGCGAGGTTCCCAGGTGCGGGGTGGGACGGCGTACGGTTGCTGATTCATGGGACGGACCAAAAAAAAGACCCGGACGCATTCTACATCCGGGTCGGGTGTCGAACTGCCATGCGTTGGACACTCAGGCGAATTTGCGGCGTGGATATCACGCGCGATCCGCTATTTCTTTTCAGGCTCGGGTGTGACCGGTTGCTTTTCGATGACTCCGCAGAACGTGCCGCCGTGGTCGCCGTGCTGCCAGGTTCCGGCATACCGATTGCCGTAAAACATGACGCGGGAAGTAAATGTACCCACACCGGGAATGGTCAGGTCGGTCAGGGACATCACTGCGGTGTCATCGGCCCAATAGATTTTAATGGGGATGGGAATGTCGAGTTCATTCTCGCCCACTTTCATGGTGGCGGTGACGATCCAGTCCGCGTCTTTGACCTTTTTGGCGGACACGATGCGGTACCGATCGGGCTTGGTTCCTGCCTTCCCGTCGACCGTGAACGTTCCGACAAGTGTGGAACTGGCCAGCTTTTCGGAGAATGCCTTTTCCAGAGTTGCGGGATCCGGTTTATCAGCCGACCAAAGGGGGGAAGTCAGCCCGCAGACCAGCACGAAAGTCAGCAATCGACGCATGAAAGGTCTCCTTCATTCCAGAACACGGACGATACTATTCATTTTCCAGGACATACAGGGCGCTATCCGCGCGCACGTTGGCTCCCCAGGCACCATTGGCGGCTTCGCCGTGGATGATGGGAATTTCCTTCTGAATGCGCATTTTCATCTGCCGACACAAGTCGCGGAAGTCGAGCATCGACATGAAGTGCAGGTTGGGGGTGTTGTACCAGTCATACGGTAACGAACCGGTGACAGGGGCGCGTCCGTGCAGCAGGATCTGCAACCGGATCCGCCAGTGGCCATAGTTGGGGACCAGCACGACCGCACGCTTGGCGACTCGCAACATGCGTCGCAACAAGTTTTGAGGATGTCGCACCTGCTGCAAGGTCTGGCTGAGGACCGCGAAGTCGAAGGAGTGCTCGGGGATTTCATCAAGGCCTTCGTCCAGGTCCGCCTGGATGACCGGCATCCCCTTGGAAATCGCTTCGACCACTCCACGATGATCCAGTTCAATCCCCTGGACCGAACAATCGGCC
Source organism: Planctomycetota bacterium (assembly GCA_018242525.1). Classification (GTDB taxonomy): domain Bacteria; phylum Planctomycetota; class Planctomycetia; order Planctomycetales; family Planctomycetaceae; genus Schlesneria. Next base: position 243,325 of record JAFEBS010000010.1, on the reverse strand, counting down.
TCATCGCGCAGGCGACACAGTAATCGGCCATCTCCGCAACCAAGATCCAGGACCCGGCTGTTCCGGCCAATCTGGTCCATGATCAGGCGGTCAGTCAACGCGGCGGTGTGATCGTGACGAAACATAATGGCAATTCGTAGTCAGAGTGAAGAAATGCGGTGCCGGAGAAGTCTTTCAAGACGTGCGAAACCGTCGATGCGCCTCGGCCAGCAGTGGAGTCATCAATTCTTCGAGTTGCTCGATTTCGATCAGGAAGGAATCGTGTCCGAAAACGCTCTCCAATTCCAGATACGTCACGTGACGCCGGGTTTCCACAAGTGCCGTGACAATCTCGCGACTCTGGACTGAAGGAAACAACCAGTCCGTGTGATACGACGTGATCAGGAAGCGGGCGTTGGTTCGACCCAGCGCTTTTTGCAGGGATCCATACCGTTGCGCCAGATCGAAATAGTCCATCGCCCGCGTCAGGTACAGATAACTGTTGGCATCAAACCGTTCGATAAACCGCTTCCCCTGATAGTGCAGGTAGCTTTCAATTTTGAATTCCGTTTCGCGCTGCAGGTCGTACGCCAGGTGATCGCTGTGCTGCAGATCCCGGCCGAACTTGCGTTCAATCGACGCTTCCGACAGATAGGTGATGTGGGCAATCATGCGGGCGAGCGCCAGGCCGAATCGCGGACCGACTTCACCATATTTGGAAGGTTCATCCCCGTAGTAGTCGCCGTTCTGAAACTGCGGATCGGCCGTGATGGCCCGTCGCCCCACGGCGTTGAAGGCGATCCCCTGCGCCGACAGCTTGGCCGCCGAAGCCAGGCAGATGGCACACCGGGCCATATCGGGATACCGGGCCACCCAGTCCAGCACCTGCATTCCACCCAGGCTGCCGCCGATCACTCCCAACAGGGTCTCGATTCCCAGGTACCGGACGAGCGCGGCGTGAACTTCGACGATGTCGCCCACCGTGATAAACGGAAATCGCAATCCGTACGGTTGCCCGGTTTCGGGACTGCGACAACCGGGACCGGTCGTCCCCTGGCACCCCCCCAGGACGTTGGCACAGATGATAAAGTACTTGTTCGTATCGAGCGCTTTCCCCGGTCCGACCAGGCCATCCCACCAACCGGACTTGCGGCTGTCGGCCGAATGCTTGCCCGCCACATGGGAGTCACCGGTAAGAGCGTGACAGACGAAAATCGCGTTGTCCTTACCGGGAGACAGTTCGCCGTACGTTTCGTAGGCGACCGTAATCGGGCCGAGTTTCTGGCCCCCTTCCAGGGTGAGTGGATTCGGAGGAACGAACAGGGTGGCAAACTTCGTTTGCACGATTCCCACGGAATTTGCGTCGGACAATTCAGGTTGAGCGATTTCAGAAGCCATCGCGATGCAGGCGCTTTCAATGACAGGATCCGCACGGGACAACAACCCGGGCAGATTATAGGCACGGGCTTGTGGATAGGGGATAGTGGACCGTGGAAAAAGGGGGCAGACCCTTGGAAGGGCCTTGGATTCGCCTTGAAACGATCACGATGCTGGTCGAACATCGCAATTTCGATCCAACCTTTGGACCCCGTTTGAACCAAACGAAGTCTGTGGTGGTTCACCGAACTCTCACGAGTTCGGCTACAGCAAATTCGGCTCCGGGTTCACCAGTTCAACGCGCTGGGATCACGAATGTTCCGCTCGGCAACGACGCGTGAGATTTTTCCCGCCTGCCACAATTGGCGGACCGACTCATCGAAACCAATCAATCCGTCGTCGCGACGCGTGATCAGGTAATTGTCGATGCTGTCCAGCTTTCCCTGGCGAATGGCGCTGGCGATGGGGGGCGAATTCCACAGGATCTCCAGGGCCAGATGCCGCTTGCGCCCGGGTTCGATGTTGGGAAGCAGTCGCTGACAGACCACCGACCGCAGGCTCGTGGCCAGTTGCTGTCGGATGTCCGCTTGCACGTCCTGAGGAAACAGATCGGCAAACCGGCTGATCGCCCCTTTGGCATCGCGCGTGTGCAACGTCGTGAGGACCAGATGCCCGGTCTCTGCAGCACTCAGTGCCATTTGCCCGGTGTCGCGATCCCGGATTTCCCCCACCAGGATGATGTCCGGATCCTGGCGGAGCCCCGATCGCAGTCCGTCAGAAAAACTGAGGACATCAACACCGATTTCACGCTGCGTCACCAGAGAATTGGCGGCGCGGGGAAACCGATATTCGATCGGCTCTTCGACAGTGATGATCCGGACTCCACCGGCCTGATTGATCTGGTTCACAATCATCGCCAGCGTCGTCGTTTTTCCCGATCCGGTGATGCCGGAAACGATGACCAGTCCATCCTGCAGTTTCACGATCCGATTTCCGAGTTCCTGTGGAAAGCCAGTCCAGTCGAAACTGGGGATCGCTTCCGGAACAAGTCGCAGACAGGCAGCCATTTGTTCATCGGTGTAAAACACGTTGGCGCGAAATCGCTTCCCGTCGCCACCAATCTTCGCTTCAAACGAAAAGTCGATATTTCTCAGCGGTTCCAGCCGCGCAGCAAGAGTTGCCGGACAGACGGCCGTCAACAGGTTGGCGACGTCGTCCTGTTCCACCAGATCGGCCGGGACTTCCATCATGTCGCCGTGGACACGCAGCGCTGGCAAGTGGCCAGGGACCAGATGGATGTCCGAAGCTTCCTGCTGGACGGCTCGTTCAATCCATCGCCTGGCCCGGTCAGGCAAATCAATGACGATGTGGTTGTCTGTTGGATTCATGACGTCTGCATTCGTCTCAAGGGGGTGATCTCGGCAAGCGTTCTCGAAACATCCGTCCGCCGTGCGACCAAAACCCTCGCTCGCGCTCTCGCGTTTCCGGCTGGTGCTTCGTCCGCCTTACGTCAACGTTGTCCTACGATAATACCTGTCGACGTGCCAGCACGTCCGCATACACTTCGCGAATATGTCGAGTCATTGTTTGATGTCGAAACTGGTCCGTAAAGCGAATTCGGCCCGTTTCCCCAAACCGGCGTCGCAAATCCGGGGAATTCACCAACTCACTCAAGGCGTTTGAAAGTTCGTTCAGCGAGCGGGGCGGAACGAGATATCCCGTTTCTCCCGGGATGACAACTTCGCCCGCGCCGTCGATGTCGTAGCTCACCACAGGCTTGCCCGCGATTAATCCCTGGGGCAGGACTCGGGCGAGACCCTCCCAGACACTGGTATGGGCGACGATATCCATCGCATGAATCAGTTCCGGTACCTGACTGGGGGGGACCAGTCCGGCGAAGACGAATCGGTCGCGAATTCCGCTGGCCTTCAATTCGGCTTCAAACTGCGGACGCAGGATGCCGTCCCCAACCAGCAGAAAGCGGACCTGCGGACACCGCTGGATCACACTTTTGGCGGCGCGGACCAGGAATTCATGTCCCTTCAGAGGAAACAGCCGCGCCACCTTGCCGATGACGACATCTTCGGGATGTAGTCCCAACTCGGCACGGACCGTGGCGGGTGGCCGCGGGGGATGCACGAACGGTTCGACATCAAAGCCGCTGTAAACGGTTACAAACTGGTTGCGCGCGGCGATTCCCGCTTCAACATACTGGTCTGTCATTGCGTCGCAGACGGAGATAAACCGGTCAGTCATCGGGGCGACTCGACGTTCGAGCCATTCGTACAGTTTAAACGCCAACTGCGACTGCCCCACGTGAAACGACGCGCCATGAATGGTGTGGACGCACGGAAGATTCAACCGCGCCGCGGCGACACGGCCGATGATCCCGGCCTTGGACGAGTGCGTGTGCAGCAGGTCCGGACGGATCTGCTTCAACAGGCGGACCAGTTCGCGATAGGTCTTCCAGTCCCGCCATGGATGAATCGACCGCTGTGACGCTTCGATGATCCGCAAGTCGAGTCCCGCGTGCCTGGCCCGGTCCTCCAACGACCCTTCGGGGCCCAAGCCGGGGCCTGTGATCAGCGTGACCCGGTCCCCAAACAACTGGTCCTGATCTTCCACGGTCAGCAGCGTGTTCTCCTGGGCTCCCCCAACGATCAACCGCGTGATGTAATGGACAACGTGCATGAGATTGCCGGTCGAACCGATGAGTGATCTGGGGTCATGTGTCCGTGCAGACAGGCGGGCTACGACACTGGACGCGTCGAAACTATAATGACTGTCGCCCGCCGTGACACCTCCAGACCAGAACGCGAGAATCCTGATGTCGATGACAGATGCCAGCCGTCCGCTCCTGCCACCCCTGGCAGGCCTGTGCTCATTTGCCGAGGCGCAGCGGTCTGAACTGTCGGTGGAAGAGTGCGTGGCCTGGATGAAGCGACAGCACTATCTGCTGGTACGGTTGCATGAGATCTTCACGTCGCGGATCACGGCAGAACCCCTGTTTGAATTGAAATCCGCCTTCAGCCTGCATGCCTACTACTGCGCCGAGCACGCTTCGGCGTTTCGTCAGCGTGTCAGCGAACTGCGTGAGCCACCGCTGGGATTGGAAGTCATCCCTCACGACAGCTTGAAGCTGCTGTGCGATGAAGTTCTGGCGGCGCCATCGCACTCGGAACTGGTCGTGGGAATCTATGAGGTCATCGTGCCGGCGTTGATCGAATCGTTGCATCAGTATCAGCAGACGACCAACCTGCTCGCGGACGCTCCTTCGATGCGCGTGACCCGTTTTTGCCTGTTGGAAATGCAGGATCTGGTCACATTCGGCCAACAGGCTGTTTCCAGTCTGGTTGACGCCGCCACGCGGACGCGACTGGCTCCGTGGATCGCCAACCTGCAACGGGCGATCCAATCGGCGGGCGGGGTTGCCGGTCGAAGTCTCGGTCAGCCAATCGCGATGCCCGAGCCGCAGTTTTCCGCGAAGCCGTACGTTTTTGATCCGGTTCCGAAACGCGATTCGAGATTCCGCGACTCGTACAACGGTGGGGTGAATCCCGAGGCGTTCCTGTACGACGATCGGTTTTCGGCCCGGGATAAAGTGCTGATGATGTTCTACAAGCGTCTGCGGGAAATCGACGTTCCCGAAATGATGGCCAGCATCCTGCAGCAGACGCCGGTCAAACCCTGGAAGTATTACCGGGACATGTCTCGCCAGTTGTGGGACGAGGCCCGTCATTCGCTGCTGGGTGAAGTTGGCTTCGTGCATCTCGGTCTGGACTGGTCGCAGATTCCGATCAATTTCACATGGTCCCTGAACCTGAACACCCAGTTGGAGCCGTGGGAACGTCACGCGGTCTTGTTCTTCATTGAACAGGGGTTGATGCCACGCACAGGAAAGCGGTTTGAATGGGAAGTCGGTCAGAACTCGGGCATCCCGCTGGCCGCCGTGATTCAGGACTTCGACTGGGCGGACGAAGTACTGCATGCACAGATCGGGCGTGAATGGTACGTCAGGGAATTCGCCGATCTGAATGAAGCACTGGGTTACGGGGATCGCTGCTGGTCCAAAGTCATGAGTCACTGGCGCGAGTATTTGGAGACTGGTTTGACCCGTCATTCGAATTGGTGGCCTGCCCTGTACCAGGCCGCATGCGATCGCTGGAAAACCGCACCCGATCCGGCCGCTCTGTCGTTCAACACAACTTATGAAAACACGCGGGCAGATCTGAAGGGCATTTCGGCGTCCGGTTAGTGGAATCACCGCGATTGCTGGGGAGTCCCATCCTTCAGGGCGAGCCACAATGCCTCACCCTCGACTTCGACGTTCCAGGGGATATAGGCGGCGATCGTGTCCACTCCCTCACGCAGGTTCAGTGTGCGTCGCAGTGCGTTGTTCAGTTGGTGCAGCTTCTTTTCCAGGTCGCGCTGTTCTTGCAGTCGCGAGACCCGTTCCATGCGGGCGGCTTCCTTTTCGCGCTGGTGTTGTCGATCTTCCAGACGTCGACGTGACAGCAGGTCCTGCTGCTCCACACGCAGTTTGGCCAAGTCCTCGTCGATCTTCTTCAAGTCGTCTCGGACCTTGTTGAGCCTCGACACCCGGGCCGCTCGCTCAGATGCTGTTTCGCCCCGGATGAAGGAAAAAGTGGCGTTGTTCTGGACCAACTGGACTTCACTCGGTCGCCCGGTTTCCACCATGTGCATATGCCCGGGCATCGTTTTTGTCTCGGTGTGCTGCTCAGGCTGATTGAGCGTCCAGAGCGATTCTTTCAACTTCGCAGCGGTCGGTCGCAGTCGTTCCATCTGGGCGCGGATATCGAGAGCTTCCTTGAGCACATCCTTGATTCTGTCGACGCTCGACAGATGGCTGCGCGACAGCGCGTTTCGCGAGTCCTTCATCTGCTGTCGCAGTTCGTTGATGCGGTTCTGCAATTCGGATTGCCGACTTTGATGGTCCGATTGAATTCTGTCCCGGGGCAAATCGGTCAATTGCAGCAGTTCCGATTGGCGCTGTCCTGCCTGGTCCCGCCCGCTGTCATACGTGTCGCGCAGCCGTTCCGGCAGTCGCTCCCGTATGTTGATTGATGTGAGTTGCACCGATTCAGCCAACTCAGGAATCGCCCCCGGTCCTGACAGGTATCCGATGGCCCGGCCCATCGACAGGGCGGCCTGCTGCTGCTGCGATTCGGGCGGGGTGACGCCATCCGCGACGGCCAGCACACGGGCGATGTGAACCAGTTGGTCCAATCCGCGTCGTTCGTCGTGATTCAGCATCCGGCCCCAGGCCACGGCCAGGGCGGCGGGAAGGAACGGGGCTGATTCCAGACAACCCGCAGTCTGAAACATGTCGATTGCTTCCCCCGTCTGACCATGCTTCCACAAGACCAGTCCGAACGCATAGTCCAACCGGGGATCCTCGGGAAACTCAACACGCGCCGCGCTGTAGTCCTTGCGAGCCATGTCGAGTGACAATGTGTTTGGACTCGGATGGGCGATTGCCTTCAGCAGACGGTTGCGGTGATGGTTGTATTGCATCCGGGTCTTCGATGTCTCCGAAGCCGGCCAGTGGACGGGATAGGCAAAGTCCTGCCACGACTGGTTCACCAACTGGGCGGCCGTCTCCAGCAGCGCCTCGTTGGAATCCAGCGGCCTGTCGGCGGGGGCGTCCGATCCGACATTGACAGGTTGGTCGGCATTCGCCGGTAGATCCATCGTCACCGGTTCAGACTCATTGGGGACAAAATCGATCGCAGCCTCGGGAATGACCGACGTCACGGATTCCGCAACTCGTATCTTCCGCTTCGGCGGCGAGATTTGGGCATCTGCAGGCAACTGGAACGCTGGATCGATTCGAGGGATCTCGGCTGAGACCGCCTGTTGTGACGGCGACAATGCAGGATTCGTTGACGAAGCGGCAATCGACCGCAGTGCCTTCCAGCGTCGGACCGTAATCATCAAATCTGGACCGACTGCCTGAGCCGCCGCCACTACGACCATGGCCAGCACCCCGCCGACAACGATTCTGACAACTCGACGATGCCGAATAACCTGCGGATCAGGCGGAACTTCGGCGAACGGAAGGTCGGCCTCTGCCGGACGGTCGAATTGAGAAGTGGCCATGAATCGAAACCCGAAGGATCGGGAAAACACGAAATGACGCAAATCATCTTGGCGGAGTGGATAGAATGTGTCCACCCGAAATGCCATCGATAGTCACCGGGTCGCCCGATGAGTGCAGATATTCACGGAATCCTCGTCTGACCGTCAACAGGTTTTTGCCGAATCGGTTTCGGAATCCCCCGAATGGACTACAATCCCGATCGTGCAGGCCGGTCAGGAGACGTCATGAGACCCGTGTCGAGCGGGATTCGGCGGGGTCTGGTGACGCACGCCGAGCGGGGTTCAAGTTTGCTAAAGGGCTCTTCCAGTGTCAGACCTGGTCACGTTGAATATTTCTGCAGCCGTTCGAGATCGCTATTCCGAGGCCGCGAAGGATCGGACTGCCGAACTGTGCTGTCCCGTTTCCTATGATCCGAAATACCTGGCCGCCATCCCGATCGAAGTTCTCGACCGTGACTACGGCTGCGGCGATCCATCGAAGTTCGTCCGGACGGGGGATGTCGTGTTGGACCTGGGCTCGGGCGGGGGTAAAATCTGCTTTATTGCTGCGCAGGTCGTTGGATCAACCGGCCGCGTGATCGGAGTCGATTGCAACGACGACATGCTGTCCCTGGCCCGCGGTTCGCAAGCCGAAGTTGCCAGCCGGATCGGGTATGCCAACGTCGAATTCCGCAAGGGGCAGATCCAGGATCTGAAGCTGGATCTGGATCAACTGGAGTCGCACCTGAACCAGCATCCTGTCGGGACGAGTTCCGAATGGTTGAAGATGCAGGAACTGGCGAATGACCTGCGCCGCGAATCTCCGCTGATTCCCGACGACTCGATCGATGTCGTCGTTTCCAACTGTGTTCTGAACCTGGTGGACAGAGAACATCGCCGTCAGTTGTTCCGGGAAATTCACCGAGTCCTGAAGCCTGGGGGCCGGGCCGTGATCAGTGACATCGTGTCGGATCGTGATATTCCCTCCTCTCTGCAAAACAAAGCAGAGCTATGGAGCGGCTGCTTGAGCGGTGCGTTTCGCGAAGACCTCTTCCTGGCCGCGTTCGAGGCCGTTGGCTTCATCGGCCTGGAGATCCTGGAACGGCAGCCCGAACCCTGGCGGGTCGCGGAAGGAATCGAATTTCGCAGTCAGACTGTTCGAGCGCACAAACGCAGGTGCATGGCGGACATGGATTCTCGTTCGGTCGAAGTCACCTATCGCGGCCCGTGGAAATCCGTCCAGGACGATGCCGGCCAGGTCTTTCCGAGGGGGGAACGAGTCGCGGTGCAGCAGCAGACGGCCCAAGCTCTGCGTCAAGCGCCTTACGCCGGTCACGTCCTGTTTGTCGGCGATGCGACTACGCCTGCGGAGTCCTGTTGCGGTCCAACGGGCTGCTGCTAAAACGCATTGCAGAACGAATTCGTGAGAGGGTTTTCCAGCAGCCCCTTTTTCCACGGCTGCCAGGTTCCCTGCCGAAAATGCAGGTCACATCGATTGGGCGTGCCAAACTCCAGTCACCGCTGCTGAAATGCCGACTTCTTGCGAAGGTCAACACCCGGCGGATGCCTGATGTCCAACAGTTGTTCTGCCACCGTCCGCCACCCAAAACCGATTGACGCTCGCCATGGAGCGCCATACGATACAGGGCTATGCCGAATGCGTGGCAATAGCAAGGACTGTCATCAATGGGTAACTGGCGAATCGAACAGTGTCGACGAACCCTCAGTCTGCGATTGGCAAGGACCGTTTTTTCAGTCCTGCTGGTTGGTTTCTGCGGCGTTTCGTTTGCCCAGGAGCGTGCCACGTCCCTGACTTCGGCGGATTTGGACCGCCTGTTTCAGTCTGCTGCCAAGCTCGACGATTCCGATCTGGCGGACCTGATCACCGATGAACAGTTCCTCCGTCGAGTCACGCTGGACCTGATTGGCCGACAGCCAACTCCCGCCGAACTGGCCACATTTTTGCTCGACAGTTCGACATCGAAGCGGACCGAAGCGACCGATCGGCTGTTGAATTCTCCCGAATTTGGAAGCAACTGGGCCGGGTACTGGTCCGATGTGATTGGGTACCGGGTCCCGCCGCCGGAACTGACGTTTCTGGACTATACCCTGTTCGAGCAATGGCTGGCGGGTCGGATCAATCAGAACGCCCCCTGGGATGAAACGGTCAGGCTGATCCTGATGGCGAGCGGCAAAGTGAAGGAGCACCCGGAAGCCACCTTCGTTGGTTTTCACCAGGCCGATACCACTCGCCTGGCCGCTGAAACGGCGCGGGTCTTCATGAGTCTGCAGATTGGCTGCGCCCAGTGTCACGATCACCCGTTTGACGAATGGAAGCGCGAGCAGTTTCACGAACTGGCAGCCTACTTTGTCCGCGCCTCGGCCAAGATGCCGTGGAATGACAGCGGCGAAATCGAAGTCAAGGACAAGGGCAAAGGGGAGTATGTCATGCCCAACGTCGCAGACCCGACCAAGAAGGGAACGACGATGATCCCCACGTTCCTGACCGGTTCCAAGCTGGAGTCGGGCAAGAGCGATCTGGAACGACGTACGGAACTGGCGTCTGTTGTGGCCAGCAATACCAATCCCTGGTTTGCCAAGGCATACGTCAACCGCGTCTGGGCGCGACTGATGGGGCGGGGTTTTTGTGAGCCGGTGGATGACATCGGGGCCGGTAATGAGCCCCAGTTGCGTGAAGTCCAGCAGCCGCTGACCGATTCCTTCATCGCATCCGGGTTTGACGCCAAGGGCTTGTTCCGCGTGATCGTAAATTCCAAAGCCTATCAGCAGCGGTTGGCAGACAATCCCTCCACGGCCGAAAAGCCATTTGCCGCCGGACGGACCACCAAGTTGCGTGGCGATGAAGTTTTTCAATCGCTCGTGACGGCGATTGAGCTGCCGAATGTGACTCCGGCGAAGATCGCACCGACCAAGGAAATTCGTTTTCCACCTCCGCCCAAGAGCACCCGGGACGTCGTCTCGGAAGTTTTCGGCTTCGACCCCAGTCTGCGTCCCGAAGATATCTCGCGAACGCTGGGCCAGGCCATGCTGCTGATGAACAATGATCAACTGCAGGCTCAGATCAATTCCAGGCCGGAGAGTGGCACCGCTCTCAGCAAACTGCTGGCGGGTGAGACAGACAATTCCAGAGCTGTCAGTCAACTGTTTCAACTGGTTCTGGCTCGAAAGCCGAATGACGCAGAAGTGCAACTGGCACTGGATCACGTGTCGTCCCTGCCGATTCGGGGCGAAGCGTTTGAAGATCTGTTGTGGAGCCTGATCAATTCGGCCGAATTCACGACCAAACGATGACGGACAAGCACCAGCCCGACGGGCGAGCGCTGGAATTCGAATGGGATGATCGGCGCAGTTGCTCGTTCTTGCAGCGGTTGATCATGCGAGGATTCCGTCCGACGGGGAGGGGGGGAAAGTACGATGCAAAGGTCACTGCTTGATCTGACTGTCGATCGGTCCGGCTGGACTGGACGTCGGGAATTCCTGGCGCGGCTGGGTGGCGGAACGGCTGCCGGAGTGCTGACGCTGGGCTGGCGGGACCTGATGCTGGCGCAGGCCGACGAAATTCGTCGGCAGGGCAAGGCGATGATCCTGCTGTGGATGGACGGCGGCCCGAGTCAGTTTGACACGTTCAATCCCAAGGTCGGTTCCCCGAACCAGGGTCCGGCCCGGGCGATTGCGACGAATGTTGCCGGCGTGGAATTCGCGGACTTCTGGCCTCAGACCGCAGCGATGATGGACAAGCTGGCAGTCATTCGCTCCATGCGAACGCCGGAAGCGGAACACGATCGGGCGATCATTCATGTCCGGACCGGCTACCCGCCGACACCCGCCTTGCGGTATCCCACGTTTGGTTCGCTGGTTGCACGTGATCGCGAAGCGCTTGATCATGAACTGCCGGCATTTGTGCGAATCGGCAAGCCACGGATCAAGACGCGCGATGTCGACGCCGGTGTCCTGGGTGTCAAATACTCGTCGTTCAATGTGGATGAAGCAGGATCGCTACCCGCGAATGTCCGCCCGGTGGTATCCGCGGAAACTCTGCGGCGGCGGTTGTCGCTGGCCGATCGACTCGATTCCCAATTCTCGGCGCAAGGGGGAGCGAAAGAGGTCGCCGACAAGAAATCGATCTATGACCGCACCGCCCGGTTCGTACTCAGCCCGCGCCTGGAAACATTCGATCTGGAACGGGAACCAGCTCCGTTGCGGGATGCCTACGGTCGAACGAATTTCGGGCAAGGCTGTCTGCTGGCCCGCCGGCTGGTGGAACAGGGTGTCAGTTTTGTCGAGGTCATCAGTACCGGTGATCGGAACGACGCCGGTTGGGACACCCATAACAACGGTTTCCGGGACACGCCCTATCTGGCCGCGGAAGTGGATCCCGCCTATTCGACTTTGCTGACGGACCTGGCCGATCGTGGCATGCTGGAAAACACGCTGGTCGTGTGGATGGGAGAATTCGGACGGACGCCGAAGATCAAGCCGGACGGAGGCCGTGACCATTATGCCAAGGGGTGGCCGGTTGTCCTGGCGGGGGCCGGAGTTCGCGGTGGTCAGGTGATCGGCGCCACCGATGCAGATGGGATCGATGTCACCGATCGTCCGACCAGCGTTGCCGATCTGTGCCAGACCTTCTGTCATGTGATGGGAATGAAACCCGACGATGAGTACCGGACAACGGACAATCGACCGGTCAAACTGATCGAGGGAGGTGCTGTGATCCAGGAACTGTTTGGTTAACAGCCGCTGGAAAAAGGGGTTTCTGCACACGGGACTTCCATCGAGAAAAGACCTGCACCACGGAGGCACGGAGGACACGGTGAAAACCCGGTCATCGCATGTGCCGAAACTCTTGCTCTGATATTCTGATCAGTGAAATCCGTGCCATCCGTGGTGAATAATCCGGGCTAAGATGTCCTTCTCCTCCGTGTCCTCGGTGACTCCGTGGTGATCGTCCAGATGAGGGAGGAAATGGGTGCGGATCGGTCTGACCGTCTCCGTCCATTTCCTTCAGTTTTGTGCTGTCGACGCGCCCCGGCTGACGCCACCGGCATCGTTTGGTCGGGACTTGGTGTCGGGACTACGGACCTGCGACAACAGGTTCAACAACCGGGCCGGATACAGTCCGACCAGCAGCAAGATCAGCGCACAACTGCAACTGGCGACCAGGGCCGCCCGGCGGCCTTTAGGGAGTGCCCGGGAAATCGGCTGCTCCAGCAGTACAGTCCGCGAGATACGAATGACGACGCTGGCGGTCATCAAAGTCGCAATTGTCGCGACGATCAACCCCAGGATCAGCCCGATATGCGGCGCTGCCTGCTCGTGGCCGCCCGACGAGCGGATATTCAGACCGGCCACCAGCATCAGCCAGTTGGACCAGAATCCCCACAGCGGCGGATGGCCAATCAGGCTGGCCAGAGCAAACAGCAACGCACCGGCCGAAAGCGGGCTCAATCGCCCCAGTCCCTGCAATTCCTCAAGGTATTCGACATCACGGTTATCCCTCGACAAGTAGGACAGGACCAGGAACAGGCCGGCCAACCCCAGTTGACTTCCGCCGATTGCGAACAGTAGCAGAGCCAGAGCGCCGGGTTGCGAACCGGCTGCCAGCAGGCTTTGATCGGGGGTTGCCAGGTCCGCAACAGCCGCCATCAGGCCGATCGTCAACCAGGCCGCATGCAGTAACGAAATGGAAACCGCCCAGCGACGCAGTCGACCTTCGTGCTTCAACAGTCCCAATCCCGCCAGCGCCGCCGACACCGTATACGTCACCAGGGTCTGGACCAGCAGCAGGACGATTAGTTCATCGCGATACCCCAGCCAGACGGTGCCGCACAACCGAGCCAGGGCCAGGATTCCTGCCAATTGAGTTCCCAGCAGGACGCAACCCGCCGTCCAGTACCCGACATCACGGCTTTGTTCAACGAAGGAAACCTGCCACGGTGCCAGGCCCACACGCCCACCCAACCCGGCCACCATAAATCCAATCGCCAGCAACCCCAGCTTCGATCCCGACCCGATCACGGTTCGCCCGCCATCCGGAACATACGCATCCGTCAGGACCAGTCGGATCTGATCGAAGTGAGTGGAAGCGGTGAGATTGACGAGCAGGGCAATCCCCAGCCACAGGCAACACGACGCGGTGATCCCAAGCCACAGGCAGATCCCGTCACGTGCTCGTCCACGTTCCTGGTCACGCTGCCAGCGGTTGGCGGAACATTCCAGATGATCCGTTTTCCGCAAAGCCCAAGCCGCGAATTGGACGATTTCGATCGACAGTCCCAGCGTGACCAGATCGTTCGCGGATGCGACCAGCATGATCCCGGCAATCAAGAACGAGAGAAATCCCAGCCGCTCGGCAGTGCGATCGGCGGGTGAACGAATCCCGAATGATCCAATTCCAAACAGGCTGCCGAGCAGCAATGCGATCCAGATCCCGGCCAAGGCGAGCGGATCCACCGACCAGACGGCCGGGACGGCACCCGCCAAGTTGGCGGAATCGCCCGTCGCCAGCAGCACGGCGGCCCCGGCAACGGACATCAACCAGGCGACTTCATACCAGCGGGCGGACGGTACCCACCGACCCAGGATCAGTGCCGTGGCTCCGACAGCCAGCATCAATGTCGGCACAGCGTGGAGCGGCATGAACGAAGACCCGGACGCGGAACGGACTGTTGCTCGCCATCGACCCCGCGTCGGTGGCAGCCAAGTCTGGCAAACTGCGACGGGAAGAATACACCAAACCGACGCCTACCGCTGGCGCTGGCTGCCAGTTCTTCGAGTACGATTGAAAAACTCACTCCCAGTTGCGAGCGAGTTCGCGAGAGATCGGCAGTCCGTGCTCAGTGCGCTGGCGGGGGGCAGTTCTGGTAAGCGCGGGCCCGGAACAGGAAGTCGATGATGTTCCCCTCGTGCGGTTGCATCCAGTGCAACTGGTTCGTGCGGACTTCGCCGATATTCAGGCGGTCGATGTTCGTGGCATCCAGCAGTTGCCGCGACCAGGTCTTGTCATTTGTCAGACAGGATCCGACCAGCGTGCTGCCAATTTTCTTGATCATTTCAGACTGCGGACACTGCACGACGGACGCGAACGGGAACATGTACTCGGTGTTGGCGACGGCCGGCTCCGAACTGGTGCAATGCACAATTGTCGGACGCAGGAAATCATATCGCTCGTGCGGAATGTGGCGGTCGCCGCCGCGGTATTTGGCGGTCACTTCGGTGACGCCGGGAACCTTCAGCAACTCCTCGATCTGGGCATTGATTGCCTTGGCGGCACCGGGCACGGTGAAAGCAGCCAGGGAGGACTTGGGATCGGTCATTGGCAGCGGGGCGATCGGCCCCAGGCGCTTGGCCAGGGCATCGGCAATCGCTTCGGTATGACGACTGGCCCAGATCCCCGAGCAGTTGATGCAGGAGCGACCGCCGTTGACGAAGATGCTGTCGACCATCAGGTCGATGTACCGTTCCCAGTCGTCGACCAGGTCGTCTCCGATCAGGATCTTCGAGAATCCGGGCCCGTGTGCCTGGACGCGCGGATCACCATGGTAACGTTCGACCGTTGAGGCCCCGCCGAAGATCATAGCACGGTTGCAGGATTCAACGACGGCACCACCGCAGTCATGGCCTCCCGGATACAGGCAGAAGACTTCCCGGGGCACCCCCGCCTGCGCAAACGCTTCGTACATGCGGTAGGGCGTCCATGGCTCCTGGGAACCCGGTTTCAGGACCAGCCCCACCTGCAGGGGGATCACGGGCATCCACAGCGTATGCACGCCGGGTGAGTTCGACGGGAGGACCATTCCCAGGACGGTGGTTTGCGCCTGGTAACTGACCATGATCCCGCGCGCTTCCATTCCGTAGCCGTTCGACAGGATGTCGAATGGCAGACCGCGCGTCAGAGCTTCCAGGACTTCCCGCATATGCTTTAGCACATACGCGTTCTTGCGCATGTTGGACGCGCACATGTGCTCGGGCAATCCGGTCGTGGCCGACTGAATCTGGCAGAACTGTTCCGGGGTTTGGGTCCCGTTCCCCAGCGGCAGATTGGCGCTGAGGTACAGATCTGCCGCCGTGGCACACATGTCGCACAACTGCTCAATCGAAAACTGACGCAGCAGATCGCGAGCCTTGCCAGCCTTCCGCATGTCCATCTTGATCAGGCCGCCGTTGGCCTGATTCATGCTGGCGAGCGTTTCGCCGGTCTCAAAATGAATGACCGGCGACTTCTCCATCGACTCGTACGGCTGACCCCAGCGGATCACAGGAATCTCAAGCATCGTTCATCCTTCGTCGGTTTCGGGGACTGATTTTCAATCCATCCAAAGGTCTTTTCAAATCAGTACACACCGACGGTTGTGGTGGAGGCGAATTCGTGGAAGGGGCGGGTGCCGCTGATTCCGTCCCACGGATACTTAACGTGAGGCTCTTCGCGTTCTCCTTCGTCACGTTCCATGAAACCGGGGATGAACAATTCCTTGGTCAGCGTATACAGCTTCACACGGCCGGTCTGTCCGTATCCGACCACTTGGTCGTAATCGTTGAATTCCACGGTTTCGATCACGGCTCGCGGTTGAGGAGCATAGTATGTGATCTTGTAATTGTCGGCAGGGTCAAACGGTTTGCCACAGGCCAGGCCCATCAGAGTGTTGCCATAGGTGGGTGTGATGTAGACGTTGGGGCCGAGCAATTCTTCGCGGCAGAATCGATACCATTGCGGAGTGAATTCGGTCCCACCCGCGAAGATCCCCTTAATTCCCGCTTCTTCGATGCTGGTTCCCTTGTCCATCAACTTCAGAGCCAGCGCTTCCAGCAGCTTCGGAGTGGCAAAGGCACACTTGATATCGTGGCCGGCGGACAGAATCGTCACCGCCTGATCGATCACGTGATCCGCATAAGCCTTGGCCCCGGCGATATCCCCCTTCTTGATCAACTTGACGACCCACCGTGGATCCAGGTCAACGCAGAAGCAGATGCCGCCGCGGTACTGGGCCAGGTGTTCGACCGCCAATCTCAGCCGACGAGGTCCCGAAGGACCAAGCATCAGCCAGTTGGAGCCGCGGGGAAAATACTCGTCCGGCAGGGTATCGCTGAAGTTTTCATAGTCGATCCAGTGATCTTCAATCACCATGCGACTCTTCGGAATTCCGGTGGTTCCACCCGTTTCAAACACATACGCCGGCTTGCCCTCCAACCCCTTGGGAATCCAGCGACTGATGGGACCGCCCCGCAGCCATTCATCCTCGAAGTGCGGAAATTTCTTCAAGTCGTTGAAACATTTGACTTCAGTCAGCGGATCAAACTTGTAGGACTTGGCTTTTTCCAGCCAGAAGGGACTGCCGGTCGACGGATGAAAATGCCACTGCACGGTTTCGACCGTATGGGCATCCAGTTGAGATTTGGCCTTGGCGACGAGTTCAGGGAGATTGCTCACGGGCTGGACTTTCTGATGCATAAATTGGGCAAAAAGTGTGTGGTGGGATGATCGTCAGCTCAGGGTCGAATTGAACCGCGTTCAACCGGGCGAAGCCCGGCGCACTCCCTCCGGTTGATCGGAGTGCGCCGCGGGGTTGACGTTACAGGTCCTCGGTGCGGGGGACGACAAACGGTGCGCGATATTCCCGCGTCAGGAACTTGTTGGCTTCCGCCGAATGGGTCCCGCTGAATTCTTCGGTTCCGGCCAGCGTCAGCTTGGGGCCCAGGGTGATCTTGGTCGAATCGGGTGAGACCTTGTTGTCGAGCAGATGTTGCTGGAACCGGTCCAGCGTTTCCAGGGCTTCTTTATCGTCCGTCAGAGCCGTGGAGATCTCCTCCGCCGTAACGGGGGCTCCCAGGCGATACGAGATATTGCCGACGTGGCACAGAGCACTGGACAGATGTCCCTGCAGGATGTCGGCGTTCAGATCTTCGTGATTGCGGCTGCGGACGGCACCGACGAAGTTGGCGAAATGATGACTGTCACCGCCACCCTTGAACACCTTTTCTGTCTTCTTGCCGTCTTTGTCGAAGACCATTCCTCCGTTGTAGCTGGGCATGACCAGATATCCGTCGGAGCCATAAAAGATAACTCCGACCGACGCTTCCATCAGCGGTTCGGTCTTCAGGCCGCGGACTTCAAAGACCAGGCGTTTGCCATTCTGGAATTCGTGAATGCTGACCTGAGTGTTGGCGGTTTCGCCGGCGTCAACGTACGCAAAGCGTCCCCCGTAGCTCCGGATCGACTCACCCAGATTCATTTCGTTCAGGCCCCAGCGGGCGATGTCCATCTGGTGAATTCCCTGGTTCCCCAGGTCACCGTTGCCGTAATCCCATTGCCAGTGCCAGTCGTAGTGAAACCTGGGACGGGTGAGCGGGTGCATCTGGGCCGGTCCGGACCAGAGATCGTAATTGACACTGGCGGGGACGTCATAATTTCCGCGCGGGCCAATGGAACCACGCGGTTTGTAACACAGACCTCGAGCCAGCTTGACTTCGCCGATCCCGCCATTGTGCAGGAAAGCGATCGCCTCACGCATGCCAGGATTAGACCGGCTTTGAGTTCCGGTTTGGACAATTCGCTTGTACTTGCGAGCCGCCTCAACAATGCGGCGTCCTTCCGTCACATTATGGCTGACCGGCTTTTCGACGTAGACGTCCAGACCAGCCTGGATCGCCCAGATGGCAGACAGGGCATGCCAGTGATTCGGAGTAGCAATGCTGGCGATGTGAAGTGATTTGTCTTCAAAGCACTTGCGCATATCGAGATAAACGGTGGGGCGTTTCCCAAACCGTTTTTCGATGTCATCGGCTTTGCGGTTGCCAACCACTTCGTCCACATCGACGATGGCGGCGATTTCACAATCCTTGCGAGCTCCGAACTCGGCGATATGCGAACCACCGCGACCGTTGACCCCGATGCACACGACCCGCAGCTTTTCGTCCGGTCCGGCATCGGCTGCGTAGAGGGGGCGGGTCTGACCACCGACCAGCGCAGCCGCAGCGGTCGCAAACATGGAATTCTCAAGGAACTGACGGCGAGACAGTTGTGACATGGATGCGATCCTTGGTGGGAAACGGGGCAGGGGCCGCTCGTCACGGCGTGGAGCCAGCGTCCAATAGTGTAGGCGCAGGCGTCCAATTGTGGCAAGCATCGGGCATCCGTGATGCGCAGTCTTTGTTCAGACTGCTCGGCGATCCGCTTGGCGCGGGTCTCCCGACCCCGCCGAAACGCCTGACCGAAGGTCTCCACCCCACACGTATCTATTGGATCCACGAAGCACACGAAAATCCACGAAGGGAAGAAAGGCCGATCTCTACGTATTCCTTCATGCACTTCGTGGTGCACATCCAGCGGTCTGGGGCCTGTTGTGACGTGAGAAAACGGGAGACCCGCACCTGGCATTTCGCCGCCACGGAGAGTTCCCGCCGCGGCACACAGAATCAGACCTTCGCTTCGGCGCGAACGCCCCGCTTGCGTTCCTGTTCGGTCAGCCGGATCTTTCGCAAGCGAATGATTTGCGGAGTGACTTCGACGTACTCGTCGTCTTCAATGTATTCCAGGGCCATTTCGAGGGACATGCGACGTGGCGGCTTCAGGATCACGTTATCGTCGGAACCGGACGCGCGCATGTTCGTCAGCTTCTTTTCCTTGATCGGATTGACGACCATGTCGGTATCGCGTGAGTTTTCGCCGACGATCATCCCTTCGTAAACGTCATCGCCCGGGCCGACGAAGAATTCTTTTCCGTCCTGCAGTTTGAACAGGGCAAACGGAACCGCCCTGCCGGTTTCCTGAGAGACCAGCACGCCGTTCTGGCGATGCGGAACTTCACCTTCAATCGGCTTGTAGGCATCAAACCGATGGTGAATGATGGCTTCGCCACGAGTAGCGTTCAACATCCGGGTTCGGATGCCGATCAGTCCACGGGCGGGGATCGAGAATTCGAGGTGTGTTGATCCAACCGAATTCGCGGTCATTTCGATCAGTTCACCGCGTCGGTTCCCGCAGATTTCCATGACCGGCCCGACTTCGGTGGTCGGCACGTCGACTTCCAGGACTTCAAACGGTTCACACATCACACCATCGATCATTTTGCGGATGACGGTCGGCTTGCCGACCGACAATTCGTAGCCTTCGCGCCGCATCGTTTCGATCAGGACCGCCAGGTGCAACACGCCGCGTCCCGAAACCTTGAACGCTTCAGTGTCGCCCGATTCTTCCACGCGCAACGCGACGTTCGATTCCAGTTCCCGCATCAGGCGGGATCGAATGTGCCGGGTTGTCAGATACTTCCCGCCACCCGGCTGACCTGCGAACGGTGACGAATTGATCGTGAACAACATCGAGATGGTCGGTTCGTCGACACTGATCCGTGGCAGGGCCACCGGATTCTGCGGATCGGCCACCGTGTCGCCGATTTCCGGCTTTTCCAGGCCGGTCAGGGCGACAATGTCGCCCGCGGTTCCTTCGGCCACGGCCGTCCGCCCCAGTTTGTCGAAGACTTCGACATTAACAACCTGTTCGCTGACGTTCTTGCCGTCCGCCTTCATCAGGACCACCTTTTGCAGCGGCTTGATTGTCCCGCTGACGATCCGGCCGGTGGCAATTCGCCCGACGAATTCCGAATAGGCCAGCGAAGTGACCATCATCTGGAACGGGCCGGTGGGATTGGCCAGCGGACCGGGAACGTGACGGACGATCATGTCCAGCAGCGGCTTGATGGTGTCGCCGGGCTTTTCGGGATCGTGCGTGGCGAATCCCGCGCGGCCGCTGGCAAACACATAAGGGAAGTCGAGGGTTTTGTCATCGGCCCCCAGTTCGACGAACAGGTCGAAGGTTTCCGAGAGGACATCCTGTGGCCGGGCATCGGGCCGGTCAATCTTGTTCACCACGACAATGGGTTGAAGGCCGACTTCCAGGGCTTTTTTCAGCACGAAGCGAGTCTGGGGGCGAGGGCCTTCGAAGGCATCGACCAGCACCAGCGCGCCGTCGGCCATTCGCAACACGCGTTCCACCTCGCCGCCGAAGTCGGCGTGGCCAGGGGTGTCGATGATGTTGATCTTGATTTCGCCATACATCAGGGCAATGTTTTTGGCCAGGATCGTGATGCCGCGTTCGCGTTCCAGGTCGTTGGAATCGAGGATGCAATCGCCCTGCAATTGCGACTCGCGGAACTGACCGCTGGATTTCAGCAGGCAATCGACCAGAGTGGTCTTGCCGTGGTCAACGTGGGCAATAATGGCAATGTTTCGAATGTCAAACCGTCGCATGGTACTCTCCGCGCGGCTGAATCAGGACTTACTTCCAAATACCACTCAGCATTCGGACTTCCGGGATTCAGCGGGCGATCTCAAAATACTCGTTGAGCGGACATTCCTGTTTCTCGGAATGCGGCTCTGAACACAAAACAAGACAGACTGGCAGACCGGCCGGGAATGGTGTTACGTCGCGGGGGCGAAATCTCAGGCAGGCAAACTGACAGACACAGCGGGCATGCCGAGGGTGATCCGGGCAGGCGGGCCAATAGAATACCACAGAAAACTCGGCCAGAGAAGTCGTCTCTGCGAAGAGTTTGTGAGTTCCGGGTGTTGGTGTGCGGTCAGCCGGAATCCGGTGCGGCGTCCCGAATGGGATCGGGCGGCAGATGCCCCGAGTCATCCCATGCCAATCGCGAATGCGTTTCCAGCGGATTTCTGTATCAGAATCCCGCTGTCGTGGCGGATTTCAAATAACCCGGATTATTCACCACTGATGGCGCGGATTTCACTGATCAGGATACCAGAACAAGAGTTACGGCGCAAAAACAGAAGCACAGTGTTCAACACTCTGTTTTGCATGAATTGCCGATGGCTCTGGGTTTATCCGTGAAATCCGAGTGATCCGTGGTCGTCAATGAATCATCCGGGCGAAAGCAGAAACGCTTGCGGATATGTTTTGGCGGGCGACCAACATGACGCATTGGACAATCACGAGCGGCGGGAGCGAGATTTCAAAAGCAGCCGGATCGGGAAAAACGCAATCGCCCCCACAAGCAGCCACGGCGACAAAATCACCAGCAGCAATACAAGCGCCTGGCCAAACTGAACAAGCTGCCGGATTGAGGCGTCGAAGGCACGAGAGATCTCGGTCGAGAATCTGGGTGCCGTGGGAGGTTGATAGCTCACCCGTTCATGCAGCGTGATCAGGACCGTCGCCAGGTCCGTCTTGTTCTTCATCAGGTTCAATTGCCCCTGCAATTGTTCCACTTCCCCCCGCACGCGACTCAATTCACGCTCCACTTCGAGCGTGTCTTTCAGTTCACCGGTCTTGTCCAGGTGACTGAGTAGCCGTTTTTCACTGGCTTGCTTGTTTCTCAGTCGAGCCTCCAGATCGGCGTACGCGTCGGTTACATCCTGAGCCTCGCGCGTGTGCCGCTGCAATTCTCCGAGAGATTCAACTGCGGCGACGAATCCATCAAACTTCGCCAGCGGCACACGGACTGTCCAACTGCTTTGTCGCTGGTATCCTTTGGATCCGGAAATCTCCTGCCGCCCCAGGTAGCCGCCAGCCGCCTGCACCTGCGTCACCAGTTCCTGCAATCGCTTTTGTGCTGCGTCCAGATCATCCACGACGACATCGATCTGACTGGTATAGATGATCTTTCGCTCAACCGCTGTCGCGGGTCCATCGGCCGGATTCGGGTTGGCCGCCTGCTGCGGCGCGACGCGACGTTCTGGCTCCATGTCTCGACGCGGTGCAGAGTTGGCTCCGCAACCGCCAGCGGCCAGCAATAGCAGCAATCCCAGTTGAGAGGCTCTGATTCCAATTTGCATGTTGAGTTGCCGTGAAAGGAAATCGTTTCCGCGGTGAACGATCATCAGACCCATCGGAACGGCCGATTATTCCCGCACTCAAAGCGGTCGCCGAGGCTGGTCTGCTGTCACCGCATTGCCCGACCGACAATGCTCGGCGCGGGGGCTCCCAACCAATGTTCGCGCGGGTCTCCCGACCCCGCCGAAACGGCCGACCGAAGGTCTCCTCTCCGGTCCGGTATCAAACTCTTCAAAACAGCGGATAGATCAGCGGAGCGACGGCGGTTGAGCTGAGAGCCACCAGGATGGCGATCATCCCCACGGCCAGCAGGATCGGGATCAGCCACCATTTCTTGTTTTCCGACAGGAACTGTACGAATTCCATGACGAGGCCAGGAGAGGCCTGTTCGGCCTGCTCCGCGAAATCCGTCTGAGGCGGTGATGATTCCGGCACATGGTGATCGGTCACGATAATCTCGATTACTGACGGCTGATGAAACGAGCGGGCAAGTTCGATCGCACGCTACTTTCGTCAGAACTGCCGAAAGTAGCGAGACGATTCCGGGGGGGCCGGACGAGCGATCCAAAACGTATCGGTGTTGGAACGAGACTGTTGTTGCAACGTATCGCGACCGGACAGCCTGAGCAGCAGTCCGATCGGCGTTACAACCCCATAGTATACAATCGCCAGCAGCAGATGCGACATCACCCAGCCGATCGGGAATGCCGCCAGCATCCAGACCACAAACAAGGGCTGCAGCCGTCCCGGTTGGAACATTCCCAGTGCCAGCAGGGCGACCGAAACCCCCATCAGGCCTGCGGCGGGCAAGTCCCAGCCCCAGTGCTTGTGCAGCCACCAGGCTCCGGTCGCCGCCACAATCATTTGCACAACGGCGAACACCCGCAGGTCGCGGTGGGACGGTCGCCAATTCATTTCGATGACAGCCATGATCGGATCAATCCAGTGAAAATTGCTTCAGGTAGTCGTCGACCTGTTCGGGAGTCAGCGTCGGCTGCTGCTCCTTCAACAAAATGAAGTTTTCCAGCACCAGCACATCAATATTCGTCGCCAGAAAACACCGATACGCCTCTTCGGGCCGACAAACGATCGGTTCACCGCGAACATTAAAGCTGGTATTGATCAGGATCGGACATCCGGTCAGCGATTCAAACGATTTCAGCAGTTGATGAAATCGCCCATGCCGCACCGGGTCGACCGTCTGTAACCGTGCCGAATAGTCCACATGAGTCACGGCCGGGATGTCGGAACGAATGACTTTCAGCTTGTCCAGGCCCGACTTTTGACTTTGCTCACCCTCAGTGGCCGTGCGGTGATCTGCGCGGACGGGCGACACGATCAACATGTACGGACTCGATTCATTTGGTCGAGTCTCGAAGTAGTCTTGAACTCGATCCTGCAGCACGACCGGTGCGAATGGTCGAAACGATTCCCGAAACTTGATCTTCAGATTCATGACAGACTGCATCTGGGGATTGCGGGCATCCCCCAGGATGCTGCGGGCTCCCAGTGACCTGGGGCCGAATTCCATCCGTCCCTGGACCCAGCCCACCACCTTGCCAGCCGCAATCAATTCCGCCACCCGCCGACAGCAGTCGGCGTCATCCGCGACGTGTACAAACGGAGCCTTGACCCGATTCAGGTACTGCCGGATCGAATCATCGTCGGGCTTTGGTCCGAGAAAACTGCCCGCCTGACCATCGGGCGTCTGCGGGATGCGTTCATTCCCCAGCAACTGATACCAGGTAAACAGGGCCGCTCCCAGTGCACCGCCGGCATCCCCCGCGGCCGGCTGAATCCAGATCGATTCAAACGGCCCCTCGCGCAGGATGCGGCCGTTCGCCACACAGTTCAAGGCGACACCACCGGCCAGGCAGAGATTCTTCGGACCCGTCTGGTGTTGAATATGGCTGACCATCTTCAACAGGATCTCTTCCGTCACCAGTTGAATGGACGCCGCCAGATCCATTTCGCGGTCCGTTAACGGTGATTCCGGACGACGTGGCGGTCCGCCGAACAGTTGATCAAAACGGGCGGACGTCATTGTCAGCCCGGCGCAGAAATTGAAGTACTGCATGTTCAATCGAAACGAACCGTCCGGTTTGATCTCCAGCAATCGCTCTCGAATCAGATCGGCGTATTTCGGCTGACCGTACGGGGCCAGCCCCATCAGCTTGTATTCGCCCGAATTCACCTTGAAGCCGCAATAATAGGTGAATGCCGAATACAGCATTCCCAGCGAGTGCGGGAACTTCAGTTCATGGCTCAGGTGGATTTTGTTGCCCCGCCCGGTCCCCCAGGTGGCGGTGGCCCATTCGCCGACTCCATCGACGGTCAGGATTGCCGCTTCATCATAGGGCGAGGGGAAGAAGGCACTCGCCGCATGCGATTCGTGATGTTCAGGAAAAACAATGCGCCGATTATACGCACCCCCCAAGCCTTTCCGGATTTCCCGGCGCAGGTGCAGCTTCTTCCGCAACCAGACCGGCAGCGCCGCCAGGAAGGATTGAAAACCCCGCGGCGCGTACGCCAGGTAGGTCTCAATCAACCGGTCGAACTTCAACAACGGCTTTTCGTAGAAGCAGACGTAGTCGAGTTGTTCGGGACTCAATCCCGCTTCCGCCAGGCAGTACTCGACCGCCAGCGTGGGAAACCCGGAATCATGCTTCAGCCGTGAAAACCGCTCTTCCTGTGCTGCCGCCACGATTCGTCCGTCAACGATCAGGGCCGCTGCCGAATCATGGTAAAATGCGGAAATCCCAAGCACCGAGGGCATCAAGCGGTCCTGTCTGCTGGCTATTTCGAGGATTGTTCGAGAATACGGTGCGCGATGGCTTTGGCCAAAATGAAATTCCCCGGTGCCTCGACGTGGCAGCAATCATCGCGATAGATCGGTTCCGGGTGGTCTGCGAACACGCGGGTCAGATCGGTGAATGTCACTCCAGCCGCTTCCAGTTCCGGGGCCAGCATCTGCATGCGAGGAAAACAGAATCGAACTGCCTCGCAGATCTGCGATTCTTCTTTGATGGCCAGTTGCGTCTCCTCGGGCCCCATCGGTTTGGAACCGGGGACGTACTGGTTGGGCTGCAGGAAGTGGTAGTACCGAATTCCCTGTGCCTGGCAAAGGTTCTGGAGCAGGATGGATGTCCGTTTCCAGATCGCGATGCAGTGGTCATACATGGCGTCGGTGGAATCAAAATGTTCGGCGGGGCCCGTTCCGCAGTACGACTGTTCCCCCTGGGCATATCTGGTCATGACCTGCAGTTTTGACGAGATCACCTGTTCCGAGGCCTGATGGCGATACGCCCATAGCAACAGCAGTGCGGGGGAATAACGGACTGGGGTCCGGTCAAAGAACCGGGCTTCATCACGCTCCTGTTGCCGGAGATATGACACATGTCCACCCATCCGCTGGAATTCCTGACTGGCGGTCGCGGCGATCATCTTTCCCCAGTCCCGCGGATAGGCGGCAAAAACGCCAAACGGAACATTGTCCATGGCAGGGAGCGCGGCTTCATTGAATCCATCCAGGTTGATCAAGATGTCAAACTCGGCCCCGAGTGTGAACACGTAATTCATGATCATCAACTGCTGCGGCTGCTTGTATCCGTTTCCGGCCAGCCGGACGAATTCGAACTTTTTTCCCGCATACTCCGGGCTTCTGGACAGTTCCTGGGCCAACTGATCCGTGGCTTCGACGGAGAATTGACGCGCGACTGATCCGCCCAGGATTCCGACGATCACCTTGTCCGGAGCACGATTGTGGATTGGCGGCGCATCGTCGAAAAAACCATATTGCGTGATCTGATACTTGTCGGGCAGAACTCCGAGATTATCCGACGGTTGCTGGACCGCTCCAATGTACGGATGGATCACTGTGGGGGCCACCAGTTTCCCACCCGGCCGATACGGGTCTTGTGCGGCCACCGTTTGTCGCTGGGTGAACAAACGTGACGGGAATCCGATGAACAGGTACGTCGCCAGCAACGACATTCCCTCGATCAGAATCCACGTGCTGACCAGCATCACGGCGTTGAACATCAGCTTTCGATGCCAGGGCAGTTTTCTCCCTTGTGCCATGTCGAGACGACCCTCGCGCAAGAATCCATTGAGTAAAAGGCAATACACCTGGCCCGCGTGCCGATGATTGCACTCGTTGCGCCATTTCCCGGCGGCATGCGAACCGCGTGCACCACGTTTTACAGTAGCATTTCCACGGGCTTATTTCGTGTCCTGCAGGGAATTTGCGTAGCGTGACAAGGCCATCAGAGGAAAATACAGACTGTAGTAATGGTAACGCAGGTAAAAGACGCGAGGGAAACCGGTCCCTGTGAATTCGGTCTCGACCCAGGTTCCATCGGGTTGCTGTGTACTGAGCAGGTAATCCACGCCCCGTTGGACGGCGGTCGATCCCGTTTCTCCGGCGGCGATCAGCCCCAGCAATGCCCACGCCGTCTGCGACGCGGTGGGAACCCCGGTACCACGCAGGCTGGGGTCGTCGTAACTGCGAGCGGTCTCGCCCCAACCGCCACAGGGTTGCTGTTTGGCTTTCAGCCAGTCCACGGCCCGGAGTAATCGGGGGTCGCTGGCCGGCACTCCGCTGGCGATCAAACCGACCAGCACCTGCCAGGTTCCGTAGAGGTAATTCACGCCCCAGCGCCCGTACCAGCAATGGTCCGGTTGTTGATCCTTCCAGATGAACTCCATCGCCCGCCGATGAATCTCGCTGTCGGCCGGGATCCCCAGCCCGGCGAACGATTCCAGGACGCGTGCGGTAATGTCGGACGTGCTCGGGTCGATCATCGCGTTGTGGTCGGCGAACGGAACCTTGGTCAGCACTTCGCGTGTGTTGTCCGCATCGAACGCCCCCCAGCCGCCGTCTCGACTTTGCATCGATTTCAGCCAGCGGACGCCGCGCCGGATCGCGTTGACCATCGGTGCCGCCGCTTCCAACTCAGCGATCGCAATTTCGGCCGTTGCCGACCGACCGCTGAAGACGACCGGTGCCGCCGAATTCTGCGGAACATTGCCGCCTGATTTGGGTTCGTCGAACACTTCCATCGTCCAATCGCGCCCCGCCCCTTCCGGCAGGCACTTTCCCAACGCGATCAGCGTCATGCAGGTGTCGTCGATATCCGGATAGAATTCGTTGTTGTATTCAAAGTACCAGCCGCCGGGTTCCACCAGGGGATGCGACAGTGACCAGTCGCCCGGATGCTTCACTTCCTTGGACAAGACCCAGTCGATCGCCTTCCGAATGGCGGGATCGTGCCGCGACACTCCCGCGTCCCGCAGGGCGATCATGGAAATGATCGTGTCCCAGACCGGTGAAAAACAGGGCTGCAGCCGGACCTTGTTTTCTTCGCGGATGCACAATTTGTCCAGTTCCGCCAGTTGCTGGCGGATGACTTCCGAATCGTCCTTGTACCCCAGGCAGCGCAGTCCGATGATTGTCCAGACAATCGGCGGAAAGATCGCTCCCAGGCCGTCGCTCATGTTCAGCCGCTGCAGAATCCACTCTTCGCACAACTTGATGGCGCGTTTGCGGAGTGGTTTGATTCTCAAACCTTCCCCCAGCTTGATCGCACGGTCGACCTGCTGAAAGAACTTGCTCCAGTTCAACCAGCCGCTGGATCCTTCGTGATTCACTCCGCCAATCGTTCGTGGCAGTGTGCGAGCGGGGCTGGCATACAGTTCATCAATCTGGTGCTCGGGCGGCAGAGTCGTCTTGGGCTGGCACGCCCAGAGCAGGCTCAACGGGACAACAATTGTGCGCGACCAGGCCGACATTTCGTAAATGTTGAACGGAGCCCATTGCGGCAACAGGATCATTTCGGGAGGCACTGCGGGGCACAAGTCATAGGGGATCAGCCCCAGCATGGCCAGGTAATACCGGGTGAAGCTGTTAACCTGCTCGACTCCGCCCGCCCGGACAATCGCCTGCCGCGCCCGGACCATGTACGCGGCTTGCGGGTCATGACCGGTAATCTTCAGGGCCAGGTAAGCCTTGACCGAACCGCTGATTTCAATCGGCCCGCCGGGGAACATGGCCCAGCCACCATGCTCGCACTGCTGGTCGAGCATGTACGCGGCACATTCCTTCGCTTTTTCCGACTGGCCCTGGCCCAGGAATGCCAGCAACAGAATGTATTCGGATTCCAGGATCGTATCGCCCTGCAATTCCGCGCACCAATGCCCGTCGGAATGCTGCAGGCTCAACAGGTGATCGCGCGTCCGTGCGATTCCGGGTGCCAATCGTGTCGCGATTGACGCGACATCAATGAACGGAATTGTCGGCGACGCCGTTGAACGATTTCCACTTGTCGAAGATTCCAAATCACCCGAACTCATTTCAGGGCCAATCCTTCCTCGAATCCATGAGGTACTGTCTGCCGATCTCGTTTGAACGATGACCACACGTCTGGCGTGCAGCTAAAGTCTGACGGGCTACGAAGTCCCGGTTACGATCCAATGCTAAGCCAGACCGTCCGTTCCCGCAATCGCAGGGACGGCAACACCCCGCATCACAACCACGGTGAACCGGATTCCGTCAGGCCCCGGACTCGTTGACGGCGGATCGGGTCGAATCCACGAGCAGAACTCGTATTCGCGGGGTCACCGAAGTAGGACGGGCAATCCTGCCCGTCTTGCCTTCGCCTTTTCTTCGTATTTATCGCCACTGTTATTCATGTCAACGCCGGTCTTCTCGCTGTTTCGTCGGGCAGGATTGCCCGACCTACTGGTTCGTTCGGGACGAGTTTCCAAGTCACCTTGATGGTGTCGAAATGACTGGCCGATCAGAAGATAAGACGACTGCTGTCGCGTGCCGGGCAGATTGGCAATTCAAACTTCTGAATTGTAAGCTCTGCTCGCCAATGGATCGATTCCCCGCGTCTTAGCAACTGTTGCTCCCACAATCTAATCCAAGTTGTTTGGAGAAGGCCGCGATGGAGAAGCAATTACTGTTTGTCGTCCTCGCGTTCGAGAGCGACCTGCTCGATCTGCTTCAGCTCATGGCAGCGTGTCGAGCCTGGGTGGCTGACAAGTCACAGTTGCTGGGCGACATGTTGGTCCAGCGAGGATGGATCAGTCAGGAAGATCGGCTCTTCCTGGACAAGCAGGTCGAGCGTAAGCTGGCGAAGCATCAGTATGATACTCGAGTGACATTGAACGCGATCACTCGTGGCGACGTGTTTGATGTCCTTAAGCAACTGGACGATTCTGGCATCAACGAATCTCTCAGTTCCTGGCCGTCGGCTGAATCTGATCCCTTTGAGACTCTTGGAGAGTCCCCTGCGGATGCCGACAGGACGCTCACCCGATACACGTGGGTCAATGAAGTCGGTAAGGGCGGACTGGGAAAGGTCTGGTTGGCTCGAGACAACGATTTGGTTCGTGACGTCGCTTTGAAGGAGATCCGCCCAGACACGGCGTCCGGACTTTCGATCCGGATGCTGATCAAGGAAGCTCAAATCACGGGGCAACTTCAACATCCGAACATCGTGCCGGTGTACGAAGTGAATCGAGGTGGAAGGCCATTCTATACGATGAAACTCGTCAAGGGGGAAACTCTTGCGAATGCGATTCACAGGCATCATGCCGAACTGCATGTGGTCACGACGCAAGCCAATGCTGGCGACGAGCGCGATTGTCGGTTGGCGGCGACTGCCTTGTCCATGCAGCGGTTGATGAGTGCTTTCCTGAATGTTTGTGATGCCCTGGCCTATGCACATTCACGTGGCGTCATTCACCGCGACCTGAAACCACAAAACATTGTTCTGGGCGACTTTGGTGAAGCAATTGTTCTGGATTGGGGGTTGGCTCGAAAGCTTGGACGCAAGCACGACGATTTCGAATCTGTACGAATTACCAGTGACGCCCAGACTGACGCGACACGTGCCGGTGCTGTCATGGGAAGCCCGCCCTACATGGCTCCCGAACAGGCTGCAGGGCAGATCGAACTCATGGATCAAACGACCGATGTCTATGGTTTGGGGGCCATTCTTTACGAGATTTTGACGGGCCAGGCTCCGCATCGTCGACAAGCCGCCGATGAGCCCATCAATCGGTTATTGGAAAGGATCGCAACAGGTGAGAGTCCGCGAGTGAAAGATTTGGATGGGACGGTGCCGGATGAACTCGACGCCATCTGTGCGAAAGCCATGGCACTGGAGCAAGGGGACCGTTTTCAAACTGCGAAGGAT
Source organism: Planctomycetota bacterium (assembly GCA_018242525.1). Lineage (GTDB taxonomy): Bacteria > Planctomycetota > Planctomycetia > Planctomycetales > Planctomycetaceae > Schlesneria. The sequence continues at coordinate 212,863 of JAFEBS010000010.1, read as the reverse complement.
CTCAAGACGGCGGTACTTGAGTTTCAAGTACACAAGGAGAGTATCGATCTTGCATCAACCGCCACCACGGATCTTGATGAAGCAAGAAAGACCAATGACTATTATCACTTCAACCGCGCACTGGTTGGATTCGAACAGGCACTGCGTCAGTGGCCGAACAACCATCGCGCTTCGGAAGGACTCCGGGAAACTCGTCGCGCCTATGCCGAGTCAGCATTTCACCGCGGTGATTACGATCTCGCGCTGTCGATGCTTTGTACATCGAGCGATGTTGCAAAGAATGCAGAATCTGACTCGCTTGCGCCAGCCTCCGACGATGCGCCTCTGCGTGCCAAGATCGAGTCTGCCGCATCCGAACGATCATCCCGGCAATTTCGAATTCGCCGTCTTCGGCACTTCAGTATTTCAGCATGCATGGCGACACTGGTCGCCTGCATTGCCGTCCTATGGATCAACGCGGAACGCGAAACCGCCAATTCCGAGCGTAAGAATGCCGTGAATGCTCGGGAGAAAGCGGAAACGCTCCAAAAGGATGCCGTAGACGCCAGGTTACAACTCGAGCGCGAAATTGCCAGACAAATCGAATTGCTTGGACTTGAGGAAGGGTTGCGTCGCCTGGTACAGGACAAGCAGACGTTGTGGCTAATCGCAAACAAACGAATTGAGCCGCTTCACAAACAAAGACCCGTGGCGGATACGGATGCATCCTTGCAGACATTTGCGGCTTTCCTTCAAACACAGCGAACTCGATTCGCTCCCGAATCTCGGATCGATCTACAAAGCGCCGGACCAATCAGAAATCCGGATACGATTCCGAAAATCGCTGAGTTTCTGCGGCGCTTTTACGGCATCCGAGTCCAGATCGTGCCGGCCAAGGAGCAGTTGACGCTGCCCGAGAGTGCGCGGCGTGAACATTTTGGACGCGAACAGTGGAACGCCGAAGAAGTGATACACGCAGTTCTGCCGGCACAAACGAATCCTGCGTTGCATGCTGGGCTTTCACAGCAACTGCCTGATGACACAATGCCCCTCATACCCAGCGAGGACCAACCTTCAAAGGCCTTCAGATTGATCATCACCGAAATGGATATTTGGTCGGGCAAACTGGATTTCGCATTTGGTGTGAATGATATCAAACTGCAGAGCGCAATCATGTCTGTCAATCGATTTAAAGCGGGGTCCGTTCCGGACGCAGAGTCGCTATCGCTCCATCGAGCGATCAAGGTGGCTGTCTTCCTGGTCGGCCGGAATTACGGCATTCGAGACTATGCCGGATATGGTTGTTGTATGAATCGAACAATCAGCGTGGCGGAACTGGATCGTAGTCCACTCGCATTCTGTCCAGAGTGTGAACGCAAGGTGTGGTGGTTGGCAGGCAGCGATCCACTGCAACGCTATGAGTCTCTCCGGGAGTTTGCAGCTTCAAACAAACTTCAGGAAGCCAAGCTCTGGCAGGATTCGATTACGGCGATTCGTAGTGGAAGTGAGCGGCCTTCGGGGAAGCAATGAATTCTTCCCGGCTCGGCGGCGAAGTAGATGAAATGCATACAGGCTGCGATCTCAAGTTGGCGACTTTCAGGCGCAACTTTTGGCAATGGTCGGCGACGGTTGCCAAGGCTGCCGAGTATCTCGCCCGCGCGATCGAAGCCGATTACCGAATTGCCGATACAGCCTCATTTCCTGCCGTTGCCAACGTGGCTCCGACCGACATCGTTCTTCAATCGCCACGGCGAGTTGAAAGTGGTTGTTATCGAGCGTATCAGGCGGCAGAACGGAAGGTCATCATCGAACGGCTGCTGATGGATTGGCCGTACAACGGAACTTGTACCGTTGGCCGCGGCAGATTTGTCTGCGCAGTCACTCGACGACAACATCTGCTCGCTTCCAGAATGCTTCGGAGTGTTGCTCTTTCGGTGGTGGCGACTGGATCAATTGGACTGGAATCCGCTTCCCCGCAAACGGCGTCAGGTCGACGGCTGCGTCGTGCCATCCGTTATTGCCTGGTGGATCTCCCACGAGTTGCTCCAGCAGTTGTTGATTGTCCGCCCGAACTGTCAATACCCACTTTTGATTGGGGGCATTTCCAAATCGAAGCCGCAATGACGTCCTGCGGCCGACAGGGACATCCACCATCTGCAATAGCCGCACCTCGTGGGCCACATCGACTTTCGCGGAAATCACATGGGTTTCGCCGCGAACGTCACCCGCCGTCATCTGGATTCGTGGTCCGTAATTCGCCTCGGGGCACCAACCGGGCAGAACCAGCGCCAGATCGATCAATTGCGGCAGTGGCAGGTCCGCCTGCCAGCCGCCCAATTCGTGATTCGCGAGTGCCCCCGGGACCAATGGGGACGATGAAGTCAGTTCATACAAGTCGCGTTTGGCCTCTTTGAATCCCTGCCCCGCCAGCGACCACCACTTGCCACCCGCCGACATAACCGGCCCCAATTGGACCTCCTGCCGCTCCACGCCGTCGATCTGGGATTCGGCGATGGCGCGGCCGGCGTCGAGGTCCAGCCAGACCAGACAGGGTCGAGTCTTATTCGGAGCGACAGTCACTCGTTGGGACGCCACGATCATCCGATCGTCCGCCTGGAACGCTTCCAGACGCGCTTCCAGCGGATGAGTCCAGGCAACATGTCCGTCATCCAGGGCCAGGGCCATCAGACCGCCGACAGTATCCAGGAGCACTCGTGAACCGTGAACTCCGATGACTCCCCGCAAATCGAGGATCGAGTGACTCCACAGTTGCCTTCCGGTTTCCAGGTCCATGCAACTGACGGCCCGGACACCGGGCACCGAGACGACGACGCAATTGTCGTGAATCATAGGCGCGGCAACCCGGAAGTCCTCGGACAATTCATCCACGCCCTTCGGCAGCCACAGGTGCCTCCGCAGCCAGTGAATTTCGCCCGAGCCATCAAAACAGGCTGAGATTCCACTCAGCGAACAGACCGCCAGGCGACCGGAAATGGTCAGTTGTGTTGCATACGATCGGTCGGCACCGTCGCGCAGGCGGAAAAGCGGCTGCGAGGACGTGGGGGCCCCGGATTCAAAATCGAACCGGGTGCCTTCGACCTGGACCTGATCTTCATCGACCCGCGCCAGTGTCAGCGCAAACAAACTGCCATTCCAGAAGATCGGGTCGGACAGGACGTGCAGGTTGGGACGCTGTGTCCACAGGACTTGCCCGTTATCGGCGTTCAAGCAGGCCAGTTCCGTGCCACCTTTTCCCAGGCGACGAACGTACAACCGGTCACCGGCCACCAGTGGCGGCATCGGCGTAAATGGCATCGCGTGGGCTTCACCCTGCTCACTTCCCAGCGCCTGAGCCCACAACTGCTGTCCTGTGGGCAGGGAGTACGCATTCACCTGCAGGCGATTGCTGACAAAAATCCGGCGGTCATCAACGACCGCCGCCAGTTGCTTCCCGAACGGGTCACCGAACCGGTATTCATAGCGGCCGGGATTCAAACCAGGTTGGCCGTCAAACGTGGCCCGCGTCTCGGCACGGTATGCCATCGGTGGCAGGACGGGCGTGGGTGCGACGAATGGCTGCAGAAACCGCCGAAACGGAGACGGGCGTGCCGCCAGCGATTTGACCAGCGATTCAAGATCGCCCGCCGAGATGGATGCACCACTCAGCTCAATCGAACTCATTGGGGGCTGAGTCGTCGACGACAACGGCTTGCCATTTAATGCCAGTGCCAGTTGCAGGCGCGACTGAAGCCCATCGCGCTGACGCGGCAGACAGTGCGCCAAGCCCAGCAGAAAATGCTCCTCGGCGGACGGGAAGCGACCAGCGGACAGATCGAGATCACCCAGCCATTGGTGAGCCTCGGCGGCCGCTTCGGTTCCGTAAAATTGCAGGGTCGCCGATTGAACGCCGCGAACGTCGCCGGACTGAATCGCCTGCCGAACTCGAATCACTCCCAGTGGTCCAAATTTCTCAGCCATCAACCGTGCGAACTCAGGATGAATCTGCATGGCCGCCGCGACGGCGGTCGGCAGCGACACGAACAGTTGACGATCATCCATATCGGGCAGCAACCCCGGTCCATCGCTGACGTTGATCGACATCACGATCCGGCAGGCATCTTCGTAAGTCGCGCCGGCGAGAGCCGACTGCAGTTCCGAACGGACGTTGTACGCCTCCTTGTTCCATTGCAATGCCAGCGGATGACGCCAGGCCGCGATGACAACGCCGGACTGGCCATCGTCCAGTTGTGGTGCATTCTCGACAGCGATCGCCCGTGTCCAACGCGCCTGCTTTGCCAACAGGTCTGCCCGTTCAGCCGCCACCCAGTCGGGATGTGGTCCAGCGTTCCAGAAGTTGGTCGTGTGACTCTGCTGCCAAGCCGCTGCCCAGTCGCTGCGATAAAGCGTCGCCAGCAGTTCGTTCGAGGCCTGGCGTTCCCAGGCAAACCGCAGTTTGCTGATCGACCACATCGCCGAACGCACCAGTGCAGGGCGGATGATTGTCAGCGGATACGGGTCGCCACTCATCGCCAGTTGCTCTCCGATCACGTTGTAGTGGTCGGCGATGACTCGGGCGGACGCTTCGTCCCACGTGTCGGCCAGCAGGCAGGCTTCATCCAGTATCAGCAGTTTCTGAGCGACAGGGATCTCTGACTGAATGGCAACCGTCATTAGCCGCCGCAACAGGGCCACTGCGAATTCACGGGATGGTCCCTGAGTCAACGCTGTCGCGGCGCAGGTATTGATCCACCGCGTCGTGTCGACTCCAGCAGGCATCGCATCCATTGTCCGATGGGACCAGCGAGCGATATCCTTCCATTCGTCAGGCGAATACTGCGGAACCAGCGCCACCAGGTCCGCGTCGGCCAGTCTCGTCAGTCCGGTCAGGGGACGGACTTCCAGCCGCGCCAGTTTCATGGTTCGGGGGCCTGATCCCGGTAATCCAAACAGTCCGATGCTGCCGACGGCACCGGGCAGGTCGCGGGCAGGATCTTCCGTCAGATGCCCCCAATTCCGGCCATCACCGCTGATCATGACCTGCACGGTCCCCAATCCGGCAATAATCTTGATCCACTGGGTTCGGGTATGATACGGCGGTGGAAACGCATTGAAGTCAAAACTCGCCTGGTCGCGGACTTCACCAGGCCGCAGAACGCCAATCGTCGTGCGCCCGCTGGCGGCATCCTTGTAAAATCCGACGCGATGCAGCGGGCGGCCGTCCAGATCCCCCAGGAAGATCCCGGTGCCGGGATCTGCCTCGTCGACTCGTGCAATCACTTCGTACAGGCCACGCTGGGCCAGCGGAACAACCATCGTTCCCAGCTTGTCCTGAGAATCGACTCGAAACGTGGCCGTTCCATCGGCGTTGGGAATCAGTTCCGCTGGCGTTTCGACGGACACCACCCAGGGCAATTCCGCCGCTGGTCCGCCGGCCAGAAGTGGATACGGATTCTCGGGTACACTCATCAGCGGCGCGGAACGATGTATGGAAATTCCGCGAAGGCGGAACGCACCTTCGACGTACACTTCATCGGGACGGTCGGCGAGTGGTGCCGTCAGCAACGGGATTCCGCCTCGGGCCAGCGTGATTCCGCCATCCTGGTACCGCAGGTCAAACGTTCCCATGCCTGCTCGAACATACCCGCCGTTGTCGGTCGTGAGGAGTCCCCAGCGAATCGGTTTCGGAGACGAGTTTTCCCGGACGACTTCAAAGGCGGCCCACGTGAACGGCTCGCGCCGGCTGTAGAACCGTACGGCGACACCACTGGGACCACGCCACAGGTAGATTGTCAAATCGGTGACTTCAAACGGAGTCAGCCGCAGCAGGGCATCGTCGGGCCAGGGGGACCGCAGACGAGCGAACCCGTTGAATCGAGCAGCGCGTCGCTGATTCGGCGGATGACCATAGGTGTCCTGAGCCAGGTTGAAGGGGTGCCCCTCGACCTGGCTGAACCAGCGACGTGCTTCCACTTCCGGAAGCTCATCGTGGCCCGAGCCCTTGAAGTCGCGAGTCAGCTTCGGGCTGTTCGCGGGCCAGGGAGCGATGTCGCGGGCCAATGTTTTCGACCATGGTTCGTCGGCCGCAGAGTCGATCGGGACTCCGGGTTCTGCTCCCACACCGGTATTGGCAGTACTTGAGTCCAACCGGGACGCGGCAATCGCCGTCAAGGCATCGACCGGCTCATCCGAACTGGCAAGTTCGACCGTGCGGTTGGCCTCGACACCGCTGTCCCCTTTTGGCCGCTCCGGCCCGATCACGACATCCGGTTGCTGCGGATGGCGACCGATCCAGAAAATCGCCGACAAGCCACACACGAGCAGCAGGCTCAGGCCCACGGACCAGCGCCACTGGGACGATGGTTTGGCCGGTGATTGACGTCGCTCGTCGTCGGCGCGTTTCAGGATCTTGTCGATATCCAGGTCGATCTGACCAAACGCGCCCGACAGTTGGGACTCCAGCTTCAGATGTTCGATCAACGCCTGCCGCAGTTCGGGGGATTGAGTCCAGCGGGCGCGCAACGCCTCGAACTCGTCCACCGTGAATTCACCCGGTGGTTTTTCCTGCAGCAGTTGTATTAGTTCCTGGTCCGTCATGTCTGCCTGTCAATCATCAAATCCATTGTGGGTCTGTTGTCGGCCAATTGTGTGATCATTGCTCCGACCGCTTTTTCCGTCGCTCCAGACAATCCTTCAAGGCCTGCCGTGCCCGATGCAGCAGCAGCTTGACCGCCCCTTCACTGCGGTGCAACTGGCGTCCGATGTCGGCCAGCTTGCGTTCTCCCCGATATTGCAACTCGATGGCTTCCCGCGCGCTGGGTCCCAATCCATCCAGGCAAATCGGCAGGTGCCGCATCACGTCATCGTCGTCCGTCCACTGGGCATCGGGCGGCATGACCGATTCCAGTTCCAAGCACAGTTCCGTCCACGCCACCTCTTTGCGCCGCTTCAGCCCTTTGACATGTTCACGCAGCAGATTGCGGGCAATTCCCAGCAGCCAGGGACGGATCAGCGCGGTGGAATCGAATCGTGCCTGGGCCAGGTAGAATCTCAAAAACACTTCCTGCGTCATGTCGTCGGCATCGGTGGACTGCAGCAGTCGAGCCCGCAGATACCCAAACACGGCACGCTGGTGCTGTTCGATCACCGCAGCAAATGCCGCCCGATCCCCACGTCGAAGTTGCTCGATCAGTACTTGGTCGATGGACAACAGCAAAGTCGCGGTCCGAAAAAGGCAGGCGAAGAATCGGGCGGAGTCTTGCAGTGCAGGAAATGGTACGACGACAACCGATCCAAATGCAACTGTGGATTTGATTTACGCGTCGGTTGTGATGATGTCGACTCCCCCGACAATATCCGGGGCGAATTTGCTCCCATTGCCACGCGGACGCCCGGTGTGCTGATCAGTGAGCATTTGCCGATGCTCGCTACCCGCTGTGACAAATGGGCCACGGTCCGTTCCCTGTCGCATCCCTACATCGAGCATTCCTTCGGGCATCATGTGATGGTCACCGGTCGGACCGGGCAACCGGTGGGATTCGATCTCTCACGAGATCGGCTACGCCTGGAAAATCGCAAATCGCAGGTGGGAAATCGTTACCCGCGTTGAGCGGCACCGTGCTGGCGAAATCGTCCGACTGCGTGGTAGAGTTGCGCCTACGGCATTTTGCCCGGCAGCCATGGTGGCTGATACGACACAGCGAGCATTCCTGCGTCTGACTGAATTGGCGAGATCTGAATGTCAGAAACAGCACCGATTGTTCGCAAGCCCGCCCGTCGCCAAATGTCGTATCAGATCGCCCGCGCCGTGTGTTCGTTGACGGAACGAATCAAGGGCAAGCCAACTCTGAATCTCGAATCCCTGGAAGCGATTGCCCGACGCGAGGTTGGCCATTGCGAATTCGTCGACACGTCCTTTCGCGAACCGTTGTCGATCCTGCTCCGCTCGCTGACCGAAGCTGCCCGCCTGAATTCCATTGGCAGAATTGCCGCGTCCATGCGACTGCGACAACTGTTGGTCAATCGGCTCAGTCTGGAACGAGCCTGGGGAGGTGCCGCCGGCTCGCTCAAACCGGCACTTCCGCCCTTGATGCGCCCGGTCTATGTGCTTGGATTGCCGCGCACCGGGACAACGCTGCTGCTGAATCTGCTGGCAGCGGACGAGCGCGCCCGACACCTGCGTTACTGGGAATCCCTAACACCTCGGATGGCGGCGGGGGTGAGACGCGGTGCCGAATCACAGAAGGTGCGTCAAAAGCTGGCGATTCAACAGGTTCAAAAGACGAATCTGCTGGCCCCAGGACTGGCGGGCATCCACAAGATCGAACCGCTGGGCCCCGAAGAATGCCTGTGGCTGCTCCAGAACACGTTCTTGTCGTACAGCTTTCCGTTGATGTGGAATGTTCCCGAGTACTCGGAATGGCTCGACGGTCGCAGTGAGGCCGATTGGCAATCCGCGTACACCCATTACCTGGAGACGCTACGGCTCATTCAGGCAGACCAGCCGGGCCAGCACTGGGTCCTCAAGTGTCCTTTGCATACACCGCGACTGTCCACGATCGCCCGCCTCGTACCTGACGCCTGTTTCATCCAGACGTACCGCAACGTCGGCGAAGTGGTCGCGTCACTGTGCAGCCTGGCCTACGAAACGCATCGGATCTCGTCCGATCAGACCGATCCGGCACAACTTGGAAGATCGACCGTCCAGACGCTGGCCCAGTGGGCCAATCCATCCCCCGGCAGTGGTGCCGCATCCCCGCAGCGGTTGCTGAATATCCACTACAAAAGCCTCGTCACACAGCCCCTGCCAACAATGCGCAGAATCTACGACCATTTTCAGATTCCGTGGACTCAGTCCGGGGAAACCGCGATGCGCAACTGGCTCGACAACAATCCGCAGCGCAAGCACGGCCAGCACAACTATTCCCTGGGCGATTTCGGTTTGACCGCGTCGGAAGTCATCGCTGGCTGCGAATCGTATCACGACGCCGAGCAGCAACTTTTGAAACTCGTGTGATTCCCCCATGCCCTTAAAGCGACTGAATGACATTCCCGGTCCGCGCGGTCTGGCCGATCAGTGGTCGATGTATCGGCGGCGATACCAGATGGGCCACGTCCTGCGCGAGATCAGCCAGACGCATGGCGACATTGCTCGTGTTCCCGTGGCCGGACTGCCCAAGGTACTGGTGTCCCATCCCGATCAGGTGCGGGAAGTCATGGTCACGGGCGCACAGTACTTCGGCCTGTGCGGTCAGGACCTGCTGCGACGAGTCGTCCCGTGGACCCTGATCGCGATCGAAGGTCAGATTCATGACGAACACCGTTCGCTGTTGCTACTGGCACTGCGCAAGATCCTGACCCGGCGACTTCTCGCCACGACCATCCTTCGCGGCGCGCAGGCCCTGTCGACGCTGCGCGATGGTGACGTGATTGATCTGTATCAGTTTGCCAGGGGAGTCAGCCTGGCGATCGCGGCATCGCTGTTGTTCCCGGCCGAAGCGGGCGACGAAGTTGTGTCCGGAATCGACCACACAGCCTTTCTGAATCTGATGTCGCAAAGCAACGCCTGGTTCCTGGGGATGCCGCTGGCCTTTCAAAAGATCTGCCTGTTGTTCGACATCCGGCACAGTCTGAAAGTGCTGACGAATCGAAATCGAGTTCGCCGACAATTGACCGCCGCCATCAAAACCGCCAGTTCGCTTCCACGATCCGGGGCGAACGCGGACATGTTGTCGCTGATTACAGACGGCTCGGAAGTCGGTGGCCGGATGCGTGACGAATTTCTGGAAGACAACCTGCTGACAATCCTGCTGGCCAGTTACGACACGACCGCCAATTCACTCGCCTGGGCTCTCTGGGAATCCTCGCGGCAACCCGATCTGCAGTCGCGCATTGCGACGGAGGGATCCCGGTTGTCGGACAACCCGACCGACAATCTGGAATGGAGCAACTCGGCGATCTGGACCGACGCGACGCTGCAGGAATCGCTGCGCATGTATCCGTCCGTCTGGGCCACATCGCGGCGAACTCTGTCCGATTATCGCCTGGGCGAATTCCTGATTCCCAGGGACACCTTCGTCTACACGAGCCAATGGGTGACGCATCGCGATCCACGCTGGTTTTCCGAACCCCAGGAATTCAGCCCCGAACGCTGGCGGCCCGTCGAATCCAACGCAGAAGCGGTCAGCCCGTCCCAAGTCGCAGCACCTCAAGACGCCCACGAAGAACGCCCCCAATTCGCCTTCTTTCCCTTCGGCGGCGGCAAGCGATTCTGCATCGGCAAAGCGCTGTTCGATCAGGAAGCCACCTACCTGCTGGCTTCATTCTTCGCCCGCTGGGAATCAACACCCCTCGAAAACTGTCACCCCGAGCCACGCTTCGGAGTCACTTTACAGCCAGATCGACCAATGCTGGTTCGAATCAAACATCGCTGATATTTCGGACTTTTCAATTCGCCGCCGCGTTCTTTTCCAGCCGTCTCGCGTCCTTTTCCCTCATGCGAAGTTCTGTATAACGTCCAGGTCCGCGAGGGTAACTCACCACGAAGGTCTGCACGCTCAAAACTTCCTCTGAATTGACCATAGCATCGTAATGAAACGACTCGTACGCCTCGAACTCCCAGATTTCGCCTTCCTGCGGCTTTCGTAATTGACGACCAGAATGCGGAAATGGGCCGATATCTCCCAACGTCAAATCCAATCTCGTCGCAGACGCATTCCTCTCACTTGGGTATTCAAACTTCTTCCCGTTCACTTCGAGTTTCTCAATCTTCCAGGCAGTAAAACTTGCTTTGAAGTTGTCCGAGCCGGACCATTTGCCCTTGATGGAAATCCAAGTTCCAAGCTCCGGGCTCAACAGGCCCTTGATCGTTTTCTCTCTCGTTAACTCCTCAACGGGAATGGCATTCTTCACAACTGGATAGTCAGGAAGCAGAATCCCGGATCGCACCGAGCGCTCCAGCGCAATGAGCGAGCGGAATTCAAAGACGCTTCGGTTCGGTTGATCTGCTTCGGATTTCTGCGGCATAAGAACTCCAGTTTCCCATGCGAACACTTCCTGGCCTGTCCACGCTTCATTAACCTGACCGTCTAGTCCTGTATACGCATCCTCATCCGGTTACTCCGACGGAGTTTCGTCTTATAGCCCAGGGTTGCCGCGCCCCGCGGCTACCCTGGGTTCTGAACGCATCATTGTTTTTACCCTGAAAGGGTCCTGCCTCCAGGAGCGAATACCCATGCCACAGTCTCTCACAGATGTCCTCATCGACATCGTGTTTTCGACGAAAGATCGAATTCCAATTCTCAAGGACCAGACCTTCCACGATGAGTTGCATGCCCAACTCGGGGGAACATCGAGAAGCTTGAATTGTCCACCGGTCATTGTCGGCGGCGTTGACGATCACATCCACATGGTGGCCAGTCAATGTCTGGGACTGATGATGCACCCATGCAGTTGGCAGAACCCATTCAGGGTAGAGTTGAATGACTTCGCGCGACCCAGGGTAGCCGCCAGGTGCGGCAACCATGGGCTACAACACCGCCGACCAAGAAGTGTCTCGTTCTTTTCCATCTACGATCGCAGATCCACCATCCCCTTTGACAGAACCACCGACATCGGTGAGACTACTCAAAACCTCTTCACAGAATTCATGGAGAATCTCCGATGCCTACTCCCCTGGAAACCCTTGTCAGTGCCGGCACCAAGGTTTGGCTCGATAGCATTGATCCGGATCTGGTCCTGGAGAATTACAAGCTTGGCGCGACTGGAGCCACGTCGAACCCGATCATCATTTCAGATCTGCTGAAAACAGGTCGGTTTGACGACCAGATCGTACAACTGGTTGCGGAAGGGAAGTCGGATGCCGACATCGCCTGGGAAATGACCGATCGGCTGGTTCGAAAGGCGCAGGCTGTGTTCGCTGACGTGCATGCGCGGACTCATGGTGATGACGGTTACGTGAGTTTCGAACTGGATCCGCTGCTGGAAGCCGCCGACTGTCCGCTCAGCGTCCCGCAAAAGGCCGAGCGCTACATTGAACTGGGTAAGTTCTGGGCTCAAGGACATACCAACCGCATGATCAAGGTCCCGGGGACACCCGGGGGACTGGCTGCCCTGGAAGAACTGGCCGCCGCCGGTGTCACGCTGAATGTGACGTTGCTGTTCTCACGCCGACAGTACGAAGCGGCGCGGGATGCCGTCTGGCGCGGGGCTCAACGACGCTCTTCCCTGGCGGGCTTCAAGTCCGTGTACAGCATTTTTGTCAGTCGGATTGATGTCTACACCAAAAAGCATGTGCCGGAACTGTCGCCGGCAGCACAGGGACAGGTGGGGATCGTCAATGCCCAGCGATTGTGGATGGAAAACCAAAAGTTCTGGGCGGACAAGAAACTGCTGCTGAAGCAGGAATTCATCTTCGCCAGCACGGGAACCAAGGATCCCGCAGATTCGCCGGACAAGTACGTCGATGCGTTGGCCGGTTCTGACATTCAGACCAATCCGCCCGGGACGAACGCCGCCGTCCAGAAAATGACCGGCAAGGTCTTTACGCGCAAGGTCGATCAACTTCCTGCCGATCAGATCCTGCAGGACATTGATCGCAATGTCGATTTCGCGAAGCTGGAATCCGTCCTCATGGAAGAGGGACTCGCCAAGTTTGCCGATCCGTTCAAATCGCTGCTGGCGGTGATTGCCAGCAAGAGAGCCGCGAAATGACCAGGGCCATCGCCTTTTTCAA
>JAFEBS010000010.1:0-200142 GCA_018242525.1 Planctomycetota bacterium | reverse complement strand
GCACGGCCATGTCGAGGACTCCATAACCATGGCACCTGATTCCCGATTTGATTGCCCTGGCGAAATGACGGGCGACGGGCGAATTCAAGACTCGTCCCGGCTATGCTGATGGCACCAGTCGGCGTGTCGAGCGACGGGGAACGTGCAGACCGATCCCCCGCCCGCGCGTCAGGCGGGGGATATGATTCCGGCCAAGTTGAATTACGTCACTATTTCCACTCGAGTCAACGTGTCTTCCCGTCAGAACAGCCTGTTTTCCGAAGAAGAACTTCCTCCCAATCCATTGGCCTGGGAGGTGGCTGCGGCAGCCGACTGCCTGATCGCAGAAGTCGTCTTCAATCGTCCGCTGACGACCGTTTTTCAGTATCTGGTTCCCAATGAACTGCGCGACATGATTGGCCCCGGTCAGCGAGTCGAAGCCTCATTCGGGCGCGGCAACAAGTTGACGACTGGATTCTGTGTCGGTTTGTCCACCACGCTTCCCAGCGGCAAGACATTGAAATCGCTCACCAGCGTCCTTGATCGCGCGCCGCTGATTGATGCACGGATGCTCGAACTGACACACTGGATTGCCGACCGCTATCTCTGCGGGTGGGGACAAGTGCTGGAGACCGTCATTCCCGCCGGCGTGAAATCGAAGGCTGGGACCCGCGAAGTGCTCTTCTTTGCCGTCAGTCCAGCCTTGGTCCCTCGCCTTGTTGATCCCAGGGCGATGCTGGATGAACTCAAGCTGCCCGCCAAGCAGCGCGCGGTGCTGGAGGTGCTGGCGACCGCTCCGGGGCCGATGCGCGTCGACGAATTGTCGGCGGCGGCCAATTGTGGAATCGTCCCGATCCACGGCCTGCGCGACAAGGGGCTGATTGTCGCCTCCCGCGAGCGGCTGTTAACGCCCCCAACCATGGCCGCTCCCGAAGTACACTGCGACATTGTGTTAAACCCGGATCAGAAACGCGCCGTCGACACGATCCTTGGAGTCGTCCGTTCCAGCCAGTTCCAGACACTGCTGCTGCACGGAGTGACCGGGAGCGGCAAGACCGAGGTCTACATCAAGGCGATTGAGGAGGTCGTCAGTTACGGTCGCCAGGCGATCGTGTTGGTCCCAGAAATCAGCCTGACGCCGCAAACCATTCGGCGGTTTCACAGCCGGTTTCCGGCGATCGCTGTCCTGCACAGCCATTTGACGGACGCCGAACGACATGGACACTGGCAGAAAATCGCATCGGGAGCGATCCAGGTCGTGGTGGGAGCCCGCAGCGCGATTTTCGCGCCGACGCCGCAACTGGGGTTGATCGTGATCGATGAAGAGCACGAAACCAGCTTCAAGCAGGATAGCACTCCGCGGTATCACGCCGTCGAAGTCGCCCGACACCTGGCAGAACTCGAAAAGATCCCGTTGATCCTGGGCTCGGCAACTCCCACGCTCGAAACATTCTTGCGGGTGCTGCGGAAGCAGGACATGCTGATTTCGATGCCGAAACGCGTGGAACGACTGCCGCTGCCGCCGGTCGTCATCGTGGATACGCGCAATGACCCCGCGATTGCCAAGGGATCGGCCATCGGTCGGGCAATGTTCACTGCCATGCAGGCGGCTTTGAAAGCGGGCGGCCAAGTGATCCTGTTTTTGAATGTCCGCGGATTCTCGCCGGTCTTCTGGTGTCGCAGTTGCGGCGAAGGAGTGAAATGTCCGCACTGCGACGTCACCCTGACTTGGCACAAGGCCCGCGCGGTGGCGTTGTGTCATAGCTGCGATTACAGCACGACACCACCCTCGGCCTGCCCGAAGTGTGGCAAGCCTGGACTGCTGTCGCTGGGGATGGGGACCGAACGCCTGGAAAGTGAAGTTCGAACTCGATTTCCCGAATACAAATGTCTGCGGATGGACAGCGACACGATGAAGCAGCGGGGCAGCCACGATACGGCGCTGGAATCCTTTCGCCATGGCGGCGTACAGATCCTGCTCGGAACCCAGATGATCGCCAAGGGTCTCGATTTTCCCAACGTGACGCTGGTGGGCGTGATTGACGCCGATACATTGCTGCATCAGCCTGACCTGAGATCGGCCGAGCGGACGTTTCAACTAATCGCCCAGGTGGCGGGCCGGACCGGACGCAGCGCCAAAGGGGGCCGAGTCCTGGTGCAAACGGCCTCACCGGATCAACCGGCCATCCAGCGGGCGGCCGCACATGACTATCGGGGCTTTGCCACCGAAGAACTGCAACATCGAAAGACGTTGAAAGTTCCCCCGTTTGCTCACCTGGCCCGAGTCATTCTGCGCGGGCCTCACGAAGGGGAATTGAAAGCGTATGCGGAAAAGACCGGAGAATTACTGCGGGCAGCGGCCAGGGATCTGGCTGTCGATGTCCGAATCCTCGGTCCGGCCCCCTGCCTGGTGACTCGCCTGAAGGCCAACTTCCGCTATCACCTGCAGATGACATCCACGGAATTGTCGGCCCTGCAGAGACTGTGGCTGCAGACTGTCCCCACACTGCCGCATCACCCGGAAATCGAGTTCGTCGTCGATGTTGATCCGCTGAACCTCAGATGACTATCGCAGTCGATCTTCACGCAGGATGGGGGCCAGTTCCTCGACGAAATCGTTGACGTCCTGGAATTCGCGGTAGACCGATGCAAAGCGTACGAAGGCCACATGATCCAGCCCCCGCAAGGCTTCCATCACCTTTTCCCCAATGTCGCGCGACGGGACCTCGCGTTCGTATTGTTCATATAGTGCGGCTTCAATGTCCGAAATCACACGTTCGATGGATTCATCGCTGATGGGCCGCTTGTAGCAGGCTTTTTCCAGCCCGGATCGGATCTTTTCGCGGTCGAAGGGAACGCGCGAACCGTCCTTCTTGATCACCTTGATAGGGGATTCTTCGATTTTTTCATACGTCGTGAAACGCCGGTCACAGCTCAAGCATTTCCGGCGGCGGCGGATGACAAATGACGTGCTGGCACGAGAGTCAATGACACTCGTCTCGCCATTCCGACAAAACGGACACATCATGTTGTCTTCCTCCGCAACAACTCCATTTTTTACCAGTCTCACCGTTCACCTGACGATGAACGGCCCCGGATTTGCCGGGCGATCGCCTTTTTCAAATTGGGAATCGGGTGCCACAGTTATGGAGTCCTCGACATGGCCGTGCCGATTGAGCACTCGCACGGCCTTACCGAAGACGGTAAGACCGTGGCACCCCAATTTGAAAAAGGCGATCGCCCTGCCCGGATTTGCCCGCTACAGATTACCCAAGTTGATCGGCGTTGACCAGAGGGGCCTATTCTGGCAGAGGTTGTCCCTTCGTTTCCGGCAGGAACGGAAGAACGAACAGCCCGACCAGGAACACGGCACACATCGACACGCCCGCGTAACGAATCGCATCGTCGCCGTAGCCGCTGAAAACTTTGTTCAGCCAGATCTTCACCAGTGGACCCAGCGCCGCGACGAAACGACCGACATTGTAACAGAAGCTGGTGCCGGTCGACCGAAGGTGTGTGGGAAACAACTCGGGGAAATAAACGGCATAGCCTCCAAACAGCGACAACTGGCAGAACCCCATGATGGGCACCAGCACAAATATCTGCCAGGTTTCTGTCAGAAACCAGAAGACAACGACGGTACTGACCAGCGCGGACAACAGGGCGATGACAAACGTGTTCTTGCGCCCGATCCGCTGGGCCAATGCTCCGAACCCGAACATGCCAAAAAAGGCACCGACATTGATTGCGATCGACGTCAAGCTTTGTGGAACCGTTAGTCGCCCATTGATCTTCTGATCGACTTCCTTCTTCAGTTGCTTTTGCTCGGCAGTCAGATCTTTCAACTTGTTCGACTTCACCAATTCGTACAGCGCCTGAAGTTGCTCCGCTTTCTCGGGGGCCGCGGCGGCGATCTGCTCGGTATAGATGGCGACTGTAATCGGTTTCGATTGAACCTGTCGAATCAGGTCCGGTGAATAGAATCCGATGGCCCACAGCCCAATGACCCCTGAACAGGCCAGCATCAAGCCGAGGATGGCATGTTTACGCCACTTGGGATTCGAAAACAGTTCCCGATACGATCCCAATTGCTTTTTAACCGCCCCGGCGTGCTGGGCCTTCTGCCACGTTTCCGGTTCCTTCAGTTGACGTCGAATCACCAGGCTCAACAGTGCGGGGGCCGCACCGATGCAAAACATGATGCGCCACGGACTGCTGATCAGGCCTTCGCCCTCCGCAACACCCAGTCCCAGGTTAATAAAAGCGGCACTGATGTTTCCGAAGGCAGACAGGGCCTGCAACAGGGCCAGAGCTTGCGGGCGGGCTCGGGATGGCATCACTTCCGCCACCAGCGAGACACCGACGGCAAACTCGCCGCCGACCCCCAATCCCGTCAGGAAGCGGTAAAACGCAAAGTCGTAGACCGTCACCGACAAGGCGCTCAGCCCAGTACACAGCGAATAGATCAGGATCGTCAGCAGCATCGTCTTCGCCCGCCCGATCCGGTCGCCGAGCATCCCGAAGATTAATCCGCCCGTGGCCCATCCCGCGATAAACACCGAAGTGGCGATGTCCCCGTAGAAGGACTTGGCGTCGCGAAGCTTGTCTTCATCGGTGATGTAACGCAGCAACTCGCCCATGGCCGCCGGTCGCGAGAGAATGAACAACTGCTGATCCAGGCAATCGAACAACCAGCCCAGGGCGGCTACGGTCAACACAAACCAGTGATACCGATTCATCCCGGTCCACCACGGACCAGATTGTGGTTCGAGCGACGCGGGCTCGGTTGTGTCAAAGCCGTGCATGAATCGGGGCCTTGTTGGAGAGTTCGGGGGCGATACAACAAAGCCCACCAATACAACCGAATCACTCGCAACCTGCAAGCGCCACCGGCCATCGAATTCGGAACTGACGGCAATCCGAGCCCACAACCGCCAGAGCCAGTCCGGCCGTTGAGTTTGCGTTTCTGGTCGGTCAGGCTCACAATCCCTGATCCTGCTCCCGCCGACTTTCACTCCAGATGAGATCTTGCCGTGAATCAGCCAGTCACCGAGGAATTGAAGCCATCCACAGGAACCAGCTTCGGCCAGTGGATGGCGTTGATTGCCGCCCTGCTCGGATGGATGTTCGATGGATTTGAATTGGGGCTGCTGCCGCTGGTGGCGCGTCCCGCGCTGAATGATCTGCTGGCAGAGGCGGTGAAGACCAACGGAGCCGGCTTCGTCGACTTGTGGGAAGGTGTCTGGACGGCGGGATTCCTGGTGGGGATGTCCACGGGGGGAGTCTTCTTCGGCTGGCTCGGCGACCGCATCGGTCGCGTACGAGCCATGACGCTGAGTGTATTCGCGTATTCAATTTTCTCGGGATTGTGCGCCTTTTCGCAAACGGCCGAGCAGTTCTTCCTGTTTCGATTCGTAGCCGCGCTGGGGATGGGTGGAGAATGGTCTCTGGGCGTGGCCCTGGTCATGGAAATCTGGCCAAATCGATCCCGGGCCTTGCTCTCGGGTTTGATCGGGGCAGCCGCGAATGTCGGCTTCCTGCTGGTGGCCCTGTTTGCGCTGGGGATCGCCAACTTCATCAAGTCGGCGGAAGTCTGGCTGCTGGCGACAGGGTTGCCGACGGAGTGGGTGACCGCGCTGGTGGCTCACCAGGGATGGCGACTGCTGATGCTGCTGGGGGCCGCCCCCGCGATCCTGACCTTCTTCATTCGGTTGGCGGTTCCCGAGTCGGAAAAGTGGCTGCATGCAAAGGAACAGGGTTCCACATCCCAATGGGCCACTCAGGACCTGCTGGGAGTTGTTGCCGGTTCCGCGGGAGCATTGCTGGTGGTTTATGTCTGGTCACGTGAGATGTCGCTGGCAATTCGCCTGACGTGCTCCATCGCTGGTCTGGCTGCGGCGCTGGTGGGTTATATCTACCCGGTCTTCCAGTTCCTGAAACGAACACGAGCGATTTCCGGTGGACCGGACGAACTGCACTCGACTGTCCGACGATTGTTGATCGGTGCCTGCCTGAGCGGCGTTGCCTTGATCGGGACCTGGGCCTCGATCCAGCGGGCCCCTTCGTGGGCCAATGACCTGGCCAAGGAGGCAGCCGTGAAGCAGAATCTTTCCGCCGAGCAGATCGATTCTGCACGAATTTCGGCCCGGGCTCAGGCCCAGATGTTTTCGGGAATCGGGGCCATCGTCGGTACCATCGCCGGTGCCCTGCTGGGGAATGCCATTGGCCGTCGATCCACGTTCACCCTGCTCTGCCTGGGTTCGCTGATTTCTTCGATCGTCTTCTTTCAAATCAACTCGACGTTTGGTCCCTTGTTCCTGGCAACAGTCTTCGTGGCGGGGGGAATGACGGCGTCGTTCTATGGTTGGCTGCCCCTGTATCTGCCCGAACTGTTTCGCACAAACGTGCGAGCGACGGCGCAGGGGTTTTCCTTCAACTTCGGCCGGATCCTGGCGGCAGTGGCGGCTTTGCAGGCCGGAACACTGATCGGTGCCTTTAAGAACATTGGCGGACTGCCCACCGCCTGCTCAGTGATGAGTCTCGTTTATGCCATTGGAATGATCGTGATCTGGTTCGCGCCCGAAACCAGGGGAAAACCGCTGCCGGAATAAACCGGCCCGACGCGCGAGGATCTGCCAGGCGGCACCTTGTCCTGCGGCTTCACATCTGGCTACCATTGCGATGTGGAATCAACAGGAGTTGAGCAATGGCCGATGCAGATTTGACAGACGACATCCAGAAACCTGAGACTCCTGAGCGGTCGATGGACGGCATCAATGTTCCGATCGAATCCCCGCCGTTTGAATCGTCTGATGCCGTTCCAGACACCCGCCTCTATCTCCCCGATCATGACGAATGGGATATCCACATCAAACGGGACTCCGACCGCTTTTTCTGCTACTCCAAACATCCGGGGGAGGACTGGTTTCACCTGTTGCTGAACGGTGAGATTTACGTCACGCGACAGCATGAGAAATACTGCCTGCGTTGTGCCCTGCGGATGGGAATCCTGACGACCGATCGGCTGTTCTGGCAACACACCGTCCCGAAACTGCGTAAGCAGGTGCTGTAACACAAATGCAAGACGTTGTAGGACGGACAATCCTGTCCGTCCGAACCGGGAAATGATGAGGAAGACGTAGTAATAGAGGAAGACGGACAGGATTGTCCGTCCTACGGTGAGATACTTGATGGAGACGGGCGCATGCTGAATTTGCCGCCGCCGCCGCCAAGTTTTCGGGGGCTCGACCCGAGCCTGCCGGTTCGGATTTATCACCGGCATTTGCCTCACTGGCGTCAGGACGGGGCGAGTTATTTCGTCACGTTTCGGCTTGGTGACGCGCTGCCTCAAGAGAAGCTCAGCTATCTCCAGCGGCTGCGAGACGAGTGGGAGCGGGCACATCCTCCGCCCCGCACTGAGCAGGCTTGGGAAGAACACACGCGGGACATTGTTCGCCGCTCCGAGGCATGGCTCGATGAGGGGTACGGCGAATGTTATTTTCGGGAACAGCGGCATGCGGAACACCTCGAAGAGGCGTTGACGCATTTTCAAGACGTACGGTATTTCGTTTCATGTCACGTGGTGATGCCCAATCATTGTCACGCCGTATTGCGGCCTTTCGCGGGATGGGAGTTGGAGGACATCCTGAAAGGAATGAAGGGTGTGGTAGCTAGACGCGTGAATCTGGCCGCGGGCATCAGCGGCTCCATCTGGCAGGAGGAGAGCTATGACCGCATCGTCCGAGATGAAGAGCACCTGTGGCGGATCATTCAATACATCGGCCGCAACCCGCGATTGGCTGGCTTGCCACGGACCGCCTGGCGACGCTGGATACATCCCGAATGGGAAGAACTCGGTTGGCGGTTTGTGGACGAGGCTATATAAGACATGGTAGGACGGACAATCCTGTCCGTCCGAACCGGGAAAGCGATGAGGAAGATGCAAAGAAGAAGACGGACAGGATTGTCCGTCCTACCACCCAATATCACGGCCGTTCGAATCGATCCCGAAATTCGTCGGCCGGGTACTTCTGCCGGTTTTTGACCAGCTTCGCCTGAATCGCATCGCTGACATCCAGTCCTGTCGCATTGGCCAGGCTCAACGCATAGCACAGCACGTCCGCCAGTTCCTCGGCCAACCGTGTGCGATGCGGTTCCACGGCAGTTCGGCGGGCAGATTCGGAGCTGTCCGTCCATTGGAACAACTCCATCAATTCCGCTGCTTCGATCGAAATCGACATTGCCAGGTTTTTCGGAGTGTGAAACTGCTCCCAGTTGCGCTCGGAAACAAACTGTTGAACCAGATTTCGCAAATCGGCAATCGTGGTCGTGGCATCGGACATTTGGAGGCGATCGTAAAACGGGATGCAAGCGGCAATGCGTCTGAGGATTCCTGTCATCCGCGATCAGCTATCGGGGCACCAGAATCAAACTGGTTTCGGCGGTGACTGGCAACCCCCGTTCGTCCCGGGTGGCAGCACGGATGATCAAAGGGTGGACATCGAGGCCGCTCAACTGATCCGCAAACTCAATTGTCAGACTGGATTCCGTCGCCCCTGCGGCAATCTCCACCATTTCCGACTTGACCCCCTGGATCCCGTTTGTGGTGATGACCTGCACGGAAACCGGCTGACTCAGACCGGGACCACGCTGTACTCGCACTGGAATTTCCACGCGCTGACCAGGCGTGGCCGTTAACGTCGCTCGCGGCAACTGGACGGCGAACCGACCCGGATCCACCAGTGCGATCATTTGGTTATGCTGATCATTGGAACTGTAACTGACCCGATGCTTTGTTCCGTCAGGGTCGGTCACCTCGCCCGCGACAGCCAGGGTTGAGCGACAGGTCCGTCCGATCTCCATCCAGGGCGGCAGAGTGACTGCAAACTCGAACTCGCTCTCTCCGGCGGGGACAGTGACCGGGGTTGCCGAAACCCCCTGCAGGTGACGCCCCTGGCGGTCTGCCAGTTGAACTTCCAGCGGCCCTGGAAAGCCATTCCGGTCAATCTTGTACTGGCGGACGTAGACGGACCCGCGCGAGATGAACTTGGTCTCAAACTCTCCCACGAATTTGAAGGGTGTCGGAACCGCGACACCGAGCCAAAGTTGTTGCGAGTCATCGGTAACTGCGACTCGACCCGGTTCGGGATTTACAGGTTGAAAGGACGCCTGATTCACCAATTCACGGTCACCAGCTTTGGACCTGCCAATCACCTTGACCGCTCCCACGGCGACGTGAGCATCCGGTTCCGCTTTCAGCGTGAGCTGTACTTCGCGACTGCTGGTCAGCGACAACCCCACCACAGGTGTGGTCACGGTCACGCCGGCGGGCAGTCCCTCGATGCTGAGATCCACCGCGTCCTTGAATCCCGGGCCGCGATCCAGCGTCACTTTCAAATTCGCGGTCTTTCCTCGCTCCAGCGTCAGCGTGTCCGGGGTGGCAGACAAGACGAATTCGGGAAGCTCCGCAGAGACGACCCGGATGCGGTAGGCATACTCTGTACCTCCACGCGATGCGAGGCGATCCCGGATCGCAATCCGAAACTCACCGTCGGCCGGGGCCGTCCATCGCAATCGAGCATCGGTTTGAAGTCCCTGCGAATCATCAGCTTCAACGAGGGTTTTTCCCATCGAATCCGTGATTCCGAGAACCGCGTCCAGCGGGGAACCAAGCCGAGCGGCGCGGACTTCCAAATCGTACTCGACTCCCTGCTTTGCCGTGAACACCCAGGTATCGACATCACCGGGTGACTGGATCCGCCCGTTCAGGTTCGCGGGGACCGAACAGGATTGCGGTGTCAGGTCATTCGGCTCGGCTTCCAGAATCTCCGTGAGGTCATCCAGATCGATGCGAACAGCACCAAACCCCGCCGCGTCGTCTGGAAGTCGGTATTCAAATTCAGTCCCCGTTTTCGGCAGATCCACCGTAGCCGTGCCCTGTGGCAGATTCGCCCCCGTCAGTTCGATCGCCAACGGGGTACCACGACGTCCACCGAGCGGATATGCGCGATCCAGGACGGGACCGGCTGTGACCGTCAGTCGGTAAACATGGTCCTGCAGCCCACTGAAACCGACGTCATGAATCCGAACCGTGTACTCACCATCGGCCGGCGCTGTAAATCGGAGATCCGGCGTCACGGTTCCCGCGGGCAATTGCTCACCGAGCAGCCGCCCGGCATGATCGCGGATTTCCAGGCGGGCATCCAATGGGGAGCCGAATTCGGACGTCGCCACCCGGCAGGTGATGACTTGACCGGACTTCGCGGAAAAGACCCAGGCATCGACATCTTCACGGGGGAAAATGCGACCATTGATGGTGACAGGCAGGCTCACAGGGACCGCCGGAGCCTCTCCTTCGATCTCCTGTTCCACAACTTCAGGTAGCGCGCCCACGATAAAGCCCCAGGCGGTTGTGACGCCCTGCGAAGTCGACAACCGCCATGCCTGTCGTCCCAATGGTGCGTCGGCCGCGATCGTCAGCGGACAGGCGAAGTCGCGCGGGTAGTCTTCTTTCTGTTGCGATGCTGGCTGAGGGATCACGGGACCTTCGAACCAGACTGTGTCCGTCGGTTTCAATTCCGCGGGGACAGACACGCCAGCCCCAATCCAGATCAAGCGCGGCGACCGATGCAGATTGCACCCGCCAATCCGTGCGTGAACGGCGGTACCTCGCTGGCCCCCTGCCGGGAAGATGTAATTCGCCGTCGGCACTTCGCCCAATGCTGGCTGAACAAGATTCAATCCGGCCATCAATGCAAGGATCGTTCGCATACTCGTCTTTCCCCGACTACGCCCCGCGCGAGCATCGTTCAATGCTCAATCACGAACCCATCAAACGATTCTGATCATAGCGAAAGGCCGGATCAGAGAACACCGTGATTTGAGCCGCCCGGAAACGAACCAGCCCGGCCAGATTCGGCCGGGCTGTGGAATCGAACAGTTTCGTGGAACACGGCTTCCGCCGGAAGAGCTACTTCAACTTGGAGGCGGCAACCTTGAGATCTGCGTCCTTTTTCGTGTCGCCGGCTTTGACGGTGACTTTCCATCCCTTTTCGAGGTATCCAACCTTTTCCTGCCAGACGCGGAATTCGTGTTCCCCGGCCGGCAAATCTGCGATTTCAAACTTGCCCGCTTCGTCGGTCACCGCAACGTACGGATGGTCGAGGATCACCCACCAGGCCTGCATCCAGGGGTGAATGTCGCAGCCAACCTTGGCAGGGAGTCGTTCTGCATCAGAAAACGCAGGAACCAAGACACCCTTCCGGTCACTCGGTGGCACGATGAAATTCTGCTGATTGTTTTTCAGGGGATAGGTATGTGTATTGTGAGAGGCGGCATCGTCTGAGATCACGCGCACCTGCTGATCGGTGCGTACGACCAGCACGTGGGGAATGAATTTACAGTTTTTTTGATCAAACACGACTTCCTTGTCCTTCGACGCGACCAGATTGGGATGAATCTTGGTCGGCTTTTTCGCCAGCCAGATCACCACATTGGCGATTCCCTTGGTTGCGGGATCGACCACGATGGATTCATCCGGTACTTCCTCCTTGGCACAAACGGCGGCGTCCTTGACGCTGGCATCCCCCTTCCTGACGAGCGGCTTCAGGGCCTCAAAATTGCCTGTGACAGTGACCGTTCCTTTGATTGAACCCCACTGGGCCTGGGCAGACGAAACCGTCCCCAGCGAAACAAATGCGGCCGCCGCCGCGACGCTCGCCCATGTCAACATCTTTTGCATCGAACTACACCTTCCAAAAAGAGATTTTCGGGGCTCCACTTCCGGGTAGCATTCCCGTTCCTGTAAGTTGTGACACGTGTATGTTCGCCTGCCCGCCTCGGGCAGGCAATCCCACATCGGCCGATCGCTGCCCAGTTTCTTCATTTCGGGAAACTTCCATCCCGGATTCAAGATGACTTTGGCATTCCGGGGAACGAGGATACTGGTGAATTGTAGCTGCCAATGTTACCCTTGTCGCACATTTTCACATATTTAAAACTTGGGGTAGCCGGCATGATCTACTTGAATGTCGTCTTGACTGTCAAAGATCCGAACGACGTTCCCGAAATCCAGTCACTCTTGTCTGAACAGGGGCGATTGTCGCGGGCCGAACCAGGTTGCGTTCGATTTGAAGTCTATCACTCCCTGAATGATCCCTCCGTCTTCATTTTGAATGAACACTGGACCGATCAGGCAGCGGTGGATGCCCATCGTAAGGCTGTCGCGTACACCACGATTTACCAGCCCAGGGTCTTGCCGAAGGTCGATCGGATTCCGCATCCGTCGGATCTGGTTTCCTAGGTCCTTCCTTGCGTTGATGTCACTTGAAATCAACGCTTCCCAATACGAACTTGTCAAGTTCTTCTGATCATCGTCCCTTTTGCCAAGTGGAAACTATGTCCCCGCAGATCAACAAAATCAGTTCGCGGATTACCCAGCCTCGTTCACAGGGAGCCTCGCAGGCCATGCTGTACGGGACGGGCATGACCCGTGAAGACATGGACAAGGCTCAGATTGGAATTGCCAGTGTCTGGTACGACGGCAACACCTGCAACATGCATTTGAACAAGCTGGCTGAGAAGGTCCGCGAGGGTGTCCGTGACGCCGGAATGGTGGGCATGCGGTTCAACACGATCGGGGTCAGCGATGGGATTTCGATGGGGACCGACGGCATGTCGTACTCGTTGCAGTCGCGCGATCTGATCGCCGACAGCATCGAAACCGTCATGGCCGCGCAGTGGTATGACGGCAACATCTCGATCCCCGGATGCGACAAAAACATGCCCGGCTGCCTGATTGCCATGGGGCGACTGAACCGGCCGGCGCTGATGGTGTACGGCGGCACGATCCGCGCCGGCTGCATTCCCCTGCATCCCAAGCTGGACATCGTTTCTGCATTCCAATGCTACGGCGAGTACCTGGCCGGAAAAATCACCGACGAAGAACGACAGGCGATCGTCGAAAAGAGCTGCCCGGGTGCCGGTGCGTGCGGCGGGATGTACACCGCGAACACCATGGCCTCGGCGATCGAAGCGATGGGGATGTCGCTTCCCTACAGTTCTTCCATCCCGGCTGAAGATCCCGCCAAACTGGGCGAGTGCCTGGCCGCAGGCAAGTTCATTCGAACTCTGCTGGAACGGGACATCAAGCCGCGCGACATCATGACCCGAGCCGCCTTCGAAAACGCGATGGTCCTGATCATGGCGACCGGCGGTTCAACGAATGCCGTGTTGCACTTGATCGCCATGGCGCGTGCCGTGGATGTGCCGCTGACGATCGACGATTTCCAAACCGTCAGCAACCGGGTTCCGTACATTGCCGACTTGAAGCCTTCTGGCAAATACGTGATGGAAGACCTGCATCACATTGGTGGAACGCCCGCCGTGCTCAAGTACCTGCTGGAAAAGGGATTCATCGACGGCAGTTGCCTGACAGTGACCGGCAAGACGATGGCCGAGAATCTGGCGGATCTGCCAGGACTCGCGGAAGGCCAGCGGATCATTCAACCGATCGAAACACCGATCAAGGAAAGCGGTCATATCCGGATCATGCGCGGCAATTTCTGTCCAGACGGCGCAGTGGCCAAGATCACCGGCAAAGAAGGCTTGATCTTCACCGGGCCAGCCCGTGTCTTTGATTCCGAAGAAGACATGCTGCACGGTCTGGAGCAGAACAAGATCAAGAAGGGGGACGTGATCATTATCCGATATGAAGGCCCCAAGGGTGGCCCCGGGATGCCCGAAATGCTGACCCCCACCTCCGCCATCATGGGAGCTGGCCTGGGGTCTGAAGTGGCACTGATCACGGATGGGCGATTCTCCGGTGGATCACACGGTTTCATCGTCGGTCACGTGACCCCGGAAGCCCAGGAGGGAGGCCCGATTGCGCTGGTGCAGGATGGCGACATGGTCGCGATTGACGCACAGTTGAACCGAATCGATGTCGCGCTCGCGTCCACCGAACTCGCTCGACGACGCGCGGGATGGAAGGCCCCGGGCCTGAAAGCCACCCGTGGCACGCTCTACAAATACATTCAACGTGTGAAGAGTGCTTCCGAGGGATGTGTCACCGACGAGTGATTGAACTCCCGGGTTCGTAGTGCAACTGCCCGCCCATGGAAGCGTCTGAATCAGGCGACCCGGATGCCGTCAGGCCCCGGACTCTTCACTTCGATGCTTCGTCATGGAGTGAAGGTCAAGTCCGGGGCGTGGAGAAAGTGTTCGGGGCCTGATGGCCTTCAGCGCACCTGTTTGCGTTCAAGGCGAACGTCAGAATCGTTGCATCGGCGCGCATCACCGGGCGGGTTCAAGGGCTGTCGAGCGGTGCGAATTCTGCAACAATGCTGCGGGCACTGCGCAGGCCGTCGACGGCGGCGCTGACGATTCCCCCGGCATAGCCTGCTCCTTCACCAACCGGATACAGCCCGGCGATGTTCTGACACTGCCGGGTGAGCGGACTGCGATCGATGCGGATTGGGGAACTGCCGCGCATTTCCGGGCCGACCAGAATGGCGTGCTTCAGGAAGTCTCCGCGCAGCTTGTGGTCCAGGATCGGCAGGCTGGCGCGCAGGGCATTCGCGACGATCGGCGGAATCACGCGATCCAAAGCAGCCGGTCGGACACCCCGTTCATACGAGCAATTCAGCTTCGCAGCGGGATCCGGAGTCCGGTGCTTCAGGAAGTCGCGTGCCGTCTGAATCGGGCAGT
This sequence comes from Planctomycetota bacterium, assembly GCA_018242525.1. Classification (GTDB taxonomy): domain Bacteria; phylum Planctomycetota; class Planctomycetia; order Planctomycetales; family Planctomycetaceae; genus Schlesneria. The sequence continues at coordinate 185,457 of JAFEBS010000010.1, read as the reverse complement.
GATAGTTTGAATCGCCGACCCGAAACGCTTCCGCTTCATACTTCTGCTGCAAATGCATTCCCGCCAGGGGGTGATCACTGCCAAACTCGTGCGGTTCCAGTGTGACCATCACGCCACTGTTGGCGAACGGAGTATCGTGACGGGAATTGCTCATTCCATTCGAACAGAACATTCCAGGTTCGCTGACACTGGGGATGATGATCCCGCCGGCGCACATGCAGAACGTGAATACGTCCTTTTCTCCGCGGGCATTCAACGTGTAGTCGGCCGCCCCCAGAAGTTTCAGGTATTCCGAGCGAGCGTATTTGTGATGGTTGATCTGCTCCTGCGGTTGTTCAATCCGCAGTCCCAGTTGGAACGCCTTGGGCAGCAGCGGAACTCCCAGATCATGCAACATCTGGTAGGTGTCGCGGGCGCTGTGGCCGATTCCCAGGACTGCGTGGTTTGTCGGAATCAGACCGCCCGAGGTTTGAACGCCGTGGATGCGGCCATGACGAATGTCCAGTCCCTCCATGCGACAAGAGAATCGGTACTCGCCCCCCAGGGCTTCAATCTTGCGCCGGAAATTCCGGCAGATCATGGGCAGTTTGTTGCTTCCCAGATGAGGCCGGTTTTCGTAGACGATGGATGACCGGCCACCGCATTCCACAAATCGTTCCAGGACCCATTCGACATCGGGGCCTTCCAGGCGACAGGTCAGTTTTCCGTCACTGAAACAACCCGCTCCCCCTTCCCCAAACAAATAGTTGTTTTCCAGATCGAACGGCCCGCCACGATCGAACGCACGGACGGCAGGAACCCGTTCCTTCACCGCCGGCCCCCGTTCCAGAATGATCGGACGATAGCCCTTCCAGGCCAGGTAATATCCTGCCAGCAAACCGGCAGGGCCGGAACCAATGACAACCGGCCTGTGTTCCAGCGGTCGGTCCCCGTGACCGGGGTCTTCAAAAACTGGGGGCTCGAAGTACTGAATTCCGTCTTTCAGTCGACGCTGCACGGCATCGGAATTCAGGACTTCGTCGGGCAAATCGACCAGGCTGGTGTAGACAAATTTCAGATCGGACGGCGAGCGGGCGTCGAGACTTTTCTTGAGGACGCGCCAGCGCGTCAACAGGTCCGCTGAGATTCCCAGGCGGTGCGCAAGAAAACGTGGCAGTTCGGTCTCGGGAACCGTGACGGACAATTGCAGGTTGGAAACACGCAGGGACATCAAGCCGCTTCGAAAAACAGGTAAGAACCGTGGTCCACCGTTTTAGCGTGGCAGGGCCGTCCGGCAAAGCGACCGCACCTGTGAAAACCCTCGAAATCGTACAGACAGACCGCATCAGGTTTGCTACAAAATGCCATCGGAGTGGACTTCCGGATCCGAGCAATCTGAGGGAATGGAGTCTCGACCATGGCGCGATTGACTGCAATCATTCTGGGGTTGCAACTGCTCCTGTTGACGCAGATCACAATCGCCGCGCCGCAGACAGTGGCCGACCTGGGAGAATCCAGCCGATTCCAGATTACGGGCAATGAAACATTCTCGGACAGTCAAATCCGGTCCGAACTGGGTGCCAATCTGGACGTCCTGCTGGCGTGCCATCCAGATGCCTCACGGGATGATTTGCTGAAACTGCTTCAGGTCCGAGTTCTGGATGGCTACCGGCACGCAGGTTTTGCGAAAGCCACAGTGGCCGTTCGGCTCGCGGAAAGTCAATCGGCCATTGTAATCACAATCCACGAAGGTCCTCGCTTTCGAAGCAGCGGAATTGAAATTGCCGGTACCGCCACACTCTCGGCCGATCGGCTGCAGACTTTGCTGACGTCGTCCCGACTGGAATCGGCCGCACCCATAAAGTTCAGCCAGATCCTGTGGAAGGTCGGGAGCCCCGCATCATTTGCGGCGGGCTACTGGGAATCGAAACACGAAGAGATGAACCGCCATTTTGAGTTTCTGGGTTACCACGACGTTCAGTTTACTGTGGAGCCGCGTGCTGAAGCGGACGGCACAGCAACACTGGTGGTCACGATTCAGGACGAAGGATCTCAGGCGGTGCTCGGAGAAATCGAAGTGCTCGGCACGGAAAAGAACTCCGCCGAAGATGTCATTCGCTATCTGGATCTGCCGCCGGGATCAGTGCTGGATGCGACAGTGAAATCGCAGATCGAGCAGAAACTGAGCAACTCGGCGCGATTCCTGAAACACGAAGTCAAATTCATCGGGCCGTTCGGAAGTGGACCGTCGACCCTGCAGATCAAACTGGTGGAATACCCCGAAGCTCCAGCGCTCTCACAACCGCTGTCCGCAAAGGAAGAAGCCGCCATCCGGCTGGCACATTGGATCAATCATTTTGAAAGCACCGGTCACGATTTCGACGGTGAATTCACTTACCCCCTGGATTCAAAACTGAAATTCGATGAGGAACCGCCCCAGGGAGCCCTGATTGCTCACTTTCGGCTGGTCATTTCCCACAGTCACCAGTCATGCCTGCTCCGCCTGCGATTGTTCGAACACCATGGTCGAGAATGGTTTGACCTGTGGGGGCAAATGTCTCCACAAACCATGGAGATCCTGTCCCCCCGCCATGGCCTGAAATACCAGGCTCGCGGTCTGTCGCAAAGTGTGGTCGCCTCGATCCAATGGACGACGCATCCTCCTGACAAGAATGGACGAATGTCGAATCTTCAGTTCGGAGTCGGTGTGAAATCCAACCTCGAGCACCGCCGTCCCCCGTTCACTCTGCAGGCGATCGCGGCCCCGGCCGCCGCGTTGCGGGAATCGCACCTCGAACATTGGCAACTGCACAATGGCAGCCTGATGGTTGACAATGAACAGTATCGCGTTGAGATTGATGCCAACACAGGGAGGTTGGTGCGACTGGAGGCGGCACATGGACCTGTTCGCAGGATCACGATCCGTTGCGCTCCCGACCGTCATCAGCAAATGGTTGATGAATACGAGCAACTGGCCCGCGAAGCACGCGTTGTCGAAGCGGGTGACGTCCCGCTGTCCAACCTGTTGACATTCCTGGCGACGTGCATCCCCGAGCGATCCAGCCCGAGTGACGAACGCCGGGTCACGAGGCTGGTCACGGTCTTGCACTCGTTGCTAAAGCGAGGTGCCTTTCATGCGTTTGATGAATTGGTGTTCGAATTCTGCAATCCCGCCAACGACAGGTTCTGGATTCCGCCCGAGAGTCTGCCCCGGAACAAGAAACGCCCGCCAGCCTCCTGGACGGCGATGGTTCTGCCCTATGTCAACAAGATTCTGCCAACTCAAGCCTGGCCACGATCACTGATCCGCGAAATCGTGTTTGTCCTGTCCGGTCGGACATCACGAACGGAACAGTCGATTCAGGCGATGTTGTCGGATTCCAGATCCGGCCCGCTCAACAACCTGGCGTCCGCCCATGCGTTTGGGCTTTTCAATCCGAAGTTAAGAATCGAATTCGCCAGGCGAGGTTTGACGCGATTACAGCGCGAGCGCTTCCTGTGGGATTGTGAACCGTTTCTGCAGGATGGGACTCCAATCGGTCGATTGTTGAGAGCCTTCGCTCAGACGTTGCAGGATGTGGAAGATCATGAAATCCACGAACTCGTCAGCGAGTTGCCGGTGGCCGAGTCTGAACGCCAGTCTCTCACGCGGTCTCTACACCAATTCTCTGTGCATCGATCCGATCACCCGATGGAGGCGCTACGCGCGGCCATCGACGACGCCTGGGAACCGCTGATTGAGCCGTATTTGAGGGTATTGCTCGAGACGCTGGCTCAATAGAAAGCAGGACATGGCTCGTCATTCATCGCCTGGCGGAATACGGCCTGGTCGGTTCCCCCAATGGTTCATCGTCCTGATCTTCGTGGGTGTCGTGGGAATCTCGTGGTGGGAAACGCGCAATCAGCGCGGTGCTCCACCGCAAACGAGGGACTCGCAATCAACGCCAGGCAACAGGACATCTGAATACGCTCATGACGACCTCCCTGCCATTCGCCCAATCGATGTCCAGGTTGCTGACGAAACGCCTGCAACTTCGCACCCGGACGTCGCCATTATTCCGCTGCAGGATGGCTCTGCCGGGTCAACTCGTCCTGGAGCATCCAGCAGTCGCACGAAAGAGAAATCCAAATCGACTCGAATCGAGAATCAGACGATTCACGATCAGACGGGTCACGTCGTGTTCCAGGGCACCATTGACCTGCAACCGACTCTTGACAGAATCGCTCGCGGAGTGCGGAATTCCCATCGAAATGATGGGTCCACGTTTCAGAATCGCGAGCGGCGGCTGCCACTCAAGCCGAAGGGCTACTACAGAGAGTACGTTCATCCGACGCCGAATACTGGCGGGCCGGGCCCCCAGCGAGTGATTATCGGTCAGGATGGGGATGTCTGGTACACGCCCGACCACTACAACACGTTCCGCCGAATCCAGACGGAATGAACTCTTTCACCAATGCCAAACCCCATCGCAACGGACAATTCATGGATTCCCCGCCTGCCAGATTTCATTTCTTCGATGATCCAGCGTCCTGCTCAACGGGTGACTCACTGATCGTTCAAATTCCGGCGGGAATCGTCAACAAGCACGAATTGCTGGCTGTCCTGGCCAAAGGTCTCGATTTCCCGGACTACTTCGGCTGGAACTGGGATGCGTTCGACGAATGCCTGCGTGATCTGTCTTGGATCGACGATTCGCGACGGATCGTTTTATTTCACGAAGACGTACCCTTTGAGCCCCACTCAGAGGAGCGGTCCATTTATCTGGAGATCCTGCGAGAAGCAATTGCAGCCTCGGTCGCAGAGCAGTCTTATGAACTGATTGTCATCTTTCCCACCGCCAGCCAGGCCGAAATCGGGGATTGAACGAGCCCGGCCGTGGCGACGACATTCAAATCCTGACGAAGATCTTCTGTCGATACAGCCACCAGACAAACAGCCAGAATGTCAGCAAGACCAGGTTGGCCTTCAGTATCGGCTCGTAGTTCTCACCCAGGAGTTTGAATAGATCCGCGCCGAAGTGGCGTTGCAGGGAATCGGCAGTCCAGTTGCGCAGCAACTGCGACATCACGTAAAGTGCGATCGAATTCATCCCCGCCACCACAAATGGATACGCCCACCAGCGACAGCCTGCGACATCGATGATGCCGTAGAACAGCGCCAGCATCAGCAGCGTCAGGCCCGAACTATACAGAGTCCAACTGGGGGTCCAGATCCGCTTCACCAGCGGACAAACCCAGGAATTCACAGCCCCAGCCGATCCCGAGCAGCAACACCCCTGCGGAAATCAGTCCCAGCAGGGCTTTGCGCCGGTCGGTTGAACGGCGAATGAATTCCCCGGTCATCAGTCCAAACAGCATCGTCACCAGTGACGGCACAAAGTTGAGTGTCTGGTATCCTCCGTTGTTGGCAACAAATACTTCTGATCGCGGAAACAGGTTCAGGAACCACAAATCAAAACTGGCAGCAACATTGGCGCATTTCTGCCAATGAGCCGCAAAGCCGGTCAGATAAGGCCAGTCCGCGGGTAACCCGACCTTTGCATAATCGAAGTCCGGTTTCGCCACCGGGCTGAAGGCAAACAGAGCCCAATAGGCCAGCAGTATCCCCGTGGCAATTCGCAATTGCACCTTCGGCTCGCGGTCCCACAGCAGGAACAGGAATGTGTAGCCCAGCCCGATCTGGGACAGCACGTTCATAAAGGTGAAGTTGGTTGTCTTGCCGCTCGACGACAGAAAAATGCCCAGCAGGACCAGGATGATGGATCGAAGGACGGCGTGCCCGAGCAGATGAGAGTACGAATCCCCGGCTTCACGCCGCTTGCAGTACGAATAGGGCATCGAGACCCCGACCATGAACATGAACGAGGGCTGGATCAGATCCCAGAACGCACACCCGGTCCACGGCACATGTTCAAACTGAAATCGCAAGGACTGCCAGAGCGGACTGTCGAGGAACTCCTTTTTCGCGGCCGTGGCGGCAATCCCGAATCCGTTGGCGGCCAGGCAGATCATCACAAAACCGCGATAAGCATCCAGCGAAATCAGTCGGGGGGAGGCATCGGCACGCACAGCGGAGGGATTCATTGGTTGGCCCATTCCTGAATGTTTGTCTTGCGAGGCAGTGTCCCGGGACTTACAAAGCTCTCCGACGCTGGCAGCGTGGGCAACGATCGAGCATAGACGGGTCGCCCTGCCGTTGCAAATCGACCGCACATGTGGTGTCGTGATCGTGCTTACGGGGATCACCAGGAACGAGGAACCAACAGATGTCGACGATCGATCTGGCAGGAAAAACGGCGATAGTCACGGGATCGGGGCAGGGACTGGGCCGCTGCACAGCGACGACGTTGCATGCCGCCGGGGCGAATGTCGTCATCAACTATTTTGCTGATGGCGACGGACTGAACCGACAGCGGGCCGAAGACACCGTGTCGGCGCTCGGCGAGAGGGCGATTGCCGTGGCGGCCGACGTTCGCAGCGTTCCCGAGATCAATCGGATGATTGACCAGACGATCCAGCAGTTCGGGCGTCTGGATATCGTTGTCAACAACGCGGCCATCATTCGTGACCGCACTTTGAAGAAGATGACCGACGAGGAATGGCAGGCCGTGATCGACACGAACTTGACTGGCGTGTTCCAGGTCTGCCGGGCCGCCGCCGATCGCATCGCCGAAGAGGGGCGCATCGTCAACATGGCCAGTATCTCCGGAGTCGTGGGCTTTTACGGCCAGGTCAACTATTCCGCGGCGAAGGCGGGAGTGATTGCAATCACGAAGGTTCTGAGCAAGGAATTGGCTCGTCGGAAGATCACCGTCAATGCGGTGGCTCCCGGCGTCGTCCTGACCGAGATGGGCAAGACGATTCCGGAGGAAGTGAGGGCAGGAATGATTGCCCAGATTCCTCTCGGCCGGTTCGGCGAACCCGAAGAGATTTCCAACGTGATCCTGTTTCTGTGCAGTGATCTGGCCAGCTATGTCACCGGCCAGACGATCCACGCCAACGGCGGGTGGCTCGGCTGATCGCTCGAAGATCGACGTTTCCTGAAAACACTCGCCTCGCCATACGCAACGGGACTTTGAGTCCGAATCCTTCGCCTGTAAATGTCCTTTGAGCGGTGACCCGTAAGACGACCATCCATGCAGTGGGAGAACCCGGAATGAGTTGGAGGCGGTTGGAATCGCTGTTATGTACAGCCGATGAAGCCAGTCTGCTGATCAAGGACGGTTCCACGGTGGTCAGCGGTGGGTTCGTGGGAGCGGCGCATCCGGAGGGGTTGTCGGCGGCGATCGAGCGGCGATTCCTCAACGAGGGATCTCCGCGCAACCTGACGCTGGTATTCGCCGCCGGCCAGGGGGATGGAAAATCCCGCGGGCTGAATCACTTTGGCCATGACGGATTGCTGAAGCGCGCCATCGGCGGTCATTGGGGGTTGCTTCCCAGGATCGGGCGGCTGGCGATTGAAAACAAGATCGAAGCGTACTGCTTTCCGCAGGGGGTGATCTGTCATTTGTTACGGGATATTGCGGCCGGTCGGCCAGGATGCATCACTCATGTGGGGTTGGGAACATTCATCGATCCCCAGGAGCGCGGCGGTCGGATGAACGAGGTGTCGCCGGAAAACCTGGTGGAACGCGTCGAACTGGTGGGAAGAACCTGGTTGCTTTACAAGACGTTTCCCGTGCACGTGGGACTTATTCGAGCGACGGCGGCGGACCCCCTGGGAAATCTTGTCATGGATGAGGAGGCAGTGCTGGGGGAGATTCTTCCGATCGCCCAGGCCGTGCGCAATTCTGGCGGCATCGTCTTGGCTCAAGTCAAACGGCTGCTGGATGCGCCCCTGCCACCGAATCGGGTTCGTGTTCCCGGGATCCTGGTGGATCGCATCGTCGTCGCCAATCCGGGTGAACACGACCAGACATTTGCCGAACAGGACAACTGCACCTACTACACGGCACGGGATGAAACGGACCAACTGGCCCGTCCTCCGGTCCCCATGCCGCTCGATGAACGCAGGATTATCGCCGTCCGCGCCTGCGACGAACTGGCAACGGGGGCGATCGCAAATCTGGGGATCGGGATGCCCGAAGGAGTGGGTCGGATCGCGGCAGAACGGGGACTGCTGCGGTCCGTCACTTTGACCGTCGAAAGCGGACCAATCGGGGGTATGCCCGCCGGAGGCTTAAGCTTTGGAGCGTCGGTCCATCCCGAAGCGATTATCGACCAACCTGCCCAGTTCGATTTCTACGACGGGGGAGGTCTGGATTTTGCCGCGTTGGGGGCCGCGCAGGTCGATCGTCACGGAAATGTGAATGTGTCGCGTTTCGCTTGTCGGCTGGCGGGGGTGGGCGGATTTGTGAACATCAGTCAGAACGCCCGTCGCCTGGTTTTTTGCGGGACGTTGACGTCGGACGGGTTGGAAATCGGCGTGCAATCCGGATCGCTTGTCATTCGCCGCGAAGGTCGAATCCGCAAATTCGTCGACCACGTTGAGCAGGTGTCCTTCAGCGGCAACATCGCGCAACGTCGTGGTCAGGACGTACTGTATGTGACCGAACGAGCGGTCTTTCGGCTGGCGTCCGATGGCTTGGAACTGATCGAAGTCGCTCCGGGCATCGATCTTGAACGCGATGTGCTCGCTCAAATGGAATTTCGGCCGATCGTCCGCAATGTCAGGTCAATGCCTGCCCATGCGTTTAAACACTAGCCAACCCGGAAATCACGCTGCTTCGGCATCCGGTTCGCTGTCGATGTCGGCGATCCGGTTCCTGGGAACGAATGGCAGAATGACTTCGTCGCTGGGGTAGAGTTGGTACCGCATCACGTAGGCATCCTCTTCGGTGTCTTCGTAATGATTCCGAAGAACACTTTGAGCCTGCAGGCCCTGGGTGCGGAAGAACAACTGGGCCGCCAGGTTGGTTTCACGGACTTCCAGGCAGATTTCCTGGCGGCGTTGCTGCGAAAGCTTGTTGACCAGCTTTTCGATCATCTGCGTTCCGACGCTCTGTCGCCGGGCCCACGGTGCGACCGCGAAGTTCAGCACATGCAACTGGGACTTCAACAATTCGTAAATCATGAAGCCGGCGATGCGTTCCTGGCGCTCGGCAACCATGCCAATACAGTTTCTCTGTCGCAGGCAGCAAAGGAAGTCTTCTTCCGTCCAGGCAAACTCGAAACTCTGCTGTTCAATCTCGAGGACTTCGGGCATGTCGCGCCGAATCATCCAGCGAATCTGTACGTCGCAGCGCGGTTGTGGAAACGGATCTCGCTGCAAATTCCCGAAGCTCATGAGGGCCTCCTTGCCGTCTCATCATCTGCCGGAACAACGTGGCGACGAGGTCAATCCTACGACCATCGCACGACGTGGAACGGGAAAATACTAGAAGTCGATCTGCTTCACAAGGGGAGATTTCTCACCTTGTCCGCTTTCCTTCCGTGAACTACAACGCCGCCCTTCGCGCAGCGTCATTTGACGGATCGAGGAATGGATTTGGCTGCAGTCTGCAAGGATCAGGTGTTGCCCGGTTGACAAGATCGGAACGCTGCCGTTGGGAACTGTTGTTGGGCTAACTTTGATGATCCGGCTGTGCCCACCAAATGTGATCAGACCCCTGCCGCAGGTATCTGATTTGATTAGAGACCACATTGGAAGGGGGTCAGACCCCATTCGGTAGACCAAGGCGTCCAGGCGCCGTTACGTAAAGGATTGGCCAAAGGGGCCGCAACCGCATGGATTACCACTTCAAAGCACCGAGCAAGACCTGTGCGACCACTGGTCGACCATTGGCACCTGGAACCGTCTGCCATTCGGTCCTGGTGGAAAAAAACGGGATCCTTACGCGGCTGGACTATTCCGATGAAGGCTGGCAGGGGGCTCCGGCCGGGCACGTCGGGTACTGGAAGACGGTTGTTCCCGCGTCGAATGACCCGCGTGAACAGCGGTTGGATCCTGACACAGCGTTTCGCTACTTCGAGCAACTGTGTGAAGAATGCGCTCCCGATACCGAACGTCAACGGTATGTCCTGGCGTTACTGCTACTGAAGCACCGTAAAGTGCGCCTGGATGGAACGCGAACGGATGATGATGGTGACGATATCCTGCAATTGAGTGGCCAACACGGTGAGGGATCCTACGAAGTCCGCAATCTGAAGCTGCCGGAAGCTGATACTCAGTTGATTCAAGCCGAATTGAAGGTTCATCTCGCGACGGAGTGGAACTGATGCCAAGTTCACGGAATTCGACAACATTCGCTGGTCCTCCGCTGGGGCGCGTGCTGATGGTTTTGATCCTGGCCGGCGGACTTGTTCCGCTGCAAGGCTGCCTGGGATTCAGCTCCTTCCGGCTTCGTCCGAACAGCCAGGCGGCGATTCCCCGTCCCCGGTTTTCGGCCGATCCACAAATGGAAGAGGTTGTCGATCACCTGAATCAAAACGTGGCCAAGTTGCATGCCTGGCAGGCGCGACGGGTCAGCATCCGGGCGAACGGCATTCCCGGCTTGCATGGGATCCTGTCGGTGGAAGAGGGACAGCACCTGCGCCTGTCCGTCAGTTCCATGATGGGCCAGGAAGTCGACCTGGGAAGCAATGACGACGTCTTCTGGATTAATGCCCGACGGATGGACCCATCCTACGTTTACTGTCACCACGATCAGATCGAAGACGCCCGCCAGTCACTGGGGATCCCGTTTGAACCGAAATGGCTGATGCAGGCGCTGGGAGTGGCTCCGATCGATACAGCCGACTTGAAAATGCAGATCGATCACTCTGGCCAGAATGCCCGGTTGGTCCAACCACTGTTGACAGTCCACGGTCTGCCGCTGCAGAAAGTGATGCAGGTGGACCTCGTGAAAGGAGTCATCACCGAGCACAGTATTTATGACTCGCTCGGCAACAAGATCGCCCAGGCCCGCCTGGAAGATTTCCGCATGGACAAGACGTCGGGCGCGGTTTTGCCGCGACGAGTGCTGCTGGATTGTCCGCAAAGCCAACTGTCGCTCGTGATGAACATGGGGGATGTGGAAGTCAATCCTCGTTCCATTCCGGAAAAGATCTGGGAAATGCCGCCTGCGGCTCCCGGGATCCAGGTCGTCGATTTGGGGAAAGAGGCTCGGCCGTTGCGAATGGTCGCGGAAAACTCCAACGACTCAGCGGTCCAATTGCAGGGGTTCGAGGAACTGCCTGCGGACGATGACTCCGGGCGAGTCCGACTGGAACTCGACACAACGGAAGTCGCAGAGGTGGAACCCGAAGTTCCGTTCAACCGTCCGCTGCGAGTTGCTCAACATGCCCAGCCCGGTGCTCAGATGCCGACCGAGCCCACCGCGGAGCCGGACGAATGGCCGGCCAAACCTCGGCAGCGCACCGCGCCAGTGCCGGGCAATCAGCCAGCCGAACAGTCAAACGGCATCAACTGGTGGGACAAGTAGGCATGGCTCTGACCGATCACCCAGCCGGAGACTACCAGTTCCTGCCCGGAATCGCCCCGTATTCGTGTGGGGTGGTCTGCAGGCCGGGCTTTGAAATTGTGCATGTCACGTTTCAGCGGCCACTCAAACTGAGTGACGGTTTTGAGAAAGTCGCCCATTTCCTGCAGAAAGCGGGTCGCCCCAGGACAGCGTTGTGCGCAATGACACTTCGATCGCCGCAGCCGTTTTCCTTCGAAGGGTTTGCCGAATTCAATGTCCGGTACGCCGAGGTCTTGAAGAGTTGGGGTGTGTTCGTCGACGGAGTCAATCCAATTGCCCGAACCAACGTTGCTCCTGTCGGTCTGCATGCCAGTCCCGGGGCGTCAGCGGTTTTCGATCACCACAGCCCAGTACTGTACGGTTTCGCCTTCTCACGTCCCTGCACAGACGGGCAACGGCCGACATTTGTGGTTGCGGGTGCCGGAGAGCTTCCCGAGGGCATTCTGTCGCGAGATCAGATCGTCGCTCGCGGAAATACCTCAGACGACGGCCTGATCACGAAGACCCAATTTGTCCTGGACTTGATGGACGCCCGGCTGCATGGCCTGGGGGTCGATTGGCCTCTGGTCAACAAAGTCAACGTCTACACCGTACATCCGCTGACACCGCTGTTGTCAATTCTGCAGGCACGAGTCGGGTCGGCCGGAGTTCACGGCATCAGTTGGCACCATTCTCGACCACCCATCGAAGAGATCGAATTCGAAATGGACCTTCGCGGTACTCAGTGCGAACTGATTTGCGATTGACGGTTCGAAACAGCCGACTCAGTTCGCTTCTTCATTGCGGGAAACGACCGCCAGGCGAACGGATTCGCCGCGGGGCATCCACGGGGCCAGACGGGCTTCCAGTTCACTGATCTGCTGGCGAAGCTGTTCGGCGCGAGACAGCCAGGTTTCCTGCCATTCGCCGTAGACTCGCCGCAGACGCGATTCACGTGCGACATGGTCAGTGACATTTTGCTTCAACGATTGCAATGCACGCTCAGCGCGGAGGACGAATGGTGACTGTTCGGCGGCTTCGGTCGAAGGGAAAGACACGGGTGAAACTCCCGGGAAAGTAAGGCGGTGAATGACGCACGTGACTCCAGCCATCGACCCGCGCGATTGCAAAGCTTGAGACGATTGCGAAAACCCTGCAGTCGTCCGGCTTACTCCTCACATCCGGCACAACTGGCGGATCCAAATCACCTTTACAACCGGTTTATTGGGGCCTTTTCCGGACTGAGATGGTCCAGTGCCGGTCACTTGTGGGGCTCACACCGTCGGCAGGAATTCCCACCTGGCACAGCATCGCGCGGACCTCGTCGATGGTCAACGCGGCGTGCAGGGAATCTCGAAACATCTGCTGCTGATGGGTATTGGCATCCCCCGCGTATGTCCTGACGAACCGTTCCACAGTGGTGGTGTCGTCCGGCCGCATCAAATCGCGAATAAAGAGCAATCCGTCCGGCTTCAGGATTCGCCACAGTTCTGCCAGGACCGCCCGTGGCTCGGGGATATGATGCACGATGCTGTTGGACATCACAGCGTCGTACGTGCCCGTGGCATCGGGAAGTTGCTTGCAGTCGGACCGAACCAGTCGAATCGCATCGGCCCGGTTCGCCCGTCGGACGTTTTCGCGGGCTACGATCAACATCTGTTCCGCAAGATCACTGGCGGTTATCTGAGCGCGGATGTCTCGACGGATCAGTTCCAGCGGAATCTGTGCGGTGCCCGTTCCGGCATCGAAGACCTGCAAAGTTTCAGTGGTCGGCAACGGCCCCAATACCGCCAGGAAATCGTCGACAAACAGACGATTGACGGAACTGTGATCCATGCCGTCGTAATCGACCGCTTCCGAAGCAGTATCCATGACTTCCGGTTCCAGAGTCCGCGATAGCATCGGTTAATTCCTGGATTCGCTCGTTGTGAACGGAACACGAACAACTTTTACAGGACGGGTGAAAACAACTTGCAGAGATTCTCTTTCAAGCGTTCCGATGTCGATCGGTTGGACCACGCGACCGGATCGAGCCGCCAGGCATTCGGGATATCCAGATCAAAGTGGTTTTCCAACTGTTCGGCCAGGCTGATGTCATACAGGACGACCCCGACTTCAAAATTCAGATACAGGCTGCGGGCGTCGAAGTTGGCCGTTCCGACCAGGGACCAGCAACCATCCAGGGTCAGGGTTTTGGAATGAAACTGTCCGACCTGGTATTCATACAATTCGACGCCCGCATCCAGCAGGGTGTCATAATACGCCCGGGCGGCATACCGAGTGGCCCAGTAGGTCTTCGGACCGGACAACATGACACGAGTCCGGACGCCTCGCAAGGCTGCGGCTTCCAGGGCGCATACCAGGGGAGGCGTCGGCACGAAATACGACGTGGCCAGCGTCAAATGCCGTTCCGCCCGATTGATCGCGGCGAACAGTAGCGAATGAAACGTTTCTTCGTCCGTGTCCGGACCGCCAACAATGACCTGGGCGCAGTCGTCCCCCATCTCCACAGGTTGCGGAAACTCCGCTGCGGTCAATTCTTCACCAGTGGCATAATGCCAGTCGGTCGCGAACACTTCCTGCAATTGCAGCACGGTGGGACCCTGCAATCGCAAATGTGTGTCGCGCCAGGTTCCGAAAAAAGGATCAATGCCCAGGTATTCATCCCCCACGTTCATTCCGCCGGTAAAGCCGACTGTCCCATCGACAATGACGATCTTGCGGTGACTGCGCAAGTTGATTGACCAGCGCTCCCGGAATGACTGGCCCGGAACGAACGACGCCACGCGAATCCCGGCCTTCCGCATCGGCTCCAGAAACTTGTGAGTCAACCGGCCGGATCCGATCGCGTCATACAGGAACCGAACCCGCACCCCGCGTTCCGCCTTCGCGATCAACAGATCACGCAACTCACCGCCCAGTTTATCGGGCTGCCAGATGTAATATTCCAGATGAATCGAAGATTGTGCGGAATCGATGGCGGATTCGATTTCATCGAAGGCCTTGCGGGCATCTGTCAGCAACTGCACACGGTTTTCGACAGTGGCCCGCGTGGTACCAACCCGCTCGGCCACCCGCAGCAAGTCCCGTTGAGTTCGATTCAGTGCCTCCGCGGCCACCTGGTGCCCGGCCAGTTCGGGTAACAGTCGGCGAAAGTCGCGAGTCACCGCGCGGCGGCCGACGACGCGACGTTCGACTCGGTTGATGCCGAATACGACAAACAGGATCGCCCCCAGGTAGGGCATTGTGAGGATCGCCATCACCCAGGCGACCGTCGACACCGGTTGCCGCTTTTTGGTCAGCAGCACCAGCGGCAGGAGCGCCAGTGTCAACACATAACCGACAACCGTGGAGATCGCAAAAAACGTCTGCATGCGTGTGACAGTGTTCCAGACCAGCAGCCCGAGGACGAAGGGGTCTGACCCTCTCCCGTTATGGAGTTTTCAATGTGAATCCGTTGCCCTGCAAAGGGACAGCCCCCTTTTTCCACGGGTTGCTAGGCCAGCAGGTCTGACACGATTTCCCCGCCGGGGACGACGCGATAGGGGCGTTGGAACTGATCGAAGATTTCTGTTGTCGGCAACACACCCAGGGCTCTGTAAATTGTCGAAACGATGTCCCCCGGGACCAGGGCATGTGTGGCCGGAAACGCTCCCGTACTGTCGCTACTGCCGTAAATCAGACCGCGCTGAAAGCCACCGCCGACCAGCATCAGGCTGTAGCAGAAGTTCCAATGGTCACGCCCCGCATTGTTGGCATTGATCTTGGGGGTGCGACCGAAGTCCCCGAACACGGCCACCAGCGTCCGATCCAGCATGCCGCGCTCCAACAGATCCTGAATCAGGCTGGAACAAGCCGCATCCAGTTGTGGCAGCAGCGTGGACTTCAAAGTCTTGAAGTTGCTGCCATGAGTATCCCAGGTGGCATTGGCGTCGGGAGCCCATGAGATCGTGACAACGCGCGTCCCCGCCTGGACCAACCGCCGGGCCAGCAGCGTACTTTGGCCATAGATATTGCGACCGTAACTGTCGCGCAGCGCGTCGGGTTCATCCGACAGCCGGAAGGCGCGCTGAGTGTGCTCGGACGAAAGGATGTCCAGAGCCCGTTCCTGCATCCGTGACATTTCGACCTGTGCCGATCGTCCATCAGCCGCGGCAATTCCGGTCGCTTCAAACAACTGACGGCGCGCCGTCAGTCGCTGGTTTGAGACTTCCGACTGCAACGTCAATTCAGGAACTCGAAAATCGGGAGCGTTGGGATCCTGTAGGACAAACAGCGGATCGTACGAATGCCCCAGGAATCCGCCGAAGAAACCGGGCTGCGGTGGTCCCCCCGCCCCTTCCTTCGTCATGTAGGGCAAATGAACCTGGGGTAACACAGTCGGTGCGGTGGGACGCAGCCGGGCCATGATTCCGCCCAGGCTGGGATGATCCGTCGATTTTGTCCCGCCACCCTGTTCGCCACGGTCGTGACCGGTCAACGATGCATACACAGCAGCCGCGTGCGAATTGTTGACACTGTGATTCATCGACCGAACGACTGTCGCCAGATGCATCTGCTGTGCAAGACGCGGAAGATGCTCACACAAGGAATACCCGCTGACCGACGTCGAGATCGGCTGGAATTCCCCCCGAATTCCGTCCGGAGCATTCGGCTTCATGTCCCACATGTCCAGATGACTGGGACCGCCGTTCAGAAACAGCAGGATGCAGTTGTCCGCCAGCGGCCGCAACCGACTCTGTTCAGTCGCTTCGTTGGCGAGCAGCGCGGGAAGTGACAGACCCAAACCCGCCATTCCCAGGCTGCCCACCTGCAGGACGCGCCGCCGCGTTACGGTCTCACGTCGCATTGTGGCTTCATCCGTTCGATCAGTCATCGGATTCTCCATTGTCAGCTGGGCTCACAGAGCATCCTTGATACCATCGTCGTGCTGATGAATGCAATCCCGTCTGAGCCAACTGCCTGCACTGTGGTGAAGAATTGACTGCACGGCAAACAGATCCGGAATCTCATCGAGCCACCATTGTTCCCCCTTGGGGCCGCGTTAAACTGCACCGCCGAGTCTGGCCGTTAAAGCTTACCAGTCACGTGCCGTCCATCCGATGCTCGGGCGTCGCGGTGGTGTTTTGAAATCACGCGGTTTACTCGGCAGTTGCCATGCCTGAACGCCCCAACCCCAAGATTCGTGTTGCTCCTGACGGCTTCGCTCTGGAAACCCGACCGGATCGGGGCGCGGCTGCATCCTACGCCGAACTGCACTGCCTGACCAACTATTCATTTTTGCAGGCCGCCTCGCATCCGGACGAGTTGGTGCAGCGTGCGGTTGAATTGAATCATGCCGCCCTGGCCATCACTGACCGGCACAGCCTGGCGGGCGTGGTTCGCGCTCACGCGGCCGCCAAACCGCTGGGGCTAAAACTGCTGATTGGCGCCGAAATCACGCCGCAGGATGGACCCACCCTGATCCTGCTGGCGATGAATCGGGCTGGCTATGGTCGCCTGGCGCGGTTGCTCACCGCGGGCAAACGCCGCGCCCCAAAGGGGGAATGTCAACTGACGTTTGACGATGTGGCCCACCATTCCTCAGACCTGCTGGCGGGGATCCTGCTGGATGCCCATTCCCCGGAAGACCAGCTTCCGGAACTGGCTCGCTGGCGGCATGTGTTTGGAGATCGCTGCCATCTGCTGGCCGAATTGCATCGCGGGCCCCATGACCGTTGGCTGCTGCAGCGGTATCAGCAAATCAGCCAGCAGGCCAGTCTACCTCTTATGGCCAGCAATGGCGTGCTGTACCACGACCCCCAGCGCCGCTACCTGCATGACGTTGTGACAGCGGTCCGCTTGGGGTGTACCGTCGCCGAACTGGGGGTTCACCGACAGACCAACGGTGAACGCCATCTGAAATCGGCCGACGAGATGCAATCCCTGTTTGTCGACTGTCCGGCAGCGGTCGCACGCTCGACGGAAATCGCGGATCGCTGTTCATTCTCACTGGATGAATTGCGGTACGACTACCCGGAGGAACTGTGTCCCCGTGGCCAGTCACCGCTCGCCTGGCTCTCTCAACTGACCTGGGCCGGAGCCCGGGATCGTTATCCCGCGGGATTGCCGGACAAGGTGCGGGTGTTGATTGAGCATGAACTGCAACTGATTGAGGAACTGCATTATGAGGCGTATTTTCTGACAGTCTGGGACCTGGTGCGCTTCGCCCGCAGTCGGCAGATCCTGTGCCAGGGCCGCGGTTCGGCGGCCAACTCGGCGGTGTGCTACTGCCTGGGAGTCACCTCTGTCGACCCGGACCGGATCGATGTGCTGTTCGAACGATTCATCAGCCGGGAACGGGGTGAGGCCCCGGATATTGATGTCGATTTCGAGCACGAGCGTCGCGAGGAGGTGCTGCAGTACCTGTATGACAAATACGGTCGTGAACGGGCAGGGATGACCGCCGAAGTGATCACCTATCGTCCGAAATCGGCCGTCCGGGATGTCGGCAAGGCATTGGGGTTGTCGCTCGATCGAGTCGACACGCTGGCCAAGTCGGTGGAACATTCCCGCCACGAGGGGGATGTCCTGGCCAGCCGGTTTCTTGAAGTCGGCTTTGATCCCACATCGCGGCTGGGGCGACAACTGGTGCTTCTGGTGGAACAACTGCTGGGCTTTCCCCGGCACCTGTCCCAGCATGTCGGGGGGATGGTGATCACGCACAGTCCGTTGTGTGAACTGGTCCCCATCGAAAACGCCGCGATGGCCAACCGCACCGTGATCGAATGGGACAAGAACGACCTGGACGAATTGGGGATCCTGAAAGTCGACTGCCTGGCGCTGGGGATGCTGACGGCCATCCGCAAGTCGTTTGACCTGCTTCATGGCTGGCAGTCCCTCCACGATCCGAATGCCGCGCCATACACACTGGCAACGATCCCGGCCGAAGACCCCGCCGTCTACGACATGCTCTGCCGGGCGGAATCGATCGGCGTCTTTCAGGTGGAATCTCGGGCTCAGATGAGCATGCTGCCACGACTACAGCCGCGTCGGTTTTATGATCTGGTGGTCGAAGTCGCCATTGTCCGGCCGGGCCCGATCCAGGGGAACATGGTGCATCCGTATCTGCGACGACGCAGCGGCGAGGAAGAAGTGTCGTTCCCCAGCGAAGCGGTGCGGCATGTTTTGGAAAAGACGCTGGGAGTCCCCATCTTCCAGGAACAGGCGATGAAGCTGGCCGTCGTGGCGGCGGGTTTCACACCGGGTGAGGCGGATCAGTTGCGGCGAGCCATGGGGGCATGGCGACGACGCGGGGTGATGGAACCGTTCCGCCAGAAGCTGCTGGCCGGGATGCTGTCCCGCGGATACGACGAAGAGTTCGCCTCGCGCGTCTATGAACAGATCCAGGGGTTTGGCGAATACGGGTTTCCGGAATCTCACGCGGCCAGTTTCGCCCTGCTGGTGTACGCTTCGGCCTGGCTGAAGCGCCACCATCCGGCGGTGTTCACGGCGGCGCTGCTGAACAGTCAACCGCTGGGCTTCTACGCCCCCGCTCAACTGGTGTCCGAGGCCCGGCGGCAGGGAGTCGCCGTCCGTCCCGTCGATGTGAACGCCAGTGACTGGGACTGCACGCTGGAAACCAGCGATGGTCAGTCCCCCGCACTTCGTCTGGGCTGGCGCGTGTTACGCGGTTTCAGGCAGTCGACCGCGGCCCGGATTGGCTCCGCGCGAACTGCCGGACCGTTTGTATCACAAGCCGAATTTGCCCGGCGCACCGGGTTGGGACGGGCGGAATTGACGTTGCTGGCCAAGTCGGACGCTTTCCGTTCCCTGGAAACAACTCGTCGCGCGGCGTTGTGGGAGGCGATGCCCGATCGTGAGGACTCGCCTCTGTTTGGCGATTTGGACGAGTCGGAGCCGGGTGTTGCATTGCCGGTGATGTCGCCCGCTCAGGAAGTGGTCGCCGATTACCAGACCGCCGGGTTGTCGTTGCGAGCCCATCCGCTGACATTTTTACGACCGGACCTGAACGAGTATCGCGTCACCCGCGCCGCCGATCTGGCGCATGTGGAACCGGATCGTCGCTATCGGGTCGCCGGATTGGTGCTGCTGCGGCAACGCCCGTCGACCGCCAAGGGGATTACCTTCATGACGCTGGAGGATGAAACGGGAACCGCCAACCTGATCGTCCATGTCAACGTCTGGGAACGGTTCCGTCCGATCGCCCGCCAAGCCTCGGCTCTGATCGCCCACGGCATCCTGCAACGCCAGGACGACATCTGCCACCTGCTGGTGGACCGGATGGACGACCTGACCTCATTGCTGGGCCAGGTCGGAAATCGCTCGCGCGATTTTCGGTAAACCGCCTCAGTCGAACTTGATCGAATTCCAACGTGTCAGCCGTCATCCCGGTCCCGGGTCGGCACCGAGGAAATAGTCTCGCAGAAAATCACGGCGGTCGCCTTCGTGCCGAATGAATTGCACCAGTGCCAGCAGCTTTTCCTGATCGCGACGCAACTTCGCTTTCAGGCGGTCACCGTTACTCAGTTCGGCCGGTAATTCGCTGGTGACTTCCAACAGCATCGGCTCCCACGTTCCTTCAATCGCACCGTGACGTTCCAGCATGGCGAGTGCAGATTCCAGTCGGCGATCGTGCTTCTGTCTGGCATGCAGCTTTTCCCGCATCCATTCCAGCCCGAAGGCGTCCACCTGTTCCTTGTCGTGGACCAGCAGGTCGAAAACTCGTTCGTAGAAGTCCGCCGCAGGGTTGCTCCAGCGGATGAACTCCATCTGCGTCGTCAGGTCCGCCTCGTCGTAGAGCAGCACGCCTTCGGCGGGTAGACCGTCACGCCCCGCCCGGCCGATTTCCTGGTACCACGATTCCATGGAGCCGGGGATTTCCGCATGAATGACGAACCGGATGTTTTCCTTGTCGATCCCCATTCCAAAGGCATTCGTGGCCAGGACCAGGGGGCAATGTCCCTGCATGAATTCATTTTGAATCCGTCGCCGTTGTTGCCGGTCCAGATCGCCGTGATAACAGACATGCGGGATGCGTCGGATTCGCAACTGGTCGCTGAACCGTTCCAGGGTGCGGATCAGGGTGAAATAGACGATGCCGCTGCCGCCTGTACCGCCCTGTCGTTCGTTGACCGCCACGATCTGGTCCAGCTTGTCGTCATCCCCCCAGACTTCATGAACGGTCAATTCCAGGTTTGGTCGCTCGATCCCTTCGTGAAATGTGAGGGTGTCCGAGGGCAATCCCAGTTGATGGATGATGTCGCGTTGGACATCAACGGTGGCTGTGGCCGTCAGGGCCACTGTCGTCGGGTTGCCAATCCGCTCGCGAAATTCCCGCAATCGTGTGTAATCAGGTCGAAAGTCATGCCCCCATTCGCTGATGCAGTGCGCTTCGTCGACGGCCAGCAACCGGACCTCGCGACGAGCGATGGCTGCAAGAAACTCAGGTTTGCGAAATCGTTCCGGTGTGACATACAACAGCCGATACCGGCCGTTGGCCAGATTCAGATATCGTTTCTCACGGTCTTCGCGTGACAGCGAGGAATTGATGAATGCGGCATCGATCTGGCGTGACTGCAGAACGTCGACCTGATCCTTCATCAGGGCAATCAACGGCGACAGCACCAGTGTCAGCGGGCAGACGTCCCCCACCTCTTCGTACAACAGGGCCGGGATCTGATAGCACAAGGATTTGCCGCTGCCGGTCGGCATAATGACCAGCGAATGCTGCCCCGCCATCGTTCGCTCGATGATGGCTTCCTGCGTGCCGCGAAACGACGGATATCCAAAATAGTGTTGCAGTGCAGACCGAGGATCCATGGCCAGAACCTGGGACACTAGCCCGACGCGCGAGCGAGGGATTCGTCGATCCGTGTCCAACTTGCTTATCCCTCGCTCGCGCGTCGGGCTAGTGTTTCGACGCTTCCTCGATCCGGTCCCAACATTCTGCAATGCGATTTATCCGGCGCTGCCACTTCCGCCGTTTTCCGGCGGACGCCTGAATCCAGAGGCTGCTACCAGCGGAACAGGCACGTGCCCCAGGTCAGGCCGGCACCGAAGCCGCACATCAGCATGGTGTCGCCGCGTTCAATGCGTCCATTCCGGATCGCTTCGTCCAACGCGATGGGAATTGAACCGCCCGAGGTATTTCCATATTCCTGCAGGTTGTTATAGACCTTTTCCTGCGGAATCCCCAGTTGCTCGGCGACATTGTTGATGATGCGAATGTTCGCTTGGTGCAACACGTACAACTCGACGTCGTGGACC
The DNA here is from genome assembly GCA_018242525.1 of Planctomycetota bacterium. Lineage (GTDB taxonomy): Bacteria > Planctomycetota > Planctomycetia > Planctomycetales > Planctomycetaceae > Schlesneria. The sequence goes on along the minus strand of JAFEBS010000010.1, from coordinate 163,768 downwards.
GACATTCCCGATTTCTGCAGGACCAGCTCGATGCTGTCGGTGACGGCACGGACGGCCCACTTGAAGACGCTTCGTCCGTCCATCTGCAGGAAATGTCGCCCTGCATCCAGATCTTCGTGTGTCATCGGCTTGCGCGATCCTCCCGCAGGCCGATCCAGCATCGACCCACCACCGCCGTCGGAGCCGAGTTGATAACACATCATTCCCTGGTGCGCATCCCCCTTCGTCACCAGGACGGCACCAGCACCGTCGCCGAACAGGGGCGCGACTTTCATGTCGCGTGGATTCACGATCCGGCTGTTACTGTCACCGCCGATGACCAGTGCCATCTTGCTGTTGCCGGTTGCGACGAACTGGGCCGCTGTGGAAAGCGCATAGACGAAGCCGGAACAGGCTGCATGGACATCCATCGCCGGAGCATCGATTCCCAACGCTTCCTGCACCAGGTTGGCGGTTGTCGGGCAATGAAAATCTGGCGTGAAGGTACCGACGACAATCAGGTCGATGTCTCGGGCGGAAACCTGACCATTCCGCATTGCACGACGAGCCGCTTCGATGCACAGATCACTGGTGGCCTGGCCGTCCGTCACATGGCGTCGTTGCAGGATGCCCGTTCGTTGTTCGATCCAACCGGGCTCAAATCCATAACGCGATTCCAGGTCCGCGTTGGTCACAACGTTGTCCGGGACATACGATCCGGTGGCGACAATCTGCACACCCAATAACGAACGGGTGCGACGGCTCCAGCCACCGGAAGGCTCCAGGACCGCATCGGACCGGTTACTCACATTCAATGTCATTCCGGGAGAAACCTCCGTGTCGAAGGTGGGAGATCTTGACCCTGGCGTTCCAGCGCCACGCCACTTTCAGGTCGAGATTTCGACCGGCATTCTCCGGTAGCCAACTGGGGCTCACCAAGCTCCATTTTCGACGGAATCCATCTACGCCTACGGGGCGAAGGGTCTAGGGTCGTATCAGCAAACCTGTGTGCCAGAAGGTGTTTGCCCGCTGACGCTCAGGAAGTATATCCTGGGGACTCAGAGTAAACCAGCGAATTCTGAACGGTCCGGTCCTGTGGCAACTCCATGGATTGAATGGATTAACGGATTCAGGCGATTTCGGCAAGATGGCTTATGGGAATGGGATGCATGTCAGAAATCACGTGATCAGGGAGCCATTGCAGGAGAATTCGCCCGGTGGTGGACGGGAATCGGTGAGATTCCCGTCCACCAGGCAAACCGTTGAACGGCGTTTGCACTTCGTGAGTTACTTGTTGTTGATCGTGATTCCCGGCCAGTCATCAGTCCGGAACGGAGTCACGGGCAATCCGGCCTTGGAATACAGGTTGACGACCGGGTTGTTGGCCCAGGCGTAACGGACGGCAACCGGATCGGCGACCTTGTCGCTGGAAACTTCGATCTTGCCGTCAGGCAGGATCCTGGCCGTTGCCCAGACGAACTTCTGGTCTTCTCCGGCGATTGAGAAGCCGCGCAGCTCGTTCACGTCGAATGGACGCCAGCCTCCGTCCACGTGGTCAAACGTCAGCATGATTTTGCCAGCCTGTTTTTCCATCGACTTGTACTGCGGGCTGTGATACGGAATGTTGACCTTGTAATCTTTGGCAAGAGCCCAGCGGGCCAGTCGGCGACCGACGTCGACCTTGTTCATCGGGTGAATGTCTTTTCCTTCGCCGATGTCGATGATGACTGCTTCTCCGGTGTTGGGAAGACGGTTCATCGTCATTGTCTGCGCTTCTCGCAGTTCGGCCCAGTCGCTGTCGCCTGGTTCCGGTCGTTCGGCCGTAAAGTCCGCCAGTTGAACCCAGTAAAATGGAAAATCTCCCTGCGCCCATTCGTCGCGCCAATTCTGAATCATCAGTGGGAACAGGTCGCGGTATTGATAGGCCCGACCGGCATTGGATTCTCCCTGGTACCAGATGGTTCCCTTGATGCCATATCCCAGGTGGGACTTCAGGACTCCGTTGTAAATGTTCGCGGGTCGATGATTGCCAGCCAACTGTCCGCGCAGGCCGTTCATCTGCTTCTTCTGTTCGTCGGTCAGGTCGTTCCCTTTGGCGGCCAATTCGGCGAGTTGCGATTCCATGGCGGCCCAGCGGTCCAGCATTGGCTTGTATTTCTCGTCTTTGGCCAGCAGATCGCGACGAATCCAGGCTTCGCACGCGGATCCGCCCCATGCGTTGTTGATCATGCCGATCGGAACGTCCAGCGTCTGGTGCAACTGCCGACCGAAGAAATAGCCCACGGCAGAGAAACCACCGACGGTTTCCGGAGTACAGACCTGCCACTTGCGGTCATGAGTCCAGACGGGTTCCTGGGTTCCCACGTTGGGAAAGTTGATCATGCGAATCTTGGGATACTTCGCCGCGGCACGCTCAAGATCGGCGTCCGTCGAGGAATTGACGGACCACTGCATATTGGACTGGCCGGAACAGATCCAGACTTCGCCCACCAGCACGTCGTGGAAAACGACCTCGTTCTTTCCCTTGACCTTCAATTCATACGGCCCGCCAACGGGGACAGGTTCGATCATGACGTGCCACTTGCCATCGGCGGCGGCAGTCGTCGATTGATCCTTTCCATCGATCGAGACGACGAGTGTTTCGCCGGCGTCAGCCAGCCCCCAGACTTTATTCTTCTGCCCCTGCTGCAACACCATGTGATCGCCGAACACATTCGGCAGCTTTACGTCTGCGCGAACTCCCTGAGCCAGGGCGAACAATGTCATCCCCGCCAGTGTTGATACCTGCATCCGTCGCCAAGTCCCTGTCCGCATGAGTCCTGTTCCTTTTCGCGATGTCGTTCATGGCCAGACCCCTGCCGCAGTTCGTTCGGCCAGGGAACGTGCCGCGAAGTATATCGGAGTCGGTCGATGGACTGTACCAATGTGAAAAAATGGACAGTGGCCAGAAACCATTGCGATTGGGGACACCAGTTCCTCGAAGACGTCAGGCTTGCGACCGGATGCCCAATCTGACTATTATCCCCGCCCCCACAGCTTGTCCGTCGCCAGACGAAACAAGTTCATCCAGGAGAGGTGACAGAGTGGCCGATCGTGCTGGTCTCGAAAACCAGTGTGGGTGCAAGCCCACCGAGGGTTCGAATCCCTCCCTCTCCGTTTGATTTCCTGCCGTTGCCATAACCACTGAAAAGACAGTGGCTTGCGCAGAGGTGACGGCAGAAACTGGGATGAATGCCCGTCACGAGATTCTCGACCGTCAGTTTGCTCTGATCTGATGCGGGCAGTGACCTCAACTCAATTCGAGCGGCTGCTCGAAAATGCCAACATCCCTTCCCGTTGGTTCCTCGCCAAACGGGCGCGCAATGCGATCATCATAAGATGAAAGACTCCAGCGAGGACGTCTCGACAACTGAAGTTGTCATACTGTCGGTTGCCCGCCATCCAGTTATTTCACCTGACATATCGGACTCAGATTCATGCATCGTTTTTGGAGTCTTGCGTGCCTGTTTTGTCTACCTGTCGGTCCCTTGTACGGCGCGGGGAAAATCTCCGTTGCCGACTATCATTCCATCCAGGAAGCCTTGGATGCCAATCCGTATCGGATGGTATTCGTCCCTGCTGGCGATCACCGGATTTCCGGGAAGATCAGAATCCGGGGGGACAGGTCCGGCTTGTATGGACCTGGGCGAATCATTCAGGAAACCGAAAGCCAGCCTTTCATCGAAATCGAAAATGCCCAGGGAGTCGAAATCCGCGATCTGACGCTGACGCGCCCCGAGGGGAAGATGGAAACTGCCGACGAGGGAATTCTGGCGATCAAATGCCGGGACCTGGTTGTGGAGAATGTTCGAGTGATCGACAACCGCACTCGCTCAGCAGCCATCGCCATCCGCGAATGCAGCGGTGCGCGCATCTCGCGCTGCGTGGTCCGAAACTACATGCGACTGAGTGTCGACGACCGCACCGCCAGTAAAGATTGGGGTTATGCCTTCAACTGTACTGACGGGACGGGGATCAGTGTCAATCGCTGCACGGGAACTCTGATCGAAGGGAACCGCATCACCGAGGAAAACTTCGTCCCCACCCCGGAAATTCAGGCGAAGTACAAGCTGGGTGAATTTGTGAAGAAGAACCCGCAAAAGGGGGCGATCGTCAACCAGAAAATGTGGGATGCGGGATTCACCGATGCGTGGCAACAGGGATCGGCGATCATTGTCACCGCCCCCGACATCAGTGACTTGACTCGGATCCTGGGAAACCACATTGAAAACGCCGCCCAGGGAATTGACCTGCATGCGGACCATGTGATCGTGTCCAACAACATCATTGCAAATTCGTTTATTGGAATGAAGGCGATGCATGGTTCGCGCAATGTGCTGATCATCGGCAATCAGTTCACCAGGAACAGCCTGTGGGCCATCGGACTGATGCCAGGCGTTTCGGCCCACGCCGACAACACGGATGGCGGATCGATCATCGCCAACAACATCATTTCGGATTTTGGATACGGTGACGCCCATTGGATCTGGGGGACGGAACGATCGCCTTTCAAGTTTGACTCAGGCCAGGAAGACGATGATCCACCTCTGACCGATGTCATCGTTCAGGGAAACCTGTTACACAGCCTTTCACCAGTTCGCTTTCGGTATGCTGTCGTCGTTCAAGGTGGGCCGAAGATGCCCCGCGGACTGCATTTTTCCAACAACCTGCTGCCTGCAGGAACCGACGGTGTTTGCAATCGGGAATTGACGCCGTAGCAAACAATCCCAACAGGGGGGAACCAATGGAAACTGGGAAGCAGTCTGTCGGTGTGATCGGTCTTGGGCTGATGGGAGCCGCGATTTCTGAACGACTGATCGAATTCGGTTATCGTGTGCATGTCTGGAATCGCAGCCGCGACAAGGCCGATCCCCTGATCGCACGCGGGGCAACTTGGAGCGACAATCCCCTTGCGGAATGCGATCGCGTCCTCATCAGCCTGTATTCCAGCGATGTGGTGGCCCAGGTCATCGGTCAGATGCAGACCGGTCTTCGCGCCGGCCAGATCGTGATTGATACCACCACGGGCGAACCCCAGGACTGTGTCGCACTCGGTCAGCAATTGGCCCAGGCCGGTGTCAGCTACCTGGACTCGCCAATTTCTGGTTCCAGCGAACAAACCCGGCGGGGTGAAGCCACGGTCATGGTCGGCGGTTGCTCGGCAGCGTACGCGGCCTGTAACGATCTGTGGCCCGTGCTGGGAAAGTCGGTCTTTTATCTGGGGGCGAGCGGCAGTGCTTCGAAGATGAAACTTGTCAGCAATCTGATCCTCGGATTGAACCGCGCGGCACTGGCCGAGGGCTTATCGTTTGCGCAGTCGATTGGCGTCGATCCTGCGGCGGCTTTAGACGTTTTGCGGGGGAGTGCCGCGTATTCTCGAGTGATGGACATCAAAGGCCAGAAGATGCTGACCGGGGACTTCCGGCCGCAGGCAAAGCTGTCTCAACATTTGAAAGATGTTAGACTGATCCTGAACGCAGCCGCGGATGCGGGCCTGAATTTACCACTGTCAATGACCCATCGCGGGCTCCTGGTACAGGCCGAAGTCCTGGGCTGCGGCGAATTGGACAATTGCTCGATCATCACGGTCTATCAGGACACCTCCTCAACAGTGCGGGAACAGTCCAGGTGAGCCGGATGCCGTCAGGCACCGGACAAATGTCAAGGTCCGCGAAGAATATGTTCGGGGTCTGACGGCACTCGGCTCACCTGATTCAAACGTGTTCAGCCACAGCGTGCATCAAGAAATAAAAAACATGTGGAAGCAACTCGCCAGGAGCGTTCAGGGGTGGGGGCACAAGCGGCTGGGGACAGTCTGCCAGGATGCCTGTCTGGCGACGACCTACCAGGCGGGATCGGAAACCATACTGGCGCTGGCAGTCGCCGACGGGGCTGGGAGTGCGGACCATTCGGACATCGGTTCCGAAACCGCGTGTCGTGTGATTCACCAGGCGATCGCCGAATATTGGAATTCACAGGCGGCCGGTTCTGAAGTGACAAAAGAACAGGCATTGGGTTGGTATGAACGAGTCCGCCAGGCTTTGGAGTTCGAGGCCGAAAAACTGGCGGTGCCAGTGCGTCAACTGGCATGCACGCTGCTGGTTGCAATCGTCGGGGAAACGGCCGCCACATTTTGCCAGATCGGCGACGGCGCAATTGTCATTCGGGATGCGGGCGAACTGCGGCCCGTCTTCTGGCCTCAGTCCGGCGAATATGCCAATACCACCAATTTTGTCACCTCACCCAGGTTCGCGGACGATTTGATGTTCGCTCAACAGACAGGTCGAATCGACGAGATTGCACTCCTGACCGACGGCCTGCAGTGCGTGGCCCTGAACTTTGCCACCCGGCAGGCACATTCCCCGTTTTTTACGCCACTCCTCGACGCACTTCGGCAGCATCCGAATCCGTCGGAATTGGAAGGGCCAATGCTGGCCTTTCTGGAATCAAAGAATCTGGCAGAACGGACCGATGACGATTTGACCCTGATCCTGGCCACACGAGTCGTCGCGAATGACTCCGTACTTTGACGACCGCGGTCACCTGATCCGTCTCGGCAGGAAGCTTGGTGCGGGAGGCGAGGGCGCGGTCTATGAACTGCCGGAGAATGCGCGACTGGTCGCCAAGATCTATCACCGGCCGCTGTCGGACGAGGCAACGGCCAAACTGCGAGCCATGACGTTGCTGGCGACGCCCGAACTGACTCGATTTGCCGCCCTGCCAACAGCCACGATTACCCTGGTTCGGAACGGCCCTGTTGCCGGGGTCCTGATGCCCCGGGTCCGGGGACACGCCGAAATTCACACGCTCTACAGTCCGGCTCATCGCAAGACTCACTATCCGGATAAGGACTGGGCATTCCTGATTCACGTCGCCATGAACGTGGCCGCAGTCTTTGATTCACTGCACAGCAAGTCGATTGTCATTGGAGATGTGAACCAGGGAAATGTGCTGGTATCTCCCCAGGGGACGGTCACTCTGATCGACTGTGATTCATTCCAGGTCTCGGCCAACGGTCATGTCTATCCGTGTGAAGTCGGCGTGGCCCACTTCACTCCGCCGGAACTTCAGGGACGCTCGTTTCACGGGGTCGAACGGACGGTCAATCACGATTTGTTCGGGCTGGCGATTCTGATCTTTCATCTGCTGTGCATGGGACGACACCCGTATTCCGGCCGGTTTGTGGGACCGGGCGAGCCTCCCCCGCTGGAGAAGGCGATCGAGCAGTTTCGGTATGCCTACGCCCGGAAATCAGCAGGTTCGCAGTTTGTCCCGCCACCGCAGACGCTGTTGCTCCCCGCCGTGATGCCCGCACTGTCCGAGTTGTTCGAGCGAGCGTTCACGGCAGGCAGTGAGCACCCGGGAAACAGGCCCACCGAAGAAGAATGGTATCTGGCGCTGCGGGACCTGAAATCACAATTGAAGCCGTGTCAGGCGGACATCGGGCACAAATTCCCGAATTACCTGGGTATCTGCCCCTGGTGTCTGCTGGAACGTGATGGCTCACCGAATTTCTTCGCGTCCGTGACTGCGCATCTGGTGGGGCAGCGCGAAGGAGAACTGACGGCGAGCCTGGATCCGCTCTGGCAGCCACTGCTGGTCCTGAGTCGACAGATGAATGCCTGCATCCTGGAAAAAGTGTCGTTCACGAAATGGGACGTGACCCCCACACCAATTCCCGATCAGATCGAACAGAATCAGGCCTTCGCCCGCCTCATTCGCCTGGTCGCAATCGGATCCGCGTTACTGCTGACGCTGACCTGGTCGATCCCGGCGCTGCTGGCCATTTCGAGCATCTTGACCATCGGATTTGGTCTCTGGTGGCTGATCCTCATCCAGTTCTATGGAATGGGAACCGAAAGTCGTCGTCGTGAAAATCATCTGGCCGAAGCAATTACCCATTTGCAGAGCCTGGAACAGGAAGCGGCGCGGGGACTGGAGGCCAACCGTCTGGAATTCGCCCGTGAACTCGAACGACTGGAATTGACCAAGGCGGAAATCGAAGGCCTGCGGCACCGGTACCAGGCAGATCTGGATGGGCTGAACCTGCAACGGGAACGTCGTCAACTGGACGCGTTTTTACAGTCGCACTTGATCAGTAATGTTCACATTCCGTTGATCAGCGACTGGCAGAAGTCGTCCCTGGAATCGTTCGGAATTGAATCCGCATACGATTTGAACGAAATTCGGATCCTCAGTATTCCCGGCTTCAGTGGGACATCCGTCGCGGCGCTGATGGACTGGAAAAAATCCGTGACACAGAAGTTTCGCTTTCGTCCGCGCGAAAAGATTCCCAACGTCGACCGCAATACCATTCTGGCTCGATACCTGCGTCGTCGCGAGGAACTGGAGTCGGTGCTGGCCAGCGGTCGATGGTCGCTGGAACTGCTGCTGACTCAACAGCACGAACTGCAGTCACGATATCAGCAGCGCTTGGAAGCGGCGGCCCTGCAGGCGAAGCAGGCGGACGCGGACCTGCACCTGATCCACGCGGGGTGATTCGTGGTCGTCAGTGAATCCTTCCGGCTCATTACCGACCCCGCGTCGGTGAAAGCCACGACTGGCTAGCGAATGATGTTCGCTTCGTTGGCGGAATCGATTTGCGGTGATTGACCGCCGCGCAGGACGCTGTTTCCCTCGAACAGATTCCGCTGATCAATGGCCGGTGGATTGAGCCAGTCGGATTCGGTGAACTGGCCGCTTTGCGAATATGCCTTAAGGGCATTCTTGTAGCAGACCAGTTCGATATGCTCGCGCGGGACCCCGCGTTCGGCCGCCAGCTTGGCCGTCTTGGGAACGGCCAGGACATCGGATTTTCCCCAGTCGGCGGAACTGTCCACGATCACTCGTTCGGGCCCCGCCACCTTCAAAATGTCGACCATCCGCTCGTTGCCCATCTTGGTGCCGGGGTAAATGGTGAAGGCACACCAATATCCCCGATCCAGGACTTCGCGATAGGTTTCTTCGTTGTTGTGGTCAATGACCACCATGTGCGGAGGGATGCCGTGCTCTTCGATGACATCCATGCTGCGATACGTTCCCTGTTTCTTGTTGCGATGCGGCGTGTGAATCAGGACCGGCAGATCGACTTCTTTGGCCAGTTCCAGTTGCAGACGGAAGAACTTGTCTTCAGTCGGAGTCTGATCGTCGTAGCCGATTTCTCCGACGGCCACGACTCCTTCCTTGGTCAGGAACAGCGGCAGCAGATCCATCACTTGCTCGGCGAGCGCTTCGTTGTTGGCCTCCTTGGAATTCAATCCCATGGTGCAGTAATGTCGAATGCCGAACTGCGCCGCGCGGAACCGTTCCCAGCCAACCAGCGAAGCAAAATAGTCCTGATAAGACCCAATCTGGGTCCTGGGCTGCCCCTGCCAGAACGCCGGTTCAATGATCGCCTTGACTCCGGAAGCGACGAGCGCTTCGTAGTCGTCCGTCGTCCGCGAAACCATGTGAATGTGGGGGTCGATGTACAGCATGAAGACACGTTTCTTTTAAAGGCAACAATCGCCAGAATTTCACAGGGCTTGTTCAGCAGCCGCAACGGTTCGCCAGGAAAACTCGCCCGCGTTGATTGCCGCGGCGAGATCAGGAGCTGCAGCCAGAATCGACTTTGCCAGGGGATGTGGACTGACACTCAACGCCAACGCGGCCGCCTGCTGCCCGGCGGGTGAATTCGAGGTCAAGGTGATACGCAGATCGTCCAGCGCCCGATCATCGGCATAGGGGCCGACGCAACGCCACAGTTCCGCCGGAATCGGCCTGTGGGCGGCCCGTCGTTCGTGAGCAAAGTCCACCAGCATCGACATCAACGGGGCATTCGCCCGCTCGTCGACCCCCACCACCGAGCGCAGAGAGACTCCGATGAACAGGCACTTCAGGATCAGTTGATTCCACTGATCGTCACTGAACTGTTCGGAGGGGAATGGATTGTTCTGGGCAACCGCACAAAACACTGCCTTGATGTTGTTGCGAATCCCCTCGGCGGCCCGCAGCACGTGGGCGGACGGATTTGGCAACAGTGGCAACACCTGGTACAGGGCGACCAGTTCGCCAACTTCCCCCGTCGAAAACATCAAATCGAGTGTTTTCACGTAAGCGTCAACGTCCTGGACCGGAAAGTTCAATACGAAGTAGGTGCGGACGAGTTGATCCAGGCTCCATTGGCTTGGATTCCATCCGGAGCGGACGGATTCCGCGGCTTCGCGTTCTGATTCGGTCAGGGCCAGATCGGCCTTTCCGACTTTTCGAGGAACCAGTCCGAAAGCGATAAACAGTAACTTTTTGTCACCGCTTTTGACCGCCCTGGTACGATCATCGACCCAAGCCAGGGCCGCCGAATCGACGCGGGATACGATCCACGAACGGATCAATGCGGTGAGCGGACCAGCAGACTCGGTCACTCGAATACTCCTGACGCAAAAGATGGCTAAATCATGAGTTGCGGAGAATCAATGGCTGTGCCCGCAACTGCTGGGGCTCCCGCAGCAACCTGCCATCGGCAGAGCGGGTGCCTGCGTGGCGATGGGCAGGGCGATCCCGCCGCTGATCACTCGCTCAACCGTGGCAGTGGCAGGGGTTTTACCAGGCTCGATTCCGGCCCGCTGGCACAATTCGCCCCACGTCTGGAGTTTTTCTTTCATACTGTGCTGCACGGTCACAGTTTGTGAATTCTGTTCGCAGTGGTAGTCGTACGTTGGCATGGGTCTTTCTCCTGTGTTCATCAAAGATGACAATTGTAAGGATAGCCTTGAGAACTCAACCTCAGCAAGCTCAGGGTGGCATGTCCGGCCCCCTGTGTGTAGAAGATCTAAGAAGTGAGAATTCCCTGAACGGCTTAAGGTTTCGCGCTGGATTGTAATTCGCATGTCAAATCATTCGTTCGACACCCCGACGGGTCAATTCCCACAAACCCGGTTACGACGCCCGCGCAAGCAGGATTGGTCCCGGCGGCTGGTGCGGGAAAATCACCTGAGCGTCAACGACCTGATCTGGCCGGTTTTTGTGCATGATGGGACCAACCGGCGGACGGCCATTTCATCCATGCCGGGTGTCGAACGGCTGTCGGTGGACCTGCTGGTCGACGCCGTGGCCCACGCTGCGTCACTTGGGATTCCCGCCGTGGCCGTGTTTCCAGCGACGGATCCCGCTTTGAAAAACGAAGCAGCGACGGAAGCGATCAATCCCGAAAACCTCGTCTGCAAAGCCGTTCGGGCGATCAAGGCGGCAAAACTGGATATCGGCGTGATTTGTGACGTGGCGCTGGATCCGTACACTTCGCACGGTCAGGACGGTCTGGTCCGGGACGGCTATGTCGTCAATGACGAAACGTTGACGATGCTCTGCGAGCAGGCGATCGTCCAGGCCCAGGCGGGCTGTGACGTGATCGCTCCATCCGACATGATGGACGGCCGGATTGGCGCGGTCCGCAAGGCGCTGGATGCCGCTGGCTTTGTGGACGTCCAGATCCTGGCCTATGCCGCCAAATATGCCTCCGCCTTCTATGGTCCGTTTCGCGATGCCGTCGGCTCGGCCGGGAACCTGGGGCAGGGAGACAAACGTACGTACCAGATGGATCCCGCCAACGGGGACGAAGCGCTGCGCGAGGTGGCGCTGGACATTGCCGAAGGAGCGGACATGGTCATGGTCAAGCCGGGCATGCCGTACCTGGACATTGTGCAACGCGTGAAGTCGACATTTGGGATCCCGACGTACGCCTACCAGGTCAGCGGCGAATACGCGATGCTGTCGGCAGCGGCCCAGAACGGCTGGCTGGACCGCAAAAAAGTCATGCTGGAAAGCCTGCTCTGCTTTAAGCGAGCCGGTGCCGATGGCGTCCTGACTTACTTCGCCGTGGAAGCGGCCGAAGCGTTGCGAAAGGGTTGAACGGAACTTCCTCCGGCAGAACCAACCGCAAGAAGGAAATATCGATGAATACACAGATGAGGGCTGTTGTCTGCCGGTGGATGATTCGATGGAGTTTCGCGATTTGGATCATTGCGGCCAACGTTGCAGCCGGGATTGCGCAATCGCGGTTGCCTGTTCCCTCCATTGAAAAGCAGCAGGAAATCGTGAAGCTGCTGCAGGAAACCTATGACCTGGGGCGTTCCGATAGTGCCGCAAAGAAGCACGCAACGTTGAAGACGCTGAAGGAGTCGAATGAAAATGACAGTCTTGGCGGCGATGAGCGGTATGTCGTCTTGACGACCATTCTTTCGCTGGCCAGGGATACCGGTGATGGTGCTGAATACGTGGAGACTGTCAAATCACTGACAGAAACGTATCTCGTCAACGAACTGCAGGTGAAATCGCGATTGTTGATTGAATTCCTGGCTTCGAGCAAATCCGGAGTTCAATTGAAACCGGTGATCGAGGAAACTGCGTCCGTGGCCAGGACGGCCGCCTTTGAAAATCATTACGACGACGCGAACACGTTATTGAGTGCCGCGGATGCAGCGATTCGACGAGTCCCGGGAACCGCCGGACTGAAACCGCTGCTTGTCGAAATGCGACGGGGAGTCGCGGCGCGGGAAAAGGACTGGAAGTCGTTTCAATCGGCAGCAGCCAAACTGAAGGCGGACGCCGAAGATCCTGCCGCCAACTTGACGACCGGTCGTTGGCACGCGGTTTATCTGGCCGACTGGGATGTCGCGATACCGTATCTCGCAAAAGGCAGCGACGCCCGTTGGAAGGCTGCCGCGATCCTGGAACAGGCTGATCCCACGGATGGAATGCTGCAGTCCAATATCGGTGATGCCTGGTGGGACGTCGCTCAAAAGGAAGTCGGTGATTCTCGGACCGCCGTCCTGCTGCATACCAAAGATTGGTATGAGAAATGTCAATCACAACTGCAGTCTGCTTTGAAGAAGCAACTCATCTCCAAGCGGTTGGATGAGATTGGGGAACTGCAGCCATTGGCGATCAAGTCCGACAGTCAGCAGGATCAGCCATCGGTCGGATCCCTGACGAAGCCCGGAGAGTGGGTCGATCTTCTGGCTTGGACCGATGGGGTCGAATGGAAAGCGCGGGGGATCGACTGGGATCAGAATCTTGAGACGAAGGGGCCCAGCGGGATCACTTTGAAGTCTCAATACTGCAATCGGTATCCGTTGCCGGCAATCATTGACGGCGATTATGAACTGGACGTGGAATTCACGCGACACAGTGGTTCAGATGCGGTGGGGGTCAACTTCCCCGTGGGAATCCATTGCCTGCAGTTGGGAATTGGGTCCAATGGTGGCAAGCTGGGCGGAGTCGCGATGATTGACGGAAAGTGGTACTTCGAAAACTCGACCTCTCGCCGGCCCTCACCTGTCACCAACGCCGAGAAACATCGAATTCTGCTTCGTGTCACGAATGACGGCACGCGGGCTACATTTAACGTCGAATTCGATGGAATTCGCGATTACGTGAAATGGGAGGGCTTGAGTAGTTCGCTCACGTTTATCGAAGCTGATCAACCGGTCTCGTTGACACGACATCTCTGGCTGTTATCTCAGATGGGCCAGGTGACATTTCATACGGTTCGCATCCGGATGTCATCCGGCACCGTCTACCGCGACGCAATTACGGAAGCGGATCGCGAACAGGATCTGAAGCGGGGTATTGTGCGTCTGGTTGGCGAAAAGCCAACGGCGGCATCGGTGGGCTCGTTCAAGTTCCTGGTCAACCAACTCCCGCTGGATCTCTCCCCCGGTGAAACGGAATACCGGTGGCCGCTGGTCACGGCCGACTTCAAGCCCTGCCCGGACTACTATGGTGTACATGCACCGTCGCGCCTGATTTGCCCGATTCCCAGGGGTGCGAAGAGCTTTTCTGTCATTGGCTTCAATGAAGCCAGCCGTACATCAATCTATGTCGTGATCGTGGATGGCAAGGAGATTTACCGGTCAGGAAAAACGGCCATTGAAACCATCAAGCTCGATCTGCCAGCGCGGGCGTCCACGCTGGAACTTGTCATGGATCCGGCAGGGTCATCGCAATATGACCATTCCTATTGGTGCTTTCCCCGTTACCACACCATGTCTGCCGACAAGATTGCTGACAAAATGCTGGATTCCAAGCCTGGGCCACTTCGATTTGCAGTGGCATCCGGGACCGTTGGCACCGGTACCGTTTCTCAGAATAAACCGATCAACGAACTGAGTTCGGCACCGACCCATTTCCGGGACGCAGTACCGTGTGATGAATTCCTGTACGCACACGCTCCGTCAATGGTCACATACACAGTCCCGCCGGGAATGACCCGATTCACGGCGGTGGCCTACAACGTCGTTACCCATCGGGCAGGATTTCAAGTTTGGGCGGACGGAAAGCAGCTTTACGAGAAGTCCGCTGCGGGGATCTTCCCAATCGACGTCAGGTTGCCTGCCGGTACAGATTCCATCGAATTGAAGGTCGTCGACAGCCAAGTCAACACTGCTGCAGACCATTCGATGTGGTGTTACCCGAGATTGCATCGAAAATAATGTCGTCGAGATCCTGACGTGCCGGGCCTGACAGCGACCACGCCATCAGGATTGTCTCGGGGCAGGCGCAAGGCCTTCCCGAAGACGGTAAGACCGTGGAATCCCCATTTGAATAATGGCGATGGCCCTGCACCTACTTCGACCCGGACTTCACCGGGACCAGTTGCACCGCGTCGATGTGAACGATCCCATTGGATCCCGCCACGCGGAAGACGACCGAAAAGTTCTTGGTTTCATCAAACCGGAACGCGCCGATCGACTGAAATCCATGCTCACCTTCCGGGGGTTTGGTTTGGTCGAGCGCGACTGACTTGTCTCCGTCGGCGCTATGGACCGTGACGACGGCCGACCGGGCCCGATTCGCATGTGGTTGCCAGGCAACGCGGACATCGTATACACCCGCACGAGTGACGGAAAACGGGAAGCGCGCGGTCGCCTGCGGGTCGCTGGAATAGTGATAGTTCTCGCCGACGAAGCCCGTCAAGCTGCCATTGGAACTCCAACCCCCTTTCAGTTCTGCGGATTCATCGTCGATGACGATTCCTTCCAGTTTGGCAGGGTCGAGTCCGGCCATTTCGCGTGCCGGGGCGACATATCCGGCGGGGAGAGCCAGCGGTCCGTCGAGAGTCTCGCGCCGCTTCGCTCCGGGTTCGTTCATCAGTTGTTTCAGCACGTCCAGGTGATGCTCATAGACGCCACGTGGCGATGTCTCGTGGTGCAGGCAGATCCAGGCAGCCTTGCCGACGATTTCGCCCATCATCCCGCAGGTTCGCATCACCCGAATCGGGCCAATCGCTTCTCGCTCGACGCTGATGTCGCGGCCCGCCATGAACAGGTTGTTAATGTTGCGGCTGTAAAGACAACGGTACGGAGCCCAGTAGGGTCCCTTGTAGGAATACTCCTTGCCGGTCGTGGCAACCGCGATGAATTCTTCGCCCTTCAGCCCCGCTTTGAAGTCGGGGTGAGGGACGTGAATGTCAATGTGCCAGGTGTTCGGGAATGCGGGATCGGGGAACGTGGTGCCGTTGCGGAAATCGTCGGCTCGCAGCACGACATCTCCCATCAGCCGACGTGACTCCCGTTTCCCCGCGATGAAGGCACTCCATCCCAGGCGGTGGTTGGGAAACTGGGCGTCGACGTTTTTCAGTGTATCCCACGCTCCATACATCGCTCGCATGTTCAGATCGCGTATTCGTTCGATGTCGTTGATGGGGTCCTTGTCGAAACCGCTTTCCCAGAACCAGCCCCCCAGGTTGCTGAGGGCCGAGTCGGTCCACTGCCCCTTGAATTTCGCCCGGCCTGGAAACGGTTTCTGACTCAAGTCCAACGCCCATTCCAGGCGCGGGAACGGTGCAGCGACTTTGCCAGCCTCGGCCTGCACCGTCAAGGCGTCCTTGTCCTTGCACTCGCATTCCAGAACCTGCTTCTTATTGGCCTGATCGAGCACATTCCACAGGTTGCTCGCCCCCATGTTTCCTTCGTGTGAGATCTCGTAGTCGGCTCCCGCCAGGTAGCCGACAGTGCCGTCTCCCGTGCAGTCTGCAAACAGTTTTCCCGTGACTTTGAATCGTTTGGCGCTGCGCGTGTTCTGCGCCGTGACCGACTTGATCTGTCGTTCCACTGCTTCGACCGCATTGACACGATGTTCCAGCATCAGCGTGATTCGCGATTCCGCCTTGGCGACCCGCAGTTTGCGGTCGTCGTCATAGACATCCGCCCCCTTGGCGTTGCCGGTTCCCGCCCGTTTGGGCGGACAGATCTCTTCGACGATTTCACCAATGTGCGGAAACGGCTTCTGACGGGTGTGACCTTCCGGCCAGACGCGAACTTCGCTGCTGGCGTTGCCGCCCAGCACCGGGCGGTCCTGGATCAGGGCCACCGTCAAACCGTTTCGAGCGGCGGAAACGGCCGCCGCAGTCCCCGCAACACCGCCGCCGACAACGACCAGGTCAAAACTCCCCCCATCTTCAGGCGGGCCCTGCAGACCGAGTTGCTGGCGACGCCACGCCGGTAGTTCCTTGTCGTCGTTCGGAGGGACGAATTTGTCATCGAGTGAAAAGACGATCGCATCACAACGTCCCTCGAATCCGGTCAGGTCGTGCAATGTCACGGTTGCTTCTTCAGCGACCTCGACCGTTCCACCATCCTGCCAGTGCCAGTCTGCTCCCCGGGTGCCGAACGTCTGGCGGAGCGGTTGGCCATTCACCAGCACCTGGAATTTCCCAGGTGCTCCAGGGACTTTCCACGGAGCGACCCAGTCGCGGGTTCGCACCCAGACTCGATACGTTCCCGGCTTTGGAAACACGACCGTCGTCACCGCATCCTTGACCGGTACCCCCAGGCCATGGGCGAGCAAATAGGGCGAGCCCATCTGGTCCATCGACTGCTGATCGAGGTCCCAGCCCCCCAGCCTGGCAAACTGCTCAGCTTCCAGCAGCACGTGTTGGGCTTGCAGGTATGCGGGACAGAAGAACGCCACGGCGAAGGCGACAATCAAACGATTCATGGCGGGCGATCCTCGATTGCGGAAATAGTGTCGACGTGATTCTACCAGACTCCTCCCGTCTGCCAATGCCGTTGCGGACCGACTGCATCTGCCGAATCTCTGAAATTCATCCGGCATTGCGGTTGCAGTCGAACGGCCGCAATTGCGACAATCATAGTTTACCGCAAGGATCCCGAGATCCGTTTCGACGGAGCTCGCCGAAAAACTCACGCCTCGCTGTCGACCCCACCCGTATGACACACCCTGGCTTTCAATTGCTGCTGATTCTGACCCTCGCGGCGTCGAGCGCGATCGCATCCGAACCGGCACGAACAGTCCATGTCGAGATCTGCGAACAGGGACTGGACGACAAGGACGAATGGCCCAAGATCACGCCGCAACCGGTCGAGTCCTTTACGTTGCCCGCGGTCGCGCTGGACGAATTGCCCCCAAAATACGTGGATGACGGAATTCGCGGGGCTCGACCGAGTCCCTCGCTGCTGCGGATGACGGCCACCGTGACTGTGCCCGAGGGAAAACATCGTCTGCTGCTGCGGTCACGCAGCGCGGCGCGGTTGACACTTGATGATCAGCTGATCGTCGAGACTCCGTTTCCTCCGAAAAACGGCGGCGACGGATCGCAACCGGACTCCGAACACCTGGAAGCATTGGACCTGGGTGTCGGTTATCGCTTTGCCCCAGGTGGTGAATACGAACGAATCGCCGACTGGCAATCGCACGGCACGGCCACTCCCCTAAAGCTGGAATTGTTTGTCGGCGGGCGCGAAGGGGCCAAGGGGCGTCGCGTCGAATTGGGGGAAACGGTCGTGGCGATCTCGCTCGCCGGGACTACCGACTGGCACCTGTTAACGGCAGACGGCTCAATGATTCCCTACACGGATGCGGCGTGGAAGCGGTACAAGAGCCATGTTTCCAGGATGCTGACGGAGCGGAGCACGGCCATTCGCAAGGAACTTCGCGCCCGTCATGATTCGTACTGGAACCAGCGACATGACGCGGCCATAAACTGGCTGAAGACGACCCGGGAAGAACCGATCCCGGCACCGATCGCAAGTTTGGAATCGTCGAATCCCATCGACCGATTCCTGGCGGCGAAGTTCGTGGCTGTGCGATCCGAGTATTCCAAGGATCGCACTGACGATCTCGCCATCGTGGACTATTTTCGGGATATCAAACCGCTGCTGGAAAGCCGCTGCACGGAATGTCACAGTGGTCCTGGTGCCAAGGCCGGTCTCCGGCTGGACTCGCGCAGTGCCTTGCACAAAGGGGGAGACAGCGGCCCGGCCGTGGTTTCTGGAGACGCTGCGAACAGTGAACTGATTCAGCGAATTTCCAGCACCGACGACGAAACTGTCATGCCTCCGAAAGGGACGCGTCTGACGAAGGACGAGACCGCGCTGCTTTCACGCTGGATCCAGCAGGGGGCCGTCTGGCCGGAGTTGCCGCTGGTCCGTTCCGAGTTTACTGCGCCCTGTGACGACCTCACCTTCCTGCGCCGAGTGATGCTGGATACGGTCGGTATGCCGCCCACTGCTGACGAGGCGCGCACTTTTGCTGCGGACCCGTCCCCTGACAAGCACGCACTGTGGATTGACCGCCTGCTGGATGATCCCCGCTGGGCCGATCACTGGATGCCGCTGTGGCAGGATCTACTGGCCGAGAATCCCAACATTCTCAATCCGACTCTTAACAATACCGGCCCGTTTCGCTGGTGGCTGTATGAATCGCTGTTGGATGATCTGCCCGTGGATCGGATGGTCACTCAACTGATCCAGCAGCGCGGTGACGCCGCCGCAGGCGGTCCTGCGGGATTTGGCCTGGCGTCACAGAACGATTCGCCGTTTGCCGCGAAAGGAACGATTCTGAGCGCGGCGTTCCTTGGTGTCGAGATGAAGTGTGCTCGCTGTCACGATTCGCCGACTGGCTCGGCGAAACAGGAACAGCTGTTTCAATTTGGCGCCATGCTCGCGGCTGCTTCCCTGGTCGTTCCGAAAACGAGCAGTGTCGATGCGGACAAGCTGCACGCGGGCGGTCGCCAGGCGCTGATTCAAGTGACGCTCAAACCGGGAAGCAAAGTCGAGGGCGACTGGCCGTTCCCTCAGTTTGCCGATGTGGAATTGGCCCACGACCTGGAACAACCGCGTGACCGGCTGGCGGCGCTGCTGACCGTACCCCAAAATGAACGCTTCGCCCAGGTCGTCGCCAATCGGGTCTGGGCCCGCTTCATGGGACGCGGAATTGTCGAACCGCTCGACAATTGGGAAAAGGGGACGCCGACACATCCGGAACTGCTGCGCTGGCTCGGTCGAGAATTCGTCCGAGGCGGCTACCAGATCAAACCACTGGCCCGGCTCATCCTCAATTCCGCGGCTTATCAGCGGGCTGTCGACGTGAACCTGCGGACGGTTGATCCGCTCTACGCCGCCCCGGAACCCCGTCGATTGCTGGCCGAACAGGTCGTGGACTCGTTGATTGCCGCCACTGGTAAACCGTTGCGCGTGGAACCGCTGTGCCTGGATCTGAACGGCCGCCGCGATACGGCCAATTCGATCCATCTCGGAACACCCCACCGTGCCTGGATGCTGGCCAGTCTGTCGAACGAACGCGATCGCCCCAGCCTGTCGCTGCCTCGACTGCAGGCGCTGACCGATGTCCTGGAAGCTCTGGGCTGGCGAGGAGCGCGACAGGATCCCACATCGACGCGCGATACCGCCCCGAATGCCTTACAGCCGGCGATCCTGGCGAATGGCGTACTGACTGGCTGGCTCACTCGCCTGAGCAGCGATCATCCGCTCACGCAACTGGCGATCGACGCCAGGACGCCCGAATCGCTGGTGGAGGATTTGTTTCTGCGGCTGCTCACACGACCACCAACGTCCGAGGAACGTCAGCGTTATACGGTGTATCTCACTGCAGGATTTCAGTCACGAGTCATGGAACCCGGCACCGTACAACCGACCACGACGGCACACGTCGTACCGAAGTTTGTCACCTGGACAAATCACCTATTGCCCGAATCCAATACGGCCAAGCAACAGGTGGCATTGGAAGCGCAACGCGGAGATCCCCCGTCGCCTCGGCTCGGTCCTGCCTGGCGACAGCGCTGCGAAGATGTCATCTGGGCCCTGATCAATTCCCCTGAGATGCTCTACCGACCATGACAGACCCACAGCTGAACCGTCGTGACTTTCTGACACTGACCGCTGCCACTGCAGCCGCGTCGGCCGTACCGTGGGCCCATGCCGACTCGGCACACGTCCCGCTGGGGAAAGCCGAGCACTGCATCTTCGTCTGGCTGGGCGGAGGCATGGCCCAGATCGATACGTTTGATCCCAAGCCGCTTGGCGATGCCACATCCAAGCCCTCGCGTCCGGGCAGCTATTACAAGTCGATCGAGACGGCTGTGCCGGGCGTCCGAGTCACCGAGCACCTGGCGCGGACCGCCCGGGTCATGGATCGGGTGACCGCTGTCCGCACGGTCAATCATCGCGTGATTGATGAACACGCGTTCGCAACCAATCTGGTGCATACCGGTCGGATGATCAGCGGCAACGTCGTGTATCCAAGCATCGGCAGCATCATCGCCCATCAACGAGGTGCAGCGAACCCGTCCGTCCCCGCATACATGCTGATCGGGTATCCCAACGTCAGCCGCGGCCCCGGTTTCCTCGGCGCCAAAAGTGGATTTGTGTATCTGACGGACACCACTTCCGGCCCCGCCGGCTTTACGCGTCCGGAAGACGTGCCACCGGACCGGGCAGCCGCTCGATCGCGCTTATTGGAACCATTGCAGAACCGATTTCCGGAAGGGTCATCACCCGCCGACTATCGGGCGGCTCAGGCCGATGCTTTGCGCCTGGCGGGGCCCGAATTCATGCGGAACTTCCGACTGGAGGAAGAATCCAGTACCCTGCGTCAGCGTTATGGCGGTGAATTCGGCCAGCGCTGTCTGCTCGCACGGCGACTGGTTCAATCCGGAGCACGGTTCATTGAGGTTTCGCACAATCTGAACTTCATCAACGGGACCGGCTGGGACAGTCACAACACCGGGCAGTTACATCTTCACGGCCTGATTCAGGAACTGGATACAGCCCTGTCCGCATTGATTGAGGACCTGGAACATCAGCGAATGCTGGACAAGACATTGATCGTCGTGGCGACCGAATTCGGGCGTCCTGCGGCGTTCGACAGCGGAGGCGGACGAGGACACCAGGGGACCAGCTTTTCACTCGTCCTGGCGGGCGGTGGTCTCAAGCATCAGGGGGCCTACGGGGCGACAGACGATAATTGCAAACTTCCCGTCGAAAACCCGGTCAGCATCCCCGATTTTCATGCCACGATTCACGCCGCACTCGGAATCAACCCACGGATGGAATTGCTGGATGGTTCGCGCCCGGTGCCAATTACGGACGGGGGTGTTCCAATCACGAAACTGTTTGGGTAATCGCAACCGACCGTCCACGGCAATACAGGGCCTCGCTGTATGAAATCACAAGGTCGTTTTCAGCTTCACATGCCCGGGTTGCTGAAGGTATTGGCCGAGCATCTTTATTCGACACAGCGGGTTGGCGTTCGCGAACTGATCCAGAATGCTCACGATTCGTGCGTCCGGCGTGGTTTCGAGCATCAGGATGCAGACTATCAGCCTCGAATTGATCTGACGTTTGACAAGGCCTCCCAAACACTTTGCGTTTCCGACAATGGCAGTGGACTGACAGAAAGCGAAATCCATTCGTACCTGACCGTCATTGGACGCGGCTATACCCGCGAACTCCGGGAACGACTGGCAGCCGACGAATTGCAGACATCGCAGGCCTTGATCGGCCAATTCGGAATCGGGTTTCTGTCGGCGTTCTTGCTGGCCTCCTCGGTCACAGTCCAGACACGTTCGCTGAATGGACCGTCACTGTGCTGGCAGTCCCATGGTGATGAAACGTTTGAGATGACCGCGGGAGACCAGGACGAGTTCGGTACAACCGTCGAACTTCGGTTGAAGCCATCGGTGCTGTTTCTGCTGAATGAGCAGAATCTGATTGATGTCGTCCACCAGTACGCCGACTTTGTGCCGACACCGATCCATGTTCAAAAAGCAGTTGTCCAGGCCAACCTCGGCCGTCCGCCGTGGGACGAAGCGGATGCGGCAACAGCCTGCCGAGACTACGTAAAACGAAGATTCGGCGAGGCCAATCCGCTGTGGGTCATGCCCCTGGTCAACGGGACAGTGAATCTTGGCCATGACACAATGACGATCCCTTTGCGGGGCTTCTTGTTCATTCCGGCAGAGTCGACGGTGTCGATCAAGGAGTATGGAAAGACCGCCGTCTACATTCGTGGAATGGCGATTTGTGACGGCGACAAGGATCTGCTCCCCTCCTGGGCCCGCTTCGTGCAAGGGGTGATCGACTGCCCCGCGCTGCAACCAACGGCGTCGCGCGAGGCCGTACATCAGGACGATTCGTTCGATTCGGTCCGTGAAGTGATTGCCGATCAGTTGGAGCGGGGGTTGAGGGCCCTGTCAGCCCACCAGCCGGAGACGTGGCGGAAGATCGCCTATGGACATAGCGATGTGATTGTCGGTTGGGCCTGCAAAGATCGCGGCTTTTTTCGGATGGTTGCAGATTCTGTTCCGCTCAAAACGAGCCGCGGCAGGTTGACGCTGCCGCAGTACCTGAAGCTGACCGGTCACGCCGTTTATTTTACCACGCGGGAACTGGGATCCTTGCAGGACAAGATCCTGGCGGAAGGTCGCGATGTGCCGGCGATCGACGCATCGTGGTTTGCGGTTCCTGCGTTCTTGAATCGCTATGCCGAGCTGCATCCAGAAACAACGCTGGTGCGATTGGATGACGAGGTAGATTTGCTGCTCCGCCCGGCTCCATCGGGACCATTCGAGGAATTGATGGCACTGGGCGAAGAACTGGGGTTCTGCATTCGTGTCGCCTCCTTTCATCCGTCCGACGTCCCCGCCGTCATGACATACCCGGCTGAGGCAGAAACTGTTCGTGATGCCATGTCCGCGCTTGACGAGAACTTGATCCCTGACGGGTTTTCGGGACTGGTGCAGGGGTACGTCGATCAGCGCCGCACGATTTCTGCTGATACGGGAACATTGCACTTGAATGCGGCCAACCCGTTGATCCGCCGACTGGCCGATTCCACCGTCCCGACGGGACGAAAGCAGGCGGCACTGGCTGTCATCGCCTATTTCGCGAAACTTTTCTGCGGGCGAATGCTCGACGCGTCGCAAGCAACGTCGGATATCGGAAGCTGGCAACGTTCCCTGGACAGGTTGATTTAGACATGGGTGCCATCGACGATGAGCTCAGCGCGCAGGTGAACGCCCTGTACGAATCGGGGGACAAGGACCGTCAATCACTCCCCTCCCTCGTCAACCAGGCGTTTGCGTGCCACGAAACGGATCCGGAGCGCTCGCTGTCACTTTGTACGCGAGGCCGCGACGAAGCGTTGCGACTGAACGAGCCGTGGTGGGTCCTGTACTTTGAGAGCAGCCGGCTGGAGGTCATGACCGCGCATTTGGAGGATTTCGGTCGCGCCCTGCCACTGGCCATGGATTTGATTGTCCGGTTCAACACTCCTCCGGGAAGCAGTCATCCCAGCCGGAATGGCGTGATGGTCGCTGTCCTGGAAACGTACCAGCAGATTGACGCCTATGGATTTCAAGAGGAATTGGAGCGAGGGTTTGAAAGTCAGGAAGCAATCACGTCACGCGAGTCTGGTGGCGCACGGTTTGTGCTGAACTACCGGTGGCGAACATTCCTGTGCTCGACCGGGCGTTGGGAACAAGCCTACGACAATGCATTACAGACGCTCGCGCTGATTGACCGGAGTTCGTCGAAGTTGTGGTTTGGCAGTTGGGCTCTGTACCAGCTCTGCCAGATCTGCCACATGCTCGGATACACGAGCGAACTTGCGGATCACGCGGCTCAAATGGCCGAACTTTCCGCCCGACATGGGCAGCTTCGGCGCACCGAGGCAGATGGCTGGATCTGGCAGGGTGCGATGCTTCGCTTGCGTGGTGAGGACCGGGAGGCCAGGCAGGCGTACCGTCGCGGCATGCGCCTGATCAGTCAGCTCGACCAGCAGCATTCCATCTGTGCGAATTCCACCGCAGCGTATCATCTGGCGGGGAACGACGTTCAATCGGCTCTGGCAGTTCGCAATGACGAACTGGCGGAAGTCACCCGCAAAGGAATGCTGCACCGGATCTGCGAAGTCCAGCTGGAACGATGTCGATTGCTGAAACAACTCAATGAGCTGACACCAGCGGAACTGGAAGCCGTTCGCAATTGTGGCCGTCAGCTTCGCAAGCCCCAGTGGTTTCTGAAAGAACTGGCAGCGTTTGAATTGGCTTGATCCGCTGCCAGCAACCGCACCGCAGTGCCGCCAAGGGCCTCGGAAAAGCGTTACTTGGTCATCTGCAGGTCGTGTTCAACCATGCTGTTGACCAGTTCCTGAAACGACGTGGTCGGAGCCCAGCCGAGGTCCCGCTTGGCGCGACTGGCGTCGCCGATCAGTTGGTGGATCTCGGCGGGTCGATAGAAATCGGGATCGACGACAACGTGCTTTTGCCAGTCGAGCCCGGCGTATCGAAAAGCGACCTCGCAGAACTCCCGCACAGAATGGGATTCACCGGTCGCGATCACGAAGTCGCGCGGCTGAGGCTGCTGCAGCATCTGCCACATGGCGACGACATAGTCGCCGGCGAATCCCCAGTCACGGCTTGCATCCAGGTTACCCAGGGGCAGTTTGTCGATCAGTCCCCGTTTGATGCGGGCCACGTGCGACGTGATCTTGCGAGTTACAAACTCAAAGCCGCGCCGTGGCGATTCGTGATTGAACAGGATTCCCGAACTCACATACAAGCCGTAGGCCTCGCGGTAATTCCGGGACAGGTCGTAACCTGTGACCTTGGAAATTCCGTAGGGGCTGCGAGGAGAAAACTTTGTTTCCTCGTTCTGTGGTGTTTCCGGCGCGTTGCCAAACATTTCGCTCGAGCCAGCAAAGTAGACTTTGCACTTGGGGGCCGCCTGCTTCACCGACTCCAGCACATAGTGCGTGCCGTCGATATTCGTCCGAAACGTCGAAAACGAGTCGTCGAACGAATACGAAACAAAGCTTTGAGCGGCCAGGTGATACAGTTCGTCGGGCTGAATCTGGTTCACCGCGCTGTACAGTGATGGAAAGCTTTCCAGGCTGGCCGCGTGCAGGTGGAGCTGATCGCGAATGTGCAGCAGTCTCGACAACCGGTGTCGGGCATCTTCCAGGGCGACCCGGCGGACAAGGCCATGGACCTCGTACCCCTTCGCCAGCAGCAGTTCTGCCAGATAGGATCCGTCCTGGCCGGTGATCCCGGTAATAAGTGCTCGTTTCATGCTGACGAGTCTAAGTCAAATCGATGCGACGGTCGAGTGTCTCGGTCAGCAGATCGTCGCGGTCAGCCTTCAAGTTGAAGGCTGAACTCCAATCTTCACTTGAGGATGGGGCGTAAATCAGCGACCATGCGTCGACTGTCCTGGACGAACTACCAGGATTTCAGAAAAGCAATGGCGTCCGACCCGGTCCACGCGGGTTGGTTGCGTGAAGGATATCAACGGGCATGTCAGACACGGTGACGACGGTGACCACCACTCCACCACAGGTGGCGGCAAGTTTGCCGCCCGTTGGCAGCGGGATCGACTACGAAAAGTTTCTGGACTGCGTCCACTGTGGGTTGTGTACCGCCGCCTGCCCGACGTATCTGGAAACCGGCGATGAGAACAACAGCCCACGGGGCCGTATTTACCTGATGCGAGCGGTCACCGACGGTCGGCTGGAACTGACCGATACTGTCAAAGGGCATCTGGATCTGTGCCTGGACTGTCGCAGTTGCGAATCAGCCTGTCCGTCGGGTGTTCAATACGGTCGGCTGATTGAGCCATTCCGGATCGAAACTCAGCAGCGGGAATTGGCGGAAAAGAAGTCGCGTCCGGGCTGGTTTCAATCCTGGGTCCTGTACGGGATGTTTCCGTACCCGAATCGCCTGAAGTGGGCGCTGCTTCCCGCCCGATTCGCACAATTGACGGGAATCGACCAGTTGGCCGAACGTCTGGGCTTGCTGCGATTGCTCCCGGAAAAACTGCGTCGCATGCATCGCCTGTTGCCAACACTGAAGTCGCGTGAACCGAGGCTGCCCGAGTTTTTGCCGGCCATTGGCCCGAAACGGGCCCGGGTCGCTCTTTTCACCGGTTGTGTCGCCGATGCGATGTTTCACCACGTAAACTGGGCGACTGCACGCGTCCTGCAACAGAATGGGTGCGAGGTCGTGATTCCACGCAGCCAGGCCTGTTGCGGTGCCATCCACTACCACAGTGGTGCCGGCCAACCGGCTCTCGATCTGGCCCGTACGAACGCAGCCGCCTTTCAGTCCAGTGACATCGATGCGGTCATCATTAACGTTGCCGGATGTGGATCAATGCTCAAGGATTACGGTCACGTTGGCGAAGAATTGGCGAAGCAGGACCATCTGCTGCGGACGTCTCTGGATGGGGTTGCGCACAAAGTCAAGGATGTGTCCGAGTTCCTGATCCAACTCGGGCCGATTGCCCCCCGGGGGGACATCCCACTCACGGCGACTTATCACGATGCGTGTCACCTGTGCCACGCCCAGAAGATCCGTGAGCAACCCCGCGAACTGCTGTCGCTGGTCCCCGGCCTGAAGCTGGTCCCACTTCCCGAATCGGAAATCTGTTGCGGTGCGGCCGGAAGCTATAACCTGACCGAGCCCGAAATGGCAGACCGATTGGCGACTCGAAAGATCAACCACATTCTGTCGACGGAAGCGACAGCCTTAATCAGCGGAAACGCAGGCTGTTCATTGCAGATCCAAGCCACATTAAAACAGGCAGGAAGCCCAATCTGGGTCGCACACCCCATGGAGATTCTTGATCTGAGTTACCGCGGGTTGAAGCCTCCAGCCCTGTAGGACGGTCGACTCCAACTGACGAATCTGCGAGCGCTTGCGAAAATCGGCGTTCCGCTCGACAATGCGCCTGTCCGCGACGAGGTTGGTTTGGCTTCCTGGAATCCGGACGGAACCGGTGGTCGATCTCAGCCAGCAGGCTGTCACAAAAGGGAGGCAACAATGGAACTTCGGCGAAATCCGACCCGTGCGGTCAAAATCGGCACTTCGACCATCGGAGCGGGGAACCCGATCGCCGTGCAAAGCATGACGGCGACTCATACTCAGGATATCGACGCCACGGTCGCCCAGATCACGGCGCTGTACGACGCCGGAGCGGACGTGATCCGAGTGGCCGTCGACAGTACGAAAGATGCCGCGGCCCTGGCGGAAATCCGCCAGCAGACCAAAGCCAATCTGGCGGTCGATCTGCAGGAAAACTACCGGTTGGCCGAAGTCGTTGCCCCGTATGTCGACAAGATCCGTTACAACCCAGGTCACTTGTACCATCACGAACGTGAAAAGCCGTGGCAGGACAAGGTGCGTTACCTGGCCGGGGTCGCTCAAGAGCACGATTGTGCGATGCGGGTGGGCGTGAACTGCGGTTCCGTCGATCCGGCCAAGAAAGAAAAATACGATCCCGCGGATTCGATCACTCCGATGCTCGAAAGCGCCTGGGAACACTGTGACTTCCTCGATTCGCTCGGCTTTACCCGGTACTGCGTATCGATGAAGGATTCGGATCCCCAGAAGGTGATCGAAGGGAATCGCCGGTTTGCAGAACAGCGGCCGGATATTCCCCTGCACCTGGGAGTCACCGAAGCAGGGATGCCTCCTGACGGCATCATCAAGACGCGGATCGCGTTTGAACAACTGATCAGCCAGGGAATCGGGGACACGATCCGGGTCTCGCTGACGGTGCCGAATTCGCGCAAGCCGGAAGAGATCGTGGCGGGTCGCAAGATCCTCGAAGACATTGCGGCCGGTCGAGTGCGCTCGTTCGTCGATTACGGTCTGCAGGTGTTGAACATCATCAGTTGCCCCAGTTGTTCGCGTGTCGAGAACGAAGCCTTCATCGATCTGGCGCAGCAGGTCAAGGAAATGACGGCCTACGCCAGGGATTATGCAATCACGATCGCGGTGATGGGCTGCCGGGTCAACGGGCCGGGAGAAACAGACGATGCGGACCTGGGACTGTGGTGCGGTCCGAATTTTGTGAACTTGAAAAAGGGGCCGGTGGAATTGGGAGCGTTTCCCTACGATTCCATCCTGCCTCGGCTGAAGGAAGAACTGGACAAGGTCATTGCCGCCAAGTCGGCTGGCTGACCATTAATTCAGGACACCAGGAGACTGAGTCATCGAGTGGACCGGCAGACCGTACCCGACGCTGCCAGCAGCGGAATTCTCTGGGAAAGTGCGAAAACCCGCTTTTCAAGCCGAACTTTTTCCGCCGCATTCACTCCAATGGTTCTCGGTCCGATGGTGTCTGTGCGTTCATTAATCGAAAGAACCCCAGACATGCTCGGAACTCAACTGAATCCCGCTCAATACCTGAAACGCTGTGCCGAAGTCTTCGACACGCTGGATGTGTCGCAACTGGAAGGACTGGCCAATGACATCTATTCTGCTTACGAAGATGGCCGATTTGTATTTCTGATCGGGAATGGCGGCAGTGGTTCAAACTGCTCGCATTTCTGCGAAGACCTGGGCAAAAGCACCCTCGATCGCAAGGACTTCACCAACGATTCCGTCAAGCGTCTGAAGGTGTTGAGCCTGACCGACAATACCCCCTATATCCTGGCGTGGGGCAACGACGAGGGATTTGACCGGGTGTTCGTCGAACAGTTGAAAAACTTTGCCTCACCGGGTGACGTGCTGATCGCCATCAGTGGCAGTGGGAACAGCCCAAACATCCTGAACGCCGTCGAATGGGCCAACCGACACGACCTGGTCACCTGGGGGATCACAGGATATTCGGGCGGCAAGCTGAAGCCGATGGGGAAGAAGAATCTGCATGTCCCGCTGGACGACATGGGGATGGTGGAATCGGTCCACCTGGTCGCATTCCACTGGATCCTGAACGACATTCATGGCCGGATCAACCGGGTCGGTCGGTACGCTGCGAAGTGATCTGCCCGGTGTGATCCGCCGCGTCTCCGGCGAATCCGCCCGCCCGCGTTCTTCGTCCCTGGTACGAAGACCACTCTTCGACTTCCCACCGATAAGCACGGATCCATGGCCACCGACATTCAGCAGATTCGCAACATCGGCATCATCGCTCACATTGATGCCGGCAAGACGACCACCACCGAACGCATCCTGTTTTATGCAGGGGAAACGCATCGGCCGGGATCGGTCGATGAAGGAACAACGGTCACCGACTTTGATCCGGAAGAAGCCAAGCGCGGAATCACGATCTATTCGGCCGCCATTTCCTGCAAGTGGCTGGGACACACGATCAACATCATCGATACTCCGGGGCACGTTGACTTCACCGCCGAAGTGGAACGCAGCCTGCGGGTGCTTGATGGTGGAGTGGTTGTCTTCAGTGCGGTCGAAGGAGTGGAAGCACAAAGCGAAACCGTCTGGCGGCAGGCGGACAAGTACCACGTGCCCCGCGTCTGCTTCATCAACAAGATGGACCGGATCGGGGCAGGGTTCGAACGCGTCTTCCAGCAGATCTCCGAACGGTTGCGGGCGAATCCAGTCGCCGTGCAGTTGCCGATCGGCGAAGGTCCGGCCACCAATGCCAACGGATTCAAGGGAATCATCGACCTGATCGAGATGAAGGCCTTGTACTTTGACACGGCGGCGCAAGGAAAGACGATCGACGTGCAGCCGATCCCGGAAGACGAGCAGTCGCGCGCCGAGGAATGGCGGGCCGCACTGATCGACGCCATCGCCCTGACCGATGACGAAGCCTTCGCGATCTACGATGCCACGGGAGACCTGCCGGCGGACCAGATTATCCGAGTGCTGCGGAAGGCCGTTGTGACGTATCAGTTGCAGCCGGTGTTTTGCGGTTCGTCTCTGGACTATATCGGAGTGCAGCCTGTCCTGGATGCCGTCGTCCGGTACCTGCCCAGCCCGCTGGATGTTCCTCCCGTTGAAGGCCGCAATCCCAACCCGAAGAAAGCGGACAAGACCGAAATCCGCAAGCCTTCCGAGAAGGAACCGTTCTGCGGACTGGTCTTCAAGATTCATGCCGACGAGCACGCGGAACTGTATTTCGTCCGCATTTATTCGGGCGTTCTGAAAAGTCGTTCCCGACTGCTGAATCCACGGACCGGGGCCAAGGAACTGGTCAGTCAACTGTGGCGTGTGCAGGCGGATTCCCGGGAAGCCCTGGATGAAGCCACTTGCGGCGACATTGTCGGCGTCATTGGTCCCAAGGAATCGGTCACGGGTGATACTCTGTGCGACCAGCAGAATCCAATCCTGCTGGAGTCAATTCACTTCCCCGAAACCGTGATTTCGATGGCGATCGAACCGGACAGCAGCGCGGATCGAAAGAAGTTGGAGACGACATTGCGTCTGATGATGAAGCAGGATCCGACCTTCACCGCCAAAATCAGCGAGGAGACGGGTCAGACCATCATCAGCGGCATGGGTGAACTGCACCTGGAAATCATCAGCAAGCGGATGGAACGGGACTTCCATATGAAGTTCCGGACCCACAAGCCGCGTGTCACCTATCGCGAAACGATCCCGCACAAGATCGAGACCGAAGGCCGCTTCGACCGCCAGGCCGGGGGAACCCGCCAGTATGCGGCCGTTACGATCGTCATGGAGCCAGTGCCAAACGAAACGACCCTGAACGTGGAAAGCAAGCTGAAACCCAACGCCCTCCCACCCGAAATGCTGGAGATCCTGCTGAACGCACTGCGGGACGAGATCAAGGGCGGGGGCGTGGTGGGTTATCCGCTGATCAATCTGAAGGTGATCGTCAAGGAGATCGATTACCGCGAAGGGGAAACCACGGAAGTGGCAATCCGCGCCGCGTCGTCCGACGCCGTCCGGCGAGCTCTGCACGACGGCGGTGCCGTCTTGCTGGAGCCGATCATGAAGCTGGAAGTTGTCGTCCCCGAGGATTTCGTCGGTAACATCACTGGCGACCTGAATTCCCGGCGGGCCATCATCGTGAACACCGAAGTCCGTGGAAACCTGATCGCGATCACGGCCGAAGTTGCCCTGTCACAAATGTTTGGCTACTCCAACGACGTCCGCAGCCTCTCCCAGGGCCGGGCCTCATTCTCGATGGAACCATTGCGTTACGACACGGCCGTGAATCCGCCGGAAATGTAGTTCTGAAGGCGGCAAGCCTGGTCGGCAATCGTCGCTGTGCTCGCATGCTTAACTGCTTGCGTGGTGCATCGAATCCAGCAAATCAAGGTGGCTTGTCAGCAGCCAGAAATCGGCGATTGAGAGAACAAACGAGATTGCGTTACCATCAGGGCCAAACCATGAGGTCAACTTGACCCGCAGTCGCTGGTGGCTCAAAGTATTGGCGTGATGATCCACGTGCAGCGCGAGGTCTGGTCCATGAAGGTGCAAGAACGCAACGTTCTGTTTCAGTCGTTGAAGAGTCGTTTCGAGAAAAACCAGAATCGGCACAAAGGACACGCTTGGGAAAAGGTTCAGGCCAAACTTGAACGCAGCCCCGCGGCACTGAAGTCGCTCGCGGAAATGGAGGCCAGTGGCGGCGAGCCTGACGTGATTGGGTACGACAAAGCCTCCGATCAGTATGTCTTCTGCGACTGTTCTGCGGAAAGCCCGTCCGGGCGCAGAAGCCTGTGCTTCGACCGAGATGCGCTGAATTCACGGAAAGAGAACAAGCCTGAAGGCAGCGCGGTCGAGGCGGCGGCCGCGATGGGCATTGAGTTGTTGACTGAGGAACAGTACCGAGAGCTGCAGCGACTTGGCGAATTCGACCTGAAGACGTCCAGCTGGGTGGCAACGCCGGAGGATGTACGTTCGCTTGGTGGTGCCCTCTTCTGTGATCGTCGCTATGGTAAAGTATTCGTGTATCACAACGGAGCGCAGTCTTACTACGCAGCGCGGGGCTTCCGGGGCGTGGTGCGCGTGTAGCCTGACCCCGGCTCACCGGTCGGAAACTCGACGTCGCAGTGACCACAACCCCAACGCGACCACCGACGGTACCCCGAGGAATATTCCCGCTGAAAAC
Organism: Planctomycetota bacterium; assembly: GCA_018242525.1. Taxonomy (GTDB): domain Bacteria; phylum Planctomycetota; class Planctomycetia; order Planctomycetales; family Planctomycetaceae; genus Schlesneria. Next base: position 131,636 of record JAFEBS010000010.1, on the reverse strand, counting down.
CAGACGGGATAGGGCAACATCAAGGCATTACACGTGAGGGCAGCAATCAACAGGCCGCCCACGATCAATCCCGGTATCAATCTGCCCAGTCGAACTGCAATCCAGGTGCTGACGAACGCCAATCCCAGCCACATCGGCAACACGACGGCCAGGACCCACTGCGGATAACGTGCCACGTGCTGGCAGATCTCGTCCTTCGTTCCCCCGAATTCCGGCGGAAATGGATGGACCACAGAACTAAACAGTTCGACCGCAATGAGCAGCATCACCGCCAGTAACGCACCTGCCACGGTTGAATAAACGATACGCCAAAGAACGAACATTGGATGCTCTTTCAAACCAGTCATCAGTGTCCGCCCCTGTCCCCGCACTCCGGCGGAATGATTCATGGCAGATTCAGTTGCCAGGAGACGCCATAGCGATCATTCACCCAGCCGAACTTCCGGCTGAATCCATAGTTGCCCACCGGCATCAGAACCGCGCCGCCCACAGCAAGCTGGCCGAATACCCGAACGAGTTCGGCTTCATCCTCGCACTCGATAAACAGCGACATCGAGGGGGTGAATGAGAATCCATGCTTCACCGGGCTGTCGATGCAAATCACGTCCTGACCTGCCAGCGTGAAGTCCGCACGTTTGACAGTCCCGTCCGCCCCGGGCCCGCCGGAACCGTAGCGTTCAATGCTCTTGACCTCAGAGCGGGAAAACAAGCTGACGTAGAACCGCATCGCCTCCTCCGCGGATCCCTCAAACATCAGAAACGGTGAGATCTTGTGTGCCACTTGCCGATTCCTTCAATGATCCATCGGAGTTGCAGTTCTTGAGCGGTCGCTCGAATTGGATTGAGGGCTCTGCCGTCATCAGGAACTGGCGATGGCGAGAGCGGCGGCGACGGCCAGTTCGTCGCAGCGTTCGTTTTCGGGGTGTCCCATGTGACCGCGGACATGGACGAAGCGGACTTTGTGCTGGATCAGTAGTTGATCGAGGGCCTGCCACAATTCGACGTTTTTGACCGGCTTCCACGACGAACCTTCGCGACGACGCCAGCCGTTTTTCTTCCAGCCTGCCATCCAGGTTTCGCTCCCTTGGGCCACGTAGCTACTGTCGGTGACGACTTCCACTTCAGACCGGGACTTCAGGGCCTGCAGACCAGAGATGACCGCCTGAAGCTCCATCTGGTTGTTGGTCGTCAGGATCTCGCCGCCAGACAGCTCCTTTTCGGTGCCGGACGCTGGATGTCGCAGGATACAACCCCAGCCACCCGGCCCGGGATTGCCGCGGCAGGCACCATCGGTGAACAATTGCACGAACGGCAGCCGCCCGTCGGATGCTTCGGCAGGATTTTGGCTGGACATGACCACGACACCCAAAAGCAACAGTCGTGCGATGACCATCGGGCACGATTGACAGCGTCCGCGGGAATGAACCGCGATGGACCATCCGCCGTCAGGAATGATCAGAGCGAAGGTCCGAAATCAACGCGAACGGATTAACGTTCGCGGAACACAATACGACCGCGATTCAGGTCGTACGGCGAAACTTCCACCAGAACGTGGTCACCAGGAACGATTCGGATGAAATGCTTCCGCATCTTTCCCGCCACATGGGCAAGTACCATATGACCATTCACCAACTTGACGCGAAACTGCGTGTTGGCAAGCGCCTCAACAACGTCTCCTTCGACCTCAATGGCCTCTTCTTTGGGCATACCGCTTGATCTTCTTTCGTCAGGTTCTCGAGGAAATGGACAGATCTGGTCCCAGCACCGCTGTGCGAGCCGCAGCCCATTCAACGTGGTGCGACCTGCCTGGGCAATCCCCGTCAACCCACCTTCGGCCTCCGGAGAAGCCGGGATTATAGCGATCAACACGCTGCGACGCCAAGACTTCCACGATTTCCCGGATGAATGTTTGAAGAGTATTCCGCAAGTTCGCGGCTCACTTCAGCTCCGCCGCCATTTCCAGCAGGGTTTTGAGCAGCTTTTCCGAGGCGTCCGGTTCCAGCCGGTTTGTGCCAATCCAGGTTTCGTAGCCACCCAGCTTCAACTGGCGTGGAGTCGGCAGGTACCCGAAATAGCCGTGAGCCAATTCAATCATGAACGCCGGTTGAATCGGGCACTGGCTTTTAAATTCAAGGCCAATTTCACAGAAAACTTCGCACGGCATCGTTCCAATACACAGATCGCCGATTCGCAGGGTCTGCAACGGGATGGTCGTGGATTCGGGATATCCCGCCAGCTTCATGGCTCGCTGGGCGTAGATGTAGGACAGGTCAGACGGACTTTTCGCTCCGGCGGCAATCGTTTCTTCCGCCCATTTGCGTTGCTCGGCCGTGGGATGTCGCCAGGCGATTTCCGGTTCCCGGTAACAAGCTTTCAGGATGGCGTGGTCCTGGTATTTCAACGAGGTCAGGGCGGCTTTCACTTTTTCAGCCAAGTCTTCGGCGACGAACTGAATCTGCTCGTACGGCTTCTTGCCCGGCCTGGGATTCTGAAAGTTGATGTTGTTGATGTCCCCGCTGGTCCCGTTCGCCATCAGGGCGACAAACGGCGGTTGATCTCCGTCCGGTTTGATCTCGGCGGTCACCAACTGTTGCAGGCGGGCGCAATAGACGCCGTAGTAGTCGGCAGAGATCTCCGCCGAGCCGACGCCGCCCACATAATGCAGTGAATAGGTCGACAAGACCGCGATCGGACGCCCCTGCACCGTTCGGACAGATATCAGCGACACGGCGGGATCGATCGGCCCGGCGGGTTCCACCAGATTGGGACTGCCTGCGGGCGGATTCATCTTCACCAGATCTGCCGTCCCGAACGGATTGGGCGGGACCGTCCCTGGCCGCATGTGCCAGCGACGGTTGAACACGTGTTCGGGAATATCCACGGTTCCAATCGCAACTTGCGCCGGGCGCCGGTTATTCAGGGCCCGGGTCACGCCGTCAGCAATCCGGCTGGCGACGAAGTTCTGATATTCGTCGAGACCCTGATCAGGCTGCAGTCGGTCCTGCCCCAGGGCACTGGCGGCCGAATGGGTATGCGTGGCGCTGATCATGACGTTTTCCCTGGGAATGCCCGTTTTTTCCGTAATTCTCCGGCGCGCCTCGTCGCTGACCGCGCGGTGAATTCCCAACAGGTCGCAGACCACCAGTGCCAGCCGGGTCGTGCCGTCATCCAGCACCAGACACCGAGCATGCAGTTCATCGTGAATCTGTCGGGACGGAAACGGGACAAATCCGCCGATGATTTCCAATCCGATCGGTGGAGTGATATTGCTGGTCGCAGCCCCGGCCTGAAACGGTTCCGCTCCCCAGGCAGTGATCCCCAGCAGACAGAAGATGGCGACAGCTCGGAATGCGACTTTCATTCACAGGTCTCTTCGATACGGGGTGGCAGGGAGATGGATCTTGCCCAGATTAATAGAGCTTCCGGTCAGGGGCAAGGACCGTTACTTCGGGGGCATTCGGGTCCATGCAACGCGATTTACACCAACGCTCCGTTCAGGACGGCCAGTACGTCCGATTCGGCGATCTCACCAAACGTTTTGACTTCGCCCAGTCGTGTCGGCAAGACAAACCGCAGGCTGCCAGAGACGGTCTTCTTGTCCAATCGCATCCGGCCGAGCACCGCGTCGTTCGACAGGTTCGCTCCAGGTGGAAGCTCCGTCGGCAGGGCCAGCGCCTGCAGCAATGCGATTTGACGGTCGGTCAAGCTTCTGTCGATCAATCCCCGCCGTTCGGCCAGGCGACTGGCGAAGACCATCCCGATGGAGACGGCTTCGCCGTGCAGCAGTTCCCCGTATCCGCACAAGGCCTCGAACGCATGGCCAAATGTATGACCGTAGTTCAACACGGCCCGCAGGCCGGTCGATTCGAATTCGTCGCGTTCGACGACATCGGCCTTCAATCGACAGCTTTGAGCGACCAGGTACCGAATGGCTTCCGGACGCCGCGCGTTGATGTCGTCGACGTGCTGTTCCAGGTACTCAAAGAAGTCGGCGTCCAGGATCACGCCATATTTCACCACTTCCGCCAGGCCCGCCCGGAATTCACGTGCGGGAAGCGTTTCCAGCGCGACTGTATCGATCAGCACTCCGATCGGCTGATAGAAGGCACCGATCATATTCTTGGCCAGCGGATGATTGACACCGGTCTTGCCCCCGACCGAACTATCCACGGCTGACAGCAATGTCGTCGGGATCTGCACGAACGGGAGACCGCGCGTGTAGGTCGCAGCAATGAATCCCGCAGCGTCACCGACGACGCCGCCACCGACGGCGACGATGATCGTGCGCCGGTCCGCCTGCATCCCAATCAGCCGATCGTACACCCGCGTGACGACATCCAGTGATTTGGATTTTTCTCCGGCCGGAAGAATCTCGGTTTCCACCCGCCACCCGCCCGCCAGCAGGCTTTGACGGACGGTGGCCGCGTGCAGGTCCGCCACATGAGAGTCGGTCACGATCAGGGCGACCGGTTGCGGCGGCTGGATGCTGTCGTGAATCCAACGGCTCCCTGCCGGCGGCTTCTGGCGGCAGGTCATCGACGACATGCCATCGCGCTCCACCCACCAGCGTTGCAGAAGGGGGGCGCAGTCGGCCAGTCGATCGCTGACAATCGGGATTTCATAGCTGCGTGGTCCAAGATCAACCTGAACCACGATTTCGTCAGTAGCAGACACGGTCACAATCCCTCATTGAACTGTCTGGAAAACACCGAATCGATTTCGGCGGATTCTGATGGATGGAAACGACTCGCATTTGAACGGCCGGACGTAGAATTCAGGTATTCCGGCCACAGGGCATTCTACGCATCGGCCGGGCCTTGCACCTCTTCCGCGATGCTATAAGTGTCCGAATCCCGGCCTGCGAAGTGAACGATCAATTCAGCAAGCAGGCCGATCGTCATCGCCTGCGCTCCCAACAGCGTCGATGCGATGGAATAGGCCAGCAGCGGACGACCGCCGATCGGCGTGGCGGGCCAGACCGCGAAGACGTTCATCAGCACCCAGGCCAGGGCGAGATAGCCCAACCCCGCAAAGCCGGCCGCAAAACAAACGAGCCCGACCCAGCCCAGCATGTGCTGTGGACGCTGCCCATATCCGATTAAAAACGACACCGTCAACAAATCCAGAAATCCCCGAGTGAATCGACGAATTCCGTACTTGGAATACCCATGCTGCCGGGCTCGATGATGGACGCCGATTTCCGTCACGCGAAAGCCCCGGGAATGAGCCAGTACCGGGATAAATCGGTGCAGTTCGCCATACAATCGGATTTCGCCGGCGACTTCGCGGCGAAACAGTTTCACGCCGCAATTATGATCATGGAGCTTCAACCCAGTCATCAGGCTCACCAGCCAGTTGAAGACCCGGCTGGGATAGACCTTGTGCCAGGGATCCAGCCGTCGCTGTTTCCAGCCGTTGACGACGTCGTAGCCATCCGCAAGTTTGGCGATGAAATTTGGAATCTCGGCCGGATCGTCCTGCAGGTCGGCATCCATCGTCATGATCAGTTCGCCGGTGGCGGACTTCAAGCCGGCAGTCAGGGCCGCCGCCTTGCCGAAATTTCGACGAAGGCGAATCCCCTGGACCCGGGAATCGGCCTGCGTCAATTCGCGAATCACGTCCCAGGTGCCGTCCCGTGATCCGTCGTCCACGAAAATGACTTCAATATCCAATGAGTGGGACGTTGCCGCCGCGACAATCTGCGCCTGCAGCTCGCGCAGGCTGTCGACTTCGTTCATCGCAGGAATGACCAGGGAGAGTTTCATGGGACGAAGTGTCGACATTCACGCCGCAAGGATCAAGCGTCCGTCGTAATTCCGTGGCGACGCGGTTTGATGATGTACAACGGACCAGCCACCGCCAGTTCCGCGACAAACCACACCAATCGCAGCAAACCCGCAACGACGATGGCCTTTTCGACGCCGATGGTGGATTGATCCTTCAGGATTTCGACCAGCACCCATTCGCGGACGCCCAGGCCTCCCGGTGCCACCATGACCACGAACCCGCTGAACGTCGACAGCGAAACCGTTGCCAGCCAGACGGGAAACTGATTCCATTCCACGGCGGATTCCGAAACAGACTGCAGCGTACACCCCAGGCTGAGCGCATGACACACCCATCCCGCCGAAGTGATCAGCACTCCATGAAGCACCAGCCGCGCGGAAATGCCTGTTCTGGCCGGGGAGGCATTTTCCACTGGTGGAACAGCTTTGCGTCCGATCCGGGTGAACAGCATGGCACTGATCGGAGTACTGGCAATCGTGACAAACGCGACCACCAACGGGACCAGCAGCGATTGTTGTCGCAGGAACTGCATGCCCGCCGGCAATCGCTCCCAAAGCCCCGTGGGGATCACCAGCGGTGCCAGTGCTACAGCAATGGAGGCTCCGGCAGCCATCGACACCAGAGTTTCGTAGGCGGCGGTCAGCCCACCCAGTACGGGACTGGTTCCGCCTTCTTTCAGCATCGCACCGCGAATCACCAGCACCAGGGCTTTGCCGGGGACGTACTTGCCCAGGTGGCCGACAAAATAGGCTCGGATCGATTCGTAAAGACCGGGATGCTGATCCATGCGATGTAGTAACTCACGCCAGAACCAGACGGAAGGAAGCCACCCGATCAAGTACAAAAGGGCGGCCGGGATCAGCCAGGGAACGTCGATGTGCAGCTTGATCTCGGGACTGGACTCCCACAACCGGTAGCCGCGGCAGCCGACAAAGTAGAGCATGACGGCAAACACCGACCACTTGATCAGCGGCCACCAGCGGCGGAGTCGTGAGGTCGGAACGGTCGTTGCGGCAGCTGCGGCGTTGGCTGGCAGATCCATCGTGCTACTTCCCCACCCGCAGCAGTTTGCGATAAACCAGGAAATCGTCGTTGTGAGGGACGACCACGATCAGTAAACGCTGGGTTGGATCGGACGTATCCAGGATCGGCAAATCATCCAGTTCGATACTGCCGGCCGGGCCGATGCGCGAAGTCAACGCAAACAGCCCGGCCGGCGCGGCCACCGAATGCATGTAGATCCATCGGAACAAATCCGGCTGGCCATCCATTGCATCGTCAGCAACGTTGTTGTTAACGGCCCAGACCTGGTGTCGCGTCGGACCGGCATGCAGCCCATTCGTAGACCACCATTTTTCACTGGAACTCATCGCCCATTTTCCATTGAATCCGATGCACGCAACGAGTGCCCTGGGACCAAACTGCGCGACGACGCTGGCATGAAGCTGTCCACTGACCGAGCCCCGGTTGAGCAGATCCTGAGATGAGGCCTCGGCAACAATTGAAGTCCAGTCGATGGTCGCTTCCTCCGCAGAACCGGGGATCCAGAACATCCGGTTCAATTGAGGAGTCCATTTGGCGACGCTCTGAGTCACCTTGAACTCGGTGGGAACTCGCCCTTCCAGCGTGGGGGGGACCGTCCGGTCCACCCCCATGCTGCCATAGTTCCCGCGTGAGTAATACCGTGCCTGGATCTGATCCTCCTGGAACTGCGACATCGATCGGCCGCTTCCGATCGAAGCAAACACTCCCTTCCGGACGTCCGTCGTGACCTGTCGACTGGAGGCGATGAACAGCAATTCGAATCGATTCGTCCGAACGACTGTTCCGTCATCTCCGACATCGCGCAGGACCATGCCACGCCGGGTTTCGGCGCTCGACATGTACTGGTTCGTGATCCAGACCGTCAATCCGGTCACCAGCAGTGTTGCCACTGGAAACGTCACCCAAGTAAACTTGCGTGCCTTCAACCATCCCAGACCAAAGTAGTCGACCGGTCCAATCCAAACGACGAAGGAAGTCAGAATCAGGGCCAGCACCCAGAGCGGGACCATGCGGACTCCGTCCGGCATCAACCAATCCAGCAATTCCGTCGTCGAGGAGTGCATCTTTTCAGCAAGATGCATGCGCCACTGGATGGCGGACATGTTCCCCTGGGGGTGAATCAAAAACGAGGTGACGGCCTGCGGACTGGCCGCACGTTGCAGATACTGGGCTTTCAATCGCCACAAGAATCCCGTGGAGATCCGCCATTCCTGAATCGGGGCCGGTTTGGGAAGCGGCTCGTCACCTGTGCGCAGCACAATCCGCCCGAGCCCGTTCGTCAATTGCAAGAGCGCTGGTCCGACCGGAATCAAACGTCCATTCTCGTCAACTTGAAGGACCAGGTCGCGCGGTCCAAACTCCGACAGGCTTCTCAGGAATTCGACGTGATAGGATTCCAGGACACCCGTCGGTTCCAGGTACAAGCTGCCGCCTGCACGAATCCAGGCGGCCATCGCCTCAAGTTGCTGCTTTTTCAACTGGCGGAAATCTTCGCCAAACAGAACCACCAGATCATAAGCGCAGTACCCCATTGGTTCCTGGGGCATGTTCACCGGATCCAACGGGGCATACACCGTCTTGACAGCTTCAGGCAGATCGTCGGCGAGTGACTCGAATTCCAAATGGTCACTGATCCATTTGCGATCGGGCGATCGTTTCGAGGCCAGCTTGGACGTGGCTGACAAAACGACGAACGTTCGCGACTTGGGCAACGCCACCCGCAGGATGTGAGTTCCCAGATCCTGATTGAACTTCGCTCCCAAAAAGCGGACGTCCAACTGCAACTGTTCAATCGGAATTTCATCAACGACCGGCGGCAGCAGGACTCGAATGGTTTGCTGGGGCCCGGTCAGGGCCATGTCTTCCGTCAGGACCGTCGTCAGCAACCGCGTGTCATTTTTCAGCTTGAACTCGAATCGACCTTCGACCAGCGCGGTCCCGCGAACCTTGACATCCCACCACGAAGGAATCGGCCGCCCCATCTGAACGGACGGCTGTATTCCGCTCTGCTCAATCTCCATTGGCTTTAGTTGAGCCTGGGCCGGCAGAGTGACCAGGACCGTTCCCAGCAGGAACAGGAGTCGGGTGAACTTCATCCTGGCATCCCTGCGGGTTTCTTTTGGAAGTACCACCATTCCAACACCAGCAGACACAGGCCGGCAACGGCGAACCACCCCCATAACGGTTCGTCGGTCTTGACGGTTGTTTCCGTGGCCGATACGGACACCTCGGGAAAATTCAGCTTTTCAACCGCTTCCATCGAGGATTCGTGCGAAGCAATTAAACTGATGCCGAATCGCAGCGGTTCGGCACCCCCGGTCACTTCGTAAGTTCCCACGTAGGGGGCTCCCAGGCCCATCAGGAATCCGTCCTTGTCGCTTTTCCCCGAGTCAGTAAAGCCGTGCGGCCCGGTCACGTGGAATTCCGTTTCGGGTTCCAAACGGCGCGGCGGCAAGGTTCCGGCCGGGATGGCCCGCGCGTCCGCCAGCGCGGCCCTGGTCAACGCAATTTGCGTGATGTTCTGAATCAGGATTGGAAACCCGACACGAAAAATCAGCGACGAACGGTCCGGGTGAAACAGGAATTGAATATCCAGTCGACTGTCGTTGGAGCGTTCCAGGATCAGCGGACCGGTTCGGGATTGAGCAAGGATTTCATATCCCGCCAATTCGAAATCCCGCTCGCTGATCCCCTTGGCCAGCTTCGGTTGATCGGCGATTTGAACGTCGAGCAATTGCACGTGCTGCAACAACGGAGCGGTCCGGTTCCAGTCCACGATTTCCGCCAGACCAGATTCAATCTCGATCATTGACGCCAGTTCATCCGGGACAAACCCCACTCTTACGTTCAGTCTCGCTTCAGGGCCCGGTGAGAGCGGCCCATCCGCGAACTTCAGATCGACCGCCGACGGTGTGGATTCCGATCCTGGAAACAGGTCGATATCCGGAATGATCGACAGTGCGCTCCGAATGCTGGCCATTTCAATCGGGCAATAGACCGCCAGCGGACGCGGCTTCGGCAGATCCAGGTAGGCGACGTTGTCGGAATCCAGCGAATCAAATCCGTCCGGCTTCAACTGCAATTCCAGCGACACTGCGATGTCGGTGGAGACCTTGAAGACCAGTCGCTCGGCATTTGTTCCATCGATGGAGACTGAGTCGCTTTTGATCAGCTGTCCATTCTGCTTGAACTCGTACTCGGCCAGCGTCTTCGCCTCTTTCGAACCTTCAACCCGAGCGAACACATCCCAGCCGGTCCGTGATCGCCGGGCATTGAAGTCCGTGATTCCAATGTTCGCCCCACCGACTTTCAGCCGCTGGAAATTCAATTTGAACGGCAACTCGAACTCCACGTCCTGCGGAACGTTGCCATCGGACAACAGCATCACGGATTCGATCGGGAACGCCCGGGACAACGCCTGCGCCAGCCGAAATCCCTCCTCCAGCCGACTGGCGACGTGGCTGACCTCCAGTTGAGCCAGCGATTCCCGCAACAGACGCTTGTTGTTGGTGAAATCAGTCAGGCGGCGGGCCGACGAATTGACGGAGATCAGGCACAACTGCTGGTCCGGCAGCATGTCGTCAATCAGCTTCCCGACCCGCTCCTTCGCTTCGTCCAGACGAGACTTGCCACCGGGACCGTCGAGAGCCCCCATGCTGGCAGAAGTGTCGATCAGCACTGGCAGATTCGTCACACGCTGCGTTCCACTGGACAGATACGGTTGCATGGCCGCGATGATCAGGGCGCACAGCAGCAGGATCTGGAACAGCAACAACAGGTTGCGTTTGAATTTCTGAAACGGGGAATTGACGCGTTGATCGCTGATCACCTGACGCCAGAGTGCCAGGGATGGAATCTCCATCCGCGGTCTGCGCAGCTTCAGGAAATAGAACACGATCAGCGGAATCAGCAGCAGAAACCACCAGGCATGAATCAATGCCGAGAAACCGGGCCAGTTCATTCGGTTCCTCCGTTGTCATGCGATCTCAATTCGTGGCAAACGGGGCCTGATCTTTTGGAAGGCAATCGATTCAACTTGAAAATCGCGCGCCCGGAGTGGGTCAGACCGCTTTGTCCATGGGCTGCCATTGGGCAGGTTCGATTCGTCATTGGACCCACCCCTTTCGTTTCAAGACGTCAAACAGGATTTCGTCCAGCGGCAGCGATGCATCCAGGTGGATGAACCGGCCGTTGCGCTGGCGGCACAACGTGGACAGGTACTCCTGCAGGCCATTCAGATGCTCATGGTAAAAACCGATCAGATCCCCCACCGATGACACATCCAGCGTCTGGCCCGATTCGGAATCCACAAATCGCAGGTCGCCCGTCAGTTCCGGGTTCAATTCGATCGCACTGAGCAATTGAATGGCGAACACTTCCAGTCCGGCACTGAACAGCATGTTCATCGGCCGATCCATGGCACCGAAGGTCAGGAAATCGGACAGCAGCACGGCAATCCCGCGGCCACGATGTTGCACCAGCACAGCTTCAACCGCCTCTTCGATGGGGAAGTCGCCCCCCGGAGGAATGTCTTCCAGGAACTTGAGAACCCGCTTCATGCTGATCCGGCCGGTACAGGGGGACAGGATCAGCGGTGTCGTACCGGCATGCTGGCAGGCGAACACGCTGACCTTTTCGATGTTCATCAACCCCATGATGGCGAAGCACGCGGCCAGTTGCCGGGCCCGCAGAAACTTGTCGCCAAACTGCATCGACGCCGACGCATCCACCAGGATGACGACATGCATTTCTTCTTCGTGACGGTACTGCTTCACGTAGGGGCGGTTCAGCCGCGAGAAAATGTTCCAGTCGACATACCGCATGTCATCGCCCGCGACATAATCGCGATAGTCATTAAACTCGGTGCTGGTTCCTCCCTTGCCGGCCAGGTGTTCGCCGCGGCTGCGATTGGTGCGTCGCCGCATCGGCAACATCCGCATCCGCTCAACACGAGCCAGCGTAGAGTTCTCAAGCAGCGATGTGAATTGAGTGGTATTGTCCATGAAATCCCGTCATTCGTGGCAAAACGCGCTGATGATCCGTGCTTTCAAACCTCGATCGAGTGGATGGATTGTGTACCGCTGGTTGCCGTCCCCTGTCGTCGGATGGCCTGTGATCGCAGGCAGGCCTTCTGGCCGAGAACGTATCCGGTTGCAACTCCGACCAGCGACATCACGATCACTCCTGCCAGGCATCCATCCGTCGCTCGATCAAAAATTCGTCCGAGATAAAATCCGAGGAAGGCACCCGGCATCGACAGGATTGCCGCTCCCAGAACTCCGGCCAGGATCCCCACAAATCGCAGGTCTGCCGGCTGATACAGTTCGCGAGCGACGTCATGTTCGGCGCACCGGTCGCACAGGCGATTGGGCAGTTCCGATTCAAATTCCGTCTGACAAATCGGGCAAACCGACATGAACCATTCATCCCATCAATAAGGATCCGCGCCATAGCAGCCCGTAGTAAAAGGGGTCAGACCCTTTGGAGGGCACTCGATTCACCTTGAAGATCGCGTGCCCGGAGAGGGCCTGCCCCCTTTTACCACGGGCTGCCAGCTCACGGATCGTCGACATTCAATTCACCGACTTACATGGTTTCTGACAGACTTTTGACGCATTCGTCCACCAGTTCCGCCAGATCCAGGTTTTCGGCCTGGCCATCGTAGTTGAGCAGCATGCGGTGGCCCAGGACTTCGCTGGCGAAATGACGGATGTCCTCGAAGGCGACATGAGCCCGACCCTCAGCCAGGGCGCGCACGCGAGCCGCGCGAATCAGGGCTTGAGCGGCCCGGGGACTGGCTCCCCACTTCACGAACTGTCGGATGCGCGGTGGAGCAAAGTCGGTGCCCGGGTGAGTTGCCAGCACCAGCCGCACGGCATAGTCACGCAAGGCATCGGTCACAACCACCTTGTCCAACGTCTTTCGCAGGGTCATGATCCGATCCCCATCAATAATCTTGGGAATCTCGATGGCAGTTTTCAGGATCGTCCGGCTGACCACTTCGTTCAGTTCCGCCCGGTTCAGAAATGGCACGACGACCTTGAACATGAATCGGTCCAGCTGCGCTTCGGGCAGCGGATAAGTTCCTTCCTGTTCAATCGGGTTCTGCGTGGCCAGGACGAAAAACGGTTCCTTCAACTGGTGGATCGTGCCGCTGGTGGTCACCGAATGTTCCTGCATGGTTTCCAGCAGAGCCGACTGGGTCTTGGGCGACGCGCGATTGATTTCGTCCGCCAGCAGCAATTGCGTGAAGATCGGACCCTTGCGGAATTCAAAGCGGTACTTGCCATGTTCATCGCTGGACATGACGCTGGTACCGATGATGTCGGCGGGCATCAGATCCGGGGTGAACTGGATGCGGCGAAAATCCAGGTCCAGCACGCGTGACAGGGCCTTGACCAACTCGGTTTTGCCCAGTCCGGGAACACCTTCCAGCAGGACGTTGCCGCCGCAGAAAATGGCAGTCAGGGCGGCTTCGACGGTCCGGTCCTGACCGACGATGACTCGCCCAATCGCTTCACGGACTGCCGAAAACTCGAGCGCAAACTGTTTTGCTTCGGCTTCCAGCATTTCGGGATCAATTGTGACGGCAGGTGCATCGGCAAGACTCATGTTCAGGCTCCGGTCAAATGAAGAAGTCAGGATTGCTGGAAGTTTTGCGTCTGGCGTTTCAGCGCCAGCAGTTTCTCGATGGTCGAAATGGCCGTCCCGTCCTCGACGTGCGTCTTGATTTCCCGGGGCGGCTGAATGGAGATCTCAGGAGGATTCCACGTCGCGGATCGCGGTGTTGGCGACCATCGTTGAACGAGCAGACGAGCGGTCCCTTTGGAGGACAAGGCCGCAGTGACCCACAGTTTTGTCTTCAACAGTGACACCAGCGTGGAACCGGAGATAATTCTCGGCCGCTGCATCGCACGGTGACATGCCAGTTCCGTTTCCTGGCAGGTCCATACCAGGAAGTACATCAACGGAATGACGAGGGCGAGCGAGATCAGGAACCAGTCAAATCCCGCCTGCGAAGATTGAGTGAATGTCGGCGCGATCAGGAATGCAGCATCCTGACTGGCATTACCTGTCAGAACCCGCCCGTTGGTGTCGGCAGCCAGTTTCTCCAAAACGGCTCGGTTCGACTGCGTCTGCAGAAGCTCGCGTGAATTCCCGGCCGAGTACTCTGCCCAACACAAAACGGTCTCGATACGCTCGTTTCGCCGAGCCCGAATTGTCACAGCCATCCGGTCTTGTACGAAGGGAACTGTAACCTCATACCGCCGCGGACCTGTTTTCTGGAATGGTATCGACGTGGATTTTTGCGAATCATCGATGATGCTCGCCTGCACATCCAGCTCAGATTCCAGGGGATGCAGATCGTCCACGGTGATGCGGACTTTTCCATTTGTGGATGTCGTCACCACTCGAAGATGGTTTGAGCCACGGATTTCCCCAGTCAACTGCCTGATGAATGGCCGGAGGCCGTCCCATCGGCTCAATCCATCCCAGTCCCCTGTGAAGGCCGCGGTCCTGCCCCGCCCATAACTGCCCGTTGCCAGGATCGGAACGTGGGAACCAGGCAATTGATCGCGGCCAGGACCATTCAAGACCTGTGTTGCCATCCGCTTGAGAGTCGTGATGACATACCCCTGCAGTTCCGGAAGACCCTGCAGGTATGTGGCATTGCGGAATGACTGTGGGACCGTTGGCGAGAACCGTGTGGACTGGTAGTGAGAGGCAAGTGCCGTCTTGACTTCGTGGAGGAAAATGGCGGGAATTTCTGAGCCGCGCTCTGTCAGGTAGTACCGACCACCTGTGGCTGTGGCAATCGCCTGCAACGCGGACTTGTCCAAGCCGGCATCTGCGTAAGGGGAGGCGATAACGGTTGACATCGAGACACCGGCGTCGGCGAACTGCTGAAGAAACGTTTGATCGGGCAGATTCGAAATCGCCGCAGTCAGAATAATCAGGTGACGGGTTGCGGCATCGCTGGTCCTGAGTTCGTCCAATCCCATTCGCAGGGCGGTCTTCAAGCTGTGTATTCGACCGATCGGAGTATTGTTGATCGTCCGAAACATTTCCTGGTGCTGGTCGGCCGACGTCAAGCGGACCGCCCACGCGTCTCCATCGTCCCCCGATGCCAATACTCCCACTTTGTCCGTTGATCGCATGGTGAGCATGGCCTGTTTGGTGGCCCGCTTGCCCGATGTTGTGAATTCGTTAAACAGGAGGTTATCCAGAACAAAAACCAATGCTCCGTTCGGGCGGGCGCCTGGAGGGAGATCTGTCATCGAAACCGGCAGGATTTCTTCGATCATGGTTTGACGGTAACCGTCGAAACTCTCGCCACCAGCCAAGAGAAATCCAGTCCCCGCTTGCACCGCAGTCCGGATCTCGCGAAGTTGTCGTTCGCGGAATTCATCCGCGCGAACATTGCAAAAGACGATCAAGTCGTTGCCGGCCAGTACCTGACCAGGTTGCGCCACACCTGACGCTGGCAACACGATCACCTCAGAATCACCTTCCAACGCCTGCTTGAACGGCAGACCGTCCTGAACTCCCGATTCGCCGGTGACAATCAACACTTTTTTCCGCGAGGCAACGTGGATGGAATTGTGGACGGAATTATTCCCGCGGCGGTCGATCTGTGATGCTGGAATCTCAATGGTTGCCGAGTATTCCATGGACCCGGACTGCGGCAGCGTCACCGGCAATCGAAATGAATTTGTGCCAGGCCCGTATTCGATTTCGCGTTGAGCAATAACCCCGGTGAGGTCCGAGAGAACCAACTTTCCCTGTCCGCGGGCTTGTGCACCGACAACAATCACCGCTTCCGAGGCTTTCGACTCAGAATCGGGAAGGTCCAGTCGTTCGAGCCAGACTTCGTTCGGGTACGAAAACTCAATTGGCAAAACATCGACATGGATCTGTCGCGATTTCAGGTCCGGCACAGCATTCGCCAGGTTCCCTTCCGTTTGATTGCCGTCGCTGACCAGCACGATGCGTCCCTGAACGGACTGCCCCATCGGGTTCGCGGCAAACGTCAGCGCCCGCTCCAGGTTTGTCCCGTGGTGATTCACAGGTGATTTGATGCCATCCACTCGCAATCGATGCGATGAAACCGATTCCGAAAACGCATCCTGACCGAAGACAATCAGACTTTGCAAAGTGTCTGGAACCGTTCGGTCAGCCTGGCTCTGCGCCAAATCGGAAACGTACGAAACGAACCTGTCGGTGGATTCGATGGAATCACTGAGATCCAGGACGAAGACTGTCGAAACCGGCTTGACGGTTCGTAGTACATGCGCGTCCGCCAGCGACATGACCGCCAACCCCGGGACCAGGAACTGAACGATCCGCCACACAACGGTGACGCGCCGTTTCGGCGTTCCGTTGTCGGCATTCATGATCTGTCTCCGGTTTTCAGTGGGTTGTTGCTGCGTGATACATCGTCGGCGAACCAAAGGGAACTTACGGCTGTTCATCCCGCTTGCGTTTCAACGCCAACAGTCGTTCGGTGGTGGATGTGGGCGTCGCGCCAGTTCCTGGTGGCGGTGCCGCGGGTGGTGTTTTGGGCTGCTGCGTGGCGGTGGACGGTTTCGAGGATGTTGAGCGCGGCGGCACAAACCCGGGCTGGGACGACTTGGGGCGTTCCTGCCGCTTGGATTTCAGGGTCGCACTGATTGTTTGCTTGGTCTGGAGCAGAGTTCCCATCGTTGCCGTTGACGTCGCCCGGCGTTGCATGGTCAATGCCTTCCAAATGCCCGCGAAATCAATTTGCACGCGGCGAATAGCGACATCGACCGGAATCAGGATCGCCAGGGCGACCAGGAACCAGTCAAAAATCGGCTGCGAACTTCGCTTCGGTGCCCGGTTGTGCGTGTAGACAGCATCCTTCTCGGGATCTCCTGTCAGGATTCGTCCGCCGGTCCGATCGACGATTTCCTGCAACGCCTGGCGATTGGATCGAAACCGCAGGTATTCCGGAGAGTACGAAACGATGAAGCCCCCGAACGCCAGATCCTTGCGGTTGCCCCCTGTCCCCTGGGCGACGGCATGGTATCGACCCCGTCCCCACAGCGGCACCGATCCCTGATAGCGACGCGGCCCGACCTGCTTCAACGCGACCAGTTCCGACTTCTGGTTCGGTCCTGACAGTTTCACCTGCAGGTCCAGGAACGATTCGTCCGGGTGGAAGTCCTCAACCACCACGACCGCTTCACCGCCCGCTGTGTGCGTGGACATCCGCAAATGACCATCCCGTTTCACCCGGCTGATGTCGGTCATCAATTGCCGGATGAAGGGCTGGAATCGATCCCACTTCTGCCAGTTCACACCCCAGTTCGTGCTGAAGTCCGAGGTAAACGCAGCGGTTTTTCCGAGCCCGTGCTGCCAGATCGAAAGGATGGGATCCAGGCTGTCGGATTCTTCGGCATCGGGCGGGCCATTCAGAATCTGCATCGCGGGATGCCCCTTGCCCGTCGTGATCACATATCCCTTCAATTCCGGCATGGATTCCAGCCCCTTGATCACCGGCGACGGGAATCCGACGGTGGGAACAAACGTCTTGTTCTGTAGCAGGCTGCGCTTCAGAGTCTTCGATTCCTTGATGAAGATTGCCGGCAGCTCGTTGGGATCCTGCGGGTAGTAATACCGGCCGCCGGTGACGCCCGACACACCCTGCATCGACTTGATTTCCATCCCCCCGTGCGGAAAGACGGCGACCATCGAAACGCTGACCTGTGCGTCCACGAATTCCTGCATCAGCTTGGGGGTGGGCGGCTGCGGGTCACCATCCGAGATGATGATCATATGACGGGTCGCGGCATCGCTCTTCATCAGCCCCTTCAGACCCATCTGCATGGTGTTCTGAAAGCTGGGCATGTCACCGATCGTGGCACCATTGATCAGCGGCACCAGTTCTTCGTACTTGGCAGCCGGCGTCAGCGGGAACAGCCAGTCTTCACCTTTCTCGGTGTAGGCCAGCACTCCCACTTCATCCTGTGCCCCCAGGACCTTGATCGCCTGCTTGGTGATGCGTTTCCCCCACGTGTTCCCCTCGGGAAATTCGCACGTATGCAGGATAATCGCCAGAGCCCCCTTGGGGAGCACTTTCTTCTGGGTGATATCCATCGAGACTGGCAGGATCTCTTCGATGACCGTGCGGTGATAACCGCCGGGCCCGAAACTGTTTGGCCCCCCCGTCATCAGGAATCCCGCTCCCATGTTGTGCACGGAATCGTGGACGGCCTGCAATTGCTGAGAATCAAATTCGTCGTGCGGGACGTTGCAAAAGATGATCGCATCGTAGGGAAGCAATGACGCCGCGTCGCGGGGAAAGTCGGCTCCCGACATGACTTCGACGGCCCGTTCCCCTTCGCGAATCGCACTTTCCAGCCGTTCCCAGTCTCGCTTGTCGCCCACGGAATCCGTCACGAGCAAAACTTTTCCTTCGCCGTCGACAAAGATGTAATTCTCGACCGAGTTATTCTGGTTCAGACTATCTTGAGCCTTGGGAACTTCAATGCTGGCGGAATACTCGTAGTAACCCGCGGACCGCAGGGTGATCGGCACGGAATAGCGATTCTTGCCGGTCTTGTAGTCCACCTTCTGTTCGGCGATGACCTTGTTGTTTTCCCGCAGAACCAGGGTGCCGGTCCCGTCGCTTAACGAGGACAATACCATTGCTGCTTCATACGTTTCCCCAAGCTTCACTTGCTGAGGCAGGTCGAGTCGTTCCAGCCAGACTTCGTTGTTGTACGAATAATCGATCGGCAGGACGTCAACGGCGATCCCGCGGGCCTTCAGATCGGCCAGGGTGCGCGACAGGTTTCCTTCCGTCTGAACCCCGTCGCTGATCAGGACGATCCGGCCTTGAACATCCTCCTTGATGACGGCGGATGACATGGACAACGCCTGCTCCAGGTTCGTCGACCCGCGATCAATCTGAGAATTCAACGCCTCCAGCGGAAAGGCTTTTGCGGGGGGCAGTTCAACCGCCGGATTCTTGCCGAAAATAATCAGGCTCTGCTGATCCTCGGTTCCCTTCGGACGATGATTCTGCACGGTCTCCGTGATGTACGAGATCGGCTTGTCCGCACTATAGATCGAATCGCTGACATCCAGCGCGAAAACCACCGACATCACGTCTTTCGAACGGACGGATCGGGGTTCCGCCAGAACCATGGCAAACAGTCCGACGAGTAACAGACGGACCATCAGGGCCACCGATCCGCGTCCCTTCGGCAATCCTCCGTAACCGGCGACATGCATCCACCAGAACCACGGTGAGATCACGGCCAAGACCAACATGGCCGGGCGGGCGAACATCAGGAGATGAGCGAATTCCAGCCAGCCGCATCCACCAATGAAGATCACTGCAAACACCGCCAGCGGAATCCCATCCTGCCAACGCACGCGGGAACGTGGCGAAGGAAAAACACTCGCGATGATTCGACGCAGACGCTTCATCAAATCCTCGGCAATGAGCTGCAGTTAACGACGTGTAAAGACGCAATTCTCAAGCGACCGCTCCAAACTTGCAATTCCAATCCCTTGGGCCACATCACAATTCCAGTTCGACAATCCGACGGTTCCCTGTATCGCAGACGTAAACCCTGCCACGGTGATCGACCGTCAAGCCCCACGGGGTTTTCAACTCGGCCGCTTCCGACCCGCCCCCCGTGTGCCCGTATCGACCCAACAGCTTACCGGAACGATCAAACTTCGACACCCGCCCCGCACCGTATTCCACAACGTACAATTCCCCAGCTTCGTTCACACAAATATCGTAGGGATAGTAAAGATCAGATATTTTGTCTGAAGTCCCCAGAATTGCAACCAGTTTTCCACCTTCGTCGAAAACCTGGATCCGATTGTTGAACGCGTCGACGACGTAAATCCTGCCTTCGTACCACGCGGCACCGCTGGGACGCTGAAATTGACCGTCATCGGTCCCGTACGAGCCAATCTGCAGCAGGAATGTCCCGTCCTTCGAGAACTTCTGGACGCGGTCGTTTCCATCTCCGTATTCGCAGACGTAAAGGTTCTCCTTGTCGTCCTGAATAACCGAAACCGGATAGTAGAATTCCCCTGGTCCAGACCCGAGCTTTCCGAAGGTGCTGCTGACCTCGCCCTCGTGATTGAAGAGCACCACCCTGTGGTAGTGTGTGTCCGCGACCGCAATTCGACCATCCTTCAGGACGCAGACCCCTTCCGGTTTGCCGACCGAGTAAGCCGGCATCCACCATTTCCGCTGCAGTTTTCCCGTTTCGTCGAACACCAGCAGACGTCCGGCATTGTCCAGTACCAGGTATTCCCCCTCGGGCGAAACGGTCATTCCACGAGGTGCCGGTACACGCGGACCATCCGGGGGCATCGACCAATACGACTCTTTCTTGACCGTCAGGGCCGGTTCGCTGTCTCCACAACCGGGAAGCAGCAACGCCATCAGCAGCAACAGCACTTTCAACATCACTCGATCCCCGGGACGCAGCGACGCCCGGGCCGGGCGGTGGATAAACGTTCGTCGGGCTCCATCGCTCAGATGTACCACATCCAATTCAGCACACGATCCGGCAAAGCGGGAACCGGCGACTTCCACGGCACTTGCCAGATCCACGCTCACCGCCAGTCGCTCGGGGCGAATGCAGCAGTCCGTGGGTGCCGACGATGTCGACAGCCACCGCTGCTGGTCTTCGACCGACAGCCAGTTGCAGGGCCCCAGCATTTCGGCCAGTTCGGGCGATTGCGGCTGGTCGTACAATTCGTGAACCGAACCCGCATAGCACAGCTTTCCATGAGACAGACAAATGACCTGCGTGGCTTCCCGCAAGACAACATCCGGTGAATGCGTGGCGAATACCAGGGCTGTGCCGTTGGCCTGGCAATGAGCCCGGATCGCCGACCAGTAACTCCCCAGACGCGCCGCATCCACATGCGCCAGCGGTTCGTCCATGATCAGAACCTGCGCACCACTGGCCAGGCAGCGCGCGACACTCAGCCGTGATCTCTCGCCCAGCGACAGCGACGCCGGTCGGGCGTCGCGCACGGCAAGCAAGTTGAAGTCTGCAAGCAGTTGGTCAAACTGACCGTTCGACTGCTTGTCCCCGGGGGCCACCGTCGACAGATGCTCAGCGACGCTCAAATGCGGCCACAGCCCCTGCGTGGGTGGAGACCAGAATCGGCGCAGTTCGGAAGCCTGAAACTGAATCTGACCAGACGTTGGTCGTTCAAATCCCACGAGCAGGTTCAACAGAGATGTCTTGCCGGCCCCCGATTGTCCGAGGACGGCGGTCGTGCCGACGGGGATATCGACAGTCAATCGATCCAGACGCGGCGATTGCCGGCCGGTGAGACTGACGACATGCAACGACCAGAGCAAATTCATCGTTGACCCTTGATTCAGCCGGACAGTTTACCGTTCGTGGTCACAAGAAACCTGGCGGGACCGGACACTCTTCGCTTCACGAGCAGCAGCAGGGACAGGCAGGCGATGGGGATACCGAAGAACAGCAACGCTTCTGCAGACAATGCGGCGGAACGGCCGAAGTGCATGAAATTGTAGAGCCGAACCAGGCCAGAAGCCATGCCTGATGGGGCCAGCATGTACGCCGTCGGCAAATCACAATACGCCCAATAGCACAGCAGGCTGACCGCCAGGAACTGTGAACGTTCGCGCAGGTGCCACAGAATGGCCGAAGTTTGACGTTGATATCGGATCCCCATCCCGCCCGGTGCCCCCATGGCCAGCAATTTCACAGCATGAATGGCCTCGCTGTCCTGCCGGGCATTCAACCACAAGCGCAGGATTGCCGCCCGAGGCAACAGCCAGACTGTCAGCGAGACGACCCATGGCAGCGGCGTGTCATAAAGTGGTCGCAACCATGCAGTCTGAAAGAGAGCCACACAACCCAGACTGAGCAGCATCGAACCCAGCAAACCTGGTAACAAACCAATGGCCGCAACTCCCCGCAGCCGACCGCTGATGTTCCAGGCCCCGATCGCTGCCGTGACAGCCACGGCGGCGGATGTCCCCATTTCCCGGGCCAGACCGATTTGTTGCGGCCTCTGACGCAACAACAGGCGGAATCCATCGACTGTCCGCCATCCCATCAACCCCAACGGAATCACGCACCCAATCAGGACCGCCACCAAAACACACGACACCCCCACCCGAACGGCGAGCCGATCGCGCTGGCTGTGTGCTGCAGCCAGATTTCCCGGTCCAGGCACCAGTGGCGATCGTCGGCGAAACAACCAGAACACAACAGCGATGATGACGGGCATCTGCCAGGCCAGCGGCCACAATGATTGCTGAAACATTTCCGATTGTTCCAGGCCGAGACGCTGGGCAGTTACGAACCAGTCGGTCCAACCCATCGTTTGCAGCAGAGCGGCCATTTCAAATTCCTGAAACGCCACGGTGCTCATCAATGCCAGCGCAGGCAGTGCCCGGACGATCGGACCGAACCAATAGCAGCGGACCAGTTCAAACCACTGGCCCGTCTGGCCTGACCGCAATAACATCCGACGAGTGTGAATCGCCGTCGCATCCAGTTCCGCCGGAGGGGCCACCATCAGCGCGATCGTTCCCACCGGGATCAGTCGCACCAGCAGCAATCCGGCACAGAGCGCTTCCGCCCATGCGGGATGCGACAGGGCGAGATCGCGAAAGACATAGCCCACGATAAGTTCCGGAAAACAAAAAGGAGCCAGTAAACCGACCAGCAGCCACGTGCGACGCGCAGGGGTCAGCACATGAAATGTTCGTTCGATCCACTGACAGATCGGCCAGGCAACCAGGCACAGAACCACCGTTCGGACCAGTGTCCACCAGCAAGTGGCCAACAGACTCATCGCCGCGCTCCGTGACCCGACCGCTGATGCCGTTGCTCGGCGTGGGTCGCTAGTTCGGCGCAGGTTGCCAGTTCGGCGAGGGTCTCCCGACTTGGTTCGGCGCGGGTCTCCCGACCCCGCCCTGGTTCGGAGCGGGTCTCCCGACCCCGCCGAAACGTCCGACCGCAGGTCTCCTCTTGCTTTCGGGTCTCGTTCTGAACCGGCACCGCAACAACGATCACTGCTTTCGGGGCGTAAACCATCATTTCACATACTCCGACTTCAGCCACAGCAGGCACTCGCGCCGATCGGACAGCAACGGTCGCAGATCAACCCCTTCGTCCGCCCAGGGTTTCATGCGTTGCACTTCTGCCGGCAACCGCGACGACTCAACCTCACCCAGCGGTACCTGACGGGATTTGGATTGAGCCAGCGCCAGTTCTGTCTCGGCTGACGCCAGGTAATCCACCAGTTTCCGTGCCGCCTCCAATCGCTTCGTGCCCCGAATGATGGCCGCCGTGTTGGGAATACAGATTGTCCGGGCGCTCTTTCCCTGTTCAGACAGTCCGGAAATGGACGTTTCCCGGTTGGGTTCCGTCGCGACCCGGACGGGCAGCATGTCAACCGGCAGATGATCGTCAATGGCGACAAACAGATCATCCGTGTCGGTCAATCCGACATCGCACGTTCCAGCAGCCACGACATCTTTGACAGGACCATTCCCATTCACTTCTCGCAGCCCGCGATCTCGCAGTTCATGATGCCATTTCTTCAACCGTTCGGGTCCCCAGGCATGCCACAGAACGGTGTAGTGAGTCAGCGTGGTTCCAAACAGCGGCTTGGCCACAGCGACGCGCGTGGCATCCCGATGGACGAGTTCCTCAATGACCTGTTCATCGGCCGCCATTCGGTCCGTATTGACGATCATGACCCGCAGTCGGGCACCAAAACCAACCCAGTGGCCATCGGCATCTCGATACTTTTCCGGCAATCGTTGCCAGGCCGATCCCCGGTACGGCTCCAGCAATCCCTGCGATTGCAGGTCCATCATTCCCAGGAGTTCATTGTTCCAGAACAGATCGCACCGGGGCTCACGTTGTTCCTGCACGATCAGGTTGATCAAACCGAGTGATTTGGTCGCCTCGGTGTCGTAACGAACCTCGACATGAATCCCCGTCTGATGCTCGAAATCTTTCAGAATCTGATCCGCATACACAGCGTCATGAGCACAATAGACGACAAGTGAATTCGAACCCGCACCGGAACGGGGAAACAACCATAAAGCCACCAGCAGCGTGACTGCCAGTACCGGCAGCAGCACCATCCAGCGGGCATTCGATTCTTGAGAAGTGGTCAAGGGAATTCCTGTCTGCTGACATTCGCCCGACGCGCGAGCGACAGGCAGGAGTGGCGGTTCGCAGGAGAGGTTTTACTTTGGCGAGTTTCAGAAGTCATCCGCAATGCCAGTGAGGGATGATCGAGTTGGTTTCCCAGCGGCGGATCCCTCGCTCGCCTGTCGGGCTCATGTCCCAGGTTCCTGCAGCGCGATTTAGCCCCCCCAAAGTCGCGGAAAAAAACACGCCCGCAGTGCGGGCGTGGAATCAACGCGAATTCAAGGCCGGCGGATCACTTGGGTTTGTTGGCTTCGTTGGTTTTTTCCAGAGCGTCAAAATAGCCTTTGATCCCCTCGTGGTAGCCTGGCGGAATGTGCTCGGTATTCAGTGCTTCCATGGCCCCCTGCTTGACGGTTTGCAGCAAGACCTTATAGTCGCGGACAACCTCTCCCTTTTCGGCTTCCCCCTTCTGTTGCATCGACAGCAGCATCTTGCCGGCGACGACCGGGGATTTGGACTGTTCCGTTTTAAAGCCGGTGACTTGCGAATCGTCTTCCGGAGCAGCGCCCCCTTTGCCGAAGCCGCGCTGGCCCATTCCCTCACCTTCGCCTTCTCCCTCCCCTTCTCCATTTCCCTCGCCCGCTCCATTCGCGGCCAGTAGTTCGGCGTACAACGCTTCGTAATCCGCCAGGGTTTTGAATTCGGCGGTTTGCTCGCCGTCCAGTTTTTCGCCGTCGTTCAGCTTTTTCGCCTGCTGGATCGTCTTCAGGGCCTGTTCCAACTCTTTCAGATCCTTCATCGCCTGTTCCAGGTCCTTGACTTCGGCCTGGGATAACTCCAGCGATTCCATGGCCGACTCCAGAGCATCCTGGGACAAGTCCTTCTGATCGGACAGTTCCAGTTGCTGCATGGCGCGTTCCAGCGCGGCGGCCAAGTCTTCGTTATGCAACTTGTCTTTTGCCAGCTTCTCCAGGTCCTCCATCCGTTCTTTCAGTTCTTGCATCAACTCGGCGCGTTTGACGGGATCCTTCGTTTGAGCGAGTTTTTGCAGGGCTTGCTTCAAGTCCTGCAATTCCTTCTGAATGCCCCCGGCATCCCCCTCCTGCAGTTCCTGTTGCCACTTCTCCAGCTTTTCGCCTTCGTTCGAGCCGAACTGCTGATCACCGGAGGTCGACGAATCCATCATGTCCTTCAACCGCTCGGCACTCAGTTGGCGCCACAGTTTGCCGATATCCTTCTGTTCAGCCATCAGCGACTTCAGGTTGTCTTCGCGCTTGGTCGGGACCATCTTGTTGAAGGCCAGCTTCAGCTCTTCGATGGCGTCGTCCGTCGCATTCCCCTTGTCATGTTCCTCAAGCTTGCGCTGGACCATGTCCAGACGCAGTTGAGTCGCCTTTTTCGATTCGACCAGCCGATCCTGGCGTTTGGCGACCAAGTTCGCCTTGGCCACTTTTCCAAACGGATCGAGCTGAGGGACGAACAGCACTCCAACGGCGACCAGGGCGGGGAGCCACACGGCATGCCAGAACCGCTCGTGCCAGGTGAACGGCAGGACGCGTTCCGGCAACACGCCCACGGCACGCGCTTCCGCGGATCTCAATACAAGCGGTTGATACTCACCGGCCGACGTATCAATCAGCGACAACGTCAGGTACAGATCTTTGGCACCCGTCGTTTGATCAACAAGTCGGGCGGCGTCGGGCAGCGTAGGCCGGTGATGCAGCACCATCGCCACCAGCCCTGACAGGATCGGGACTGCTGCCAGCGCCATCCAGGTCTCACGGGATGGATCCAGCAAACCGGGCATCAGCCCGGACAGGCGAACCGCCAGTAGTACCACCGCGAATGTGGCACACAGTGCTAGAAACGCCAGATAGAAACTTCGTCCCACAGCCGCCAATCGCATGCGCTGGGCGACCTTGATCAATAGCTGATAAGCTTTGGATGATTCAGACATGACAACCTCTCGCAGACGTTTTGTCTTTGGATCGACCGAAACCAGCTTACCGATCGGACTTTTTTGCGGCAAGCGCATTCTTTTTGACAAAAGTTTTTTTCGGCGGAATCCAGGCATCCCCTACTCAGCCACCTCACCCGCATCGAATGCTGCTCGTACTTCGACAGAAAAGTCGGGAAGCAGAACGGATGGCGCGGTCTGCGTGATTCCGTATTCGCCTGCAGTTCGGTAAGCGTTCCCGTCCAGGGTCAACACCGTGATTGAATGCTGCTCAAGATCGACAATCCAGTACTCGGCAATTCCGGCACGCGCGTATTCGTGACGTTTCACGTCGAGATCACGTTCGCGATTCTGAACACCGGGGCTGACAACTTCCATGACTATCACACCGGATTCACCAACGGCAATCAGGGCTCCGCCGCTCAATCGTCCGTGTTCGATGCCCGACGAACTTGGAAACGGTGCCCGCCGACTCACACACCATCGCGCAACTTATTTATTAAACACGTGTTACGGAGATCGCGAACCGATCTTGAGGGGATTCCGATTGTCTGTCACATTACGGGGCAGCCGATACGGTGACAAAAACCTCCCCTTTCCCCGGCCAAGTCTCGTGATTCGACAAATCACCCAGAACAGTTCGATGCTCGTCATGGCGGTCTTGATCGCCGCGACGAATGGCTGCGCCACCGTCCAGAACTTTGGGCCACCGGTGACGAATCCGGTCTTCGTGCGCGCGAACAATCACGAAGAGGTCTGGGAAAACACAGTGGATGTCGTTCACGATTACCTGTTTGAGATCGAGCGTGAGAACAAGCTCGGTGGTGTCCTGGAAACGCGTTACAAAACGGGTGCCAGCGCGCTGGAACCATGGCATGGTGACACCGTTGGAGCTGCGAACCGGATGGAAAGTACTTTGCAATCGATCCGGCGCAAGGCGTATGTCAGTGTGACCCCGGTGCAGGGGGGGTATCTGATTGGTGTCGAAGCCCACAAGGAGCTGGAAGACGTCGCCAAGGCGGCCAATCTTCAGGGGGCCGCCACATTTCTGGACGACAACATCCTGGCCCGCGATCTGAATGCCGTGGTCGGCCAGGCCACTCCGTCCGGATGGATTTCCAAAGGACGCGACGAAGCCCTCGAGCAGTCGATGCTCAAGTCGATCAACCGAAAATTCGGCGCCCCATAACCGAATCGTCACCTACCGCTTTGGTCGGTAGGAGTGCGTCGCCTGGGCGTAAACGCTTTCGGCTGCTTCCATGATCGTTTCACTGAGAGTGGGATGTGCGTGGATGGTCTCGGCCAGATCCCGCGCGACGCAGGCCGTTTCCACGGCCAGAGCCGCTTCGCCAATCATTTCGCCAGCACCAACACCGACTAGGCCAACCCCCAGGATTCGCTCGGTCTTGGGGTCGACGATCAATTTCGTCAAACCTTCGCTGCGGGCCAGCGTGATCGCCCGGCCGGAAGCGGCCCAGTTGAACTTGACCACCTTGACTTCGATGTTCTTCGCGGCGGCTTCGCGTTCCATCATGCCGACCCACGCCACTTCGGGGTCTGTGAATACCACGGCGGGGATGGCCATGTTGTCGAATTCGGCAGGGCCTCCATTCATCGCTTCGACGGCGACTTTTGCTTCACGCGTGGCCTTGTGGGCCAGCATGGGTTCCCCGGCGATATCACCGATCGCATAGATGTGCGGCACATTCGTGCGGCGCTGTCCATCGACCTTGATGAAGCCCTTTTCGTCCAGGGCGACACCGGTTGCTTCCAGTCCAAATCCCTTGTTGTTCGGGCGACGGCCGATCGAGACCAGGACCCGGTCAAACGTCTGCTTCGGGGCGACTCCCTCACCGGCCAGTGTTGCTTCGATACCGGACCTGGTGGCCTTCAGGGCTTCGACCTTGGTGTTCAGGTGAATCGCAGTGAATTGCTTTTCCAGTCGTTTCTGCAGGGGACGGACCAGGTCGCGATCGGCTCCTGGCAGCAGATCCGGCGTCAGTTCCACCACAGTGACCTTGGAACCGAATGCCGCGTAGACGGTTCCCATTTCCAGACCGATGTATCCGCCGCCGACAACCAGCAGTGAACCAGGAATGTCAGCCAGTTCCAACGCACCCGTGGAATCCATCACCCGGGGATCACCCAGTTGAAAGACCGGGGGCACGGCCGGCGAAGAGCCCGTGGCGATGATCGCTTTTTCGAACGAGATCCGGTCGGTCTTGCCATCGGCGTGTTTGACTTCGATGGTGTTGGCATCCAGAAAGGTGCCGCGCGCCGTGACCAGGTTGACACCCCGCAGCCGACACAGTTCGCGGATTCCGCCGGTCAGTTTGCCGACGACGCTGGTATCCTTCCATGATCGCAGCTTGGCGATGTCTATTTTTGGCGAAGCGAACGTCAGACCATGCTCGGCCGACTCACGCGTTTCATTGATCAGTTTGGCCATGTGCAACAGGGCCTTGGACGGAATGCAGCCGCGGTTCAGACAGACTCCGCCGGGTTGCGCCCCTTCGTCCACCAGCGTTACCTGCATGCCATGATCCGCGGCTTCAAATGCCGCGGGATATCCGCCCGGTCCACCACCCAGCACCAGCAGTTGCGTCTTCGTATCGGCCATGTTTCGTTCGATCTCATTCTGGTTGTAATTCAATGTCGGGACGGCGTAGACGCCGGACGGATCAGCATTCGATCAACAGGCGAAATGCATCGCTGAGCATGTTGGCCAGCTTCACCGTGAATCGCGCGGCGTCTGCTCCGTTGATGACGCGATGATCGTACGACAGTGACAGCGGCAGCATCAGGCGTTCCGACAGATCGCCTGCGATCAGTTGCAACTGCTTCTGGCTGCGGGACATTCCCAGGATGGCAACTTCCGGATAGTTCACAATCGGTGTGAACGCCGTCCCGCCGACTCCGCCCAGATTCGTGATCGTAAAGGTTCCCCCCTGCATGTCGCTCATCTGCAACTTGCGATCGCGGGCCTTGCCGGCCAGTTCCGTCAATTCGGCGGCCAGTTGCAGGACGGACTTTTGATCGACGTTGCGGATCACGGGGACCAGCAGGCCCGTGGGAGTATCCACGGCGACACCGATGTTGTAGTACCGCTTCAGCACGACTTCGGCCTTGGAAGAATCGTAGCTGGCATTGAACTGCGGGAATTCCTTCAGGCAGGCGACCGCGGCCTTCATGGCCAGGGCGGTCATCGTGACCTTGGGCGTTCCCTTCGGTGCTGTTTCCACAAACCGCTTGCGAGCCGCTTCCGTTTCGGTGATATCGGACAGATCGTGCTGAGTGACGTGCGGAATCAACTGCCAGGCCAGGGTCAGGTTATTCGCAGCAGTCTTCTGCAGCTTGGAGAACGCCTGACGATCGACGGGTCCGAATTGAGCGAAGTCGGGCAGCGGCGGTTCGACAACGCCCCGTCCGCCACCACCGCCTGCAGCGGCCCGGGCGACGTCTTCCAGCGTGATGCGACCGCCGGATCCCGTACCGTTGATGCTCGCCAGGTTTAAACCCAGTTCCCGAGCCAGGCGGCGCGTGGCGGGACCGGCCGGCAACGGCAGATCTCGCCCACCGGATTCGGGCAGCGGTGCCCGGGCGATCGTGGCGGTGGATGCCGGAGCAGCCTTGGCGGGTGCGGCGATCGCGGCCACGACCCCAGCCTTCGCTCCGCCGTTCACGCTGGCCGCAGGAGCCCCGCTTGGTTCGAGAGAGAGCACCGGTTGACCCGGCTTGATCGTCTGGCCCTTCTTGACCAGGATCGCGGTCACGGTTCCGGCATGCGGGCACGGCAGGCCGAGGACCGCCTTGTCGGTTTCAATTTCCATGACGATTTGATCGGCTTCGATCGTGTCACCGACCGCCACCATGATCGACGCCACGTCGCCGCTTTTCACGCCATCGCCGAGATTATCGGCCTTGAATTCAATCGCCATTCGTCAGTCTTTCGGAATCGGATGTTCGATGGTTTGCGCCGGACGGGACGGTGTCCCGTCACAGTGAGGATTCGTGTGGGCTGGCAGCCAGACCGCTGTCAGATCAAGCGGTTGCCGGGTCCACTTTTTCCGAATCGAGGTTCAGTTCCTTCAGGGCCTGCGGCAGCTTCCTGGCGTCAAACCGCCCTTCCTTGCTGAGGGTCACCAGGGTCGTGTAAGCGACCGATTCGGCATCGATTTCAAAATGCCGCCGCAACGCTTCGCGGGTTTCGCTGCGGCCGAATCCATCGGTGCCGCAAACGGTGTACGCCCCGGGGACATACGGACGAATCTGTTCTGCCACCAGTTGCACGTTGTCGCTGGTCGAAATGAACGGCCCCTTCAGGCCGGCAAGTGCCTGCTCGATATAGCTGACCTTCGGCTTCTGATCGGGATGCAACCGGTTCCAGCGGGAGATCGATTGAGCATCCCGTTTCAATTCGTTGTAGCTGGTGACACTCCAGACATCCGCTTCGACGCCGAACTTTTCGGCCAGGATCTTCTGGGCCCGAATCGCCTCGTTCAACAGCGGGCCGCTACCCAGAAGTTGGGGGCGCGCCGACCGCTTCTTGGCGGGAATGGTTGGATCGAGGGGATACATCCCCTTGATGATTCCTTCTTCCACGCCTGCAGGCATGGTTGGCATCACATAGTTTTCGTTATAGACCGACAAGTAGTAGAAGACGTCTTCTCCTTCGGCGTACATCCTGCGCAGGCCATCGTGGATGATCACGCACAGTTCATAGCCATAGGCGGGGTCATAGGCGATCAGGTTCGGAACGGTTCCGGCCATCAACTGGCTATGCCCGTCTTCGTGCTGCAATCCTTCCCCGTTCAGGGTCGTTCGGCCGGAAGTCCCTCCGCACAGGAATCCCTTGCAGCGTGAATCGCCTGCCAGCCAGATCAGATCCCCAACCCGCTGGAAGCCGAACATCGAGTAGTAAATGTAGAAGGGGATCATGGTGTAGCCGACATTGGCGTAGGCAGTCCCAGCGGCGACGAATGACGACATCGCGCCCGCTTCGTCGATCCCTTCCATCAGGATTTGTCCCGTCAGCGATTCCTTGTAGGCCTTCGATGTCCCCGCATCGACGGGGGTATAAAGCTGGCCTTTGCTGGAATAGATCCCGAACAGGCTGAACAACGCTTCCATTCCGAACGTCTGAGCTTCGTCAGGAATGATCGGCACGACTCGTTTGCCCAGGTTCTTGTCACGGATCAGCGATTTGATCGTTTCTGACAGGACTGTGGTGGTCGACCGTTCGCGCGTGGATGTGGCGGCTTCTTCGACCAGGTGTGCCACCGCGGGAATGACCAGCCGCTCGGTCGTGGGAACGCGTGCGGGCAGGTATCCGCCCAGTTTCTGACGATGCTCGTGCAGATACTTCATTTCCGGGCTGTCGGCCGGCGGTCGATAGAAGATCGCGGCCTTGGCCTGTTCATCGGTCAGCGGCAGGCTAAACCGGTCCCGGACCAGCAGCAGGGACTTTTCGTTCAGCCCCTTCGTCTGGTGAGCGGTGTTTTTTCCTTCAGCCTCAGGGCCCAGGCCGAAGCCCTTGACGGTATGGGCCAGGACAACCGTCGGTGCCCCCTTGTGGTCCGTGGCCGCCTTTAGGGCCGCGTAAACCTTGATCGGATCGTGACCGCCGCGACGCAGATGTGTGATCTGGTCATCGGTCAGATGCTCCACCAGTTTCAGCAGGTCCGGGTGGCGACCGAAGAAGTCGTTGCGAATGTATTCGCCGGTTTCGACGCTGTATTTCTGGAACTGGCCATCGACGACTTCACCCAGTGTCTTCACCAGGATGCCGGACTCATCTGCCTCGAACAGCGGATCCCAATCGCTCCCCCAGACCAGTTTAATGACGTTCCAGCCAGCACCGCGGAAGATCCCTTCCAGTTCCTGGATGATCTTGCCGTTGCCCCGGACAGGTCCATCCAATCGCTGCAGGTTGCAGTTGACGACCCAGGTCAGGTTGTCCAGCTTTTCTCGCGAGGCCATCGAGATGGCGCCCAGCGATTCGGGTTCGTCGATTTCCCCGTCGCCCAGAAAGGCCCAGACGCGGGATTTGGAGGTGTCCAGCAGGTTCCGGTGCAGCATGTAACGCAGAAACCGTGCCTGGTAAATCGAACAAATCGGGCCGAGCCCCATCGAGACCGTGGGGAACTGCCAGAAGTCGGGCATCAACCAGGGATGCGGATAGGACGACAAACCGGTCCCGCGCGGCAACTCGCGACGGAACTTCACCAACGTCTCTTCAGACAAGCGCCCTTCCACAAACGCGCGCGAATACATCCCCGGCGAGGAATGTCCCTGGAAATAGACCATGTCGCCCGTGTGTTCGGCCGTGCGCGCGTGAAAAAAGTGATTGAACCCCGTTTCCACGAGCGTGGCCGAGGACGCGAATGTGGCAATATGACCGCCGACGTTGGAACCCTGATAGGCTCGCACCACCATCGCCATGGCATTCCAGCGAATCACGCTGCGCAACTTCCGTTCGATGATCGGGTCACCGGGATACTCCGGTTCGGCTTCGACGGGAATCGTGTTCGAGTACGGCGTGGTCAGCGACGGGATAATGGGGACCCCCTGAGCCTGGGCGCGGGAGTACAGTCGCATCAGCAGTTGGCTGAGTGCCCCGGGGCCATGTCGGTGCAGGATGTCGTCGACGGACTCCAGCCATTCATCGACCTCCTGTGGATCGAGGACGACGACCGGTACGTCAGACACTTCTTCGTGCCCCGCATCCGGCGTTGCGGCAGGCGCAGCAGATGCGGGTCGATTGGCGGGGGGAGCTTGCAGAACGGTCGCCATCGGTGGTCAGCCTTGAGCAAAAACAATGGTACTATCGGGATCGCGCGGGAATTGTACGTGACAGCTTCATTCAGGGAAATCGACCGCAGATGGGCCGCAGATGCGGACACTTCTATCGGCCATGTCGGGCCGATTCGCGACCGAAGTCATTTTTTCGAATGGAAACCGCCCCAACTTCAAGCCGACATTTTAGCACGAAGATTGGAACCTGCACAGACTGCCAACGCGCGGACAATCAGCGCCAGGAATTATGGCAATCCCGAATTGTCATCGCCATAGACGATGAATCTCCTGTCACAGATTCGCCAAAACTGATACCACGACGCCGAAATTCGACTTGGAGGATGTTTCCAAGGGGCTCTTAACCTTAGACATGTAACCCGAAGCGTCAGCGAGGGAGGCATCGGGGTCTCAGTGTACAACGCACCAGGCAAACACGAGGGTAAATCCCGTAAACAGCACTGTCAGCAGGTGATAACCCGCGAAGAGCCACCACGTTGTCAGGTACGGTTTTGCGCAGAGAAATGGTTGCAACGACAGTCGAATCCCCCAAAACAGCATTCCATAGGCACAGAACGCTCGAGCCAGCAGGCTGCCCGAAGCCAATTCGTCGGCACAAACGACCGAAATCGTTCCCAGGGCGATGATCGACAGGACGACATATCCGCCATAAACCCAAAACAGTTGACGAACCAGCGGGGGCAAGGGTGCCAGGATTGAATTCCATTTCAATCGAACAGGGACCAGGGACGACGCTACCAGAACGGACAATTGTCCGACCCCGACGATCAGGACTGCGAATGCAAGATTAATCGACATAAAGAGTTCCAGTCTATTGGTGAGCAAATTCCCCGGCACCGATGGCGGTCAGAAAGGGAAGAATCACTCGGCTCAGAAAACTTGCATGAAACAGCAATGGACTGGGAAGCAGTATCGCGAGCAGGCAGAAGCACCGACCCGCCAACCCATGCCCCAAACCCAGTTGTCGTCCCGACCGGCTTCGCTCAACAAGAATCGCAATTCCCTGCAGGAGGAAAAACAGTGTCGGACGTCCGTAGCCACCGTTGGCTGGCCACGAAATTACCAAGTCGTGCACCAATCCGCTGACGAAAAATCCAGTAAAAAGAGCACCGACCGGACCCATGCGCTGGATCAGGGGCAGAAACAAAAACCGATGCGTCAGATCCCGGAACGCGAGATTCCACCGCCGTCCCCAGAATTCGGTCAGGCTTTGAGACGCGATCGGCCAGTTCATGATTGGAACGGCTGCGATTCCACAATGACGCCAAGCGCAGGACAAGAGGTGAAACAGCCCAAAATGCACGGTGAAGGCGATCCCTAGCAGTCCCGCCCAGCCGACGAGCCATAGATTCTGACTCGCCAGCGCAGGAACTACGATCCAGAGTAATCCCATTCCCATCAAGAACTTAAACGATGCGAACAGCCATTCCGCAGGGTTTGGGGGTTGCAGAAATCTGTCCGAATCCGCCAGAAAT
The DNA here is from genome assembly GCA_018242525.1 of Planctomycetota bacterium. GTDB lineage: Bacteria > Planctomycetota > Planctomycetia > Planctomycetales > Planctomycetaceae > Schlesneria. The sequence continues at coordinate 97,401 of JAFEBS010000010.1, read as the reverse complement.
GTCTCCGCATCCATTCCGGGCCAGGCCAGCAAGTACGCGGCCCGTTTCCACAACGGAGCGTGGCCGGTTCCGCGTGCGAAGTTCAGACTGACCAACTTCAGGCTGAAATAGATGGCAAACGACAAACCCCACATGAAAACCCAGGGGGTAATCGGCTGGAATCGCCCGGGAATCATGAGTCACTCCGCGTGTTCAATCGTTTATCTGTTGTGAAGATAACCGCAGGCAGTGTCGTGGATTAACGACGGAATGGAAACGAGTCGCGGGGCGACCACGAACGGTCCACAGAGGCCAGCCCGCTTTGACTCCTTGATCATCGGCGTTGTCAGTGGTCAACAATTCCGGTCTGGACGGTCATACGGAATTCGTCTGTAATACGCGCGCGAAATCGGACAGTCCAGGAAGGACGATAATGTTCGTCCGATGGTCCAGGTGCGGAGCGCGCGCCATCAACCGCAGGGATGCAGTTTGTCGTGCAGACATTGAGTCGGCTAATTTCGTTTGTTTGGCCGTACTGGCGTCGCCTGGCATGGTCGTTGTTGTTTGGCCTGCTGGCGGCTGTCATGTGGAGTGCAGAACTGGCACTCACCTTCCCCATCACAGTCATGTTTGGTGAGCACAAGTCCCTGGGGAATTATGTTCGGCATGAAATTGACGATGCGTCGGACAAGCTGCGCGTTCACGCCGACCAGTTAAAACTCAAGGAAGCCGAACTTGCCCAACTTCCCGAGGATGGACAACCAGACCGAAAGAAGCAGCGACTGGCAATCTGGAACGAGATTCGACGGGAACAGGGGTGGCAGAAGACCCAGGCCTTTCGGGTCTGGATGTTCAGTGGCCTCGAAACCCGCGTTTTGACCAAGCTGCCGTCGGATTCCTTTCGCCTGTTTTCGCTGATTTTCGGGCTGGTCCTGGTGGTGGCCCTGCTGAAGGGGATTTGCACTTTTATCCAGGATCTGCTGGCGGGAAGTGTCGCAGAGAAAGTGGTCATCGACCTGCGGCAGGCGATGTTTCGCAAGACATTGAAATTGGATCCGCAGACGGTCTCCCTGAACGGGATGCCAAATCTGATGCGGGATTTCACACATACACTTCAGGGATTGTCGTACGGACTGGGAGAACTGGGCGGGCGAATCGTTCGTGAACCGTTGAAGGCACTGACATGTATCGCCGGCATGTTTTTTGTGAACTGGCAGTTGACCCTGCTACTGTTGGTGTTCGTGCCAATTGCCGGCTGGGTCTTTCACCTGTTTGGACAACGACTGCGGCGCGCCACCCGGCGCTTGATCGATCGGAACGGTCGGATTTTCAAGTCCCTGGAAGAACCGTTCATCAACGTCCGCGCGGTGATCGTGTTTGATCGTGCGGGATTCCACCGACGACAGTTTCACTCCCGCAATCGCGAATACCTGCAGCAGTCCATGAAGTTTCATCGGATTGATGCGGCCAGTGCCGCCGCAGTGGAATTCCTTGCCGTATTCGCGGTGATCGCGGTTCTGTTACCGGCCGCATTCCTGGTCTTGCGGGAGGTCACCGCGATCTGGGGGATCAAGCTGGCGACCCTGCCCCCCAAAATCGAAGAACTGGCGACGTTCTACGCGTTGCTGGCAGGCGTGATTGATCCCGTCCGAAAGTTTTCGAAGTTCTATACCATCATCCGCCAGTCCGGGGCGTTGGCCGAACAGGTTTTTGAACGCATGGATCAGCCATCACTCATCAACGACGCGAAAGAGCCGCAGTGGTTGCCCAGGCTGGAGCGAAGTATTGAATTCCAGGATGTGCACTTCAGCTATGCGCGTGCCGCGGGCGACACGACCACAGAACGGGGAGCCGTGTTGAACGGACTGGATCTGAAGATCAATGTCGGCGAAACGATCGCCGTCGTCGGCCAGAACGGGTCCGGGAAGTCCACGCTCGCTGGACTGCTGCCTCGATTCCAGGATCCCGATCAAGGTGCCGTGTTGTTTGACGACATCGACATCCGACAGGTTCGGACTCGCGATCTGCGCGAGCAACTCGCGATTGTCCCGCAGGACACGCTGCTGTTCGATGACACAATTGCCGAGAACATCCGCTATGGAAAGCCTGCTGCCAGCGACTCGGAATTGCTCGACGCCGCACGGCGAGCCCGGGTGCTGGACTTCGCAGACGAATTCCCTCAAGGCCTGAACACCGGCGTTGGTGAAGGGGGCCGGCAGCTCTCTGGCGGACAGCGACAGCGCGTGGCTCTGGCACGTGCCATCCTGCGCGATCCCCGCCTGTTGATCCTGGATGAACCGACATCCGCGATCGACGCGGAGAGCGAATTCCTGATTCATTCCGCTTTGAAGGAATTCGTCCAGGGACGAACCACCGTCATCATAACGCACTCGTTGTCACCCGCACTGTTGGGCTATGTGTCGCGAATCGCGGTGCTGGAACGTGGGAAAGTGGTGGCCGTGGGAACTCATCGCGAACTTCAGGAAACTTCGCCGGTCTATCGACAGTTGTGGGAAACGCATCCCATGGCGGGTGCGGCGTGATCTGTTCTTTTGCCCGTCATCACCTTCGACGCAGGGTTTCCGACCGTCGCCGTTAGCGCAGTTTGCCGGACCAAAATCCCTTCGACAGCGGGAGGCTGTCGTGAACATCCATGGAATCAGGAGTGGTCGGATCATCCTGGCAGTCGTACTGCTGGGGTCGCTGGCCATTCTGACAATTCGAAATACGGGCGTCCACGAAGTTCATCGGGCCACAGAACCGACGAACTTTGCGGTTATGAACGCGCGCCCCGATCCGGGTGACTGGCCGTGGTGGCGCGGGACACAGCAGACGAACACAGCCCCTCATGCCAGCGTACCCACCCAGTGGTCGACCAGTGGTGCAAATGGCTGGAGGATTTCGATCTCGGGGCGTGGCCGTTCGGCCCTGAGTACGTGGGGCGAGCAACTGTTTCTTCCTCTGTCTGACGCGACTCATGACTCGGTTTCGATCGTCAGCCTGGATCATTCAACGGGCCGGCTGTTATGGCAGACCGAATTACACCGCGGCGGTTTGTTGCCGGTTCTGCCACGGACGGCCAATGCCTCAACCACGCCCGCTTGTGATGGAAAGCATGTCTACATCGCCTGTCCGGCCAATGGTCTGCTGTGGGTCACGGCCCTGGATTTGAATGGTCGGATCGCCTGGCAACGTGAGGCCGGTCCGTATTATTCGAAGTGGGGTTACGAGTCGTCACCGGTCATCTACAAATCGCTGGTGATCGTGGCGGCGGACAACAAGGGAGCCCAAATCGACCGGTTGGTGGGTGCGAGTTATCTGACGGCCCTGCACCGGGAAACGGGCCAGGTCGTCTGGCGCATTCATCGGCCCAATGCGGATAGTTCCGGAACCCCCGTCGTGGCCCGGATCGCGGGTCGCGACCAGTTGCTTCTGGCGGGTAAGGGGACAGTCTGTTCGTACGATCCGCTGACGGGAGACAGCCTCTGGACCTGTCGCTGGTCCGCAGATCGCGTCGGTAACTCGGTCGCCTTTGATGACCGGAATGTCTATGCGTCCACCCGTCATCCCCGACCTGAACTCCTGTGCATTCGCGCGGATGGCAGCGGCGATGTATCGCGTTCCCATGTCGTCTGGCGCAGCCACAAGTTTGCGGGGGATGTGGCATCGCCTGTCGTCCATGACGGCAGGCTGTACGTGGCAGGAGATGACGGCATCATCGGATGCCTGGACGCGGAAACCGGCAACGTCGTGTGGCGGCGACAGTTTGCGGGTACGATGACCGCGTCACCGTTGATCGCCGGACAACATCTGTACTGCTGCAATGAGGACGGGACCGTATACGTCATCCGGCTGGGTGGTCACGGCGAATTGGTGGCGGAGATTCCGATGCAAGAAGCGATCCAGGTTGCGCCCGTCGTCAGTCAAAACCGACTGTACATTCGGACGATCGCGGGGCTGAATTGTGTCTGGGATCCCGATCAGGGCCCGGTCGCCATTCAGCCAGACTTGCCGCGACGGCGATCCTGATCGGGCGTCTCCCGCCCAAAGTCAGTGCCAATGGCACAGTGGCACCCAACGCGGGTCACGAATTCCCGTCAGCAGTTTGCGGCTTTCCCAGTAGCCGATCTCGTGAGAGATCGGACGTCGAGTGACAAACCTCCGAATTCTCACGAATTCGGCTACAAAAAATCGTTACCCGCGTTGAGTGGCACCGCCGTTAGTAGCGAAAACCAACAGGTTGCAGGGGGCACTTTTCTTCGACGAAACATTCGCGGCGATTGTCCGCATTGAATTCCACAGTGACCGTTCGTCGGCGCGACATGCCACCGACATCCACGACGGTCCCCAGTCCGTAGCGCGGATGACGAACCTGCATCCCCACCGAGAATCCCCTGCGGAGTTCGACCGGCTCGTTCGTGCCTGCCTGCAGCGCGGCGGCCGTCGTTAATCCCAACCCCTTCATGGCTGACGTTCGTTTTGCCTTCGATGGCGGCGGTGCGTCGTAAGTGGATCGGCTTCGCAACGCATCACGGGCGGTCCATTCGAGGCTGTCGGATTCGTTGGTACACGCGTCCGCACCGGCGTGGTCCGAGAACACCTCAGAGGACGAGTCGTCGCCAAACTGGAAATCATTCATTCCCGTAAAGTCCCGGCTGATCAGATTCAATTCGCCCAGGAAGTCGCTGGGGATGGTGCTCAGGCTGCGACCGTGCATGTCGCGACGTTGAGTGTGACTCAGGACCAGCTTTTCTTCAGCACGTGTAATCCCGACAAACAGCAACCGCCGTTCCTCTTCCAATTGCCGCAGATCGTTTTCGCGCAGCGATCGTTCATGCGGAATGAGGTTTTGTTCGACCGCAATAATGTAGACGATGGGGAATTCCAGCCCCTTGGCTGCGTGCAGTGTCATTAAGGTGACGGCTCCACTGGCTTCGTCCAGCGAATCCAGGTCCTGCGCCAGGCTGGCGGTTTCCAGAAAGCCGGCCAGCGTCGGGCCTGGTTCCGATTCCTGGACGTCAAACAGACGAGCGGCGCTGACGAGTTCGTCAATGTTGGATCGACGCTGCATGTCCTGTTCGTCGTGCGGGTCGTCAAACTGACGGGCATAGCCGGTTCGCAGCATGACGGCACGCAGCAATCCTTCCACCGGTCCGACGGCGGCATCCCCGTGATCAGTGCTGGCATTTGCGACTGCAGACGCGGAGGGATCGGGATCTGGATTGTCATCCATAGCAGGCGTCGCAAGTTCGTCGATTAAGCTGGCAAACGCCCGCAATTGCGTGGCGGTCTTCTTCGGCAGATCGGGAACTTGCCCCGGATGGCGAGCTGCGTCCAGCAGGCTGGTTCCTGTCGAGTCAGCCCAGCGAACCAGTTTTTCGAGAGAACTTTTGCCGATGCCCCGCGTCGGGGTGTTCACAATTCGCAGGAAGGCGACGCGATCCAGCGGGTTTTCGATCAAGCGCAGATATCCCAGCAGATCCTTGACCTCCATCCGTTCAAAGAATGCCACGCTGCCTGCCACCTGAAACGGAATCTTTTGTCGCGCCAGGGCAGTTTCCAATGAGCGGGACAACGAATTCACGCGATAGAAGATTGCGAAGTCCTTCCACTGCCGCTCGCCCGATTCCACCAGAGCGCGGATTTCATTCGTGATCCCGGTCGCCTCGTCCTGGCCGTCGCCATACTGCCGAAGTTCCACCGATTCACCGCTGGGCTTGCTGGTTCGAAGTCGCTTCGCCTTGCGATATACGTTGTGCGCGATCAGGTTTTCCGCCGTCTGCAGAATCTCGGGAGTGCTGCGGAAATTGGCTTCCAGACGAATCAGCGCGACGTTGGGAAAATCCTGTTCAAACCGCAGGATGTTTTCAATGCGCGCCCCGCGCCACCCGTAGATGGATTGGTCTGGATCGCCGGTCGCACACAGGTTGGGCTCCAGTTGGGACAACGCAGCGACGATCTGATACTGAGCCCGATTGGTATCCTGATACTCGTCCACCAGGATGAATCGATACCGCTGATCCAACTCGGATCGCAGGTCATCGTTCTCGGCCAGCAGCAGCGCGACATGCATCAGCAGGTCATCGAAGTCGACCGCATTGGCTTCGAGAAGCCGCTGCTGATAGGCGGGATAGACTCGGGCGACCACTGCTTCCAGGTGCGTTCCAATCCCTTCTCCATGTCTGGCGATGTATTGCGGCGCGGTCAGTAATTCATTTTTCGCATGGCTGATGCGCTGCCCCAGTTTGCCGGGCGGAAAGTGCGTGGCGTCCAGGTTCAGGTCGTGCAGAACCTGTTTGATCACCTGGTGCTGATCGCTGGTATCAAAAATCGAGAAGTTGGGTCGCAATCCGACTGCGGATCCGCGTTCCCGCAGCAACCGAGCGCAAAACCGATGGAAAGTGCTGACCCAGATCCTTGAACCGGGGAGCAGTGCCTGCACTCGCTCGCCCATTTCGCGGGCCGCCTTGTTGGTAAAGGTGATCGCCAGGATTTCCGACGAACGGACGCCACGTTCGATCAACCTGGCGATGCGCCTGGTGATCACGCGGGTCTTCCCGGAACCGGGACCGGCCAGAACCAGCAGGGGACCTTCAAAATGTTCGACCGCCGCCCGTTGTTCCGGGGTCAAGTCATCCGCGGGTAGAGTCCAACTATCGTCAACAGACACGGCACCTGGCACTCCATTCAAGCCTTCAGCGTTCTACACCGTGTCGATTGTAGCAGACGCAGCGTCAACTGGCGCGATTACCGCAGCAGGTTGGCCGTTTCCTGGAGCATCTGGTTGGCAGCACTGAACGCCTGGGCATTCACCTGGTATCCGCGTTGTGCGGCCACGAGTTGAGTAAACTCGGCACCCACGTCAACGTTCGAGCTTTCCAGCGAACCGCTTTGAACCGAGCCAGCGCTGCCGACCAGGGGCGTGGTCACGAGCGCTGGGCCCGTATTGGCTGTGGCGGCAAAATAGTTGTTCGTTGACCGCAACAGCCCTTCGGGGTTGGTAAAAGTTGCCAATGCGACTTGAGCCAGTGATTCCGTCCGGCCGTTAGTGAACTGTCCGGTAATCGTTCCGTCCTGTCCGATGCCGGCACTCGTCAGAGTGCCTTGAGCGTACCCATCCTGATTGACCGCCGCGGCGGACGTTCCGCCGCCCAACTGGGTCAGACCACTAAAGGCGTTGGGAGTACCAAAGGACAGTTTGATGACTTGCGGCGTGCCAAATCCCGCCAGATTATTGATTTGAAACGAGATGTTATCGTTTCCGTCGCTTCCCCGGATCGCCTCGATTACTTTGCTGAATGTTGTCTTTCCGCCTGTATTGGTTGGTGTGTCCTGCAGAGTCAATGAAAGACTGCTTTGCCCGGACGATTTGGCAGTGAATTGAATGCTGCCGGACGCATCCAACGAGGCAACTGCTCCTGTGAAATTCGCGTTGATGGAATCAATCAAGTCGCCGACAGTCGCACCCGGTGCGGGGAGGGTGACAGGGCCCACGGGATTGCCGTTCTGGTCTGTCCCGGAAATCAACAAGGAATCGCCCGCTGCGTAGGCTCCATTGAGATGCTGGTCCAGAGAGTCCAGAGGCGTGGAAAGCGTGGCCGGGATCCCACCCGTCGTAAACGGACTCTGCGTCGCCAGCATTTCGGTGGCGTTGTTACTGGCGACTCCCTGAAATGACCCGTTTTCGTTGAAAGTCAGTCCCGAAACCACATTGTCGAGCCCAAATCCAGTGATAACTCCATCCTTGGCATCGATAGAGGCTTTCACATCCCAGACGTTTGGACCGGTCTTGGTAAAGGTAAAGGTCAACGTATGAGGTGTGAACTGGTTGTCGAACACCTGAATGGCAGTCGTGGCGGTGTCGCCGGCCTTTCCCACTACAGTTTGCGTGAAGTTCGTAAATTGAGTTCCCGCCCCGGCAACTGCCGTATTGTTCACGAGGGTAATTGTCATGCCTGCGGGGCCACCCTGGTTCGCTTGCAGCACCAGATGCCCGCCGGAGTCCAGGGACGCGGTCGCCCCTTCGCCCGGGGTTGCCGACAGGAACTGCGCGTTGATGGTATTCAGCAGTGCGCCGACCGTATCGGCCGCAGTCCCGGTGATCGTGTACTTGGCCGTAACCGAACTGCCATCTACTCGCGTACCTGTAACTTGAATCGTATCACCAGCAGCATAAGGAACAGCAGTCTGATCCAGGCTGTTCAAAAGCGTGGCGGAAGTGGCTGGCCCGCTGCCAAATGTCAGTGGTTGGCCTGACGTCAATACGGCCGCGACGGGAGGCTTGGCGGACGTATTGAGATTCCCCGCAAAACTGATGCTCGTCGTCGCTGAACCAGGGATCGTCATTCCCAATGGGATCCGAATATCGCTGTTGCCGGGGATCTGAAATGCGGGTGATGTCAGCGTCCCTTCGCCGACAGTCCCTGTTCGTTGGACTTTGTACCCGGTCGTCGGATCGACCAGGTTGCCAGTCGAGTCCAAACCGAAGGCACCTGCGCGGGAGTACATTGGTCCGGAACCGTTGTCCAGGATAAAGAAGCCATCGCCCTGGATGGCCAGGTCGTATGGGTTCCCTGTGCTCTCAAATGTTCCCTGGCTCAGGTTGGTGGAGGTCGTCCCGACCTGCACGCCGTTACCGATCTGAATCGGATTCGTACCACCGCTGCTGGCCGTTGGAGCACTCGCTGCTTGGAGTGTCTGAGTGAACTGCGTCGAAAACTCGACGTGCTGTGCCTTGAAGCCCACGGTGTTGGAGTTGGCAAGATTGTTGCCGACAACATTCAACAGAGTCTGACTGGCGACGAGGGCCGAAGCACTTGAGAATAATGAACTGAGCATGGTCAGGGATACTCGCTATGCAACATTCGAATTGATGTACACACGCGGGCATCCATGCCGCCGCTTGACGCAGTTCCTCCTGTTTCACGACCAGGCCACTCCTGTGTCCCGGGCGATGGCGTCGATCCAATACGAGTCCATCCCGGACTCGTTTCGTCTTTTCGTCAAGCCGCTGCCGTCACCTGTAGAACATTGTCCAACGTGACCGAATCGGAACCAACTTGCAGGTGCAGCTTTCCGTTTGTGACTCCCACACTTTGAACAACTCCGGTCGAAGTTGTGTTCGACGAATTTGTGTACGAGACCTGCTTGCCGATCAAACTGGATCCCTGGGTTAAATCCTGCAGTGTCATCATGTCACTGAAGTTGGCATTCAGGGTTTCAATTCCGCTCAAAGTCGAAAACTGAGCCAGCTGCCCCAGAAATTCCTGGTTGGAAGTTGGCTCCATCGGATTCTGAGACTTCATCTGCGCAACGAGCAGTTGCAGAAACTGCTGCTGTCCAAGCTGGGACGAGAAACCGGTGGAAGCCATGGAATTGGACTCCGTTCCTACTAATCACATCGATTCACGAATTGAGTTTCCGTCCCTTTCATTCGAACCGGGTGCGAGTTTCGCAATAGGGATTTGTCAGCCTCCCGTAAAATCCAACATGGATAATTGGCCACCGTGACGCCTATTCAGCCGGGAGGTGGATCGATTCATTGTCGATGCTCCTTCAGGACAACCTCGACATGCTTGGCAAATTGCAGTCACTTTGCCGGTTACGTCGATTTCGCATCTGGCAACGCGTGGAAAAAGGGGGGCTGACCCTCTACGGGCATTCGATCTTCGAGGTGAATGGACTGGCCTCCGAAGGGTCAGCCCCCTCTTTCCACGGACGGCTAGGCGACATAGTCCAACTGCGACAGCGCCGTGGTTCGAGTGCTGATGGCCGGCGCGAAGCCCGCCATTCGACGGCCGGAAAACGGCACGGACTGGTAATCGTCCAACGTCTGCTGCTTCATTCCGTGGTTAGACTGACCGCGGGCATCGCAATCCACCTGACACTGGTTGAACGAAATCCCCTGATTCGTCAGGGACGCCTGCAGATCGCTCAATTGACGTTCGATGGCCTGGCGTGCCATGTCATCCGACGCAACCATGCGAATGGAAACGACGTCATTGGACATCGAGACATGAACGTTGACTCGACCGAGTTCAGGCGGGTCCAACCGTAAGACGACTGTCGCCTGATCGCCGCCCTGTGAATTGTCCCTCCGATCCATCACGATCTCGGTCAATCGATCGGCCAGAGAATTCAACGGGATCGGTGTTGAGTTTGACTGCAACGCAGGAGGAACGATCTCGGGGACCCGGGTTCCGGAGGCATCTTCCGCATGGTTAGGACCGTCCGAATCCGCACGGTGAATCTCTTTGATCGGAGAATCGCCCGGACTGGCTGCTGCCTCAGCCAACTGAGAAACCTCCCATGCCACTGAGTTGCCTGTGCCTGTCGTCGGAAAATCTGCAAATTGCGAACCATCATAGGACGAGGCGGTTCCAGACGTCTGCGTAGCGGGAAAGTCATTTCGGGGCTGTGGCAGACTGATCAACGCCGCCCGAGAATCGACCCGCGGTGTGGGAGATACGGCCGGTCCGATTAATTGCGGTGTGGTTGCGGCGGATGGCGATTCCACCACAGCCACCTGCTGAAGCGTATTATTGAAGTTTGACGCGTTCGGCAGCCTGATGGAATTCGGCGGTACAGCGTTCGGCACCGCCAATGGTGGTTTGGCGGCATCCACCACCACTGGGACGCTGGTGACGTTGGCAGATGGCAGACTTGGGGGAGCCTCGTTCACCAGTTTCGTAGATGCGAATTGTGTCGTAACGGGATCCGAGATGGGCATTTGAGGAACCGACGGCTTCTCGGGAGAAGTTTTCACGGTATGTGGTTGGCTGTCTTCCACCATCGAGACTGCTGTCACGGTCGTGGGCTGCGTGACCAACTTCTGTGCCACTTCCGCGACATGGGAGGGAACTGTGACGCGGGGTGTATTCACGGCCGCGGGGACGGGACTGGTGGCCGGGAGCGTAGAGGGAGTGGAGACCGCAATTGGAGTCGGCACCGCCACTGGTGTCAGGTTCAATTGCAGAACCGTGTTGCCACCCGTCACAGGTTTGGTGCTTGCGGGCAATGGTACCTGAGTTTGTGGAGGCGGACTGATCACTACCGGCAATGGCAAAGCTGAATTTATTGAGTCGTCACTAGAGTGGTCATGTTGAGCGGCCGGATGGTGATCGTCATCTGATTCGGACTTTTTCGTCGCCGTCGATGGCACGGGACCGGTGGAATCGGCATTCATTCGATCGGAAAGTAATCTCGAAAAACTGCTGCCAACCTGGCTGGTTGCAATGGAATCGAAGCCGTTGCTCGCGTTCTGATTTCCAGTTCCAGCATCAATCGATCCCGCAGCAACAGATTCGGCAGAAGAAGCCGAAACGTTGGGAACTGGTGGGATTGCAGGGATTGTATCGATTTTCATGAGGATCGCAGATGAATGTGCCGAAACAGTGATTGTATTCGGCCGAGCGCTCGGTTTTTGTAGTGTATCGAACGGGACTTCAATAGACATCACGTTTCTACGGCAAGTCGTGCCGACTTCCGTGACGATCGCGCGAAGCGTTGCAACATGATCGAATTGACAGTCCCGCTGAATTTGCCGCTGCATCAGGTTTACCTGGGCGATCCACATTCTGACCCGCCGGATTGGGTACAGAAGGGATTTGCCAGACTACCCGCCCTGCTTCAGGCGCATGGAAATGCATCGACCAAAGCCGCCGCCGTTCGGCAACAGCAACAGGAACTCGATCTGCTTCGCCAACAGCGCGAGTCCTGGAATCGCGGGTTGAATGAATTGCAGCGCGTGGTGGTTCAAACAGAGTCCCAATGCGCAGCGATGATCACAGAACTGCGGGAAGTGGCCGTTGAACTCGCTCACGCCATCGCGTCCAAACTGGTCTTTCAACAGTTGAATGCCGGAACATTTCCGATAGACCGACTGGTGACAGAAGTCCTGAATCGCGTGAATACTCACGAACCCGCCACGGTCCGACTGAATCCCGCGGATCTGGCCGCACTGAATGCCAGCGGTGAAGTCGACTTTCTCCAGAACTCAGAACGGGAAGTGCGACTTGTCGCGGATCCCAGGCTGGGGCGCGGTGACTGCAAAGCCGTTGCTGGTGAAATCACGGTGGTCTACGAATTGCGCCGACAGCTTGAAGAGATACGTCGCGAGATCCTTTCCACGGTAACCGGGCATGCTGAATCTGGACCTTGATCGATTACGCAATGATGTTGAAGCCTGTGATGGCTTTATGACTCAGGGCCGGCTGCGGGTCATCGAGGAGGGATTGGCGTGCGCACTCCCGGCCGCATTGGGAGATCAATGCCGCATCCTGGAGCCAGGCGGGCGGTCCATTCCGGCCGAAGTGATCGGATTCCGACGTGGACTTGCCCAACTGGCTCCGTACGAATTGGCCGAGGAATTGCGATCCGGCTTGCCGGTTGTACGCGATCCGGAACGAAGAACGGTTCCCGTCGGAATGGGCGTACTCGGACGAATTCTGGACGGAATCGGTCGTCCGATTGACGGGCGCGGCCCGGTTCAACCGGCGGAACGCCGCGTTGTCCGCAATTCGCCACCCTCACCCCTGCAGCGTGGGCGCATCGACCGGCCGTTTATCACCGGCCAGAAGGTGATCGATGGACTGTTGCTGGCCGGACGCGGTCAACGTCTGGGGATCTTTGCCGGCAGTGGTGTTGGCAAAAGTACGTTGCTCGGCCAAATTGCCAAGACGGCCGAAGCGGATCTGAATGTGATCTGCCTGGTTGGTGAACGCGGCTGTGAGCTGCGTCCGTTCGTGGAAGACTGCCTGGGACCGGAAGGGCTCGCCAAGTCGGCGGTCGTCATTTCCAGTTGCGAACAGCTGCCAATGATGCGGATTCGGGCCGTCGAAACATCGATCGCGATCGCCGATTCGTTCCGGGCGCGCGGCAAGAATGTCCTGTTCTTTCTGGACAGTCTGACCCGGCTGGCGATGGCACAACGCGAGCTTGGACTGAGCCTGGGGGAACCCCCCAGCGCCCGCGGCTATACCCCGTCGGTTTTTCAATTGCTGGCCAACACCGTGGAACAACTTGGGAACAGCGCAACGGGAAGCATCACTGGATTCCTGACGGTGCTGGTTGAAGGAGACGACCTGGGTGAGCCCGTCGCCGATTCAGCCCGGTCACTGCTGGACGGGCATATCGTGCTCGATCGCAAGCTGGCCGAGGCGGGGCATTTTCCGGCGATCAACGTTTCGCAAAGTGTCAGCCGGGCCTTCCTGCAGGTCTCGGACCCGGCTCAGCAGGTTTCGGCCCGCAAGATTCGTCAGATCATGGCAACCTACGCCGAAGTCCAGGACTTGATCCGAATTGGTGCCTACGTCAAGGGAACCAGCCCTCAAGTGGACAAGGTCGTGGAGTTAATGCCGTTTGTCAACAAATTCGTGCAGCAGGGACTCAGCGATCGATGCTCCTTCGCTGACACCAGGGGGGCGATGCAACAGCTGGCGGCGGCCTGGCCGTACTGAAATGTCTCCGGAATGGCGTCTTGGAAAACCGGCACTTTACGGTTGGTTCCGGGTGAAACGATTTCGGAAGGATCGCTGACCAATGAAGAAATTCCAGTTTCGCCTGCAACGCCTGCTGTGGTACCACCAACAGCGCCAAAAACAGGCAGAAGTCGAGCTGCAGCAGGTGGCCATGCAACGGGAACTGGCGCTGGCCGATGTGCAGGGCATTCGGCGGCAGATTGAACTGGCCTGCCAGCTTCCCGAGCAGGTGGGTCAAGTGATCAACCTTTCCGCCCGCCAGAATGTTGCAGGGCACCTGCAGGAACTGGGTCGGGTTCTAACGGCGGCACAGGAAAAGCTGCAGGCGCGGGAACAGCGTTTACGAGAAGCAAGTCAGGTGTGCACACAAATCACAAAAGATGTGGAGGGATTGCTGCACCTACGCGTGCAGCAGTTGGAGGAACACCGTGAAGAGGCCTCCCGCCAGCATCAAATTGTTCTCGATGAAGTGGTCATGCGGCAATGGTCGATGCGGGATGCAGACGCCACGGCATAACCGTGAGGATCGTCCGCAATGAAGACGCTGATACAACTGATGGTTGTGGCAATCATCTTCGGGGGGGTGTCGGCCACCGCAACGATTTTCATGCAGCCGAAGGCGACGTCCCCGACAGTTGCGGCCGCGGATGATCCAGCACCGTCGGGTGAAGGCACGGCAGACTCCGCGGTGGAAACAACACCGACGGACGGTTCAGACGCCGACTCCTCTCACGATCACGGGCCTGCCACAGGTTCCCCAACGGCACCGCCTTCCTACGACGAAAACGCGCTGGCGGCGGCGGAACCGCCCAAACATGCGACTCAGCCTCCGCCCAAGGCACCCCCGGTCGATTCCGGGCATGATTCTTCCCCGACTGCCACCTCGCCAAAAGACTCGGAAGAAGTCCAACCCGAAGCGCGGGTCGCCGTTCGCCCCCCGTATACGCCGGAAGGAGACGAGGCGGGCGGATTGATTAATCTGCTGCGTGAGCGGTCGCGAACGGCGCTCGAAACCGAACGCAGGCTGGCAGAACGTCAGGAAGCCATGCAGTTGATTTTTGAAGATCTGCGTGGTGAGCAGGCTCGAACAATGAAGATTCGCGAACGACTGTCGAATGAGTTGAAAGAATCACGCCAGGCCGTCGATGCCGCCTTGCTCGCCCTGGATGCCGAACGAGTCGCGCTGCAGAAAGAGCAGGCGGATGCAAAGAAGACGGCTGAAGAGTCACTGCGGGAAAAGCCGCCAGCGACCGCGAATGACTCCACGAATACGGGCGGGTCACCCGAAGACAACGTCAATTTGAAAAAGATGGCGGCGGTCTTCGACGGCATGCCTGCGGAAAACGTCTCGTCTGTTTTCGAACAGCTTGTGAAAAACAAGCGAATTGATGCTGTGGTGTCGCTGATGAACGCCATGAAAGAGCGACAGGTGTCCAAGGTCCTCGCCAACATTTCAACCACCAACGCCGAATTGGCAGCCGACCTGACGGACCGGTTGAAACGACTGAAAACCTCCCAGCCGGCGGCAAAATGATGGAGTCTATCAATGGCCTGGGTGACAAATCTTCACATTCCGTGAAGGCCGCGCCTGTACTGGAGGACTGTTGCGCACACGCTGCCCATTGCCGACTGCACCAACTGCACCGTGGACAGGTGGTCGATGCGACGTTTCATTCTTTCAGCGCGGACCGCATCGTATTGCATGTCGGTCCCGGCAGCAACAGTGCCATGCAGCCGGAATGCCTGTGTTGCGTGGCGTTTCCCCACCAGCAATCGTTGTATGCGTTTCTGGGCTGCGTCCACAAGGTGCGTGATGTCAACGGAATCATGGAAGTCCATTTCGATCTGCCGACGACGTTAATAGCGACCAACCTTCGACGCTACTACCGGGTCCCCGTTGCCCCCGTCATCCCGAGATCGACATTGGAACTATCGCTGCAAATGCCAGACGCGACGATGTTGTCCGTCGAAGTGTTGAACCTTTCAGAGTCGGGTGCAGAAGTCAATCTGAGATCCGTTGACGACAGTCTGCCTGTCGGCACCGAAATTCAACTGGAACTGCAGTTTCGTGATGATCGGATCGAATTGCCGGCGGTGGTGCGCCGCCAACATCTGTCGCGTCGGGGGCTTGAGTTTGCGTTGCAGCCGTGTCTCGAAGCACGTCCGCGGTTGGCCACCTTGCAACGGATTGTCCGTTCGGTGGAACAGGTCTGGCTCAAGAGCCGCAAGGAATAGCCGTCTCCAACGGGGATCGAAATCGATCCCCCGTAGAGCGGTCCGGCGAGCCTCACTTTCGAATCAAAACAACCGGTTGTAACCATTCAGGGCCGCGACGCGGTAGGCTTCTGCCATCGTCGGGTAATTGAACGTGGTGTTGATGAAGTACAGCAGCGAATTGTGAGGTGCTGGCTGCGACATGATCGCCTGGCCGATGTGAATGATTTCACTGGCGTTCGCCCCGAAGCAGTGGATTCCCAGGATTTCCAGGGTTTCGCGGTGAAACAGCAGCTTCAGCATTCCGACGGTCTGGCCGGTGATTTGCGCGCGGGCAATACTCTTGAAGTGGGCGTGTCCGACTTCATAGGGAACCTTGGATTCCGTCAATTCGCGTTCCGTCTTCCCGAGGGAACTGATTTCGGGACTGGTGTAGATCCCTGCCGGAATATCGAGCGACGGGGGCAGACTGCATTCATCGCCGCACCCCAGTCCCTTCAGGATTTCGTTGGCGGCGTACCGGCCCTGATTGTAGGCCGCACTCGCCAGGGCCGGGGGGCCGATGACGTCACCGGCGGCATAAATGTGCGGGACATTCGTCTGCAGGTGCTCGTTCACCGTGATGTTGCCGCGTTTGTCAGGCTCAATCCCGGCTTGGTCCAGACCGAGTCCATCGGTGTTTCCCGTTCGACCGGCCGCCCACAGCATGATGTCCGTCTTGAGTTGCTTGCCGGACTTCAGGTGCAGCACGACACCGTCCGACAGCGCTTCGATCCGGTCAAATTCTTCGCGATGCCGGATGATGATCCCACGCTCACGTAGATGGTAGCTCAGGGCATCGACGATCTCTTCGTCCAGAAACTCCAGTAGTCGATCCCGGTTGTTGATCAGGTTGACTTTGATTTCCAGGTTGCGAAACATCGACGCGTACTCGCAGCCGATGACGCCTGCCCCGAATACCGACACGGATTTGAAATGCAGATCCACGTTCAGAATCGTGTCGCTGTCGAAGATGCGCGGGTGGCTGAAATCAATTCCTGGCGGTCGATACGGGCGGGCTCCCGTTGCGATCACAACATACTTGCCTCGCAGGATCGATCGCGATCCGTCCGCTTCAACCGCTTCGACAGTGTGCGCATCCAGAAACGTGGCCTGACCCCGGACGATGGGAATATCGTTCCTGTCGTAAAATGCGGTCCGCATCTTGACCTGGGCTTCAATCACGGATTTCGCCCGGCGTCTCAAATCCGGAACCATGAAATTGGCCGTGATGCCATGTTCCCGAAACAGAACGTTATTGTTCACCTGGGTCATCTGAAAAATCGCGTAACGCAGGGCTTTACTTGGAATGGTCCCGCGATGGGTACAACTGCCCCCCACCGCCGGTTCTCGTTCAATGACGGCGACTGACTTGCCATGCTTGACCGCCTGCATCGCAGCACCTTCGCCGCCGGGCCCGGTTCCGATTACGATCAAATCATATTCACCAGCCAAATCGCTCATGACGTTCTCAAGCCTATCCAGGGGATGTGTTCTTCAATGCCTGACAAGCGGGCATCTCTGACGAGGATCAATTCGACAAATCCGGGGCTGACACGGTTTGTGCAACTGCAAGGATCATGCCGCACAGGACTTACCGGCGCCGACGCATGGCATCCTGCAGCGCCGTCTCGACAATCGGTTCCAGACGTTGATGGCCCTCGGGTGCCTGTTCGATCAGTTTCAGCGCATGTTGGCCATGTTTTTCGACCTCCTCCCGATTTCCCTGTTCGCCCAGTAAATCTTCAATGATGGCCATCCCCGCATATCCGTGGGCTTGTCGCCAGAGATTCTGTGACGCTGCAAAGTCCTTGAAAATACGCAGGGCCAGATCCCGACGATCCAGGCTTCCATCCCGCAAATAGATCATCGCCAGATGCAGGTTGCACGTATCGCGCATCTGGTCATAAAGTTCCTTCTGCTTGCCTTCCGCCGGAGTCGCGCTGTCCAGCCGCCCCTTGAATTCATGCCACAACGCTTCGTTCGAAGGATAGGACAGGACGTGATAGAACAGCCCCTCAATGCTCGTAATCGACGAGGACGGTTCCTTTTTGGCCGGGGGCATCTTGAACGGATCCGAAATCCGCATCGCCCAACCGACTCCGGCCATGCTGACCGCGACCAGGAAGCAGATTGCGGCCATCCAGCCGAGTTGGCGCTTGACAGGCCGCTCGAAGAATTTGGTCTGGAACTGTGTCGTGCTTGGCCGACTGGGACGAAACGCCGCTTCGGGAACGGAGTCCTTGCTCGTCATCTGACGCATAAATTGCTTGATTTCTGTCAGCACGGTCTGAGCATCCGCGGGACGATCTTCCTTTTTCTTGGACATCATCCGCTCGACCAGCAGTCGGACCCCGACTGGAATATCGGGCCGGACCTCCATCAAGGAAGGGGGCTGTTCGTTCAGGTGCTTGACAGCAACAGCCAGGGCGGTTTCCCCGGAAAACGGCGGATGCCCGGCGAACATGTGCCAGGCCATGACACCGAGCGAATAGATGTCGCTACGCGCATCCAGCGGTCGACCATTCACCTGTTCGGGACTCATGTAGAGCGGTGTGCCCATGGTGATTCCCACTTGCGTCAGCGCGACCTTTTCACCGCCAAGTGTCAGCTGCGCAAGGCCAAAGTCTGCGACCTTTGCTTCGCCCTTTTTCGTCAACAAGATGTTTTCGGGCTTGATGTCGCGATGAACAATCCCCTTGTCGTGAGCCACCTGCAGGGCGGCCGCAACCTGTTTTAACACGTGCAGCGCAATCGGAACTTCAAGTGGCCCCTTACGAGTAATGAACTCTTTCAGGTTCCGCCCCTGAACATATTCCTGCGAGATAAAGTGGATCCCCTCCTGCTCACCAACCATATAAACCTGGACAATGTTGGGGTGATTCAGACCACCTGCCGCCGAAGCCTCATGTCGGAACCGCTTGACATATTGTGGGTCGGTCACGAAGTCCGGGCGCATGATCTTGATGGCAACCTGCCGACGCAAACTGGTCTGCTCGGCCAGGTAGACATCGGCCATTCCCCCCTTCCCCAGCTTTCTCAGCAGGCAGAAATCTCCCAGGACGCGACCCGTCAGATCTACCGTTCCCGGCGGGCACTCGCCCTGGTCCGGCACCGGTCTGGTAGTCCCTTTCGAACCATCCCCGGTTCGTTTTGCACTGCCACCAGCCGCCCCAGGCGGTTTGTCACCGGGTGATGCTTTGTCCGTTCGTTTCGGTTCGGCCATCGGGATGTTTATCCGTAACGAATCTGCTGCAGCTTCGACTTCTCAGGTCATGTCCGCTGGTGGAAAGCATCACCGGCCGACAACAATCGCC
This sequence comes from Planctomycetota bacterium, assembly GCA_018242525.1. Taxonomy (GTDB): domain Bacteria; phylum Planctomycetota; class Planctomycetia; order Planctomycetales; family Planctomycetaceae; genus Schlesneria. Next base: position 78,374 of record JAFEBS010000010.1, on the reverse strand, counting down.
GGTTCTCTCGCCAGAAGTCTTGAATAATGTAGCATAACCGTCAAAACTCGTCTGCAATCAGTCCTCCCGGTAAAAACCGTCCGAGAGACCTGACGACACGATTCACCAAGTTTCACACCGAACCGGCTTTAATCAGGAATCACTCATGAGTCGAGCCGACGATCTCGCATTGTTACGGGACTATACCGCCAGTGAAAGCCTGATCAAACACATGTTCGCTGTAGAAATCGCCATGCGTGCCTATGCGCGAAAATTTGGCGAAGACGAAGAAAAATGGGGAACGGTCGGATTACTCCACGATTTTGACTACGAACGCTGGCCGAACCCGCCGGATCACCCCCTGCAAGGAGCGGCCATTTTGAAGGAACGCGGATACTCGGACGAAATCATTTACGCCATCAAGTCGCACGCCGACTACTTGACCGATTGCCCCCGCGTGTCGCGACTCGACAAAACCCTGTACGCCTGCGATGAATTGTGTGGCTTCATCACCGCGTGTGCCCTTGTTCGTCCGCAGCGACTGGAAGGGCTGACTGCCGCCAGCGTCAAGAAGAAACTGAAGCAACTTTCGTTTGCGGCCTCGGTCCATCGAGAAGACATCAGTCGCGGTGTCGCCGATCTGAATTGGGATCTGGACGAGCACATTGCCTTCTGCGTGGCGGCAATGCAAACGATCGCTGCTGAATTGGGGTTGTTGCCGGCGTAGCCGGCGGTTCACCGGAACCAGGTCGAATTGACCCGCGGCTAGCGCCGTAGGGCTCACAAACTCAGTCAATACTCCAACGGGACTTCCGAACGTGTCTGACATCCTGACCAGGACCGCACAGTTTATTCGCGAAAAGTTGACGGGCGACTGTACCGGCCACGACTGGTTCCATATCGATCGCGTGCGTCGAAACGCCTTGCAGATTGCCCGCGAAGAAGGGGCCGATGTGGGACTGGTCGAACTGGCCGCGTTACTGCACGACATCGCCGACTGGAAATTCCACGAAGGTGATGACACGGCCGGCCCGCGTGCGGCCCGCGACTGGCTGACGCAGAACGAAGTCAATCCAGAGACCATCGACCTGGTGTGTGACATCATTTCCACCGTTTCCTTCAAAGGAGCCGGGGTCTGCACCGAGATGGCATCGCTTGAAGGTCGTTGCGTGCAGGACGGAGACCGGTTGGATGCCATTGGCGCGATCGGTATCGCCCGCGCCTTCGCATTCGGCGGCCACTTTGGCAGGGCGATGTTTGACCCCGAGGTACCGCCCGAACTGCACAAGTCGTTTGCCGCCTACAAATCCAAAGGGGGGCCGACAATCAATCATTTTTACGAAAAACTGCTGTTGCTCAAGGATCGGATGCAGACCAGCACCGGTCGCCGACTGGCACTGCAGCGGCATCAGTTCATGGAACAGTACTTGAAACAGTTCTTTTTCGAATGGAATCCCGACGCACCGAATTGGCCATGATTCCCGAAGCCGAAGTTGTGAGACTTCGGCCGTCGGCCACAGTGCCCCTGAATTCACACGACGGTGTACCTGCGACCGTTCCCGGCACAGAGCATTGCATGCTGTCACGAAAACAAGCGTTCGATCTGCACAATGGCACGCTCGAATGCTTTGGCCCGATGACTGATGTGCCGCTTGACCACCGGGTCAAGTTCCCCGAATGTCTGATGAAACTCCGGGACCAGGAACAGAGGGTCGTAGCCGAACCCATTCGTTCCCTGGTATTCGCGCAGGATCCGTCCGCAACAACGCCCTTCGGTCGCCACCCGGATTTGGCCTGTCGGATCTGACAGAGCGACCGCGCAGACGTAATGGGCCGTCCGTTTCTCCGTGGGAATCGCGGCCAGTTCGCGTAGCAGCTTTTGATTGTTTGCCTCGTCTGCTTCGAGTGAACCAGGATTCGGCGCGTCCGCATACCGCGCCGAATGGATTCCGGGACCGCCCGCCAGGGCATCCACACACAGGCCGCTGTCATCTGCGATCGTCCATTCCCCAAGTTGCGTCGCCACTTCCGCCGCCTTTTTGGCCGCATTTCCCGCGAACGAATCGGCGTCCTCAACAACTTCGGGGACGTTCTCGAAGGTGCGGACGCCGATCAGTTCGATACCGTGCGGAGCCATCAACTCGGCGATTTCTTCGATCTTCTTTTTATTGCGACTGCTCAGAACGATACGCGGGAAGCTCATGGAATCGGGACTTTCAGAAAAGTGACTTTACGGCACATTGACGGGGCAGGTGGTTCGGCGCTCCGTGTTCGCGGGTTAACGTGATTCGTCGGGAATCCAGAATACAATCCAGATCTTCGCACGGGGATCAAGTCTGGCGAATCTTTCCGACTTCCCGTTCTGCGATTCAGATCGTAATCTGAGATACGGATTGTCTCTCGCCCGAAGGAAACACGTATGCGAACTGTGTTACGCGGAACACCGTTGGAATTGTGCATCATTGGTCTGATCGTCGTGGCTGGCGGTTGCGGCGTCGCAACGTCGCCGGTCGCGCCAGCCGTTCCCGGAACCCCGGAAGCGGTCATGGTCAAGCCGGTGGATGTTTCTCTCGCTTTGAACTGGCGGCCTGAGGCCGAGCATGGCGGATTTTATGCGGCCCTGGTTCACAGGTATTTCGCAGAAGAAGGTTTGAACGTCACGATCAAGCCGGGAGGGCCAGGCGTGCGCGTGATCGCAGACGTCGCCAGCGGTGCCTCGACATTCGGAGTCGACAACGCCGACAAGCTGTTGACATGGCGTGCTCAGCAGGCAGACGCCGTGGCCGTGATGAGTCCGATTCAGGACAGTCCGCGCTGCATCATGGTTCACCAGAAGACAGGACTGACCAAACTGGCAGATCTGGCGACCCGGCGACCGTTTACGCTCGGGATCAACTCCGATCAACCCTTTGCCCTGTTTCTCAAGAAGCACGTTGATCTGGCAGATGTCCAGATCGTCAAGTACCAGAATATTAATCCGTTCCTGGCGGAGCCAGATTATGGCGTGCAGGCGTACAGCTTCAGCGAACCTTTTCTCGCGCAGCAGAAAGGCAGTGACCCGCGTTGCCTGATGCTGTCCGAACTGGGTTTCAACACCTACACCAGCATGCTGATCGCCCAGCGGGAAATGATCGACGAGGAGCCGGAACTCGTCGCCAAGATGACCCGGGCCAGCATTCGCGGCTGGCACAAGTACCTGGAGGATCCGGCCGAAACCAACAAGTACATCCACGAACAGAACCCGGAGATGAGTCTGGAAATCCTGGAGTTCGGCGTGGCCGCCCTGAAGCCGTTGTGTCTGCCGGAAGGTTTCGCTGCCGAGCGACTGGGGGAAATGACTGCGGCACGGTGGCAAACGCTCACCGAACAGATGGAGGAAATTGGTTCCATCAAACCGAACACCGTGGTTGCCACGGAGGCGTTCACCGCGACGTTTCTGAAGAAATGACGTCTGCGGTTGGCGGGTCATCCGATGGCAGCCCGTAGAAGAAGGGGTCTGACCCTTTGGAGGGCAGTCGATTTCCCTTGGAAATCGTCTGCCCGGAGAGGGTCAGACCCCTTCTTCTACGGGCTGCCAGATGTGTCAGTCAAAACAGAACGAGCCGGACAATGGTCCGGCTCGATGAGCATTCGCAGTCACGATTACTGCGTCAGGTAGGCATACGTCGCGGAGTGAGAGCGCCGAAGGAGAAGACAACCGTCCCAAAGTCCTTCGCAGTCAATTTACTTGACCGTGCTTTCGGTCTTGGCGGCGACGGTGGCGCCGCGTTGATGTTCGCGCTGAATCGCTTCATAAACTTCCTGACGGTGAACCGGAATCTCGGTCGGGGCTTCGATCCCCAGCCGAACCTTGTCGCCTCGAATGTCGACGACTGTGATCTTGATGTTGTCGCCGATGAAAATGCTTTCATCGCGCTGGCGGGATAGTACGAGCATTGGCGTGTCTCCTTAATCCAACGCCGACAGCGTCGCTCTCACGCTTCGGCGGAAATCCCAGGTGGCGGTCTCTCCAGTATTCCTCACACAGCAAACAGCAGTCGCTAAGGTTCTTTCGGACTCCGCATTCCGATTCGAACCCTTGCTTTCGTGACGTTGGGTCACGACCCGAACATTTGGCCCGCCTGCAGTTCGTCTCCCTACGATTGGAAGAACCGACCGGCGGATCGCATCGATTGCGAAATCGTTTCAAAGCTTCTTCTCACCGACGTATCAATCGTCATATTCAGCCACGGCAGGGGCATTTGATACCTAGAAATTCGCCAGACTGCCCAAATGGTCACTGGACTTGGCAGGTGGTGACGAATACTCCGGGTACGGTGCGTGTTTCCGACAGGCGCGATATAACGATTGTACCGGCCGCCAACCAACCGGGAGCGCTGCCGCAGACTCAGGAATTTCACCCAGGAGCAGGCTTTTATGAGCACAATTTCCACATTTCGACGATTCGCCTCGTTGGTCACCGCCGTCATTGGACTGTTGGTTTTGTCGGAGACTGCCACTGCGGCCGACCGCATCAAGGTGCTGATTGTCGACGGGCAGAACAATCACAACTGGAAGGCCACCACTCCCATCCTGAAAGAATTCCTGGAAAAGAGCGGCCGGTTCACAGTGGACGTGGCGACCACGCCACCCAACAAGCAGCCTGCCGAAGCCTGGGACAATTTCCGACCGAAATTCAGCGACTACGGCGCGGTTCTGAGCAATTACAACGGCGAATTGTGGCCCGCCCCGGTTCAACGCAGCCTGGAAGCGTATGTCGCAGGGGGCGGCGGGCTGGTCATTGTCCACGCGGCCAACAATGCATTTCCCGAATGGGAACAGTTCAACAAGATGATCGGCCTGGGTTGGCGTGGAGCCAGCTATGGCAATCGAATCACCCTGGATAGGGCGGGCAAAGTCGTCGAAACCGCCAAGGGGGAAGGCCCCGGAGCAGGACACGGATCCCAGCACGACTTCAGCATTGTCGTCCGCGATCGCGAAAATCCGGTGATGCAGGGGATTCCCGCAGAGTGGATGCATGCGAAGGACGAGTTGTACCACGGTCAGCGGGGCCCGGCCGAAAGCATGCACATCCTGGCAACCGCCTTTTCCGACAAGCGGACCGGCGGCACCGACGCCCACGAACCGATGGTCTGGTGGATTCCCTATGGAAAGGGAAAAGTCTTCACGACCCTGATGGGGCACTCCGAACACTCGATGCACTGCGTCGGATTCCAGACGATTGTCGAGCGAGGCACTGAATGGGTGGCCACCGGCAAAGTGACAATCCCCGTCCCCGCCAGGTTTCCCAGCCCGACTGAAGTCCTGACGACAGAAAGCAAATAGGGAGCAACCGAGGTCGTGCGACTACATGTGCCGAGAGGCGTACGGAAGTGAAGTCTGAACTCCTCATCAGCGGCGGAGTGGATTTAGAAATCGCCGACGATTTCGCTGCCCGCTCGTGTGCTCAGAGCGCGCCAAATCTGAATGTCGATGTTTTCGCTGATCGTACGGACAGTCCCGTCCATCATGGAGGTATTGACGCATCCTGTGTGATAACTGCGGGATGTGATGGCGGCGTAGCTGGTGGTTGCCGGTACGGTTCCTTCCTGCCAGCTGTTGTAGTCGCACTGGTCATATGTGACGCCGCCCACGACGCACGATACTTTCATGTTCGGATTCAGGACTGTCGTAAAACCTGAGTGATGGACTTGCCCGTTGGCCCACTCGGTGTGCTCAGTATTCTTGGCGTTGCCACCCGAAGCCGTCATCAGGGCTGCGACCGCGGAGGCACCTGCGGGGATCCCCGGAGATGGAGGCGGAACGTTGCGATGGTAGGGACTCCACGCCTTCACCTCGGAAGCCATCAGCGTATTGCTGGCACCGTCTGTGATGGCCGAAAATCCGATTGTCGCGTTGGGATGAAACATCCCGTTCCCGCCGACGCCTGCGACCGGATCCCACACGAACCACGTCCCGTAGTTGACCCCATAGGTCGTGGGGCAAAGCTTCGGAGTTGTGTCCGTGCGAGTGGTCGACGCCCGTGCATCGCTCGGGCAGACATAGATCGGAATCCTCAATCCATCGATGGCCATCTGCCCGCTCCAGCCTTTCGATAGATCGACGACATTGAACAGATTGGCCTGATCCAGAAAGGGCAGAATTCGACCATGGACGGACCAGGAACTGCTGGCGACACCGGACAAGAGCGTGGCACTCGGCGGAACCTGGCCGAATGTTTCGGCGTAATTATGGATCGCCAGTCCGATCTGCTTGAGATTGTTCTTGCACTGCGTTCGCCGAGCCGCCTCGCGCGCCTGCTGAACCGCTGGTAGTAACAACGAGATCAGGATCGCAATAATTGCAATCACGACCAGCAATTCGATCAACGTGAAACCTCGATGATTGACTCGAAACGGCATTCCAGATTCCTAAGTCGGGCTGTTTTCTAAAGGAAACGTAATTTTCCTGAGGTTTCAACTGCATTTGGCATTCCTATGATCCACCGGTGATGAAATGGCCATAAACGGCTACTTTCGAGACACTTCAGGACGGGGCAGCACGGATGGAGTTGATTTCATCGACATCTGTGTCGACAGGCGCGACATCGCGGACGGGGTTCGGCGCAGGTCTACCAACCTGGCCGAATCGGCCGACCGCACATCTCCAGTCGCATTTTTCGTGGCATCGGATGCTTTCCAGCGAGGTTAAGGCACATGAACGACCGGCTGCATCTTACTCGTCGTGATGTTCTTCAACTGGCGGGAGCGACCGCGCTGGCGCCGCTGGGAAATCGCACCCGAGTGCAGGCCGATGAGCCAAACGCCGGCACGGTCACGCGTCGGAAACGTGTGATCGTCGCGGGCGGCGGAATTGGCGGACTGTGCTGCGCGTTTGAATTGATGGAGCGTGGACACGACGTAACGGTGCTCGAAGCGTCCGGGCGAGTGGGCGGGCATGTGAAAACCATCCGGGATCCGCTGCCCGACGGGTTGTACGCCGATGTCGGTGCCGAGCATTTCACGAAGCCCGGGTACGATCAATTCTGGAAATATGTCGAAAAGTTCCAATTGCCGTTCATCGAGTATCCGCGGCGACGGAACATGCTGCGGCGAATCGACGGAATGTGGCGAACGGAAGAGCAACTGCAAGACCCGGCCGTGCTGCGCGGCTTCGGTTTCAACCAGCGTGAGATCGACTACATTGTCCAGCACGGATGGACCGAGTTGCCGTTGCTGTACCTGGGACCGTACCTCGATGCGATCAGCGACGAGTATCAGCCGTTCGTCAAGGAACTTGCCGAGTACGATCAGATGACGGCCAGCGAGCTGTTGATCAAAGACGGTGCGACGGACGCGGCGTTGCGGTTCAACGGACTGCGGCGCGGCGACGGCAGCCCGACCGCCCGCAACAACGAAGTCTCGGCCCTGTTCCGCATCTGGCAGTCGGCCATCGTCAAGCACCGCAAGTTGCCGGTCTTCAAACGCGAAGTGTTCCGGTTGCGCGGCGGCAATCAAATGCTGACCGACACGTTCGCGGCAAAGCTGGGCGAACGTGTCAGGCTTGGCTGTCCAATCACCGCGATCGACCACGGCGACCTGGGCGTGATCGTGAGTTTTACCGAATTCGGGGAGGCGAAAACTCTCGAAGCCGAGTACCTGGTGAGCTGCATTCCTCCGGCGATCCTGCGCAGAATTCCTGTCACGCCGGCGTGGCCCGAATGGAAGCAGTTTCCGATCCAGAATGTCGTTTTCGGTTCCCAGGCCCGCGTCTTGCTGCAGTCCCGGACCCCGTTCTGGAAGGGGGATCCAGCATTGCCCAGCATCAACCTGGAAACCGGAGAATCCGCCATGTACATGGTCTACGAGACTGCGGACGAGGTTCCGACGCCGCGCCGCATGCTGATGGGCAGCGGTTCGGCCGACACCACCCCGGATCAATCGCTGGCCGCCTTCCTGAAGGTCTATCCCGGCAAATCGCACACGATCGAGCAATGCTACGTCCACAATTGGGCCAAAGACCCCTGGGCGTTCGCCTGCGAACGTTACCCGTTCCCGCTCGGCCAACTCAAGAAGTTCTGGCCGCACATCATGTCCCCCGTCGGCCGAATCCACTTCGCGGGCAACTTCGCCGACAACCTGCCCTGGGGCATGGACGCCGCCACCCGCTCGGCAAACCGCGTCGCAGATGCGATCCATCGGCTGTAGCCAACAGAGTTCACGGCACAACATGCACAAGCATCATGTCGTGCCATTCCAGGTGCCAGTCACTGCTTCCGACCAGTACCAGCTTGCTGCCGGAATCGAGCAGGTTCTGCTCGCGACCCAGGTTTGTGACAAATGCCAGCAATTCCTTGGGAGCCCAGGCAACTGCCGGGGTTTCGACGGGGGCGACACCCCAGAACAAGCACATTCGGCGAGCGATGTCGGGGCGATCCGTCAGAGCGATGATCGGGACGTTGGGACGCTGCTTGGAAATCGCCATCGCAGTCTTTCCGCCGCTGGTCGCGGCGACAATTACGTCTGCTCCAAGATGGGCTGCGGCAGTGGCGGCACCGTGAGTGACAGCTTCAGTGATCGCCGTGGCCCGGTTGCGCGGCAGGGAGCGCGAGTCAATACCCGCCTGCCTTGGCTCCAGCAACCGCTCGGCTTCGCGGGCAATTCGACTCATCATGGCCACGGCCTCGACCGGATAGTCGCCGGCTGCCGTTTCGCCCGAGAGCATGACGGCATCCGTTCCGTCCAGGACCGCGTTAAAGACATCACTCGCTTCTGCCCGAGTCGGCAGTTCGTTTTTCTGCATGGAATCGAGCATCTGCGTCGCTGTGATTACCGGCGTCCGGTGTTCGTTGCACAGGCGAATGATTCGCTTTTGCATGCCGGGTACGCGAAAGATGTCTGTTTCGACACCCAGGTCGCCACGCGCCACCATCACCGCATCCGCCTCGGCAATAATGGCATCCAATTCGGCAATCGCTTCCGCTTTTTCAATTTTGGCGACAATCCAGGGTGGAGTCCTGGTGGGATGAGCGGCAATGACCTGGCGCAGCAGCCTCAAGTCGTCCACGCACCGCACAAAGCTCAGTCCGATGTAGTCGATTTCATGATCGAGCGCCCATTGCAGATCGATTCGATCCTTGTCAGTCAGGCTGGGAGTACTCAGGGCGACTCCGGGCAGATTGACCCCCTGGCGGCTGCGAACCAGTCCCGGTTGTTGGACTTCGCACAGGACTCGGCCTGCAATCGGATCCTGTTCCAGGACTTTCAATGAGACCGTTCCATCCGCGAGCAGGACCCGATCGCCTGGCCGCAGATCATCGATCAGCGGTTCATAGGTACAAGTCAATTGCGGTGGCGTCACGTCGGTCCGGGCTGCCGCCGACAATCGGACAAACTCAACGGTCGTCCCGTGACGCAGTCGAATTCCCTCTTCGGGAAGCAACCCCAGACGGATCTTGGGGCCTGACAAGTCACCCAGGATGGCGATCGGACGACCGAACTCCGCTGACAACGACCGAACCCAGCCAACGATCTCGGAAAACCAGCCATGACTGCCGTGGGCAAAGTTCAGTCGGAAGACATCGACTCCGGCACTGATCAATTCGGCGAGTTTTTCTCGGGTGCCCGACGCGGGCCCCACCGTCGCCACGATCTTCGTCTTGACCAGTGGGCCTTCTCGATACTGCGGAGTCGCCGAACTCATATCTGGGGATCCTTCGTTGGGGACTGATGACAGCCGAAGATCCCTCGCTGCGACATAAACGCCCCTTAGCGGCTGGAGTCGATCTTGGGATTAAACAGTTTGCCATTGATGGACTTGACAACTTCGCCCTGGTTGGCAATCTGCAATCTGCCAGTCAACTTGATGGATTTGGGGGGCAGGCATCCCTTTTCGTTGCAGGCCTGATAGTGGACCGTGATCTCCATGTCTTCCGTCAGGCCGCCTGCATCCTTGGGAACCTTCAGCGTGCCGCGCACCTGAACTTCACCCTCGTATACCATAGCCTCGTCGTCTGAGTCTTCAATCTTGAAGGCGAATCCTTTCGGATATTTCACGTCAACAAGCTCAACTCCGTTCTTCGATTTCCAGGAGATTTTTGTCGGCTTCAAATAGTCAGGACTTGGAGGATTGGCGTTGATGTGCCAGCCCTTGGCAACGGTCAGGACGACGATCACCTGGCAGGCGCTTCCCGCGGGAAGTTTGTCGACCGACAAGTAGGCAACTCCCCGGACGTGTTCGTCTTTTTTGGGGGGGTCTTCCTTTTGTGTCCCCGCCTGAATGAGCGGAGCACTCGCGTCCTGGCCATTTTTGACCCCGGCCTGGATGACATCCTTGTTCGGCGAGATGGCGGATTGACCATCTGGGGTTTCGGCGGCGAGCAGTTCGGCAGCGGCCTGCGCCAGCACGGTCATGCTGCGTGGCGATTGCTCCATTGTCGACGCAAACAGTTCGATGATCGTCCGGGCTTCGGCGTTGTACTTCTGTTCATTGGTCAGCTTTGCCAGCTTGAGCAGGTTACGGGCGCTGACGCTGTTTCCCGCGGGTAGAACTCCGTCATAGCAGTTCTTGGTCCGGGCCAGCAGTTCTTCGTGTTCGTGCGACGTGAAGAAGAACGCTCCCCCCGTTTCATCGCGGAACATCTTCAACTGGTCGTCTTGTAACAATCGCGCGGCCCGCAACCATTTGCCTTCCTTGGTCGCATCGTGAAGTGCCAGCAGGCCGTCAATCACGAATGCATAATCGTCCAGGTAGGCATTCAACCGGGACTGCCCGGCCGTATGCGCATGCAGCAACCGCCCTTGTTGATCCCGCATGTTCGTCATGACGAAAGTCGCCGCCTTTTCGGCGGTGCGAATGTAATCAGGTTGTTCAAGCTTCATACCCGCCCGCGCACAGGCGCCGATCATCAAACCGTTCCAGCCGACCAGGATCTTTTCGTCCCGCATCAGCTTCGGTCGTTGATTTCGCACTTCGAGCAATTTCTGACGTGCCGTGGAAAACTCGTCCTTCTGTGATTTTCCGCCGCCCAGGGAGATGTCGCGTGCCGGGCCTGGCAACTGTTTCGGTGACAGGCGCAAGACATTTCCATGTTCGAAATCCGACAGATCCTTGACGTGATAGGCCTCCTTGAACGCGGCGGCATTCGGACCAAGAATCTTGTCGAGATCGCGGGCTTCCCAGACATAGAATTCCCCTTCAATCTCGTTCGTCTCCGCATCCAGCGCCGAATAGAAGCCACCATCGCTGGAGGTCAGTTCCCGCGCCACGAACTGCAGGATCTCTTCGGTCACCTGCTTGTACAGCACGTTCCCGGTCGCAGCGTACGCACTGGCGTACAGATCGGTCAGTTGAGCCTGGTCGTAAAGCATCTTCTCAAAGTGCGGGACGCGCCACTGGCGATCCACGGAATAACGATGGAACCCACCGCCGACATGATCCCGGATTCCGCCACACGCCATCTGCATCAGGGTCAAGTCGAGCAACTGCGCAGCATCGTCATTCTTCTGCCGGTTCAACTGGTCCTGGATGAACAACAGCTTGGCAGGAGTGGGGAATTTGGGGCCTTTGGCGCGTTGTGGATTGAAATCCACTCCGCCGAATTCCGGATCAATGCTGGCAACGACGGCTTCAAAGGATTTCTGTACCAGGGCAGCATTCACTTCGACCGGCTTCAAGGCCATTTTCGGCCGCATGACTCGACGAGTTTCGTTGGCGATGATCTCGGCATTCCCCTCCATCTGGTCTTTCTTGTCCTTCCACAGATCGATCAGGCGTTCCAGGACCGAGGGGAAACCTGTCGCACCGTCGGTGTCTTCGGGAGGGAAGTAGGTGCCACCTGCGACCGGCTTTCCATCCGGCGTAACGAACATTGATAGTGGCCAGCCGCCGCCAGACGGAGATCCGATCATCTGGTAATAGACCTGTAATGCGGTCATATAGACGTCGTCGACATCTGGACGCTCTTCACGGTCGACTTTGATGCAGACGAAATTCTCGTTCAACGTTTTGGCGATCGCCGCATTCATGAAGACTTTTCGCTCCATGACGTGGCACCAGTAGCAACTGCTGTATCCAACGGACAGAAAGATCAGCTTGCCTTCCTTTTTGGCCTTTGCGAATGCCTCTGGCCCCCACGGATACCATTCGACGGGATTATGAGCATGCATCAGCAGATAGGGACTGGTTTCCAGTGCCAGTCGATTGGGCTTCCCCCTGGGCTTGCCGCTGACTGTCGCACTGTCGACGGCATCACCTTGTCGAGCAGCGCACCCAACCAGGATCAAGCCACCCAGGATCAGGATCAGCGCGCGGGACCGTGTCAGCATCTTCATGGTAGTAACAGCTCCGTCTGTCGAGCAATTCGCGGGATGGTATCGTTCCGTGCCGACAACCCAAATCGTTGTTATTCTAAAACCAATCGCCGCAACGGGGAAGCCCGACAGGCGGACTGCGATGATCCAAATCGGGTTTGTGGCTGAGCGATCAACCCGTGTAAAAAGGAGCCTGACCCTCTCCAAACAGGCGAGTTTCAATGTGAATCCATTGCTCTCCAATGGGTCAGCCCCCTTTTTCCACGGGCGGCTATCACCGTCAACTTGTTGGTTGTATTGTGTCCCCGGGCAGTTCCTTCAGGTGATCGAATCCATGTCGACTTCAGAACCGGGATCAGCAGCAACTCACGTGTCGCCCGTGGAACGGGCAGCGTCAACGCCATCCAATCGGCGTCGCGATGGCCGGTTCGATTGGATCCTGCATGTTTATGCCGCGTTTGCAATGGCAGTGGCGGCCCCGATGTACGGCCGCCTGCAACAACGCACGATGTTTCTAATTTCCTTCGACAGCATGGCGATTGTCGCATTTGCGATCGTATTCTCCGTCATTGTCCCGGTCGTGCTGCTATTCGTCGTGTGGGCGCTGCGACGTTGTCATCGTCGCATCGGAGGGTTGGCGACGCAAACAGTGATCGGTGTCTGCTGTGGGCTCTTCCTGGCCACAGTCTTCTGCCGGACGCTGTCGGGCGGTGGTTTGGGCTGGTTGACCCTGCTGGGATGTCTGGCCGGTGTCTTTGCCGGGGGACGGTGTTATGCCGCCTGGTCGGGGATGCGTTCGCTTCTGAATGTTGTCGCGGCCGCTTCCGTTCTTATTCCCGTCACCCTGTTGTCTGCCTATTTTCGAGATTCAATTCGCCCCACAGTGCAACGAGACCAGTCTGCCGGAAATCCAATACCGATCGTGATGGTGGTTTTTGACTGTTGCTGTGGCGTCAGCCTGCTGGACCAGAATCGCCAGATCGATCAGGATCGGTTCCCGCAGTTTGCCCGCCTGGCAGCCATGAGCAACTGGTATCGGAACTGTACGACAATTCATCCCCGGACCAGTGCCGCCGTGCCGGCAATCCTGACGGGGAATTTTCCGGATGGTGCCCGTGCACCAACTCTGGAGCAATATCCTCAGAACCTGTTCACCCTGGTCAATGCCACTCGCGAGTATCAATTGACGGCCTTTGAGCCGCTGACGCGGTTGTGTCCCGAGGACAATACACAGGCCCGCCCGGCCTCAAATCCATGGTCCGAGTTGATCCTGCTGGCCACAACAATGGGTTCCGTCTACCTGAAAGACATCGTGCCTGCGGATGTTCCTGTGGAGACCCCACGAATCCCCCGCGTCTGGTTTGGACTGCAGCACACCAAAGGTCAGGATCCCAATCAGCGTCGAGGGCTGATCAAATACAGTTGGGACGTGCATCGACACGCCCAATTCGAGCACTTTCTGCGTTGTATTCAGGCGACAGATGAGCCGACGTGCTGGTTCGGACACTTCGCCCTGCCGCACTTTCCATGGGACTATCTTCCGTCGGGGAACGCATACCGTAACGATGACGGCATTCGGCCTGAATGGGGAACTTCAGGGATCGTGATGGAAGATTGGGCCGACGACGAGTTGGTCGTGCTGCAGGCACACCAGCGGTATCTGCTGCAGTTGGGATTCACCGACACGCTGGTCGGCAAATTGATCGATCGATTACAGTCCACCGGACTTCTGGACCGTTGCCTGCTTGTCGTCGTCGCCGATCACGGCGTGTCGTTTCGAGCCGGAATGTCCCGGCGGTCACCATCGGAAAAGAGCTTTGCGGACATCCTGAGTGTCCCGCTGTTCATCAAGTTGCCGGGCCAGCGCGCAGGAGACGTCATTGACTGGAACGTGGAGACAATCGATGTGCTCCCGACCATCCTGGACGTGGTCAAATTGAGTCCTGCCAGATCTGTCCAGGGACAATCCATTGTTTCGGCCGGATTCCAAGAGAGACCTCGAAAGAGATTTACAAATGATGTACAGGTCTTCGAGTTTGACGGGGCATTTGAAGCCCGCCACGAGTTGCTGATTGAGCAAATTGCCAGATTCGGAATCGGGAAGGACCCGCTCAGGATTCTCAAGATTGGTCCAAATCCTGAATTGCTGGGACGGCCCCTCAACCAATTGACGATTAAAGAGGACTCCCTGATTCAGATTCTGCCGGTGAATTTCCAGCAAGATTGCACCTACACTCCAGGGTCACTGGTTCCCTGCCATCTGGAGGCAAGCTTTCATTTGGGGAATCGGCCCCGCGACGAAATCGCGTTTGCCGTCGCGATCAACGACACGGTCTGGGGAACGACAAAGCCATTTCGAGTCCCATACCTTCAGGACTTCTGGCGGGTGATGCTGCCAGAATTTGCGTTTCAGGCGGGTTCAAACCGGATTCGGATCTTCGAGATCAAGACTGCTGGAAATGTGATATCTCTGGCCGAATGTCCCATTGGCCCACAAACGTCCGGCCCCGATCTGCAGAATCAGTAGGCACTGAATCACGGAAGCGGAGAAACGCGACAATTTGGCAGTGCTTCGCGGAGTTCATTTCGGCCATCGCGGCGAATCTGCGTGCCGAACAAGGCCAGTGACTGCAGGTGATGCATCCCCTTCAGATCATCGAAGCCGTCGCGGGTAATCCGAGTGCATTCCAGGTCCAGTTCATTCAGGGTCTTGATCGATTTGATGATCGCCAAACCATTATTTCCAACCATCGTGTTGTCCAGACTCAGCCACGCCAGATTGGGCAAGTCGCGCAGGTGTTCCAAACCTGCATCACCGATTCGGGTGCCATTCAGGTGCAGCACCTTCAAACTCTTCAACCCCCGAACATTGACCAATCCAGCATCCGTAATCTGCGTCTTGTCCAGATGCAAAACTTGAAGATTCGGCAATTCCTTCAGAACCACCAGTCCCTCGTCGGTCACATCCGTGAATTCCAGCCGCAGGACTTGCAATTGCTTCAGTCGAGAGAGGTGCTTCAGCCCGGCGTCGTTCGTGGCGGTATTGTGCAGATCAAGCACTTCGACCTTCGTGAGTTTGCCGATCTCCTTCAGCAACTGTTCGTTGACGGCTCTGTCGCGTAAGACGACCCGCCGGACCCGGTCGAAAACCTGCAAGGGTCCGAATGCCTTCAAGAGCCAATCGGGATCATACTGCTCCATTTCGACCAGTCCCGCGACGGCGTTGATCTTGGCAATGATTCGACTCTCGCGCTCGTACGGAATCCAGGCGAGCAGACACCCGGCGATGCCCAACGCCAGAGTCGTCGGGACCGCAATCCGAAAGAGTTTCTGGCGCAAGAGAAGTCGCATCGGTCGAGCTTCGGGGACCAAATAGTAAGCCGACAAGAAGTGGCTTGAGAACGTTACCCCCCGAAATGCATGAAGTCAATTGCGGCACGCAGGTTCTTCATATGCGGCAATAAAAGACATTCCGTCATGTCCAAGCCATCTTGAATGAACGCGTTAACACGTAGCGGACAATTGTATTACATCACCAATGCCACTCGCCGGCGCAAGCACTGATACTGAGCAATTCCGGCAATTTCTGCCGATTCTGGTCGTGACGGGATTTTGCAGTTTTTCTAGAATCACCGCCATCAGTGCGGTTGCTCAAAGATTCCAGCGAGTGGCCAGATCAGGAAAACGGCAGATCGAACGGAGTGACAGGGATGACGCTGCAATCAAGGCGGGCAGGTGGATTTCTTTTGGGTATCAGCATGGTCTCCCTGGCGACAGCCGCATGGGCCGCCCCCACCGCATCGGTCAAGGAAACTATGGCGTTCATTCCCAAGCAGAAGGACGTCGAGTACGAGACACCCAAGCCTGACGAGTACGCGAAGTGCAAAGTGGAAGTCGAGCGGAAGGGGAAGGGATCGGGGTGGGTGGTACTTGGCCCCTCCGGTCAGGTCTTACGCAAGCTGCTGGATACGGACGGCGATGGCAAGCTCGATCAGTTCCGGTATTACAATCAGGGCATTGAAACTTACCGCGACATCGACACAAACAACAACGGCAACGTCGATCAGTCGCGCTGGCTCAACCTGGGGGGCTCTCGCTGGGGGATCGATCAGAACGAAGATGGTCGGATCGATCTCTGGCGAGTCTTGTCGGCCTCGGAAGCCGCCAAGGAAGCAATTCGGGCCATGATCGCCGGGGACGATGCCGCGTTGCAGTCTGTCATGATCAATGCGGACGATCTGAAATCCATCGGACTGAATCCCCAGTTGGCGGCGAAGCTGCTGGAATCATCGGCTGACGCCGGAAAGAAGGCAAAATCCATTCTCGCCAAAAGCCGCGCGCTGACGTCGCAGTCGAAGTGGATCCGGTTCGACGCCCAGATGCCCAGCACGATCCCGCTGGATGACGAAAAGGCGGCTGAAGACCTGCAAGTCTACGAAACGGCGATGGCAATCATTGAAACGCAGGGTAAGTTCCTGGGTGTCCAGATCGGCGAAGTGATCCGCATTGGCGAAGTCTGGAAACTGACCCAGGTTCCTCAACCGATCGAAGATACGCCCAACGGCGGAATCATGATTGCCGGTGGCATTCTGATGCAACCATTGATGGCGTCTGCGGGGGGCCCGGCGGCGACGGGTACGTCACCTGAGGTCGAGAAGCTGTTGCTCGAGTTGCAGAACGTGGAAAAGAACATGCTGAGCCCGAATGCGGATCGCGCAGCCATCAAATCCCTGATGGGGCGCCGCGCTGATCTGTTGCGACGGGCGATCAGTCTGGCGGAAACGGATGATGAAAGAATGTTGTTGACCAGACAGATGGTCGACGGCTACGCGCTGGCAGCACAAATGGGAACCTACCCCGAAGGCGCGTCGGAATTGCGGGAAATGGAGTTGGCCCAGAAGAGCCGCAGCCCGAAATCACTGTTGATTCCGTACATTGTCTACCGTCGTATTCAGGCTCAGTACTACGTCGACTTGCAACAGGCGGATAAGGAGAAAGCGGCGTCGGTACAGGCCGAGTGGATCAAGGGGATGGAAGAATTTCTGAAGGAATATCCTGAGTCCGAAGATTCCGCCGATGCCATGATGTTGCTGGCCAATCATGAAGAATTGAGCGGACGACCGAAGGAAGCCATTGAATGGTACACCCGACTGTATCGGGATCGCGCCAAGACGGAATCCGGGATTCGTGCGGCGGGCGCGTTGCGCAGACTGGACCTGAAGGGGAAGCCCCTCGTCTTAAATGGCCCGGCGCTTGAAGGAAATCCAATTGACATCCGCAGCTACCGGGGCAAGACCGTGCTGGTCGTGTTCTGGGCGAGCGAATACCGCGTCTGCGAAGAAGACCTTCCACAATTGCGAGCGTTGTATCAGGAATATCGGGCCCGGGGCTTTGAGATCGTGGGAGTTTGTCTGGATTCTCAAAAGGAAACGATCAAGCCATTCCTGACTCAGCACCGCGTGTCCTGGCCGCAGATCCATCAACCGGGCGGTTTGAATTCCCCGGTGGCGGTGAATTACGGAATCGTTTCGCTTCCCACGATGTTCCTGGTCAATGCTGATGGAATTGTCGTGAATCGCGGGGCATCCGTCCAAGAGGTGAAATCGGCACTGCCGACTCTTCTGCAGGGCAAATGATCTGGCAAATCATGGATCACAGTAATTCCCGCCGGCACAGCCAGCGTCGGATACGATGGGTGGGGTGATGGACGGATTCAATCTTGCCCAGATCGCTGTGTCGGTTGTGGCGGTCACTTTGATTGTCACTCCGTTAATCGTGATGGCATTCCTGGCGGGGCGTCGATCCCACTCCCACGGTCGCAACGCGTACCTGGATCACTTGCGACCGGAAGTCTCGCTCGGAGGTACATGGCGAGCCGACTTCGATGCTGACGAAGATCCATCAGTATCCTCTTCGCTCCAGTTGGAGTTGCAGCAGATCGGTTGCCGGATCCTGGCCACTGGTCGCTCGCGCGATGGAACGCGACATTCACTGGAGGGAGTGATTCACCTGGGCCGAATTTGTTGCGTTTCGGTGGATGACGGTCGCGAGGGCGCGTGGCTGGGGACGATTACGGCCGAAGTTCAAGCAGACCAACACCACATGACCGGCATGCGCACCCGGTGGTCCGGGAAATCTCAGACCCTGATGGTCCGCAAGGTGAAGCTGACTCGACTCGACAACCACCTTGCGGTCGCTCCGCCGGATGTCGCCCCCTGACATTCTCGATGTCAGGTGCAGAATCGTGGCGACCGATTCATCGTCGGTTGCGGCCGGCGCGATCAATGGCACCTGGGTGATGCGGAACCACCGCCAATGGCGCGCGGATGTCGCGAAATGTCACCATCCAGGATTCGCCGATGCTGACGACCGGGTTCCAGTCGCGACGACAATAGCCACTGTGCGGTTTGAACGGCCTGAGTCAACAGCCCTGTCGGCCCTTAAATCCTCATGATCGCCAAATCTGGCCGAATTTGCCGTGCGCAGGTCGGACCTGGCCCAGGATTCTGTCGAACAGAACGCGATTTGCGTGGAACCCTGCTCACGCGGCGCATCGGAACGATTTTTCATGGTCCGCGTCAGCTCAATTCCGCAGACGCTTTGCCGTTCGGCACTCTCGTCAGTGGCAACCTGTTTTCCTATTTCCATGTATGAAGGGACACTCAATGTTTGGACCGAAATCGAAGAAACTGGAGACAACGGCACCCGCCACGGAAGCTGCCAGGTTTACGGCGAATCCCGAAGAACGCGTCGAAGATCGGAAGATCGCTCCGACGCCACCCAGTGCGCAGAATGTGATCGGCAAGGGGACAGTCATTGAGGGAAACATTGTTGCCGAAGGCGATTTGTTGATTGAAGGCACGGTTCGCGGTGACGTGACCACGAAGACAAACCTGATCGTCGGCCCGACCTGTGTCATCGAAGGCAACATCGTGGCGGATCATGCCGAAGTGGCCGGACAGGTGAAGGGAACCGTGCAGGCACTGGGACTGCTGATCATCAAATCGTCGAGCATGATCGATGGCGACGTCCTGACGAAGAATCTGAACGTTGAATCCGGCTCGACTTTCAATGGTCGCTTCACTGTCGGTTCGGTGACGAACAGCAATGGATCCATTCGCAAGACCGAACCAACTCCCAGCAAGACCGAATTCAGTGTCCTGGGTGGTGAAGTGCGCCGTCCTGCCGCTGCCACCACTGCTCCTTCCAAGGTGTGATCCGTCAGCTCGGAATCTGATACGCCATCACGCTGACCGGGCCGTCGATACCAACCGTTCGGCAGCGTGCTTTCATCAAGAGGTTTGTCGTGGACAGCCAGACGATTGTCGCAGCCCCGCTGGAGGAGTGCCGACTGCAACTTGCCAGTTTGCGGGAAGTCGGCCTCCGGATCTGCGCGGTGCTGCGCGAAATGTCCCGCGAAATGCTTGAGTCCAGCCAGTTGCCGTCGGCGGATTCCCTTCAGGAGTTGACCCGGTTTCAGTCTGAGTTCACACAACTGCAGTCCAGAATCCTGCCACCGGACACCGCGGAAAGGGACTTGGTCACTGCAGGATCATTGATGGAATTGCAGGCAGAACTGGAGTCGCAGGCGATCATTCAGTCGGCGCTGCGTCGCCTGAACGAAATTGACCAGGTTCAGCATACGGAACAACCCGAGTTCGCTCCCTGGCAACGCTGCCTGGACGACGGGATGAACGTGCGCGCGGAACTGTCTTCAAGTTCGACCACTCAAGCGAAGGCTGTGGCCGAGCAGTTCTTATCACTGCGGTCACCATTAAACGCCGCCCTGACCCTGGTCACTGGTGGACATGAATTGACGGACGACCGTTGGTCAATGTTGCTCGATTCGGTATCGGCCGCCTACGGCCGCGAGATTTCCACCGCGATTGCTCGTGGCAAACTCATCCTGAAAACGGATGTACGGGCCTGACATCTGGTTTCATCTTTTTTGGAAAGGTTTTGACATGAGTCCATTGCGTTACAAGACCCTGCTGACTTATCTGCCCGGCATGGCATCCGTCGTCAACGCGTTCGATTCCCCACAGGTGCAGAACTCGGTTTACGAAGCGCTCATGGAAGCGCTGGATATCAAACTGGAGACCGAAGGATTGGGAGCGGGAACTGCGGGGCTTCGGCCGGCAATGACCCAGCTTGCGGCGACCGCCAGCGGTGAATTGACTCACGATTTGATTGAAGGCGAAAGCATCCACGCCGACCCACGCAGGATGTCAAACGCTGCCTCCACGGTCTTCTAATCCTGATTCCGTGCGGTCGATTTCAGACCGAATTGAACTCGAGACGGCGGTTACCGGAGCAGTCATGGCTGAAGTGAACAATTCATTGATCTCCTCGCAGCGGGAACTTCGACAGGAACTTGACCAACTGCGGCATCTGCGTCCTCAGTTCGCCCAGCGTCTGGCTGAAGCCGCAGACAACCTGGAATCGCCGGGGATCGCTCCATCAACCGCCCTGACTGATGAACTGTGGTCGTATCGGGAGCGAATGCTCAGCCTGGCGTCCGCGCTGATTGGCGATCCCGCCACTGACGGCGCGCGTGTCAGTCTGGATCAACTCGAAGATCTCCTGAACGCCCGCGATTATCGCCGCTCCGCGGAAACCGTACTGGAGCAACTGACGGAATTGATGCATGTTGATCTGCCGGATTTCGCTCCCCTGGTACTCTGCCAGCGTGAAGCATCCCGCCTGTGTGAACTGTCCATCGAAGCCATCGATCCGGGACTGAATTCGGAACTCGAGTTGCTGCGGTCTGAGCGGCATCCATTGAATTCACTGATTCGGCTCAGTGATTCGGGCATTCACTTGTCCGACTCCGAGTGGACTGAATGCCACGACGATGTCGCGACAACTTATGGACGTCAACTGGCAACCGCGCTGACCCGCGGGCGTATTCGGCGAAAATCCTGCCGCAATGCAGATGCAGCGGTTGTTGTCCCTGCGCCAATGTCCACCTCCGTGGCTGAATCACCATCACATCGCAGTCCAGAAACCACGCAGCGTGAGACCGCGATTTCTGTGTGCGTCGGTCCGGCCTCCCATCCGGATGCCGTCGATCGCACGCGCGCCATCCCCGCTTCGGATTCGATTTTCGAGCCGGCCAGTGAAACGATTTTCGATGCCGCTCCGACGAAACCGGGATCTGGACGGTTGCGAATGGCCTCTTCACCGCTGGACGCGACATCAGGTCGCGTTGCCGGTGCATCACAAACCGATCCGAAGTCCGCCGCTCGTCACGCGAACGATTCGACGTCCGATCACGTCATCCGCCTGATGACGGATGGCCGCCTGCCGCTCGCCTACCACTTGGCCCGCTGCCTCGAGCAGCAATCCGATTCGGTCGAGACCATCCCTCCGTCCTGGGTGCTACGTGCCTTGATCCTGGCCCGGCATCTGAGTTATTCCAAAGGGGAAATCGCCCGGCAACTGGATGATGAGTTACGCGAGTATCGGCCGGAAAAGCTGCCGAACGACGGACAGGACCGTCAACTGGCGATGTCATTTCTGGTACGGGCGGCCGCGCTACCTGGTGCCTTGCTGGCCGGTTCCGCGCCGGCCATCTCGATCTTGCGATCGTTCAAGATCTCTCCAGGTTACAGCCAGTTGTACAATTACTGCAGTCGAATCGCCTTGTACGGTGATCGGCTTTCAGGCAGTCTGGTGGAAATGTTTCGTCCCACCGGAACGATCGCCGGTGCCTCCGAATTGGAGGAATTAAGTCAGTCCGCCCGACAATGGCTGCAGGAAGCATCGCACAAGGCAGTGACCTACAGTCGCTCGTCACCACTGTTCCTGCATGCTCATTGGACTCTGACGGCCGGTACGGCGGTCCGGCACGCTGATGCAACGACATTGTGGTGTAAGTGGCAGGAAGCCCTGACGCTCGCCCACCGACTGCTGAAGCCGGTTTGCGAACAGGCAGAAGGAGAGCGAAATTGGGTCCGACAGGAAATCGCGCGGCTCACGTCTCAGATCCGAATTGAGCCGCTGGATCAAGCCCAGCGGACAAGCCCGCCAGCGTCCACAACCGGACGTGCCATCGTGCTGCCCCTGGAAGAAATGCACTCGGTGATCCTGGAAGCAGTCGCAGTCGCCAATCGCTGGCTGCGATTATGCCATCAAACCAGTTCCGGGAGCGGATCTCCATTGCCCCTGGAAGCGCTGGAATTGCGTGATGAAATCATCAAGCGTTCGGAGGGAGTCTTAAACGAATTGGCGCAGCACCGACAGGCGGCGACGTCAGCCCTGGTCAAGGCCTCGATTGCCTGCTGCCAGGACGTGGTTCGACAGATCCACGCCATGTTTGAATCACGAATCCCGCTGCCACTGGTCGAACCAGATCCGAGGCACGTCTTGAATGCGGATCTACTGAGAATTCCCGGAATTGTTCTCGACGATCAGTGGTCGCCTGTGACTGACGCATCCATCGTGCAACAGGAACTAGTCGCCAGTCTGAAGCAAACGGAAATGAGCTGGCGTCAAAGCTACGATTTCCACGCACAGGCTGGCAACCACGAGTCGACGGGACGACTACTGGATCTGGAGGTCTGGTCGAGCCCCGCCGAACGTGAATCCATGCGAGCCTTCCGCCAGTCGCAGATTGCCGACTGGCGAATCGGGGCCGATTCCGAACTGAATGAATTGGCCAGCGACCTGGCAACCATCACCGAGACCGGCTTTTTGAGTGAACATGACTGCCAGGCGTTTCGACGACGCATTGATCGATTTCGGCATGACTTGCCTCGCACTGTGGATTTCCAGGATTTCCGACTGCAGTTGAGTCAGTTGCGATCGGCGATGCTGCGGCCCCGATCCACACCGGGACCTCTCACTGCATTGGCAGATCCCGACTTCGTGGACGTTCGTCGCAGTGTACCGGCTGGGCACCAGCCGGCGACGAACCACTCGTTCGACATCTTCTCGGGAGAGTGAGCGGATGACGACCGAACAAGTCCTGACCTCTGAACTCGCTGCCATTCGTGCGACACACCCCTCCGGCAGTCTGCGACTGTGCGAGCCACTCCGAAAGCTGGCTGGATATTACTGCGAACAGCGACAGCCAAATCGCGCCCGGCCCCTGATTCAGGAGTTGTGGACGTTGCAGAAAAAGGCCAATGGCGAAGTCGACCGATTGGCAGTTAACAGTCTGTCGTGGTTGGCGTCAGTCCTGATCGCGGGCGGAAAGACCGTACTGGCTGAAAAGCTGCTGAGCGACTTCGCCCGGAACTACTGGCGTGATGCTCGACTGGCCCCGGAGAATCGCGCGTCGATCATGAATCAGTTGGTGGAACTCTATTACCAGTTGTCTCGCCTGGACGACGCCGTTCTGGTGTGCCGCCGGGTTCTGGAACTGCTGGAACGTCAGCCAACTGGCGCAATCGTCGACGCGGAACTGGGGCGAACCCAACTGAGCCGAGCTCGAAACAATCTGGGGGCGCTCCATGTTTCGCGGGGTGAGTATCGAGCGGCTGAAACCTGCTTTGTTCGCAATCTGCGTGAAGCCAGCCAGCGATTATCACCCGGTGATCCCGCCCGGGTTGCTCAGCTCTCCAACCTGGCGGCATTGTTACGACTCCAGGGGAAGATCGTTCAGTCGGAACGGTTGACGACGCGTGCCATTCGGCAATGTCAGCGGGCCAACGGCTGGTACCATCCGCTGGTGGCGCAGGGACTGTCCAATCTGGGGGCGTATCGACTTCAGGGGGGACGTCCTCAGTCTGCGGAATCCTTATTTCGCAAGGCATTAAGAATTCGCCGTCGGTTGCATCCCGACGGACACACTCAGGTCTGCCGCTCACGTCGGCAACTTGCCGAGGCAAGGCTGGCCCTGGGCAAACATGCCGACGCCGAAAAGCTGCTCGATCGCACACGGGCGATTCTGGAAAAGCAGACGCCCCTGGATGAAATCCAACTGGCGCAGACACTCTGCAGCCTCGGGTTCGTATATCTGTCGGCAGGCCGATTTGCAAACTCTGAGCGAACACTGGCAGAATCCCTGCAGATCCAGGAACGCGTCCTGGGCTCCCAAAGTTCACAATTGATTCAAACTCTGAATGGCCTGGGCTGCTTGCATGCGGCCCGAGCCCAGCCCGATGCTGCACGGGTGTTTCATCGACGAGCGTTGGATCTGGGTGAGAAGTACCTGGGAATCGACCATCCCGATCTTGCCAAGACACTGGTCTGGCTGGGGGAAGTGGCACTGGCTGGCGGCAGACTCGACGAAGCTCAACAGTCGATGGACCGGGCGCTGGCGTTGCGGGAATCCAAGCTGGGGCCGACCCACCCGCTGGTGGCGGAAGTCCTGACTCGTTGCGGACAGATCGCGCTCGCCCAGGGTCAACCGGCACGCGCCTTGTCGATCGGGGCGCGCGCCAAGGCAATATATGGTCAGGCCCGCGAATGTCCGCCACTGGCCCTCGCCGACGTCCTGGGCGTGGCGGGCGAAGCGTCCCGAAGACTGCATCGCTACCGGGGCGCTGAAGCCATCGTCCATGAAGAACTGAAACTGCGGGAGCAGGTCGTCGGCAGTGATCATGTCTCGCTGCTTCCGGCGCTCAGACGCCTGGCGGCAATCCAAGTCGAACGTAATCAAATTCAAGAGGCAGACCAGACGTTGCGGCGTGGCCTGGCCATTGCCGAAAGGGGCACCGGTGCAGTGTATGAAGAAGGGATTCCGTTTACAGAGCAACTCGGACGGCTGGCGATCGTCAAGAAAGATTTCGCAGAAGCCAACCGCTGGATGGAACGCACCGTCCGGATGTGCGAGCGGTGCTATGGCGATCAGGCGGACCAGGTCGCCGAAAAACTTCTGACAATTGCGAATACCCTGCGAAAGGCGGAACGCAATTGCGATGCGGATGACTATGAGCGACGTGCCATCGATTTGCGCAATCGGAACTGTCATGTCCTGCTGTGAGATCGCTCAAGGAGAAGTTCAACGATGACAATCGTTCGGAATGGTGACGTGGTTCAACTGCATTACACGACCTACGCGGCCGACGGTTGCGTGATCGAAACCTCAGGACTACGAGATCCGCTGGAATTCCAGGTCGGCAGCCCCGAGGTCATTGCGGGGATCAATCGCGCTGTCGTGGGAATGCGTCAGGGAGAACGACGGCGGATCGCTGTCTCGCCCGAGCATGCCTTCGGGTTTCGCGACCCGCGCCTGCTGCAAGTCGCTCCACGACTTGGGTTTCTGGAAAAGGCCGACGATGGCGACCAACTGACAGCCAATGTCCGGGGAACTGAGTTGGATATCTGGGTGCGAAGCCTTTCCGGCGATGAAATTACCTTGGACGCAAATCATCCGCTGGCCGGTGAATCCATGGTTTACGAAATCGAAGTCGTTGGCGTCGTCCCCAGGGCCGCCTGATGCATCTGGACAACATGGCGGTGCAATCCGCCCGGCCGTTCGATTCGCCCGGACGTCGTGAAAAGTAACCAGAACAGAAAACATCGTGCTCGACAGCGGTTTGGCCCGCTCCTGACACTGAACGACAACCCTGAACGTGTGATCCTTTCGGAACCTTGAACCATGACGCTGAAACTCACTGCCGCCTCATTCCTGGCCGGTGTCAAGCAAAGCGGACTGATTGAGCCGGCTCGTGTTGACGAACTGATGGCGGATTTCCAGCACGGTGGCATCGACTGCACGGACTCGGTTTCGATCGCCACCGCCATGGTCGACCGCAAGGCGCTGACCGAATGGCAGTCGGACAAGTTGCTGCAGGGACGGCACAAGGGATTTATTCTGGGCCGATACCGACTGCTCTCGCTGTTGGGAGCGGGCGAAATGAGCGCTGTTTACCTGGCCGAACATATCCTGATGGAACGTCGATGCGCCATCAAGGTGCTGCCCGCCAACAAGGTGCAGGACACTTCATACCTGGGCCGATTTCATCGGGAGGCCCGCGCTGTGGCGTCCATGAATCACGCCAACATCGTGCGGGCCTATGATGTCGACAAGCAGACGGAAAGCGGAACGGAAATCCACTTCCTCGTCATGGAATATGTCGAAGGCAGAAACATTGAGCAAATCGTCAAGGAACAGGGGCCCCTCGATTACGTGTCGGCCGTTGATTACATTCGGCAGGCGGCGGACGGCCTGGGACACGCGCATCTGTCGGGCATGGTCCACCGCGATGTGAAACCCGGAAATCTGCTGATCGATTCCACAGGAGTTGTCAAACTTCTGGACTTGGGACTGGCACGATTCTTCAAGACGACAGATGAAGAATCGCTGACAATCAAGCACGACGAGAAAGTTCTGGGAACGGCCGATTACCTGGCCCCGGAACAGGCTGTCGACAGCCACCAGGTGGATGCCCGGGCCGACATCTACAGCCTCGGTTGCACCATGTATTTCTCATTGACAGGCCATCCTCCGTTCACCGACGGGACGCTGGTGCAGCGTCTGCTGGCGCACCAGACCAAGTCACCTCCGTCGGTTCGGTACGAACGGCCGGATATCGACGAGTCGCTGTTGCAGATTCTCGACAAGATGATGGCGAAGAAGGCGGCCGATCGTTACCAGACTGCCGAAGAGGTCTCCGAAGCGCTGGCTCGATGGCTGATCGAACATGCCTCCGGTGCGTGGAAGCAGAAGCACATGATGATCGTGGCGGCGCTCTGTGGAATGGATGCACTGCAGGCCGGCCAGAACCGCGATGATGGACTGGTCCGGAAGGGAACAGACGCCAATGTCCTGGTCGACGAGTCCATGGCCGATGACCGATCGAAAGGCGAGCGATCAGCCTCGGGCTCATCGCCGTCGCACACCACTCGGTCGAATCGTCGACCGCGCGAGCGTCGCCCCGGGTCCAGCGTCAGGCTGTCCAGTTCCACAACAGACACCACGATCAAGCGGGAAATCGAACCCGTTCAACATTTCGCTTCGCGACTCTCTCCTCAGTCCGTGTCCGCAGCCACGCAGCCTGCAGCCCAGGGGACTGCCACACGTACCAAGGGACTGACTTTGGAACTGCAATGGAACGAGACGACTCGATTGATCGTCGTCGGGATCGGCATGTTGCTCACGATGATCGTTTGCGGAATCTTCATGTGGTACATGTTGAACCCGGCAGGAAACCGCACCGCCATGAATCGAATCGAGTCCGAGAGCGGTATGGTGAACCAATCGGTCGACGAAAACGCCCCTGGCAACCCGACAGTCCCGAAGCTAACGCGGCACAACCTGTCCTGAACGATGGTGCTCCGCCGTTGCAATCGATGCCCACCAGTTTCCTTCTGAAACGGAATCCGGTCGTTGCTGATTTGCCCACGCAAACAGTTGCTCCACAGATCACGATGAACACCGGAGTCAGAATCCCATCATTTCAGGACAAATGCATTCGTTGATCCGGCCGATTCCGCCGAACTTGTCAGATTGTCCACGTGTCCTGAACAAAAGGAGAGTCTGAATTGAGCTGAACACACTTATTACATTGACGATTGTCCGATCTCGGACTATCTTTGATTTGGAAGCTCGAAGCGCTGGAAGGAGGGTTCAGGTTTATCCTGATCGCCAATGATCACCGGCCCATTCGAGCTTCTTTTATTTCGGCCGCCAAAACCACTCACTGAATTTTGGAAAGTGACGATTGAGGCTGTTGCTTGCGTACCCTTTCCAGAACGAAGGTGACAGGCTTTTGACCTTGTGCGGTTCCAGTAGCTTTGCGAGATAGTCTTTCGCCGCGAGTTTCTCAATGCTCTTGCTTGGTACCAAACTCTGGTAAACGCATCCAGTTAACAAATCACAAAGCTGAAGACATTGGTTCGCATCAGCCTTTGAATCCGTGTGCTGAAACGACTTGATGTACGGCTCAGCCCCTTCGTAATTGCGGGTGAAGCGTTCTTCCAATTCCGGAATGACATCGTACCCGAAAAGAATTCGAAGTCGATCCAAGTAGAGTTGAGCGTCATAAATTGGGATACCGCCAACCGGATTCTTCAACTCTGGATGGAGCAGCATCTCCGCCCACTTCTTATATGCCCGCCGCTTCTTCAAAGACTCCGCCTCGAATGCGCCACCGAAGTACTTGCCGTCCCAAATGGACCAATCCACCACAACGCAACGGAAATAGCACTGATGCAGCATGAACGCATCCAACCAACCCTTCGCGACATCGACGTCGCGTTGCGACCGAAAGCCAGTGAGGTGGATTTCTTTGTACTTCGCCGAAATCTTAGGTGATGCATTCAGGTAACCAATGGAATCTTTCACCTTGCAAAGTTCCGCATGCAATGCGCCATGGTCCGGAACGAATAAGGCTCCGATTACGAGCCACTCCTCGCTGTGTGTTCCGGATTCATCAATGTAGATTCTGAATCCCATCACATGCCCTTTGCAGTCAAATCCTCCGCGCCATGCGCAGCAATACAAGTCGAGACCCGAACGCAAGTCAACTTCGAATCGTTCATTTTTTCGAATTGTTGCTACCGGTAGCAAATTGAATTCCTGGCAACGTTTCGACGTTCACAGATTTTTGACAACCACGCACGCCCCCGTCATTATCAACCCACCTAAAAGCCCGCCAGCGGCCGTCGGACAACGACAAGGACTTCTACACCCACACGCGTCACTTCGAGCACATGGTCCAAGTCGCCGAATTGCCCCGCGCTCGCCGATTGTTCGACGCCCTGCAAATCGCCGCCCGCTTCGCCCGAAGCGCCAGAAGGGAGTGCATAGGGTCCCCCGCCGAACTCCCGCGACATTCGCCCCCTGCCGAATCGACGCGCACGATTTCCAAGCGATTAATCCGGTCAGTCTCGTCGCAATCGCGACGAAATCGCGCTGGGCCGGCTTCTCGGTTGATCACCTGCTTGCGGGACAGTACGCTTTCCTTGTCAACGTCGATTCGCCGGGCGCTCCGGTCCAATCGATCCTGTGGCGGCTGAGGTTTCTCAGCGGCGTGTTTGCAGGAGCGCGTCATGTCAAGTTCGGGAGCAGATCCCGCGGCGGGTGATTCGATCGATATGGGAACTGCAGCCCTGCCAGGCCGGGCGGTTCTCGACATCTCCGTCGTCCGATCCCTCAGTCATCGATCCGATTTGCTCGGGTGTCTGCGATTTGGAACTCACCTGCTGGTGATGACTGCCACGGGGTTTCTCGTGCATGCCGCCATGCCCAACTGGTGGTGGCTGATTCCCGCGATGATTCTGCACGGGTTTACGATCGTCACGATGTTTGCCCCGATGCACGAATGTGTCCATCGCACCGCGTTTGCTTCGCGCAACCTGAACGAAGTTGTTGGATGGCTCGCCGGATTGCTCAGCTTTTACAATTTCACGTACTACCGGCACTATCACACCTGGCACCACCGATACACCCAGGATCCGGGGCGTGACCCCGAATTGATGACCCCCAAGCCGCGGAACATGTGGGAATATCTCATCGAAATCAGTGCTGTTCAGTTCTGGTTCTTTCGACCAGTCACGCTCCTGGGACTGACCCTGGGGCGGACAAAGAAATATCCGTTCTTGCCTGCCACGGCCCGGTTGAGCGTTGCCGTCTCAGCGGGGTTGCAACTGGCCGTGTATGTCGCGGCGATCTCGTCCATCGCGATGGGCTACGACGAGGCCTGGTTCTACTTCTTCTTTCCCGCCATCCTGGCTCAACCGCTGCTGCGGGCCATTCTGATTGCCGAGCACACTGGCTGCACCACAGACGAAAATGGTCTCACCAATACTCGCACAACACTGACAAATCCCCTGATTCGACTGTTGATGTGGAACATGCCCTATCACACGGAACATCACCTGTATCCGTCAATTCCCTTCCACCAATTGCCCCGGGCCCATCGCGAACTACGCAGCCATCTGGCTCACCTGGCTCCCAATTACGTGGCGGCCAATCGGACGGTCATCCAGTCATTGAATGCTCCCAATCATGTTGTCGCCGGGGGCTGATCGATGCCGGAATACGACATCCTGACTTTACCGAACTTTCGACTGCAACGGGGCTTGACGTTGCCGGAGGCGCGGCTGGCGTACAAGACTTACGGATCGCTGAACAGCGCCAAATCGAATGCGATCCTGTATCCGACTTCCTACGGGGCACAGCATCCCGACATCGACTGGCTGATCGGACCGGACGGAATTCTGGACCCGACTCGGTACTTCATCATTATTCCCAACATGTTCGGCAACGGATTGTCGAGTTCCCCGAGCAACTTGAGCGAGCCGTTCGGCGGTGGCCGGTATCCCGTCTTCACGCACGTTGACAACGTCACGGCTCAACGCCGGTTGCTGACTGAAGTCTTTGGCATCGAACAACTGGCACTGGCCTATGGGTGGTCGATGGGGGCTCAGCAGGCTTTACACTGGGGAGCGCTCTATCCCGAATCCGTCCAGCGCATCGCCGCAGTTTGCAGTTCCGCCCGCACGTCGCCCCACAATCTGGTTTTTCTGGAAGGCCTGCAAGGGGCATTGACGGCAGACCCGGCCTGGACCGGTGATCGCTTCACGGCCCGGCCGGAACGCGGGTTGCGGGCATTTGGACGAATCTACGCGGGGTGGGCGCTGTCGCAGGCATTTTATCGACAACACCTCTATCTCGAACTGGGATATTCGTCACTGGAGGATTTCCTGATTCGCGATTGGGAAGCCAGCTTTCTGCGTCGCGATGCCAACAACCTGTTATCAATGCTAGAAACGTGGAAGCAGTCCG
The DNA here is from genome assembly GCA_018242525.1 of Planctomycetota bacterium. GTDB lineage: Bacteria > Planctomycetota > Planctomycetia > Planctomycetales > Planctomycetaceae > Schlesneria. The sequence continues at coordinate 47,423 of JAFEBS010000010.1, read as the reverse complement.
ACATCAGTGACAACGATCGTTATGGTGGCGATCTGAACGCTGCGCTGGGGGCCATCCAGGCCAAAACCCTGGTGATGCCCGCCAGCACGGACCTGTATTTCACCGCCGAGGACAGTCAGGCCGAAGCCCGGCTGATTCCGCAGGCACAGTTCCGACCGATTCCATCCGCGTGGGGGCATCGTGCGGGCAATCCCTCAAGAAGCCCCGTTGATCAGCAGTTTCTCAAGACCGCCATCGCCGAACTGCTCAGCGCTTGAAGCAGCCGGTTCCCTGTGATGCACCATCCGAAGCCTTGCGGCCGCATTGAAGTGACCGCAAGGGATTCAGGCTGGTGCGTCACTCCCACCGTTGAAGGAGCCTGCGGATGTCGCTGCGTAAGAAAGCCGAAGAACTTGGGATTCGATATTTCCTGGTGTCGTATTCAGACCTCTTCGGCACGGCACGGGCGAAACTGGTTCCCGCAGCGGCCATCGACGCGATCTGTGACGAGGGGGCGACGTTCGCCGGATTTGCCACCTGGCTGGATATGACCCCGGCCGACCCGGACGTCTTCGCGAAACCGGACCCCGCCAGCTTGATCCAACTTCCGTGGAAACCCGAAGTAGGTTGGCTGGCGGCCGACTTGTGGATGAATGGCAGGCCCGTGGCCCACGCGCCGCGAAATGTGCTGAAGGCATCACTGTCGAAGATCCATGCCCGTGGCTATGAACTTCGAACTGGCGTCGAATGTGAATTCTTTCTACTGTCACCTGACGGCCAGTCCGTCGCCGATCCGTTCGACAGTCAGGCCAAACCATGTTACGACCAGCACGCCCTGGTCCGACGTTATGATCTGATTGCCGAAATCTGCGATGCCCTCGAACTGATGGGTTGGGAGCCCTATCAAAACGATCATGAGGACGCGAACGGCCAGTTTGAGATCAACTGGAAGTTCTCGGAAGCACTGCAGACAGCCGACCGCCAGACATTTTTCAAATACATGGTCAAATCACTGGCCGAAAAGCACGGATTGCGGGCGACTTTCATGCCCAAGCCGTTTCAGCGGTTGACCGGCAGCGGATGCCACACTCACATATCGTTGTGGGATCGCGAACGGGGAACAAGCCTTTTCTCGGACAGCAAAGACCGCGAAGGGCTGTCGGAAATGGCGTACCATTTCCTGGGCGGTATCCTGCACTCCGCGGAAGCGCTGTGCGCGATTGTGACTCCGTCCGTGAACTCCTATCGTCGAATCAATGCAGCTGTGACAACGTCCGGAGCGACGTGGTCGCCGAATACGATCAGCTACGCCGGAAACAATCGGACACACATGATCCGCATCCCCGGTGGTGGTCGCTTCGAGCTGCGACTGGTCGATGGTTCCGCGAATCCGTACCTGCTGGCCGCCGCCATTCTGGAAGCCGGCATGGACGGCGTCGAGATGCGGCGTGACCCCGGTCACCCCTCAGAAGTCAACGTCTACCAGAACCCGGAGGGGCTTCCCCAGCCCCGGCTGCTCCCGGACAATCTGCTGGATGCGCTGCGAGCCTTCGACGCCAGCCCGGTTCTCAGAACAGGCCTCGGGGACGAGTTCGCCAGCGCCTATTCCAGGCTGAAGCGAGCCCAATGGCGAGACTACGCGGCGCACGTTTCGGCGTGGGAACTGGCAAACACGCTCGACTGTTAACTGGAATTGCTAATCGAACAGCCTCAATTCAACCGATTGCGATCAACGGCGAACACCGACCTGCCGGAGATCTGGGCGATTTGCCGAGCCTGGGGGGAGTCACAAAGCTGCCATGTGTCGCCGTGGTCAATCCGCCGCTCGCCCGGCTGGCTGGCTGGAGCACGTGAATGAGCCGCAAGCGGACGCAAAACTGGCCGCAGTCCGCCGAAGTGTCCTGCGCGGATCGCCCTACGGCGATGAAGCCTGGTCAGCCACGGCCACCGAAACCCTCGGCCTGGAAATCACAACGCGACACCCGGGGAAGACCGCGAACCATCGGTTCCTGCCACGTTCCTGCCACCTTTTCCTACCAGCAGCTGCGGCCAATACCGGGCGATCAATTGATTCAACGAATCCGGATTTCCCTGCCGCCACTGTTGATACAGCACGGTAATGGACCCCGACGGGTCGTCGGGAGGCAAATTTTGGGCATCCATTATTAAAACTCCGCCCAGGAAATTTCGGGGGATACAGTTCGTGCAAAAACCACGCAAGACTGCACAGTGTTGCCAAACTCGCCCCAAACTACTGCGCCGGAAAGGCGTTTCTCAAGAAATACAGTTTCCGTGTCGGGAATCAACCACACTTTCGCATCTACCAGAGTCTCGACGCCCTTTTCGGAAGTCCGTGATGCCGATTCAGATCACCCTCGAACGACAAACCCTGCGATTCGATGCCGACTCGATCAGCATCGGTCGGGCTGGTCCCGAGCTCGTTTTCGAGTCGACGATGGGCACGTTCATCTCGCAGACACCCCCGGTCGCGTCGGTCCCAACTCCCGTGAAGGCCTCTTTTCCGTCGCCGAGCATGTCTGCGACCGTGCTTTACACTCCGTTCATTCCGGCCGACTCGTCGAGCAGTGCGGTTCCTGCACCGGCCCCAACACTCGCGGGACCACTCGGTGCGAGAACCGCTCAAGGGGATCCACCAGCCCGCTCTGAAAAGCCAGTTCGCGAACAGTCGCCGGTCGTGGGATCGCCTGCCGCTTGGAATTTCTCACCGACGATGCTCGCTGCAACGATGCTGCTCGAGGTTTTGATCGCCGGAATCTGGCCGTTTTGGCCACGCGCATTGCAACCAGACGAGTCGAAAAAAACGACGCTCGTTCCGTCTGAGGTAGTGACGAAAGGGCTCTGGAACGATCGGCCGGCCGTCGTTCCGCGAATTCTGGGTGATGCGATCTCGGGTGCAATCGCCGAACTCCAACGCGAAGGTACACGCACGGCATGATCTTCGGCGAAGCCCGACCGGCCGATCAGGCGCACTACTTGAAACTCTTCCGCCACCTGCAGGACTACGCGCATGACATTCAGTTCGTGGAAGACTGGAAGGGAGACCTCGAACAGCGCATCCGCGAGTTGAACGACGACGACCAAAAACTCGTCTTCAGTGCTTCCGAGCAATGAAGAATGGAATTGCAGTCGAAACGCGAGCCAATTTGATACGGAACCTATAATCATGGCCGAATCCCCCAAACGCCCCGCCGATGTTTCCCGTGCCGAAGCATCAAGTGTTGACAAGCCTGCGAGTCCTGCGGCACTGACCGGCGCCACTGCCCGGGCGGCGGATTCCGTGCCGCTGTCGGCCGGGCCGTTTCCCTTGCTTCCGATGAAGTTCGGGCGCTACCGCATCGAAAAGATGTTGGGCAAGGGGGCGATGGGTGCCGTCTACCTCGCACACGACCTGCAACTGGAACGGCTGGTGGCCTTGAAAGTGGCCCGCGTGTCGACCGCCGAGTCGGCCAAGCTGATCCAGCGGATGGAGACCGAGGCCAAGGCGGCGGCGAAGATTGATCATCCGCTGATCTGCAAGGTCTACGAGTTCAGCGAGATCGACGGCATTCGCTTCATCGCGCTGCAGTACATCGAAGGGGAAGATTTCAAGTCGTATCTCAAACGGGTCGGACGCCAGCGGGAACCGGCGGAGGCCCTCCGATGGATTCTGCAAATCGCGGGGGCGTTGGCGTCGGCTCACGAGAAGGGAGTGATCCATCGGGACTTGAAACCCGAAAACATCATGCTCAACCTGAACGGCGAACCGGTGATCATGGACTTTGGCCTGGCCCGCCGCACTACCGGCGCGACGAACGCCGGGTTGACTCAGGGGATGATTGTCGGCACGGCGGCGTACATGTCTCCCGAACAGGCGATCGGCAAGGCCGAGGGAATCGATCACCGTAGCGACCTGTACGCGTTGGGAGTGATGCTGTTCGAGATGCTGACGGGCGAATGGCCGTTTAGGGGAACAGCCATCGAGGTCATGGGCCGCAAGTGCGTGCAGGAACCTCCGTCACCGCTCAGTATCAACCCGAACCTTCCGCCGCAGTTGGCGGAAGTGTGTCAGAAGATGATTGCTCAGAAGAAGGAAGACCGATTTGGCACCTGTGCGGAACTGATCACGGCTTTAGACGCGATCGACCTGAACGCTCCCGTCGTGTACGCGATGGAAGTCGACGAACCAGCCGAGAATGCACCGTTTGTGGTCCAGGAGGGACCGTCGTTCGAGTTCCTTAACAGCCCGCCAACCGACGCTCCGGTTGCGACGTCACGAACCGTGACCCAGAAAAGCAAGCCGCAGAAGAATTCCTCTTCCAGTGTAATGTCGACCTTCACAAAATGGTGGGCCGATCAACCCACAGCGATGCGATGGACGCTGATCGGTTGTGCCTCGACTTCTCTTGTCCTGTTCGCGGCCGTCCTGTTCTTCCGCAACGGCGATGCGCTGGTGAAGGTCGAGGTCCACGCGGACGACGTGGAAGTCACCTTCCAACAGGAGACGCTGACGCTGGCCGACGGCGCACACCATTTCCAGGTGAAGCCGGGCGAAAAAACGCTGCACATCAAATCCGGCAACGTCGAATTCGACACCGACAAGTTCACGCTCAAACGGGGCGACAACCCAGCCGTCACGGTAGAACTCGCTAAATCAGAGATCGTGGCCAAGTTGGGAGACCAGGAAGTCGGTCGCCGTTCACTGACCGTGAGTTCGACGGACCAGGCGAACGCGGATTCCAAGATCGAAATGAAGGTAGATCCCAAGATCGTGAAGACGGATGTAAACCCGTCACTTGCGGACGAGAACAGACCAATTGCGGATTGGAGCAAATCAATTGGTTGGCACGGGTGGCCGGCCGATGCTCCGCCGCCTGCTATTGCTCCGTTTGATGCCGATCAGGCGAAGAAACATCAGCAAGCCTGGGCCGATTACTTGAAGTTGCCAGTGGAATACACCAATAGCATCGGCATGAGATTCGTCCTAATTCCGCCGGGTGAGTTTTTGATGGGAAGCAATCGAACCGAATTTGAAGAATCGCTTCTGCTCGCGAAAGATGACAGTTCATGGCAAGAGTTAATTCAAAGTGAAGCTCCACAACACAAAGTGATTCTGACTCAACCGTTTTACGTTGGTGCCTGTGAAGTAACACAACGGCAATATGTGTCCGTCATGGGCGCGAACCCATCCTGGTTTTCCAGAACGGGGGGAGGCAAGAACGCTGTCACGAATCTCGACACACAGAACCATCCGGTTGAAACAATCAGTTGGGATGAAGCCGGAGTGTTCTGTGCAGTGTTGAGCAAAAGGGAAAGCCTAGCCCCTGTGGATATGAATGCCGGAACGGACGCGCCCCCGATAACCGGGATCGGCTACCGATTACCGACGGAAGCAGAATGGGAATATGCATGCAGGGCTGGAACTACCACAAAGTATTGGATTGGCGACAAATCCGAAGGCTTGGTTGATGTGGCTTGGTTTCTACCCGAGTCTCGCGCGCAGACACACGCGGCAGGAGAATTGAAAGTCAATCCATTTGGGATGTTTGACGTTCACGGCAATGTCGCCGAGTGGGTCATCGATGAGTGGAGTCCGACGTACTATGGACAATTCTCCACATCTCCCGCTATCGATCCTTGCAGGATCACTGCGGATTCAACGCGTGTATTTAGAGGCGGCGATTGGCGCAACGGTGCATCCTACTGTCGAGCTTCGTTTCGGCGTCACTCAATCAAGACTTCCGACAACATCCAAGTGGGGCTTCGAGCAGTACTGCCAGTTGAAGCCGTGAAAGCAGAAATCGCTGAAAGAGGGAATCCGACTTCATTGATCGTCGCACCAATGGTTTCGATCGCAAACGAAACAAAACACGGTGAGGAACCGCAACCGAACATACCGAGCGAATCCAAGCCGAAAACATTTTCACCGCTACCACAGTCTCCTGCAGATCTCGTCGCGCCTTTCACGCCATCTCAGGCCAAAGATTCGCAGCAAATGTGGGCAAAGTACCTGAAACAGGATTTGGTCGAGACGAACTCAATCGGAAGTAAGCTGGTACTGATCCCGCCAGGAAGTTTTGACATGGGCAGCCATCACACCAAGGCCGAACTTGTATCGAAGTTTGCGAATTGGAATACAAAGGAAGAGACGTTCGACAACGATCGCCCGACACATCGTGTCTCAATCTCTCGCCCGTTCTATTTGGGGCGCAATGAAGTGACAGTTGGTGAGTTTCGCAGATTCGTCGTCAAATCCGGTTACAAGACCGATGCGGAGACTGATGGCCAAGGTGGAAAGGGATGGGACCAACTGAAATCGAGAATCGTTCAAGATCCAAAATACAACTGGAGGAATCCGGGTTTTATTCAGTCAGATGATCACCCTGTAACCAATGTGACTTGGAGCGATGCGAAAAAGTTCTGCGAGTGGCTCGCAAGCTCTGAGGGGCACACGTACCGACTGCCAACAGAGGCCGAGTGGGAATACGCGTGCAAAGCAGGCTCAATGACAATTTGGTCGAACGGTGATGATCCCGAAGGTGTTGCAAGCGTCGGGAATATCCTCGACAGGACGAGCAAAACAGTCTTCGCGCGGCTTACTTCTATCGACGCCAGAGATGGTTACGTGTTTACAGCCCCCGTCGGGCGGTTCAAATCCAATTCGTTTGGAGTACATGACATGCACGGCAATGTACTCGAGTGGTGCGAAGACATTTACGATGCGAATCTGTATAGCCGCCGGATTGGCACTACCGTCGATCCATTATATTCCGGGGGCGGAGACTCACGGGTGATCCGAGGCGGCTCGTGGTTCGTGACTCCGTGCAGCACTCGATCGGCATTCCGTAGCGGAACCGCACCCAATACGCGGTTTATCGGGATCGGATTTCGCGTGACCAGGACCGCCGACAACAAATCTCAGACAAGCGATGAAGCACAAATCGACAAACCTGCCACCATGGTTGTTCCAGAAGTGACAGAGGCTGTGATCGGAGAAATCCGATTGATGATTCCAGTAACTTGGAAGCGGGAACCACCAGCCAACAAGTTGCGACTCGCTCAGTTCAGTCTGCCGAGCGTAGGCGGGAAGAAACCACCGACGGAACTCATCATCTCGTCATTCCCCGGGAGCGGCGGGGATGCAGATGCGAACCTCAAACGTTGGGTCGGCCAATTCAGCGTGATTGGCCGCAAAGTGAAGATTACCACCGGCAAATGTGCGCAGGGCACGTACCATTTTTGTGATGTCGCCGGAACATACGAAGTCCTGTCGAGTGGCTTGGCCGACGGTGGAAAAATGGAGCCAAAAAGGAATTATCGATCACTCGGCGTGATTCTCGCTGCAAAAAATGGGGGAAACTACTTTTTGAGACTGATCGGACCCGGGAAGTCTGTCATCGCCGCGTTGGAATCTTTTCGTGCGTCGTTCGGCGCAATCGCGAGCCAAGAGAACGAATACGTCCTGCCGTAATCTCTTTGGGCCTGCAATTTCCTCGTCAGGATTAGCGAGGCACGACCGTCAGCCCAAACTTTTTTCCACCTTTGAGGTCTGTCATCAAGTTGCAACGCTCACCGAATGCAATCTTGGCTGTCTTTCCGAAATCCTGTCGATTGGTAGTCGGGACGGGGGCTCATTTTCGCATTTACAGGGTGAATGAGTGTGACCTGCACCAGTTCCCTTGAAGGCAAATCATGGCTGGCACGCCCAAGTAACCTGCGGATGTCTCGCGAGCCGATGAAGCTGGTGGGCTGTATCATGCCCTGAACCGGAGGAACTCACGCGCCGAGATCTTCCACAAAGAAGGCGACTTTGAGGCGTTTGAGCGAATCCTGAGTGAGGGACTGCAACTGTACGACGTGCAACTGTTTTCGTATCAGTGAATGCCAAACCACTGGCATCTGGTGCTGCGTCCGAATCAAGACGGGGAAATGAGTCATTTCCTGCGGTGGATCACGGCCACGCACACGATGCGTTATCACGCTCATTACCACACTTCCGGCGAAGGCCATGTCTACCAGCGGAGATTCAAAAGTTTTCCCATCCAGGATGACGGCCACTTTTTGACAGTCTGCCGGTACGTCGAACGCAATGCCTGCCGCGCACAACTCGTGCGCCGTGCCGAGGACTGGCGTTGGGGACCCCTGTGGCGCTGGTTGCAACTGACCGATCCGGCTCCATGCCTGTTGTCTCCCTGGCCAATTCCACGCCGGTCGAATTGGATCGAGCGTGTCAATGAGCCACTGACCGACAAGGAGTTGGCTGCGATCCGCGCTGCGCACAGCAGGGTGCTCCCCACGGCGACGCGACCTGGATCGAATCGATTGTGCAACGCCTTGGTTTGGAATCGACATTACGCCCGCGTGAACGCCCCCAGATTCGACCGCTCTTGCCCACAGATGCTGATACAAATGAAAACAAAGACTCCTGACATCTTTGATAAGAAAAGGGGACGTCGACCATCGACTCCCTTGATCTTGGAATCACAACGCGACTCAGGGGCAGCCCGCGACAAAACGGGGCCTGCCACGGGCCTGCCACCTTTGCTTATTCGACTGCTTCCGGACAATCTGCTGGATGCCCTGCGAGCTTTCGATGCCAGCCCGGTTCTCAGAACAGGGCTCGGGGACGAGTTTGCCAGTGCCTATTCCAAGCTGAAGCGAGCCCAATGGCGAGACTATGCGGCGCACGTTTCGGCCTGGAGTTGGCAAACACGCTCGATTGTTGATTCCCGCCGACAGCTCCCCAGTCTTCCCCGGTCTTCCCGTTGCTGGACGATGGCTTCGTTGTCGCGATATAGTTCGTGGTCAGCGAGTTGACGTTTGGTAAATCGAGTTTTTCAGGGCAAGGAGTCTGTCATGGCACGTTATGGGAAGATCCTCGTCGGCGTGGATTTGCACCAGGGGGATCGCGTTGCAGCGGACGAGTTAAGCCCGGAATCGCAGGCGGCGGTCAACGAAGCGTTGGAGATGGCGGCTCATTCCGGCGGAAGCGTGACTTTCTGCGCGGCGCTCAACATCTCGGCACAGACTGCGTCCCTGATCGAGCAGGATCACAAGAATCTGCTGAAAACAGTGGACGATGTCGCCACCGAGCGACTCGATCAGATCGTCGCCAGCGTACAAGGACGCGGGGTCACCTGTGATCGAGTGGTGCGTCTTGGAAGCGCCGACGAAGAGTTGGCTCGCCAGGCGTTTGAGGGAAATTACGACCTGCTGGTGGTCGGCACACGCCCTCGCGGTCGGACGGCCCGGATGCTGTTTGGCAGCACCTCACAAAAGCTGATTCGAACCGCCACGTGCCCCGTCTGGATTGTGAAACCGGAAGCAGAACGTGAAATTCGGGAAATCGCCGCCGCGGTTGATCTGTCGGATTCGTGCCGACCTGTCCTGACAGAAGCCGTGGAAGTCGCGCGGGGACTGGGAGCCAAACTGTTCATCGTTCATGTTGTCGAGTTGAACGATTTGTCGACATTGCTGATGGCGGGAGTCCCGGCCGCCGACATTGCGATTGCCAAAGCAAAAATGATTGAAAATGCTCAGACAGCGCTGCAGGCTCAATTGTCGGCAACCGACTATCGGACGCTGCCTTACGGAGTGATGATGGAAGTCGTCGAAGGGGCGCCCGATGAGGCAATCCCGAAATTCGTGACCGATCACGGCATCGATATCCTGATCCTGGGAACGCATGGTCGAAGCGGCCTGACGCGCCTGTTGCTCGGCAACACGGCCGAACGCATCCTGCCGCTCGTGGATTGCTCGGTGATTGCGGTCAAACCGCAGGATTTCGTCAGTCCATATGCCTGAGGGGATTGATTGCACGTGCCGTCGGAGTTGCCAATCTACCTGGATCATCACGCCACAACGCCCGTCGACCCGCGCGTCCTGCAGGCGATGTTGCCGTACTTTTACGAACAGTTTGGCAATGCCTCGAGCCTGCATCATGCGTATGGGCAGGCCGCGCGCGCTGCCGTCGCGCGAGCCCGTGAACAGGTCGCCGACCTGTTAAATGTCACTCCCCGGGACGTGATATTTACCAGTGGTGCCACCGAAGCCAATAACCTGGCGATCAAGGGAACGCTGGCCGCCGCTCCTGCCGGCAGCCACCTGATCGTGAACGCTGCCGAACACAAGTCGGTCCTGGATGTCGCGCATCGATTGGGACGCCACGGCGTGGATGTGACGGTTCTGCCCGTCAATTCGATCGGCTGTGTCGATCCGGAAAGCGTGTCCCGGGCCATTCATGACAAAACCGTCCTCGTTTCGGCCATGACAGGAAACAACGAGGTCGGTTCGATCAATCCCATTCATCAGATCGCGGACATCTGTGCCGCTCGAAACGTCACGTTGCATTCGGATATGACACAGGCTCTCGGCCGCATTCCCGTCGATCTGGCGACATTGCCCGTCGATTTTGTCAGCGTGTCCGCCCACAAGATCTACGGTCCGAAGGGAGTGGGAGCGCTGATCAAACGACGGTCGACCCGGAATCTGCCGCTGGAACCGCAATTGGATGGTGGCGGTCATGAACATCACCTTCGAAGCGGTACGCTGGCAGTGCCATTGATTGTTGGCTTCGGCCGAGCCTGTGAACTGATCCGCGCGAATCGCGAATCGGAAGCTCAGCGACTTCGGGAGTTGACAGACCGGTTGGAACAGGGACTGATCAGTCAGTTGCCGGATGTCACCGTGAATGGTCCGCCGTTGTCCCGGGATCGGTTACCAGGGAATTTGAATCTGTCGTTTGGTGGCGTCGATGGAGACGCATTGCTGGTTCGGCTGAAGCGGATCGCGGTCAGCAGCGGCGCGGCTTGTTCGACGGCGGATCCTGAACCAAGTCATGTGCTGCGCGCGATGGGCGTGCCCGACAAACTGGTCAAGGCCAGCCTGAGATTCGGCCTGGGGCATCCCACAACCCTGGGTGACATCGCGATTGCCATTGATGAAGTCGTATCGGTCGTCCGAGAATTGCGTTCCCTAAGTCAAAAACCACCAGCAACGGCGACCTGCTCTCCCCATAACGAGCAGTGATCGCCGCAGCCATTGGCTTTTCCCAGCCCAGGCAACTCAATCTCATCGCAACCAGCGATGAGCGGCGATTCTACAGGCTTCCGGCATACTGTTGCGGCATTTGAATAAATCGCTGCTGCGTTTCGCGATCACTGAAGAACCACAGTTTGCCACGCCAGATCACCCCCACCCGAGGGTCACCATTGGCGGAAGAACCGTTGTCACGGGAGCTGACCAGGCACCGACCATTCGCGACCGGCCAATATCGTTCCGGATCCGCGACAAATCGATCCCGATGAAGCTCCGAATGGAAGCACACCCGCTGCTCCTTGTAAACCGCGGTGAATTGGCTGTCCCCTTTTCTCAGGCGGTTATCGTCCAGCAGACTGGTTAGACAAAACCCGTCGAATGCGAGTTGACCGGCATTCACCACTGACAGTGCCGATACCGGTTCAAACTCTTCGTCGTCTTCGGTGGCATCCTTCGAGCGAGTCAGATCGAGCACCGTGACCAGATCCCCCGCCGATTGGAACCCCGTCAGACGTTTCACAATCGTCAGTTCCGGCGACACGACCAGTGTCGTAGGATATGCCTCAACCTTGAAATCCGCCACGAGTTGCGAATGTTCATCCGCATCCAGTTCCAGCAGCACAAAGTCCCGACGCAAACGACGTCGAACTCGTTCATCCGTAAACGTCAACTGTTGCATCTGTCGGCACGGCCCACACCACGTTGCCGTGATCTTGACGAGAATCGGCCGTCGTCTCTGGCGGGATTCCTCGGCCGCCTGTTTGTAGCTCCGTCTCCACGTCAGCCGGGAGAGGTTGGTTCCGTCGGTCCCAGGTGTCTCGCCTGCGGCAAGTGTCCCGGCGACCGTCGCGACGAGTGTGAGCGCAAGGCTCCCCGTGCGAATGAATGACATGCTTTCCTCCTCACATGTATGGCGTTCAAACCTCCGTGCAATACACCCGAATTTACGGCCCGACTGAAGAACGCCGTTGTCAGTCCTGCAGGCAGTCGAATCCTGGTCACATTCCGTTTCCGGATTCCGGGCGAGCACCTCAAAGGTATCCGCAGGTGCCACAGTGATCCACCTTCAGGTAGGTCGTGGAGACGACTCTGAAGGAAGTTTCATTTCGGGGAAAAAACGACGGCGGAACGGCCACAACGCTTGTATTTCCGCGTCCAACTCACCCTGGTCGCATCGCCAGGCTTTAATCCAAAACGTCAATCAGGGCGATGACAATCAACAGTATGGACGTTGCCATGCGAACACTTCAGCGTCGTCACTGGTCTGCCCCGTCGCGCGTGCTCATTTTCTCAAGCAGCTTCGGATCCGTCTTGTTGTTGAAGAATTTGACGGCCCCGTCCGCCAGCAGAAACGTGGCCCCCTGTCCGGTGTAGCTGCCGAATCCATTGGGATCCCGGTTGATTCCTCGCCCGATGGTGCGCCAGTTTTCGGGGTCTCCCCAGGGGGGGTAGCTTCCTGCGAGTTCACCCACGATCAACAGGGACGAAAGACCGTCTGTGATTTCATCCCGCCGTACCGCGACATCTCGCTCGAAAATACCGATGTGCCGGACCTGGTTGGCATCATCGACCTCGCCTCCCAGGCCGGCAAAATGGGAAACCGAGTAGCCATCTGCGATCCGCGACCGATCGCCGCCCGCCGCAAAGTAAACGCTGACGTTGTGACCCATCGCGGTCCGATTGTCGGGGTCATCGTACGGTTTGGACAGATCGATTTGCTTGTAAAGCACCTCTTCTTCCACAAAGGGAAGTAGGAACGTCATCCATCCATGTTGCCCCCTGATGGCCCCCGCTTCGTTGCGGGCAAATGTTCCACCGACGGGATAGGTGTTGTGCTGAGTGTAATGGTGGTCCAGTCCGGTTCCCAGCGTCTGCAGATGTTGTCGAGTGACCTGTTGACCGGTCGCTTCACGCAGCCCACGTCCAATGGAGGAAAACAACAATGGTCCCAGAAAGATCCCGATCGTCCCCATCAACATCCCGACGAGAGACAGCGCGCGAATGCCCGCGGTAATGTCGCGACGGGCGGAACCTGTCAATGCGAGATACCCTGCGATGATCGACGCAAACCCAAACGCCGTGGCGGGCAGGCTGGCCAGGAAGCCGGGAAGCAACGACAAAGCGGACGATAGGACGGCCACGATCCCGATGGCCAGTCCGGTCCAGGCCTGCTTTCGCGCCCTGACGATCGCCTGGCGATAGTGCGGTGGTTCCAAATCCTCGGGATCAATGGCGAACTCAGACATCGACGAAAGCAGCGCCACCTTCGGCGGTCTCTGTTCGCTTTCGTCCTCCACCAGTTCCCCGACGTTCTGATCGTCGTCTGGATCCTGTTCCTCAACCACATTCTCAGCGGTTGCGGATTCGTCCTTCAAATCATCACCGCGCTGCATCAGTGCAAACAGACTGCGCGGTGCTGGTGATCTCGGATCGTCGCCTGCCGTTCGAGCGGGAAACTCGGTCCTGGGAAGTTCAGCCACCGGCAAGTCTTCGGTTGCATCCGCTTCGTCAGAGTTCTCGCCGACTTCGGCCTCTGATGGCGATTCCGTTTGCTGCTGCATCAGCCCCCACAAACCACGCCGCTTTGGCGGCGGAGCCGCAGTGTCCTCGCCAACTTCGGAAGGTGACCGCTCGTCGACTGGTGCAGTGGGAGCGGGGGAGGATTCGGGGTTGGCGGCAGCAGGCTCGGTTTCCGCAGTTGCCTCGGCAGGGACTCCCATCAGTGACCAGAGCCCACGCGGCCTGGCGGGCGTTGAACCTGATTCTGATTGTGAGTCCGTCATACACCACGGAACCTTGACTGGTTCGTCTCGCCAGACACTGGAATGGAAGTCACAAACGGTTAACCCTTGGGAAGAACGCTGCGCCCCAGGGCAGTATCGAACTCACTGATCGCCGGGATCAGCATGGCAATGACCGTGAACCCATAGGCCGCCACGACGAACAGACAGACCCCCAGCGTTTGTCCCAGCAGAAAGCTGGTGATTGCGTAAAAGGTGCAAAACGGCAGAATCCCGGCCGCCAGGGTCAGCGCCGGGGACGGGTTTCGATGCGTCAGCGACGCCCAGAGCCCCAGGCTGCCGCCCAAAATGAAAACCAGGAAGCTGGGCAATTGCAACCCGAACGAATCCCGCGTTTGCAGGATCAGGATCATGCAGATAAAGATCCCCACGAACAGAAAGAAGACCGTTCCCAGACTGTTGGCAATCGCCGTACGTGAGATCCCGTAACTCAATCCAGAATGCAGCCCAAGCATTGCTGCAAACAGAACCAGCGTCAGCTGTCCCAGTCCAATGTAAATGAAGTTTTCGAGGGTGATGGTCCCGTTCACCGCATACCACGCCACGAACAACAATGGTGTCAGGATCAATTCCTTGCTGTTGTACAGCACGCCACCCAGCTTTCCGAGGATGAATTCTTTCGCGGTTACGTCGGTGACCAGCAGCAATTCCAGAGTTCCCGAGTCGCGTTCTGTCGTCAGTGATGTGACCGCCTGTGCGTTGACCAGCAGCATCGTCAGCAGGCTCAGGGTGACAAACGCGGCCCCGGCCGGTGAGATCATTCCCAAGACCAGACCCGAATCCTTCGGCGAGGCAACAATCGAGTAAATCGAGAAGGCGGCAATGACGAGGTACGCCAGCTTGATCAGGATCACCTTGCGGCCATAGGCCTTGGTTTTCATCTCGCGCCAGATGACGGGACTGTTCCAGACAACGCGTGGCGGCCGGACCACCCCCCGCAGATTCTCGTCCCTGGTGGCCGATTCACCCAGCGTCCGCGATGGATTCCAGACTCGCAGGCGCAAAATGGCGATGGTTGCCAGAATGGCTCCCGCTGCCGTCAATTCTCCGGCCGACATGACCGCCGCCGAAATGTAGGTGAACCCACCGGATGAGTTCAACGGATCGAGCACCCGCACCAGGGCACGAAATGGATTCAGGGCACCGATGACCTGACCAATGTCGGTCGCGGAACCGACAACAACAAGGGTTCCTTCGATCACCCCCAGTGCCAGGACGGCACCAATCAAGCTGATCGCCAGCGTCTGGAAGGTCTTCTCCCGCCAGAACGCAACCAACGATCCCCAGCATCCCGCGAGAAATCCACTGGCTGCAGAAATCGCAATCACGCAAGCAATTTGACTGACCGAGACGCCACCCAGCAATTGCACAAACGCGAAGACGGGGATGGAAGACACCAGCAGCACGGCGGGCAGCAATAGGCTGGCGCAGAGTTTTCCCAGAACAAACTCACTGTCGCGCAAATCCGACATGAGCAGCAGCAGCAGCGTGCGACGATCCTTTTCCTGGGCAACGTTTCCGGCCGCGAACAGCACCGAAAAAAAGATCATCAACGTCATTTGCACGAACGCGAAGATCTGAAAGACCAACTGACCGAACCGTGCGATGTCCCCCAGGTTTCGCGCCGCCTGCCAGCCAAACGTCGTTTGCGCCGTCGTGTACATCAGCACAAACAACGCAGCGACGTAGCCGGACCGAATCAAGAAGTGCTTGAACTGGCGGGGGACCGTCAGCGTTTCACGCGAAAACAAAGGGCCGGCAAGCACGAGATCTCTCCAATCCACCGAACGTCCAGCCTCGATTTGCGAGGTACGGACTGCTTCTCGAACAATGAAAACGACCCGTGACTAGTTCTTTTCGACGACCCAGATGTTCCGGAAACGGATCGGGTTGCCGTGGTCCTGCAGGTACAGCGGACCAGGTTCAGGTCCTTCCGCCACGGGAGCTGCAGTCGTCGCCTTGGGAATGGAGACATCGCTGTGGATCAGGACACCGTTGTGCTTCACCGTCATCAGGGCATCCTTGAGCTTCTTTCCGGCGGCATCATACTTCGCCGCGGTAAAGTCGATGTCATAGGTCTGCCATGACAACGGCGGCAAACACATGTTCACGTCCGGCTTCTTGACACTGTAGATGCCCCCGCATTCGTTATGCTCGCCCGACAGGCCGAACGAGTCCAGGATCTGAACTTCATAACGCCCCTGCGCATAGCAGCCGCTGTTGCCTCGCCCCTGCCCCCGTGCTGTCGGCATGTAGCTCAACAGGAATTCCAGGTGCATGGAGTAATTCTGGAACTTCTGCCTGCTGGTGACCCCCTGAACCAGCAGTTTTCCATCGAGCTTGCCGCCGTTGAAATTGTCGGCCGTTGAACCATCGAACAGGATCACGGCTCCGGCCGGGGCCTTCAGCCCCAGAGTCGGACTCTGACGGACGATCTTCTTGCATTCGCCCAGAGTGTTGCCGCTTCCGTCGCGGATGGTAATCGTTCCGTCGCGCAGCACTGCGGACACGTCGCCTGATTGGAACGTCACCGCTCCATCCTTCAGTTCACCATCCGCTTCGTGCTTGTCCTTGCCGTCCCATCCATCTCCCGGCAAGCCTCCATGATAGCCCACTGCATGAAACTTCCCGCCCCCCAGCGCGATCACTTGAATCCCCAGTTTCATCGCGTCATCAGGCTGAATGGTGCCGGCATATTCGCCCTGAACCTGAAAGTCGGCATCGGCCTGCGCCGGATCCAGCGCGGGTTGCTGCGCCGTCGCCAACGACACCATGGCGGTCAAAACGAAGCAACATGTCCCCAGAACCGAGCGGAAAAGCATTGTGGAGGTTTCCTTGGAAAATATCCTGTAAATCCGATTGCCACCGAGGAATTCGAGAACTGCTATTGTGAGTTCACCAGTCGGGATACGCAAGAACCGGAAAAAACATGAAATCGATTCCCGAATCGGCGCGATTTCGTGGTTGCCATCGCGCGTCATTCCGGTTTTTCACCGCGCACGATTTCCCAGTGCTTGCGAATGATGTCTGCCGCCTGTTCTTTTACTGTTTTAGGGGGCTGCCGAATCGTCGGACGCGGGCGAGCCTCGTCGATCTGAACAGGGCTTTTCGGGGCAGCGACAGCACCAGTCGCAGGAGCGGCCGGGGGTGCGGATTGACGCCCCTTGATGATCGTCGTATCGGACTTGACGGATGAATCCGAGTCGGCGCCACTCTCGTCCGTCAACCAGTCCGTGATGTTGTCATCCGAGACCTTGGTTGATGGCGGGCGAAGTCGGGGAACCTGAAACAATGCCGCTCCGACTCGCAGAATGTCTCCGGGCTTCATCAGGAACGGATCCGTAATCGCAACATCGTTGACGTAGGTACCGTTCTGGCTGTTTAGATCGCGAACCCACACTCCGTCCGGTGCCGCCTTCAACGTGCAATGCTTGCGGCTGATCAGACTGGATGCGATCCGCATGTGGCAGTCTTCGTCTCGTCCGATGACGACTTCGCGATCCGGAAGAATCAGCCGCTGACCTTTCAACTTGCCCGAGTAGATGATCAATTCCGCCATGGCTCGGATACCTTGTCGACAGGAGGAACTTCAGGGGACTGGACGGAATGGCACCGCCAGCGAAGCTAGCCGCGAGGAACGGCCACGGGTTCGCCGCACTGTGGACAGGTCAGGTTCTTGCCGCGGTGCGTCGAGCTGACTTTGAATTTCTTGCCACAGGAACAGACAAATCGAATCCGCATGGGATCGGGCTCCTGGTCCAGATGGGTCTTTTCCCAGACCAGATTGGCGATTTCCCGCATTTTTAAAATCAAGTCATCTGGCTGATAGGGCTTGGTCACATAACCGTCCGCGCCAACCTTCTGCGCCAGTTCCCGTGACTCGGGAAGATCAATGGCTGAACAGACCATGACAGGGATGGTGTCGTCCGTATGTTTCAGTCGTTCGCAGATCTCAAATCCGCTCTCACCCGGCAGGATCAGATCAAGGATGACGAAGTCTGGCTTCTGCATGACGAAGGTAGCCTGCGCCTGACCTCCGTCCTTGGCGAGGCGAACCTTGAATCCCTGCCGTTCCAGGATCGCCTTCAAGAGTTCGGCAGAGTCTGCGTCGTCTTCAACCACCAACACCATGTTGATGGGAACTTCCACGGATGCAAGACTGGCCCAGCGTTCGTTGTCCATGTCAAACGATTCCGTTGACCCCCCGACGCGCGAAGGCTGCCTCAGCGCTATGAGCGATGGTGCCATGCTTCACGCCAATTCCACCAGCATGTGGGATAACCAATTCAGGTCCACAACGCAATGATTTTCAGCTTGAATTCCACGTGAACACCATCGCGCATCGCGTGTCCACACCCCTCAATTCAGCGGAAATTCCTGCCCCGGAAAACGCAAATGTGGAGATTTGCCGGGAAAACAGGCGAAAAACATTGTTTGGATCATTGACAATCTTGTTAGTCGCCACTTTACTGACGCCCCACTGGGGATGGGTATAGCCCCCGGAAACAGGGAAGTTTGTTTTCGGAATGGAATTCGGCCGAACTGATTATCGCACCAAAGGAGTTCAAGATGTCGGACGCCAAGAAGCCAAAATCAAAGACGGAAGTCCTGCAAGCCCTCGCTGATGCCTCGGGCCTCAGCCGTAAGGACGTCGCGAACGTCTTCACCCAATTGAGCACCTTGATCGGCAAGGAAATCGGCAAGAAGGGACCGGGTGCCTTCAGCCTGCCAGGGCTGCTGAAGATCCAGGTTGTACGCAAGCCCGCCACCAAGGCGACCACGCGAGCAAATCCTTTTAAGCCAGGCGAGATGATGGAAGTGAAGGCCAAGCCGGCTCGCAATGTCGTCAAGATCCGCGCACTGAAGTCGTTGAAGGATCTGGCATAGTTTCTTATCCGAACCGGCTGGTTTCCGGGCGGCCTCAGAATCCAGGCCCTCCGGAAACGTCCCATCCAGGCATTTTTATGCAAAAATGAGCTGATTGGCGTCGGTTGCTCTCGGGCCACTTGACCACCACTGTTGTAATCTCTACAATCTCTGCCGTGGACCGTTGGACGGAGCGGTGCGGGTCGCTTTGCCGAGTGACTCGACCGCGCGTTCAAGGTTGATTACGGCTACCAGTTCGCTGGCAGGGACGTAGAAGGTGCAATGAGGTAGTGTGCATCGGGAGTCTTCAGAAATGTTGGTACTGTCGCGGAAAAAGAACGAGAGTATCGTGGTGAACGATTCAATCGTGATTACCGTAGTCGAGATTCGGGGCGACAAAGTGCGCTTGGGGATCGAGGCACCGCGCGAAGTACCCATTCACCGAAGCGAAGTGCATGCTGCGATTGTTGCTCAAGAGAATGCTCCGGCACCCGCCGAACAGCCGTGTTCCTCTCCCGAGGTTTGAGCCCTCGTTGACGATTTTTACGAATGGCGAAGTGGCTCGCTTGGAATCGCAGGCGTTTACCGGATTCTTTGTTCAAATACCTGCGAAAGTGTTTTGATTTTTGAGAGATCTTGGGATAGAGTTTCGCCGCGAAGTTGCCGATCTCTCGGTACGCAATACATCAGACGGCCCCATCGTCTAGAGGCCTAGGACATCGGATTTTCAGTCCGACGACTGGGGTTCGAATCCCCATGGGGTCAATGACAACCGGCCCGCGTTCTTCGGAATGCGGGCCGGTTCTGCTTTTAGTGGTCGCCCTTTTTCCAGCCCAGCACACCCCAACGGCGGCTTAAGGGATCTGATTAATCGTATCGATCAACTGGCGCAGACGGGCTGCATCGCGACGATTGAATCGCAACCTCAGTCGCGGATGTTCGGCCAGGTGTTCTTCATCCAGTTCGTAGGGATGGGGGTCCGTTCGCTCGATCTTTCCGCTCGTCAGAAGATCCGAGAAACTGGCATTCAAGTGCGCCAGCGTTTCGTCTGTCAACGGCCTCCGCAGGCGCAGCACCAGATCGTCACGGATGTACCGCATGCTGTCGTAGACAGAATAGAATTGCAGGATCTCTCTCCGAGCGGCGTCGACATTGTCGACGATCTTGACCAGAGACAGATCACTGGGGCTGATCAGATTTCGCGACTGAAGTTGATCTTGAATAAACGTCCGCCAGGCGGCCCAATAACCCCCGCCGGGTGAATCGATGCAGACAATGGGAATCAGATCGCGTTTTCCGGTCTGAACCAGCGTCAAGACTTCAAACAACTCATCCTGCGTTCCGAATCCGCCGGGAAACAGCACGACGGCGTGAACCTCCTTCACAAACATCAATTTGCGAGTGAAGAAGTACCGAAACGTCACCAGCTTTTCGTCCTTGTCGATGATGTGGTTCGCCCCCTGTTCAAACGGGAGCATAATGTTCACACCAATTGACATCGCTTTGCCGGCCCCGACATGAGCCCCTTCCATGATACCGCCGCCGGCACCGGTCACGACCATCCACCCTTCCGTGGCCATGGTGCGGCCGAACTCCACGGACGCCTGGTAATCCACATGGTCCGATGGGGTTCGAGCAGATCCGAAGACGGAAACTTTGCGAATTCTGCGATACGGCGTGAAGACTTTGAACGCGTAGCGAAGCTCACGCAGCGATCGGCTGAGGATTTTCAGATCGCCCAGCGTGGCCTGATCGCGATCCAGCTTGTCGGCCGTTTCCTTGATTTCTGCAATCAGCATCGCCCGGCGATCAACGTCGAAATCTCCGCTCCACGACGCAGTCGAAGTCAGCATGCAAGACCTCCCTGATGCGCATCCAGCCGGCCAAATACGGAATGAGGACGACCTATCCGTCAACGGCCTCGATCGCCTCAGACTTCGTGGCATAGATCGCCCACAAGGTGTCGAGTGCGGTCAGTTTCAGCAGTTCGCGAGCCATTTTGCTCGGACCGCACAGGACCAGTTCGCCCCCGCGACTCTTGACAGCGGTATGACACCGCAGCAGCAACGCCAGAAATGCCGAGCCAAAGTACTGGACCTCGCTGAGATCCACCACCGCCATGGGGGATGACTGGACCTTGAGTGGAGCCATCACAATGTCGGCTGCCTGCTCGATTACGTCCCACGGCATTTGTTCGACATTGGCGGCGGGGGTGATTACGACAGTATTACCGTGCCACTCAAGTCGAAAGTCGTCGCTGGCGGCGGTCATAATGAGCTCCATCTCGCAATTGACTCGAAATCCTCATCCGGCGGGGCCATCCTGAGACTCCCGGCCCAATCTTATCGCCAATCCCCGAATGGCGGGCAAGGCCAGACGGGGGATTTCCCCGGATTGAATGGATGGAGTTTCGCGGAACCTGACTGGATTGATGTCAGGCCCCGGTGCCGAATTGCACGCGCAACGTCAAGTGACCGTCCAGTGACCGGTGCTCGATGGTCGTCAGAAACCGAACGATGGGGCTGATCACCAGAAGCCGAGGCATGAGCCGTAGGGCGAGTACATGCCATAACGGTACGCGGAATAAGCCGGATATGAATACGCACTGTATCCAAACCCTCCGTACCCAAACCCTCCGTATCCCGTGTAGTACGACGTCGGGTAGTACGCGGCAGGCTGCACCGCATAGTAACTGGTGCTGTACAGGGGATTGGAGTAGACAACCGGCCGATACCCGGCGACACCGTAACCGCCATACACCGCGGTCGTGTATGGCGCCGCATACGTGTAATTGGAGTAAATCGGTGTTGAGTAAGTTGAGTAAACTGGCGCCGTGTAGGCCGGGGCCGCGTAGGCGTACGTGTACCGGGGTGAGTAATAGTTCGCCCGGTAGACCGACCGATAGCCACCAAAGTACAGTGCCGGACGGACATAGCTGAACCCCCAGGCTCGACGTCCCCAGCCACCGTATCCCCAACCGCCGTACCCCCAACCGCCATAGTGACGATGATGAAATCCGGCCAGTGCGGGCGACACCGCCTTGACCAAGCCAGCCTGCCCCATCAGCGTTCCAGCCTCTGCCTTCTGGCCGGCAAACCCAATCGTCAGCAGAATCGCCGCCGGAATACTCCAACGCATCAATCGATTGACTTTCATCATCCATCCTCCCGAAGTTCGTTTTTGGAACTGCGGCAATCTCATTTGCCGGAAAACTCGGCATCCTGCCATTCACCATCGTAGGGGTGCCGGTTCCTGTCGGTCAAGCTGGCCGGATCCTGTCGAATTCACAAACTGAGGGATTCCGCAGGGTCGCAACAGTGGCGCAGCAACCGGAGCTTGGCGAAGTGGGGCAGGATCGCTTCCACCCGAGTTTGCTTTGACTTGCCGAGGACGCAGCCTAGAATGCATCCCCCTGGCGCACGGATGCGATTCAAAAGTGACTGATTCGTTCGCTGGAGCGACTTGCATGCCCCCCAGAATTCTGACCGCTCTACCCGTTTACAACGAAGAACGACATCTGATTGATGTTTTGACGGAAGTCAAAAAGTATGCAACAGATATCCTGGTTGTTGATGATGGGTCATCGGACCGGACGCCCGAATTGATGGCTCACGAGCGTCGTGTCTTCCTGGTGCGTCACGAACACAACCAGGGATACGGAGCAGCATTGCGCACTGCGTTTCAATACGCTTTGGATGGCCAATACGATGTCCTCGTCACCATTGACTGCGACGGGCAGCACGAACCTTGCTTGATCCCGCAACTGGCAGCCGCCATCCATGATCAACAGGATCGTCCAGCCGATATCGTCTCGGGAAGTCGGTATCTGGCCCCCATCCCCGGCGACAGTCAGCCGCCGGCGGACCGTCGCCGGATCAACCGGTTGATTACTGAGTTGCTGAAGGAGCGGTTTGGTTTGAGCCTGACGGATTCCTTCTGTGGGTTCAAAGCCTACCGGGTCGACGCCCTGGCCCGATTTCGCATCACCGAACTCGGCTACGCCATGCCGTTGCAGTTGTGGGTGCAGGCCGCAGCGCTGGACATGAAGATCGTCGAGTTTCCGGTGCCGCTGATTTATCTGGATGAGGCACGCTCGTTTGGCGGGGCTCTGGATCAAGCCGAAGCACGGTTGGCGTACTATCACGAGGTGATTGATCGCGAAGTTGCATCCATGCGCCTGGATCCCGGATCACACGGGACCGGACCTGCCAGATGCCCTTCGTCCGATCAACCCGCAACATGCGGATCGGCAGCTCCTTGAACTCGTCCGTCATAGTCGGCCAATGAATCCAGTTGTTCCGCGTCCCCGCTCGCTCGTGGTCCCGCGCCAACACGAATCCGTGCTGGCGGTCCCTGCGTACACTGATCTGGTGGCGTTGGCGCACGCCAACTATCATCGCCTGGCATCGACAAAGCTCGATTTCCACGGAGTCTCATTGCAGGCGCTGCGTGAGCAATCTCAGCGAGAAATCCTCCATGAAGCCGCGAATTATACCCGCCCTTTTGCCGGTGAGTTCGTTCCATCGCCAGGACAGTACCCGCTGATCGTGACCGGACATCAACCGGAATTATTTCACGCGGGTGTCTGGGCCAAGAACTTTGCCGTCTCAGGCCTGGCACGACGAACGCGTGGCCAGGGCCTGAACCTGATCATCGACAACGATACGATCACGTCGACGCGAATCCAGATCCCTGTCGGCAGTCGTGAATCGCCGACCCTTGAAATGCTGCCATTTGATGCCTCCCAGCCACAGCAACCGTGGGAAGATGCAGTCATCGCTGAGCGAACGTGCTTTCAGTCGTTTGGACAGCAGATTCAGTCACGCATTCGACACTCCTGGAATTACACTCCTCTCGCAACCGCTGCCTGGCCGTCGGCGGTTCGTCATGCAGACGTTTCACTGCGATTGTGTGATTGCCTGACGGCTGCCCGTGTGGCGATCGAGCAAAAGCTGGGAATTCGCAATCTGGAAGTCCCGATGTCACGCGTGTGTGGCACAAAGTCGTTTTGCCTGTTCGCGGCGTACCTGCTTGTCAACCTGGCGAATTTCCAGCGGATCTACAACGAAGCGGTCCGACAGTATCGAACGGCACATCGATTGCGAAGCAGCACGCATCCCGTGCCAGAACTTGACGGTGATGGGGAATGGATGGAAGCTCCGTTCTGGGCCTGGCGTCACGGAGACCAGCGCCGCGAACGTCCCTTCGCCCGGCAGGCGGGATCGGTGCTGGAGATACGCGACTCAAGGGGAGTCTTCGTTCGACTACCGGTCACTCCTAGTTCCGGTCTGGATGCGGCTGCCGAAACCCTGGTCCAGCTGAATCGCGCGGGAATCCGCCTGCGAACTCGAGCATTAACCACGACGCTGTTTTCCCGCCTGTTTCTGGCCGACCTGTTTATTCACGGGATCGGCGGCGCGAAATACGACGCGATGACAGACCAGATTTGCGAACAGTTTTTCGGGATCGCTGCCCCGCCATTTGGAACCGTGTCCGCAACTGTCCACCTCCCGCTGGGGACTCCGTTTCCCGTTTCACTCGCCAATTGGCGCGACACCAACCAACGCATCCGCGATCTTCGATATAACCCGGAAAAATACCTTCCAGAATCTGTCGAACAGCGATCCAGCGAGTTGAGGAGCGAGAAGGCGGCGATACTGGCGGGACTTGGCGCGGGGCGACCGTCCAGTCCGCAGCATCGACGACTTTCCGACATCAATGCAGAGTTGTTCCAGCAGTTGGATTCGGCAGGCCGGGACTTGGAAATCGTCCGGGAGCAGATGCGGCGACAATTACAGATCAATTCGATATTGCAAAACCGAGATTTTTCCTGGTGTCTGCACGCGGAAGACCGACTGATCTCATTTTTTGGCCGTGAGTTTCCGGAATCGATGGCCCTACTTTAGACAGTGTTCAGGTCATCACAGCCTCCTGCTGCAGTCAAAACGGCCGAGCGGCAGACGTCCACTTTCATATGGTCGCGAATTGGCCCCCTGGATCCACGCCCCCCTTTCGGTCTTTCCCACCCCAAAGAAATCCTCACCGGACCGCTCGCCTGCCCGGTGAACCAGCACTATAATCCACGAGGTCGCAGAAAGTTGTTGCGGTTGGATGTGTCTGGGTGGCCGAATGGCCGATACAACGAATGGAATGCAGTCGAACTGGTAACTGCGGTGAGTTGCTACCAGACGATTGACCGCGGTTTTCAACGATGGAGAATTCTTCATGGCCAAAGCGGGCGGACGCAAGAAGCTTCCGAAGGAAGTTGCTGTCATCAATTCCGACAACTGCACGGGTTGCGAAGCGTGCTTGGAAGTCTGCCCCGTCGATTGCATCTATAAGGTGCCCGGGGATTCGATCTCCGTCTTGCAATCATGGTGTGAAATCGACGTTGAACGATGTGTCGGGTGCGAAGTGTGTGTTCACATTCCGACCAAGAAGTCGGATCCATATGAGTTGACCGTTTGCCCGTGGGATGCCATCGAACTGGTGCCAACGATCCAGGTTGCTCAGGCAGTCGCCAACAAAGGGGGCCCGCCAGATTACATGTTGAAGCATTGGGATCGCCTAGTGGTTCCCGCCCAGCGC
Organism: Planctomycetota bacterium; assembly: GCA_018242525.1. Classification (GTDB taxonomy): domain Bacteria; phylum Planctomycetota; class Planctomycetia; order Planctomycetales; family Planctomycetaceae; genus Schlesneria. The sequence continues at coordinate 22,155 of JAFEBS010000010.1, read as the reverse complement.
ATGGCAGAACTGGCCGCTGAACAAGCCAGTGGCAAATGATTTCGAGCACCACGGCAGCGTCAGGTGAGTGCAGTCAGGGGCAGTACGATGACCGCCCGATTTCGAATACTGATCACCGACCGTGCGTGGCCCGACACATCGATTGAGCAGGACGTGGTGTCCGAGATCGATGCATGCATCATTGAACCGGATGCCCCCGGCGAAAGCGCCCTGATGGCGGCCGCAGCGGATGCCGATGCCATTGCCACGACCTGGGCCCATGTCTCCGCTGCTGTCATTCGTTCCAGCTCCCGCTGCCGGGTGATCTCACGCCTGGGAATCGGGATCGACAATATTGACATTGAAACCGCCACCGAACTGGGCATCCCCGTCACGAACTGCCCTGATTACTGTGTCGATGAAGTCTCCGATCATGCATTGGGACTGCTGCTGGCGTGTGCACGCCAGATTGGATTGTTCCATCTGCGCGCAAAACGGGGCGAATACAATTCCGTGACTTCCCGCCCGATGCAGCGACTGTCGGGCCAGACCCTGGGATTGCTGGGGCTGGGCCATATTGCTCGTCAGCTGGTCCCCAAGGCCCGTGCGTTGGGACTCAAGGTGATCGCACATTCCCTCAGCGGGCAGGACCACGGCAGCGGCGTGCCGATGGTGTCGTTTGGGGAATTGCTGGCCGCCAGCGACTTCATTTCCCTGCATGCCCCGCTGACTCCCCTGACGTCGCGGATGTTCGACGACAGTACGTTCACTCGAATGAAGCCGTCGGCCTACCTGATTAACACGTCACGCGGCGGGCTCGTGGATCAGGACGCCCTGTATCGAGCAATTCTGCGGAATCAACTCGCCGGAGCGGCGTTGGACGTTTTCTCCCCTGAACCCCCAGACCTCGATCAGCCGCTTTACCGGGATGAACGAGTGATCGTCACTCCGCATGTGGCGTTCGTTTCCGAGCAGTCCATCCGCCAGTTGCGGATCGAGACGATGCAGAAAATCGTGGCGGCCTTGTCCGGTCAGCGCCCGCAGAACGTGCTTAACCCGCAAATCTATTCTGCCCGCTAAAGACCGCAGACGCCTCGACCACGGTCGGTGGAATCCTGACACTGTTCCGCGGATTTCCGGGTTATGTTTGCGAGTACTCCAGCCCGGCACGTTCCGGGTCAATTTCTTCGCCTCAAAGGACTGTTGCTGTGGGCTCTCGCCACCCCAAGCGTACAAACGCCGCTGTATACAATTCTGATCAATCTGCACCGCTCCAGCCGGTTGAGATTTCGGCAACCGAAGCTGATGCATCACATGAACCGGTGGCGAGCGCCAGCTCGAATGCGGATCCTTTGAAACCTTCGGGGCCCGGACATTCTCTGTCTGAGAACTTCAGGATGGAAACTCAACGCATTGAAGAAGCGGATGACCTGCGCGAGCAACTCGCAGGCAAGAACGAATTGATCGCCGCTCTGGTCGCGGAACTGGAGCAGGTTGTTGAACAACTCGATCGCGTCAAACGAAGCGGCAATGATCGAGGTCGATCAGGTGCTGCCGGCACCGCTGCGCTGCCAGCCGATGTCGTGGAAGAACATCAGCAGGTACTGGGTGAAATGCAACGCGTCGTCCAGGAATGGGAGGCCATGCAGGCCTCCAGTTCGCTGGGACGCATTGAATCGGAACTCGCCGAACTCCGCTCCCTGATTGCCAATGGAATCGGTCGCCACGCAGGGTACGACCCTTCGTCCACGGAATCCGGCTCAGATTCAGCCGGCCTCGATTCGGTCATGTCACGCTTGTCCCTGGACAACTCGTCGAACTCCTCGTCAGGCGCGGAGAATTCCACGGCCGCGTGGGAATCGATGAAGCGCCAAATGCTGGGCGAACCGGAACCGGTCATTGCCAGTCCTGAGGAAGTCGAAAATGAATTGACCGCGCTGCTGGACAGCCTGAGCGTGCCCGATCCCATCGATTTCGAGACGGCCACTGTTGAAGCTCTCCGCCAGGCGTGTGCAGATCGAGATACCTACATCGTACAGATCACCCGCTGGGTCCGGACCCGCCGCACAGTCTCGATCCCGGACAACTGGGAAGAAATGGACACCCCCGACGATCTGCGTCAAAAGGTCGAGCGTCTGGCCGCCCGCCTGGAAGAGCAAGTCCGGCTGGCTGAAGTGGAAATGTCCCTCGAACGAGCCCGATTGTCACGCGAAAAATCGCAATTGCAGGCCGACCGAACCACGATGGATCGCCACATGAAACGGCTCGGAATCACATCGCTCGACGAGCTTGAAGACATTGCCGTCAGCAGCAGTTCGACCGGGGATCGGCGGTGGATGCGGTTCCTGGGAGTCAATCGCAAAAGCTGATGAGCTTGAACCCCGACTCATCACACCAGCGCTGCTGCGGCATTTGGCGGGCGGGTTGCCAAATGTTTCTGGCGAATATCAGAATCTTCGATCAATTTGGATCGTGAATTGCCTATCCTCGACAGTTGTCATTATTCTGTCGGTTTTGAGGGAGTGGCAGATGAGCAAACGCATCGGAGTCTTGACCGCCGGCGGAGATTGTCCGGGACTCAATGCCGTGATTCGAAGCGTCGTCAAATGCGCCGAGACACATGGGTACGAAGTGGTTGGCTTTCTACGAGGGTACGAAGGGCTGGTTGATCCCGTCAGTTACGTCTCGCTGAATTCCAACAATACAACCGGGATTCTGTCGACGGGTGGAACGATCCTTGGCTCGACCAACAAGGGGCGGTTTGCCGCCGCGACCGGAATCAATGATCGGCTGGATCTTGATCCGGTTCTACTCGCTGGCGTCAAGGCCACGTTCGAGCAGTTGAATCTCAGCGGATTGATCTGCATAGGCGGCGATGGGTCCCTGGCGGTTGCCCAGCAGTTTCACGAACTGGGGTTGCCCGTTGTGGGGGTTCCCAAGACAATCGACAACGATCTTTCCAGCACCGCCTTCACCTTCGGGTTCTTCAGTGCCGTTTTCTGTGCGACCGATGCCCTGGACCGCCTGCATACCACGGCGGCCAGCCATGAACGGGTGATGGTTCTGGAAGTGATGGGACGCCATGCCGGCTGGATTGCACTTTACGCCGGAATCGCCGGCGGTGGCGATGTGATCCTGATCCCGGAGATTCCGTGGACCTTTGACGCCGTCTGCGATGCGATCATCGCCCGTGAACACAAGGGAAAGAAATTCACCCTGATCGTGGTTGCAGAAGGTGCCCTATTGCCGGATGTGGGAATGGTCACCCAGGACAAGTCCGAAAGCCAGAAGCAGGTTCGTCTGGGTGGCATCGGTGCGTATGTGGGCAGGGAGGTCGAACGACGGCTCGGTAAGGAAACACGGACGGTTGTCCTGGGACACCTGCAACGCGGAGGCAATCCGACTACATTTGACCGTGTCCTGGCCACCCAGTTCGGTGCCCACGCAGTGCGGCTGATCGTGGAACAGAAATTCGGCCAGATGGTCACCTACAATCCGCCGAACGTGGAAAGCGCCGCGATCATCGACGCCATTCACCTTTCGACAGTGAAGCTTCAAAGTTCCGCCGTGCAGGCGGCAAGGGCGCTGGGAATCAGTTTTGGAGACGGCAGTAAAGAGCCGCCATTCAAATACGTCGAACCAGTTTGAGCGCGGCATCGTTCGGATGACGCAAGCTGCACACTTGCCGGGCCCGACTGTTTCTCGTAGACGCCGACAGGGTAGAATCTGTCCGGAGACCAGGGTGCCGAACCCGGTATTCAACGCGTCATCTCCAATTCCGCGAAGAGCGATCATCCGGGCCGGGGGCATCATGAATCGTATTCCGCTGCGTGTCGTCAGTGCTGTCATCGCCACGGTCGGCGTACTTGTCGCCAATGTCGCAGCTGGTGAATTCGCGTTGCGTGATGGCGACAGGGTGGTGTTTCTCGGCGACAGTATCACGGCGGCGCGAACGTATACGAAGATCATCGAGAACTACACACTCCTGCGTTTTCCCCGACAGCGATTTCGTTTTTTCAACGCGGGACTCGGTGGAGACACGGCAACAGGCGCCTTGAAACGTCTGGAACGGGACGTTTTCTCGTGCAATCCGACCGTGTTGACCGTCTGCTTTGGACTCAATGACATCGGTTGGGGGCTCCACGCCGACGATGAACACAAAGTCCGCTACATCGATTCGCTGGAACGGATCATCAGGATCTGCCAGGAACGGAAGGTGCGGGTCTTCGTCTGCTCCGGTCCCGTGACGGCCGAGGACCCGGACAACAGTGAAACTGGGTTTCTGCAAACGATGTGTGACGAGGCATTCATGATGGCACACAGGAACGGAGCGGCGACGATTGATGTGCAGAGACCAATGCGGGATGTACAGCGCCGAATCGTGGCCGTGAACAAAACCATTTCGGATAAATCGAAGCACGTGAAACTTCATTTGGCGGATGGAGTACACTTGAATGACCTCGGTCACCTGGCGATGGCCTTCGCTTTTTTGAAGGGGTTGGATGCGCCGGGTGAAGTCTCGCACGCCGTGATCGATGCTCAATCAGCGGTGGCCACCATGTCCACGGGTTGCCGGATCAGTGATATTCGAGTTGTCGATGACGGTTGCTCTTTCAAGCGCCTGGACGACGGGCTTCCATTCAACAGTGGCCTTTTCTATGCATTGAACTTTCTGTACGTGCCAATGCATCGTGAATTCAATGGCTACACAATCTGTGTTTCAGGATTACCGACCGGAACCTACACGATCGTGGCCGACGGGCGAAGTTCGAAGCAAGCGACTGCCAGGCAGTTGGCGGCGGGGGTTGATATTGCTTCAACGACCACCGACGCATGGCAGCCGGGCGGGCCCTGGGATGTACAGGCGACAATCTTGAAGTCCCTTACCGACGCCAGACATGAACTTGACAGCGCCAGATTTCTGTCGCGACTCTATCTGCCCGGACATGCTCTGGTCGATGAGTTGGACCGCGACGTTGCTTCGGCCGAGGATCAGATTGTCGAACTGCAGCGCATGGCCGCTCGTCCGCGTACTTATCAGTTTGAGATTCGCCGCAAGGACGATCCACCTGCGGATGCACTCAAGGCGACTCGGTAATTGCCAGAGACGTTTGACGATTGCTACTTCGGCTCGTAGCCGTCCCACATCCAGACCAGCGTGTCGGCCAGGGTTTGCTCGAACACGTTCCCATCACAATGCCTGGATGCGCGGCTGAAGACATACCGGTAGTCATAGCCCCTGGCCTTCAGGGCGGCGGCTGTACGTTGATTGGCCATCACCCAGTTGTGATACGTCTCTTCCGGGTCATTGGCGCGAATGTCGTTCTCGGAAACATGCGTGAAGATTCGCAGCGGCTTCTTTTCACTGGTTTCAATCAACTTCTTGCCGGAATGGTATTCCCACGCCCCCAGAGGGTACATCACTTCTTCGGGCGCATCATCGTCCTGCTGATCCACAAATGTGCCGGAATAGGTAATCAGACGTCGAAACAAGTCGGGCCGGAACCAACCCATGGTCAACGCGGCCGCGCCGCCCGAACTGCAGCCCATCACTGCTTTTCCCCAGGGATCGTCCGTGATCGCAAAGTGCGGAAAGGCGGCCTTGATCTCCTTGTTCTCCTTGACGGCGGTCAGCACCTCGTCGTTGATGAAACGGGCAAACCGATCCGACATCGTGTCGTATTCGAGTCCCCGTTCGCTCCCCTTGCCATCGTTACCGCCATTTTCAACGGCAATCACGACAAACGAAGGCAACTTGCGTTTGGGGTCCTTGGAAACCGTCAGATTGTCCAGGGCGTTCTTGACCAGATTCAACTGACTGGGACCGTCCAGGGTCACCAGGACCGGGGCCTTGGTGCCGTCCTGATAAGCCGCGGGGATGTAGACGAAGATCTTCCGCTCTTTGCGGACCTGCTTCTTGGGATCGAGCGTGGAATCATCGCCACGGAAAATCTTGCTGTCCGCCAGCGCCATCGAGAATTGAAACGATTTCCCCTTGGGGTTGGCCCTGTCGGTCAGGTCGGTGTCAATCTTGTAGTCAGGTCCGATGACGATGTCACCGCCTCCGTCCGCACCCAATACGAGGGACGGGAGGACCATTCCCAACGACAGGATTGACCACAAACAGAACGCACGCGGAGTTGCCAATCGGAGTTTTCTCATCTGGAACTGCACCCGGAGGAAGGGACTAAAGTTGTTTCGCCCAGTCACGATACATGGCATTCGATTTGGCGCCAATTCGCACTCGGTCAGACCAGGCGAACGGCCCCGCGGTCTCCCATCATGCGGCTTTCCACCGAGTAGTATCATTCTTGCGTGATCACATCTGCAGGGTTGTCACTGTCAGTTGCGTAAGCTTCGAGAATTCGCCAATACTAATCAGGCCACAGCCGATTTCGAGCCATCCGCTGACATTCAAACAAGGATCCTGCAATGCGAAGCCTGATTGGCCTGTTCGCCGTATCGCTCCTGGCCTCTGCTCCCGCGTTGGGTGCCAACGATTCGCTGGTCTTCAAGGAGCAAGACGGCATCCGCTGGTACGACATCCGTCAATTGGGAGTCGAAGGCCAGGGATGGACCGAGAATAAATCGCTGTATGATCGGCTTCCCGCCAGAGCGGAAGGAGTTGTTCGTGATGCTGTGTGGAATCTGAGTCGTGATTCGGCGGGAATGTGTGTCCGCTTTCAGGCGGATCCCGGCACGTTGCATGCCCGCTGGACGTTGACGAAGGCAAACCTGGCGATGCCTCACATGGCCGCCACCGGGGTGAGTGGCGTGGATCTGTACGCCAAAGACGACAAGGGGACATGGCGCTGGGTCTCGGTGGGCAGACCGACCGCTCAAACCAACACTCAAAAACTGGCGGACGGGATCCCCGCGGGCAATCGAGAATGGTTGCTGTACCTGCCGCTGTATAACGGCGTCACGTCCGTCGAAATTGGAGTGCCCGCCGGCAAGACCGTGCAACAGGCACCAGCATACGCGGCAGATCATTCCCGGCCGATCGTCTTCTACGGGACGTCCATCACACACGGTGCCTGTGCATCGCGCCCCGGAATGGTTCACACGGCGATCCTGGGCCGCAGGTACGGGCGGCCGGTCATCAATCTTGGCTTCTCGGGAAATGGTCGAATGGAACCGGAAGTCACCGCCCTGCTGGCAGAACTGGATGCGGCAATCTATGTGATCGACTGTTGCCCCAACCTGTCAGGCAATGAGACTGCGGAACGAACCAGGCCACTGGTCGACCAATTGCGAAAGACCCGCCCGGATGTTCCAATCGTGCTGGTCGAGGATCGGGTCTATACCGATGCGTGGCTGATCGCATCCAAGAAGGCGCGGAACGATGGCAATCACGCTGCACTGAAAAAGTCGTTCGACGAACTGATCGCTGCTGGCACGAAGCAGCTATACTACGTTCCGGGTACCCCTTTATTGGGGGATGACGATGAGGGGGCTGTCGACAGTTCACACCCGAATGATCTGGGATTCATGCGACAGGCGGATGCCTTCGACAAGGTTCTTGGCCCGCTGTTGAAGTAACTCTGGATTGGCCTGGCAGGCATTCAGACAACCGCCAACAATTGGCCATTCGCCATGCACGCACGTTGAAACGAAAGCTTCAAGGGATTCCATGACTGCCCCGGTCCTGCAGGCACTGCTAGTTGCCGATCACATTTACCAGGATCAAACAACGGGGAAATTCGTGATTTGCGGCATCTTTGGAACAATCTTCTTCGTCCCGAATGAGTATCCGCAGCCTGAGCCGCCAACGGTTCCGCCAGCAGTCGCCCCTGGGGCCGGGGCCGCACCCTTAACGGGTGAAGTTCGAGGAAGCGGCCCCGATGCGACTGATCCGAATTCCAGGCAACCGTCCTTAAACCAGTATATTCGCGCGGGGTCACCGTATGCCTATGTCAGCCTGACTGAAATTCGCGGGCAGAAATCCTTTCAAATGCGCTACGTCGATCTGAAAGAGAACCACACGATCTTCGCGTTTGAATTCAAGGTGGACTGCCGCAATCCGCTCGAAACTGTGCAATTGACGATGCCACTACCCTCCCTGCCGGTTGCTCCGGATGGTGCGTTCGCGCTGGAGTTGGTCTGCGAAGGCGAGATCCTTGGATCGCATCGAATCCTGACAAGAGTCCAGCGCCATGACTAGCAGCCCGTGGTAAAAGGGAGCTGACCCTTTGGAGGGCAATCGATTCTCCTCGATAATCGAATGCCCGGAGAGGGTCAGCCCCCTTTTACCACGGGCTGCTAGCTCAGTTCGACCAGGGATTGAGTCTTCACGACGGACAACTGATCAGGAAATGTGTGGTAAGCATGGATAACCACACTGTGACGGCAGAATTCAGTGCGGACGACGCTTAACGGTCCCGGGCTGAATCGATTGGCACCGGGGAATTCGGCAAACAGGCTGGCCTTGGGACCGTCGGCCAGCAGTTCTTCATGTTGGCGCAGGAAGATCGACAGCGGCATCCGTTCCAGTGTGCAACTGACGTCGTACTTCAGCCCCGATTCAAATTCCACAGATTCGGTGCGGCCGCCCTTCAGTCGTTGCTCGAACAGACGTCCCCGCACGGGGTATTCTTCGTTCCGATCTGAAATCACCTCAGTCACGGTCTGGCGGCCGGCCTGCAGGACAAACGCGTGTCCGGCTGCGATCAGGCGGACATCCAGCGACATTTCCGGGACTTCGAATCGCGCGGATCGGTGGTGACACAACAGATCCGGGTGCAGGACCCGGCCAAAGGCTCTCAGGACCAGATTTGCCGCATCGGGACGGACAACACCAACATTCATCGTATTTCACTCAGCAGGCATTCCAAGGTGCCAGTGAAGAAGTCGCTGTTGCTTCCCACCGCTGAACTTCGCGGACGCATCAGGTTGCCTCCCCTGGTTTTTGGATTACGACCCATGCTGGTGCAGATCGTCCGCACCTTTCCGATGGCAGAAGTCCCCGAATGATTCTCCGGCCATGCGGTTTGCCTTGTAGTAGTTCAGCGCGGGGGTCACGGCAGTGACGATCTCCGCCTCCGGGATCAGATCTTTATAGACATAGGCCAGTCGAGTTCCCTGAACGTTGCCGCCCAGATAAATCGTGTATTTGCCGAGTGTCTTGCCGACGAACCCGATGTCTGGAGTATACGGGCGGGCACAGCCGTTGGGGCAGCCGGTCATGTGAACAGAAATCCGATCACTCAGTATCCCAAGCCGCGCCATCTCGACTTCCAGACGGTCAATGACACCCGGCAATGTCCGTTCCGATTCGGTGACAGCCAGTCCGCAGGTGGGGAACGCCGGACAGGCGATCGCGTACCGTCGGATCAGCGTCAGTTCGTGATCCTGCTTGATCCCATGGTCAGCCAGCGTCTGAGAGATTGCCGCCTTGTCGCCGGGGTCAATGTCGCACAGGATCACGGCCTGCAGCGCTGTCAGGCGGGTGGCCATTCCATATTTGTTCAGCAGGGCCCGCAGAGCGGTCTTGATTCGCAGCGGCCCCTCATCCTTGATCCGCCCGCATTCAATGTTGATCCCCAGAAACAGCTTTCCGTCTCCCTGTTCGTGCCAGCCGATGTGGTCATCCACGTCCGTCACATCGACATCGCGCGGGGCAGGCAGTGACTGACCATAGTATTCTTCAACCTTCGCCTTGAACCAGTCCAGGCCCTGATTGTGGATCAGGTACTTCAGGCGCGCGACCTTGCGATCTTCCCGGTTGCCGAAATCTCTCTGCACTTTGACGACGGCTTCCGCGACGGCGATCGCCTGGTCCGGGCGAACAAATGCCATCGGCTTGGCTAGAGCCACGAAGGTCTTTTCGGCCGCGGGAGTCTTCCCCATCCCGCCGCCGACCAGGACGTTATAGCCCAGCACCTGATTGTTCTCGACAATTGCCAGGAAACCCAGGTCATGCGTATACAAGTCGATGCAGTTGTCTTCCGGCACCGCCAGACCGATTTTGAATTTCCGCGGCAGGTACAGCGCTCCATACACCGGCTCTTCGACGGGCTTGAATTCCGCGACGTTGGTGCGTTCCCCGTTTTCGTCGGTCAGCCAGATCTCATGGTACGCCGTTGTCCGCGGCTTCAGGTGCTCGGCCAGTTCGTCGGCGAGCGCCTGCATCTGATCGTGCGCAGGGTTGTTCTTGATCGGGGCCGGGCAGGCCATCACATTTCGCTTCACATCGCCGCAGGCGGCCAAAGTGGTCAGCAAAGTGTCATTGATTCCCTTGACGGCGGCCTTCAGATTGGTCTTGATCACCCCGTGCAATTGAAATCCCTGGCGCGTCGTCACTCGCAACGTGCCGTTGCCATATTTCTCGCACAAGTCCAGGTGGTCCAGGAACTGTTTGGCGGTGACCTTGCCACCGGGGACAGCCGTTCGGACCATGAAAATGAACTGCTTACCCTTGGCGGTGCCGTCTTCATTCTTGTCTTTGCGGTGGTCGCGATCATCCTGCTGATAAATGCCGTGCATTTTCAACAGTTGTTCCGAGTCGCCACCGAATTCGTGGTTGTTCTGTAACTCTTCCGCCAGAGTCCCTCGCAACTGACGACTGTTCTCCTTGATGACCTCGATCTTGCTCCGCTTCACTTCCTCGGACATTTGCAGCTGGCTCCGCAGACGAATTCATAATAGTTGATCGATCCGCGTCGGCGGTCTCCTGCCTCACCGACACTCGACGAAGTATAGCCGGATGGCCATCCGGCGAGTAGGCGTGATCGCGGTGAGTCGGTCGAGTGCCGGCGAGTGCCAGGCGAGCGGCACGCAATCGTGCGTTTGACAGTGGGCTTAACGTTATCCACCCAAGTTCTGGAGCGTACGGGAATGGTCGGCCCTTCAGGCCTCAATCTGGGTTAAACCCCGATTTTCCAGGGCCTGGACGGCCCTGGCTGGACGAATGGACGGCCCCTTGGGCCTCAAAACAAGAATCGCAAACCGATTGTGGCCGGGGTTGAACCGCCGCACGGCTAACCACTGACAAAACGGCGGCCCGCGTTTACAGGCCGGACATCTGCTTTCAACTATTGACGCAACAACGAATTGCGTCGATCCTGAATCTTCATCTTCGCGCCGTTTCCGCTGGCTGTTAACTTTCCTGTTTGCAGGATCATGGAATCGCTCTTGGTTGATATTGGGGGCAGAGGATTCTTTGATCGTGGTGTCCCCGACCATGGAAGGTCCAACGATGCCGTGTTCTGTGTATCGATTCGGCTTGATACTCGCACTACTGACAATCACGCTTCCGGGCTGTAATCCGTTTCAATCGGCCAGTAATGATGACGCAGAACTGGCGGATCTCGATGACGAGTTGACTCCCGAGAGCACCGAGGAAACGACTCGCATCAAACCCGCTGACCGGCTCCCTGAAGCCGAGTTGGAATTGAAGCTTGCGGTGGGCGATCGATTTCCGCTCAAGAAGCGAATCGAACAACGATTGACCCAAAGCGACGGAGTCGGCGGCAGCCTGGTCAATGTTTCACTGCTGGAAATGATGTTGTCACTGGTGGTGGAAGAAGTCCAGGACGGTAACAAGCGCCTGTCTGTTCGTTACCACCGCATTCGTTACGGACACAACATCGCCGGGCGCAAGGTGGAATACAACTCCGATGACAATACACCCGCCCCCACTGAGGCATTGGTGTACGCTGGCTTGAAGAACAACGGCTTTTCGTTCTGGATCGGGCCCGATAATCGAGTGGTGGAGCTGGTTGGCTTCCAGGAGTTCCTGCAACGTTGCCTGCAAAACGTCCCTCCCGCTTATCGGGATGCCGTGCTGCGTCAACTGGAGGGAACACAACACGAGGAAGGGTTGGCCAACTTTGTCGATGACGGGATCGGATTGCTCCCGTACAGCAATGATCCACGACACCCCGCTGTGGCCGTCAAAGTCGGTTCCAGTTGGGAACTGCGGCCGCGTCGGACTGAAGCTCCGATCCCGATGAGCGTTTCAACGCGCTGCCAGGTTCGAAACATGAACGACACATCGGCCGAAATCGGCCTGATGGGCAAAATCAGTGGAACAGGAACAGCAGTCACGATTCAGGACGGCAATCGCCGGTTGCAGATCCTGCTGCGTGGAGGTTACTGCAATGGAACGTGCACAGTCGACCGGCGGACCGGGCTGCCGACCCAATCCGAAGTCAACCGTTCATTGGAGATGACAGTGACCTTGCCGAACGAGATGCAGATTTCGCAGCGGAAAGAAGTGTTGACTACCATCACTTCGTTCCTGGACCAGGGAATGGCTGGCGATCCTGCCCGGGCGAGTGATTCTCAACAGAGCCGGTTCTCGCACGCTGGCTTCGATCAGGCGTCAGAGTCCAATGGAGTGACCCAAGCCGTGGGCACTTCGTCACCGCCCCGCCGCAACCGGCCCCGCTAACTAACCCGGATAATTCATAGACGACCACGGATCACGCGGATTTCACGGACAAATCCAGTGCCATTGGCAATTCATGCAAAACAGAGTGTTGAAAACTATGCTTCTGCTTTTTTGCGCTGTAACTCTCGTTCTGGTATCCTGATCAGTGAAATCCGTGCCATCAGTGGTGAATAATCCGGGCTAACTGACCGCGTTGTGCGAAGCCATGGACAGTAGACCGATGGGCGAGCGAGGGATTCGCTCGATGCGTGGTCCAACCCGATCGTTTTCTCGTTCCCAAGCTCCGGCTTGGGAAGTGAAGCGGAGCTTCAAAGACGGGCGTTCCCAAGCGGGAGCTTGGGAACGATGAAACGATGAATGAAATACCGCCGTCTCAAATGAAAAAAGGTGGCGGCCCCGCGAAGGAATCCGTCACCTCTCAGATGTATCATCAAAGTTGGGGACAATCGTTGGAGTTCGATTGTCTGCGAGTGTTGCGGGAGACTTGTCTGGGGGAGCGTCGGCCTCCCCCAGACATTGCCTCACGTTCCGTAGCCCATCGCGATCGTGACGTTCAAGTCTTCGGGATGAACTGCGGTCACTCGGTCGTTCAACTAGCGGCAGCAAGCAGCTGGAGCGGCACAGGTCGGAGCACAAGCAGCTGGAGCGGCACAGGTCGGAGCACAAGCGGCTGGAGCGGCGCAGGTTGGAGCGCAGCTGGTGCCACAGGCTGGCTTGCAGCAGCTACGAACCTTGCAGCAACGAACCTTCTTGCAGCAGTTGATCTTGGGCAGGCAGAGCTTGGGCATCTTGAAGCAGCAAGACTTCTTGCAGCAGCCCGTGTTGCAGCAGCTTGGGGCTGGAGCACAGCAGGTCGGAGCAACCGGAGCAGCACAGCTGGGAGCACAAGCGGGAGCACAGGCGGCCGGAGCGGCACAGCTCGGAGCACAGGCAGCCGGAGCAGCACAGGTTGGGGCGGGAGCCGCACAGGTTGGCGTCGGAGCACAACCGCAGCTCGAGTGGTGACGGAACAGGCCGGCGTCGGCGCTGTTGATGCTGGCGAAACAAACCAGCGCGGCGGAAATCCAAACGTACTTCATCTGACTTCTCCTAACACAATCGGGGCCGGAACGTGAGTGACTGCCGAGGTCCTGAACCGCACACCTTGCACGGTGGCCTCGACTCGTCTTTTGACGCATGATTGCATCACTGACCTAAGATTTCGGCATTGGCAACTTGTGCCGCTCAAACAAACCTTTCCGATTTGAAAAGCGGCGGAGACTGTGGGACAACTTACCATCTGTACCGACTTTACCGCCTCAGCAGCGTCCGAATGCGGGGGCTGAGGGACTCTGGCGGACTGTCAGGCCACCGATTCATCCAACCATCCGTCTTCGCCAGTGAAATCGAATTGACCACCTCAACCGCCATTGCTGTGCTGATCGTTTCCCTTGGAATTGTTGTGGCTTGGAAACCACTGTTCGGGCTGCGGCGGCAGATTCGATTCACAACACTCATCCCGGCTGCCTGGTGGGTGCTGGTCGCGGCGGTGCTCTGGTCGTCCGCCTGGGGGCTGGATCATGGATTGAATCTGCTGTCGAAATCCGTGGCGGACCATCTGTGGTATGCCGCGGCGGTGGTCTCGCTTTGTCCTGCGATTGCCGTGCTGGGATCCCGCCGTCCCGGAGCACGCGTCTGGACCTGGTTCATCCTGGTACCCATGTTGTTTGTCCTGGGTTGGCCAGCCATCACCCTCTGGCTGCAGGGAAGCGATGTGCGGGGGCTGGAATTGGAATTGCCGCAACTGATTGGATTCCTGCTGGTGCTGATCATGGGAGCAGGGAACTATTTTGGCACCCGCTACACGGTCCCGGGATTGCTGTTCGTCGCAGGCAACTTCCTGATCGGATTGTCCAGTTCCACAATCACACCGGTCTGGTTGTCGGATCGCTGGTGGGCTCGACTGTGGGCCACCGGGTGCATGGCATTGGCGGTTTGGATGGCAGGCCGCGGCACCTCGAACCGGTCGGACCTGGATCGATTCGACCGCCTGTGGCTCGACTTCTTTGACCAGTTCGGGATTGTCTGGGGACGCCGGATCCAGGATCGCGTGAACTTCATGGCGGCCAGGGAAGTTTGGGCGACCCGCCTGGAATTGCATGGGTTCGACTGGATGTCGCCTCGCGATTCGACGACGGAAGCCCGGATGGAACATACATTTCGGTGGTTGTTGCGACGGTTTGTTGATCCGGAATGGATCGATCAGCGAGTGGGGTGCCCCGCGACATCGGAAGTCACGGCGCTTAGCGCAGACTCATAGCCGAACTTGTGCTATCAATCGGCAGTTGGACTCAGTCTTGCGAAGGAACGCATTGCCATGCCCCCTCACATCATTCCCGCAGCCACCACGGATCGACCGGATCGACGGATTGCCGCGCTGACAGACTTGCTGGATGTTGCGTTAAAGCTGGGAACGGAACACGATCTGACTCGGATCCTGCAGATCGTGACCAATGGAGCCTGCCACTCGGTGAACTGTGAGCGGGCCAGCCTGTTTCTGCTCGACGACGCCGAAAACCAGCTTTACACGCATGTCGTGACTGAACTGGAAATTCGCCAGATCCGACTGGGGATTGAACACGGGATTTGCGGGTGGGTGGCTCGCAATCGTGAGTTGACGCACGTTTCGATTCCTTCCTGTGACGACCGCTGGGACTCGTCGTTTGATGTCCGGACCGGATTTGTCACGCGCAACATCCTGGCCACGCCCGTTTTTTCCAATATGGACGGACGACTGCTGGGTGTGCTGCAACTGTTGAACAAAACCGGCGGGGATTTCAGTGATTTTGACAAGCAACTGATCCAGGCGTTCGCCGCCCACGCCGCCACATCCCTGGATCGCCGCCAGATGCAGGAGGAATCGTTACGTGCCCAGGAGTTGAAACAGTCGATGGAGATGGGCCGGCGTATCCAACGCGGGTTTCTGCCGGATTCGCTGCCCAATGTCCCCGGGTATGACGTTGCCTCGTGGTGGGAACCGGCGGTATTCGTGAGCGGTGACTATTACGACTGGCTGCCGCTGCCCGATGGACGAACCTGTTTCGTGATGGCTGATGTCAGTGGACACGGCTTGGGTCCGTCGTTGATCATGGCTTCATTACGAGCCATGTTGCATGTGCTGGTCCGAACGGTGTCGGCTCCCGACCGGATCGTCGAACTGCTGGCCGAAACCATTGCCCCGGACCTGAAGCAGTCGCAGTTTGTTTCGTTCCTGCTGGTGTCGCTGGATCCAGTCACGCACAGCGTCCAGTTCGCCAATGCCGGCCACGCTCCCGCCCTGCACTTCCATTGTCAGACGGGCGAGTTTGAATGCCTGCAGGCCACTCGATTGCCGCTCGGCTTTCCTGCCATCGACGTGGGTTCGGTCAACACCCAACGATTCCTGGCCGCGGGTGATCTGCTGGTCCTGGGAACGGACGGAGTGATCGAAGTCCGCGATCCCGCCGGTTCGATGTTCGGCACGAAACGATTGCAGGAAATCCTCAGTCTGAACTGGAAACGGCCCGCCGCCGAAATCGTGGCCGCCGTCAGTGAGGCCGTTCAGTCCTTTCACGGCGACGGACCGCCAGCGGATGATTCGACGCTGGTCGTGATCAAGAGAGTGCCGTCGTCGTGACGATGGTTTGCCGAATATGCGGCACCTATCGGTTCCTGCCCCGCAGGCGCGACAACAACCGCTGTTCGATGCGTCGATGTCGTTCGGCGTCCGCGGTTTGACCGGCTCGCATTAGATGGTGGAACAGTAAACGTTGAACATCGGGCTGGAATGGATTGAGATGCTCGGCGGCGCGAACGGCCTCCAGAGCCCCGGCCGTGTTCCCGCGTTTCTCGCGCACTTCGGCCAGGACCAACCAGTCTTCGACCCGTCGCCGATTCTTGACAAGAGCCAGTAACTCGGATTCGGCAGAGGCAAAATCGTTGAGTTCCAGGTAGGCATTTGCCAGGACAAAGCGTGCATTCTCGTGTCCTCCGGAATCGGCATTGGGTTCGCTGAGCGAGGCACGCGCCAGTGAAACGGCCAACGCTTGCTCGCCACGCTCCATGGCCAGCCCGGCCAGAGTGGCGAGCGTGACGGCGTCGCGAACGCCGAGTTCATGCGCCTGCTGAAGCGACTTCCGTCCGGTTTCGCGGCACGCTTGAGCCGCGGCGGCCGTGGACTGCTTTTCGGAAACTTCAACGTATGCCAACCCCAGGCACCTCAATTGATCCGCCTTCGAAAGGTGGTCGAGTGACCCGTCGGCCACCAGATCCGGCAATGGACTCGACGGGCGCTGGCCTGCCGGCTGCTCCGTGGAATGGAAGCCGATTCGGTGATGAGTGAACGCCAGATGAGGGATGTCCGTCTTTCCACGCGGCATGTGACACGCCGTGCAGTTGTCGTCGGGTTGCTGCTTCAAACGAGTGTCACTGGCCAACCCGCAGGAATCCGCATGGCAGTTCAGGCACTTTTGTCGAAAATACGCCGGGCTCTCTTCCGCAGCGGGACGTCCATGCGGCGAATGGCAGGTGATACAGGACATGTCGGGCGACGATTGATAGCACTTGCTCAACCTCATCTGCTGGACATGTCCGGTCACCGTCATCGCTTCGCCGGTCTGCTTCGCAAAATAGTCGACTCGAAAGTCGGACATCATCAGGCCGGGTCGGTATTCGGCGAGTGTTCGACCGCGGATCGCGATCGTGGCATCGCCACGCAGATGGCACAGTGAGCAGATCTGCTCGCGCTGATCGCGTCCCAATCGGGACGGGTTGACGATTGTCAGATCGACCTCGTTCGACTTGTCTGGCCGGGGGATCTGCTCCCAGCGCTGCACATGCAGCGATCCTGGCCCATGGCAACTTTCACAGCCGATCGTTTCTTCAATGATGTCGGACTGGAAGCGATTTCCCTGGCGCGATTGTACGCGTCCGGCGTGACAGATCAGGCAACCCTGATCGACGATCCGGTCAAATGCATGTGGCAGCGGAGTGTCGTATCCCGGAGACAAGCTCCAGTTCTTGCGCGACGAATACCACGTCAGCGGCGATTCAAACAAAAACGAATCGTCCTCCAGCAGGTAGCTGATCGAATGGCTTCCCGATCCGATGTGATAGCGGATCGGAAACTCGCACTGGACCAGAGTCGTCCCATCGGCATCGTCGAGCGTGATGCGATGATGTTTCTGGTCACCCGCCTGGACCACCGAAAAGGCCAATGATGATGCCGGATGGACGAAGCTGCCATCGACGGGTTCCGGCCGGTCTCCCATCGGTCCCAGGGCCTGACTGTGTGGCGTTTCCAGAAAGGATGCGGACTCGGCCGGATGACAGCCCGCACACGCCCTGGTCCCCAGATATCGGGCATCACCTTGCGAATTGAGATGACGCGACGGCCGCAATTGCGGCAATGCCAAGGGGACGAAGACAGGTGCCTGCGAAATCGCGGGATCGAGCGCCGGCTGCCTGGCGCGGGGTGGATTGAAGCCCCAGATGAGCAGGGCCACCAGGACCACTGCGATGATCACCCACAACATTGCTCGGCCGCGACGGCGAGCACGTGGATCCAGACACAATCGTCTGCCGGGACGGACCATGCCGTGGTTCGCCAGTTGGAGGTTGACTTCGTTCAGAAACAGTTCCAGTCCATGGCGGGCGACAAGCGTCCACTCCAGAAACGACGATACCGGAAACGATCCGGCGTGCAAGGGTGCTCAGCGTCGAACTGCGGAACAACGACGCGGGTAACGATCCTTTGTCGCTGAATTTGTGAGAATTCAGATGTTTGTCACTCGACATCCGATGGAAATCGCCCCACACCTCACGACTTTCCGGCAATCGTTTTCGTCTTCTGACGATGACTGGACTGGGCAGTGCTATTTCGTCGCCAGCCCCAGTCCGCGGCGGTTGGCTGCGCGGATTTCATCGAGCCCCGCCTGTTCCACGAGTCGTTGGAATTCAGACTGCAACAACTGAATGGCATTCGCCGCATCCAGTTCGTGCGTGAGCACTTTTTCCAGAACCTGAGCGGTCGCTCGACGGAAGTCGCCGGAGTTCGGAATCGGCAAATCGGCCACCAGTTGATTGTCGCGCAGCATTTGAGCAGTCGCATCGACGGCCTGGCTGGATTCTTCCAGGGTCAAGCCGGAATCCTGCCAACTGGTCGCGGTACCCACCTGCGATTCGCGGCACGGACTCTTGGGGAGCGCTGCCCAGTTCAACTCGAACTGTTCCCCCGCCAGTGTCGACATCAAATGCCATGCGGCGCTCTCCCCCGTCGAGTCCTTCGGCAAACTGACCCCCAGGGCCATCCCATCGAACGCGCACAGGGCCGGAGCGTGGACGACGGCTTGTGCAGGAGTGTCCCAACGCTTGGAATTGGGGTTGTAGACTCGGCGCGATCCCGGCAGGCGACAGACTCCAATTTCGATCGACGGGGCCCGCACGGACTTCACGCTATTGACCGCATCCGGTTCGACACCGATCGCCAGCGCCGCCTTGCCATCCAGGACCAGCGCACGGCAGTCCGCAGGACTCAGCTCAGCGATGTTCACCGGCATCGTTTTCCAGGCTCGATCGGCCGACTCCATCGCTTCCAGGAATCCGGCGGAATCCAGGACCGGGCGGCCACTGTTGAGATCAAACCAGACTGAGTAATTTTCCGGATGTTTGGCGTAAGCGAGTGACCGGGCGAAAAACAACGATGCCCGGTGGTCCGGACCCAGCGGTTCCAATGCTGTTAGACCAGGGGCCCATTTGTCGAGTGAATCCAGCAGGGACTGATATTCCTCCCACGTCTCCGGCGGTTTCAATCCGGCCCTCTTCAGCAGATCCGCCCGAAAGTAGCAAAGCAGCACCGGGGCGGAGATGGGAAGAGCGATCGGCGTGCGGTCACGTGAGACAATCCGTTCCCGCAGTCCCTTGAACAGATCCTTCATGTCGATTCCGTGACCCTCGATCGGTGCGAGGTGTGAATCGAGTTCACTCAACTTTCGCAACGGAAACAGAATCAATCTGCCGCCCGCTGCCGGTGGATTCGCCAGCGTTGCCTCCAGGGATTCCGCATCGCTTCCCTGGTATTCCGACCAGCGAATTGTCGCGCCCGTTTCGTCCATCCATTCGTGTAAGGCCACTTCCCAGAGTGCAGGAAGCTGCAAGGATCCGGGCATCACCAATTCCACTTCCTGACCACGAAACGGCTTCGTCACGGTGACAGCCGTCCTTGGGTTATTCCCCGGACATCCGCACAGCAACATCAGGCTGAGCACTGGTAAAGCCCGCAGCATCGTGACGGATCGGGCGAACCGTCTCCAAGCACGATTCGTAACCTGTTGAGCTGACACGGCATCCGTCCGGGACTTGGTTCGATCCTGAATCATCAATCGGCCTGTTGGTTCCAAGAAGGTCTGGCTTCACCGTGCGAAACCGTTCGCTTTCAAACGGTCATCCGCGCCCAATTACGCTGGCCAACGCCAAATTGTGGGGGCGGTTTTCCGACTTCGCCACCCCGGTTGACTTCGGAACAGAACTACAGGCACGCCATCAGGTACCGAATTTCGCCATCGACGTCTTTGTGATCCGAGACGGTCAGTGAAATTTCGTCGATCAGCAGTTCCCGATACCTTTGTCGAAACCGATGCGCGGCCGATTTCACGGCTCCTTCGGTCATCCCGAGTTCGCTGGCGATGGTGGCATATCGGCTGGATTGACTGTCAATCAGCGTCGCCTGCAGGTGTTCAAACAGGGGCAGTCGGCCGGCCGCAACCGCTTCGGACTGCAGCCGAGACAGGACTCTTTCCAGAACCGACAACGCCCACTGTTTCTCATACAGCATTTCTGGAGACAAATCCTGTGCGGGTTCCAGCCGATAACGGGATTCCGCAGTCAATCCGTCCAGGGAAATCACCGGTTGACCGCCACCCCGCTTTTGTGCGGTCACGCGGTCGCGTTCGTCCGCCAGAAAATTCTTCAGTGACGCCAGCAGAAACGAGCGAAATCGTCCTTTTTCCCGATCGATCGTGGCCAGGAAATCCCGACCCAGCAGTTTGGCAAAAAACGCCTGCGTCAAGTCCTCGGCTTCGTGCGTTTCATGACCACGTCGACGCAGAAAGGCATACAGCGGATACCAGTAAGTCTGACACAGTTCGGTCAGGGCCGCTGCTGCAACTGACGAATCCATGCCGCGCGCCGCGGTCATCACGACCGTCCAATGCGTCGCTGCAAACCCCTTCGCGTCCGAACTGGTGTGCGTTGTCATCAATCGGGCTTACTATTTGACAGTCCACTTGCAAATTCAGACTTACATATTCGTCGGCATGATCGTGAACCGCAGTTTCTGTGGCCGTGCGGCTTCACGAATTCGTTCGTCGGCCTCTTCGATCTTTTTTGTCAGTTCGACCAGTTGCGTCTTCAATTCCGCCGAAGCGCCGTCGGCCGTCGCGTTTCTGGACAATCCTCGCCATTGATTGACGAGTCCCTCCTTCTGAGCCACGGCATTGAGTATCTCCCGGCTTTGCTTCACCAGCGCGTTGGCCGCATCAGGCTTGGCTGGGGGCTGGAAGATCAGTGCCGTCAAATTCACCCCGGCGGATAGTTGATCTCGAGTCAATGTTCCCAGATGCTGACCATTCACGGAGATGGTGTATGGTGTGCTGCTCAACCCCTTGACCGTCAGTAGATACTGGCTCAACTCTTCAATCACCGGGAACAACGGCAACACTTCTACCGTTCCGTCGGGAATCGGGAACGGTAACCGTTCATCGAGTCGATCGAATACGTACCCATTATTCGTGGCCTGCAGGTCATCCACACGGCATCCCTTTGTGTCGACCTTGCCGTCGACGATCGTGACACTGCTGACAAAGCCATCCGCGCCGAGTTCCTTCAGCAATGCGGCCGCCATCATCAATTGACCGTTCGGACCAGGATGAACCGCGTCCCCCTGCATCGAAACGGGCTTGTGAGGATCGCTCTTTTGGGCGGCAAGGAACTCGCGCAGATGCTTGACACCGGTCACCGAATCGTCATTGACAACCGCACCCAGCGGACCGAGCAGATTCGCCAGGTTTTCGCTCGGCTTGTTCTGCCCCCAGACGTCGATCAGGGCATGGAACTGGTCTGCATACGGAATCTTCTCGTCCGCGGCGAAACTCTTCAAGGCGATCGCGTAATCGTTCAGCCGCTGATTGCCACCGAGCCTGGCCAGCGTCGCCCCGTTATTGATCGGGCTGGCGGACAGAATCACCGGTCGGGCGGGAGTGCTGCGAATCCGGTCGACCATCGTTTTCATGTTGGCAATGAATTTCTCGGTCGCAGTTCCCCCCTGATCATTCATGCCAAGTTCGACGGAAACTACTGTGGGCTTCCAGGCAGCAACATCATAATCAAACCGGGCCAGAGTCGACGGAATCGTGTGCCCGCCGACACCCGAATTGCGAAACGCGAACTTCCATTGCGGATAGCGGGCAAAGCAAAATGCTTCGAAGTAGTTTGAGTGCAGATGCTGAGCCGTAATGCTGTCCCCCGCCATCACCCAGACATCACCATTCTTCAGGGGGAACACAGACGGATCCGCCCCGAATACCGGCGCGAATCCCGACGAAATCTGCAGGAACAATCCAACCAGCAACGTCCATTTCATGAGGGGGCTCCGCATCAGGTGAAAGTTGAATTGAGTGACGGCACGATTCTCACGTCCGGCGAATGCCGTGGTGAATTTCAACGGAACGGCAATTCGCTTAACTGGGGGTGCAGTCGTTAATTGGTGG